>CAWHMI010000007.1:0-302232 GCA_963830395.1 uncultured Actinomycetota bacterium
CAAAGTTAGATCGAGACCGTCCTTCTCATCGATGGTCTCGGGCAACGACCGCTAGGAGTGAAAGATGAGCAGCATCGCTGGGTCCAGGGCCGTTCCCGCCGCCGCCAGCGGCGACACGGTCCTGGCGCGCCTGCAGGCGTACTTCTTCTCCGACGTCCGCCGTTCGATCCAGACTCTTCTCGGTCTGATCTGGCTGCTGGATGGAGCGCTGCAGTTTCAGTCGTTCATGTACGGCAGGGGCTTCATTGCGATGCTGACGGGGATGACCGCCGGGCAGCCGTACTGGCTGTCGAGCAGCATGAACTGGTCGATCAACCTCCTTGCCGATCATCAGGTCCTGCTCAACTCGGCGTTTGCGGTGACCCAGTGCCTGATCGGGCTGGGGATCCTCTACCGCCGCACCGTCAAGCCAGCGCTGGTTGCGTCGTTTGCCTGGGTACTGGTGGTGTGGTGGTTTGGCGAGGCGTTCGGGATGCTGTTCATGAACATGGCGAACCCGCTGACCGGCGCGCCGGGAGCGGTGGTGCTGTACGCGGTCATCGGCCTGATCGTCTGGCCCAACGATCGTCCCGGCGGACTGCTCGGGGCGCGTAACGCCAGGATCACCTGGGCGGTGCTGTGGGGTTTGATGGGGGGCCTGTGGCTGCTGGCGGTCAACAGCAGCGCCAACGCCACCCGCGACCTGATCAACGCCGCGCCGTCTGGCATGAGCTGGCTGAGCACCGTGCAGGACTGGGTTGCGAATGCCGCCCACGCCAACGGTCTGGTGATCGCCGTCGTGCTCGCGTTCGTCTCGTGGGCGATCGCGATCGCGGTTGCCACCAGCTGGCACCCCCGCCCGTTCCTGATCGCCGCGATCGTCCTCAACCTCGCCTACTGGGTCCTCGGTCAGGGGTTCGGAGGCATCTTTGCCGGAGGGGCGACCGATCCCAACGCGGGACCGCTGTTCGTCCTGCTCGCGGTCGCCATGCATGCGCTGGTCCCCGCCGAGGATCCAGCCCGAACCACGCCGCCGCCGGTCCGGCGGGACCCGGTGGCCATCAGTTGAGAGCCGAAGGGACCTTCAGATGATCAGATCAAACCACGCCCTTCGCTCAGTGGCCAGGGGTGTGCTCGCTTGCGCGGCGGTGGCGACGATCGCCGGGTGCGCGAGCGCGGACAAGACGAGCACCACCGCCGCGGCCGCGACCTCGAGCTCGGTGAGCGCAATGAACATGAGCTCCGGCTCGGGTAAGGGGATGTCCGTAGACGGGATCAAGCCGGTGCCGACCCAGGTGCTGGCATCGACCAGCTGGCAGGGAATGAAGATCACCGCGCGCGCGATGACCGCGGTGCCGTTCGTGATCTACGACGGCACCACCGAGAAGATGGTCAAGCCGGGTCCGAAGACCAGCTTTCACCTGATGGTGATGCTCAACGACGCACAGACCGGCGTGCCGATCCCGTACGCGAGCGTGTGGGCGACGATTCGCAAGGCCGGCAAGCTGGTGTACGACGAGCGCCAGTGGCCGATGATCTCGCGGTACATGGGCCCGCACTACGGCAACGACGTCAGTGTCCCCGGCGGCGGCCAGTACCAGCTGAGCCTGCTGATCAGCCCGCCGGTGTCCGCTCGTCACGTCGAGTACCAGCATGTCTGGCTCAAGCCGCACCGGGTGAGCTTCAACTTCCACTGGACGCCGGCGACGTGAGCCACGCGTCCCGCGGTGTTTGCTGGACGCAACGCTTGGGCAGAGAGCCAGCGTGCCGAACGCATCTCACCGGCTCGGACTGAGCCGGGCGGCCATCCTGGGGGCGACGTCGGGCCTGCGAACCATGGCCGCCCCCGCCGGGCTCGCCGCCCGTGGCCGATGGGGATCGGCCGCCCGCATCGCAGTGCTGACGGCGGCGGCCGGGGAGATGACCGCCGACAAGCTGCCGTTCGTCCCCCCGCGCAGCGATCCGCCGGCGCTGGCGGGGAGGGCAATCGCCGCCTCACTGGTGGGACGGGAGATCGCCGGCGCAGCCGGGGCGGGGGCGGCTGCCGCCGGCTCGCTGGCGAGCACCTACGCCTCCGAACGGCTGCGCTCCATGATCGGCGCGAAGACCGGGATTCCCGATCCCGCGCTCGGGGTGGCCGAGGACGCGCTGGCGGTGTTGGTGGCCATGCGCGCCACTCGGCCGGCGGACGACAATTCCGGCGCACCCGAAACTCCCCAGGTCAGCGAGCCCGAGCCGGACGCCCGCACGTCGCCGGTTATCTCCGCCGGCCGCGGTCTGGCGGCCGCCGCCGTGGGCACCGCCGCCATGACATCGGTGCAGACGGCCTACCTCAAGCTCACCGGCGGCGCCCCGAGCTCGGCGCCGGAGCAGGTGGGCCGCCGGATCATCGAGGGAGCCCTGAACAAGCGGGTCCCGCGCCAGCGGAGACCCGCTCTCAACCAAACCATGCACGCCTTGTACGGGACGACGTGGGGGATCCCGTTCGGTCTCGTCGTCGGGTCGCTGCGCCGGCGCCGGTCGGCGACGCTCAGCGGCGCCGCGCTCGGACTCACCGCCTGGATCCTGTCCCTGGCCGAGTTGCCAGCGCTCGGCCTGGCGCCTGCTCCGTGGCGTCAGCCGGCGGGCTCGCTGGCCGGCGACGCCCTGATGCACCTCGTGTTCGGGGCCGCCACGGCGGCGACGTTCAACGCGCTGACCGCGTAGCCGAGCTCAGAGCTCAGCGATCGACCGCGATCGCCAGGCCACCACTGGCCAGCGCCGAGCTTCCGGCGACGACGAGCGTGGCCAGCGCCGACCCGTCCGGCAGCTGGCGCCGGCCCACGAAGGTGGCCGCCACATCGGTCAGGTCGCCCGCGGCGCTGGCGAGCAGCCACGGGCGCACGGGCGCATCGCCGAGGGCGGCGAGCAGCCCGCCCACGTGGAGGACGATCTCCCGCGTCCCCAACGCGCGCAGCGGAACCTGGGTCGGCGCGCGACCGGCCTCGGAGCCCAGCCAGCGCTCGGCCAAGCGCGCCGGAGCGGCGATGAGCCCCGCTCCATAGGCGATCCTCAGGCCGAGGACGGCGGCGGCTACTCCCCGGAGCGGGGACCGGGTCACGGCAGCAACCTCTGCCACAGGGTGGCCGACACCGACTCGTACCGCGCCAGCGAATCACCGATCAGCCAGATGGTGGGCGGCCACAGTCCCACGAATAGCGCCCGGCGCTCGGCGTTGCCCCGCTCGTCCTGGTCGACGGTCTTGGCGCGTATCCACAGCCCGATGCACAGCCCGATCGAGCCCACCGACAGGACGTACATCTGACCGGATTGCAATCCAGCTTGATGAAGGCGGTCGGTCAGCATGATGGGGGGGTTTGCGCCGGGCGGCCTCCGAGGGGTCGCCGGCGGTCGATGAGGGCACGCTTCCCGCGCCGAGTGCCCGGCAAACGCGCCGGTGGGTAACGTGGGGCGGTATGTCGCGCCGCCCCACTTTGGCCAGCCGCTGGCTGACCGCCGCCACCTGGCCGGTCGGAATCGGCCTCACCTCGTGGGACTACATGTGGCGCTCGACGCCGCTGCATCGCTCAGAGACGGTCGGCGACGGCACCGGGGAGCAGCGGCCGCCCGAGTTTCCGGCCGGGGTGGATGAGGATGAGGTCCAGGCCGTCGAAGATGGCTACGGTTCGCTGTTTCATCGTCGCTATCGCACCCGCATCCGGGACGCTGCCCTGACGCCCGAGGCGATGATGTGGGAGCTCAAGGGCAAGCCCAATCGCGCCGCCCCGACCCAGTTCGCCCGGTTTCAGAAGGTGCTGGGCGAGCCGGATCAGATGAGCGTGGGCGACGAGTTCGTGGTGCGGATGCCGGGTCCGTGGGACGGTCCCGTGCGAGTGATCGCGACCGACGACCTGTCGTTCCGGCTGGCGACGCTCGCCGGTCACCTCGAGGCCGGGCAGATCGAATTCCGGGCCGAGCCCGGGGAGCTGGTCGGGTTCGAGATCGAATCCTGGGCGCGGAGCTCCGATCGCGTGGTCGACCTGCTCTACAGCCGCGTCCGGATGGCCAAGGAGATCCAGCTGCACATGTGGATCTCGTTTCTGGAGGGTGTGGTCTCGCTCTCCGGCGGTCGGATGACCGGCGGCATCGAGATCGTGACCCGGCGTCTTGAGCCGCCGTTGCCGCGGTGACCCCCCGGATCCGCAAGCGGCTGACCCGGCTCGCGGTCAAGCCGGTCAACTTCGACCCGGGCGCCATCGATGTCGCCCCCCTGCCGGCGGGCTGGAACGTCGACGACCGCCGGCAGCCGCTCCCGGCCGAGCCGCCGGGGGATCCGGTCGAGGCGGGCAGCTGGGAGATCGCCCGCCGCCTGATCCGCGGGTATGAGTTCGCCGACCCGTCGATGGTGCGGGCGTTCTATGACCCGGCCAGGCCGCTCGCCGGCCGCGACATGCTCCTGGAGCTGCGGACGTTGAGCGTGGTGCGCGTGTTCGTCGGGGTGCGGGTCGGCGACGTCTACGACCAGGTCCGCGAGCAGGACGGCCGGCGGGCCCGGGTGTTCGGGTGGTTCTACCGGACGCTCGAGGGGCACGTCGAGGCCGGCCAGATGGACTGGCAGGTGTGGAAGTGGCTGGACTCGGGCGAGGTGGAGTTCCGCGTCTACGCGGTCTCGCGCACGGCGCCGATCGCCAATCCGTTCGTGCGGATCGGCTTCTGGCTGCTGCGCGACCACGAGCGCTCGGTGTTCCTGGACAGCACCAACCGGCGGATGCGCTCGTTCACCGAGCTGGCGTTGCAGGGGGACCGGCCCGGTGAGCGGCTGCGCCAGGCGGGGCCCGGCCTGACGGCGCGGCGTCTGCCAGGGCGCGACGCCTCCCACGAGCAGCTCGCCCGTCACGTGGAGACCGCGGACGAGCGCCGGTGACGATCGTGGAGCGAGTCTGGGACTACCCGCGGCCGCCGGCGATCGTGCCCTGCGAGCGCCGCGTGCGGGTCCAGCTGGCCGGTGAGACACTGGCCGACAGCACCGACGCGGTGCGCGTGCTGGAGACCAGCCATCCCCCGACGATCTACGTCCCGCCGAGCGCGGTGCGGGCCGAGCTTCTGGCTCCCAGCTCGGGCGGGTCGACCTGGTGCGAGTTCAAGGGCGCCGCGCGCTACGTCGACGCGATCGTCGACGGCCGCCGTGTGGCCGCGGTGGGCTGGAGCTACCCGGATCCGAGCCGGGGTTATGAGGCGCTGCGTGACTACGTCGCGTTCTATCCCGGCCGGGTGGACGCGGCGTGGCTCGACGCCGAGCCGGTGCAGGCACAGGCGGGCGACTTCTACGGCGGGTGGGTGACCGCCGATCTCGTCGGGCCGTTCAAGGGGTCGCCCGGCACCCTCGGTTGGTGATCTTCGCCCGCGAGTCGGGTGCGGGACGAGGAGTCGGAGGGCCCGCCGGAGGCTGGGGGGGCGGCGGGCCCTCCGAGAGCTACCCCGTGCCCCCACTTCTCGTCCTTACGCAGCGATTCGCCGCCTGGATCAGCCGTCAGGGTGGGTTTCTCCCGCCGTCTTGCTGTCCGACGCCGGCGCCGGCGCCTCGCCGGGCTTCTCGGCATGGCCACCGAACTCCGAGCGCATCGCCGACAGGATCTTGTTGGTGAAGTCGCCGTTGCCCCGGGACTGGAAGCGCTCGTACAGGGCGGAGGTGATCACGGCGGCGGGGACGCCGACGTCGATCGCCGCGTCGACGGTCCAGCGTCCCTCTCCGGAATCGGAGACGCGGCCGGCGAAGTCGTCCAGGTGTGGAGAGCGCGCGAGAGCGTCGGCGGTCAGGTCCATGAGCCAGGAGCCGACGACCGAGCCCCGCCGCCACAGCTCCGCCACCTCACCCACGTCGATGTCGTACTGGTACGCGCCGGGATCGCGCAGCGGCGTCGTCTCGGCGTCGGCCTCCTCGGGGGGCCGCGAGCCGGCGTCGGCGTGCTGGATGATGCTCAGGCCCTCGGCGATCGCGGCCATCATTCCGTACTCCACGCCGTTGTGGATCATCTTCACGAAGTGCCCGGCGCCATTCGGGCCGCAGTGGAGGTAGCCCTGCGGTGAGGTTCCGTCCTGGCGAGTACGGGCTGGCGTGGGGGAGGCGCTGGACTCGCCGGGGGCGATCGTCTTGAAGATCGGGTCGAGGTGCGCCACCGGATCGGCTTCGCCGCCGATCATCAGGCAGTAGCCACGATCCAGGCCCCAGACGCCGCCGCTGGTGCCGCAGTCGACGTAGTGAATCCCCTTGCCTGACAGCTGCTGGGCGCGGACGATGTCGTCGCGGTAGTACGAGTTGCCGCCGTCGATGACGATGTCGCCTTCGTCCAGCAGCTCGCTGAGCTCGTCCAGCGTCCTCTGCACGATCCCAGCGGGGACCATGATCCACAGCGCCCGGGGCTTCTCCAGCTTGCTCACAAACTCGGCCAGCGAGGTGGAGCCGTCCGCGCCCTCGCCCTCGAGCGCGGTGACCGCATCGGCGCTAACGTCGTAGACGACGCAGCGGTGGCCGTCGCGCAACAGCCGCCGGACAAGGTTGGCGCCCATTCGCCCCAACCCGATCATTCCCAGTTGCATCGGACTGTCAGTCGCCATCGGCAAGTCTCCTCGAGATCTCGGTGTGTGCTCGGACCTCGCCAAGGTACCTGGGGATGGGGCCGGGCTGCGCCTTGCTTGTCAGCGACCATTCGGGGTGGGATTCTTGGGGCCTGTTCGAGCGGTTCACAGAGCGAGCCCGCCAGGTCGTCGTGCTGGCCCAGGAGGAGGCGCGGGCTCTCAAGCACAACTACATCGGTACCGAGCACATCCTGCTCGGGCTGTTGCGCGAGGAGGAGGGTCTGGCGGCGAGGGCGCTCGAGGCGCTCGGGGTCTCGATCGGGCGTGCCCGTACGCAAGTGACGCGGATCGTCGGGTGGGGCGAGGAGGCCACCTCCGGCCAGATCCCGTTCACCCCACGAGCCAAGAAGGTGCTCGAACTATCGCTACGCGAGGCGCTCAGCCTGGGCCACAACTACATCGGCACCGAGCACATCCTGCTCGGGCTGGTGCGCGAGAACGAGGGCGTGGCGGCCCGGATCCTGCTCGACTTCCACGCCGACTCCGAGAAGGTCCGCAACGAGGTGATCCGGATGCTCTCGGGCCCGGGCGCCGTTCTGGCGGAGTCGGGCAGCAGGGTGAGCGTCCGGCCAGCTGTCGACCCGGCGTGGCTCGATGGGCTAGGGCCGGTTCTGGGTCAGTTGGCGGTGGAGATTCGCGGCAAGCTCGGTCGCGACCCCGACGCCGGCGATCTCCTGCTCGCCCTGGCCTGCGCGTCGGACACCCTGGCCGGCCGCGCACTGGGCGACCTGGAAGTCGACTTGGACACGCTGTGGGGCACGATCGAGCGGGCCCGAGAGCAGGTCACGGACGCCCGAGTGCGGGCGACGCGGGCGCGGGAGCAGCTCTCCCGGCAGGTCAAGGAGGTGCGGCGCGCCAAGCAGGAGGCGATCGAGGCGCAGGAGTTCGAACGCGCTGCCGGGCTGCGCGATCAGGAACGCGAGCTCGTCGAGCGGGCGCACGCCCGTCAAACCGCAGATCCCGAGCTGTTGCGGGAGATCAGCCGGCGGCTCGGCATCCCCCGAACCGACGACCCACCCTCACCACCAGAACCGAGCTAGGCGATCGTGGGTTGGCGCACGTCAAACGAAGTCGCGGGGGATCTCCACGGCCGAGCGCCGGGCGTGGACGCGGCGATCCCCCTCGAAGGCATCGACCTCGCTGGTGATCAGAAACGCCTCCGGGGTGCTCGACAGGGCGGTGCGGACGCGGACCGAGATCCGCCAGTCACCGCGGCGGAGACAGTGGTCTCCGCGACACTCGACTCGCGCCGACGCCGGATCTCCCTCGTGGAGGAGGTAGCGCCGGTTGAGTACCTCGCCGAACTCGAGCCCTGAGTCCTGGAGCCGGGTGTCCTCTTGGGCGCCGACGTCAAGCGCGATCCGGCCGGTGGCGAGCTCGCGGTGAAGCGTCCGCCACGGCACCGCGTGAACCTGGCCCGCTGCCGGCGCAGAGTGCTCCGGCGCCGGGAACGGCGCGATCGGCGGCTCAGTCACATCCACCGGACGCACCGGCAGCTCGATTGCGGTGGGGGCGCCCAGTGACACGCCAAGGGTGACGGCCTCCGGGGAGGGCCAGGCGTAGGGCCAATACGTGGGCGAGATCGTCAGCCGCAGGCGATGGCCGGCGGCGAACGAGTGGCCGGCGAAATCCAGCGGGACGGAAACCGCTGTCGGCTGCCCCACCGGCATCGGCGCGGGACGGTCATGCCCGCCGCGGTGGCACAGGTTGAGCAGGCCGCGGGCGATCAGCAGCGACGCTCCGTCGGGAGCGACGTCACACAGCCTGACCGCGACCAGGGCGAGCGGCCGATCCACGGTGAGCTCGAGCGTGACCACCGGCGCTCCGAGGATCTCGAGGACGTCATCCAGGGGCGCTGAGGTGAAGCTCAGCGCCAGGCCGTCCTCGGCCCGCTGATCGGGCGGGAAGTCGGTGATCAGGCCGTACGGGCACCACGCGCCGGCGTCTGACCCCGCCATCGCACTGCCCACGATGCTGGTGCGCGCTGGCTCGCCGGGATCGGTGGTCAGAGCGCCTCCGGGCCGCGGGTGATATCGCCGGGGCGACGTCCGGGTGCAGGGCCACTCGGTCTCGCCGACCCAGCGACCGGCACGGAAGCCCTGGTGGGCCACCGGCGGGGCGTAGTCCTGCAGCCAGGCGCGAACCAGCGGCTCCTCCATCGCCCCGTTGTCGACGCGCTTGAGCCAGTGATCCCACCACTTCACGCATTCTTGGAGGAACCCGATCTTCGGTCCCGGGTCGGCGATCTCCGGCCAACCGTGACTCCACGGGCCGACCAGCCCGCGGCACGGCACGCCGGCCGCGGTGAGGCCGGCGACCGTTCGGTCGACCGCGTTGGTGTACCCGTCGGCCCAGCCACCGACCATCAGGATCGCCGCCTGCACCGCGGCGAAGTCCTCGCAGATCGACCCTTGGCGCCAGAACTCGTCCCGGCGCTGGTGGCGGATCCACTCCTCGGCAAAGAACGGCGTGCGCTCCAGCCGGTCAAGCCACATCTCCCGCCAGCGCTCGCCGACGATCTCCGGATCCGGGGGCAACGCGTTGATGCCGCGCATGTAGCTGCCCCAGCTCAGCGCCTCGTGCCCGAGCAGGCAGCCGCCCATGTAATGGACGTCGTCGGCGTAGCGGTCGTCGGTGGAGTAGGCACTGACCACCGCCTTGAGCGCCGGGGGGCGGCGCGCCGCCACCTGGAGCCCGTTGAACCCGCCCCACGACTTGCCGAACATCGCCACCGCTCCGGTGCACCACGGCTGCTCGGCGATCCACTCGATCACCTCGCAGGCGTCGTCCTGCTCCTGCGGCAGGTACTCGTCGATCAGGATTCCGTCGGAGTTTCCGGTGCCCCGGATGTCGACCCGGATCGACGCATAACCGTGGCCGGCGAAGTACGGATGGTGAGTTGCGTCGGACACCGCGGTGCCGTCGGTGAGGCGGTAGGGGAGATACTCAAGCACCCCGGGGACCGGGTTACGGTCAGCGTCGTCGGGCAGGATCACCCGGGCGAACAGGCGGCAGCCGTCGGCGAGGACGATCCAGTCGTCCCGGGTGACGGTCGCGCGCGGGAGCTCCGCGACGATCTCGGCGGCGCGAGTTGCCCGTCTCAGCGTCGTTGGGGGGAGTGGCATCGTCGGGCAAGATACCCCGCCACTTGCGGATTGGCGGAGTGAGCACAGAGAACTAAATCGATCGAAATAGTACTGATTTGAATCGATTCGACCAAGCTGGTACCTTCCGCCGACCGTTGAGCGCGCCCGAGAACACCAACGAGCCACCGTTCCCTCTGCTCTCCCGGCGCGCGCTGTTGCGCCAGGCGGCGGTGGCGGGCGTGGGCCTGCCGACCGCAGGCGCGCTGCTGGCGGCGTGCGGCGGGAGCTCCTCGGGCTCCGCGAGCAGCAAGTCGGCTGCGAGCGGCGGGTCGATGAGCGGCCAGATCGTGCTCAACAATTACCCCGACTGGATCGGCCCTCACGAGATCAGCACGTTCCAGAAGCTCCACCCGGGCGCGACGGTCAAGCAGGTCACCAACGCCACCAGCTCCAGCGCCGAGGTGGTGCTCGCGTTCAAGAGCGGGCAGTACGACTTCCTGCTCGCCGACACCAGCGACGCCGGCCAGGCCTCTGCGGCCGGGGTGCTGCAGACGCTCGACTTCGCGAAGATCCCGAACATCGCCAACGTCACCCAGAGCTTCCGCACCGCCTACCCGTGGGGGATCCCGACCGACTACGGCAAGGTGGGGATCGGCTACCGACCGGACATCGTCGGCGAGAAGATCACCAGCTGGCACGACGTGTGGCGCCTGGCCCCGAAGGTCTCGGGCCAGGTCGTGTTCATCGACCTCGAGCGCGACACCATGGGCTCGACGCTGAAGTACCTGGGGTACTCGAGCAACACCGTGGATCCGAAGGCGCTCACTGCGTGCAAGAACGCGGTGATCTCGATAAAGCCGCACCTCAAGGCGTTCCTGAACACCAACGTCGGACAGGGTCTGATCAACGGCACGACAGCAATCGCCATGGACTGGGACTACGACGTTGCGCTCAACAAGGCCCAGCAGCCGAAGATCGAGTGGGTGGAGCCCACCGAGGGCATGCACGCCTACCTGGAGGGCTTCTCCGCGGCCAAGTCGACCAAGCACCTGGACCTGGTCTCGGCGTTCATGAACTTCCTGCTGGAGCCCAGCCAGTACGCGCAGTTCGTCAACACGACCGGCACCGCCTACGTCGTGCCCAAGGCCACCCCGTTCATCAAGGCGTCGATTGCCAAGAACCCCATCCTCGTGCCCAACGAGACCACCCTGAAGAAGGTCGAGTTCGACCGCTATCTCGGTGGCGCCGGGGCGACGCTGTGGGCGAATACCTGGCAGGAAATCAAGGCGGCGTAGCCGGCGAGGTCCTGGCGGACGCCCGGCCGCGGCGCGGGTCGTTGGTGCCCCGACGCGCCGCTCACCATCTCCTGGCCCTTCCCACGGGCTTGATCACGCTCGTCTGCTTCGTGGCGCCGCTGGTCCTGATCCTGGTCTACTCCTTCGCCTCTGAGAACCTGGTCTCGTTCAACGTCGACTTCGGTTGGACGACCGCCAACTACCGCGCCTTCACCTCCTCGCTGTACCTCGACACGCTGCTGCGCAGCGTCGCTCTCTCGGTGGGGACGACGCTCGTGTGCGCGGTTCTGGGCCTGACGCTCGCCTACTTCATCTCGCGGCAGGGCCCGCGGACGCAGCGCCTGCTGCTGGCCGCCGTGATCATCCCGTTCTGGACCAGCTTCATCGTCCGCATCTACTCGTGGGTGGACATCCTCCAGAACGATGGGCCGCTCGACCGGCTGGCTCGCACGCTGGGGATCGTCGGCGCTCATTCGCACATCAACCTGCTCTACACGCCCGCATCCATCGGCATCGGGATCGTCTACTCCTACCTGCCGCTGATGATCCTGCCGATCTACGTGTCGCTGGAGCGGATCGATCCGGCGATCTACAACGCCGGTGCCGACCTCGGTGCGACCCCGTGGCGCCAGTTCCGGCGCCTGGTGCTGCCGCTGGCCAGGCCGGGCCTGATCGCCGGCAGCATCATCGTCGGCGTCCCCGCCATGGGCGAGTACGTGATCCCCGAGATCCTCGGCGGCGGCAAGACCCTGATGGTCGGCAACATCATCGCCAACCAGTTCCAGGAGACCGGCAACTACCCGTTCGGCTCGGCGCTGGCGGTGGCGCTGATGGTGGTCCTGATGGTGGTTCTGTTCGTGCTGCGGCGCAGCCAGGCGTCGGTGGTGACGGTGTGAGCCTCAGGCGTCACCCGGTCAGCGCCGTGCTCAGTGCGCTGGTGATCGCGTTTCTGTGGATCCCGCTGGTGGCGGTGATCATCGGCTCGTTTGACTCCAACTCGCTGCTCACGGGGTGGAGCGGGGCCACCACGCACTGGTTCGGGCAGGCGCTCAGCGATTCCAACGTCCGCGCGGGGTTCGAGACCACGCTGATCATCGCCGTGCTGTCCGCGCTGCTCTCGCTGATCGTGGCGGTATCCGGTGGGCTGTGGTGGCGGCACGCACCGCGCCGGGCGCGAGCCTTCTACGACGGTCTGGTCTACGCCCGGATCGTGGTGCCGGAGGTCGTTTTCGCCAGCGCGCTCTTCTTCCTGTTTTTGAAGATCCACTTCGCGCTCGGGCTGCCGGCGATCGTGATCGGGCACGCGGTCCTGAACTCGGCCTACTCCACGCTGATCATCCAAGCGCGGCTGGTGGGCCTGGACCCGGCGCTGGAGGAGGCCGCCGCCGATCTCGGAGCCACTCCGTGGCGGACGTTTCGCCGGGTGACGCTGATCAACCTGATGCCGGCGATCATCGCCGCCGGCCTGCTGGCGTTCACTTTCTCACTCGACGACGTGGTCACCTCGTACTTCTTGCAAGGCACCTCGCAATCGCCGCTGCCGATCGTGCTGCTGGGGATGATCCGCTTTCGCATCACTCCGGAGATCAACGCCGTCGGCGTGTTCGTGATGTTCCTGACGGTGGCGCTGATGTCGCTGGCCGTGGTCACGTTGACCACCGCGGGACGCATCGGACGATCGAGCCGGCGCAGCCGCTTGCTTGGGCTGTATCAAGGATGACCGAGTCGGCGATCAGCCTCACCCAGATCAGCAAGCGGTTCGGTGACATCGCCGCCGTGCGCGAGCTGGATCTGGAGGTTCCCAAGGGCGAGTTCTTCTCCATCATCGGCCCATCCGGCTGCGGCAAGACCACCACCCTGCGCCTGATCGCCGGGTTCGAGGATCCGACGAGCGGCCGGATCCTCGTCGGCGGCCGCGACGTCACCAACGTCCGGCCCTACCACCGCGCGGTCAACACGGTGTTCCAGAGCTACGCCCTGTTTCCCCATCTCGACGTGTCGGAGAACGTCGCCTTCGGGCTGCGCGAGGCTCGCCGGCCCCGCTCGGAGATCCAGACCCGGGTGGCGGAGGCGATCGAGCTGGTTCGGCTCGACGGCCGTGAGCACGCCCGCCCCAACCAGCTCTCGGGCGGTCAGCAACAACGGGTCGCGCTGGCGCGGGCGCTGGTCAACCGGCCCGACGTGCTGCTGCTCGACGAGCCGCTCGGGGCGCTCGATCTCAAGCTCCGGGCCGAGCTGCAGACCCAGCTCAAGGACCTGCACCGCGCCGTGGGCGTCACGTTCTGCTACGTCACCCACGACCAGGGCGAGGCGTTCTCGATGTCGGATCGGGTGGCGGTGATGAACGGCGGCGTGCTGGAGCAGGTCGGGCACCCGGAGGACGTCTACCGCCGGCCGCGCACCGCGTTCGTGGCCGATTTCGTCGGGGCGTCCAACCGGCTGTCGGCGCGGATCACGCGGGTGCACAGCGACGGGCGCTACACGGTCGCGCTGTCGGGGGTCGGTGAACGAGCCGCGTCCGGGCCGGCCGGGCTCGCCGCCGGCGCCGAGACGGTGCTGGTCGTCCGGCCCGAGGAGCTGCGCATCGACGCGGGACAGGTCGCCTCGGCGGGGCTGCCCGCGACGGTCATCGACGTCGCGTTCCTCGGCGCCCAGAGGACGGTGCGGCTGGACTCGCCCGCGCTGGGGCGGCTGGTGGCGACGTCGAGCGCGGGATCGCAGGCGCCCGAACCGGGCGCCGCGGTCACCGTTCAATGGGAGGACGGCAGCTCGTGGGCGGTGCCCGTGTGACCGCACGGGCGGCCGGTTCCTAGACTCCTGAGCATGCCATCGGGCTTTGTCAATCGCTCCATCGGGCGCGCCACCGGCCACGTACCGGGGCTGAAGCGCCTGCCCGTGGCCAAGCTGCTGGTAGTGGCGGAACTGACGCTCGTCGCCCACGATCACCTCGTCCGCCTGTCGCCGCGGGAGCGGCGCCGGCTGATCGCGCTGGTGCGGATCGGACACGGACGTCGCAGCCGGCTGACCGAGGCGGAGCGACTGGAGCTGGAGGAGCTGCTGACCAAACTGCAGGCGCGCGGGTTCTTCGGCGACGCGGTCGGTCGCCTGTCGCCGCTGCCGCTCCCCCGCCGGATCCTGTACGGCCCGGCGCGCAAGCGGCGCTGACCGGTCGGCGTTCATCACTTTTAGCTAGTTTTGGCGGCACGGGACCAGGCCGGTGCGCAAGAAATGCGGCGTTACATATGAGAGGCTTAAGTCATGTCTAGGACTGAGCGCACCGCAAACCTGATCGGTGTCGCGCTCCCCTTCGTCGGCACCCTGGTCGCCGTCGTGATGCTGTGGAACCGGGCGGTCGATCTCACCGACCTGATCATCCTGGTCGTCATGTACCTGGTGACCGCGGTCGGGATCACGGTCGGCTTCCATCGGCTGCTCACTCATCGCGCATTTGCCAGCTATCCGTTGGTGGAGCACGCCTTCGCCGTGATGGGGTCGCTCTCGGTTCAGGGGTCGGTGCTGGACTGGGTCGCAGATCACCGCAAGCATCACGCCCACACCGACCGCGAAGGCGATCCCCACAGCCCGCACGTGGGACACGGCAGCGGTCTCGCAGGGCTCTGGCACGCCCACGTGGGGTGGCTGCTGGAGACCCAGGGACAGGCGGACTGGAAGCGCTACGCCGCCGATGTCTACGAGGACCCGACGATGAGGAGGATCGCTCGCGGGTTTCCGCTGCTGGCGCTGCTTTCGCTGGCCATACCGGCGGCGGCGGGATTTGTGTTCGACGGCTTCACCCTGGCGGGGGCCGCGCGAGGCCTCGTCTGGGGCGGCCTGGTGCGGATCTTCTTCGTCCACCACGTCACCTGGTCGGTCAACTCGGTCTGCCACTTCTTCGGCTCTCGTCGCTTCGACGTCGAGGACCACTCGACGAACGTCGGCTGGCTTGCGGTGGTGTCGCTCGGCGAGTCGTGGCACCACAACCACCACGCGTTCCCGCGCTCGGCCTATCACGGGCTACGGTGGTGGGAGGTCGATCCGTCGGGGCTGATCATCGCGGCCATGCGGCGGCTCGGTCTGGCCTGGAACGTGGTGCGGATCAGCCCGGAGCGCCAGCGGGCGCGCGTGCTGGTCAACGCGACCTCCTGACCGCCGGTCCGCCGCCCGAGGTCGCGGCCGGTGGGCGCGCCACGCGGCCGGAGGCGCCCCCCGCGGCCGGAGGCGCCCACGCGGCCGGACACGCGCCACGCGGCCAGAGGGTGCCAATAGGCTTACCGCCATGGAGCTGGCGGGCAAGCACGTCGTCGTCACCGGCGCCGCCAGCGGCATCGGCCGTGCCTGCGCCACGCGATTCGTGACCGAGGGCGCGCGGGTGGTGGTCTCAGACCGCGCCGGCGAGCGCCTGCAGTCGGTCGCGGCCGAGATCGGCGCCGTCGCCGTCCGGGCCGATGTGAGCCGGGAGGGCGACATTCGCGAGTTGGTGGCGTCGGCGCAGCGCAGCGGCGGCCCGATCGATCTGTTCTTCTCCAACGCCGGCATCGGCGGCCCCGCGGGTGGGCCGGAGGCCCCGGACGAGGAGCTCCAGCTCACCTGGGAGATCAACGTGATGGCCCACATCTGGGCGGCCCGGGCGCTTCTGCCCGACTGGCTGGAGCGCGGCGACGGCTACCTGGTCAGCACCGCATCGGCGGCCGGGCTGCTCACCCAGGTCTCCGCGCTGGGCTACTCGCTGACCAAGCACGCGGCGGTCGCCGTGGCGGAGTGGCTGTCGATCGTCTACGCCGACGCCGGCATCAAGGTCTCGTGCCTGTGCCCGCAGGGAGTCCGCACGCCGCTGCTGGACGAGGCCCTCGACGACCCGGTCGGCGCGGCGCCATTGCTGGCCGGCGGCCTGATGGAGCCCGACGAGGTCGCCGCGGCGGTCGCCACCGGGATCCGCGATGAGCGCTTTCTGATCCTCCCGCATGCAGAGGTCGCCAACCACCTCGCGCTGAAGGGAGCCCAGCCCGAGCGCTGGCTGGCCGGCATGCGGCGCCTCGTGCGTGACGCCCGGGAGCAGAGTCGCGAGGCGGGGGCTTAGGCCCGGGCCGCCGTCGTGGCTAAGTGGCCCGTTCCTAGGTACGAACGGAACGACTACGAGTGCAGGTGCAAGAGGTGGCGCAGCCGGCGGGAGAGCTCACCGAAGTCGTTGCGATGGGTGATGCCCAGGCCGGTCACGCCGAGGAAGGTGACGAACAGGCCGGCCAGCAGCGCCAGGGAGGCGAGCACGATCGGCCAGTTGGCCTCCAGCCTCTGCCGCCCCCGGGCCAGCATGCGCTGGGCGTTCTCGTGGGCGAACGTGAGCGTGGCGAGGATCGCCAGCAGGGGCAAGATGAAGCAGACGTTGAAGATCAGCAGCAGGATCACGACGCGGACGATGCTCAGGTCGGCGCCCACGATCGTGGCGATGGCCGCGAAATAAGGGAACGCGGTGGGCAGTTCGACCGCGGTGATCGTCGCCCCGAGCAGCCCGCTCGATCGGCCGTCGGTCTTGAACTCGGGCACCTGCGACTGGGCCAACCGCTTGCGGTAGCCGAACAGAAAGGCCGCGGCGGTGAGCATGGCGACGCCGGCGATCGTCTCCAGCACGTACTGGAGATGGCGACCGGGGCGAGGGACCAGGGCCAGGACCAGCTCACCGGGGCCGAGCGCAATCGCCAGGCCGCCCAGCAGATAGACCGCGAAGACCCCGAGGGTGAACTGGGCGACGTGGCGGCGCGGGTGGTTGCCGGCGGCCAGATACAGCGCCGGCACGATGGTCGACGGATTCAGCGCGTCGGCGAAGCCGATGGAGATCGACAACCCGATCAGACGGATCATGTGCGCGCACCCCTCGATGGGAGCATGGCTGCATTGTCGCTTGACGAGAGCAAACCCGGCGACCCGTGCGCCGTCCCGGGCATGGGCGCTAGACTCAACACGGCGCCGGGCGGCGTTTGTTTTCGCGCCCGCCGCGGCTAATCCCTACCACCATCTTCCAAGAAGCGCGAAATGGCCCGTGGAGACGTCCGGATCGCTGCAACTCTCGCCTGCGAGGAGTGCAAGCGCCGGAATTACCAGACCAACAAGAGCAAGCGGAACAATCCGGAGCGACTGCAGCTGCGCAAGTACTGCCGCTGGTGCCGGCGCCATACCGCTCATCGCGAAACGCGCTGAGCGAACTCAAGAGCAGCCTGTGGCTCGCAACCGCAAACGCCGCAACGACCGGCGGCCGCGTCAGCCGGTCGACGGCTCGAGTGCTCAGCCCGGGGTGGCGACCGCGAACGGGGCCCGCCGCGACACCGGCATCCGCGAGGATGCGGCCCGCCGCGACGAGACCGGCGTCCGCGAGGATGCGGCCCGCCGCGAAGCCGCCGCCCGCGGGGAGCAGGGCGCGGCGCCGGACCAGGCTCCAGAGCGCGATGTGCTGGACGAGAGTCCCGAGCCGATCGAGCACGCGACCCCTGACGTGGAGCTCGCCGAAGCGCAGCTGGCGGTGGGCCGCCCCGAGCTCGACGGTGAGGAGTGGTCCGACGAGGAGCTGACCGATGCCGAGCTCGCCGAGGAGGCGGCCGACCCCGGTCTAATCGCACAGGCGGTGCAGGACGACGACGCGGCCCGGGGGGTGGGTCGACGCGGCCGGTCGAGCTCTGGGTCACGCGGCGAACTGGTCTCCGGCGCGGCCGCGCTTCCGGCCCAACGGGCCGGCATCGTCGCGCGGCTCGTGCACTTCATCCAGGGAAGCTGGCGCGAGCTGCAACGAGTACAGTGGCCGGACCGTCGGCAGGTGATGCAGGCCACCGGGGTGGTGATCGGGTTTGTCATCGTCGCGGGCGTGTTCCTCGGCGTCGCCGACTTCGTCGCCGGCAGGTTGGTCAATTTCATCCTCAAGTAAGGGTCTTTTCAGTCTGAGAGAAACATGTTCCGCTGGTATGTCGTAAACACCTATTCCGGTCACGAAAACAAGGTCAAGCACAACCTCGAGCACCGAGTCGTGTCGCTCAACCAGCAACGTGCCGTCCGTCAGATCATCGTTCCCACCGAGTCGGTGTCCGAGATGAAGGACAACCAGAAGGTCACGGTGGAGAAGCGGACGATGCCCGGCTACGTGCTGGTGCAGATGGATCTGAACGAGGACTCGTGGTCGCTGGTCAAGGGAACGCCGGGAGTCACCGGGTTCGTCGGCGCATCCAACGAGCCGGTCCCGTTGACCCAGGTCGAGGTCGACCGCCTGCTTCACATGGAGCCCGCCGAGCGTCCGCGCAGCCGGGCCCAGTTCTCGATCGGCGAGTCGGTCAAGGTCGTCTCCGGTCCGCTGTCTGACTTCAGCGGCGAGATCTCCGAGGTCAACGAGGACGCGCAGCGCCTCAAGGTGCTCGTCTCGATCTTCGGTCGCGAGACCCCGGTCGAGGTCGGCTTTGATCAGGTCAAGAAGATTTAAGGTGAGTCATGGCTAGGAAGGTCCTAACCCAGATCAAGCTCCAGGCGGTTGGCGGACAGGCCAGCCCGGCGCCCCCGGTGGGACCGGCGCTGGGACAGCACGGCGTCAACATCATGGAGTTCGTCAAGGCGTTCAACGCGCAGACGCAGTCCGACGCCGGAACGGTGATCCCGGTCGTGATCACCGTCTACGAGGATCGCTCGTTCACGTTCGTGACCAAGAGCCCGCCGGCCGCGGTGCTGATCAAGCAGGCGCTCTCGCTGGAGAAGGGCGCGGCCGATCCGCTCCGCGAGAAGGTGGCCAAGATCACGCAGGAGCAACTGCGATCGATCGCCGAGAAGAAGATGTCCGACCTCAACGCCAACGACATCGACGCCGCCGCGAAGATCATCGCCGGGACCGCGCGTTCGATGGGCGTCGAGGTGGTCTGACGATGACCGCTTTCGCAGGAGGATTTCGCTGATGTCCAAGCACGGCAAGGCTTACGACGACGACAAGCAGCGCTTCGATCGCTCCCGGGAATACACCCCGGCGGAGGCGATCTCGCTGGTCAAGCAGCTGGGAAGCACCAAGTTCAACGAATCGGTTGAGGTTCACGTCCGTACCGGCCTCAACGTCCGCCACGCCGATGAGCAGCTGCGCGGCACGATCGCGCTGCCCAACGGGCTCGGTAAGGAGGTCAAGATCGCCGTCTTCGCTCAGGGCGACAAGGCACGTGAGGCCGAGGATGCGGGCGCCGACGTGGTCGGCGGCGAGGATCTCGCCAAGCGGATCCAGGAGGGCTTCGACGACTTCGATGTCGCCATCGCGACGCCGGACATGATGCCGATCGTCGGCCGTCTGGGCCGCATCCTAGGTCCGGCAGGCAAGATGCCCAATCCAAAGGTGGGGACCGTCACGATGGACGTCGCCCGGGCCGTCGGCGAGTCCAAGGCCGGCAAGGTCGAGTACCGCACGGACCGCACCGCGATCGTGCACCTGGTGATCGGGAAGAAGGACTTCGAGGAGCGACTGCTGCTCGAGAACTACGCGGCGGTGATCGACGAGCTGATTCGGGCCAAGCCGTCAGCGGCCAAAGGCCGCTACATCCGATCGGTCACGTTTGCGAGCACGATGGGGCCCGGGGTCAAGGTCGACCCCTCACGGACCCGGGACATTGTCGAGGAGCCGGTAGCCGCCTGACCCGCTGAGGTGACGGTTGGTTGCCGCCCGATCGCCCAGGACCCGGTAGCCGCCCGACCGCCGAGGAGCCGCCCTAACTGGCCGCGGCGATCGCTGCCACGACCTCCCGGGCCTGCTCGGCGCTGAACGTTGGGCTGATCGGCAGCGCGATGTTGCTGCTGGCGAGGTGCTGGGTCGCCGGTAGCGGCCCCAGCCCCTCGGTGTACGGGGCCATCGCCGGCTGGAGATGCAGCGGCCGGCGATAGTAGCCGCGCGCCTCGATACCGGCCGACTTCAGCGCTTGGAGCAGATCATCCGCGTGCGGATGGGTGACCACGAACAGATGCCACGCCGGCTCGGCTCCATCCGGCACCGTGGGCAGGGTCACGTTTTCACCCGCACCGGCAGCGAGGTAGGCATCCGCGCCGGCCCGCCGCCCGTCGCACCACCCGTCCAGCTCGACGAGGAGGATGCGCAGAATCGCCGCCTGCATCTCATCAAGGCGCGAGTTGTAGCCGACGTACTCAAACGTCTGCTTATCGCGCGAGCCGTGAAAGCGAAGCGCGCGGACCAACTCGGCGACCTCGTCGTCGTCGGTCACGACCGCTCCGCCGTCGCCGAACGCGCCGAGGTTCTTGGACGGATAGAACGAGAACGTCGCCACGTCCCCGAACGTCCCGGCCATCTGGCCGTCCTGCCGGGCGCCGGCGGCCTGCGCGGCATCCTCCAGCACCGGCACGCCCAGCCCGCGCAATTGCGAGACCGGTGCCGGAAGGCCGAACAGATCGACGGCCACGACCGCCGTGGTGTGTGGGGTCAACGTCGCCCGGACGGTGTCGACGGTGACATTGCGAGTGTCGGGGTCAACATCGCAGAACACCGGCCGAGCGCCGGCGTTGACCACGGCCTCGGCGCTCGCATAGAAGGTGAATGAGGGAACGATCACGTCGTCGCCGGGGCGAACGCCGATCGCGCGCAATCCGATCGTGATCGCGTCCGTCCCGTTGGCTACCCCGATCACGTGAGCCGCCCCGAGGTACGAGGCCAGCTCGCTCTCGAAGGCCTCCACCTCCGGACCGAGGACAAAGCGTCCGCGCGCGACAATCTCGGCAATCCGCTCGACGATCACCGGTCGTAACGGAGCCATCGCCGCATCGGTGTTGAACAGGGGGACCGCCACCGGGGCCGCACCCTAGCGGGCGACAGTCCGGACTGGTCCACGCCCGCTAACATCCGCACCGTCAAGACACGAAGCCCGAGACCTCCGGCCGCGAGCGCGCGTAAGCCCGGAGCAGGCGGATCGTCGAAACGGTTGCCGGCGCCAGCCGCGCGATACACGCTTCCGACGCCCGCCCTGACCGGCGGGCGTTTGTGTGAGAGAAAGCGACCCATGAACCGAGATCAGAAGACCGCAGTCGTAGAGGAGATCGCCGGCCAGCTCCAGGCCGCCGAGGCGATCTTCGCCGTCGACTACCGAGGCATCTCCGTTTCCCAGGTGGCCGAGCTGCGCCGCCGGCTGAACGAGGCCGACGCGCGGTTCCGGATCGTCAAGAACTCGCTCAGCGAGCGGGCTGCCGATCAGGCCGGGATGGAGACGCTCAAGCCGATGCTGGTCGGCCCGACGGCGCTGGCGTTTGTCAGCGGCGACGCTGCACTCGCCGCCAAGGCACTCAACGAGACTGGCCGTCGGCTGAACGTGCTCGACTTCAAGGGTGGCCTCATGAACGGCTCGGCATTGTCCGCCGACGACGTTCGGTCGATTGCCCGCCTCCCCGCCCGCGATGTGCTCAACTCGCAGCTGGTGGGGACGATCGCAGCTCCGCTGACCGGGCTGGCTCGGGGCCTGAACGCGCTGATCGCGGGGGTCGCGATCCAGCTGCAGGCGATCGTCGACCAAGGTCTTGTCAGCGACTCGGCGCCCGAGGCGGCTGCGGCGGAGCCCGAGGCGGCTGCGGCGGAGCCCGAGGGCGCCGCCGATGCCCTGACAACTGAAACTGAAACGCAAGCCGCGTCGGACGCGGCCCCGTCCGACACATAAGGAGGAAGCATGGCCACCAGTACCCAAGATTGGATCGACGAGCTCAAGACGATTTCCGTGCTCGAGCTCTCGGAGCGCATCAAGGCGCTGGAGGAGGCGTTCGGCGTGTCCGCCACCGCGGTGGCCGCGGCGGCGCCGGCCGGGGCTGGCGCCGCCACCGATGGCGGTGTCGAGGCTGCCGAGGAGCAGTCGACGTTCGACGTCGTTCTCACCGCCGCCGGCGAGAAGAAGATCCAGGTGATCAAGGTCGTCCGCGCCGCGACCGGACTCGGCCTCAAGGAGGCCAAGGCGCTCGTCGACGAGGCCCCCAAGCCGGTCAAGGAGGGCGTGGACAAGGCCGAGGCCGACAAGCTGAAGGCCGACCTCGAGGAGGCCGGCGGGAGCGTCGACCTCAAGTAGTCAGGTCCGGCTCAGCCGGCACTCGGAGCGCGTCGCGGGCAGTACGTAACAGACCAGCGGCGCGCTCCACCCGCGGGGGCTGGCGGGCGCGCGCGACCGCGTTTCGCTTCCATAAGGCCCCTTCGAAATCTCTTCGCGCGCTCTGACGTGGGTGTTCGTCGGCGATGGTGAGCTTTGTCCATGACCATCGAAGCCCAGCTCTCAGATCGATCCGGCCGACCTCTCGCGTCCGGTCACGACCATGCCACCCACGGGATGCATGCCAACCATCCTTTCGTGGTCGACTCGTTCGCGCTGCTCGATCACCGCACCCGTGATTGCCTGATCCCGTTCGCCGGGGCGCCGGCCGGCCGGTATCTCGCGGTCGAGGACGCTGGGGACACGTGGCTGGTCTCGCTGCAGCGTCCTATTACTCACGTGGGGCGCGGCCTGATCGCCGACGTGCGTGTCGAGGATTCGCACGTGTCTCGACGCCACGCGATCATCGCTCTTCGCGGCGGTAGGCGGGATGGGGTGCGGGTTCTCGACGACCGCAGCGCCAACGGCACCTTTGTCAACGGCCGGCGGGTGACCACCGCTCGGTTGAGCGACGGCGATGTCCTGCGGTTTGGGCGGGCGGTGTTTCGCTATCTGGAGATAGTCCCCGCGGCTATGGCTCGGTCTCCGGGTCAGACTTCGCTTCGGGTCGGCGCTCGTCGCCGCGAGCGTGAGTGCGAGCCGGGCCCTGCGGCCGCTTAGCGTCGGGCCTGGCACGAACCCCGCCCAGCGTTCGCGGACGGACGCAAAACAGCGCCCTGGCCAGGCACGAAGTTGCCGCGCTGCGATTTTCCCCCTACACTGGCCGCGTCAGCCAATAGTCGTAGCCGCCCAAACATGCGGCGCCGCGCCACATACGCGGCCGCCGGGGGCGGGGTCCGTGAGAGCTGAGCGGTCCCTCACAGGGCGACGATGCCGTGTGCTATCTTTGCTGGTCGCGCTCGCTTGAGCCCATATAGCTCTGGCAAGCGTTAAGTTCGCCTCCCTCTCGACCGCCCGAGGAGTCGCCGTCTTGGCAACCACTCACGCCCCCCGGACGCGCCGTAGCTTCGCGCGTCTGAACAAGGTCCTAGAAGTCCCCAACCTCATCGATATTCAGCGCCGCTCGTTCGCCTGGCTCACCGATCCCGAGAAGGGCGGTCTGCGCGAGACGATCGACGACATCTCGCCGATCGAGGACTACACCGGCAACCTGGCCGTGCAGTTCGGCGAGTTCACCTTTGACGAGCCCGTCGCCAGCCTGGAGCAGTGCCGCGAAAAGGATCTGACCTACGCCCGCCCGCTAACGGTCACCGTCGCGTTCATCAACCGCGAGACCGGCGAGATCCGTGAGCAGTCGGTGTTCATGGGCGATTTCCCGTGGATGACCGAGCGCGGCACCTTCATCATCAACGGCACCGAGCGTGTCGTCGTAACGCAGCTGGTCCGCTCCCCGGGCGCCTATGTGATGGAGCCCAAGGACCGTGAGAAGCAGGTGTTCATCGCCAACCTGATGCCGGCCCGTGGCTCGTGGCTGGAGCTCGAGATCGACAAGAAGGGCCGCGTCTACGTCCGCATCGACCGCAAGCGCAAGCTCCCGGTCACGGTGCTGCTGCGCGCGATGGGCTATGCGGCGGACGAGGAGATCCTCAACCTGTTCGACAACTCGCTGTACATCCGCAACACGGTCGAGGCGGATCCCGAGGTGACGCGCAGCGAGGAGGGCGCGCTGATCGAGCTCTTCAAGAAGCAGCGCCCGGGCGAGCCGCCGTCGATCGACGCCGCGCGGTCCCTGCTCAACCAGCTGTTCTTCGACCCCAAGCGCTACGACCTGACCCGCGTCGGTCGTTACAAGCTCAACTCGCGCCTGAACCTGGACATCGACCTGGACAGCCGCACCCTGACCCACGACGACATCATCGCCCTGGTCAAGGAGCTGGTATCGCTGCCGCGGCTGCTCGGGATGCCCGAGGAGCCCTCCGACGCGGTCAAGATCGACTATGCCGCCGAGGCGGTGTCGCTGCCGCGCGAGCCGATCCAGGATCACCTGGACGAGTACGAGCACTTCGGCAACCGCCGTCTGCGCACCGTCGGCGAGCTGATTCAGGAGGCGTTCCGGATCGGCCTGTACCGGATGGAGCGCGTCGTGCGCGAGCGCCTCACCACCGAGGACGCCGACACCATCACCCCCCAGACGATCGTCAACATCCGGCCGGTCGTGGCGGCGCTCAAGGAGTTCTTCGGCTCCAGCCAGCTGTCGCAGTTCATGGACCAGACCAACTCGCTGGCCGGGCTGACCCATCGCCGTCGCCTCAGCGCGCTCGGCGCCGGCGGCCTGACCCGGGAGCGGGCCCCGATCGAGGTCCGCGACGTGCACCCCACGCACTACGGCCGCATGTGCCCGATCGAGACCCCGGAGGGCCCCAACATCGGCCTGATCGGGTCGCTGTCCTCCTACGCCGAGATCTCCGAGCACGGCTTCGTCACCACCCCATACCGGATCGTCAAGAACGGCCGGGTCACCGACGAGATCATTCGCATCGACGCCACCCAGGAGGAGGAGCGGATCATCGCCCAGGCCAACACGCCCGTCGATGACTCGGGTCGTCTGGCGGGCGACGAGATCCTCTGCCGCACCCAGGCCGGCCAGTACGTAACGGTCACGGCGGAGGAGGTCGACCTGATCGACGTCTCGCCGGAGCAGATCTGGTCGGTGGCGACCGCGATGATCCCGTTTCTGGAGCACGACGACGCCAACCGGGCGCTGATGGGCTCCAACATGCAGCGCCAGGCGGTGCCGTTGCTCGTCACCGACGCTCCGCTGGTCGGCACCGGCATGGAGCGGCGGGCGGCGATCGACACCGGCGACGTCGCCGTAGCCCGCGAGCCGGGCACGGTGTCCTACGTCGATGCCGAGCAGATCGTGATCGACGGTCAGGACGGCGGCCGGGAGGAGTACGACCTCCAGAAGTTCATGCGCTCCAACCAGGGCACTTTGATCCACCAGAAGCCGATCGTCGATGTCGGCGCCGACGTCCCGGCGGGCGCGGTTCTGGCCGACGGGTCGGCTACCGACATGGGCGAGATGGCGCTGGGCAAGAACCTGCTGGTCGCCTTCATGTCCTGGGAGGGCTACAACTTCGAGGACGCGATCATCCTCTCCAAGCGGCTGGTGTCCGACGACGAGCTCACCTCGATCCACATCGAGGAGTACGAGATCGACGCCCGCACCACCAAGCTGGGCGACGAGGAGATCACCCGTGACATCCCCAACCGCTCCGAGGAGTCGCTGCGCAACCTCGACGATCGCGGCATCGTCCGCATCGGCGCGGAGGTCGCTTCCGGAGACCTGCTGGTGGGCAAGGTCACGCCCAAGGGCGAGACCGAGCTGACCGCCGAGGAGAAGCTGATCCGCGCGATCTTCAAGGAGAAGGCGCGCGAGGTCCGCGACACCTCGCTCAAGGTCCCGCACGGTGAGGGCGGCGTCGTCATCGACGTCAAGACCTTCAGCCGTGACGAGGGCGACGATCTACCGCCGGGCGTCAACGACCTGGTCCGCGTGTTCGTGGCCAAGAAGCGCAAGATCGCCGAAGGCGACAAGCTGGCGGGACGCCACGGCAACAAGGGCGTGATCTCCAAGATCGTCGACGAGCAGGACATGCCGTTTTTGGAGGACGGCACCCCGGTCGACGTGATCCTCAACCCGCTGGGCGTGCCGAGCCGGATGAACCTCGGGCAGATCCTGGAGACGCATCTCGGCTGGGTGGCGGCCAACGGCTGGTACGAGGACGGCTCCGACGCTCGCCAGCACGCCGCCAACGGCGGTAGCCGGCCGGACGGCCGAGCGGGCAAGGTGTACGTGGCCACGCCGGTGTTCGACGGCGCCACCGTCGCCGACGTCGACGAGGCGTTGGTCCGCTGGCAGGACGAGCACAAGCAGGGCAAAGGCCTGATCAACATGGACGTCGACAAGCGCCGGCGCGAGGGTGAGCAGGCATCCGGCAAGACGACGCTGTTCAACGGCCGCACCGGCGAGCCGTTCGAAGAGCAGGTCACCGTCGGGTACATGTACATCCTCAAGCTCCTGCACCTGGTCGACGACAAGATCCACGCTCGGTCCACCGGCCCCTACTCGCTGGTCACGCAGCAGCCGCTGGGCGGTAAGGCGCAGTTCGGCGGCCAGCGCTTCGGCGAGATGGAGGTGTGGGCGCTGGAGGCCTACGGCGCGGCGTACACCCTCCAGGAGATGCTGACGATCAAGTCCGACGACACGGTCGGCCGGGTCAAGGCCTACGAGGCGATCGTCAAGGGCGAGAACATCGCCGAGCCGTCGATCCCCGAGTCCTTCAAGGTCCTGCTCAAGGAGATGCAGTCGCTGGCGCTCGACGTCAACGTCGTCTCCGAGGAGGGCGAGCGCGCCGAGATGCGCGAGGAGGACGACGACCTGCTCAGAGCTGCCGAAGAGCTCGGCATCGACCTGAGCGGCGTGCGGGCTACCGACGGCGCGGCGGCGGACGAGACCGAAGAGCACGAAGGCGAGACGGTCGAGGCCTCCGCGGACGAGACCGAGACCGAGGACCCCGACCTGGAGTCAGGCGAAGAGCTCGAGGCCGAGGATCTCAGCTCCGACGAGGACCCGATGCTCGAGGCCGAGATTCCCGCCGGAGACGCCGAGGGCGTGCTGGAGGAAGACGAAGCATGAGGCTGGTGGGGCTGGGCTCCGTGACCGGCCCTACTCGCGAAGCGGTAGGTGCCGGCACGGGGCGCAGCCCCGTAGCCACCTTCGTCCATTGATTTTCAAGCGCAAGCGCAAGGATTCACTTTGATCGACATAAACAACTTTGACGCAATCGAGATCGGCCTCGCCTCCTCCAAGCAGATTCGCTCGTGGAGCTCGGGCGAGGTCACCAAGCCGGAGACGATCAACTACCGCACGCTCAAGCCCGAGAAGGACGGCTTGTTCTGCGAGCGCATCTTCGGTCCGACCAAGGACTGGGAGTGCTACTGCGGCAAGTACAAGCGCGTCCGCTACAAGGGCATCGTCTGCGAGCGCTGCGGCGTCGAGGTGACTCGCTCCAAGGTTCGCCGTGAGCGCATGGGTCACATCGACCTGGCCGCTCCCGTCTCGCACATCTGGTTCTTCAAGGGCGTGCCCAGCCGCATCGGCTACCTGCTGGACATGGCTCCCAAGGAGCTGGAGAAGGTCCTCTACTTCGCCGCCTCGATGGTCACGTGGGTCGACGAGGAGGCCCGCGCCCGGGACACCGAGTCCCTCGAGGGCGAGGTCAACAAGGTGCTGGACGCCTACGCGGCCGAGAAGGAAGAGCGCGTGCTCGAGCTCAAGGAGTCGCTGGCCCGCCGCGAAGAGTTCCTGAACTCCGCCAAGACCGGCCGCGACTTCTCCGACGACGACCATCTCTGGGCAGAGACTCTGGAGGTCAACGTCGCCAAGCTCTCCGACGATGAGCGCGAGAAGATGCTCAAGGACCTGCGCAAGAGCTTCACCGCCGACATCGACGACACCGACGCCTACATCGAGGACGCCGCTGAGCGGATGCGTCAGGTGTGGGACCTGTTCAAGACGATGAAGCCCAAGGACGTGATCAACGACGAGACCACCTTCCGCGAGCTGCGCGACCGGTTCGGCTCGCCGTACGGCTTCGGCGAGTACTTCCGCGGCGGCATGGGCGCCGAGGCGGTGCGCGACCTGCTCCAGCAGGTCGATCTCGACATCGAGGCGGCCGATCTGCAGGACCAGGTCAAGACCGCCAAGGGCCAGAAGCAGGCTCGCGCCGTCAAGCGTCTGAAGGTCGTCTCCGCCTTCTTGCAGTCGGGCAACAAGCCCGAGATGATGGTGCTGGAGGCGGTGCCGGTGATCCCGCCGGAGCTGCGCCCGATGGTGCAGCTCGACGGTGGCCGGTTCGCCACCTCCGACCTCAACGACCTGTACCGCCGCGTCATCAACCGCAACAACCGCCTCAAGCGGCTGCTGGACCTGGGCGCGCCCGAGATCATCGTCAACAACGAGAAGCGGATGCTCCAGGAGTCCGTCGACGCGCTGTTCGACAACGGCCGCCGTGGCCGCCCCGTCACCGGACCGGGTAACCGCCCGCTGAAGTCGCTGTCCGACATGCTCAAGGGCAAGCAGGGTCGGTTCCGCCAGAACCTGCTCGGCAAGCGCGTGGACTACTCCGGCCGGTCGGTGATCGTGTCGGGCCCGTCGCTGCGGCTGCATCAGTGCGGCCTGCCCAAGCTGATGGCGCTGGAGCTGTTCAAGCCGTTCATCATGGCTCGTCTCGTCGAGCGTAAGTCGGCGCAGAACATCAAGGCGGCGAAGAAGATGGTCGACTCGATGATCCCCGAGGTGTGGGACGTGCTCGAGGAGGTCATCCACGAGCACCCGGTGCTGCTCAACCGCGCGCCGACGCTGCACCGCCTGGGCATTCAGGCGTTCGAGCCGGTGCTGGTGGAGGGGAAGGCGATCCAGGTTCACCCGCTGGTCTGCCACGCCTTCAACGCCGACTTCGATGGTGACCAGATGGCGGTTCACCTGCCGCTGTCGGCCGAGGCCCAGGCCGAGGCGCGAATCCTGATGCTGTCGGCCAACAACATCCTCTCACCGGCCCACGGCGCGCCGCTGGCGACGCCGTCGCAGGACATGGTCCTGGGTGCCTACTACCTGACCTATGGGCCGGACGCGAAGGATCTCGCCGAGATGAATCCGGCGACGTTGGATCCGCGTCCGCACGTGTTCCGCACCGCCCAGGAGGCGGAGTGGTCCTACGAGCACCGCGTGGTCAAGCTGCACGATCTCGCCGAGTACCGGCCACTCGGCCTGGAGGGCGGCCACGTACTGACCACGGTCGGCCGGGTCATTTACAACGACAAGATCGAGCGGGCGCTGCAGGAGGCGCTGGGTGACGGGTTCGACCCCAGCACCTACGAGTTCATCAACCGTTCGATGCGCAAGAAGGACACGACCAAGCTGGCCGACGACCTCGTGCAGCTGTACGGCGCGCCGTCGATCTCCCAGGTGCTCGACGCCTTCAAGGACGTCGGCTTTGAGTACGCGACGCGGGCCGGGGTGACGTTCTCCAAGAACGACGTCCAGACTCCGCCGACCAAGGAGGAGATCCTCCGCCGTTACGAGGGCGAGCTGGTGACGATCGAGGGTCAGTACGAGGACGGCGAGATCACCCAAGAGGAGCGCCACGAGGCGGTCACCGGGCTCTGGGACCGCGCCACCAACGAGGTCGGCGAGGCTCTCTACAACCACCTGGACAACCTCAACCCGATCGCGATGATGGCCAACTCGGGAGCCCGGGGGTCGTTCTCGCAGATCCGACAGCTGGCCGGGATGCGCGGCCTGATGGCCAACCCGAAGGGAGAGATCATCGAGCGTCCGATCAAGGCCAACTTCATGGAGGGCCTGACGGTGCTGGAGTACTTCATCTCCACCCACGGCGCTCGCAAGGGGCTGGCCGACACGGCGCTGCGGACCGCCGACTCCGGGTACCTGACCCGGCGTCTGGTCGACGTCTCCCAGGACGTGATCATCCGTCAGGAGGATTGCGGCACCGAGCAGTTCATCGAGATGCCGGTCTCGCAGCTGGAGATCGACCCCGAGACCCGCGGGCTGCGCCCGACCGGGGAGGCCAACGATGCCCTGATCGGCCGGATCGCGGCGCGGGACATCACCACCAAGCGCGGACGCGTGGTCGTGGAGCAGGGCCGGGAGATCGACCGTGCGGAGCTAGCCGATCTCGCCGACGCGTGGCAGGACGAGACCGACAAGGGTACGGTGACCCGGGTCCCCGTCCGCTCGGTGCTCAAGTGCGAGGCGCCGACCGGGGTCTGCCAGGCGTGCTACGGCCGGTCGATGGCGACCGGCAAGCTGGCCCAGATCGGCGACGCGGTGGGAATCATCGCCGCCCAGTCGATCGGCGAGCCCGGCACCCAGCTGACGATGCGCACGTTCCACACCGGCGGCGTCGCCGGCGCCGACATCACGCACGGCCTGCCGCGCGTGGTGGAGCTGTTCGAGGCGCGCAAGCCCAAGGGCCTGGCGAAGATCTCGGAGGTCGGCGGCAAGGTGTCGATCGAGGATTCGGAGAAGGCGATCACGGTCGTCATCACCGACGATGCCGGGGAGGAGCACCGGAACACGTTCCCGCGGCGGACGCTGCTCTACGTCGAGGCCGGCCAGACGATCGAGCCGGGGACCCAGCTCAACGAGGGGTCGCTATATCCCCACGAGCTGCTGGCCATCCGGGGTCGGACCGAGACCGAGCTGTACTTCGTCCGTGAGGTCCAGGAGGTCTACAAGTCCCAGGGCGTGGACATCAACGACAAGCACATCGAGCTGATCGTGCGCCAGATGCTCAAGAAGGTCCGGGTCGACCAGAAGGGCGACACCGACCTGCTTCCCGGCCAGTTCGTCGATCGTTACGAGTACGCCAAGATCAACAACGCGGTGATCGACGCCGGTGGCGAGGCCGCGCAGGCCGAGGAGATCATCCTCGGGATCACCAAGGCGTCGCTGAACACCGACTCGTTCCTGTCGGCCGCCTCCTTCCAGGAGACGACCAAGGTCCTGACCGATGCCGCGCTGGAGGGCAAGATCGATCGGCTCAACGGCCTCAAGGAGAACGTCATCATCGGCAAGCTGATCCCGGCGGCAACGGGGCTCAAGCGCTATCGGCGGATCGAGATCGAGCCGACCGAGCCGCTCCCGCGTGGGATCGACGAGGTCGGCCTACTCGATCACGACGACCTGGCGGCCGAGCTCGGGTTGACCGACGGCGAGTCGCTGACCGGCTTCGGGGGCGGCATTGAACCCGATCTCTCAGATCTCGAGAACATCGGCAACGACCGCTCGACGATGGGCTTCGCCGAGGAGCTGGCCGACCTGGATATCCAGGCTTCGGACAACGGAGACGCCTCGGAGGACTGATTGGCCGCATCCGACGGGCGGCGCGCGCGACTCACCCGCCTCGAGCACGAGCTCGGGGCGGGGAGCGAGTGCGCCGGCCGCCGGAGGTCAGGCCGTCCGGGCTGCGTGACCGCATGAGCCGGCGCGACCGCATCATCCGCTACGGCGCGGCCGCCGTCCTGGTGATCGCGGGCGTCGCGTGTGGCGCCCTGCTGTCCGGCACGGCCGGCGGAACTCTGGCAACCGTCCTGATCGGAATCGGGCTGGTCCTCGCCGTCGGCCTCGTCTTCTATGAGGTCGGGTTGTCCGAGGATCGCGACCGCGCCGAGCACCCGCCGGGAGGACCGGCCGTGGGACACGGGTCCGAATTGGAGGCCGGCGCGGAGCGAAGCGATCCGGATACCGGCCTTCGTCCCGCGTCCGGTCCGCGCCACGGGCCGGGGTTGCACACCGGGCAGGAGTCCCATCCGGCTCGCGAGGGAATGCGACCTCGCCCACCGGACCGCATGCGCGGCCGGCGCCGACGCCTGCGCTGAGAGACCGGCTGCTGCCCGCCCCCCACCCCGGTGCCACCGGCGAGCGTTGTGCTCAGACGAGTGCGGGCGCGCCGATCCGGTCGTAGAGCGGGTAGCGCCCGACGATCGAAGCAGCTCGCTCGGCAAGGTGCGGTCGACTGTGCTCGAATCCGTCCGGGCGCAGCGCCTGAGCGATGATCGACCCGACTTCGGCGAAGTCCTCTAGCTCCAGTCCGCGGGTGGCGAGTGCGGCGGTTCCGATGCGCACACCACTCGGGGCCTCCGCCGGCCGCGGATCGAACGGTACCGGGTGGCGACTGACCGTGATCCCGATCGACGCCAGACGCGCCTCGGCGTCACTTCCGTCAAGCGGACACCGGCGCAGATCGCACATCACGAGGTGCACATCGGTGCCGCCGGTGAGGACGTCGATCCCGTGCCCGGCCGAGACCAGTTGCTCAGCGACCACGCGCGCGCCTGCCACCGTGCGCTGCTGACGCTCGCGAAACTCCGCCGAACCGGCGAACCGCAACGCCACCGCCTTGGCGGCGTTGACGTGCTGCAGCGGCCCGCCCTGTTGACCGGGGTAGACCGCGGAGTCGATCTGCGCCGCGAGCTGGTCGGTGCAAAGGATCAGCCCCCCGCGAGGACCGCCGATCGTCTTGTGAGTCGTGCTCGTCACGACGTCGGCATACGGCACCGGATTCGGATACAGCCCGGCTGCCACCAAGCCGGCGAAATGCGCCATGTCGACCATGAGATACGCGCCCACCGCGTCGGCGATGGCTCGGAATCGCGCGAAGTCCAGGCCTCTGGGGTACGCGGACCAGCCGGCCAAGAGCAACCGCGGCCTCCGTTCACGCGCCAGACGCTCGACGGCGTCCATATCGATCCGCCCTGTTTGGCGGTTGACTCCATAGGCGGCCGATTGATACAGCCGGCCAGACACGTGCACCGGCGTGCCGTGCGTGAGGTGGCCGCCGTGGGCCACGTCGAGGCCGATGATCGTGTCTCCAGGCTCGAGCAGCGCGTGATACGCGGCCGTGTTGGCCAGCGCGCCCGAATACGGCTGCACGTTGGCGTGGTCGGCTCCGAACAGATCGCACGCACGCTCGATCGCCAATTGCTCGGCCACATCGATCTCATCACATCCTGGATACTCGCGGTGGTCCGGGTATCCGACCGCGTATTTGTTCGTCAGCACCGACCCCTGACACTGGAGCGTCGCCGTCGAGACAAAATTCTCGGACGCGATCATCTCCAGCGTACGTCGCTGCCGATCCAGCTCACGCTCTAGGACATCGGCGATCTCCGGGTCAACCTCCGCCAGTGAGCGATCCAGCGTCCCGGCGCAGCGCCTCTCCTTGACGACCGGCGGGGAAGCGAGGGCCAGAGGCCGACGTCGCTGCCTCTCTGGCTTACGAGCATCTGCGCGTGCTGTCGCCCCCACCGTCATCGTTCAGCATCTCCTTCGATCGTGGCCACCGTCGCCGAGCGGGAAGCTCAACGCCGATAGACCCGACACCGAATCACACACTTGAATAACGCCCGCCGCGCCTGCTTAATTGCGTTGCTCTGCCAGCGCAGCGCCGTTCGAAGACAGCGCCAGGGAGGCGAGCAACCGCTCCTCGGGCTCAGTACCGGCGTCCGTGGGGGCAACGGGCTCATCGTCGGCGGCCGCCGCGGCGGCGTCGGTCGCCTGCTTGGCGAGCTTGCGCGTCACCCCGCGCAGGTCGACCAGGACCGTCGACCGTTCGAGCACCTCGCCATAGTCGATGCCAGGATGCGCTGTCACCAGGATCACCGCGTCCGCCGTTGCCAGGGCGGAGTTCAGGTCGACGCTCTCCAGCCCGAACTGCGCCAGCGCGGGAACGTACGGATCGCTGTAGGAGATGATCGCCCCGCGGTCCCGCAGGACCTCCATGATCCGCAGAGCCGGTGACTCCCGGATATCGCCGACCCCGCCCTTGTAGCTGGCGCCGAGGATCAGGATCCGCGAAGCCTTCACCGGCTTCTCGGCGTCGTTGAGCGCCTGCTCGATCCGTTCCACGCAGTAGTACGGCATCTGCTGGTTGATCTTGCCGGCGAGCTCGATGAACTCGGTGGCCATGTGGAACTCCCGCGCCCGCCAGGTCAAGTAGAAGGGATCGACGGGCAGGCAGTGGCCGCCCATCCCAGGTCCCGGTTCGAAGCGCATGAACCCGTAGGGCTTGGTGGCGGCGGCGTCGATCACGTCCCAGATGTCGATGTTCATGCGGTCGGCGAGGATCGACAGCTCGTTGACCAGCGCGATGTTGACCGAGCGGAAGATGTTCTCCAGCAGCTTGGTCATCTCGGCGACCTCGGGACTGCAAACCGGCACGACCTCGTCGCAGACGCGCGAGTACACGGCGGCAGCCCGCCGCGTGCACTCGGGTGTGACGCCGCCGACGACCTTGGGCGTGTTGCGCATCGTGAAGTCGGTGCGCCCGGGATCCACGCGCTCGGGCGAGAACGCGACGTTAAGCCCATCGCCGACCTTGAGGCCGTGGCGCTCCAGCAGCGGCACGAGCTGCTCACGAGTGGTCCCTGGGTATGTCGTCGACTCCAGAATCACCAGCTGGTCGCGCTGCACGACGTGCGACAGGGCCCGTGCCGCGCCGAGCAGCGGCTCGAGGTCGGGCTCGCGGTTCGGGGTCAGCGGGGTGGGGACGCAGATGAACACCGCGTCCGTGCGCGCCAACGGCGCGAAGTGCGACCACGGCTCGATCGCGTGCAGCACCGCTTGGAGGCGCTCCGAGCTGATGTCCTCGATGTACGACTCGCCGCCCTCGATGGCGGCGATCTTGCGCTCGTCGATGTCGACTGCCACCACGTGCTCGCCCGCCTCCGCGAACTCCACCGCAAGCGGTAGTCCGACGTAGCCGAGCCCGACCACACCAATTGTCATTACGTATGTCTCCTCGTGACGTTGTTCGTTAATTAGGCCCGCGTGCTACGACGCGATGGCAAGTACTTCGCGGGCATGTCCCACGACCGCTTCAGGTGCCGCGGCGATCCCGTTCACGTGTGCGTAATGGCAGGCTTCGGTGCGGTTCGCCACGTCGAGCTTCCGGTAGATGTTGGAGACGTGGAACTTGACAGTCTGCTCGGTGATCCACAGTTGGCGCGCGATCACGCTGTTGGTTGCTCCAGACGCCACCAAGCGCAGGGTTTCCAGCTCGCGGTTGGTCAGCGACGAGTGGTTGCCATCGACGGGAACCACGGCCGCGCCCACCGAGCGAAGCTGGGCCGGGGCGTGGACGATGTGACCGTTAACCGCCTCACGGACCAGCGTGGCCAGCGCAGCCGGGCGAATCGATTTGGACATGGCGCCGTTCGCGCCAGCCTCGAAGGCGCGCTGCAGCCACTCGCCCTCCAGCGCGAGCGTCAGGACGATCACGTGGATCTCCTCGTCGCGCTCCTTGAGGGCGTGGATGAGCGCGATCGTGAGCTCGCAACCGTCCGCTTGATCGATCAGCACGACGTCAGCGCCGGCGCGGGCGATCTGGGCCGCGGTGGCTTCGCGCGGATCCACGTATCCGAGGAGCTCAAGCGCGCCGTTCTCGCGGAGGCCCGATCGAATCGCTGCCACGATCAGGGGGTTGTCGGCTACCACGACAAGTCCTTTCATGAGCGCTCTACGCTCCCGGCACTGCCCCCCGGGTGATCAGCTTGACTCATTAGTCGCCTTCCGATTGGTTGCCCCCAGACCCGTCCGTTCCTCCTCGGCCGCGGCCGGCGGCGAAGTCCGTGGATCTGCGGTCTGCCGCCCTACTAACGGTTCGAGTCCTGCTGCACTCGCGGCATTCCCGCAAAGTCGCGTCAGAAGGAACCGGTGAGGCCGGCGGAATACGGCCATCGGCCGCCGCGGGAGGGCTTGCTCCAGTTGTTGAGAGGCGTCTTCGAGGGCCGCGCCCTGCCGCCATGCGCACTCATCGACTGCCTATATGCCTGCAGTAGACTGGAATATCGGGCCAGCTACGCCCGATAAGCCCCAGTGACTGACGCCGTCCGGGTCTCGTAGGATGCAGAACGGCTGGAAACCGAGATGCATTGCTGACCAACTCACCTTCCGGGAGCGAAGCGCTATGAAGCGGTTGCTGGTCGTGGCCGAGAGTTCGTTAATCGTCGAAGCGATCGCCATCGGCCTTCGCAAGAGCGGCGAGTTCAAGCTGGTCGGACAGGTGGACGGCTGCACTTCGGTTCAGGCAATCCTCGAGGCTGGGCCGGATGTCGTCCTCGTCGACCAGATGGAGCACATCGAACGGATGCTCGAACTGATCCGGGCGCTCACGGCGGCTGCCGGGAACATCACGGTGATCGTGCTCACGCTCGGCACCGACGCGGAGGGCCTGGACGAGATCTTTGCCGCGGGGGCCACCAGCGCGGTGTCGAAGGCGACGCCCCCAACCGCGCTGGCGACGCTCATCCGGGAGACGATCAACGGTCACGTCCTCCATCTTCACAAACCGCTGGGGGGGGCTCCCGCGGCCAGTGCGCTGACACAAGATGGGCTGCTGTCCCCCCGGGAACTCGAGGTGCTTCAGCTAGTCGCCGCCGGATCGACGAACGGCGAAATCGCCCGGAAACTCTGGGTCACCGAGCAGACCGTGAAGTTCCATCTCTCCAACGTCTACCGGAAGCTGGACGTGGGCAACCGAACCGAGGCCAGCCGTTACGCGCACGTCAACGGGCTGGTGGGCGGCGGTGGCTTGCAGCCGGACAGCTGAGGCGCTCCGGAGCGATCGCTGAGGCGCTCTGCACCGGCGGCCATTCGAGCAGCTCGGCCTCCGCCGCGCCGGAGCTGGCCAACCGGCACGGGCACCGCGGTCCGGTGGTGCTTGCTTGTGTACTCAGCCCGTGGAGCTCCGCTGGCGGAGCACTTGGAGCGGGGTGCGCAGCAGCAGGCGGAGGTCGAGTCCCAGCGACCACCCGCGCACGTAGGCGACATCCATGTCCAGCGCCTCAACGAAGGAGCAGTTGGCGCGGGCGGTGACTTGCCAGAGGCCGGTGACGCCCTGAGGCATGGCGAATCGCTCCAGGTGGTGAGGCTCGAAGTTCTCCGTCTCGTAGGGGATGCATGGACGCGGTCCGACGAGCGACATGTCGCCGCGGAGGACGTTTATCAGCTGGGGGAGCTCGTCGAGGCTGGTGCGGCGCAGGCGACGGCCGAAGCCGGTCACCGAATCCGTGCGCTCCAGCTTGTACATTCCGCCCGTTTCGTTGGGGGCCATGCTCCGCGAGTTCGACAGGCGGACCGCCGCCCGGTGGACCGATTGGTCGGTGCCGACTTTCATGGTCCGGAACTTCAGCGTGGTGAATTCCTTCATGTTCGTGCCGAGTCGCGTTTGGCGGAAGAGCACCGGACCGCCTGAGTCTAGGCGGATCCGCAGCGCTATGTACGCGAAGAGCGGTGAGAAGGCGATGAGCGCCAGCGCGGACACGGTCACGTCGATGGCGCGCTTGAGCATGCGGGCAACCGGCGAGGCGTGATTGGGAGGCAGGCCCACCAGGGGAAGCCCTTCCACCGAGTGCACCGTCACGCGGGGCCCGACGAGCTCGAACAGACGGGGCACGAGATCGATCTGCACGGACAAAGCCCGTAGCTGGCGCAGAGGCACGAGCAGCTCGTCCTCCGGCTTCTTGGAGAAGGCGATGATCACGCGCTCCACTTTGAGGCTCTTGACGACCTCCGTCAGCTGGTCCGGTTCGCCGAGGATCCCGAGATGGTCGGGGAGGTCGCCACGCCGCGCCTTCGGCTCTGGGTCAATAAATCCGACCACGTTAAGCCCGTACTCCGGATGCTTGACCAATTTGCGCGCGATCAGTTGGCCGACTTCTCCCGCGCCCACGATCAGGGTGTTCTGCTCATAGGCCGGGGACCGTTTGCATGCCTGTCGCGCGACAGTTCGCATAAGCGGCAGGATGCAGACCGCGAGCGCCCAGAAAGTGATCAGCGCGTAGATGCTCGTATTGTTCCGGCCTGTCAATTGCATTGCCACTAGCAGCGCCCACAGCCCGATGGTGACCAGATGGAAGACCCCGACCAGGTCATCCGCGGTCGAGTGGTCTGCGCGTTCTTGGTCGCTCCGGTAGAGCCCGTGGAGCTTTGCCACGATCGCCCAGCATGGAAGCGTGAGGCAAAACACGAAAATTTCGTGGAGTGAGCCGAACGCACCGTGGGCGCCCCAGAACAACGTCGTGAGGAGATACGTCAGGCTTAGACCGAAGAGATCGGCAGCGAGGAGAGTCCGGGGGACAAGCCAGCCGCGATGCTGGAGACGCCCACGCGTGAGCAGCTTGCGGCTGTGCTCGTCCATCCTGGCGACCAGTTCGTTGGCGCCGAAGTGTCCGCGCCTGAAGCCAGGGTCTGGATCTGGTTCGGTGCGGTCTGGATCTGGTTCGGTGCGCGAGCGACGCGAATTGATGGGAGTAACCGAACTCATTTGCAAGCAGAGCATGCACCCGCTTCGGTGCTCCGCGCTAGACCAGGAGGTCAATCCCAGTCTAAATACCGTTCCACGGACCGGGGCCGCACCTAGTCCTTCGTCCAGCACCCGCCTCACGTGGTGAGGCCGCCTTGGCTTAGCGGCGACTGAGGTATGCCGTGGCTACCGAAACGACCGGCGGCGCGTCGGCGGCCGTGACGCGGCCCGACGGCTCAAGCGCGCGGTCGCTGCTCAAGGCGCCCGAGAACCTCACCCACGAGCAGACCGCCACGCCGCGTCGGCTCAGACGAGCGGGCAGCGAAGTCTGGCGTGCCTACACCCTCAAGGAGGCCCCGCGCGTGATCTCGATCGCCGGTCAGTCCCCCTCCGACCTGGTGCACCGAGTCGGAGCCGGGGAATACCCCATCGGGCACGGTTCCGCTCGAGGACCGTCGTCATAGTCACAACGATCGAGCCGAGCGAACCAGCGCGATCGATACACTCGCGCCCATGCCAATCTCTCGCGAGGCGTGGTTCGATCAGGTCGCACCGTGGTTCGCCGAGTTCAGCGAGACGCCCGCATACGAGCAGCGCGTGCGAGCGTTCGTCGAGCAGGCGGCCGCGGAACGGCCGCTTGGCCGGCGTCCCCGCTGTCTCGACATTGGCTGCGGACCAGGCGGCTTGTCCCTGGCGTTTGCCAGCCAGGGCTTCGAGGTCCTCGGCGTCGATGCGTCCCCGCAAATGCTCGAACGGGCACAACACGCCGCGGCGAGCGCGCACCTCCCAATCAGCTTTCAACAGATGGATCTAACCGTTGATTTCCCCGTCCTCGACTTCTCCCCTGAGCTCGTCGTCTGTTCGAGCGTGCTCGAGTATCTCGAGCGACCCGGCGATGTCGTCCGTCCAGCCGCCCGGGTGCTGGCGCCGGGCGGACTCTTCCTGGTGAGCGCTCCCAACCCGGTGTCGCTGCTGCGCCGACTGGGACAGGTGCGGTACGCATTGCGCCGCAGAGCCGCATATGTCCATCAGCAGCGGTCGTCCGTGACCTACAAGGAACTTATACCGATGGGAGAAGCGGCGGGTCTCTACCCAGTCGCGATCCAGCACTTCTCGGCTCCACGACGTATCGCACGCTGGTCGCGACTGCGCCTGGTCGGCACTCTGACGCTGGTCGCCTTTCGCAAGCCCGGGGAGTCACCGTGCTCTGCGACCGCGGGCGACGCTGGTCGGACCTAGATCGCCTGTGTCGGGCTTGTTTCGGGCGAGAGCGCCGGATTCTGGACCGCGCCTCGGACATAGCGACGGTAATAGATGAGGAGGGCGACGTAATTCACTAGCAGCGCAAACAGGCTCGCCCACGCCGCGCCAGTGGCGCCAAACGGGGGTATCAGTGCGAAGTTCAGTATCAAGTTGCTGATGGTGAGAACCAAAGCCACGTTTCGGATGTCACGCCCGCGTGCGTGAGCAGACAGGAAGGTGTTGTACAAAGTGGTTACGCCTCGCACTCCCGTCGCGATGACCAGTGGAATCGCGAGCGGCCCCACAGGACTGTAGTGCTTTCCGAACACGAAGACGATCAGCGGTGGGACGATCAACAGCACTACTAGAACTCCGAGCGCACCGATTCCCCATGCCGTGACGAGCCAGCGTTTCTCAATCGCAGGCTCGCGAGCCATCCGGGGGAAGAGCGCCGCGGCCAATCCCAGGATCGGTATGCCCATGAAGCCAGCCAGCGAAGCCGCCAGCGAGTAATAACCGGTCGATCTGGCATTACTGAACCATGCGACCATTAAGACGTCCATGTTGTAGGTGCCGACGCTGAAGAGCCGCCCGATATACATCTGGAAGGCCCAAGCTCTGCAATCGGTGGTGAACGAGGTGACGTGAGTCCGGATGCGTCGGAACCTCGGCCAAAGCCATGTCCACATGTAGATCATCGAGACGACCATGCTTAGCGTTGCCAGCACGAAGGCCAGCGTGGTGGAAAACGCGGCGCCGGTGACGAGCAGGCCGAGGATCATGACGACCAGTACGACGCTTCCGATCAGGTTGCTGACGGAGTAGATCCAGAGCCGACCGGCTCCCTTGCACAACAGTTCGCCCACGAGCGGAAACACCCAAGCCCATGCCAGTACGGAGCACACGCGGATCGCCTGCGCTGCCTGGACGTGGAACAGGCTGTCGACCAGGAAGGAAAGCCCGAACAGGGTCAGGGAGGCGAGAGCCGCGAGCGGAGCTGAGGCAACCAGCGCTGCGCCGATCAGCTCCGGGCGCTGATCGACGCTGCTGCGGGCCAGGCGACGTGCGGCGGACATGAAGAGGCCGAAATCGAACACGCCGGCAGCGAGAGTCGCAAACGACAGTGTGAACGAGAAGCTGCCGAACGCGTCCGGTGTCATCTGGCGAGCCAAGAGCGCCTTGGCCACGCCGCTCAACCCCGTCGCGGCGGCGCCCGCGACTGTGTATATGGTGGCTTGCGCGACAACTCTTCCTCCCATCCGCCGCGAGATGAGCTGCGTCAGTGAGGAGCGGGCGATCTCGCCCCCACTAGGAGTCACGGCCGTCAAGGGGCCGCTTTCGCAGGATGGCGATGCTGCGCTCTAGCTGCAGCGAGAAAGTCCAGCCGGCCGGCGGCAATCGCAAGCACGATCGCGAACATTTCATTGGATGGGCTGTAGGGCAGCATTTCCAGCGTCAGCGAGTAGATCAGGTATGACAGCGCGGCCGCCACCAAGACACCGGCCAGAACTGCATCCGGTCCAGCTCGTGCGGCGCGCTTGAACGCGCGCACTAGCCTCCAGACGGCGGCAAATGCCACTAGTAGCGCGATCAGTCCGACGATCCCGTACTCGGCCATTACCTCGAATAGGGAGCTGTGTGGATATGGCTGCGAGGGCGCTCCATTTACGTACTTGACCGGCAGCCTCACCGCGGCCGCGTTGTATTGCTGTGCGCCGACGCCGAACACCGGCGCGCTCTTGAAGATCTGCCACCCCTGCTCATAGATCGCGAGGCGCGTGTAGATGTTGTTCGTATTGTTGACGCGGTTAGAGAACACCGAGATCTTCTCGAGCTCGACGAACAGGGGGACGGCGATCAGGCTGGCGAGGGCGACCGCAGCTATCGCGCGACCGTAGCGGTGAGGACGGAGCCCCAGGGCGGCCAGCACCACAAGGAGCGCGCTGATCCAACCCACGCGAAAGTACGTGAAGACGATCCCGAGCACTTCGAGGCTGGCGATCCCGATTGCGATAGACCGGATCCAACCTGTACGCGGCCAGGCGATAAGCCAGTACATCGTTGCGGCCAGGCAGCTGACGAGCGCGAGACCGTATGTCTCCGGAACCGCGTAAGGGCCGGAGATGCGGACCCCGCCGACCACTGGGTCGTATCGAGGCACACCGTTCGAAGCGGTCGCCAGCTGGAAGCCGATGAAGTGCTCCGCGATCCCGATCAGCGCCAACAGCAGCCCGGCGACCATCAGGCTGAGTGCAACCCGCTGAGCCGCGCCCTCCTCAAGGGCGACCACGCGACGCACAACCGCGAACAGGATCAGCGGGATCACCAGCGAGTCGAACCAGAGGCGGATCGGATACAGAGAGCTGGCCGGCGTCGCGACCGACAGGACGCCGAGAACGATCGCGAGCAGCGCCAGGGCGAGCATCGTCCGCCGTGACGCGCGGGCCTGAGCGTAAGCACGCGGGAGTGTCAGCAGCAGCCCGACCATCCCGATCACCCAGATGCGGTCGAACGAGATGTACTTGCTCCCAAGGTGCGCCGAGATCGGAGCGGCCGCCACACTCAGTGCAGGCCAGAACCAAAGCGCCTTCGAGCCGAGTTCTGCGAACACGACCATCAGCGCCAGCAACGCGAGAATTGCGATCGGTAGCATCGGCAGTTTGGAGTGCTGCACCAGCGCCCAGCCGGTCACCGCACATACGGCGGCGACAGCTGCGAACAGCGAAGCGCGCTGCAGGTTGGCGCGGGTCAGCGAAATGGGCATGCGCTCTCGATCCTCAGGCTCGTGCTTGAGCCGCACACCTCCACATCGGCGTCGGCGGACCTCCAAGCGAAGCCGCGCGTGGCGCTAAGGACCTGCTCGATCGTTTGTACGTTCATTTGATGGGAAGACTGGTGGCGAGCGCACGTGCTCGGCAAGCCATTGCGCAACGGGTAGCCGAACCTCGGAGAGTTGCATTGAATCAACGGGCGAACTCGGACTCAGCTTGCATCGCAACAACGGGCGAACCCGGACTCGGACGCCTCGACCTCCTCCGTCTTGCTGCGCCTGACGCCCTCCCGCGTCTCGGCCGCGCGGGTCGTAGCAGCTTACGTAGAAGGAAACCTTGCCGGGGCTGGCGGGGGTCTCCATGCCCTCGACAACCCGCAGCGTTCGCTCGAAGTCGCTCGTGAACACGTAGGCCACCAGGCCGTACTCGGTGTCGTTGGCCGCCTCGATCGCCCCGGCCTTGTCGCCGACGCTCCGGATCGGCGCCACCGGGCCGAAGATCTCCTTTGGAGAAGGTCGACGCCGTCGGGCACGCGGGTCAGAGTGCCCGATGCTAGCGGCAAGACATGTTTCGATCTGCACATAGCGGTGATCCGCTGGACCGGCCTTCCACGAATCAGCTTGTGATGGCTCCCAGACCTTTCGACCGAGGTGGTTGCGCAAACTCAGCATCGGCTGGAGCTAGACTCCGGCGCTCCTTGGTTCGCATGATCCTCGTCTTGATGCTGGGACTGCTTGGCGTTGCTCTTGTGGTGCAGGCCGCGGGTTCATCGAGCAGTGGTCCGAAGCTCGCCGGCCGCAATGTGTCGCCAGCCGTCGTGCTCCAGCCGACCAGATCGACTGCCGGGCGGTTCTGGAACGGCGATTTCTCGACCGGGAACTTTCGCCAGTACAGCTCTTCCCTCGCCGGGCGCAACGACGGGAACCCGGCCGATTTCACGTTGGTGCGAACCGATCCGACGCCACCGAGCGGCTTCAAATACGCCTTCAAAGCTACGGTTCAGTCCGGAGATGGCTCAATCGTCTCCGCCCAGGCTGGTGAGCGCACGCTGCTCACCCTCTGGCCCGGTAACGGCGACGGGTCGACCGTCACCCAGGACGAGGGCTGGACCCGGGGTTACCAGGGAGCGAACACGTGGTATCGCGACGAGGTCTATTTCCCGCCGGGCTTCCGGCCGTCACGCGGGACGGACTTCAACTGGGTGTTCGAGATGCACAACTATCCCAATGCCGAAGGCACCCCGATGCTGTCATGCGGGGTTGACGCATCAAGGCAAAGACGCTCGCCGTTCTCGGACGGTGCCGGCCACGGACGTGGGCCAAGTCCCCCCAGGTTCTCTTGCCGGACCTTAGGCGGCGGCTCGCCGGCCCATCCGTTCGACGGGTACGACTCGGGCGACTGGAATCGGAACCCGGCGGTCGACTGGGCCTCCATGATCGGCCTGCGCAGGCTTGTGACCGGGAAGTGGCTCGACATGGTCTGGAACATCGGCTGGGACTGGCGCTCGATCGCCGACGGGGGCCACGGCTACGTGAGTTGGTGGATCAACGGCAAGCTCGTTGGCTTCCACCGGGGCCCGACACTGCTGTACCTATCAAACGCACCCGGGACCAGCGGCGGCGGCGCCAACCAGGCGTATCTGACTCTGGGCTACTACCGGCCCACCGATGGCGAAGCCGGGTATGCCCAGCCGACCGAAAGCGTCTCTCACGCGGGCACGATGATCGGCCCAACCGCCGCGGCGATCGGCGAGCGCTGCGTCGGCGGGCGCGCGCTCTTGCCCGGGATGCGCTGCGGCCCGCGCTAGCAGCAATTTCTAAGTTCCCGGTTTCGTGCTCGGCGCGGGATGCGGTTGGGCTGCTTGCCGGGGGTACCCGGTCGATCCGGCCACAGGCGATGCGAAAGGATTCTCGTCGCTCGCACGTTGTATTGCCACGCATGACTAGACCACTGAGAGTTCTATCGGTTGTCGGCACGCGTCCGAACTTCATGAAGGTTGCGCCGTTGATCTCGGCGATAGGGCGACGTTCCGACGACTTCTCGCATGTCCTCGTCCACACGGGGCAGCACTACGACGACGCGATGTCGCGCGTCTTCCTCGACGAGCTGGGCGTAGGAGATCCCGATTTCGCCCTCGATGTCGGCTCCGGTTCCCACGCCGTACAAACCGCCCGAGTCCTGGAGCGCATGGAGCCTGTCCTGCTCGACGTCGCGCCCGACATCGTGCTCGTCCCAGGGGATGTGAACTCGACACTAGCCGCCACGCTTGCGGCGGCCAAGCTCGGTATCCCGGTCGGCCACATAGAAGCGGGCTTGCGCTCGTTTGATCGCTCGATGCCAGAGGAGATCAATCGGGTTGTGGCCGACTCAGTGGCCGACCTGCTGTTCATCCATTCGCCGGAGGCACGGGACAATCTGATCCGCGAAGGTGTCGCGGCAGATTCGATCCACCCGGTCGGCAATACGATGATCGATACGCTCGTGGCGATGCGTCCGCGGATCGAGGCACTTGGCGCACCAGCAGCGCACGGCCTCGAGCTCGGCTCCTACCTCGTCGTCACCCTCCACCGCCCCGCACTGGTGGACGGTCCGCTGCTGGCCGAGACGCTGCAGCAGCTACAGACCGTCTCGCGCGCGCTGCCGGTGATCTTTCCGGCGCATCCGCGGACAAGAAACGCGATCATGGAGCTCAACATCGACCTCGGCGACGAGCGGCTACGGATCGTCGAGCCGGTTGGCTACCTCGAGTTTCTCGGCCTGGTCATGGGTGCGGCAGGAGTATTAACGGACTCCGGCGGGATCCAAGAGGAAACGACCTTCCTGGATATCCCGTGTTTCACGCTCCGTGAAAACACCGAGCGCCCGATCACCGTCACGCTCGGAACCAACACTCTGCTGGGGCTTGCTCCTGGACGAATATCCGAGGTTCCCGGCCTGCTCTCAAGTGGGGGCCGACAGCGGTCGATAGTCCCACCAGGATGGGATGGCCTAGCGGCGCAAAGAATCATCGACGTGCTCGCAGGTCCGTGGCTCATGAATCGCCAGCGGTCAGGGCCTGAATACACTCTGGCCATAGGCAAGGAGGACTGAGGGGCTGATGGACGAACAACAAGGACTCAATAGTGCTGACCTGCGGCACTGGCTCGGCGGTCTGCGACGCCGCTGGCCGGTGATCGTCGCCTGTGTGATCATGATCGCAGGATCGGCCGCGCTATTCGCCGAGACCCAGCAGAAAAAGTACACGGCGACGACGTCGGTGCTGTTCAGCCAATCCCAGCTCGGCTATGACCTGCTGGGCCTGCCGAGTTCGTCGAACACCAACATCACAACCCCTCAGGCTGACAACGTCAAGCTCCTCGGATCAACGGAGGTGGCGGCCGCCACTTCGCGCGCGCTCGGTGGTCACCCCGGGCCAACCGCGATCGCGAACCAGGTCTCCGTTAGCGAGGATGGGACCTCCGACGTCGTCTCGATCGCGGTAACAGACCCGGACCCCAGGTTTGCGGCGCACCTCGCGAACGTCTACGCCCGTCAGGCAATCGAGTTCCAGACCGCCACGAGCCGCAACGCCGTAATCGAGGTTCGCCAGTCCCTTGAGGCCCAACTTGCGGGTATGACCGCCGCGCAGCGCAGCAGTCCGGCTGGCGGTTCGCTTCAAGCTCGGATCAGCCAGCTCAACACGCTCGTCGCTGCCCAGACCGGCGAGGCCCAACTGGTCCAGCCCGCGACCGTCCCGACCTCGCCAACGTCTCCGAAGACCAAGCTCGACGTGATACTGGGCATCTGCCTCGGGCTGCTGTTTGGAATCTGCCTGGCGCTGTTGTTGGAGCGGCTCAACAACCAGATCGAGCGTGTCGAGCAGCTGAGCGAAATCTTCGACTGCCCAATCCTCGCGGAGATCCCCGAGAAGGACGCATTCCAGTCGATCAACGAAGAACGCCGCGAGCGTCAGAGCCAGGTCGGTCCACACGGCACGACGTACCGTGATCCGTCCGTCGACATGCTCCAAGCACGCTTGCGCTACTTCAAGGTCGACGGTCGCCTGCGATCGGTGCTCGTCACGTCCTCCTCTCCGCAAGAGGGCAAGTCGACGATCGCCTGGCACCTTGCCACCGCGAGTGCGATGTCGACTCGCGGTCGAGTGCTGTTGCTCGAAGCGGATCTGCGGCGGCCGGCCATCGCGGGCGCCAGCGGTTTGCAGAGTGAGCCCGGGCTGTCTGATGTGCTCGTCGGGGACTTTGACTATCAGGACGTGGTCCAGACCGTGCCGCTGGCGCCGTCAGTGAACGGTGATGGCAGAGCGGCTGGCCTCGACGTGATCGTTGCCGGCCCGTTGCCACCCAACCCCGGACAGCTGATCGAGAGCGACCGGCTGCGAGCGCTGCTACTCGAGCTGTCGGCGGTCTACGATCTGGTCATTATTGACTCCGGGCCCGCTCTCGCGGTGCCCGATCCGTTGGCGCTGATGGCGCAGGTCGATGGCGTGCTGGTGGTTTGCCGCATGGGCAGCGTCTCACGCGATCTTGCGGTCCATCTTCGTGATGAGCTGGTCGCGGTTCGCGCTCCCGTCGTCGGAGTCGTGGCCAATCGCGTCAAAAGCTCGCTCGAGTCAAGCTACTACCACCAGGGCAACGTGCGGCCCAAGCCTGTGGCGAGGACCGGGGCTGCGGCCAACACCGGGCCTGCGAGGAAGAACGGGACTCTGGCGAGAATCGACCCTGCGGCCAACACCAGGCCTGCGGCGAGTAACGGAGATCCGGCGAGGGCCCCGCTGCCGCACGCGGCTGTCATGTCCTCGACCCCGCAGGGCGCGGCAGGCCGCCGTCATCGGCGTAGTCGCCCGAGCTGAGAGCGCACCAGGTCCTCGGCCGGCGGGTTTGTCAATGTTCGGATTCGGGGTCGATCCGACCACCCGTCACGTCTCTGCCGGACTCGGTCGCGAACCGCAGGCTTGTCAGGAACCATGCGTCCGGGGGCGGTGAATCAGTACGTCGAAATCGTCCCGACCGCGGGTGGCGGCCGGCCGTCCAGCGACATCCATCCCGGCGGCGTCGGAGGTGGGGCGACGGCCGGGGGCGAGGCCGGCGTGACCCAGCCCCGGCCAGTTTGCAAGCTGCGCGCGCGGCGGCGCAGCGCTACTCGGGAGCCTATCCCGACCCCTTGCATAGCGGCGAGTCCTGCCTCGCGTCCGGTACTGGCAACCCTGGAACGAGCCGAATCTCGGCTACTACTTCGGCCCGCAATGGACGCGAGTAGGCAACAGCTACGCGCCCGCCAGCCCGAGCCTATACAGACGATTGCTGAGTGGGTTCTGGGCCGCGGTCAAGGGGGTGGCTCGTTCAAACTACGTCCTGATGGGAGGGATCGCGCATACGGGGTTTCTCCCGAACAGTCGGCGTCCTTGTCCGACGATGTCGCGGTGCCGAACGTCTGGAAGATCGGTCGCGTGCTGAACGCCGCCGCGCGCGCCGGTCACGTGCTTCCGCGCGCACACAAGGACCTGTGGGTGACCGAGCTCGGCTGGAACAGTCGTCCGATGCATCACACCCGAGGCGACGCGGCGTTGCGACGCAGCTCCCGAGCGATCGTCGACGGCGACCGACCCAGCCGCCGCGCGATCTCCCGCACCCCAACAGCCTTGGACGCGTAACAGCGCGATCTCCTCCCGCTCGCGACAAACGACAGATAACGCCCCGACAACGCGCAACGGATCCCAGACGGCGCCACCCCGCCAGCCTCTCGAAACCACCGGACGCCAACGGTCGCGCACACGCCCACCCCTGCCGCGGCCTCCACAGTCGACGCCCCACCAGCGATCGCCTCCCAAAACCGCACGCGATGCTCCCTGCGTCCCAACGGCGGACGACCCGGCGAACGCATCCCAGGCCGCCTAGCCCGATCCGACTTCCCACCCTCGATCCCATCGCAACTCCCCTCGATCGAACGTTGCGACGACCACTTGAATCCACCCACGCAGTTGACGCCGAAGAGTCGGGTGTGCGTTTCCGCTGTCACGCGCGCGGATCAAATGGCCGAGGACGTTCTGGTGGAAGATCATCGGACCCGGGGACGTTATTTTGTTCGGTAGTCAATTGGGGCAACCGCACGAGGAAGGAATTCCAGTGGGGCAATCGCAGCACGAAGCAAAGCTGTTCTCGTCGCCGTTTATCGGACGTGAGTGCGGTGCAGGTGCTCGAACAGGAAAGGCAATGCGACTCGTGCTCGTACTTTGTGCGTTTGCGGTTGTCTTCTCTCTCGCGACAACATCAGCACTCGCGACTCCGCAACCCGCGGCGTGCGCGTCGTTGAATCCGGCGCTGGCCGGTGCGACGAGGGGGACCAGCAGCTTTGGCAATCTCCTCAACGAGGCGCTCGCCGACGGCTGCGTCGCTGAGGTGAACGACCGCGCCGACCTGTACGCCGAGTTCATCACTAGCCCGATGCTGGGCCAGGTGATCACGATCGGTCCGATCGGCGCCGACTTGACCGATATCGCCTTAGCACCATCGGGTCAGCTCTACGGCATCGACACGCACAGCGACCTTTATACGGTCAACCAAGGCACCGGTGTCGCAACTCTCGTGGGCCCGGTTGGCTACAGCCTGGTTGGCCTCGTGGTTTCCAGCGACGGCACGATCTATGGCTCGGGCGGCAAGCGGCTCGTGGCCATAAATCCTGCGACCGGGTCGGGCACCCCCGTTGGGTCGGGTACTGGATCGAGTTCTTCGGGCGACCTCGCGTTTGATGCGAGCGGCAACCTCTACATGACCGCAACCGACACGCCAAGCACCGACCTGTTGGTACGCCTCGATCCCACGACCGGCGCCGGCACGATCATCGGCGCGGTTGGTGATCCCGACGTGTATGGCCTGGGTTACAGCAACGGCACCTTGTATGGCGCTGACTATCACGGCAACCTGCTCACGATCAACCCAGCAACGGGCGCTGGCACGATCATCGCCACGGGCGGCCAGGACGTGCAGGGGATGGCCACGCAGCCCATCAGCCTCGGCACGCCCATCGGTGGCGGCGGTGGCGGCGGTGGCGGAACTGGCCCTGTGGCTGGTATGAGCTGCGCGACCAAGTGCCCCGCCAGTACCGCAAAGCCGCGGGTTACCGAAAGCCGTCACGTCTTGCGCTGCTCGCGAGGAAGCTGGACGAACGATCCGACCGCCTACACGTACCAGTGGTATCGCAACGGCGCTGCGTTGGCGCGGGCCAGCGCGTCGAGCTACACGCTGGGAACGTTGGATGAGGGAACGAAGCTGACGTGCGCAGTCAGGGCGCGCAACGTCGCCGGCCAAGGGTCAGCGACGAGCAACGGCGTGCACATCCCGATCCCCCACGTGCCGGGGTGCCCGGCCGCGACCGGGACGATGACGGGCACTACGATCGGGCAGATCAAGCTCGGTATGACCCGTACACGCGCGGAATATCTGTACCGCCATCACTCCGACCGTGGCCGCAAGTACGAAGACTCCTTCTGCCTCACACCGGCTGGAGTCCACGTCGGCTACTCGTCGCGAAACCGGGTGGTTTGGGCTTCGACGTCGAACCCCTACTACTCGCTCGACGGCGTGTACGTTGGGGAGGGGTTCGACTTTCAGGGCCTTATCCGCATCGGCGTGCACTACCTCATACGCGAGCCCGGATACACCGCCGTCCTGAAAGTCCGCGGAGGGGTGGTCGAAGAGCTCGGGATCGCCACAAACCCCCTAACCAGGACGCACAAGGCACAGGCGTTGCTGATCCGCTCCTTCAACTGACAAGCAGCGAAGGTGCACTGTTTCGGGCCACGATGGTCGCGAGTTGGTGGCGGTGGAGCTTGGTGAGGTTGGTGGAAGGGTTTCCATCAGTAGTCGCCATTCGGTGCGCACGGCGGCCTGAGCCAGGCCGGGACGTTCCTATAGATGTCAAGCGCGGCTTATGTCAAGCGCGGTTGATGTTAAGCGCGGGCTCGGTTGATCCCGAAGCCGGGGCTGCCTCACATGATGGTGGTCGCGACGGGCGGCCGCGCTAGCGGCTGGCTGTCGGCGAGGTCGGCTCGGAGTGAGTTGTAGACCTCGCGGGCGATGTAGCGTTTGAGCCACCGCATGATTTCGCGCTGGGTCTTGCCTTCGGCGGTTCGGCGGTTCGGCGTTTGACGTAGGCGCGGGTGCGCTCGCAGTAGCGCAGCCGGCAGACGGCGATGAGGTGAAGCGCGCGGTTGGCTTGGCGGTCGCCGCCGTAGTTGAGGCGGTGGCGGGTCGTCTTGCCGGAGGAGGCGGGGATCGGGCTGGCGCCGCAGAGCATCGAGAATGAGCTCTCGCCGTGGAGGCGGTCGATGTTCTGTCCGGCGGTCACGAGCAGCTGACCCGCGTGGCCGGTCGAGATGCCCAGCAGCTCGATCGTGCGGGGTGCGGCGGCCGCGACGAGCGCCTCGAGCTCGCCGTCGAGCGCCGTGATCTCGCGATCGAGGGACTCGATCCGTCGCGCGAGCGAGCGCAGCGCGAACTTCGTGGCCTGGGAAGGGGAGCGAAGCCCGCCTGTGAGCGACGGTCGAAATCCCGCGCAGACGGTTGCCTTGCCGCGGAGTGTCTTGCGGTCAGACAGCTGATCGCGCAGCTCCTGCGGGGCGGTGATGATCAGGTCGCGCATCTGGACCAGCGCGGCGCTGCGGGACTTCACGGCACTATGACGAGCGACGCGCAACAGCCGGATCGACTCGACGATCCCGTCGGTTGTTGAGCGACACGCTGGGTGGTGATGGCGGGGGCCGTCAGCGACACGCTGGGTGGTGATGGTTCTTCACGCTGCCATCGAGGTTGCTCGCGTTCTGGCCTGTGCTTGTGGTGGAGCGGGGTGCCTGCGAGAGGGGCGTCGCTCGCCGGCATGGATGTCGGCAAAATGTCGGACCGAGGCGGCCCCGGTCGTTCTCACTCCGAGGCCCAGAGTTTGCGGGTTCTAATCGCAATTGCGAGCTTTGCGCAGCGCCGTCGTCCGGGCAGTGATGCGCGAATCCGCGCAAAGTCTCCATTCTGAGATTTGAAAGACGCTCATAGGGGTAGGCATGCTCGAGTGTCTACGGGAGCGGCTTTTGCTTGCACGGCTTCGCGCAGTTTCGTGCCGTCGACAATTGCTCCAGGTCTCGCACGGCATTTCAGAGGGTCTGCGGATCACCCTCCGATGAGGTGACGACGAGTTCCACAGCTACTTCCCTGCAAGACGCGACCAGCCGTGAGCTGGCGCGCAGAGCGTGCAACGCCTCGTACGAGGTGGGCCGGACTAGCGGGATAGATCCGGCGGGCGGTGGCAGACCAAGGAGGTAGGTAATGGTGATTTTCCACGGACCGCGTAGGACGACAATATATTGTATCGCTGTGTTTATGTTGGCATTCTTCGCGGCAGTTCCACTTGTCGTAAATCCTGCAGATTCGGCTGCCAAACCCGGGTTGTCAGCGGGCGTCAACAGATGCGCCCGGTCGGCGGTGGCTTGGCGGCGCACTAGCCGCGATCGTCGCGACCGGCCGCGCGGTCATCGCGATCACCAGCGCCACATCCGAGTGCATCACACTCGTTCGCGCCAGTCCGCCGCAAATGACACCGTCGCTTGCCTCATCATCGCCGACCACGTGTATTCGAAGCACCATAAACAGAAGCCGACGGCCACGAAGCCCGCTGCGTCAACCGCTCGCACTTCGACGTCGACTACGAACCCTCCGGCCACCGCGACCACGAAGGCAACGATGACCACGGCTGGCCCAGGCAGCGGATCGTCAATCGGCGGCTGTAATGGGTGCTCGTGGAACGGTGACTTCTCGACCGGCAACTTCCTTCAGTACGACTCGTTCATCGCCAACAATGTGGATGGCAACAAAGCCGACTTCACGCTCGTGCAGTCCAACCCGACGCCACCGGCCCCGTTCAAGTACGCCTTCGATGCGCATTTGGATACGGCGGCTATCAAGTCCGGCCAGGCGGGGGAGCGGACGTTGACCACCCTGTGGCCCACCACGCAGCCGACGGAGGGCAAGTCGCGCGGCTACAACGGCGCGACCACGTGGTATCGCGATGAGCAGTACTTCCCCGTGTCCTACCAGCCGTCGAAGAATACGGACTACAACTGGACCTTCGAGCTTCACAACGCGCCCGACAATGCGGGGAACGACATGGTGTCCTGCGGCGCTGATTCCACCACCAGCACCACGCTCGGACCCTATGGCGACGGTGGCGGTGATCTCTCGCCCGCCCGTTACTCCTGCCGCATAATCGGCGGCGGCAATAGCGCCAACCCGTTTGACTACTACGGCTCAAGCAACTGGTACAAGAACCCCGCCGTCGACTCGACGGACCTGATCGGCCTGAGATCGATCACGCCGAACACCTGGTACGACATGGTCTGGCAGATCAAGTGGTCTTGCGCGTCGGCGACCGACCCGTCCACAGGGTTTGTGAACTGGTGGATAAACGGCACCAAGGTCGGCACCTACGTCGGACCGACACTCTTGTGGGTCAAGACCGGCGAGGGCGGTGTCCCCACCGACGGCTGCAATCAGGCGTACCTGCAGACCGGCACCTATCGACCGGACGACTCCGAGGCCGGGTATGCCCAGCCGCCACAGAGCGTCTACCACGCGGGGACGATGATCGGCGCGACGGCCGCCTCAATCGGCGAGAACCTCCCGTAACTCGACGCCGGCCGGTCAACGAGGCAGCTGACTCCCCGGCAAGTAGACGGCGGCGCTCGTGGTGGGTTGAACCGGGGGCGCTGTCGTCGTTTCAAGCCCGGGATCAGAGTGCTGGATCTCGAACGCCATCCTGCCCCCACTCGGCGCTCGCGCTGAGAGCGAGCGATTGCGTCCTCGCCTCAGCGCACAGCGACGAAGGCGTCTGCGCTGTCGCGCGCGTCGGAGGCTCGACGGACTTTCGAGCCCCCCTCAGGTCGCGGCCAGACGAAGCGCGCGCGGTTGAATCTGATGGCGTAATGCGAGCCGAGGCACGCTGACGGTCACTCCGAGATTTGCTGTCCGCCTACGTGGATCGGCGTCCCAGCTCGAATGGACTCGACGACTGCCAGTGTCGCGACGCTGACGTTTACAAGTTCGGAGAGCGCGACCGGCGGCCGCCCACTCCGCACCCCGTCGAGGAACGCCGCGATCTCTTCACGGTGGCCTTTTTGCTGTTGATGACTCTTGACGCGGTGCGTTTTACTGCCGTACAGATCCAGCAGTCGGTAGTCGTCGAGGACGCCCACCCCGGCGAGGCCAAAAGCCTCGATGCGCTCCTTTCCAACCCCGGTAGCCGAATACGGGACGTAGACAATCGTTCCGAGCGACCCATTCTCGTGTCGTAAGGTGACGGCGACGTTGTCCTGCGCCTGCGCAGGGCGCGTGTCGAGGCTCACCCCGCTGGCGTGAACCTCGGTCACCGCCGCGCCGGCGAGGAAAGTCAGCGTGTCGATGAAGTGGCAGACCTCGCCGAGGATCCGCCCACCGCCCTGTTCGAGGTCGTGCGCCCAGTGGCCCGGGGGCAGTGGGCCCGCGCTGACGCGGTAGGTGATCGTGACCGGCGCCCCGCCCGCGGCGAGAGATTCTCTCAGCCGCAGCGCGAGCGGGGCAAAGCGGCGGTTGAAGCCGACGGCAAGGATGCCCGGCCCGCTTCGAGCCGCGCCGAATACCGTCTCGAGCTCTTCCAGGCTCAGCGCCAGCGGCTTTTCGCAGAACACGTGCTTGCCTGCCTCCAGCGCCCTGGTTGTGAGCTCCGCGTGCGTTGCGTGCCGGGTGCAGATAACCACTGCATCGATGTCGGGATCGGCGATCACGGCTTCGGGGCTCTCTGCCACGCGGGCAAAGCCGAAGTCCTTGGCCGCAGCCGCCGCCGACGGACCGGACCCTCCGCCGACGAGAGCCAGCTCGGCGCCCGCCGCGGCGAGTGCGGGGACGATCACGTTGCTCGCGAAGCCTCCCGGACCTACGAGGCCGATCCGCGGAGCCCCCACGACCCGGCGCTTGTGTGCGGCCGCACCCGTGCCGGCGCTATGTCCATTGACAGTCAGGGTCGGATCGTCACCGTGCTCGGGGTAGGCGATCACGATCGCGCCTCGGGGCCGACGTTCAGGCGGCCCGGAGAGGCGAACGTACGCGTCGGGCGCCTGGTCGACGTCCACGATGTCGTCGATCAGGTCAGCCAGGGTGAGGCGACCGCGAGCCTGCAGGTCGAGGATGCACTCCATGTTGCGCTGTTGCGTCCAGCGCACGTAGCCGACCGGATAGTCCACGCCGTGAAGCTCGTAATCGCCGTCGTAGCGGCCCGGGCCATAGGACCGCGAGACCCGCAGTGACAGCTCCTTCGAGAACAGCGCCGCGCGCGGGACCTCGATCGGCACGTCACCGACGACCACGACCTCGGCTCGGTCGCGCGCGATCTCGGTTGCGAGTAGCAACGGATCGTTCGACGACGAGGCGGCGGTGACGAGTACGTGGTCGACACCGATCCCCGCGGCCGCCGCGACGACCTGCGCCACCGAGTGGGGCCCGATCACGATGGCGTGGTCGGCGGCGGCAGCGTCGACTCTACCTTTGTCGATGTCGAGGGCAAAAACCTCGCTGCCGGCGGCGCGAAGCAGCCGGCACGTGATCTGGCCGATCAAGCCGCAACCGATCACCGCCGTGCGATCGCCGACGCGGACCTCGGCCAACCGGATGCCATGTAGTGCCACGGCGGCGATCGTCGTCAGGGCGGCTGTCTCGAGCTCGACGCCGGACGGGACCCGAGCGCAGAGATTGCGCGGGACGGCCACGAGCTCGGCGTGGTTGGCGTGGCCGGCGCCGGCGCAGGCGACGAGTTGCCCCGGCTGCAGACCGGTGACCGCCGCGCCCACCTCGACGACGCGGCCGGCGGAGCTGTAGCCCACGGCCCGGGGCTCGGCGAGCCGGCGCTGCACGCCCTCCCAAGTATTCTTGATGCCGTCCTCGGCTGCCTGGCGGGCGATCTTGCGCACGAGGTCGGGACGGTCCATCGCCCGACCGAGCGGCGAACTCCGTGCCTGTTCGCCGGACGAGCGCTCCGTCCCCGAGCTGATGACCGAGAACGCGTTGCGCACCAGGATTTGACCAGGAGCGCACGACGGCGGTGGGACCTCGCGAACGGTTCGCCGGCCCCCTCGTCGAACTAGTACCACCTGTTTCACGCGATCAGAGGCTCCAGCAGTACGTCCAGTGATTCGCCTTCGATCCAGCGCTTGTGCCAGAGCGCAAAGTTGAGCACCGGCCACAGCGTGAGGCGCATCGTCGCGCGGAGCCGGCTGCTCGCGAGAGCCCGCTCGATTGCCCGGGCATCGAAGTACCGCCGAACACCCTCCTCCTTGAGCAGGCTCCGAAGCAGGATCCCGACCTTGGCATCGAGCCACTCCTCGACCGGGGCGTCGAAGCCCTGCTTGGGTCTACTGATCACCCACTCGGGCACGACGTCGGCGATTGCCCGCTTGAGGACCATCTTGTGCATGCCCTCATGAAGCTTGTACTGCGGCGGAAGCCTGTAGGCATACGCCACAAGCTCGGGGTCGAGGAACGGGACCCGGGCTTCGACGCCGTTGGCCATCGAAAAGCGATCCGTGCGCGCAAGCAGAAGCTCGGGGAGTCGCAATCCGAACTCGTGCTCCTGCGTGTCGAACGCGAGTTGTTCGAACATGTCCTCGTGACCGTTCGCGGAACCGGCATTTGATGGCTCCCATCCCCAACCGTAGGTGCTCGACGGGGCCGCGAGCAAGATCGCGCGGTTGTATCTCGACAGGCCGCCGGGAAAGTGCATCGGCGGAGGGCGACCATCCGCATACGCTGCCATCAGCTCGCGCCCCTTGACAAAGCGTCCGAGCGGTGGGGTGAGGCTGGCGAGCGATCGCCGCGCGGGCCGGGGGAGGCGCATGATCGTCCGCATCAACCGCTCGTGGCGAAGAACGCGCTGGTAGCGGGTATAGCCCCAGAACAACTCATCCGAGCCCTCGCCGCAGAGGACGACCTTGATCCCTTGCTCTCGCGCCAGCCCGCAGACGAAGTGCTGCGGAAGCGCGACCGGATCGGCCAGCGGCTCGTCCTGATGGTGGATTATCGCCGGGAGCGCTGCGAGCAGGGTCTGCTGGGTGACCACCACCTCGTGATGGTCGGTCCCGAAGTGCCGGGCTACGCGGCGCGCCTCGGCCCGCTCGTCGAATTGGGGGTGCTCGTCGTAGCCGACCGAGAAGGTCGCCAGCCCCTCGGCCTGCTCACGCAGCAGTGCCACCAATATGGTCGAGTCCAGGCCACCGCTGAGCAGCACCCCCACCGGGACGTCGCTGAGCAGCCGATCGTGGACCGAGCGCTCGAGCATCGAGCGCACCGTCGTCGCGGCCTCGTCGAGCGTGGGGTCGGACCAGCTGCGTGGCGAGAGCAGATTCCAGTACTTGCGCGTCCGGATCCCGTTGGCATCGCAGACGCCCATCACTCCGGGCGCGAGCTTGGAGATCCCGGCGAATAGGGTCTGCGGAGCGGTCGCGACCAGGTTCGTGAGGTAAGGGCCGACCTGCGACTCGTTGACCGCCGGCGTGACCAATGGATGTGCAAGCACGGCCTTGATCTCCGAACCGAAGACCATCATGCCGCTCACGTCGGCCCAGTGAAACGGCTTCTCGCCGACGCGATCGCGGGCGAAGAACAGCTCCTCGCTGTTCGGATCCCAAAGCGCGAACGCGAACATGCCGTTGAGATGCTCGATGCACGCCCTCCCGTACTTGGCGTAGAGCGCCAGGATCACCTCTGTATCGCAGTTGGTCCGGAATCTCACGCCGTCCTGCTCGAGCGCGCGGCGCAGGCGCGGGTAGTTGTAGATCTCGCCGTTGAAAACGAGGACCTCGCCTTGATCGCCGATCATTGGCTGTGCGCCGCCGGAAATGTCGACGATCGACAGGCGGCGATGGCCGAGGCCCACTCGGCCGTCCTCACTGATCCACACCCCCTCTGCATCGGGCCCCCGGTGATGCAGCGTCTCGCGCATCCGGATGATCTGCTCCTCGCGCACCGCGCCGCGCGAGTTCCGGTAGTCAAATACCCCTACTATCCCGCACATCTCAGCTTCTCAATCGCTACGCAATGGTTTGAGGCGGCCATCGCGTCCGCGCCCTCGGCGCCACGGCTATCACCCAGAGTAGCGAGGATCGCCCGCACCCGCGCGTCCCAGGTGTGGTGGTTCTCCGCCTCGCGGCGAGCCGCGAGGCCGAGCTCGAGACCGTGGTCGGGGCGATCCAGTACGGCCTCGATTCCGCGCGCGAGATCCTCGGCATCGCCGGGTGCCACGAGGACCGCTGTCCGGTCGTGATCGAGGATTTCGCCGATTTGCTCCAACCTGCTCGCGACGATCGGTCGGCCGATCGCCATGTACTCGAATACTTTCGTTGGCGAGCCGAAGAACGGCCGCTCCTGCATCTGGACGTGCGGAGAACAGAGCAGGTCACATGCCGCAAGTCGGCGGACCGCCTCGGTGTGCGGAAGTGGGCCGGTCCACTCGATCCGGTGCTCGACGCCGAGTTCGCGGGCGAGTGATTCGCAATCAGGACGCTGGGGGCCATCGCCGACCAGCATCGCGTGCACGTTCCCATCGAGCAGCGTGAGCGCGCGCACGAGCACGTCGGCGCCGTGCCACGTCCCAAATGATCCCACCCAGCCGACGACGGCGGTCGAGTCGCGCGCGGCGCGAACCGCTCCGCGCCGGGCACGGTCGATCGCTTCGATGTCGACGCCGTTGGGGAGGACGAGGACCGCTTCGGCAGCCGCCCCTCCTTCCAGCGCCATTTTCGCGGCGTGCGTCGACACTGCGACGATCAGGCGCGCGCGCGACAGGACACGGCGCTCCATCGTCGCCGCCAGCGGGCTGAACGCGCGTTTGGCGGGGCTCGCGACGTGCCAGTGGCGATGAGCCCATACCTCGGAGTTGTTCCACTCGAGGACCAACGGTGCCTGTGCCGCTTGCGCAACGTCAACGCCGAAGGTCACGAACGCTTCGTGACGTTGGTAGACCAGGCGCGGGCGCAGCCGGCCCAGCAGACGCTGCCCGGCCTCGCGCACCAGGCGATTGGAGCACACCTTGGCGATCTCGCCCGTCAGCCGCGCGGCGTGCGAGGGCGCCGGCGCGACCTCGATGTCGTCCGCGACTTCGGCGAGCTGCGGAGGGAGCGGCCCCAGCGCCAGCAGCCCGACGCGAAAGCCGTGATGCCGGAACGCGGCGAGGATGCCCGACATGTGGGTCACGCCACCACCGACGTTTGTGCTCAGGGCACCGGGCCAGATCGCGAGCACCGCGTCGCGTCGATCGTCAACCGGCCGGGTGGCGAATCCGCGCCGCCGCGCTCGGCCAAGCCGGGCGGCCTCGGCCCCGACCAGCGAGAGACCGGCAACCGCCTCGAACGGCAGCGCGGCGGCATTCAAAGCAAGCGCCGGCCGACTCAGACGGATCTGGCGCTGTCCGTCGCCGACGATCACACGGCAGTCCGGCAGCCCCAGGCGCGCCGCGGCCATCTCGAACAGCTGCGGCAGCGGCTGGCGGTCCCAGTCAGTGCTGTGAATGGCGGTCGTCTCGATCCCGAGGGCGCGCGCTCGCCGACGTAGCGCGCTCAGCGGCCGGGCGCAATCATGCTTGTCGATCGTGAGCCTCGGCTGCAGACCGGCCGCGTGCGCGGCCGCCTGCGCCTCGAGCTGGGAGCCGCTGACGATCAGCACACAATCTGTGGGCGCGCGCGGTGGTGTGGCGGACTGATTCATCTGTTATTTGGGTCCAACAGACGGTCGTACAGACCCAATAGTCGCCGCTCCTCGATCCCCCAGTTCAGGTGCTCCTCCGCCAGTACCCTGGCCTGCCGCCGACGCGCGGCGAGCAGCTCGGGGTCGGCCAGCAGGTCAGTGAGCGCCCGCGCGATCGTCTCCGGCGAAGACGGATCGAACAGCTCGCCGACGGGCGGGTCGCCCATCGTCACAATCCGGCTGATCTCCGGCAGGTCTGAGGCGATCACCGGCAACCCGCCCATCAGGTACTCGTGCAGCTTGTTGGTGTCGCCGAGCTTGTGGTTCAGAAGCTTGCCGCGGATCGGCACCAGTCCGACGGTCGCGGCCGCCGCGGTCCCGATCAGTTCCTGCCACGGACGCGGCGGGAGGAAGTGCACGCGGTCCGCAACGCCCGACTCCTGCGCCCAGGCCCGGATCTGCGCCCGGGCTGATTCCCACCCGAAACCCAGGATCACGAAGTCGATGTCGTCATCGACCATCGTCAGCGCCTGGACCGTCTCTCGAAAGCACCTCCCCTCCGCGGAGATCCATCCCTGGTAGAGGAGCACCCGCTTGCCCTCCGGATAGCCCGGATCGAGCGGCACAACCTCGCGCTCGAGCAGCGGCACGTTCGCTAGTACGGCGACGTCCTGACGCCCATAGCGCTGCCGGAGCACCTCGGCACGAGACGGATTGGTCGTGATCACGACATCGCTGCGGGTGACCATCAGGCGCTCGATCAACGCGCCGGTCGTCGCCGTCAGCCGAGCGCGGACACCGGGTCCATGCGGCTCGCCCCAGAGCTCGTGCCCGTCGTAGACCAGCTTGCCGCGGCGGACGCGCGATGCGAGCCATGAGACCGGGCCAACGTGGATGTCGTGCGAGTGATACACGCGCGCCCGGGTGCGCAGCACCTGCGCCGAAACGCGCGCCAGCGCCGCCATACGTCGACGGTATGACTTGGGACGATCACGCTGTCCGAACGGGATCTCCAACACGTCGATGCCGGACTGCTCGTGGCGGCGGCGGGCGTGCTCGATATCGTAGGCCGGGCCCGTGAGCGAGATGCTGTGCCCCGCGTTTGCGAGCGATCGGGACTCCTTCCAGACACGCGCATCGAACGGCAGGTCGCTTATCACCGCCGCACAGATGTCATAGCTGCGTGCGTTCTTCATACCGGCACGATCCGATAACCAATCCGGGCGGGAAGCTGCGAGTCTGCGCGGGCGAGGATCAATGGCGCTCGCTCACGGACCCCATACTCCGGTGAGACCCAGCCCTGGTCGACGGTCAGTGATGCAACTCCGCTGAACTCGAAGCGCACGACGCCGCGATCGAAGCGGACCACCACCGCCTCGTCCTCGATCGCCTCCGCTTCTGTGGCTGGAGAAAGATGAATTATGGACTCGACCAAGTGCGAGCCACGGCCTTCGAGTTCGTCGATAACTTCAATCACTCCCGATGTTCGCTGCAAGGTGATCTTCCGGCAACAGCGCACGGGTGCGCCAGGTCGTCGGAATCCGTCATGCGATCCGCTCAGCACTACTTCATCGGCAGTCTGGCGCCATTCCTTGACCCGATAGTGGGCGTGGGCGGGCATTTGGAACAGCTGGCCGGCCACAATCGGGTGCATGTCGAGCCCGTCCACCACTGCCACGCTATGTGCCCTGGCAGATCTGAACTCATCGCGCGCCTCCGGATCGGCCGTGTACACATAGCTCCCCGGATCGACCACGATCGGTGTGCCGTATGACAGCTCGTACGACGAGAGGTCATTGTGGGCGTGGCCCCCGTTCCCGTTCTGACCGACGCCGCCCCATCGCACGACCATGTGGGCCCCTCCGCCTTGCAACACGTACAGTCCACCGCTCGGAAACGTCGTCGTCGGCGGCCGCTGGTCGACGAGGCGCGCGGCAAGCGCGCGCCAGCATCGAAGTCCGAATGTCCATGCGACCTCCGCATCAGGGTGCGGGTGCAACGGACATGGCAGCCCGAGCACCGCCGCGCCGAGATCCAGCAGATTGTCGTGCGTGACTGGGCGAGCAAACCCGCCCGGCAGCAACCGGCCGGAATCGAGGTCCCCAAATGCCGGACTACGCCCGGCCGGATGACGCACGGAGCGAGACACCTCGAGCATGAGCTCGAGACGGGCCCGGTATCGGCTCGAGAGAGGCCGACCAGTCAGCTCGGCGACGCCCCAGGCGACCAGGAACATCTCGAGTGCCAGACCGTGATAAGGCACAGACGCCTCAAAGCCGACGCCGTCGTCCAACACTTGCCTGCAAATCTCTCGCTCCAGCGCCCGGCGCGAGAACTCGGCCCAGTGCGGAGCGGCGGGATCTGCATCGATGAAGGCCGAGAGCGTCAACAGGCCGACCACGTCTGCCAGGTAGTGGTTTCCACGGAGGAGCGGGCTCCCTTCGAGATGGAGGGCAATGTGGCGACCGTGAACCTGCAGCGAGCGAGTCACGCGTGCGCGCAATTGGGGCTCGAGCGCGCGCCAACTCTCCAGCGTGCCGATCGCCCAGATCCAGTTGATGGCCCTGATCGCGACCTCCATCGGCGTGACCCAGTTGATTCCGTAGCCGGGAGGGTTGGACGCCAGCCATGACTCGAGCTGCAGCTCGAGTTCCGCCGCGAACCGCTCATCTTCCGCCAGGCACGCCGCGCGTGCGAGCGTCAGCAGCTGGTGGCCGCGACTGAGCTCCCACGGGACCTTGGCGTCGCTGGTGTCATCAAGCCGGGTGACCTCGAGATCCTGATAGAAGCTGGCCGGCCATCGGTAGCCGCTCTTGAAGTCGAGATGCCAATCGATCTCGTCGCCGAGGCTGACCCGCCCGGAGCCGAGGTAGTCCACTTGGTGGGCCAAGACCGCCTCCGCCTCGTCGCAAAGCGCGGCGGCCGCGTCGTGCAGCTCGGCAGGAAGTGAACCGAGCGCCGGCAGGTCGATCGTCGGCGGACGCAGCGAGGCCGTTGGTCCCGGATCGGCGACAATCTTCGAATAGCCCTCGTGAAGGCGCCTGGCGTGGCGTTTGTCGCGCAGCCGGTCGACGCCACTCGCGCCGATTCGCAGCGGGTGAAACCCGAATCGCCGTACCGTCGACACGTTCGACGCAGCCAGCCGTTCCAGACGGCGCATCGAGCTATCCCGAGTTGTCATTTCGCGATTGCCCTGGCGTATGCGGCCAGCAGAGCACGCTCGGAGTGCTCCCAGGCCAACTCGCGCTCGACTCGTGCTCGACCTACGGCGCCGAGCTTTTTACGCCGCTCGGGGTCATCGAGCAGCGCGTCGATCAGGCGGGCAAACTCAACCGGGTCGTTGTTTGTCGCGAACAGGGCGGCATCGCCGGCCGTGACCCGCGACTCGCGCAGGTCGTAGCTGACGATCGGCGCCGACAGCGCCATGTACTCGGCGATCTTCACGAGCGTCGTGTGATCGGTGTAGCGATTACGGGGGTCAGGCGCGAGGCACACGTCCGCCGAGGAGATGGTCCGTCTGACCTGCTCGTCGGAGACAAAGCCGGGAAACTCGATCCGGTCTTCGAGCTCCAGCCGCGAGGCGAGCCGCCGCAGCTCGGGCAGCATCTCGCCGTCGCCGAGGAATATCGCGTGCCAGTCCTGACGTCGACGCGCGAGGTCAGACAGCGCATGCACTGCGTGATCGACACCATCCTGAGGGCCCATCACCCCGACGTACACGAGCAGGTGCTCGCGCCCCGCCGCGAGCGACGCGTCCTTCGCAGTCGGGCGAAAGCGCTCCAGCATCGGGCCGTTGCGAACGACGAACACGTCCTCGGGCGCCTGTCCACCGCGCTCGACGGCGATGCGCTTCAACGAGCCATTTGTCGCCAGCGTCACGTCCGCGAGGCGGAACGCAAGCCACTCGAGCGCGAGCAGCGCCAGACGGACAAACCGGTTCGGGCGACCCGCGCGACGGGCATACAGCTCGGGCGTCAGGTCGTGGTGGTCGAAGATCAGCCGCGTGCCGCGTCGCCGCTGACCGAGCGCCGCCAGCAGCAGGAAATCCGGCGGATTACAGACCTGGATCACGTCAAAGGCCTGTTGTCGGGCCAGGTCGCGAACCTCGCGCCGGATGCGCCACATCGCGGCGCTGTACTCGCCGAGGTGGCCGAGCCTAGTGCCTTCCGCCGCCCGGAGGCCGAAGCGGCGGACTCGGAGGCCTTCAATTATCTCGTCGGTCGGGCGAGCTCCGCCGATGCCCATATCGGGTGCGAGCACGGTTACGTCCCAGCCCACCTGTCGCAGTGACAGCGCCTCGTGCCACACGCGTCGGTCTTCGGGCACCGACGCGTTCTCGACAATGATCAGCGCGCGCCCCGAGGTCGATGAAGCACTTTGCCCGAGCCCAGGTTCCGGCGACCGTTGTCTGGCTCGCGGCAGCTTTCGCCGCGCGCGCGCGACCACGCTCACGAGAGCGCCCGATCGTCGACACAAGGGGATGGATTCTTCAGAAGCATGGTTGCGCCGCGGCGATATTGGATTGCGGACCGGAGGTAGTTCTCGTTGAGGATGTGGCGTGCGCCGGTTACGCAATCGATCCAGTCAGACAGATCAAGAGCCGAGTCTCACAATGTGGCTGTGGTCGTGCTGATGATGTGCATGGAAACTGACTGGCTCGACGAGATCTTCCACGCCGAGGCGCGATTCTCTGTTCGGTCGTGGATCCTTCACGGAGGTCCATCTTAGATTGGTCCGCGGGGTTGGCAATTAGCGTTTGGCGAGGTTTCGCGGCGCTCGCCTATCCGAACGGACGGGGTCAGGCGATCGACCTAGTACCGATGCCTAGCTGACCGCGCAGCGTCTCGGTCGGCGGCTGGCCTCTACCTCTTCCTCTACCGGGGCCGCCGGCGCCAAAAAAGAAACTCGCAATCCCGGCGGTCTGACGGGTTGGGGACGCCGCAATCTGTGCTTTCGGCCAGGGCTCACGAGCCACCGATCTGCGACGGTTGGAACGGATGAACCAATCGAGTTCGGTCCGACGCTGCGCTGCGGCCGGTGCGCCCGTCACGCCAGCGGCGGACAGCGTGAGGCGCGTCATCGTGGCTGGTCTAGTCGTGACTGTGGCGCTGGTCGTGCTGCAGGCAGCGAGCCAGGCGATCGACTTCAGCGTCTTCAATCTTCGGCACGAGGCGCTCAACTCCGACAAGCACTACAGCCTGTTCGGCATCGCGAGCCTGCTGGCGCAGGCGGCCGTCGCAGCGGCGAGCGGGTGGCGAGGCAGCCGCGAGGAGCGGCATCGCCGGGCGTGGTTCGCGCTGGGAGCGCTCGTTGCCGTTCTGGTTCTCGTCCGGGGACTGACCACCTTCAATGCCACGGCGCTGGCGGTTCCGCTGGCGTGCGTGTTCTTGCTGCTGTGCTGGCTGACGTGGCGCGATCCTCGCCCCGCCCGAGCCGTCGTGTGGGCAGGCCTCATCCTGATGGCGACGTCGTTGGCGCTGCACAAGGTGGGGCTCGCCGCGGACTCGAGCACCGCGAGCGATTACACCTGGGCCTACCAGATCACCGGCATGGTCAAGCACGGGGCGGAGCTCGCCGGCTGGATGCTGCTGGCCACCGGAATCACTGCGGGTCTCCGGCGCCGGAGCTCGCCTCCCGCCGGAGTCGTCGCCCCTGACGATCGGATCCGTCGTCCGGTCACCCATGCCTCCGGGCGCGAGCTCGTCCAGCGCAGCCAGGTCTAGCGGCTACGCCATCTGACGAAGCTGAACAAACCTGCGCAAGTGCGCCTACTCCGGCGCCGTTGATCAGATGGGATGAGCCTTTTCGCACGGAATCGCTGAAGGGACGGATTTTGCAAGCAGCACCCATGCGGGGGCGCGGAAGCGCCGTGCGCTTCGTCGCCCTCGACAAGCAGCACGGACACATCGAAGACGAGCTGACGGAGGCGTTCGGCCGCCTGCTTCGAACGAGCGCATACACCCTCGGCGCCGAGGTGGAGCAGTTCGAGGCGGAGTTCGCCGACTACTGCGAGACGGGCCACTGCGTCGGCGTCTCTTCGGGAACTGCGGCCCTGTCGCTCGTGTTGCGCGCGGCCGGCATCGGTCCAGGTGATGAGGTGATCGTCCCGGCGCACACGTTCATTGCCTCGGCGCTCGGTGCGGTGCACGCCGGGGCGACGCCCGTCCTGTGCGACGTCGACGAGGCCACTGGTCTGATCGATCCCGAGGCCGCCCGGGCAGCGATCACGCCGCGCACGGCCGCGATCGTCGCCGTCCACTTGTACGGCCAGATATGCGAAATGGACTCGATCACCGAGATCGCGAAGTCCGGGAGACTGTTCGTCCTCGAGGACGCCGCCCAGTCACATGGCGCGGTGTACAACGGGCGCCGCGCTGGGTCGCTCGGCGACGCCGGCGCGTTCTCGTTCTACCCCAGCAAGAACCTGGGCGCGCTCGGCGACGGAGGCGCCGTCTGCACCGACGACGAGATGCTCGCCGCGCGCCTGCGCCGGCTGCGGAACCTCGGCCAGCGGTGCAAGGGTGAGCACGTCGAGCTTGGCTTCAACGAGCGGCTCGACGGCCTCCAAGCCGCCCTGCTGCGGGTCAAGCTTCCGTACCTCGACGCTTGGAACGCGGCGCGGCGCACCCGCGCTCGGCGCTACCGCGAGCTGCTGTCGACGGACGTCACGCTTCTGGCGGAGCGGCCCGAGAGCCCCTGCGTCTATCACCTGATGCCGGCCCGGTTCGAGAACCGCGACGCGGTGGCGGCGGCTCTGCGGGCCGGGGGAATAGAGACCGGCATCCACTACGCGCCGGCGCTGGACGGACACTCGGCGCTCGCTGGCGTTGCCGCCGTCAGGAGCGAGATTCCGGCCGCGCACGCGTGGGCATCCGGGGAGCTTTCGCTGCCGATGCACCCGGACCTGAGCTCGGACGAGGTGGAGCACGTAGCAGCGGCCGTCCTCGAGGCAATCACCACGACAGCAAGCGCAGGAGAGGCCAGATGCTGAAGTCGCCGATGCAGATCACCGAGCAGGAGGACGCCCCCGCGACCGACCAGGTCGGGATCGCGGTAGTCGGCTTGGGGTACTGGGGACCGAACCTGTTGCGAGTGCTCGGCGACAACCTCGAGGTCAGCGTCAAGTGGATCTGCGACCTCGACCCCGAGCGCTTGAGCAAATATCGCCGGCGCCACCCCGACGCCCGCGTGACCACTCGGATCGAGCGCGTCCTCGCCGACCCCGACGTCGACGCCGTGATGATCGCTACGCCCGTATTCACGCATCACGACCTCGCGGCGCGGGTGCTGGAGGCGGGGAAGCACGTGTTCGTCGAGAAGCCGCTCGCTCCCTCCAGCGAGCTGGCGGACCAGCTGGCGGACATGGCCGCCGCGCAGGAACGAATCCTGATGTGCGGACACACGTTTCTCTACAGCCCCCCGGTCCGGGCGATCAAGCATATGATCAGCGAGGGCAAGCTCGGCGAGATCTATTTCATCTCGTCGAGCCGGGTGAATCTGGGGTTGCACCAGCGTGACGTCAGCGTGATCTGGGACCTTGGGCCCCACGACTTCTCGATCCTGCTCTACTGGCTGAGCGAGATGCCGGTGAGCGTCCGGGCGATCGGTCGCGACTCCATCGTCAAGGGCATCGCCGACGTCGCCTTCGTGACCATGACGTTCGCCTCCGGGATCATCGCCAACATCGAGCTCAGCTGGCTGGCGCCCAGCAAGCTGCGCCGCACGGTGCTGGTCGGCTCGGATCGCATGGCTATCTACGACGACGGGGCGCCGGAGCCGGTGCGACTGTTCGATCAAGGCGTCGTCTACCGCGACCCGGAGACGTTCGGCGAGTACCACCTGTCCTACCGCAGCGGCGATGTCATCTCGCCCCGGATTGAATCCTCCGAGCCGCTGGGACTCGAGATGGCCGACTTCGTGAGCGCGATCCGCTCCGGGGCGAGGATGGAGTACCACACCGCGATCGCACGCAGCGTGGTTCGCCTGGTCGAGGCCGCGGATCGGTCGCTGCGAGAGGGCGGGCGCGAGATCCCGGTGGAGCGGAACACGAGCGAGAACCACCTCATCGCCGCCCGCGGCGTCGCGGTCTGATGCCTGATCCCCAGCGCAAACCCCCATTCATCCATTCCCATGCGCTCGTAGAGACGAAGCGCATCGGTGCCGGCACGCGCATCTGGGCGTTCGCCCACGTCATGGCCGGCGCGGTCATCGGGAGCGGCTGCAACATCTGCGACTACGTCTACATCGACGACGACGTGATCATCGGTGACCGGGTAACGATCAAAGGGGGCGCGATGGTGACTGACGGTATGAGGGTTGCCGATGACGTGTTCATCGGTCCGCATGCGACGTTCACCAACGATCGCTTCCCGCGCAGCCGGCAGCCGTTTCGCTGCGAGACGATGGTCATCGAGAGGGGGGCCACCATCGGCGCCGGCGCGGTGTTGCTCCCCGGCGTGTCCGTGGGCGAGGGGGCCATGGTCGGGGCGGGCGCTGTCGTCACCAAGAACGTGCCCGCGTTGAGTGTCGTCATGGGCAATCCGGCTCGGGTCGTCCGTGCGGTGACAGACGCCGAAGTCGTTCCTGGACAGGCCTCCTCGGGGCCGAAGCGCAACGGCGCGTTGCCGGCGTCCGCCGGCGCCGCAGCGTAGCGCGCGCCGGTCCTGCGACCGGCATGGCACGCGCCGGTCCTGCGACAGTCGAGAGCTCAGTTGGCGGCTGACAGCGCCTGGTCGAGGTCTTCGATCAGGTCGTCGGGGTGCTCGAGTCCGATCGAGAGCCGCACCATGTCAGGGGTTATCCCAGCCAGTTCCAGGTCCTGGGGAGTGAGCTGGCGGTGGGTCGTGGATGCCGGGTGGGTGATCAGCGACTTGGCATCTCCCATGTTCAGCAGCCGCTTGAACAGCTTGACCTGGTTGAAGACGGTGATGCCCGCGTCGTGCCCGCCGCGGACCCCGAAGGTCATGATCGAGGGGACGCGCTCCCCGAGGTACCGGCGGGCCAGCTCGTAGTACCGGTTGTCCGCAAACCCGAGGAAGCTCACCCAGGAGACCCGAGGGTCGGTGGCAAGGTAGGAGGCCACCGCCCGGGTGTTGGCCTCGTGTCGCGGCAGGCGCACGGCCAGCGTCTCGAGGCCCTGGAGGTGGAGGAACGCATTGAACGGCGACAGCGACGCTCCGGTGTTGCGCAACCCGACGGTGCGGCAGCGAGTGATGTAGGCGGCGTCGGAGAACTGCGTCGCGTACTGCACGCCGTGGAACGCCGGCTCTGGCTTCACCAGGCAAGCAAACCTTTCCGGCTGCTCATTCCACGGGAACCTGCCGGCGTCGATGACGATGCCGCCCAGCGTCGTCCCGTGGCCGCCGATGAACTTGGTCAGGGAATGGATCACGACGTCGGCTCCGTGACGGAACGGCTTGAGCAGGAGCGGCGTGGCCACGGTGTTGTCGGCGATCAGCGGCACCCCGTGCTCGTGGACGATGTCCGCGACCGCGGCGAGGTCGATGACATTGCCGGCCGGGTTGCCGACCGTCTCGCAAAAGACGGCTTTGGTGCGGCCGTCGATCAGAGCGCCGATCGACTCGGCGCTGTCGTCGGGCGCGAAGCGGACCTCGATCCCCAGCCGGGGAAGCACGTGTGCGAAGTAGGTGTAGGTGGCCCCGTAGAGCTGGGGGACCGATATGAAGTTATCGCCTGCGCTCAGCAGGTTCAGGAGTGACATGCTGACGGCGGCCATGCCCGAGCTGACGGCCATCGCCGCCACGCCGCCCTCCAGCGACGCGAGGCGCTGCTCGAGCACATCCACCGTCGGATTGTTGATCCGGTTGTAGTGGAACCCCGGCGTCTCGAGGTCCATGATCGCTCCCGCCTGGTCGGCGTCGGTGAACTCGTGGGCGACCGTCTGATGAATCGGAACCGCCACGGAGCGAGCGGAGTCGGGCGTGTAGCCGCCATGGATGGCCAGAGTCTCGTCACGCATGGGTGCGTCAGGCCGCGAGCGGCAATGCGGCGCTCGCCAGACGCAACCAGTTGAGATAGAGGAGCGCCGACGCGGGAGCCCACGTGTTCTGGACGGTCGGTGCCACCTCGTCGTAGGGGAAGCTCACCCACAGCTCACGCGGGTCTGCCCCTGGCCGCTGGGCTCGGGTCGCGAAAGCGCTCAATTTCTCCACCGCATCCGGGTTAAGATACCGGTCGGGCAGGTGAGGATACGGTACCGCGCCGCGGCCAAACAATGCACGACGCACGTCGCGGCGGTACTCGCGCAGCAGGCTGAGCGTTCCGTACTCGGGATGGCCCTGGCACAGAACGAACGACGACGCCCCGTGCTCCCGCGCCGCCACTGACCAGCCAGCTCGCGAGGAGCCGGATCCGACGACGATGCGGTAGCCGGCATTGACGAGCGCCGACGCCGGCACGTCGTTCAATCGCGAGTGCGGCACCGGGACCACGTCGGGGAGGCCGGCCGCCAGCGGATCGAATGAGTGCTCAACGACGCCGTCGAACACGCCATGGCACTTGATCGGGCGCGGCACGCGATCGATGCCGTCGAACAGCAGGATGCTGGCATGTGAGGCCAGGCACGAGAGCAGCGTCGTCCGCACGTGCTCGGCCGCCCACTCCAGCAACCGAGCGACGTATGGCCAGTAGGGCTCGAAGCGCATCTGACGCTGCGTGGGCTCGGTCCCGGTGACGATCAGGGCATCAGGTGGCCGCGTCCACAGCTCGTCGAGCCCGCGGTAGCGCGACTCGATCACCGCCGCGGTCGTCTCCGAACGCGGGATCTCCTTGATCGTGTAGAGCTCGAACTTGATGTTGGCCGTGTCGGCGGCGAAGGCCGCCGTCCGGAACTGGATCTCGGTATCGACGAACGCCGAATCCGGCATGTTGTTGACCAGGGCGACGGTTATCGGCTGTTTTCCGCGCATCACTTGTTGTAACGCCCGCCACTCGCCATTTCTTTCGGATTAAGAGAGCGATGGGGCCAATCCTCCCATCGGCGGAAGATTCTGGGGCTGCGCCACGTTCAGTCCACAGCAATGGGTTGCTGAGTTCATCCGATTCCGCAAGGGGCACCGGTTTGTTACGTATAGCGATTGTCGGACTGGGACCGTGGGGGGTCTGCGCGCTCGAACGTGTGATCACGATCGCGCGCCAGGAGCTGCGACCGGCCGTTGACGTTGCGGTTCACGTAATCGAGCCGGGAGTTCCAGGATCGGGCGTCTACGATACGGCGCAGCCCGACTACCTGCTCCTCAACAATGCCTGCGGAGAACTGTCTTTGTACCCATTCGAGACGGAGCCGGACCAGCCCTGCTACGGCGTCGGCCTGTACGACTGGGCCGTCACGACGGGCTACCGGTGGGTCGGCGATCGGTGCGTGATCGATTCGACGGGGCGCCCGATCGAGCCCCACCACTTCCTGCCTCGCCGGCTGATGGGCGAGTACCTCCAGTGGTTCTATCGCGCGCTTCTGGCCGGCGCCCCGCCGGGCGTCCACGTCGTCCATCATCCGAGCTCGGCCGTCGACGTGGTGGCCAGGCGCGACGGATGCGAGGAGGTGCACCTGGCGAACGGCAGCTCGGTCGTCGTCGATCATGTAGTGGTCACCTCCGGGCATACCGCGAACCAGAATGTCGATGATGGCCAGGACCTCAACGCGTACCCGGTTATGCGGTACGTGGACACGATTCCGGCCGGTGCAAAGGTCGCCGTATCAGGGATGGGATTGGTCGCGCTCGACGTCGTGACGGCGCTGACGGTTGGTCGCGGCGGCGAGTTCGTCGAGAATGGCGGCGGACTGAGCTACCGGTCCAGCGGCCGGGAGCCGGCGCTCCAGCTGTACTGCCGGAGCGGCCTGCCGTTCACCGCCAAGTCCGTCACGGGCGTGGACCGCAGCACCGTCTACAAACCGATCATCTGCACCCCCGAGGCCCTGGGTGCGTTGAGCGGCCGATCGAGCCCCCACAAGCGGGCTGTCGACGTACGGACGGAACTGCTCCCTCTGCTGTTCGCCGAGATGTACGCGCGCTACTACGCGCAGGTGGCCTTTCAGCAGCACGGCACGCGCGAGTCCGGCGCCGCCGTGCGCGAGCAATTGCGTGCGGCGTGGCGCGAGGCTCGCTTCCAGGACGAACTGGCGCGCCTCGCCTCCCGCTTTGGTCACTTCGATGCCGAGGCGCTGTTCTTCGGCCACCAGCCGAGCTACCAGTCCAGCGACGACTATGAGCGGTTCGTCTATCAGACGCTGGCCGACGATCTCCGCGAGGCGGAGGTTCCGGGTGGCGCCAGCCCCGTCAAGTCGGCCGCCGAGGTGTTCCGGATCTACCGCGACCCGATGCGTTCGGTGGTCGAGCTGGGCGGACTCTCGCTCGACTCCTACCTGGACTTCAACGCCGATATCTGCAGCCGGATCCACCGCCTGGTGGCCGGCCCGCCCGCGCTGCGCTCCCGGCAGATGCTGGCGCTGATGGACGCCGGAGTGGTCCGGGCCCCATATGGTCCGGGGCCGGCTCGGGGGCTCTGTGTCGACGGGACCGACCTGGGAGTGGCGCGAACGCGAATCTCCTCAACGGCGTTCGAGCAGCCCCACGTCGAAGACGTCGACGTCATGATCCGGGGCCATCTTCAGGAGCCGCGCATCGCCGGCTCAGCCTCTCAGTTGCTGAATCAGCTCTACAACAGTGGCAGGGTGAGCCAGCTCCGCTACGGCGAGGTCGCGGTTGGCAGCGTTGACCTGACACCGGACTCTCATCCGATCGACATCGAGGGGCGGCCTCAGCTGGGCATCTCGATCTTCGGGGTGCTGACCGAAGGCGTCCGTCACTTCACGGCGTACATCCCGTCGCCTCGCAGCCGGATGCGCGCATTCGAGGACCTGGGCGCCTGCATGACCGAGCTGCTCGCGAACGCCTCCGTCGGCGAGCGCCTGGCGGCGTAGCCCTCGACGCCTGATCGACGGGACGGGATCACCCGTCGCGCCGGCCTTTGCCGAGCCCGTCGCGCCGGCCTATGCCGCAGCTCCGAGAAACCGCCGCCTGAGTTCACTCTTCTTGAACTTGCCCGTCGCGGTTCGCGGGATCGCCTCGATGAACTCGATGCGCTCAGGAAGCTGCCATTTGGCGAACCCGCCGATCAGGTGCTCGCGTAGCTCTTCAGGGCTCGTTGGCATCCCATCGCGGAGGACGACCGCGGCCAGCGGTCGCTCGCCCCAGCGCTCGTCGGGAACCGCGATCACGGCCGCCTCGGCCACGGCGCGGTGGGCCATCAACGTATTCTCGAGGTCGACCGATGAGATCCATTCGCCGCCGGACTTGACGAGGTCCTTGGAGCGATCGCAGATCCGTATGCAACCGCGGCGGTCGATCCGCACGATGTCCCCGGTGCGAAACCAGCCGTCGTCGGTGAAACTGTCGGCGCCGACTGCGCCGTGGTAGCCCGCGGCGACCCACGGCCCGCGGACCTCGAGCTCTCCCATCGCTCGGTCGTCCCAGGCAATTAGCTCGCCGTCCTCGGCCCTCGCCCGCAGTTCGACGAACGGTACGGCCACGCCTTGTCGCGCGCGGTAGTCGTACTGCTCTGCCGACGAAGCGGCGTCGAGCTCGCTGGGCAGCAGGCACAGGGTGCCGACCGGCGACGTCTCGGTCATTCCCCACCCCTGAATCACCCTGAGGCCATGGCGCTCGAAGCCTTCGAGCAGCCTGGTCGGCGCCGCGGCGCCGCCGAGGATCAGCCGCTGGAGCGCTTGGAGGTCCCATCTGCCGGGCTCGGCGTCGAGCGCATCCAAGACCGACATCCAGACCGTCGGCACCCCAGCGGTGAATGTCACCCGCTCGCTTGCCAGGAGGTCGAGGATGCTCACCGGGTCGAGCCGAGGGCCGGGTAGCACCAGCGCCGCGCCGGCCAGGGCGGCGGTGAAGGGAATCCCCCACGCATTGACGTGGAACATCGGGACCGCCGGTAGGATCACATCGCGCGCGCATATGCCATGCACGTCCGGAAGCGCCGCCACCAGCGAGTGCAGGACGAGCGCTCGGTGCGAGTACACCACCCCCTTGGGACGGCCCGTGGTGCCGGACGTGTAGCACATCGCTGCGGCTCGGCGCTCGCCCACCGTCGGCCAGCTGATCGGTGGCGCCGAGGCGATCAGCGACTCGTAGTCGATTGAGTCGCCTGGGACCGGGCCGGAGTGCGAGACGACGATCACGTGCTCGAACTCCCAATCGACCGAGTGCAGGACGTCGCGCAGGGACTCGTCCACGACGATCACGCGGTCCCCGGCATGGGAGGCGATATAACTGAGCTCGTCCGGGTGCAGGCGCGGGTTGAGCGTGTGGATAACCGCTCCCATGAGCGGCACCGCGAAGTAGAGCTCGAGGTGCTCTGTCTGGTTGTAGAGCAGGGTCGCGACGCGGTCGCCGTCGCCAATACCAAGCGCGGCCAGTGCTCCCGCCAGCCGCCGGGCCCGCGTCGCACAGTCACCGATCGTGGTCCGATCAAGCGAGCCGTCGGGGCGACGAGACACCACCGGGCGAGTCGGGCTGAGTTGCTCGGCTCGCTCGACGAGCGTCCTCAGCGACAGCTGGAAGTCATCCATCATCAGACCGGTGAGCATCCTGTCGGTCATCTGGCGACGGCTATGCGGTGATGGCGGTTACCGCCGCTATGCGGCAATGGCGGTTACGCCGTTGCTGGCGATGTGCCGCTGCTCGGATCCGGGCTCTTCGAGCCACAGTTCCTGCTCGATCTCCTGGATCGAGTTTCCGGCGAGCATCGACCGGCACCAGACCTCTGCTGACCAGAGCCGAACTCTGACCACGTGATTCCCGGCCGCGATCACGTCCTTGAACTCGTCCTGTGGGATTCGCAGCGTGTCTCTGAGGATGCCGTCGGTCAAGAAGCTGGGGTCCGCCGCCTCCTCGATCCACGTCCGGGCATCGAAGGCCATCCCGTAGATCTTGGGTCGATGGGCGATCGAGAAGGGCAGCACTTTACGAGCGACGTCACGCAGAATGCCCTTGGACCACGGCCCCACCCGCGCTTCGAGCGGGAGGTTCAACACCAAGTCGACCACCGCGGGCTCCAGGAACGGAACCCGAGCCTCCACGGAGGTCTGCATGACGTTCTTGTCCATTCGGTTCAGCAGCCAGCACAGCGAGTAGTCGAGCTGGCTGAGAAGCTCCGCCTCCAGCTCGCCCCGCTCGCCGGGGTGATGGGCATAAGCCATCATCGACTCAGAAGTTGGCCCGTGGTTGGTGCCCTGGGTCTTTACCGGTAGCCAGGACGAAGCGGGCGGCGGCCCAATTGCCACGCGCACGAGATCACGCGTTGCTCGGAGCACGGTCAGCGGATTCAGCGCACTCTTCGGGTCACTGCAGAGCGCCGGCTCGGCCGCGTGGACGACGCGTTCATACCACGGGAGGAAGGCAGCCAACGAGGCGGCATGGAGCTTGCCGTATCCGCCGAACAGCTCGTCCGCGCCCTCGCCGGTCAGGAGCACCTTCACCCCACATTGTTGAGCGCGCTCAGCGAGCTGGGCGACGGTGACTGCGCTCGCGTTCGCGATTGGAACGCCATGATGCACCGTCGCCGGCACAAACGCGCGTCTCCAGCTGGCGGGGGTTACCTCGACCAGCTCGAGCTGGATGCCGAGCGCATCAGCGACCCGTCGGGCAGCGAGCCCTTCGTCCAACCTGCCGTCTCCCGCAAAGCTCGCCCCGAACGCCACCATATCGGGCATCTGCTCCACCGCCAAGGCGGTGATCAGGCTTGAATCGATCCCACCCGAGCACAGCGTTCCGACCGTCGTGTCGGCGAGAAGCGTCCTGTGCACGGCGTCGCGAAGAGTGCTCTCGAGCTCAGCGACAAGCTGCGAACGCGACCGGCGCGCCAGACGCGCAGCGCGCGCCGGATCGACATCGCTGGCGGGGGAATGCCAGCGCGAAGTTTCGGCCGCCGCGTCGTCCAGCGAGATCGACATCCAGGACCCCGGCGCAAGCCGCGTGATCCCCTTAACCAGTGTTCCCTCACCGCCGAGGTACGACCCGTTCGAGAGGTCCTCCCACGCTGTGTCGAGTGGTTCGGCGGGCGCACCGGCTGCGATCAGCGCGGCTGGGTCGCTGGCCCACCACACTGCACCGGCGAAGTGGGCCAGGTACAGAGGCTTGATCCCGAACCGATCACGGCACAGCAACAGGCGCCCGCCGCGCCGGTCCAGTGCGGCGAACGCGAACTGACCGCTCAGCCGCGAAACCATCGGCTGTCCCCATCGCTGCAGCGCCCACAGAAGCGTCTCGGTGTCACTGTCGCCCGCGAACTGCGCGCCGTCGAGCTCGAGCTCCCGACGCAGGGTGCGATGGTTGTAGATCTCCCCGTTATAGGCGATCCACCAGTTTCCGTCAGGATGAACCATCGGCTGATGTCCGCGCTCGCTGAGGTCGACGATCGACAAGCGGGTATGGACGAGGCCGACGTTGTCGACCACCTCGATGCCCCAATCGTCCGGCCCGCGATGAGTGAGCGCATCGCGCATCGCCCCCAGGCGATCCTGGTCGGGCCGCGCCCCATGCCCGACCACGCAACCGGCAATTCCGCACATGCCCACTCAACGGGCAGCCCGTCCTCGTCCTTTCGCGGCCAGGCAAATGTCGTGGGTTGTGGAAAGATGTCGTGGGTTGTGGAACGCCGACGCGTGCAGCCGCTCACATCCGGAGTCGCGAAAGTGGACGGCGCGGCCGCGCGTTCATTGAAAATGAGTACAGAGACACGGTTTTGGCATCCGTACGCGGACATGGGCTCGGTCCGTCATTCCGAGCTCGTGATGGAGCGGGCAGAGGACGTCTGGGTATGGGACGCGGACGGGAAGCGATACCTGGACGCGACCGCCGGCCTGTGGTACGCGAACGTCGGCCACGGCAGACCCGAGATCCGTGCCGCCGTAGCCGCCCAGATGGAGCACCTCGGTGCTTACTCGGCGTTTTTTGACCTCGCTAACCGCCCGGTGCTGGAGCTCGCGGAGGCCCTCGCCGAGCGGGCGCCGATGCCGGCGAAGGTCTTCTTCGGCTCCGGCGGCAGCGACGGAATCGACACCGCCGCGAAGCTGGCCCGCCGGTACTGGTGCGAGGTTGGCGAGGCTGATCGCACACTGCTGGTCAGCCGCACCGCCGGCTATCACGGCACGCACGGATTCGGAACCTCGCTGGGCGGCATCCCCAGCAACCGCCACGGCTTCGGATCGCTTGTCGAGACGATCCAGGTGCGCCACGACTCGTTGGACGAGATGGAGCAGACATTCGCCCGCGTCGGCCCGGAGCGAGTGGCCGCGGTGTTCGTGGAGCCGGTGATCGGCGCCGGTGGCGTATACCCACCGGCCCCCGGGTACATGGAGGGCGTCGCCGAGCTATGCGAGCGAACCGGAGTCCTGCTCGTGGTGGATGCGGTGATCTGCGCGTTCGGTCGCCTCGGCACTTGGTTCGGGGTCGAGCGCTGGAACGTCGAGCCGGCGATGATCGTGTTCGCCAAGGGCGTGACCAGCGGCTATCTCCCGCTCGGCGGCGTGATGGTCTCCGAGCGGGTCGCCGAGCCGTTCTGGAGTGAGCCGGGGGGACCGATCTTCAGGCACGGCGCCACCTACGCCGGCCACCCCACGTGCTGCGCCGCTGCGCTCGCGAACATCGCCCTGCTCGAGCGCGACGGCCTGCTCGAGCGTGGACGCGAGCAGGAGCGGGCGCTGCTCGACGCGCTCGCGCCGCTTGCTGGGCACGAATTCGTCTCAGAGGTCAGAGGTGGCGTAGGAACGATGGCCGCCGTCGACCTGACCCCCGAGGTTTGTGACCGGGAACCCCGCGTCATTGCGACTTTGGCGAGGGCCATCCGCGCGGCCGGAGTACTGGTACGCCCCGGCGGCTCCTCGATCGCCGTCTCCCCGCCGCTCACCGCCGGGCCCGAGCACTTCGAGCTGATTGCCCAAGGGATCGAGCACGGCCTGAGCGTGATGCGAGCGGACGCGCACACGGCGGACAGCGCTCACGCTGCCCTCTCGCTCGCGTCCTGAGCGCGATCAGGACCTACAGATCGCCGATAACTGCCGGGGGCGGAATCTCGGCGGGGATGACAACCTCGATTAGATGCGGGCCGGGATCGGCGATGGCCTGGTTGAGGGTGCCGATCAGCTGTCCCCCGGTGTCGACGCGCCGCGATGGGACGCCGAGCCCGGTGCCGAGCTGCACGAAATCGAGGTCGGGATCCCCTAGTTCCAGCTGAGCCTCGGCTGCGGGACCCGCGTTCTGCGCCCCGATCCGAGCGAGCTCGGTATTGAGGATCCCGTAGGCGCGGTTGTTGAAGATCACGATCGTGACGTCGAGGTGTTCGCGAGCCATCGTCCAGAGCGACTGGATGGTGTACAGAGCCGAGCCGTCAGCCACGAGGGCGATCACCGAGCGATCCGGACACGCGATCGCCGCCCCCACCGCTACCGGCAGCCCCTGGCCGATCGCGCCCCCGGCCAGGGTGAGCCAGTCGTGCTTAGGCGCCCCTACCGTGCTGGGTGGCAGGGCCATTCCGGACGAGATTGCTTCGTCGGAGACGATCGCGCCCTCAGGCAGGATCACGCCGATCGCCTGGCAGACTTTCCTCGCCGTGAGCGGACCATCGGGACGGGGCGGCCTGGAGCACGGTTGCAGCGCGGGCTCGGCATCGGCAGCATTCAGCGCCTCTACCAACCCCTCCAGGCTCCCGACCGCGTCGACCGTCGGCGGCGAGAGCTCGTGCACCTCGCAACCGTCCGGTACCAGAGAGCTCTCCTTGCCGGGGTAGCCGAAGAACGAGACGGGTGGTTTCGCGTCGACGAGGATCAGATGGTCCAGCCCGTCAAGCTGAGTGCGGGCGAGCTCGGGCCAGTAAAAGAGCCGCTCTACGGCAGGCAACCCGGCGCCGCGCTCCAGGCGGGCGGGAAGCATCTCGGCGAGCAGCTTTGTCCCCGTGGCGGCGGCGATCCGCGCGGCGGCGATGAGTCCGCGCTCACGCAGGGCCTTACCACCGAGGAGAATCCCGGTGCGGCGGCTGCCCCGGATTGCCTTCGCGACGGTTTCGATGACCTCCGCGGAGGCCGCGGTGCGAGCAGTTGGCTGGGGTGGCGCTGCGGCTTGCGCGCCTTCCTGCCAGGAAACGTCGGCAGGCACGATGAGCGTCGCTACCTGACCCGGGGGTCCAGTAGCGGCGATGATCGCCTCCACCGCGTCGCGAGCGAGCTCTTCGGTCCGCCTCGATGTCCGCACCCACGTCGACACGTTGCGCGCAGTCGTCTCGATGTCGGACTGCAGCGGGACGTCGTACTGCACGTGGTACGTCGCGTGATCGCCGACGATGTTGACCACCGGGACCTGGGCACGGCGCGCATTGTGGAGGTTCGCGAGCCCGTTGCCGAGCCCCGGACCCAGGTGCAGGAGGGTCGCCGCCGGCGCGTCCGCCATCCGCGCGTAGCCATCGGCAGACCCGGTCGCGACGCCCTCGAACAGGGTCAGGACCGCCCGCATCTCCGGGACCGAATCCAGCGCGGCGACGAAGTGGATCTCCGAGGTGCCCGGGTTCGTGAAGCACGTCCCGACGCCGGCGTCGACGAGCGTGCGGATCAGTGCCTGGGCGCCGTCGGGCATCAGCTGCGATCGTCGCGCACGAGCTCAGCTCAGGGTCAGCGACGAGTCTGGGGGCAAGCGCAGGTGCAGGCCCTTTGGCAGGGCGAAGCTGCGCACGAGACGAGATCGCTCCCCGATGATGCTGGCCTGGATCCGGTAGCCGAGGTTGCGGATCTCGGCGCCGGGGAGGACCATGGCATTGTCGATCTCGGTACCGCTCAAGGTCGCCCCGGATCCGACAGCGGTGTAGGGGCCGACGACCGCGTCCTCGAGGACGGCACGGTCACCGATCGAGACCGGTCCGTACAGGACACTGCTGGAGACGAAGGCGCTGGGGCTGATCGAGATCCGGCCGTGCATCTGGTTGTCCTCGCCGAACCCATCGTTCTCGGCCATCGCGGGCAACTGGTCCAGCATCATCCGGTTGGCCGCCAGCAGCGCATCGGTCGAGTCGCCGTAGCGCCAGTGTACGCCCTCGTCGCACACGGCCAACCGACACCCACTGTGCAGCAGCCGCCCCACCAGGTCATCGCCCTCGTCGGCGGGGGAGAGCAGGTCCGCGAGCAGTGGCCGGGTCCCCGGCCCGAGCAGCAGGATGGTGTCGCTGGCCCTCGGTCCCGTAGGGCCCGGCGGGGTAACGACCGACGCCTGCGCCGGTAGGACGGAATCGACGTCGCCGTCCCGAAATCGCTGCCACATCGCGTTGAGTTGGCTGCCGAGCAGGCAATCGCCCGGATGTAGCAGGACCGGCCCCTGGGACAGAGCCTCCTTCACCTCCGCCAGGAGGGTGATCCGCCCCTCCCTCTCACCCACGTCACGGTAGGAGACGTCGATCCCGCGCGTCGTGCCGGCGTCAAGCAGCTGCTCCAGATTTTGGTGGACCGGCGGCGTGGTGACGATCAGGGCTTGCTCGATCCCGCTCGCCGCCAACTCGTTGAACACGTGTCCGATCAGGGGCTCGTTGGCGATCGGCGTCGCGTAACGGGACGGCTGGCTCGCCGAGATCGCCGGGCCCGCGTCTCCGGTCGTTGCGTCGATGATGGCAAGGCTCACGGTACGTTCACCCTCACGGTACGTTCATCGGATCCCGGTGGTTCATCGGCGCTGGTGGCACGGCGATCCAGTATGGGTGCGACCCTAGCGGAGCGCGGGCGCGGGTCAGATCGATGTGCGCGGAGCATCGTCGCCCTGGAACACGGCCGGCAGTGCGTCCCGGGTCGAGGGAACGCCCAGCTTGCGGTAGATGTGACGGAGATGGAACTCGACGGTCTTGGGCGTGACGTAGAGCTCGCCCGCGATCTGGCGGGTTGTCCGCCCCTCGGCGGCCAGAAGCGCGACTCGCCGTTCGCTTGGCGTCAGCGCTTGCGTTCCGGTTTCCCTGGGTCGCCGCCGGCGTCCGGCCCCAGCGGCGATCTCCTCCTGTGCCCGGTGCGCGATCGCGGCCACCCCCAGCTCGCGGGCCAGCTCGACGGCGGTGGTGAGCGGCTGCCGGGCCGCGGCCCGGCGATTGGCACGCCGGGTGGCGGCGCCGAGGTCGACGAGGGCGTGAAGGTACTCCAGCCGTGGGGGGGCTTGTGCCCCTAGTGCCACCGCCTCCCCGAGGAGGTCGAGGCGCGCGGTCCCCGTGGATGCGAGGCCCAGGACGCGCAGAGCCCGCAGCGTCGCGCGTGTGACGCCGGCGTTTCTGGCCATCTCGAGCTCCTCCTCGGCCAGCTCCCGGGCGCGGGCTGGTTGGTCTGATGCCAACTGGGCAAGCGCCGCGGTCGATCGCCAGGCGACGAGACCGGGCGGCGCGGAGCCGGGGAGCGCTTGCGCCCGCCGGCCGGCCTCGAGAGCGTCCGCCAGGGCACCCTCTGGCCGGCTGCGAGCGAGGCTCAGTTGGGCCCGGATATCGAGCAGCAGCGGGACATGCAGCTCGAGGATGTCCTCGGGGGTGTCGAGCACCTCCAGAGCGGCAGCTGCCGGCTCGAGCTCGCCGCGCTGGACGAGGCAGGCGGCGAGGACGGCGTGAAGACCGTGCCGGGCCGCGTCCGCGGTCGCCGACCGGGCGTCGAGCGCGTTACGCGCCGCGGTCATTGCCGCCAGGACCTCCCCGCGGTGGTAGAGCATCCACGAGCGCCAGCACGCGCCGGCCAACCCGGCGCTCCTATCTGCATCGGGTGGCGGCTGGCCGCCGTCGGCCAGGATCTCGAGACCCCGTTCTAGCTCGTCGACTTGCAGCAGCGCCTGCGCCACTGCAGCCGCAACCAGCGCATCGGTGCCATCGGCCGGCGCAACCGCTCCATCACCCCACGCCAGCTCTGCGAGCTTGGAGACACGAGTGCGGTGCTCGCCACGCAGGCTGCCCTGGATTGCCAGGTCCGCGAGCTTGACCCGCTCTCCCGGGGGCGATGGGGTCTGCGCTGCAACGGCGCTCCGAGCCTCCCCGCGGGGAATCGCCGGCATCGACGTCGGCAAGACCTGAGGTGGTGTCCCAGCGGGGTTTCGGCGCCATCCGCCCGGCGCTGGAGGAGCTCTCGTTCCAAGCCGGGAATCGACTGGAGCACGGCGCGCCCGACCATCGAATTGGTGAACGAGAGCGGAGCACCGGGCCGCAGGAGGCCGATGACCGCGAGCGCATCGGCGGCGCGCGCCGTCTCGTCCGGGCCGAGGCCCGCGACGGTCGCCACGCGTGGCAGGGCGGTGGGACCAGTGAGCGCCGCCACCGCGGAGGCGACCGAGCTTGCGGCTCTCGGAAGCGTCGCCAGCTGTGATCTGACCCACTGCACAACCACTTCCGGGACATGCTCGGGCACTGTGGGAACTGCGGGGGAGACGAGTTGTGGGGGAAGGTGGCGCACCTCCTCCAGCAGCGTGTGCAGCAGGAACGGATTGCCACCGCTGATTTCGGCGCAGCCCTCGCAGAACGCGGCGTCGGCGTCAGGGAACCTGGCCTGAGCGATGCGCGCAGCCGCAACGCTTGAGAGCTCGACGGGGTGCAGCAACGTGTCGGCGGTGGCGCGCAACGCTCTCATCGCGTCGGCATCGGGCGCCGGCTGGCCCGTCCGTGCGGCGACGATCAGGGCGATGGGCAGGTCGCTGATGCGCGTGGCCAGGTAAGCGAGAAACGCCAGGGATGGGCCGTCGGCATGATGAACGTCGTCGACGACCACGGCCAATGGCTGGGGCCTGACCGCTCCCGCCGTGGGGAGCGTCATGTTCCGAACCGACCAGGAGAGTCCGTGGATAATCGCGAAGGTGCTCGCGGGCGGCTCCTCCTCGGTAACACGCGGAGGGCCAGCGATGAGCCGGTTCGCCGGTTGCGCCGGCCCGCGGAACAGCTGAGCAAGCTCCTCGTCATCAGCTGCCAGCCAAAGCTCCTCGAACAGTTGCAAGGCGACGCCGAAGCCAAACCGCCGCTCCGTGTCGCGACCGCAGGCCTGCAGAACCCGGGCGTCTGCCTCTTGCGCCGCTCGGGCGGCGACGGCAAGCAGTCGTGACCTCCCGGTCCCTGCCTTGGATTCCACGAAGGTGAGCGTTCCGGTGCCCTCGCCGGCGCGCCCGAGCACCTCCTGGAGCCGGCCGAGCTCACCTCCGCGTTCCACGAGCCCACTGGGCCCGGCGGATGGCCTGCGCGTGTCTACCTCAGTTTGCTGCGCCGGCACAAATACCTCCAGAGAACGGCCGGAACCGGCAAAAGGCACACCTTCGGAGCTTGAACCCAGAACCTCGCTGTCCGGCAAATACTAGGGGGGCGCCCGCCAGGCGCCGCGCCGGGACGCGGACTCGGTGCACGGCAGCCTCAAACCGGTGAACTCCGGGCAGCTGCGGTTTTCGACGAGCGATGCGTCCGTCTGCTCGGATCGGGCTCTCGGCAAATACTAGGGGGGCCCCCTGGTGCAGCAATGGGTCGATGTTGGTAACTTAAGCGTCGTTCGCCCGCCTGGGCGGATTTTGGGGCAATCGATAGCTGACGACGGAAGCGTCAACAACAAAGGGGGTGGGCACCGCAGTCCCGCCGCGCCATGGCGCGACGGCCTGCGAGCCACAAATATGCAGCACGCAGCCACTGAAACACATGTGACGGCGTCAGACGACGCTGTGATGATCGGCTTTCGCGCAAATACGTCGCTCAAGCCGGACGACCGTAGCCGCGAGGTCGCAAACGCCGTGGCTCGCGCCCAGGCCGGCGACCAGGACGCGATCCGTTACCTCTACATCCGATATAAGGACAACGTCTACGGATACGTGCTGAGCTTTGTGCGTGATCCGCACGAGGCTGAGGACATCACCCAGCACGTCTTCCTCAAGCTCATCTCGGTCATCCACAAGTACAAGGCGCGGGAGGTGCCGTTCACCTCGTGGCTGCTGCGAGTCGCCCGCAACGCCGCGCTCGACCATCTGCGTCAGCGCCGCATCGTCCCGTGCGAGGAGGTCTACGAGTCTTCGCGCGAGGCCGACGACGCGGGGCGCGAGCGCCGTTGGGGCCTCGAGCAGGCGCTCGGTGCCCTGCCGGAGGAGCAGCGCAACGTGATCGTCCTAAGGCACCTGGCGGGGCTGACGCCCGGTGAGATCGCCGAGCAGATGGGGCGGACGGAGGCATCGGTCCACGGCTTGCACCATCGCGCACGGAAGGCGATGCGTCGTGAATTGATCGACGCGGAGTGCGCGCCCACCGCGCGGCTTCAGACCTGAAGGCTCCCCCGGGCGCGGGGATCACTAAAGCGCGGGCGTCGGGGCTCTCATCGGCGCCACGCCAACCCGACGATCACTAAAAGCGCGGGCGTCGCGGCTCTCATCGGCCCCACGCCAACCCGACGATCACTGAAGCGCGACCTCGACGTCCGCGCCGACGTGCAGCCGCATCGCCCGCGGGAGCCCGAAATCTCGGAAGATGCTCGCGCGCCGGCCGATCGTGCTGCCTTCAATCCGAGCGCTGATATGGCTGATCCGCACGCCCTCAGCGATGATTGAGCGTACGATCTCCGCGCCCTCGATGTCTGCGTCGGCGCCGATCGAGGTATAGGGCCCGACGTACGAGCTGTGCACGCGCGCGTTGCGGCCAATGATGCAGGGGCCGAGGATGATGCTGGACGTGACCTCGGCACTGGCGTCAATGATGACCCGCCCCTCGATTCGGTTGTCGCCCGGATGCACCGCTTCTCCCTGATGGGTCTGCTGATCGAGCACGATTCGATTGAGCTCCAAGAGATCGAGCGGATCGCCCCGGTAACGGCGCCAGCTGCGAACCACCGTAGCCTCGAGCGTGCGACCCTGGGAGGCGAAGGACTCCGCGATCTCCAGCAGGCCGACATCGTCGCTCAGCTCGGAGGCGGCGCGGTCAAGCGCTCCGGGGCCAAACAGGCATACACCGGCAAGGGCGAGGCAGGTGCGGCGGGCGTTCAGCTCCGTGAAGCCGAGCAGGCGTTGTGTCACCGGACCCAATCCGTCCCGGGGGTCGTCGCTGCGATGCAGTAGCAGCAGCATGTCTGGTACCTCGTCGTCAAACAGCGTCCTGACCTGATGCAGCGGCTGACCGAGGAGCCCGTCGGCGAGGTAGACCACCGCACGGTCCTGTCCCACAAAATCCGCTGCGGCAGCCAGCGCTCCCGGCAGATCGACCCTGGTGGGCTGGGACAGATATGTCGGTTCAATCCCCTCGGCGAGGTCGTGCTCGATGCATTCCCGGACCTCGTTGACGGATGCCGCTGGTGCGACGACCGCGAGGTCATCGACGCCCGCCGCCGCCAGGCTCTCCACGGCGTGGCAAGCGATCGCCCGGTTGGCGATGCGGTCCATCGCCGGCGTTTCGCCTGCGCCGGACGAACCCGTGCCAAGCACCACCGCAACACCTTTGAGTCGCATGGACATATAACGCAGCCGCTGGCAGCGCACTGCCGAACTGCTTTCGTTCACCTCGCTTTATGATGTGAATCCGGATTCATACCAACCGTTAGGGAGAGCAGCGTGGACCTGAACGACACCCCGGAGCAGGCGGAGTACCGAGCGCGGGCTCGCGCTTGGCTCGAGGCCAACAAGCATCAGGCCCCGCCACGGTCGGGCTCCTACGAGGACTCGGCTTACACCGACGCCCGGCGCGCCTGGCAGCGACGGCTCGCCGAGGCCGGACTGGCTGCGGTCACGTGGCCGACGGAGCTCGGGGGCCAGGGCCTGGGACCGATCGAACAGGTCACCGTCAACCAGGAGATCACCCGCGCCGGTGTGCCCGGGATCCTCGACGTGATCGGCATCGGGATGCTCGCTCCGTGCCTGATCGCCCACGGGTCCGAGGAGCAGAAGAGCCGGTACCTGGGGCCGATGCTCCACGGCGACGAGGTGTGGTGTCAGATGTTCTCGGAGCCGAGCGCCGGCTCCGACCTGGCAGCGGTGCAGACCCGGGCGCGGCGCGGCGAGGACGACAGCTGGACGCTGAATGGCCAGAAGGTGTGGACCACCAACGCCCAGTTCGCCTCGTTCGGGCTGCTGCTGGCGCGCACCGACCCGGACATCCCCAAGCACAAGGGGCTGACGATGTTCATCGTGCCAATGGACAGCTCCGGGGTGACCGTCCGCGGTCTGCGTCAGATCTCGGGCGAGGCCGAGTTCAACGAGGTCTTCTTCGACGACGTGAAGCTCGATGCCGACGCCGTTGTCGGCGGGGTCGGCAACGGCTGGGGCACCGCCCTGACCGTCCTGATGTACGAGCGGCTCACCATCGGCTTCGGCTCGGAGAACTTCGGCTCACCACAAGGGCTGACCGAGACGATGGCGGCCGACCCGGCGGCGCGTCGCGACGCCGACGCGCGCCGCCGCCTCGGCGCGGTCATCACCGAGCTGCTGGCGGTTCGCTTCAACGGGTATCGCGCGCTGACCGTGCTCTCACGGGGGCAGATCCCAGGTCCCGAGGCCGGCCTGGCGAAGGTCACGATGGTCAACGCGGCGATCGCCGCCACGGATCTCGGCGCCGACGTGGTCGGCCCCGATGCTCTGGACGCCGACAGCGAATGGAGCTACCTGATCTCGTTTCTGCCGGGCCTCAAGTCCGCGGGCGGCACCGAGCAGGTGCTGCGTAACACGATCGGGGAGCGGGTGCTGGGCTTGCCGCCCGAGCCGCGGCTGGACAAAGGCGTCCCGTTCAGCGAGCTGCGGGCGATGGAGAAGCAGACGGTGACGCGATGAACTTCGCACTCTCCGACGAGCAGATCCTCCTGCGTGAGGCGGCTCGCGGGTCGCTGGCCCGGATCCCCACGCTGGAGGCGGCGCGGGCGGCGCTCGAGGACCCCGGAGCGCTGCCGGACCTGTGGCCGCTGGCGGTCGAGGCCGGCTGGCCTGGCTTGCTGGTCTCCGAGCAGCACGGCGGGGCGGGACTCGGCGGTTTCGACGCTTTGCTGGTGGCCGAGGAATGTGGAAGGGTGCTGGCCAGCATTCCGCTGCTCGGGCTGCTCCCCGCCACCGCGATCCTCGATGCCGCCGGTGATGCGTCCCTGGAGGCCGTGGCCGCCGGCGAGCAACGACCCGCCTATGTGCCGGCGCGGCCGCCCAGCGAGCTCGAGCCCCGGTGGACCGTGGAGCCGCGCGCCGGCTTTGCCCGCGCGAGCGCTCCCCGGTGCAGCGTGGAGGGCGGGACGGTCACGCTCAATGGGACGATCGCGTTCGTGCCGGACGCGCCCGGCGCCGACCTGCTGATCGCGGTCGGCGTCGATGCCGATGGACAGCCGGTGGCGGCCGCGGTTGACGCCGGATCCGGCGGTGTCGAAGTGGAGAGCGTGGTCCGCTACGACGCCACCCGCTCGCTGGCCCACGTGACCTTCGCGGACGCTCGCGGACGCCGCTTGGGAGTCGACTGCGGCGTGCTGGCGGACGCCTGGTACCTGGCCCACGCCCTGATCGCCGCCGAGTCGATCGGAGCGGTTCAGACCTGCCTGGACGTGAGCGTCGCCTACGCCAAGGAGCGGTTCACGTTCGGCCGGGCGATCGGCTCCTACCAGTCGATCAAGCACGAGCTCACCGAGGTGCTGCGCCGGCTGGAGAACGCGCGCGGGCTGCAGTACTACGCGGGCTGGGCCCGCGAGGACCGGCCCGAGGAGTTCACGCTCGCCGCCAGCGCCGCCCGCAGCGCTGCGGGGGGCGCCCTGGACTTCGCCGCGCGCTCGATGATCAACGTCCACGGCGGGATCGGCGCCACCTGGGAGCACGACGCGCCGCTGTTCTTTCGGCGCGCCGAGCTGTCCCGGCGGCTGCTGGCCGGCACCCACGACGCCACCGACCGGGTCGCCGAACGGACGATGGCGACAGACGGCGCCGCCGCGTAGGGACGGCAATGGTCACGGTCGGCGTCACCGATCCTGCCCGGGAGGTGCTCAATCAAGTCCCGCCGCTGGCGCCGGCGAACCTGTTCGAGCTCGATCTGGCGCTGCGCGAGGCGCTGGAGCGCGAGAGTGGCGGCTGGGGGGCCGACCTGGCGCACGAGGCGGGAGCGATCGCCGGCAGCGTCGAGGCGCGCGAGCACGGGCGCCGCGCCGAGCGCAACCAGCCCCAGCTGATCACCCACGACCGGTACGGGAACCGGATCGACGCGGTGGAGCTCGATCCCTCCTGGCACTGGCTACTGCGCGGCGCGGTAGAGCGCTCCATCCACAGCCTTCCCTGGCGGGCGCCGCAAGCGGGGGCGCATGTGGTCCGCGCGACGCTGTTCACGCTGTGGAGCAACGCCAACGCCGGCGTCATGTGCCCGGTGTCGATGACCTACGCGGCGGTGCCCACCCTGCGCGACGGGGCCCCCGAGCTGGCCGCCGAATGGGAGCCACGGCTGACCGCGCCCGATTACGAGCGAGGCGCGCTGGCCGGGATGGCGATGACCGAGCGCCAGGGCGGGTCGGATGTGCGCGCCAACATCACCCGGGCAACGCCCGTTGGCGACGGCGACTACGAGATCCATGGCCACAAGTGGTTCTGCTCCTACCCGCCGTGCGACGTGTTCCTGGTCCTCGCCCAGGCGCCCGCGGGACTCTCCTGCTTTCTCGTCCGGCGCGGGCCCGGGATGGAGCTCCAGCGGCTCAAGGACAAGCTCGGCACGCGTTCGCTGCCCTCTTGCGAGGTCGAGTTCCGCGGCGCTGCCGGCCGGCTGATCGGCGAGGAGGGGAGAGGCGTGCCGGCGATCATCCGGATGGTCAACCACACCCGTCTGGATTGCCTGCTGGGGTCGACGGCGGGATTGCGTCGCGGGACGCTGGAGGCGATTCACCACGCCCGCCACCGGTCGGCTTTCGGAGCGCTCCTCTCCGAGCAGCCGGCGATGCGCAATGTGCTCGCCGATCTGGCGATCGAGTCAGAGGCGGCCACCGCGCTGGCCATGCGGGTGGCTGCCAGCTACGACGAGATCGGGGATGGGGCGTTTCGCCGCTTCGCCACCGCCGTCGGCAAGTACTGGGTCACCAAGCGGTCGCCGGGGCACGCCGCCGAAGCGCTGGAGTGCCTGGGCGGCAACGGCTTCGTCGAGGACTCGGGCATGCCGCTGCTGTATCGCGACGCGCCGCTGAACTCGATCTGGGAGGGCTCGGGCAACGTCGCCGCGCTCGACGTGTTGCGCGCGATCGTGCGCGAGCCCGACGGGCTGCCCGCCTTCCTCGCCGAGTGCGAGCTCGCGGCCGGCGCCGAGCCGCGACTGGACGGGCATCTCCGCCGACTGCGCGAGCGCATCCGCGCCAGCTTCGCCGGCAGTGCCGGCGACGATGCGCAGCAGCGGCTCTATGACAGCCAGTTCGAGGCCCGGCGTCTGGTGGAGGATCTGGCCCTCGCCCTCCAGGCCTCGCTGCTGGTCCGCCACGCGCCGTCCGCGGTCGCCGACGCGTTCTGCGCCGGGCGCCTCGGCGATCAGCGCGGGCGGGTGTACGGCACGCTGCCGTCGGGGATCGACGCAGGGACGATCATCGCGCGCGCGGTGCCGGTATGAGCCCGACGACCCTGCAAGCGGTCCGCGTCCGGGGTTGACGCGTGGGCACGGTCGCCTTTGGCACCCGCGAGCGCCTACTGGCCGCGGCCCGGCAGCTGATCGAGGAAGGCGGATACGGCGCCGCCTCGGTGGTGGCGATCGCCGACCTCGCCGGGGTTGCCGCCGGTACCCTGTACCGCCACTTCGCGTCCAAGGAGGATCTGTTCGTGGAGGTGTTCCGCTCGGTGGGGGAGGGCGAGGAGCACGCCCTGCGCGCCGCGGCGGACGCGCTGCCCCCTTGCGCTCCGGCCGCGGCCCGGCTGCAGACCGTGCTCGCCACGTTCGCCCGCCGGGCGCTGCGCAACCCCCGGCTGGCGTGGGCGCTGATCGCCGAACCGGTGGATCCCCGCGTCGACGCCGAGCGGATCGCCTACCGGGCGCGTTACGCCGAGTTGATCGCCGCCGAGATGACCCGTGGCATCGCCGCCGGCGAGCTTCCCCCGCAGAACGTCGCGCTCACCGCGGCGGCGCTGGTCGGCGGGTGTGGCGAGGCGCTGGTCGGTCCGCTGTCGCCGCTCACCGCCGGCCCCGACGCCGAGGAGATCGCCGCCGCCCTGCGCGTGTTCGTCGCCCGGGCGGTGGGGGCCGCATGACCCCCCGGGGTGGCGGCGTTACCCCCGCTGGGGCGGCATGACCTCCGTAGACCCGGCGGTGCGGTCCCGGCGCGACGGCCCGGTGACCACCGTGCTGCTGTCGCGCCCGGACCGGCGAAACGCGGTCGACGGTCCCGCGGCGGCCGCCCTGGCCAACGCGTTCCGGGAGTTCGACGCCGACGCGGAGGCCGCGGTCGCCGTCCTGCACGGCGAGGGCGGCGTGTTCTGTGCCGGCGCTGACCTTCAGGCAATCGGCACACCATCCGGCAACGTCGTCTCCGACACCGGCGACGGGCCGATGGGCCCCACCCGGATGCGGCTGTCCAAGCCGGTGATCGCCGCCATCGCCGGGCATGCAGTGGCGGGCGGGCTCGAGCTGGCGCTGTGGTGCGATCTGCGGATCGCCGAGCCCGACGCGGTCCTCGGAGTGTTCTGCCGCCGTTGGGGGGTGCCGCTGATCGATGGCGGCACGGTCCGCCTGCCGCGGCTGATCGGCCTCAGCCGGGCGATGGACATGATCCTCACCGGCCGCGGAGTCGGGGCGCAGGAAGCCGAGCGGATCGGCCTGGTCAACCGCCTCGTCGGACCCGGCGAGAGCCTGGCCGCCGCGCGGGCGCTGGCGGCTGAGCTGGCGCGGTTTCCGCAGACGTGCCTGCGCGAGGATCGCCAGTCGCTGCTCGAGCAGGCTGGGTTGGCGGAGACGGAGGCGCTGGCCAACGAGCTCGCCCACGGCCGGCGATCGCTGCGCGAGGCGCAGGCGGGGCTGGATCGCTTCCGGTCCGGCGCCGGGCGCCACGGCGCGTTTTCATGACATCGTCAGTGGCGGGCCAGGCCGGACGCCCAGTCCCGCAGCCGCCGCGCGTGCTCGCCGGTGATCCCGATCGCCGGGTCGGTGGCCACCAGCAGCGTCGGTCCCGGACGAGCCGCCGCCCAGGCGTGGCAGCTGTCATCGAACCCGTCATCGATCCAGGCCACGGCGCGGTCCGAGCCGGCGTAGCCGTCGATCGCCGCCAGCTTCCAGTGGCGCCCCACGGGGCCTTCGACATCGGCGAAGGTGAGATGGTGCAGGCCGGCCGGCAGCCCCAGGGCCAGCGGAAGGTACTGATCGGCCTTCTCCTCCCAGCCGCTGCACCACACCAGCTCGAACTGCCGCGACAGGCCTTCCAGCAGCTGCGCTGCGGTTGCCGAGAGGAAGTGCGGGACCCCATCCACCAGCTCGAGCCGCCCGACGGGCGGCCGGGCGGCGTCGAATCCGAACAGCGAGATGACGCCGTCGATGTCGATCAGCAGCAATGGGTGGGCCATAGTCGTCACATACCTGGGCTTAAGGTTGCCCCGCCAGCGTTTGCGCGGTGAGGCTGGACCGGGCTTCGCGTGTCGCCACAGTGTGGTCGACAGCCGGAAGCGGTGCCCGAGCAGAGCCGCGGGGCACCGCGACATAGGCATGAGGCCAAGGTAGGCCTCGCAACCCGATCCAGCCCACCACGACTTCATGACCCAAGCCTTAGGCATCACGCTGGCGCTCGCCTGCGCGCTGGCGACCAACATCGGCTTCCTGTTCAAACACCGGGGAGCTTGCGCGGCGCCGGCGGTCGACATCCGCCACCCGCTGCGTACCGCCAAGCAACTGTTCTCCTCCAAGCTGTTCTCGATCGGGATGGCTATCGCCTCCGGAGCGTGGATCTTCCACGTGGCCGCCATGTCGGTGGCGCCGCTGTCGCTGGTGCAGGCAGTGTTGGCGGGCGGCGTCGTCCTGCTGGCGGTGATGGCCGAACGCAGCTTCGGGCTGACGATCACCCGCCGCCAATGGACCGGGCTGTTCCTGACGGCGGCGGGCCTGCTGTTGCTCGGCTTCAGTCTGCCGGCCGTCCACGGCGCCCACTCTCGCTTCTCGCAGCCCGGGATGATCGGCTTCGAGGCCGGCCTGCTGGTCGCGGGCGCGCTGCTGATCATGGGGCCGCGGATCGGCGCTCCCGCCCAGCACCACGGTTTCATGCTCGGGGCCGCCGCCGGAATCCTGTTCGGCGTCTCGGATCTGGCGATCAAGGCGATCTCAGGAATCATCGGCGCGCACGGCCCGCTCGGGCTGTTCAGCCCGTGGCTGATCGTCTGCCTCGCCGCCTCGGTCGCCGCGTTCTACGCCTCGGCCAAGGGGCTGCAGGACGGCGATGCCGTACCGGTGATCGCGGTCACCGGCACCGCCGCCAACGTCTCCGGGATCGTCGGCGGGATCCTCGTGTTCGGGGACCCGCTGTCCGGGCACCCGGTGATGTTCGCCGTCGAGCTGGTGGCCTTCGCCCTGGTGCTGCTCGCCGCCTGGCTGATGCCGGCGCCGACGCGGACGGTGCGGCCGGCGCTCGCCGCCTGAGCGGTTCCCGTGCGCGGGCCCTGGCGCGAGGTGGTGGCGGTCCTCGCTGACCTGTCGACCAGCGTCGCAGCGACGACGCCCGATCCCTGATCGAGGGCTTACCGCGCCCGAAGCGTGTCGATCCCCAGCTCCAGGTGCCGGCGCCAATCAAAGCCGGCGCGGCTTTGGGTCATCGTGGCGCACAGGCCGCACATCAGCATCCCGATGTCGGTGGCGCGCACATCTGGGCGCATCGTCCCGGCGTGCTGGGCGCGGGCGATCAGCTCCGCGGTGAGCGCGTTCAGTTCGCTCACCTCGGTTTGCGCCTGGGCCCAGATGTGCTCTCCGGCACCGGTGAGCACCTGCTGCATCCCGGCGTCGCGCGCCAGCTCATCCGCGTTGCCGCGCAGCATGTCGGCGAACAGGGCGAATGGCTCTCCGTCGCGCTGTAGCGCTTTGCGGGCGCCGCCGGCGAACGCCCGGAACCTCTGGCGTACGAGCTCTACCATCAGCGCCTCTTTGGTCGGGAAGTGGCGGTAGACGGTGCCGACGCCAACGCCGGCGCGGCTGGCTACGTCGTCGATCTGAGCCTCAATGCCGTATTTGGCGAACACATCGCGGGCAGCTTGCAGGATGCGCTCGCGGTTGCGGCGCGCGTCGGCCCGGAGCGGACGCTCGCTCTCGCTGGCGTGGTCGGTCTCGCTGGCGTGGTCGGTCTCGCTGGCGTGGTCGGTCTCGCTGGCGTGGTCGGTCTCGCTGGCGTGGTCGGTCTCGCCGGCGTGCTCGGTCTCGCTGAATAGCTCCGTCACAGTCTTTTCACCCCGGGTCGCTTGACAACCGGAATCCTAGTTCACTATAGTCGGTGAGACAAACGGAACCGGAGGTCAGCTTCCAATGACATCGCTCAGCCAACCCCAGTCGCCACCGCTGTACACGCCCCGCGCCAAGAACATCGCGCTCGTGCTGCTGGCGATGACCCAGTTCGTGATCGTCATCGACGCGTCGATTGTCAACGTCGCGTTGCCGTCGATCGGCTCCCACCTGCACTTCGCGCGCGCTGACCTGTCCTGGGTCGTCAACGCCTACGTGCTCACCTTCGGCGGGTTTCTCCTGCTTGGGGGACGGATGGCTGATCTTCTCGGGCGTCGGCGCATGTTCATGCTCGGCTTGGTGGTGTTCTCGCTCGCTTCGTTCGCCGGTGGGATCGCCCAGTCCGAGGGATGGTTGATCGCTGCCCGCGCGGTGCAAGGCCTGGGTGCGGCGATCGTCTCACCGGCAGCGCTGTCGATCATCACGGTCACGTTCGCCGAGGGCGCCGAGCGCAACCGCGCGCTCGGCATCTGGGGCGCCGTCGCCGGCGCCGGCGGCGCGGCCGGCGTACTGCTCGGCGGGATCCTGACCAGCGGCCTGAGCTGGCGCTGGGTGCTGTTCGTCAACGTCCCGATCGGGATCGTCGCGGCGCTGCTGGCCCCGCGGACGCTCGTCGAGAGCCGTGCTGAGGACGGAACGACGACGTTTGATCTGCCCGGCGCGGTCACGGTTACCGCCGGCCTGTCGTTGCTCGTGTACGCCGTCGTCGACACGGTCAACTCCGGCTGGGGATCGACGGCCACGCTCCTGCGGCTCGCCGGGGCCGCGCTCCTGCTGATCGCGTTCCTGGTGATCGAACGACGCTCGCGCCACCCGCTGATGCCGTTCTCGATCTTTCGCCTGCGGACCCTGAGGGGCGCCAACATCGTCGGGCTGCTGATCGGCATGTCGCTGTTCTCAATGTTCTTCTTCATCTCGCTCTACCTCCAAAACGTGTCTGCACTACTCGCCGATCAAGACGGGGATCTCCTACCTGCCACTCGCGGTCGGGATCATCCTGTCCGCCGGAATCGCCTCCCAGCTGGTCACCCGCGTCGGCTTCAAGCCGCCGTTGATCGCGGGCATGCTGCTGATCGCCGGCGGCCTGCTGTGGTTCTCACAAGTGCCGGGGTCGGGTGGTTCGTTCGCCGCCGATGTCCTCGGCCCATCACTGCTCGCCGCCGTCGGACTCGGGTTTGCGTTTGTGCCCGTGACAATCGCAGCTGTCACCGCAACCAAGCCGCACGAGGCGGGGCTCGCCTCCGGGCTGATCAACACCTCCCAGCAGGTCGGAGGCGCGCTCGGGCTCGCGATCCTCGCGACCGTGGCCAACAGCCGTACCCAAAGCCTGTTCCACGCCGGCGTCCACAGCACCGCGGTGGCACTGACCAAGGGATTTGACCGCGCGTTCCTCGTCGGCGCCGGCTTCGCCGTCGTCGGAGCGATCCTCGCCGCCTTGCTGATCTCCTCGCGTGACAGTCAGGAACACTCAAGGGCGGCACGCGATGGCAAAGCCGCCGGCGCCGAAAGCGCACCCGTTCCCGTCGTCGCGGGCTGAGCGCAGCCCTCCGGTGCCCTCGCCGCTGATCTCGGCCGCCGCTCTCCAGCTCTGCCTGCGCCAGCCCGACCCGCCGACGCTGCTCGACGTCCGCTGGGAGCTGGCCACCGGCGCTCAGCCCGACGCCTACGCGCGCGGCCACATCCCCGGGGCCGCCTTCGTCGACCTCGACCATGATCTCGCCGCGCCACCGGGCATCCGCGGTCGCCATCCACTGCCCGCCGCGGACCGGCTCGGGCGTCGCCTGCGAGCCGCCGGGGTCGCCGGCGACCGGCCAGTCGTCGTCTACGACGGCGCCACCGGGATGGCCGCCGCTCGCGCCTGGTGGGTGCTGCGCTACTTCGGTCACCCGGAGGTGAGCCTGCTCGACGGCGGCCTGACCGCCTGGACTGCCGCCGGGGCCGAGCTCACTGCCGAGGCGCCTCCGGTCAAACCCGGAAGCTTTCAGCCCCACCCCGGTCAGATGCCGGTGCTCGACGCCGCCGGCGCCGCCGCCCTCGCCCGGCGCGGCGTGCTGCTCGACGCTCGGGCCTCGGAGCGCTTTCGTGGCGAGACCGAGCCCATCGATCCCGTCGCCGGGCACATCCCCGGCGCCCGCAACCGGCCGATGGCGCTCAATCTGAACCCGTCCACCGGCGCGTTCGCCGACCCGGAGACCTTGCGCCGGGGGTTCGCGGAGCTCGGGGTCGGTTCCGGCACCGAGGTCGGGGTCTACTGCGGGTCCGGAGTGAGCGCCGCCCATGGGGTGCTGGCCCTGGAGCTGGCGGGGGTGTCTGCCGCCCTGTACCCCGGATCCTGGAGCGAGTGGATCAGCGACCCCGCCCGGCCGGTCGCCACCGGCTCCTGACCGGCAGGGCCAGCGGCGCCGACCCGTGCGCCCTCTCGGCCCACAGACGCGCTTCGCATGTGACGAGATGGCCAATTGCGCTCCCAATCGCCAGCCGATAGCTTTGTACAAAGCGGACTAAGCGATCTTGGAGGAGATTTCATGGCCAGTACCCAGGAGGCAGTCGGGACCGAGCGCGGCACCCTGCAGGAGCTGGCGCGCCGCCATCTCTGGATGCACTTCAGCCGCATGGGCGCCTACGAAGATCAGGAGATCCCGATCATCGCCCGGGGCGACGGCTGCTACGTCTACGACGAGCACGGCAACCGGTATCTCGACGGCCTATCCGCCCTGTTCTGCGTCAACATCGGCCATGGTCGCGCGGACGTCGTCCAAGCGGGCGCCGATCAGGCCAAGGAGCTCGGCTTCTACACCAACTGGACGTTCGCCCATCCGCGGTCGATCGAGCTGGCGGCCCGGATCGCCGACCTCGCGCCCGGCGATCTGAACCGCGTTTTCTTCACCAGCGGCGGCTCGGAGGCGGTGGAGTCCGCGCTCAAGCTCGCGCGCCAGTACCACAAGCTCACCGGTCACCCGAACAAGACCAAGGTGATCGCCCGCGACATCGCTTACCACGGCACCAGCCTGGGAGCCCTGTCGGCGACCGGCATCACCAGTTTGCGCGAGCCCTTCGAGCCGCTCACGCCGGGCGGCTGCCACGTTCCCAACACCAACACGTTCCGGATGCCCCACGGCCTCACCGCCGCCGATCTGGCCGACGCGGTCGCCACCCGAATCGAGTTCGAGGGTCCGGAAACGGTGGCCGCGGTCATCATGGAGCCAGTCCAGAACGCCGGCGGATGCTTCACCCCGCCCGAAGGCTACTGGCAGCGTGTCCGCGAGATCTGCGACCGCTACAACGTGCTCCTGATCTCCGACGAGGTGATCTGTGCCTGGGGCCGCCTCGGCGAGTGGTTCGGCGCCCAGCGCTACGACTATGTCCCTGATCTGATCACCACCGCCAAGGGCCTGACCAGCGCCTACGCCCCAATGGGCGCGGTAATCGCGTCGGATCGCGTGGCCGAGCCGTTCATGAGAGGGACCGAGAGCTTCCTCCACGGGTTCACGTTCGCCGGTCATCCGGTGTGCTCCGCGATCGCGCTCGCCAACCTCGACGTGATGGAGCACGAAGGCGTCATCGATAACGTCCGCGCCCACGAGGGCGAGTTCCGCGAGATGCTCGATTCGCTGCGCGACATCCCGATCGTCGGCGATGTCCGCGGCACCGGGTACTTCCACGCGATCGAGCTCGTCAAGGACCAGGACACCGACGAACAGTGGTCAGACGAGGAGTCAGAGACGCTGCTGCGGGGCTTTTTGTCCGGAGAGCTGTATCGCCGCGGCCTGATCTGCCGCGCCGATGACCGCGGCGATCCGGTGGTCCAGCTCTCGCCGCCGCTGATCGCCGGCCCCCAGCAGTTCGCCGAGATCGAAGCCGTCCTGCGCCCGGTGCTGACCGAGGCGGGGGAGCGGATGCGGAGTCGGCCCGGGTCGATCAGTCCCGGGCATGGCGACCTCGCGCCGGGCCGAGGCGACGGCTGAACGACAGCCTCCGCCGGGCAGATGCTCACCGTAGGCGAACTGCTCGGTGACCTCGACGTCCGCCTCCTCACCGGGGAGGAGGCGGTGCAGGCGCCGGTGCGGTGGGTGCACATCTCCGAGCTGCCCGATCCGACGCCGTGGCTGTCCGGCGGCGAGGTGCTGCTGACCACCGGGATGGCCCTGCAGACCGCCGAGCAGCAGCGTGAGTTCCTCACCCGGCTGGCCGATCACCAGCTCGCCGGGCTGGGCTTCGGCGTCGGCTTCACTCACCCGGCGGTCCCGCCGGCGCTCGTGCAAACGGCGGCCGATCGCGAGTTTCCGGTGTTCGAGGTGCCTTATGACGTGCCGTTCATCGCGGTCACTGAAGCGGCGTTCACGCAGCTCGTCAACGAGCAGTACGCCGTGCTGCGTCGGGCGCTGGCCGCGCACGAGCGGCTGGAGCACGTCGTCCTCTCCGAGCGCGGACTCGAGGCGCTCGCCGGCACGTTGTCGACGCTGATCGGGGCCGCCGTGCTCGTGTTCGACGCCCGCGGAGAGCCGCTGGCGCAGCGCGCCTTCCGTCGCACCGTCCAGGCCGACGAGGTGGCGGCGCTCCAGGCCGAGCTGTACGAGCGCCGGCGGATGGCCCGGGCCTTTCTTCCGTCGGCCGCCGGACTCGCCGACCGGTCGCTGGCGCTGCCGGTCGCTGCCGACAGCGCAGGCACCGCCCCGAATGGCGCGTCCGGCGCCGAGCGGATCCCGGAGGCATGGCTGGTGGGGATCAAGGATGGCGGCCCGCTGTCTGACTTCGATCGCCTCACCCTGCACCAGGCGGTCACGATCGTCGCGCTCGAGCTGCTCCGCGGGCGCGTCGCCGGCGACACCGAGCGCCGGCTGGCCGGCGACGTGCTCGCCGCGCTCGTCGGCGGTGAACTGAGCGGCGCCGACCTGGCCCGGCGACTGGCGCCGTTCGGCCTGGGGGAGCGGGTGGCCGCCCTGGTGGTCCCGCGGGTCAACGGCGCCCGTGGATCGTCGTCCGCGGTCGAGGATGCGCTGTCCCAGGCACTGCGCGAGGAGGCTGCGCCGGGGCTGGTCGCCTCGACTGAGTCCCTGACCGCCGGCCTGGTGCCCGGCGTCGGCGAGGCGGACCTGTTCGGGCTCGCCGACCGGGTGGCTCGGCGCCTGGCGGACAGCCTCGGCGCCGGCTCTCGGTTGGGGGTCGGCCGGCCGGTCGCCGGCGGCGACGCCCGCCGCACCTTTCACGAGGCTCGCTGTGCCGTCGAAGCGATCACGCTGGGCGTCGCCCCACCCGGCGAGAATGGAAGCTCTACCGCCACCGCCGCCCCCCGGGTGGCGACCTACAAGGACCTCGGCTCCTTCCAACTGCTGCTGTCGCTGCAGGAGGACGAGGCGCTGCGGCTGTTCTGTGACTCGATCCTCGGGCCGATAGAGGCCAGCGAGGGACACTACGGAGGTGAACTGATGCGTTCGCTTGAAGCGTTCATTGAGGAGAACGGCCAGTGGGAGCGAGCCGCCAAGCGGCTGTACTGCCACCGGCACACGCTGCGCTACCGGATCCGGCGGGTCGAGGAGCTGACCGGGCGCAGCCTGTCCAGCGCACGCGATCGGATCGAGTTCTGGCTGGCCCTGCGCGGGCGGGAGCTGGTGGCATGAAGGTCGGGGTCCCCAGCGAGGTCAAGACCGATGAGTACCGGGTCGCGCTGACGCCCGCCGGCGTCCGCGAGCTGGCCGACGCCGGCCACCAGGTGTTCGTCCAGAGCGGCGCCGGCGAAGGCTCCGCCATCTCCGACGACGCCTACGCCGCCCAGGGGGCGACGATCCTGCCCGACGCCGACGCCGTGTTCGGCGAGGCGACCATGATCGTCAAGGTCAAGGAGCCCCAACCGGTCGAGATCGGCCGCCTGCGCGAGCACCACGTCCTGTTCACCTACCTGCACCTCGCCGCCGATGAGGAGCTGACCCGCGGGCTGATGGAGTCCGGGGCCACCTGCATTGCCTACGAGACGGTCGAGGACGCCCGCGGGCGGCTGCCACTGCTGGCGCCGATGTCCGAGGTCGCCGGCAAGATCGCTACCCAGGCGGGCGCATTCATGCTGGAGAAGCCGCTCGGCGGCCGCGGCATCCTGCTTGGCGGCGTGCCCGGCGTGGCCGCAGCCAACGTGATGGTCATCGGCGGGGGCGTCGTCGGCATGAACGCGGCGTTCATCGCGGTCGGGATGGAGGCCACGGTCTACGTCTATGACCGCAACATCGACCGGCTGCGTGAGCTCGACATCGCCTTTGGCGGCCGGGCCGACACCTGCTTTGCCACGACGCTGTCGATCGAGGAGCGCCTGCCCCAGATCGATCTCGTGATCGGCGCAGTGCTCGTCCACGGGGCCCGCGCTCCCCACGTCATCACCCGCGGCCAGCTGGGGCTGATGAAGCGTCATGCGGTGCTGGTCGATGTCTCGATCGACCAGGGCGGTTGCTTCGAGACCTCGCACCCCACCACCCACACCGATCCCACGTACGAGGTCGACGGCATCACCCACTACTGCGTGGCCAATATGCCCGGCGCGGTGCCGGTCACCTCCACCTACGCGCTGACCAACGCCACCATGCCCTACGTACTGCACCTCGCCTCGGCGGGAATGCACGGCGCGGTGGTCGACAACCCGGGCCTCAAGCTCGGCGTCAACGTCGCCGGCGGCGAGGTCACCTACGCGCCGGTGGCCGACGCCGTCGGGGTCAAGCACGTCGACGTCGACGTCGCCCTGGCGGGGGTGCCCGTCTAACCCTTGGCGGGGGTGTCCGCCTAACATCGCACGCGATGGCCGTCGAGGAGCTGCATCGCATCTCGCCCGAGGAATACCGCCGGCTGGTGGACGCCGGCGTCTTCGACGAGGACGCGCGGATCGAGCTGATCGACGGCCTGCTGCTCGACATGAGCCCGAAGACCCGCGCCCACGAGAAAGCCATTACGTGGCTGAACCGGTGGCTGATCACGGCGGTCGATCCGGCGCGCTTCGAGGTCAGGATCGCCGCTCCGCTGACGCTCGCCGCCTCTGAGCCCGAGCCCGATCTGGCGGTGATCCCGCTCACCGCCCCGCAACCAAACCACCCGGCGACGGCCGAGCTGATAATCGAGGTCGCCGTGTCCTCTCAGCAGCGGGACCTCGTCCAGAAACCGCCGGTGTACGCTCGCGCCGGGGTGTCGGCGTACTGGGTGATCGACCTGGACCGCCGGTGCGCGATGATCCACTCGACGGCCGAGGACGGCCGCTATAGCGAGGTCGCCGAGGTCTGGCAGGGCGAGCTCGTGGCCCCGTCGCTGGGGCTGACGCTGTCGCTGAGCGAGCTGTTCGCGGCCGCCGCGCGGTAGCAAGCGCCCCTGCTAGCCTCTCGGGCCGCATGCCGACTACCAGCCAGCTGATCCGTAAAGGGCGCACGACGCCGAAGAAGAAGGTCACCACGCCGGGCCTGAAGTCCGGCAAGGGCCGCAAGACCAAGGTCGCCGCGCCGCAACGACGCGGCGTGTGCACGCGCGTGTTCACGACCACCCCGAAGAAGCCCAACTCGGCCCTGCGCAAGGTGGCGCGGGTCCGGCTGACCAACGGGATGGAGGTCAACGCTTACATCCCCGGCGAGGGCCACAACCTGCAGGAGCACTCGGTCGTGCTCGTCCGCGGCGGCCGCGTCAAGGATCTGCCGGGCTACCGCTATAAGGTTATCCGGGGCACGCTGGATGCCGCCGGCGTCAGCGACCGCAAGAAGGCGCGCTCCCAGTACGGCGTGAAGGCCAAGTAGCTTGCCCCGCCGCGCCGCCGCCCAGGTCCGGCCGATCGACGCCGATCCGGTCTATCGCAATCGTCTCGTCCAGCAGGTCATCAACAAAGTGATGCTGGACGGCAAGAAGTCCGTCGCCGAGAAGATCGTCTACGACGCCCTGGCCATCATCGGCGAGCGCAGCGGCAAGAACGCCGTCGAGCAGCTCGAGGCCGGGATCCGGGCGCTGACCCCGGTACTGGAGGTTCGCCCCCGGCGCGTCGGCGGCGCCACCTATCAGGTGCCGGTGGAGGTGCCCTCCCGGCGCGCCCGGACCCTGGCGGTGCGCTGGCTGGTCCAGTTCGCCCGGGCCCGGCGCGAGAAGACGATGGCCCAGCGGCTGGCCAACGAGCTCCAGGACGCCGCCCAGCAGCAGGGCAACGCGTTCAAGCGCAAGGACGACATCTACCGCATGGCGCAGGCCAACAAGGCCTTCGCGCATTACCGCTGGTAGCCACACCCGCCGTCGAGGTGGCCGCCGCCTGACCGCGGCAAACCTGCAGCCGACCACGCTCTGCACCTGCATCATGCGTTCGCGGTCCAAGCCGCCTCGTGCGGCGGCGGGCCGGTTCGAGGCCTGGGTGGGCGTAGCGAACCAATCGCTGGCCGGCTCGGCACGCGTGGTCGAATCGCCCCGCCATTCGGGCGCAGCGGACCAATCGTTGGCTGGCTCGGCACGCGTGGTCGAATCGGCCCGGTATTCGGGCGCAGCGGACCACTCGTTCGCCAGCTGAGCACGGTTGGTCTGGGTTCTCCCGCTAGTGAGTGGCCGCCGCGGCGGACGACGGCGCCCGACGCGACCCGAGTCCTCGGTCGCTCAAAGAAGAAACGCAAGGGCTGCCCACCGCACGGGACCGGGGGCTGCGGTGGGACAACCCTCGCGTTGACATAAATGTATCCGCCCTGGTGTTGCTAAACCATTTGCGGCAACCGGTGGTCAGGAAGCGGACCGTTCCGGGGGGAGATCGCCCGGAGTACGGGGGACGGAGTCGCGCCGGGCAGGGGATCGGCGCCGCCGCAGCCCCGGCGCCAGGAGCAGGCCGGCGGCGCCAGCGATCAGCAGGACGATCCCGCCAAGCGTCTCCAGGTACAACCCGGCGCCGGCGCGCGAGCTGGCGCTGACGTAGGCCCCGCCGGGGGTGCGGACCAGGCCGGCCGCGTGGGCGCCGGGCCAGTCGTGCGCAATCGCGATCACCAGCGCCACCGCCCCCATGACCCCGATCGCCATCATCGCGGGCCGCCCCGGCGACCTGTACCACGCCATGGCGAGCAGGGCGGCGAGCAGCGCCACTCCGATCAGCGCGTGAGCGTGGTGCGATCCGGTCTGGACCGTTATCAGCACGTTGCCCGGGCCGTCCGCACGGACCGAGAACAGCGGCGTGAACTCGGCGATCACGAGCAGCCCGGCGCCGGCCATTCCGGCCGCCGCCACGGCGCCGGCGTGGACCCGGGATCGCCCTGCTGACGGGCCTTCCCGCGCGGCCCGCGCACCCCCCAAACCTCCTCGGGAGAGGGGTCGAGCTCTGCTATATTCGGAGTCCGCCTCAGGTCGGGACGAATTCATCTGCGCTCGTGCCCGGGCGCGGAGGATCCACAAAATGGAGACGCCGACTCACTAAACACCCGCCCGCAATCGACAGCCGCGTCGTGACCGGGCCCACTGGGCCCTTTTTCATGACCGCAGCCGGAACTTTGCCCGCACACCGAACCCCCTGGATCCATGCCACGTACGTTCACGCTCGAGAAGACTCGCAACATCGGAATCATGGCGCACATCGACGCCGGTAAGACGACGACGACCGAGCGCATCCTCTACTACACCGGCCGCACCTACAAGATGGGTGAGGTCCACGAGGGCGCGGCCGTGATGGACTGGATGGAGCAGGAGCAGGAGCGCGGGATCACGATCACGTCGGCCGCCACCACCGCCGAGTGGAACGGCCACCGGATCAACATCATCGACACCCCCGGCCACGTGGACTTCACCGTCGAGGTGGAGCGCTCGCTGCGCGTGCTCGACGGCGCGATCGCCCTGTTCGACTCCGTCGCCGGCGTGGAGCCGCAGTCCGAGACCGTCTGGCGCCAGGCCGACAAGTACCGCGTCCCGCGGATCGCCTACATCAACAAGATGGACCGCATCGGCGCTGACTTCGCGCGCGGTGTGCAGACGATGGTCGACCGCCTCGGCGCTCATCCGATCCCGATCCAGCTGCCGATCGGCGCCGAGTCCGAGTTCGCCGGGATCATCGACCTGGTCGAGAACGTGGCCATCATCTACAAGGACGAGCTCGGCAAGGAGCAAGAGGTCATCGACATCCCCGCCGATCAGGCGGAGCGTGCCGCCCAGGCCCGCGAGCATCTGCTCGAGGAGGTCTCCAAGTACGACGACGAGCTGCTGGAGATGATCCTCGAGGATCAGGAGATCCCCGCCGCCCGCCTGAAAGCTTCGATCCGCGCCGCCACCCTGGCTACGGCGCTCACGCCCGTCCTGTGCGGCTCAAGCTTCAAGAACAAGGGCGTGCAGCCGCTGCTCGACGCCGTTATCGACTACCTGCCGAGCCCGCTCGACGTGCCGGCGGTGGAGGGCCTGGAGCCCGATAAGGCGTCGGGGAACGGCGGTGTCCCCGCCCACCGGGAGGCATCCGACGACGAGCCGTTCTCGGCGCTGGCGTTCAAGATCATGGCCGACCCCTACGTGGGCAAGCTCACCTACTTCCGCGTCTATTCGGGCAAGCTCGCCGCAGGGTCACGCGTGCTCAACGTGAGCAGCGGGCGCACCGAGCGCATCGGCCGCATCCTGATGATGCACGCCAACGAACGCGAGGAGCTGCCCGAGGTTCACGCCGGCGACATCGCCGCCGCCGTCGGCATCAAGCAGGTGGCGACCGGGGACACCCTGGCCGCGCCCGACCGGCCGATCAAGCTGGAGATGATCGACTTCCCCGAGCCGGTGATCAAGGTCGCGATCGAGCCCCGGACCAAGGCCGACCAGGAGAAGATGTCGGTGGCGCTCGGCCGCCTGGCCGAGGAGGACCCGACCTTCCAGGTGCAGACCAACGAGGAAACCGGGCAGACCGAGATCTCCGGGATGGGCGAGCTGCACCTCGAGGTGCTGGTCGACCGCATGCTGCGCGAGTTCAAGGTGCAGGCCAACGTCGGTCGCCCGCAGGTGTCCTATCGCGAGACGATTCGCGGCACCGCCGAGCGCGTCGAGGGCCGCTTCGTACGCCAGACCGGCGGCTCGGGCCAGTACGGCATCGTCTACATCAACGTCGAGCCGGCGCCCGGCGAGGGCTTTGACTTCGTCAACAAGGTCAAGGGCGGCTCGGTCCCGACGGAGTTCATCCCCGCCGTCGAGAAGGGCGTGGAGGACGCGATGGACAACGGGCCGCGGGCCGGCTATCCGCTGGTTGACGTCAGGGTCACGCTGACCGACGGCAAGTACCACGACACCGATTCCTCAGAGATCGCCTTCCGCGTCGCGGGTTCGCTGGCGCTCAAGTCCGCTGTTCAGCGGGCCAAGCCGGTTCTGCTCGAGCCCGTGTTCGCGGTCGAGGTCGTCACCCCGGAGGAGTTCATGGGCGATGTCATCGGCGACCTCAACCGGCGGCGGGGCCAGATCAACGGGATGGAGCAGCGCGGGAACGCGCAGGTCATCACCGCCCACGTCCCGCTCGCCGAGATGTTCGGTTATGCGACCGACGTGCGGTCCAACACCCAGGGTCGAGCCACCTACACGATGCAGTTCGATCGCTACGACGAAGTCCCTCCCAACATCGCCGAGAAGGTGGTCGGGGGAGAGCAGCAAGCCGCCTAAGCTGAATTGAGCGGCTGCCCATAGCAGCAGCGGCGGACAGAAAACTTATATCCTGAACAGGTTCGTCCTTCAGGACGAGCAAAACACTCAGAAAGAAGAAGGAGCAACACCAAAGTGGCGAAGGCCAAGTTTGAGCGCGACAAGCCCCATGTCAACGTCGGCACCATCGGTCACATCGACCATGGCAAGACGACGCTGACCGCGGCCATCACCAAGGTGCTCCACGACAAGTTCGGCGATGGCACCGAGGTGCGGTCGTTCGACTCGATCGACAACGCCCCCGAGGAGAAGGCACGCGGCATCACGATCGCGACCTCACACGTCGAGTACGAGACCGCTAATCGGCACTACGCCCACGTGGACTGCCCCGGTCACGCTGACTACGTCAAGAACATGATCACCGGCGCTGCCCAGATGGACGGGGCGATCCTGGTGGTCTCGGCTGCCGACGGCGCTATGCCACAAACGCGCGAGCACATCCTGCTCGCTCGTCAGGTCGGCGTGCCCTACATCGTCGTGTTCCTGAACAAGGCAGACATGGTCGATGACCCCGAGCTCCTCGAGCTCGTCGAGGTCGAGATCCGTGATCTGCTGTCCGAATACGAGTTCCCCGGTGACGACATCCCGTTCGTTGTCGGCTCCGCGCTCAAGGCGCTGGAGGGCGACGAGGAGAACGAGGGCAGGATCCTCGAGCTCGCTGAGGCGCTGGACACCTATATCCCCGAGCCGGTGCGCGACCTGGACAAGCCGTTCCTGATGCCGGTGGAGGACGTGTTCTCGATCACCGGCCGCGGCACGGTCGCCACCGGCCGCATCGAGAGCGGGATCATCAAGACCGGTGAGCAGGTCGAGATCGTCGGCATCAAGCCGACGACGACGACCGTCGTGACCGGGGTCGAGATGTTCAAGAAGAATCTCGATCAGGGTCAGGCCGGCGACAACGCCGGCTGCCTGCTGCGCGGTACCAAGCGCGAGGACATCGAGCGCGGACAGGTTTTGTGCAAGCCCGGCTCGATCACGCCCCACACCAAGTTCAAGGCCGAGGTCTACGTCCTCAAGAAGGAGGAGGGCGGGCGTCACACCCCGTTCTTCACCGGTTATCGGCCGCAGTTCTACTTCCGCACGACCGACGTCACCGGAGTGGCCAACCTGCCCGAGGGTACGGAGATGGTCATGCCGGGCGACAACGTCCAGATGGAGATCGAGCTGATCCAGCCGATCGCAATGGACCAGGGTCTGCGGTTTGCGATCCGGGAGGGCGGCCGCACGGTCGGCTCCGGGGTCGTAACCGAAGTCATTCAGTAGTTGTTGTGAGGCGGCGTGGGCCTGACGGCCCCGCCGCCTTTTTTTACGACCGATACGAATTTTCAAGGGCGGGCGCCAGACCCGGAGCCCGCCCTCAACACTGAGAAAGAACGAAAGCGCCCAGAGAAGTCCGTGGCAACCATCGCTCAAAACAAGATCCGCATTCGCCTGAAGTCCTACGACCACACGGCGATCGAGACGGCGGCGAAGGAGATCGTCGAGACGGCGACGCGCACGGGCGCGACCGTCTCCGGACCCGTGCCCCTGCCGACGGAGAAGAACGTGTACTGCGTGATCCGGTCCCCATTCAAGGACAAGGACTCCCGCGAGCACTTCGAGATCCGCACCCACAAGCGGCTGATCGACATCCATCAGCCGACTCCGAAGACGGTCGACTCGCTCCAGCGCCTCGATCACCTGCCCGCCGGCGTCGATATCGAGATCCGCCTGGCCTCTTGATCCGATGACCGCGATCCTCGCCCGGAAGCTCGGCATGACCCAACGGTTCCTCGACGACGGACGCGTCGAGCGCGTCACCGTGCTCGAGGCCGGTCCGTGTCCGGTGACGGCGATCCGGACGGTGGAGCGTGACGGGTACGAGGCCGTCCAGCTCGCCTTCGGCGCCTGTAAGGAAAAGGTGCTGACCAGGGCGCAGCTTGGCCATCTCAAGAAGGCCGACGCCTCGGCCCACCGTCATCTGGCCGAGTTCCGTGACGAGGCCGGCGAGCTGCTGGTCGGCGAGACCGTGACCGTCGACGCGTTCGAGGTCGGTGACCAGGTCAAGGTCTCCGGCAAGTCCAAGGGCAAGGGCTTCGCCGGCACGATCAAGCGCCACAACTTCTCCAGCGGGCCCAAGTCGCACGGCTCCCACAACGTTCGCGCGCCGGGTTCGATCGGCGCCTCGGCGACGCCCAGCCGCGTCCACAAGGGCATCCGCGGACCCGGGCGCATGGGCGGCGGCCGCATCACCCAACGCGGTCTGACCGTCGTGGAGATCCTCCCCGGACGCAACCTGCTGCTGGTGCGAGGCGCCGTCCCGGGTCCGACCGGCTCGACGGTGGAGGTCCGCTCTGATGCCTAGAACCGCCCCCCGGCTCGGCGGCGGCACCGCGACGTTGGACGGCACCGCATTCGAGGCCCCGTTCAACATGGCGCTGGTCCACGAGACGGTCCGCGCCGAGCTCAACGCCCGCCGTCAGGGCACCGCGTCGACCAAGACCCGCGGCCAGGTCTCCGGCGGCGGCGCCAAGCCGTGGCGTCAGAAGGGCACCGGACGGGCTCGCGCCGGGTCCTCGCGCTCTCCGGTGTGGACCGGCGGCGGGACCGTGTTCGGCCCGGCTCCGCGCCACTACATCGGCAAGGTCAACAAGAAGGCGCGCCGGGCCGCGCTGCGCTCGGCGCTCTCGGTCCACGCCGAGCGCGGTTCGCTTGCCGTGTTCGATGCCGCTGTGTTCGACGGTCCGTCGACCCGGCAGGCGGCCGACCTGCTGGCGGACTGGGACCCGGGTGGGCGCGAGTCGGCTAGGGATGCGGGTGGGCGCGAGTCGGCTCGGCGGGGATCGGTGCTCGTGCTCCTGTCGGCGGCCGAGGCCGAGGCGGGACTGTCGTTTCGCAATCTGCGCCGGGTCGACGTGATGCCGGCGACCGACGCCGGGGTGGCGGACGTGATCGGCGCCGCGTCGCTGTTGGTCTCTGAGTCCGCGCTTTCGGAGATCGTGGCCCGGGCCGGCGGCGCCGGCGAAGCCGACACTCAGGAGGCTGCCTGATGGAGCCCAGCCAGGTCGTCATCCGGCCGGTCGTGTCCGAGAAGTCGTTCGTGCTCGCCGAGGCCGGCAAGTACACGTTCCGGGTCGCCGACAAGGCCCATAAGACCCAGATCCGCCAGGCGATCGAGCAGCTGTTCGACGTCAGGGTGGTGGAAGTGCGCACCGCCTCGGTCAAGTCCAAGCCCAAGCGCCGCGGCCAGACCGCCGGACGCACCCGGCAGTGGAAGAAGGCCATCGTGCAGGTGCGCGAGGGCGACAGCATCCCGATCTTCCAAGCGTTCGAGGCGCCCGAGTAAACGATGCCGATCCGCAAGCCAAAGCCCACCTCGCCGGGACGGCGATTCGTCTCATATCCCGATTTCGCCGAGGTCACTAGGTCCAATCCCGAGAAGTCTTTGACCGAAGGACTGAAGAAGTCAGGCGGTCGAAACGCCAATGGTCGAAAGACTGCTCGGCATCGAGGCGGTGGCGCGAAGCGCCTGTACCGCAAGATCGACTTCAAGCGGCGCAAGGACGGGATCCCGGCCCGGGTCGCCGAGATCGAGTACGACCCCAACCGGTCGGCTTACATCGCGCTGCTGCACTACGCCGACGGCGAGAAGCGCTACATCCTGGCGCCGCAGCGGTTGCGCGTGGGCGCCACGGTGCAGTCGGGCGACGACGCCGACATCCGCGTCGGCAACAGTCTGCCGCTCGCCAACATGCCCCCGGGCACGATCGTTCACAACGTGGAGTTGACCCCGGGCCGCGGCGGTCAGATGGCCCGCTCGGCGGGCACCGGCGTCCAGCTCTTGGCCAAGGACGGCGACTACGCCACGCTGCGTCTCCCCTCCGGAGAGATGCGGATGGTGCGGACGGAGTGCCGGGCCACGGTGGGCACGATCGGAAACTCCGATCATCAGAACGTCAAGATCGGCAAGGCCGGCCGCAAGCGCCACCTGGGGGTCCGCCCCCAGACGCGCGGCACGGCGATGAATCCGGTCGACCACCCGCACGGTGGCGGTGAGGGCTCGACGACCCCGGGGCGGCATCCGGTGACGCCGTGGGGGGTTCCGACTCTGGGCTACCGCACCCGTAAGAAGAACAAGCGATCCGACCAGTACATCGTGCGCGGTCGCAGGAGAGGTAAGAAGCGATGAGCCGATCGAGCAAGAAAGGACCGTTCGTCCAGGAGCGGCTGATCGCCCGGATCGAGGCGATGAACGCCAGTGGTGAGAAGCGCATGATCCGGACGTGGTCACGCACATCGACGATCTTCCCCGAGATGGTGGGTCACACCATCGCGGTGCACGACGGGCGCAAGCACGTCCCGGTGTTCGTCTCGGAGTCGATGGTCGGTCACAAGCTCGGCGAGTTCGCGCCCACTCGGCTGTACCGCGGCCACGCCGGAACCGGAAAGCGGCGATGAGCGAAGAGCACGACGACACCGAGGGCGTCGAGCCGACATCGGGCCCAGAGGCCGCCTCGGATCAGCCGGCGGACCGAGAGGCCGCCGCGGATCAGCCGGCGGAGCCCGAGGCCGAGGCGCCTGCCCCCCGGTCCCGCCGCCGCCGGCGGCGCAAGGCCGCGGAGCCGGTTGCCGAGGAGGCGGTCGAGCCGGTCGCCGAGGAGGCGGTCGAGCCCGTAGCCAAGGAGGCGGTCGAGCCGGTCGCCGAGGAGCCGGTCGAGCCGGTTGCCGAGGAGGCGGTCGAGCCGGTCGCCGAGGACGACGAACCCCCGGCGCCCGTCGCCGATACGGAGCCCGACGCCGACGCGGAGCCTGAAGCCGACGCGGAGCCTGACGTCGACGACGAGCCTGAAGCCGACGACGAGCCCGAAACCGGAACGGCGCCCGACCGGCCGACGCGGGCTATCCCGCGTCGCCGGCGGTCGCGCCTAGATCCCGATGCGCCGATTCCCGTCGTCCGCGCGCACGCCAAATACGTGCGCTCGTCGGCCCGCAAGGCGCGGCTGGTGTGCGATCACATTCGCGGCAAGTCGGTGGAGGAGGCACGGGCTATCCTCGCTGTGACCCCACGCGCGATCGCGCGGGATTGGAGTAAGTTGCTCGAGTCCGCGGTGGCCAACGCCGAGCACAACCACGAGCTCGTCGGCGAGGACCTTTACGTCAAGGCGGTGCACGCCGACGAGGGTCCGACGATCAAGCGGTTTCGACCGCGCGCGATGGGTCGCGCCACCCGTATTCGCAAGCGAACCAGTCACCTGACGATCCTGCTCACGCCAAAGGACTAACCACAGTGCTTCGCACAGACGAATCCAGATTGGGAACAGTGCTTCGCACAGACGAATCCAGATTGGGAACAGTGCTTCGCACAGACGAATCCAGATTGGGAACAGTGCTTCGCACAGACGAATCCAGATTGGGAACAGTGCTTCGCACAGACGAATCCAGATTGGGAACAGTGCTTCGCACGGACGAAACCAGATTGAGATAGAGAATGGGCCAGAAAGTTCACCCCGAATCGATCCGCGTGGGCTACATCCACGATTGGAAGTCGAACTGGTTCAACGAGCGCCACTTCGCCGATTACCTGCACGAGGACACGCAGATTCGTGACCACATCGTGGGGCGGCTGTCGCATGCCGGCTTGTCGGACATCACCATCCGCAAGAACGCGACCGAGGTGGAGGTCAACATCAACACCGCCCGCCCCGGGATCGTGATCGGCAAGTCCGGCTCCGAGGTCGACCAGCTGCGCCGCGACCTGCACCGCATCACCGGCAAGCAGGTCAAGGTCAACATTCTGGAGATAAAGCGTCCGGAGCTCGACGCTCGGCTGGTCGCGCAGTCGATCGCCGAGCAGCTGCAGAACCGCGTCGCGTTCCGTCGCGCCATGAAGCGCGCTCTGACCAGCGCGATGCGCTCGGGGGCCAAGGGCGTCAAGGTCCAGGTGTCAGGCCGGCTGGGTGGGGCCGAGATGGCGCGCACCGAGGGCTACTCCGACGGCCGGGTGCCGCTGCACACGCTGCGCGCGGACATCGACTACGGCTTTCACGAGGCCCGCACGACATTTGGGCGGATCGGTGTCAAGTGCTGGATCAACAAGGGCGAGATCATGCCCGAGGGCTACACCGGCGCCGACCTGACCATCATGGACGAGCCCTCCCCGCAGGCGCCCGAGCGCGGCGGCCGCGATGGGCGCTCCGGCCGTGATAGCCGCGATGGCGGCCGGGGGGGCCGGGGCGGCCGGGGTGGCGGTCCGGGCGGCCGCGGCGGTCCGGGCGGTTCCGGCGGTTCTGGCGGCGGATATCGCGGCGGTTCCGGCGGTTCTGGCGGTTCTGGCGGCGGATATCGCGGCGGTTCCGGTGGTCCGGGCGGTTCCGGCGGCGGGTATCGCGGCGGTTCCGGTGCTCCGGGCGGGTCGGGTGGCGGCGGTCGTGGTCCCGGTGGCGGTGGCCGCGGTCCAGGCGGTGGCGGCGGTGGTCGTGGCCCGGGTGGCGGCGGTGGCCGCGGTTCGGGCGGCGGCGGCGGCCGGGGTCCGGGTGGCGGCGGTGGCCGTGGGTCGGGCGGCGGTGGCCGGGGTCCGGCCGGCGGCGGTGGCGGCGGCGGACAGGGCGCCGGTGGTGGCCGCTGATGCTTTCCCCCAAGCGCGTCAAGCACCGCAAGCAGCATCGCGGCCGTCGCGCCGGGCTCTCCCGCGGGCAGGTCAAGGTCCAGTTCGGCGAGTACGGGCTCAAGGCGATGGACGCCGGCTGGCTCACCAACCGCCAGATCGAGGCCGCTCGTATCGCCATGACCCGCAAGATCCGCCGCGGCGGCAAGGTGTGGATCAACGTCTATCCGGACAAGCCGTTCACCAAGAAGCCGGCCGAGACGCGGATGGGCTCCGGCAAAGGATCGCCCGAGGGTTGGGTGGCCGTGGTCAAACCCGGCCGGGTCATGTTCGAGCTCGCCGGGGTGCCCGAGGACCTCGCCCGCGAGGCGATGCGGCTCGCCGGCCACAAGCTTCCGGTGCGCACCAAGTTCGTCATGCGAGAGGAGGGCTGATGCGCGCCGCCGACCTGCGTGATTTCAGCGACACCGAGCTGAGCGAGCACATCCAAACCGCCCGGCGCGACCTGTTCGGTCTGCGCTTCCAGCACGCCACTGGCGAGCTGGACAACACCGCTGCGCTGCGGCGCGCCAAGCGCGAGGTGGCCCGCGCATTGACGGTCGCGCGCGCACGAGAGATCTCCCTCCACTACGAGCAGGAAAATGGCTGAAGACCAGACACCCGATAACGACCTCCAGACGTCCGCCGGGGCCGATTCCGCGGCAGCGCCGCAGCCGGCGGCCCCCGCCGCGACCCGGGCCCCCGCCGAGCCCCAGGAGGTCCTGGCGCCGAAGGAGCGGCGTCGGCGCGCCCGCGCCGACAAGGCGGCGTCGGTCAGGACGCGATCGCCCCGCACCGCCGAGGAGCGCCAGGCCGAGCGTCTCGCCGACCGGGCGAAGAAGGCCGAGCGCCGCCGCGCCGGTCGTGCCAAGGCGAAGGGCAAGGTGAGCCACACGGGCGCCGCGGTCACGCCGCCGCGCGAGCATGCTCCCGGAGTGCAGAAGGTGCGTCAGGGGATCGTCGTCTCCGACAAGGCCGACAAGACGATCACCGTCCGGATCGACACCGCGCGCCGGCATCGGCGCTACTCCAAGATCGTCCGCACGTCGCGGACCCTGCACGCCCACGACGAGTCAAACGACGCCCACATCGGCGATACGGTCACAGTCCGCGAGGCGCGGCCGCGGTCGCGCACCAAGCGGTGGCGGTTGGTCGCAGTGGTTCAGAGGGCGAAGTAGCGTCGTGATCCAGAACGAAACCCGTCTGCGCGTGGCCGACAACAGCGGCGCCCGCGAGATCCTGGTGATTCGCGTCCGCGGCGGTTCGCGGCGCCGCTATGCCGGCGTTGGCGACACGATCACCGCCACCGTGAAGACGGCCAGCCCTCAAGGCTCGGTCCGCAAGGGCGAGGTCGTCACCGCGGTCGTGGTCCGCACCAAGAAGTCCTACGGACGCGAGGACGGCACCTACATCGGCTTCGACGAGAACGCGGCGGTCCTGATCGACGCCCAGAACAACCCTCGCGGCACCCGCATCTTCGGTCCGGTGGCCCGCGAGCTACGCGAGCGCAACTTCATGAAGATCGTCTCCCTCGCCCCGGAGGTCCTGTAGCCATGGCAGCACGGGTCCGCAAGGGCGACGAAGTGATCGTGATCAGCGGCAAGGACCGGGGCAAGCGCGGGACGGTATTGCGCGCCGAGCCCAAGAAGGAGCGCGTCTACGTCGAGGGACTGAACATGATCAAGCGCCACCAACGACCGACCCAGACCGCCGCCGGACAGCGGGCCGGCGGGGTGATCGAGCGCGAGGGCCCGATTCACGCGTCCAACGTGATGCTGATCGATCCAAAGGACGGCCGGCGCACCCGAGTCGGCATACAGATCGAGGATGGACGGCGTCGGCGCGTCGCCAAGCGCAGTGGCGCGGTATTGGATTAGGAGCGGAAAACACATGGCCGCACGACTCAAGAGCAGGTACATCGAGGAGATCCGCCCGGCGCTGGTGCAGCGATTCGGCTACTCCAGCCCGATGCAGGCGCCGCGGATCGAGAAGATCACGGTCAACATGGGCTGCGGCGACGCCAAGCAGGATTCCAAGGTCCTGGACGCCGCCTCGGAGCAGCTGGCGACGATCACCGGTCAGAAGCCCAACGTGCGCCGCGCGCGCAAGTCGATCGCCCAGTTCAAGGTGCGCGAGGGCATGCCCGTCGGTGTCGCCGTGACCCTGCGCGGCGAGCGCTCGTACGAGTTCCTGGACCGGCTCATGTCGGTCGCGATTCCGCGCATCCGCGACTTCCGGGGGCTGAACCCGCGCGCCTTCGACGGTCGCGGCAACTACTCGCTCGGCGTGCGCGAGCAGATCATCTTCCCCGAGATCGATTACGACGAGATCGATCAGACGCGGGGTCTCGACATCACCATCACGACGACCGCCGACAGCGACGAGGAGTCCTTCGCGCTGCTGGAGGCGCTCGGGATGCCGTTTTCGAAGGAAGGCCGGGCGCCGGCCGCGCGAGCGGCCTAGGCCCGGCGAGAACTAAGAGCTTCAAGGAGCACAGTGGCCAAAGTCTCACAACGCGTCCGCCAGCAGCGGACACCCAAGTACAAGACCCGGGGGTACAGCCGCTGCCGCCGCTGCGGCCGGTCGCGCGCGGTGTATCGCAAATTCGGCCTGTGCCGGATCTGCCTGCGCGAGCTCGCCCACAACGGTTATGTCCCCGGCATGACCAAGAGCAGCTGGTAGGGGCGCGCGAAGCATGTCCATGACCGACCCCGTGGCCGACTTCCTCACCCGGCTGCGCAACGCCGCCAAGGCCCAGCATCACGACGTCGTGATCCCGTCCTCCAAGCTCAAGCGCGAGCTGGCGCGGATCCTCCAGGAGCAGGGCTACATCGACGGCTATCACATCGATCCGCCCGTTCCCGGTCGCCCCAACGAGCAGATCACGATCACGCTGAAGTACACCGACGACCGCCGGCCGGTGATCACCGGAATGCAGCGCGTGTCCCGGCCCGGGCAGCGCACCTATGTTGACCGGCGACGCATTCCGCGCATCCAGGGCGGAATGGGCACCGCGATCATCTCCACGTCCAAGGGCGTCATGACCGGCCACGAAGCCCGCCAGCAGGGGGTCGGCGGCGAGGTCGTGGCGCGGGTCTGGTAACCATTGATCGACGATGTCCAGAATCGGTAGACAACCCATTCCCGTGCCCGCCGGCGTGACGGTCGCGATCGAGCCCGAGCGCGTCACCGTCAACGGGCCCAAGGGCGAGCTCTCCGAGCGCGTCAATCGCGACATCGCGGTGGCGCAGGGGCCACGCCAGGACGGTGGCGACGGCGAGGAGCTGCTGGTCACGCGGCCCACCGACCGCGGCGAGCACCGCGCTCTGCACGGCCTCACTCGCACCCTGGTGGCGAACATGGTCAAGGGCGTCACCGACGGATTCGAGAAGCGCCTCGAGATCCAGGGCGTCGGCTACCGCGCCCAGCTGCGCGGTCGCGACCTCGAGCTCGCCCTCGGCTACTCGCATCCGGTGTCGGTCAAGGCCCCGGACGGGATCGAGTTCGAGGTGCCCCAGCCGACCCGGATCGTGGTCCGCGGGACATCCAAGCAGCAGGTCGGCGAGATCGCCGCCTACATCCGCAAGCAGCGCAAGCCAGAGCCGTACAAGGGCAAGGGAATTCGCTACGAGGGCGAGTACGTCGCCCGGAAGGTCGGGAAGCGAGCATGACCATCCTCACCAAGCCCCAGGCCCGGCTGCGGCGCCGCCGCCGGGTGCGCGCCAAGGTGAGTGGCACCGCGGAGCGCCCCCGGATCTCGGTGTTCCGCTCCAACCGCGGGATCTTCGCCCAGCTGATCGACGACGAGGCGGGCCGGACCCTGGCCGCGGTCACCTGGACCGAGCCCGAGCTTAAGGACCTGTCGCCGACCGATCAGGCGCGCCGCGCCGGCGAGCTGCTCGCCCAGCGCGCGGTCGCTGCCGGCGTCCACAGCGCCGTGTTCGATCGCGGCGGCTACCAGTACCACGGCCGCGTCAGGGCCCTGGCGGAGGGCGTGCGCGAGGGCGGGCTGCGCCTGTAGGCGCCGGCAAGCCGCTAAATTCACTCAAGCTCATGGCCGATCGCACAGTTTCAGCCGCCGGACTAGACCTGCAGGAGCGCGTGGTCGAGATCAACCGCGTGGCCAAGGTCGTCAAGGGCGGACGTCGCTTCTCGTTCACGGCGCTCGTGGTGGTGGGCGACGAGCGCGATGTCGTCGGGATCGGCTACGGCAAGGCCAACGAAGTCCCGGTGGCGATCCAGAAGGGCGTCGAGCGCGCCAAGAAGAACCTCTACCGGGTGCCCAAGCACGGCTCCACGATCACCCACCAGACGACCGGGGTCTTCGGCGCCGGACGCGTGTTCCTGAAACCGGCCTCGCCCGGCACCGGCGTGATCGCCGGCGGCGGTGTCCGCGCCGTGCTCGAGCTCGCCGGAATCCACGACATCCTCTCCAAGAGCCTCGGCTCGCAGAACCCGATCAACCTCGTCAAGGCCACGATGTCCGGGCTGGAGTCGCTGCGCACCCCGCGCGAGGTCGCCGAGTTGCGTGGCCTGTCGATCAATCAGGTGCTGGGGCTCACGTCCGAGAACGGCGACGATGCAGCCGACGCCGACATGGCCGCAACCGCCCCCGGTCCGAGCGCGAACGGCGGCGTGTCATGACCACCGTGCGGCTGACGCAACGAAAGTCCCGCAACGGCTGCGACAAGCGCCAGCTGGCCACACTGCGCTCGCTCGGGCTGCGCCGCATCGGCCATACCGTCGAGGTGTCCGACTCGCCCCAGATCCGCGGCATGATCGCCAAGGTCAGCCATCTCGTCCAGGTGGAAGAGTCGTGAGCGTTGAGTCCGAGGACCGGCAGCCGATCGGCCTGCACAATCTGAGCCCGGCACCGGGCTCGCGGCGTCCCCGCAAGCGGGTCGGCCGCGGCGAAGGCTCGGGCACCGGGAAGACCGCCGGTCGCGGCCAGAAGGGCTACGGATCGCGGTCGGGCGCCAAGGCGCGGGCGCGCTTCGAGGGCGGCCAGATGCCGATCCACATGCGGATGCGCAAGCTGCGCGGCCCGCACATGAAGAAGTCGATGCCGTTCGAGCCCTTCCGGACCCACACCCAACCGATCAACCTGACCGATCTCGAGACCCGCTTCGACGCCGGGGAGGCGGTCACCCTGGAGGCGATGCGCGCCAAGGGCCTGGCCAACCGCAAGAGCGTGCCGGTCAAGGTGCTGGCCAAGGGCGAGCTGTCCAAGGCGCTGACCGTTCACGCTCACGGCTTCAGCAAGTCGGCGCGACAGGTGATCGAAGCCGCCGGCGGTACCTGCCAGCTGATCGAGGACTGAGGGCGAGCAAATGATCGCGACGATCCTCGGAGCGTTCAGGGTCGGCGAGATCCGAACCAAGATCCTGTTCACCGCGGCGATCCTGGCGCTCTACCGGCTCGGCACCCACATTCCGGCGCCGGGAATCAACTCCCAGGCGATCAGCGCGATTCAAAAGAGTCTGAGCGGCAACAGCATCCTCGGGCTGCTGAACCTGTTCAGCGGTGGCGGACTGGGCCGGATTGCGATCTTCGCGCTCGGGATCATGCCCTACATCACGGCCTCGATCATCCTGCAGTTGCTGCAGGTGGTCGTACCCTCGCTGGAGAAGCTCTCCAAGGAGGGGGAGCAGGGCCAGGCGCGGATCACCCAGTACACGCGGTACCTGACCGTCGGCCTGGCGTTCGCCCAGTCGATCGGCTACGTGTTCCTGTTTCGCAGCTTCGAGAAGGCGGCGGGCGCCGATCTGATCACGAACTTCACGCTGTTCAAGGTGTTCCTGATCGTGCTCTCGCTCACCGCCGGCACCGTTCTGCTGATGTGGATGGGCGAGCTGATAACCCAGCGCGGCATCGGCAACGGCATCTCGCTGCTGATCTTCGCCTCGATCGTCTCCCGGATCCCGGGCGGGCTCAACGCCTGGTGGAACAACCCGGATCAGGTGTTCCGGGTGATCATGCCGTTCATCGCCATCGGGGTGGTCGCGGCGGTCGTGTTCGTCCAGGAGGGCCAGCGGCGGATCCCGATCCAGTACGCCAAGCGGGTGGTCGGCCGGCGGATGACCCAGGGCGGCCAGACCTATCTGCCGCTGAAGGTCAACATGGCCGGGGTGATCCCGGTCATCTTCGCCGCCAGCGTGATGGCGATTCCGCCCACGGTGGGACAGCTGATCGGCCAGAACCGGACCGGCTTCGGGACGGATCTGTACAACTTCTTCAGCCCCGGCGGCTGGCACTACGTGGTCGGCGAGTGCCTCCTGATCATCCTGTTCACGTACTTCTACACCGCGGTGACGTTCAACCCGGTGGACCAGGCCGAGAACCTCCGAAAGTACGGAGGCTTCATCCCGGGGGTGAGGCCAGGCAGACCCACGGCTGAATTCCTGGACCGGATCCTGGCGCGTCTGACGTTCCCGGGAGCACTCTTCCTGGCTGCGATCGCCGCGCTGCCGACGATCCTGATCAACCAGACGAGCGCCAACTTCGCGTTCGGCGGCACCTCGATCCTGATCGTCATCGGCGTCGCCCTGGACACGATGAAGCAGCTCGAGGCACAGCTGATGATGCGCAACTACGAGGGGTTCTTGAAGTAAGGGCCCACGCCGCCGCGTGACCGGTGCGGGGTGCGCCGGACCGATACAGTGCACGCGTGGCCGCGCAGCTCAACCTGATCGTGTTCGGCCCGCCCGGCGCGGGCAAGGGGACCCAGGCCGAGCGGCTGCGCACGGATTTCCAGCTGCCGTTCATCTCCACCGGCGACATGTTGCGCGCCAACGTGCGCGACGAGACGGAGCTCGGCGAGCAGGCCAAGGAGTACATGGACGCGGGCGACCTGGTCCCCGACGATGTGATCGTGGCGATGGCGGCCGAGCGCCTGCGCGAGGACGACGCCGAGGACGGCTTCATCCTCGACGGCTTCCCGCGGACGATCGAACAGGCTCAGGCGCTGGAGCAGCAGCTGGGTGACCTCGGCCGCCGGGTCACCGCGGTGCTGCTGATCGACGTCCCCGACGACGAGCTCATCCGGCGCCTGTCCGGGCGCCGGGTGTGCGTCAAGTCCGGACACAACTACCACGTGGATTTCGACCCGCCCAAGCACGAGGGGGTCTGCGACCAGGACGGGTCGAGGTTGATCCAGCGCGACGACGACAAGCCCGAGGTGGTCAAGAACCGGCTGCGGGTCTACCACGAGAAGACCGCGCCGCTGATCGACTACTACGACGGGCACGGGTTGCTGCGGCGCATCGACGGCACCCGCGACCCCGCCGACGTCCACGGTCACATTCGCGCGGTGATCGCCACGCTGCGCCTCGAGGAGGACGTTTAGGGTTCGCGCGGGCGCTAGCGTTGTACGCCGCATGATCATCAAGAAGACCTCCGAAGAGATCGAGCGGATGGCCGCGGCTGGCGCGATCCTGGTGCGGACGATGAATCTGCTGGCAGGCAAGATCCGGGCCGGCACCACCACCGGCGATCTCGATCAGGCCGCCGAGCGCTTCATCCGCTCCCAGGGCGCAACCCCCGCGTTCAAGGGGTACCGGGGCTTTCCCGGCTCCATCTGCGCGTCACCCAACTCGATGATCGTCCACGGGATTCCCGGGCCCTACAAGCTGAGCCGCGGCGACATCCTGTCGGTCGACATCGGGGTGGTGCTTGACGGTTGGGTCGCCGACGCGGCGCGCACATTCGCGGTCGGCCCTATCAGCCCCGTCGCCCAGAAGCTGCTCCGGGTCACCGAGGAGTCGCTGCTCGCCGCCGTCCCGCAGTGCCAGACCGGCAAACGGCTGGGCGACGTCTCCCACGCCGTCCAGGAGCACGTCGAGGCCGCCGGCCTGTCGGTGGTCCGTTCATTGGTAGGCCATGGCATCGGCCGTGACATGCACGAGGATCCACAGATTCCCAACTACGGCGCTCCCGGTACCGGGATCGTGCTGGAGGACGGGATGGTGCTGGCGGTGGAGCCGATGGTCACCGCCGGCCGTCACGGCGTGCGCGTCGCCGACGACCACTGGTCGATCTTCTCCCAGGACGGCTCGCTGGCCGCCCATTTCGAGTTCACGATCGCCGTCACGGCCGCCGGGCCTCGGGTGCTGACCCCGTGGCGCGAGGTCAGCGACGGTCGCGCCGCCGCTTGACAAAACCAAGCGGCGACAGGGCCGCTCTCGAGTGGGTGCCTTTCCGGAGGCCCACCAGCACACCCGGCGGGGGCGGCAAAGGACCCCTGCTAACATCCCGCGGTGCGCCTTGCAACGCGATGCTGCGGCCGCACGGGCGCGTCTTCAGCGCGGTAGCGGCGACTGCACCGGTCGCCAGAGCCGGGCCGAGGATCCAACCCGGAACCGTCTTCTAATCCTGAGAGCGAATCACCGTGAAGGTACGACCGTCGGTCAAACCGATGTGTGAGAAGTGCAAGATCATCCGCCGGCACGGGCGCGTGCTGGTGATCTGCCCGAACCCCCGTCACAAGCAGCGGCAGGGCTAAAGCCCAGGCCCGGTAAGGAACGTCCCATGGCGCGAATTTCAGGGGTCAACATCCCCCTCAACAAGCGGGTCGAGATCGGCCTCACGTACATCTACGGAATCGGTCGCTCCACCTCCAACGAGCTGCTGGCCAAGGTCGGGGTCGAGCCCGACCGCAAGGTGCGCGACCTCACCGAGGAGGAGGTCGTGCAGCTCCGTGACCTGATCGACGGCGAGGTGATCGTCGAGGGAGACCTGCGCCGGGAGCGCTCGCAAAACATCAAGCGCCTGCAGGAGATCGGCTGCTACCGCGGTCTGCGCCACCGCCGTGGCCTGCCGGTGCGAGGCCAGAACACCAAGACCAACGCGCGTACGCGCAAGGGTCCGAAGCGGATGCAGGTGGCCGGCAAGAAGAAGGCCGGTAAGAAGTGAGCCCGGCTCCACGTAGACCTCAACGCGGCCGCCGTCGGGTCCGCAAGAACATTCCGATCGGCCAGGCGCACATCAAGACCTCGTTCAACAACACGATCGTGTCGCTCACCGACCGCGAGGGGAACGTGATCGCGTGGGAGTCGGCCGGCGGCGCCGGCTTCAAGGGTTCGCGCAAGTCGACTCCGTTCGCCGCGCAGGTGACCGCCGACGCGGCCGCCCGCAAGGGGATCGAGCATGGCCTCCAGCGGGTCGAGGTGTTCGTCAAGGGCCCGGGCTCGGGACGCGAGACCGCGATCCGCTCGTTGCAGGCCGCCGGCCTGGAGGTAAGCGGCGTCAAGGACGTCACCCCGCAGGCGCACAACGGCTGCCGACCGCGAAAGCGCCGGCGCGTCTGATCATGGCTCGCGATACCTCACCTCAATGCAAGCAGTGCCGCCGGGAAGGCCAGAAGCTGTTCCTCAAGGGAGAACGCTGCCTGACCGACAAGTGCGGCGTCGAGCGGCGCTCGTACCCGCCCGGCGAGCACGGCCGGGGCCGCCAGAAGCAGAGCGAGTACCGGGTGCAGTTACGCGAGAAGCAGAAGGCGCGTCGCTATTACGGCGTGCTGGAGCGGCAATTTCGCAACTACTACGAGAAGGCGTCGCGTCAGCAGGGGGTGACCGGCGAGAACCTGCTGCGGATGCTCGAGTGCCGGTTTGACAACGTGCTCGTCCGGCTCGGCTTCGCCGCCTCGCGCCGCCAGGCGCGCCAGCTCATTCTGCACGGACACTGGACCGTCAACGGCCGTCGGGTGAACATTCCCAGCTATCAACTGCGCGACTCAGACGTGATCGCGATTCACGCCAAGTCGACCGCGACCCAGGTGATCCGGGACGCCACCGAGCTCACCGGTCAGGTCCCGGCGTGGCTGCAGGCAGATCACGACTCGCTCACGGCCAAGGTCCTGCGCAAGCCGGAGCGGCGCGAGATCGCCGCGCCAGTGCAAGAACAGCTGATCGTCGAGCTGTACTCGAAGTAGACAAACTCAGTCGCCGCCGGGTCCGAGGGCCTGGGTCGGCGCCCGACGCCGCCGCGGAGGCGGCCCAGAACCCACGATGTTAGGAAACGTAATGCTTGACTTCCAAGTGCCCCGAATCTCCAGCGAGTCGGTCGATGACACCCGCGGATCATTCACGATCGAGCCATTGGATCGAGGCTTCGGCTACACCTTTGGCAACTCGCTGCGGCGCGTGCTGCTGTCGTCGCTGGCCGGCGCGGCGGTGACCAGCGTGCGGATCGAGGGGGTCGCCCACGAGTTCTCGACGATCCGCGGTGTCAAGGAGGACGTCACCGACATCGTCCTCAACCTCAAGGGCATCGTCTGCCGTATGCACTCGGACGCCACCGAGATCGAGGCGCCGCTGGTCGTCACCGGCCCCGGCGAGATCACTGCCAAGGACATCGACCTGCCCTCCGGCGTCGAGATCCTCAACCCCGATGCCCACATCGCGACGCTGGAGAAGAAGACCAAGCTCGAGGTCTACCTGACGATCGGCCGGGGTCGTGGCTACCGCCCCGCCGAGGAGAACAAATCTCCCGATCAGCCGATCGGCGTGATCCCGATCGACTCGATCTTCTCGCCGGTGCGCCGCGTCGCCTACAACGTCGAGCAGGCTCGCGTCGGCCAGAAGACCGACTTCGACAAGCTCACGCTCGATATCGAGACCGATGGCTCGATCGACCCGCACGCGGCGCTGCGCGAGGCGGCCGAGATTCTCATCTCGCAGCTGGCGATCTTCACCGACGCCGACCGGGTGGTGGAGCTCCGGGATGTCGGCGCGCCCGGCGCGCTGGATCAGGGTCTCGTCGGCGGGGTTCAGGTGGGCACCAACTCGCGGCCCCCGAACGCGATGGACGACATCCTGATCGAGGAGCTCGAGCTCGGGGTGCGCTCCTACAACTGCCTCAAGCGGGCTGGGATCCAGACCGTGGGCGACCTCGTCTCCAAGACCGAGGGGGAGCTAAACGCGATCCCCAACTTCGGCAAGAAGTCGATCGACGAGGTGATCGAGACGCTGCACGCACGCGGTCTCGGATTGCGCAACGATTAGTCGGCTCCACCACTCACCCCCAACATCACATGCGTCATCAGCGTCAGCGATACCAGCTCAGCCGCAGCGCCTCGCACCGTAAGGCGCTGCTGATGAATCTGTCAAAAGAGGTCATCGAGCACGAGCGCATCCGCACCTCCGAGGCCAAGGCCAAGGCGGTCAAGCCCGAGCTGGAGCGCCTGATCACGCTCGCCAAGCGCGGCGATCTCCACGCCCGGCGTCAGGCGCTGTCGGCGCTCGGCCAGGACAAGTTCACCGTTTACAAGCTGTTCGAGGAGATCGCGCCGCGCTACACGGAGCGCCCGGGCGGTTACACGCGGATCCTGAAGCTGGGGCCGCGCCGCTCGGACAGCACCGAGATGGTGCTCCTGGAGCTGGTCTAAGTGGTTCCGTTCGTAAATATGGCGACACCGAGAGTGGTCTCCGGGGGATGCCTGGCGCGGACGCAGGATGCGACGTGCAGCAGCGCTGCACGAGCATCCGAGGACAAAGCCAGGCGCCGCCGGACGCCGCTCGAATGTCGTCGTATTTACGAACGGGGCCACTAAGCCTCGGCCGTGGCTGGGGCGCCGCCGGTCTCCCGGCTGCTGATCGAGTACGACGGGACGGATTTCTCGGGGTGGGCGCGACAGCCCGGCCGGCGGACCATCCAGGGGGAGCTGGAGCGCGCGCTCTGCATCGTGCTGCGTCGTGACGCCGTCCCGCTGACGGTGGCCGGACGCACCGACGCCGGCGTGCACGCTCGCGGCCAGGTCGCCAGCTACCCCGGCGCGCCGGCGCGGCCCGACTCGGTCAACGCGCTGCTCCCCTACGACGTGGCGGTGCTGGAGTGCGTCTCGGCCGCGGACGGCTTTGACGCTCGCCGCCACGCCACCAGCCGGGCCTACTGCTATCGAGTGCTGACCCGGCGCGTGCGCAGCCCCTACGAACGACGGCTGGCGGTGCATTGGGCCCGTCGGCTGGATCTGGCGCCGATGCAGCACTGCGCCCGGCTCCTCGTCGGCAGCCACGACTTCACCGCGTTCACGCCGACCGAGACCGAGCACGTCCGCTTCTCCCGGGAGATCTTCACGGCATCGTGGGACCCAGGTCCACCGGGCCTGGTGGAGTTCTGGATCGAGGCCGACGCGTTCATGCGCAACATGATCCGCGTGCTGGTGGGAACGATGCTCGAGGTCGGCGACGGCCGGCGGTCGGTGGAGCAGTTCGCCGATCTGCTGACCGGCCGCTCCCGCGCGGAGGCGGGTCAGACGACGCCGCCGCACGGGCTGCACTTCGTCGGGGCCGGCTACGGGGGTGAGCGCATCCTGCCTGATCGAAGCTGATTTGGACGGATGTTCGATGGCGATCGGCTGGCCGACAACCTAGGATCTCGCCCGAACGAGGGGCGCAGCGTTTAGGGGGAAGGCTGCGGCCCGAGCGGTGATGGATGTCACCGCTTTGGGTCGCAGCTCGACGCTGCCCCACCAGCCGGCCGCGCGCTCCATAGGATTGATCTGAGTGCGCGTGCTGCTGACCAACGACGACGGGATCGAGGCCGACGGGCTGCAGTGCCTGCGCCGCGCCCTGGTGGCGCTGCCGGCAGTCCAGCTGGCAGTCATCGCGCCCGACGGCAACCGTTCGGCGATGGCGCGCTCGATCACCACCCGGCGGCCGCTGTGGGTCCAGGAGGTCGATTTCGAGGACGGCACCGTCGGCTATGCCACCGACGGCACTCCTGTCGACTGTGTGCGACTCGCCAACCTGGGGCTGGTCGAGGGATTCGAAGCCGAGCTGGTCGTGTCGGGAATCAACCACGGCTCCAACCTGGGTGATGACATCACCTACTCGGGCACCGTCGCGGCGGCGTTGGAGGCGATCGTGCTCGGCCTTCCGGGGATCGCGGTCTCCCAGCAGTCGATGTCGCGGGAGCTGGATTTCCGCCCCGGCTCGGCGTTTGACTTCGAGACCGCGGCCAGCTTCACGGCGCGCCTCGTCGCCGAGCTTCAGGACGTGCCGCTGCCCCCCGGCACGCTGCTGAACATCAACGTCCCGGGGTCGGCGCCCGCCGGGGTGGAGGTCGCCGGGCTGGGCAAGCGCATCTACAGTGACGAGCTCGCCCTGGTCGAGAGCACGGGCGGCCGGCGCCTGTACCGAATCTATGGTGACGCCAGCTTCGAGCGCGAGGAGACGGGCACCGACCTGGCCGCCGTCGCCGCCGGCCGGATCGCGGTCACGCCGATCCACTTCGATCTCACCGACCGAGCGGGGCTGACAACGCTTCAGGCCTACGATCTCGACCGCCTGATCGCGCCGGCGGCCGACGAGGTGACCGACTGATGAGCGCGAAGGCCGGCAAGTCGCGGGTCGCGCTCGCGGAGCGGGCCGCCGAGCTGCGGCGCGTTCTCGAGCATCACGGCTACCGGTACTACGTGCTGGACGATCCAGAGATCGGCGACGCCGAATACGACGCGCTGCTCGACGAGCTGCGGGCGATCGAGTCAGCGCACCCCGAGCTGCTGACGGCGGACTCGCCGACCCAGCGGACTGGCGGTGAGCCCGTCTCGGATCTGGTCAAGGTCAGCCATCCGGAGCCGATGCTGTCCTTGGCCAACGCGCGCTCGGCGCAGGAGCTGCGGGCGTGGATCCAGCGGATGCGCAACCACCTGGCGCGAGAGGGCATCGAGGACCCGAGGTTCGAGTTCGTGGCCGAGCCCAAGATCGACGGGCTCGCGATCTCGCTCATCTACGAAAACGGACGGTTCGCGCGGGGGGCGACGCGGGGCAACGGCGAGGTGGGTGAGGACGTGACCCACAACTTGCGGACGATCGGCGCGATCCCGTTGCGGCTGGACACCGACGACCCGCCGGCGCTGCTCGAGGTCCGCGGCGAGGTCTACATGTCGCTGCCGGATTTCGCCGCTCTGAATGAACGGCGAGCGCAAGCCGGTCTGTCGACGTTCATGAATCCGCGCAACTCGGCCGCCGGGACGATTCGGCAGCTGGATCCCAAGCTGGCCGCCGACCGACCGCTGTCGCTGTGGTGCTATGCCATCGGCGTCAGCGAAGGGCTCTCGTTGCACGCTCACTGGGAGGCGCTGGAGTGGCTGCGGGTCCACCGCTTCCCGGTTCACCCCGATGTCCGCAAGCTTGCGACCGAGGAGGAGGTCGTCGCCCAGTGCGAGGGGTGGGAGCGGCGTCGGGGATCGCTCGAGTTCGAGATCGACGGTGTCGTGGTGAAGATCAATCAGTTCGATCTGCAGCGACGGCTCGGCGTCGTCGGTCGCGATCCGCGGTGGGCGATCGCCTGGAAGTTCCCGCCGACCACGGCGGTCACCCGGCTAAACGGGATCGGCTGGAATCCGGGCAAGTTCGGGGACCTGCACCCGTATGCGATGCTGGAGCCCGTCCGCGTCGCCGGCGTGACGATCAAGCTGGCGACGCTGCACAACGAGGAGGACATCGCACGCAAGGACATCCGCGAGGGCGAAGAGGTCATCGTCCTGCGCGCCGGCGACGTGATCCCCCAGGTGCTCTCACCGGCGCCGCACGTGGCCGAGCGCCCGGAGCGGCGCGATCCGCCGGGTCCGCCGGCGCGCTGTCCGGTCTGCGACACCCCGACGGTGAAGCCGGAGGGCTCGGTGTTCACCCGCTGCCCCAACCGCGACTGCGCGGGGCGACGGTGGCAGCTGCTCAAGCATTACGTCGGCGCGATGGACATCGATGGCCTCGGGGAGAAGCAGGTGAGCCTGTTCATGGACCTCGGCTGGGTCCACACCGCGGCGGACTTCTACGACCTGGAGGCGGATCGGATCGCCGAGCAGCCCGGGTTCGGCCCCGTCTCGGCGGAGAAGCTGATCGCGGCGATCGAGCAGTCCAGGCGCCAGCCGTTTGGCCGGCTGCTGTTCGCGCTGGGGATCGAGGAGGTCGGCGGCGTCACCGGCCGAAACCTCGCACAGCACTTCCGGACGATCGATGCCCTGTTCGCCGCGGATCCCGCAGCGATCGAGGCGACTCCGGGGGTCGGGCCCAAGATGGCGACCACGATCCATGACCAGCTCCACGACGAGCTGATGGGCAAGCTGATACGGGATCTGCGCGAGCGCGGGTTGCCGATGGAGCAGGCGGGGGCGCCGCCCGGCGAGGGACCACTGGCGGGCAAGACCCTGGTGCTCACGGGGACGCTGCCGGAGTTGACTCGGGAGGAGGCGACCGAGCGGGTGATCGCCGCCGGCGGCCGGGTCACCGGATCGGTTTCCCGCAAGACCGACTATGTCGTGGCCGGCGACAGCGCCGGATCCAAGCTGGCCCAGGCCGAGCGGCTCGGGGTGCCGGTGATCGACGAGATCGGGCTGCGGGAGCTGCTCTCGAGCTGAACGCGCGGGAGGAGCCGCTCTCGGCCTGAACGCGCCGCGGGGGCTGCCGCCGTGACCCGGGTCGGTCCCAGCCCTGGCCGCGGCGTCAGCCGTCGTACCGGGCGAGCGCCACCTGCATCCGGCCCTGGATCGGATGCGCATAGTCGGGGACGATTCCGTTCATCATCAAGGCGTATGCCAGCGTGTGGCCGTCCCGGGCGCGGCAGTAGCCGACGACGTTGGAGACGTCGTGCAGCGTGCCCGTCTTGCCGCGGCAGCGGCCCTGCGCATAGGTCCCATTCATCTCGTCGGCCAGCGTCCCGGATTCGCCGGCGACCGCGAGCGACGCGACAAACTGGGGGTTGGTGGCCATGTCCCTGAGCAGCGTCACCGCCTGGATCGGCGTCGTCCGGTCATACCGGGACAGCCCGGAGCCGTCATCGAGCCGCGGGCGCAGACCGAAGCGCCGGGCGACCCAGGTCCTCACCACCGCGGCCCCGGCAGCGGTGGTTCCGGCACCCGCGAAGCGGGCGCCCAGGTCCTTGAGCAGCGTCTCGGCGAAGAAGTTGTCCGACGGGGTGTTGGTGAGCGAGATCAGCGTCGCCATCGAGGGGGACGGCACGGTGGCCAGGGTCGTGGTGCCGGGCGGGGTAGACCCGGCGGTCACCAGCGTCTTGGTGGGCACCTGGACGCCGGCGGCGCGCAGCGCCGCGACGAACTGCTGGCCGGCCTCGAGCGCGGGGTGGGCGAAGTAAACGGTGCCGATCGAGTTCGCCCAGCCACGGTTGAACGCCAGGGCGCTGAGCTCGCCCTCGACTTCGATCGACGGCTCCTCTCCGGTGGCCGGGGTGCCACGATCGGAGTCGAACATCGTCTCATCGGCGACCACCCGACCCTGCAGCGAGCGGATCCCGGTCGACCGGACCAGGTTGGCGACCAGCTGCTGGACGGTGGCGCCGGTACCGTAGCTGACACGGTCGAACGTCGCCGAGCCGAAGCTGGGGTCACCGCCGCCGCGCAGGTACAGGGTGCCGACGAACTTCGTGCCGTTCAGCCGGCCGAGCCCGAGCACCGAGGTGGTGAGCGTAGCCGAAGCGCCGAAGCGCTGGAGCGCCGTGGTCGTGGTCCAGAGCTTCTCCACCGAGGCGGGCAGCCGGCCGGTGCCGGCGTTGCGCGAGTACAGCGACTGCCCGGTGCTCAGGTCCACCACGTAGGCCCCGCTGAACCGGCCGGCCTGGCGCATACCCAGGTTCAGAGCGCCGTCCAGTGAACGACCTGCCGGGGTCAGGGCAGCCTGGGGGATCGTCGAGCTGGCTCGCGCCGCGCCTCCGCCGCCGGTGGCCAGCGCGGTTGACGCCGTGCCCAGCGCCAGCGCGAGGACGGCTGCGATCGTGGTGCAGATGGATCGCATCGACTATGTGTAACCCATCGGGCGGCGCAAAGCTTCGGTATTCGAACCCATCGGGCGGCGCAAAGCTTCGGTATTCGGGGGGCGATCACGGACGACCACTAGACTCGGGACGGGCATGGGCAAGGTCGTCAAGCTCGAGGCGTCGGGCAAGGATCGCGCGGTTGCGGTCGCCGGCGACAGAGGGACGGAGTCGCGTCCGCCCTCCAAGACGGCGCTCGTGCTCGGAGGCGGCGGATTCACGGGAGGGGTGTATGAAATCGGCGCCCTTCGGGCGCTCGATCTCTTGTCGACGAACCGCACGGTGAACCAATTCGACGTCTATGTCGGCACCAGCGCCGGGGCGTTCGTCGCCGCCGCTGTCGCCAACGGAGTCACCCCCGAAGAGATGATGCGGGTGATCGTCGGCCAGTCGCCGACGCCGTTCCCCGATGCTCGCGCCAGCCGGCTGCTGAGGCCCAATTACCGGGAGTTCGCGATCCGCGGTCTCCAGTTCCCGCTGCGGCTGGCTCATCTGCTCCGGGCCCTGGCGCGAGACATCGGCCAGGTCTCGGCGCTCGACCTCGTGCTCGGGCTGGCCGAGGCGCTGCCCGCCGGGCTGTACTCGGGCGACGGAATCGAAGGCTACATGCGCCGGATCCTCTCTGACCCGGGACGCAGCGATGACTTTCGCCGATTGGGCGCGGAGCTCTACGTGACCGCCACCGATCTGGACACGTGCGAACGCGTGGTGCTTGGGTCCGAAGGATGGGATGACGTCTCCATCTCACGCGCGGTGAGCGCGTCCAGCGCGTTGCCGATGCTCTACAGACCGGTGGAGATCCGCGACCGCGAGTTCGTCGACGGCGGGATCGCGTCCACCACCAACCTCGACATCGCCGTCGAGGCCGGCGCCAAGCTGATCGTGGTGGTCAACCCGCTGGTGCCCTACGCCAACGACCTCGAGCCTGAGCTGCCCACCGCCACCGGCTCTCGGCGCCGGCGAATCTCGGCCATGGGCTTCCCGCAGATCGGCTATCAGGCGTTCAAGCTGCTGGCCCACCAGCGACTCCACGAGCTCGCCCGGCGCTGGGAGGAGCGCTACCCGGGGGTCGACATCATCTTGATCGAGCCCGACGCGCGCGATGAGCTGATGTTCCAGACGAGCGTCATGAACTTCACCTCCCGGGTGGAGGTGGCCCGGCACGGGTTTGAGTCGGTGACGCTCAAGCTCGCGAACGACTACCCGTATTTCAAGCGCATCTGCGCCCGGCACGGGATCGAGATCTCGGCCACACGCGTGCGTAACGTGGTCGAGCACTTCGAAGCCGACCGGGAGCCGATTCGGGCGTGGCGCAAGATTTTGGAGCAGACGACATCAACGCTGTTGCGGCAGGCCGCTCAGGAGCGGTGATCCGATCGGCCTAGAGACGCCGCGCTGCGTGCGGGACGCGGGGGCTCAGCTAGGCCCCCGCGGCTTGAGCTCGCGGGGGTGGGGCGGAGATCGTCGTGATCTCCTGCAGACTCGAGAGGAATAGGGTCTTATCGATCCGACCGTTGAAGATCGGGACGCCCAGCTCGACGCACTTGACGATCACATCTCGACGTTCCAAGCCAGCCTCGCGTGCGAGCTCCGTGGGCGTCAGGTGATTGGCCATCGATTATCTCTCCTTTGCCGTTCACTACATTCCCCAAGTATGCACCGAGGGGCGGACGGTGGCAACGCCAGCGCCCGGAAAACTGTGCGCTTGCAGCGTCTAATTCCGCGAGATAGGGGTTGTTTGCCAACTTTTGCTTCTGGGAATGATCCAAGGAAGATCGCTCTCCGTAGTCCTTGATGAGCCCATAGTTCGTCTTGGACCTGAGGTAGGAGGCGATGTCCGTCCAACCCACGCCAGCAAGGGGCAGTTTGTGGCGCTGACGCAGGTCAGTCGTCCGCGGACAACCGCGGCCAGCGAACAGGATCTCGTTTCGGCGACGCGCGCGGGCGACGACCGCGCGTTCGAGGAGCTGTACGCGCGCTACCGGGACCGAATCTCGGCGTTCATCCTGAGCAGGGTTCACGATCACGCACGAGCAGAGGACATCGCTCAGGACGTGTTCATCTCGGCGCTCAGGCGCCTTCGTGAAACCGACCAGAGGATGGCGTTCAAGCCGTGGCTCTACGAGATTGCCAGGAACGCCTGCATCGACGAGTTCCGGCGGGGCAGTCGGTTTCTGGAGGTGCCTCTGGAGACCGACGGAGAGCTCGTCACCGACCGCTCGACGACGCTGTCGGCGGCTGTGACGCCGGCGGCCGCCGTGGAGCGGCGGGAGCAGCTGCACGACCTTCGCGGGGCGTTCGGCGGTTTGTCCGACAACCATCACCAGATGCTGGTGATGCGCGAGTTCGAGGGTCTCTCCTACGACGAGATCGGCGAACGCCTGCAGATGTCTCGGCAGATGGTGGAAAGCGCCCTGTTCCGGGCCCGCCGCAAGCTCAACGAGGAGTACCAGGAGCTGGCCAGCGGCCGTCGCTGCATTGAGATTCAGACAGCGATTGCTGACGGCCGGATGGAATCGGCCAAGTCGCTCGGGGTAAAGGACCGGCGGCGGTTCGCGCGCCATCTCGCCCACTGCCAGACCTGCCGTCAGGCGGCGCTGGTCGCCGGGGTCGATCAGGCGCTGGTCAAGCCGCGCAGCGTCGCCGCTCGGATCGCCGCGCTGCTCCCCTTCCCGTTCGAGCTGTGGCGCTGGCCTTGGGACAAGCGCCGCGGTGAAGGACCGGATGACGATGAGCGGGGGGGCACTGGATCGGCATCCGGCGGCTCCGGGGCGTCGGGTGATTCCGCGGGGCCGGTCGCCGACGAATCTGCTCTGGATGAGCCGGCGGCAACCGGTGCCGGTGCCCACCTGACGCTCGTCACCACCCTCCAGAAGGCGGCCACGGTTGCCGACTCGGGCGGCCAGCACGTCACTCTGGGGCGGGCGGCCACTGCGGCGGCGGCGCTGGCGATCGCCGGTGCGGGTGGCGGAATCGTCCATGATCTGTCGAGCGGGGGCGGTCATTCGCATCCTGGAGCGGGCGTCGCCCGGACGGCCCCCCGCGGCGTGGGAATAGGCCATCACCAAGACGGCCTTTCCGGTGGTGGAGCAGCCGGTACGCCGTCCGCCCGGGGCCGAGTGGCCACGGGGTCGGCGCCCGGCGCCGCCGGCGGCGCGCCGGGAACCTCACTTACGCGGTCAGCCCGGACATCTTCGGTGGCGGGTTTGCCCGGGCGCTCAGGCTCGGTCGCTTCGCGGGCGGGTTCGGCGCTCAGAAGCTCCGTTTCCCGGGTGGGCGGGAACGTTCGCTCGACGGTTTCGCACAGCCTGGGCAAGATTGGCACGGGTGCAGGCGACACCGTCAAGCGCGCGACTGCGGGCGCCGGTGGGGCGGCCAGCAGGCTGGCCGCGGGCGCCGGCAACACGGTGAACGGCGTCGGCTCGGACGCGGGCAACGCCGTGAAGGGCGTCGGCTCGGGCGTCGGCAACACGGTGAAGGGCGTCGGCTCGGGCGTCGGCAACACGGTGAAGGGCGTCGGCTCGGGCGCGGGCAACGCCGTGAAGGGCGTCGGCTCGGGCGTCGGCAGCGCGGTTCAGGGAGCCGGCAGTACGTTGGGCAGCACCGCGCAGAAGACCGGCTCCCAGCTCGGCAGCACAGTGAGCAACGCCGGCTCCGCCCTCGGCAACACCGCCAGCAACGCCGGCTCCGCGGTCGGCAATGCCGCCACCCACGCGGGCGCTGCGGTCGGCGGTACCACCAAGTCGGCGGGTGCGGCGGTAGGTAGTACGGCCAACCCGACGGGCGCCGTGGCAGGTGGTACGGCCAAGGTCGCGGGCACCGCCGTCGGCAGTGTCGGCACGGCAGCGTCGACGGCGGGTGCCACACCCAAGGCGGCGTCTACGCTTGGCACAACGGCTACAAAGCCGGCGTCAACCGCTGGCGCCATCGCCACGAAAGCGGCCTCCACCTCCGCCGGCACCGTCACCAAGGCCACCTCGGTGACGACCACCCCGCTGGGTTGAGCTCAGCCGCCACTTCCGGCGCTTCGGGCTACCACTTCGGGCCGTCCCGTCCGCCTGTGGAATACTGAGCCAATCGGGGCGTGGCGCAGCCTGGTAGCGCGCACCGTTCGGGTCGGTGAGGTCCCCGGTTCAAATCCGGGCGCCCCGATGTCAATCTGGCCATCCGCAGGGCCAGTCGGTAGGACCGGACGGCGGTGTCAGTCCGACTCATCGCGGGCGCGCCGGTAGCGCTCGTAGATCACGCGCGAGCCGAACGTCCTAGTCTCGACCACGTCTAGCCGAACCTCTTCGGTGACCGGGGGCAGGAAGGGCGTGCCGCCACCGACGACGACCGGATTGCGGAACATGCGCAGCTCGTCGACGAGGCCAAGCTCGATCGCTGCCGCGGCCACGCCAGCGCCGCCGATCGAGACGTCCTTGTCGGTCGCGTCGAGCGCGGCAGCGGCCTCCTCGGCCACCGACGCCTCGGCGAGCCGGGCGTTGCCCTGAACGCTGTCGAGCGTGCGGCTGAAGACGACCTTGGGAATAGCGCACCAGACGTCGGCGAACGCCGCCCCGAGCTCGTCGTCGCGCATCGACGGATCCGTCTCCCACGGCAGCATGGTCTCGTAAAGCCTGCGGCCGCAGAGATGGCCGCCGAGCTCGCGTGTCTGTGCGATGTGGAAACGAAACTGCTCCTCGTTAGGGGCCGACCATCCGAACGCGCCCTCGCGGTCAGCGATGAAACCGTCCACCGAGACGCTCATCGAGTAGATCAGCATGGCTTAAAGTTCATCGCACCGGAGCGACGGACGATGATCGCGATGAAGTTCACCATCGAGCTTGTCATCGGGTTCTCCTTCCTTCTGCAGGCGGCTCGGCCACAGCTAGGACCGATCACGAGACGAAAACTCATCGTGTGGGCGGTCCAAGCGATCGTACGGCCATTGCCGACGCCGCACTGAGATCCCGGAAGCGGAACGTCCAGCGGCGGCGTGGCGCTGGGTCCCGCGGTGCGCCGCCGTGACGAAGGGCAGCGATCCCTACCTGCACCCCGCGCGGGCGCCAACTCTTATGACAGTCACATCGTGCGCTCATTCGCCGCTCACGGCCGCCGCTCATGCTGTAAGGGATGAGCCTGGCTCACAAACCGATCGCATCCGAAATTCAGACCGGCCGGAGGCCAAGGGTCCGCAGCCTCGCGGGCCAGAGAGCAGAGGTCCGCAGCCTCGCGGGTGCATATCTGATCCTGCGCGCCACCGAAGATGGATGGTCGGTGATGACTCCCGACGGTGAGCTCGTCTTCCGCGGACTCGGAACCGGCTCGCGCCACCAATGTCTGGAGGCGGCTCGCGAGCGCGGGGTGACCGTCGTACTCAGTTCATACTGAGCGGCAGCTCCCGGGTCGCCGTGACTCACCTGCTTCGCGGCGACGCCAACGTCGCCCGGGCCGCCGCTCAGATTGGCGAGAGCGGCTTCAGCTTGGTCGGCGTGCGTTGGCGGCAGCGAACACCCAGCTGCGCAAAGCGACATAGCGGCTGATGGTGACGAGGACGCTCGCGAGCGGTGTCGCAAGCGCCAGCCGGCGTTCCGGCTGACCTTGCCCGTCGCCCCCGTTCCGGCTGACCTTGCCCGTCGCCCCCGTTCCGGCTGACCTTGCCCGTCGCCGGCGGCCGCGGCATGCTCGGTGAGGATGGTCGATCCAGGCGGAGATCGATGCCAGCTCGGGGTACGCGAGTAGCATGGCCGCCCGGTAGCCAACGACCGAGGGGTGATTTCTGTGGGCGAAGTGGCTGGCAGGCGAATGACGGTCGAGATTGATGGAGACTTCGTGGTCTTTCTCATCGGCGCTCGTTTCGACAAGTTTCACATCGCGCGGAGCGTGATGGACTTGGGCGGCCGACGGGGGATGAGGCACATGCTGGACTATCTGGTTGCTCACCCGGAGAAGGGACTCTTGGCCTATGAGATGGGCATTCCCACGATCGTGCAGTACTGGAGGTCATTTGAGCAACTGGAGGCCTTCGCCAAAGACAAGGAAGATCCTCACTTGGACGTGTGGCGCCAGTACTGGCGCCGAGTAGGACACAGCGCACGGACCGGTATCTGGCACGAGACCTATCTGGTCAAGGCGGGACAGTACGAGGCCGTGTATGGAAACATGGCTCCGCACGGCTTGGGCAAAGCGGGGCGGCTGTTCCCTGCGTCGGAGTCCTCGAGTGCCCGCGGTCGGCTGGAGGCACTCAACGCTTGAGGTGCCGAGCTCTGGCGCCTGCCCGGTCAGCTTCCGACGCGTTCGCGGTGATGACGCTGCTCTCGGCGCTCGCGCCGCCGCTGACGCCGGACGTCGCGGGGCGCCCGGAGGGTGATTGGCTCGTTGCGCGAGCGGCGAAGGACCAGGAAGGCGACGGTGCCCCACATCGCCGGGACCCAGAGCGCGATCGCGTGATAGACGACCGTCGCCGCTGTCGCCGCGGTGGCGGACACCCCGTACACGACGAACAATCCGACGAGGCTGCCGTCGAGAATACCGATGTTGCCGGGGACCGGGATGAGATTGGAGAGGTAGCCAATCTGGTAGGCGAGCACGATCGTCGCCAGCGGCGGGACGGGACCGGCGGCGGCGAAGCACACCACCAGCACGGCGATGTCGCACCACAGGAAGGCGAACGCTCCGATCAGGCGCCAGTCCGGCTTCCTGAACAGCAGCTCCTCGGTGAGGCGAATCGTCGACGCGGTCTCCACCAGCAGGGTTCTGACGCGCCCCGGCCGCCGCCGGGAGGCGATGCGGTCGACGTACCTCGGCAGCAGCAGGAAGAAGACGAGAACGACCGTTCCCACCACCCCCGGAACGAGGCTCAGCAGGGGGTTGCGCGGGCCCGGGAGACCGAGCCACAGGCCGAAGCCGGCCACCATCAGGGTGATCACGTTGACCGCGCTGGTGAGCAGGAACAGGACCGCCGAGCGCTCGGCCACCCGGGCCGGCGGGCCGCCGCGTTCGACCAGCAGCCACGCCCCCACCGCGACGCTGCCGGCGCCGCCCAGCGAGACCGCGGCGCCGAACGCCAGCTCGCTCAATGCCACCCGGGCGCCGAACCGGAGCGGGATCCGGTCGAACACCTGCAGGAAAGCGAGCACGTAACCGAGACAGGAGAGAATCTCCAGGCCGACTCCCACCAGGACCCAGCCGAGCTTCATCTCCGACACGGCATCGGCGACGCCGTGCAGTCCGGGCACGGCCAGCAGCAGCCCAGCCACCAGCGCTACCAGGATGGCCAGCGAGATCAGGCCGCGCCACAGACTGCGCCCGGGATCCTCGTCATCGCGGCCACCGCCCGGGCTATCACCGTCGGAGCGCTCAGGCCGGTCCTCGTCCTCGGGAGGACGAGGATCATCGGCGGTCGCCGCCATGGTTGACTATTCAAGCAGCACCCGCATGCGAGTTCCGGGGCATCAGATCATCGGCGTCCGCGCGGCCAACCCGGGCCCGTTCACGCTCACCGGCACCAACTCTTGGATCGTGGGCTCCGACCCCGCCTGGCTGGTCGATCCCGGACCGGCGCTCCCGCCGCACCTGGAGGCGGTGATCGGCGAGCTGGAGCAGCGAGGCGGCCTCGGCGGCGTGGCGCTCACCCACGATCATCCCGACCACGTCGATGCCGTGCCGGCGATCCGGGACCGGTTTCCGCAGGCTCCCGTGGCGGGCGCGCGGGGCGATGTCGACCATCGGCTCGCCGACGGCGACGCGTTCGGTCCGTTGACCGTCTTGGGCACTCCGGGACACGCGGCCGACCATCTGGCGTTCCTCGTCGGGACAGCGGCGCTGACTGGTGATGCCGTGCTCGGGCAGGGCAGCTCGATCCTGTCTGCCGATCCCGGCGCGTTGACCGCCTACCTTCACGGCCTGGCGCGGCTGCGCCGTCTCGAGCTGACCGTACTGCTCCCCGGGCACGGATCGGTTGTCGCCGATCCGTACGCCAAACTCGATGAATATCGCGAGCATCGCCTGGACCGCGAGCGCCGGCTCGTGGCCGGATTGGAGAGGGGGGCGCGGTCGGTGCCGGAGATGCTCGACGCGGCGTGGGACGACGTCCCCGAGCCGATGCGCCCGGCAGCCGCCGTGTCTCTGGCCGCCCACCTCGACAAGCTCGCGACCGAGGGCAGGCTCCCCGCCGGAGTGCAGCGGCCCAACGCCTGATCACGGGTCTCAGATCGGGCGCCGCGGGAGGCGGCTCGAATGTCGCCGCACTTCCGAGCGGGGCCACTTAGCCGGTGTGAGCCAGCCGGCGTCGCGCGAGCTCCATCGCCGCCGCCAGCGGTGTCTGACCGGTCTGATCTGAGCGGTCGAACAGCTCGCGCAGCGTGTCTGCGATCCCGCGCACCCGCCGGCGGGCGAAGGCGGGGTCGTAGCCGTTCGCCTCTTCGGCAATGTTGATGATCCCGCCGGCATTGACGACGAAATCGGGCGCCCAGAGGATTCCGCGGGCGTGGAGACGTTCGGCGACGTGGTCGCCGGCGAGCTGGTTGTTGGCGGCGCCCGCGATCACCCGGCACTTGAGTCTCGGTACCGCGGCGTCATCGATCAGCCCGCCCAGCGCACACGGGACGAGCACGTCGACTTCGGAGAGCCAGGCGTCTGCGGGTGCCGCCCAGCCGGCACCGATCTGATCGGCCAGGGCCCGCTTGCGCGCGTCGACGTCGGCGACGATCAGCCGGGCGCCGGCGCGGGCACACATCCGGGCGACCCGTGAGCCCACGTGACCGAGCCCGAGAACGCAGATGCTCCGTTCGTGCAGCGACGGGTCGGAGAACGCCTGCTGACAGGAGGCGCGAATCGCCGCCTCTACACCCAGGGCGGTGAACGGACTCGGGTCGCCTGAGCCGCCGCGCCGGCGCGGCAGACCAGCGACGTGGCTGGTTCGCCGGGCAATCACGCTCATGTCGCGGCTGGACGTCCCCACGTCTTCGGCGGTCACGTAGTGACCGGCCGCCGATTCCACGAGATCCCCGAAGTCGAGCAGGACCTCTTGTCGACGCGGGCCCTTCAGCGGAGGGCCCGCCGGCGCCATGATCACGCCCTTGCCACCGCCCAGCGGAAGGTCGGCCACGGCCGCCTTGAACGTCATCGCCCGGGACAGGCGCAGCACATCCCGGACGGCCAGTCGCGCATTCTCGTAGGTCCACAGACGACAGCCGCCGAGAGATGGGCCACGCGCGGTGGAGTGCACCGCCACCAGCGTGTAGAGCCCCGAGCGCGGTCCACGACGCACGAGAAGCTGCTCGTGTTCGAGCGGCTCGAGGTAGGCGTCGCTCAGTTGCCCGTCACCGTGAAGACGGCCACCGTCCCGGAGTGCGTTCCCGTGGTCCCGGACTTCCCCGAGCGGCTGGCGTCTGATTTGAGTGAGCCGGTGGCGGTCGCCGGCGTCACCGCGGTTGACTTCGCCCCGCCCGCCGACTGACCAGCGACCGTCGCGGCGGAGGTGCCGGTTGCGCTGGCGGAGCCGATGCCGGTGCTCGAGGCGCCGGCGGGGACGGTCGCGCCGGTGGTGGACCCGGCGGACGTGGACGGTGCCGGCGCTGAGGTTGCCGGGGTCGCCGAAGTCGACGACGAAGTGCCGGTCGTTTGCGGCATCGAGCTGGAGTCAACGGGCGCGGTGGGCGCCTGAGCTCCCGTCGAGCTGGCGGCGGCGGGATTGGGAGCGTTGTTGTAGTTGTCCGGATCGACGGTTTCGGAGACGAGCAGCCTCTGCGGGGATCGCCTGTTCATCGTCCTGACCCGGTGGGCGCGATCAGGGGAGGGCGCGCGGAGGACCACCGCCGACCGAGCGCGGGCGGGTGCGGGCGGGAGCATCGCCTTCGACGGATGCGCGTCGCCGGCCGTGGCGCCGGCGGTGGATCCCCCGCCGGCCTTGACTCGCACCGGGATCGAGCTCGGTGGGCTGGCGGTGGGGGCGGAGCTGTCAGCCACCGTCCGATGGTGATGAGCATGCTTGACCGGCGGCGGAGGGGCGATGTGCTGCAGCTCGATCGCCCCACCGGCGGTGACCACCGCAGCCGCGAGCAGTGTCACGACGTGGCCCGCGGTGGTGATCGCTCCGACTCCGGCGACGGCGCCGCCCCCGGCGAGACCGGTGGCGACGCTCGCGCTACTGCCCGCTGCCGCGCCGCCAGCGAACGTGCTGCCGCCCGCAGCCGCCCCCCCACCCCCGGCGCCACCGAGGCCGAGCAGCTTGGCGATCACGCCGATGGGGCCCAGGGCCGGAACGCACATCGCCAGCTGTCGGCTGACGCCGCGCACTTCGGAGCGGAACTGCCGGCAGTTGGGGCAGTCGCGAACATGACGCCGAGCCAATCCGCTTGCCCGGACCCCGCGATCATGGGCGACGATCAGATCCTCACGGATCCGAGCGCACGCGGTGTCGCGGGCCTCGCTGGCCTGCGCCAGCCCGACGCGGGCCCGGACCAGGAGCGACTTGACCGCCGGCACCGATACGCACAACGCCACCGAGACGTCGGCGTAGGTCATCCCGCCGAGCTCTCGCATCAGCAGGGCGGAGCGCTGCTGGTCGGGTAGCCGCTGGACGTCCGCGATCAGGCGTCGGAGCGCATCGCGCTGCTCGAGCCGCGCGACTGGATCGCTGGTCGCCGGAGCAACGTTGAGGTCTATCTCCGCGGACGGTATCGCCTGAGGACGGCGCAACTCATCGATGCAGCGGTTGTGCGCGATGCGATACAGCCATGCCCGCAGCGCGAGCCGGCGATCGCTGGTCCGCAGGCCCGCATATGCCCGGACGAAGATCTCCTGCACCGCGTCCTCGGCGTCGGCCGCAGAGCCGGTGAGCATCTGACGGGTGTAGGCGAACAGCCGCTGGCGGTAGCGGTCGTGGATCGCCCGGAACGCGTCTTCGCTGCCCGACCGAAACAGCGAGACCAACTGATCGTCGGAGCGGAGGCGCAGCAGCGGGGCGCCGATGGCGATCCGCGTGCGGGCGAAACCTACCGATGCGGGGATGGCGGAGGCTTCCACTTGAATCCTGACCCATCGTAACGCGGGATCAGAGGGAAAGTCTCGACTTCGCCCGTCCATGGGCCAACATCCGGGCGGTGGCGACCAGGCCCGAGCGGGTCGGTGGGGGGACCGGAAGCGCGATGCTGCTCGGGCGGGAGTAGTTCGGCGGTACCCTGGGGCGGAAATGGATGCGGCGTCGGGCATCGGGCTGCCGGTGGCTTTCGGCGCGGGGTTGATCTCGTTTCTCTCCCCGTGCGTGCTCCCGCTCGTCCCGGGCTACATCTCCGCTGTCGCCGGCGGCCAGCCGGGGGAGATCGAGACGCGCCGGGTGATCGGACCCAGCCTCGCGTTCGTGGGCAGCTTCTCGTTCATCTTCATCGCCTTGGGCCTGCTCGGCCAGCGCGCGCTGCGCAGCGCCCTGACCGGCCCAACGGCGCTGAAGGTCTCCGGTGCGGTGATCGTGGCCATGGGCCTGCTCTTCGTCCTTGCGCCCCTGATCCCATCGCTCTCCCGCGAGTGGCACGTGGGCAGGCTGATGGCGCGCGCCGGTCGCAGCGGTCCCATCCTCACCGGCGCCGCGTTCGCGCTGGCATGGACTCCGTGCACCGGACCCACGCTGGGGGCGATTGTCAATCTTGCCGGGACGTCGAGCTCTGCGAGCAAGGGAGCGATTCTTCTCGCCGTCTACTGCGCCGGGCTGGCGGTGCCGTTCCTGATCACCGGCCTCGCGTTCGGGACGGCGACGTCGGCGTTTGCCGTGATCAAACGGCACTATCCGGTCGTCATCGGACTCGGCGGCGCGGTGCTGATCTCGATGGGGGTGCTGATCTGGACCGGCGAGTTCACGCAACTCAACGTCACCGTGAGCCACTGGATCCAGACGCTCGGACTGCCGAACCTCAACGGCGACACCTGAGGGGGCGGTCAGCGGTGGTAGCCGGGTTCGCCGGGCAGCACGATCCGGGCGGTCTCGCCGGTGCCCAGCACACGTGGCTGGACGGGCACGATCGTCTGCCGGCGCGCGTGCGCGAGCAGCTCCCCGGCGGAGCCGAAGCCCGACAGCTGCTCGAGGTGCTTGATCGTCGGGAACACGAGCAGGATCTCACCACGGTCGGCTGCCGCCAGCGCGTCGGCGGGCGCGAACCAGCGCGCGTCGACCACCTCGGCACCGTCGATCTCGGGTGCCGCGCGCTCGGGAGCAATCGCCAGAAAGAACCACGTGTCGTAGCGGATCCTGACCGCCGCCGGGGTTATCCAGCGGGAGAACGCCACCAGCGCGGCCGGATCGGGCAGCCGGATCCCGGCCTCCTCGCGGAGCTCCCGGGCCGCCGCCGCACGCAGGGCGGTCTCGCCGTCGCCGTCCTCGTCACCGACCGCTCCGCCGGGGAACACCCACGCTCCACCCATGAAGCGGGCCCCAGGATTGCGCTGCGCCAGCAGCACTTCCAGCCCATCCTCGCCGCGCAGCAGGATCACGGTCGCGGCCAGCCGGGGGACCGTCTCCGCCCCCGGATTGAGCTCTTCCCCGGGCCCGCGACGCGCGTTCTCCACCGGGCGACCCTACACCCGAGCGGCCGCTAGGCTTGCCGCGGATGAGATACATGTGTCAGTCCTGCGGGTTCATCTACGACCCCGCCGAAGGTGACCCCGATGGCGGCATTCCTGCGGGCACCGAGTTCGAAGACATTCCCGACACCTGGTTCTGCCCGGTGTGCGGCGCCCGCAAGGCTGACTTCAGCCCTTACGAGGAATAGTCGTCCGTCAGCCACCGCTCCAGTGGCAGACCGTCCGCGGCGGCAGCAAGGGACTCCGGCCCGGGGACCGCGACGAAGCCGAGCGTCGCCACGCTCACCGCTCCCCGCCGCGCGATCGTCTTCGCGTTCGATTCCTCCACGGCGCCGGGCTGTCGCGGCCAGGGCGTGAGCACGACGCCGGTGATCTCCAGCCCTCTGGATCGCGCCGCCTCGACCGTCAGCAGCGTGTGGTTGATCGTTCCCAGGCCGGGCCGGGCGGCGATCACCAGCGCCAGCCCGAGGCTTATCGCGAGGTCACTGACGTCGCTATCCGGCCCGAGTGGCGCCAGCAGCCCGCCGACGCCCTCGATCACCGTCACCTCGCCGGGCCCGGACACCGTGCGCACCCAGGCGCTCAGCGACACCACCGACGGTGGCTGTACCTCAGCTCGGCCGCTAGATGCGGCGACACCGGCGGCCCGTAGCCGGCGCGAATGATCTCCGCGGCCGAGCGCCCGGAGACGCGGGCGAGCAGCTCGTGGTCGCGCGGCCAGCTGGGATCGGGTGGGTCATCCAGCCCGGTGATGAGCGGCTTGAGCGGGTGCACGGCCACGCCGTCGCGTCGTAGGCGGGCGACGATCGCGGCCGCCACGACGGTCTTACCGACCCCTGTGTCGGTGCCGGTGACAAACCAGCCGCGCAGATCGACGCCTCCCGCTGCTCCGGTTCCGGCTCCAGCTCAGGGCTCAGGCGGCCTGCCGGACAGGCTCGGGCGCCTCGAAGTCGAACACGCCGTCCGTCCCGCCGGATACCGGCGTGGCCGCTCCGGGTACCGGCTCCGCCACCGGGACCGCCACCGGCTCGTGTCGGCGGCTCAGCGGCTGGCGGGGATCGAAGCCCAGCGATCGTGCCGCCGCCCCCAGCGTCGCAGCCGCCTCCAGCAACTCCGCCTCGCGGTGGGTGGCCATGACCGTAAGCCGCAGTCGCGCGGTCATCGGTGCCACCGCGGGCGGCCGGATCGCCTGAACGAACACGCCGCGCCGGAGCGCGCCCTCGCAGATCCGCATCGCCAGGTCCGCATCGCCGACGACGAGCGGCATGATCTGGGTGCGTGATCGGCTCAGGTCGAAGCCCTCGCGCTCCAGGCCGCGCCTCAGGGAAGCGGCGTTGGCGGCGAGGCGGGTGACCCGCTGCGGCTTTTCCTCGATCAGCTCAAGCGCCGCCAATGCGCCGGCGACGACCGGAGGCGACGGGGCGGTGGAGAAGGTCAACGTCCCTGCCGCGTTGACCAGGTAGCGCGAAATCGTCCGGTCACAGGCCACGAAGCCGCCGTAGGCGCCCAGCGCCGTGCCGAGCGTGCCGACGATCACGTCGACTCGATCCTCGATGGCGACCTCCGCCAATGCGCCCCGGCCGCCGGGGCCGAGCGCCCCGATGCCGTGCGCCTCGTCGACGACGGTGCGCAGGCGCAAGCGCTGGGCCAGCTCGACGATCTCGCCCAGCGGAGCCACATCGCCGTCCGTCGAGAACACGCTTTCGGTGACGATCAGCGCGCCGCGCCCCTCGGCGTGTTCGATGCCCCACGCCAGGTGCTCGGCGTCGCAGTGGTCATAGACGAACACCTCGGCGCCGGAGAGCCGGCAGCCATCGACGATCGAGGCATGGTTGAGCTCGTCGGAGAACACGACATCGCCGGCACGGCTCAGCGCGGCGACCACGCCCGCGTTGGCCAGGTAGCCGGAGCCGAACAACAGCGCGCTCTCGCGGCCCTCGAACGCCGCCAGCCGCTCCTCCAGCCGGCGGTGGATGGTCATCGTGCCCGAAACCGGGCGTGACCCGCCGGTCCCGATTCCCCATCGCATCGCGGCGTCCGCGGCGGCCTCCCGCACGCGCGGGTGATCGGCGAGACCGAGGTAGTTGTTGGAGCACAGGACGAGGACCGGCTTGCCGTCGAGCAGCACATGCGGACCCTGTGGTCCGCTCACCAGGCGGGTGCGACGGTTCAGCCCGAGGGCTTTGAGCTCGTCCAGCCGGGCCTTTATGTCGATCATCGAGTGCGCAACATAACGCGCGGACCGGACGTCGCGGCGGCATGGTCGGCGCCGTTGTCGTCGTGCCGGCCGACGCAGGCGGCGGAGGTCCGTCGGGGCCGACGCGGGCGGCGAGGCCGGCAGCGACTAACATCGGGCGACCGTGCCCGACCGTCTCTACTTCACCGAGTCCGACGCGGCCAACGCGCTGATCGCGCAGGACCCGATGGCGCTGCTGATCGGCTTCGCGCTGGATCAGCAGGTGTCGGTCCAGAAGGCGTTCGCCGGACCACTGGTGCTGCAGGAGCGCTTGGGAGCGATTGACGCCGAGACGCTCGCCGGCGCCGACCTGGAGCCCGCCTTTCGAGCCCGGCCCGCGGTTCACCGGTTCCCCGGATCGATGGCGCAGCGGGTTCACGATCTCGCCCTCCACGTCCGGGATGAGTACGACGGGGACGCCGGACGGATCTGGAACGATGCGGCCGGCGTCGACGAGCTGCGGGCCAACCTCACCGCTCTCCCCGGGTTTGGCGAGATGAAGGTCACCTCGCTCGGCGCGGTCCTGGCCAAGCGGTTCGGAGTCGCCGCCGCCACCGGGCTCGTGCCCCCGCACCCGACGCTTGGAGACGTCGATTCACCGCAGGCGCTGGCCGATTATCAGGCGGCCAAGCGGGCGCACAAGGCGGAGTGGAATCGGGTCCGGGCCGCTCGCTGAGCGTCCGCCGGCACGGGTCCGCGCCGCTCGCTGAGCGTCCGCCGGCTCCCCCATGCTGGGGGCGCCCCGCGGCTAGCGGCCCTTGAACTCCGGGGCGCGCTTCTGCGCAAATGCGCGCACGCCCTCGCGGAAGTCCTCGGATGCAAAGCACGCCTGCCGTAGCGACAGCAGCTCGTCCTCGACGGCCGCCGGCAGCGTGGCCCGGCCGGCGAGCAGAGCCCCGATCACGCGCTTGTTGCCGCGCTGAGCGAGCGGAGCGTTGGCGGCGACCTCGCGCGCGAGTGCCACCGAGGCTTCGCTGAGCCGCTCAGGGGCGACCACGAGGTTGACGAGTCCCCAGGCGTGCGCCGTCGCGGCGTCGATCCGCCGACCGATGAGGAACAGCTCCCGCGTGCGCGCGGCGCCGATCGCGTCGATGAACCTGCGGATTCCCGTGTGCGAGTAGACCAGCCCGAGCTTGGCCGGCGGCATCGCCAGGTTGATCGTCGCGGCTGCCATCCGCAGGTCGCAGGACAGCGCCAGCTCCAAACCGCCGCCGATGGCGGATCCGTTCAGGGCGGCCAGCGTTGGGTACGGGTAGGCATCGACCGCGTCCATGGCGGCGGCGAACGGCTGGGCGATGAGTCGGTCGGCCTCGTCGGCGAACCCGTCTCGTTCCGGCCCACCCAGGTCGCCGAGGTCGTAGCCGGCCGAGAAGTTGCCGCCCTCGCCGGTGATGATCACGCATCTCGCGTCGAGCGCCGGCATCGTCGTGGCGAAGCCATCCAGGATGGCAGCGTCGAGCGCTCCGCGCTTACCCGGGTTGGAGATCGACAACCGGGCCACGCCGGGCGCGGGCTCGTCGACCAACAGCTCTCCTGCCGAGCTATTCGAGGACAACGAGCGTGTCGCCCTCAGACACCGACTGACCCTCGCTGCAGCGGATCTCGGCGACCACGCCGGGATCCTCGGCCTCGACCGGCATCTCCATCTTCATCGACTCGAGGATCACCACCGCGTCGCCTTCTTCCACGGCGTCGCCGACCTCCACCGCGATCTTCCACACGGTGCCCGTGATGTGAGCCTCGACGTCCGTCAACTCGCCAGTCCTCCTGTGCTCGTGGGGTCGTCGCCAAAGCGAGGGGCGGTGGAGACGATAGAGGGCGGCGCCGACACCGCCGCTTCAGTCCGCGCCGACAACCCCTCGGAAATTCCGGCATCGTCCGCGCGCACCGGTTGACTATCAACTTCCGCAGAGATTGGATCCACCGAGGACGAAGCGATGCCCGAATCTCGCCTGTTCATGAGTTCGCTCTCTCGCCGCCAACTGGCACGGCGCCGGCAAAGGCGATCTCATCTCTTGGTGGTGCTGCTGCTGGGGTCGCTGGTGGTTCTCGCAGGCGCCGCTGCGTTCATCATCGAACGCGGCGGCATCTAACCTCGATCCACGCGATCGCGGGCGACCTGCGCTCGGTCTCGGCGCATCCGGGCTGGTGATCGCCGCAGGCCAGACGCGGCCGACGAGGGAGAGGAGGGGTAGCCTGGGAGTCACGCCATGGCCAGCGAACAGGACGCCGACACCGGACTCGACCTCGATCTCATCACCGCATCACTGCGCTCCGACGTGGGCGACCTCGGCACGTTCGTGGAGGTCCTGGCGGTCAAGCTGGAGGAGGCGGTGCCGGGCGGCGTGACCGTAGAGCGCCGCCGCAACGGGATGTTCGGCCCCAAGCTGGTGCGACGAATCGCGGTCGATGCGGGCGACCAAAGACTGGACCTTCGCACCGATGGCGGGTCGCTCCAGACCCTGTGCTCGCGCCTCTCGGGCGGAATCGTGCTCAAGAGCGAGGAAGTGGACACCGACGAATGGCTGCGCGCGCTGAGTCAGGCGCTGGCGGTCCAGGCTCGGCGCAGCAAGACAACCAGGCAGGCGCTGGAGCGCCTGCTCAACGGATAGGAGGCAGCATGCCGCTCTTCAGGCGAGACCCCGACGAAGGCCAGCAGGCTCAGGAGCGGGGGCAGGCGCCGGTCGTCGCCGAGGACGCCCCTCACGCCGCCGCCTATGAGGCCGGTTCGCTGGCCGGTATTCCGCAGTCCGGGCGCGAGCGGATCGCACGGATGCAGCAGGAGGTCGCGCGCGGCTTCTTCACCAGTGACCTGTCGGTCAACGAGTTCCTGCTCGTCAAGGAATCCGGCTTCGAGCCGCTGGGGCTGGTCCTCGGGAGCTCGATCTACCACATCGGCTACCAGCAGGCGATGTGGAATCAGAGCCAGGAGATGGGCGTCCTCACCCAGGCGATGTACCACGCCCGCGAGCTGGCGATGACCCGGATGGAGGAGGAGGCCGACGCGCTCGGCGCCGACGGCGTCGTCGGCGTGCGCCTCGACATCGGCCGCTACGAGTGGGGCGCGGACCTGGCCGAGTTCATCGCCGTGGGCACCGCCGTCAAGCACCGCGAGGGCGTCCTGCATCGGGCGCCCAACGGACGCCCGTTCACCTCGGACATGAGCGGCCAGGACTTCGCCACGCTGCTGCGCGCCGGCTATCGTCCGGCCGGGCTGGTGATGGGCAACTGCGTCTACCACGTCGCCCGCCAGGGAATGCTCGCCTCGCTCAAGCAGGTGGGCCGCAACGTCGAGATGCCCAACTTCACCCAAGCCCTGTACGAGGCGCGGGAGCTGGCGATGGAGCGGATGCAGACCGAGGCCGACGGGCTGCAGTCCGAGGGCATCGTCGGCGCCCGGATAATCGAGCGCAGCCATGGCTGGGGGTCGCACGTGATCGAGTTCTTTGCGATCGGCACCGCCGTGGTGTCCACCAGCCCCGATCACCAGATCGAGAAGCCGACGCTGGTGCTTCCGCTGCAGGGTTGAGCAGCACCCTTCGATGGGTTGCGCCGGCGCAGCTTCCCAACGTTGATGACAAGAGCGACGCCACAGCCCACTTTCGTCATCAGCGTTGAGGTTGACACCGGAGCGGCCGGCTCGCCCGGGTGGCCGGCCGGCCTGGAGGCGCTCGCGCTCCGGATCTCCCGCTGAGCGCCCCTCGGGATCGTCGCAGGCCCATGCCGGACGTCGACATCAAGCCTCAGCGCTACCGCGACGATCGTCCCAAGGAGCACTTCGACGGGTTCCACGCGCGGGTGCGGGCGGGAGAGCCCGAGGCCAAGGTCTACGAGGTCGTCCGGATCGTCACGGTGCTCCACGCCCTGATTGCGTTCCGGGCGCGCGCCCTCGGGTCGGAGAACGTGCCGGCGGGGCCGGTGATCATCGCCCCCAACCACGCCTCGTTCATGGACCACTTCTTCGCCGGCGCGTTCATCCGCCGCGGCTCCAGTTCATGGCCAAGTCACAGCTGTTCGCCCCCGGGCCGCCGCAGTGGATCTTCAGCCACGGCGGTGTGTTCCCGGTCCGCCGCGGGAGCCAAGACGAGGAGGCGTTCATCAGCGCCTACAAGATCCTGGAGCGCGGTGGCGCGATCGGCATGTACTGCGAGGGTGGGCGATCGCGTAACGGCCAGGTGGCGGCCGCGGCGCGGCCCGGGATCGGACGTCTGGCGCTCGAGTCGGGGGCGCCGGTGGTGCCGGTGGCGATCCTCGGCTCCCACCAGGTGCGCAACTGCAAGCGGCTGCGGTTCCCGCGCGTGATCGTCAGCTACGGCGAGCCGTTCGCCTTCGACGCGATCGATCAGCCGTCGCGTGACCAGCAGCAGGCGGCCGCCGACCTCATCCTGGAGCGCATCCGCCAAGGCCACGCCGAGCTGGCTCGGCTCGGCTATCGCGGCCTCAGACGGGCGACGCGCAGTCAAACGGCCGCGTGACGCTCCGGCACCCGCGCCGCCAGCCAGCTCACCACATCGTCCAGAACCGCCTCGCGCTCGGGCTCGTTCAGGATCTCGTGGAACAGGCCGTCGTAGGCCTTGACGGTCTTGTCGGTGGCGCCGATCCGCTCACCCAGCATCATGCTGCCCGCCGGTGGGCAGAGGCGATCAGCGGTCCCGTACAGGATCAGCACCGGAATCCGAATGTCGCCGACCGCATCAGGCAGCGCCGCCACCGTGTCGGCGATCTCGGCTGCGGTGCGCGCGGGGAGCTTGCCGTGATGCACCAGCGGGTCATGCCGGTAGGCGTCGACGACCACCGGGTCACGGCTGACCAATGACGGATCGAGCGCGATCAACGGCGTCCGCGGGGCAACTCGGGACAGCAGCCGTCCGATCAGCTCCAGGCCGGCCGGCACGTCCTCCAGCGCCGCCAGGGCTCCCGACAGGATCAGCCCGGAAAGGCGGTCCTGATGCGAGACGGCGTAGCGCAACGCGATCATCGCGCCGAGGCTGTGGCCGAGCATCCACACGGGAGCGCTGGGGTGCGCGGCTCCGGCCAGCAACACCAGTTGGTCGAGGTCGGACACGGCGGCGTCGACGTGGTCGATCAGACCGCGCGGGCCCTCGGACCGGCCGTGTCCCCGGTGGTCGGGCGCGTAGACCGCATACCCGGCGCCGGTCAGTCGCTCGGCGACGTGGTCGTAGCGACCGCTGTGCTCGCCGGCTCCGTGCACCAGCACGACCACCCCGTGCGCCGGTGCCGTCCCCAGCGTCCACGTCCGCCAGAAGATCCGGCGGCCCCCGGCCCCGGGGAAGAAGCCGCTCAGGACGGGTCCTGCGCCCACGGCACCACGACCGCGTCCTCGTGGGGCGAGTCGCGCGCCACCACGTAGTCGGCCGCCTCGGTGTCGGACACGTTCTCCACCACGTGGGTGACCCGCGGCGGGACATAGAGCATGTCGCCCGGCTCCACCTCGAGTGCTTGCTCCAGGTGATCGCCCCACCGGATCCGCACGCCGCCGGTCAGCATGTACAGGGCGCTCTCGCAGCCCTCGTGGTAATGCGGCCGCGAGCTGGCTCCGGCCGGCACGCGGAACCGGCCCATGTAGATGTTCAACGCGCCGGCGGTCGTCTGGGAGATCTCGGCGCCGCCGACGATCCCGCGCGGCACCTCGCGATCGGGCCCTGGTTTGATCAGCCTCATCGCGCCCAGCTTAGGGCAGATTCCCGCGCGCACCCTACTGCCGCCCCGGCACCTCGATCTGCAGCGGACCCTGCGGGGCGGCCTCGTGATCGACCTGCAGCGTGGTGTGGCTGATCCCGAACCGGTCCTGCACCATTTGCTGGAGGCTGCGCCGCAGCTCGTGGCAGTCGTCCCCGGCACGGGCGGCGACGTGGGCCGACAGCGCCGGGAAGCCCGAGGTCACCTCCCAGACGTGCAGGTCGTGAACCTCGACGACGCCTGGGTAGGCGGCCAGGGCACGCCCGATCTCCGCGGGGTCCAGGCCGGCCGGGGCCGCCTCCATGAACACTCGCCCGGACTCGCGGATCAGACCGTAGGCCGCCCACAGCAGGAGCGCGGCGATCACCAGGGAGGCGATCGGGTCGGCGCGCTGAAAGCCGGTGGTCAGGATCACCGCCGCCGCGACCGCGGTGGCGATGAAGCCGTACAGGTCGGTGAGGATGTGGCGGTAGGAGCCTTCCAGGTTGAGGCTGCGCTGCGCGCCCGACCCGCGGGCCAGGATCCGGCCGGCGAGCAGATTCACCGGGATTCCGACCAGCGCGACGATCAGCACCGGAAGCGCGGAGACCGTCGGAGGCGAAACCAGCCGCCCGAGCGCGTCGATCACGATCAGCACCCCGAGTACCAGCAGCGTCACCCCGTTGGCCTGCGCGGACAGGATCTCGACGCGGCCGAGGCCGTAGGTCATGACACCGCCCGCCGGCCTCGAGGCCAGCCGGGCGGCCGCCAGCGACATCGTCAGTGCCACCGCGTCGGTGAGCATGTGGGCGGCGTCGGAGAGCAGGGCGAGCGAGGACGCGAGCACGCCGGCGGTCACCTCGGCCAGCATGAAGAGCACGATCAGCGCCAGCGCCTGCTTCAGCGCCGCCCGCTCGGTCTCCCGCGACGGCCCGTGCTGGTGATGAGAGTGGTCGTGAGCCATGCCGACCGCCGGGATCAGTTCACCGAGGGATCCGGCGGCATCCGAGCCACCAGGGCGTAGCTTCCGCCCTTGCGGGTCAGGACCGCCTCCCACAGCTCCCGCGGCGTCGCCGTGAACGCGTCCTCGCGTTGCGCCGGCTCCAGGATCCAGTCGCCGCGCTCGACCTCGTCGTCGAGCTGGCCGGGCCCCCAGCCCGCGTGGCCGACGAACGCCCGGCCGCGGCGGACGCCGATCTCGGGATCCTCCTGCGATCCGTTCGCGAGCACGCCGACGTCGTCGAAGGCGATCAGGGCGGCGGCGTCGGGCTGGTCGAACTCGGCGAGCACGATCAGCGCCGAAGGCTGCACCGGGCCACCGACGTACAGGGGGTCGTCGATGTCGAGCAGCCGCTCCAGCTCTGACACGGCCTCGCCGACCGTCGTCTCCGACGGGCGGTTGAGGACCAAGCCGAGCGCCCCGTCGTCCGAATGCTCGACGATCAGCACCACCGTGCGCCAGAAGTTCTCGTCAGCGAGCCCGGGGCCCGCGATCAGCAGCTGACCTCGTGCGGAGTCCACTGTCGCGAGCGTAGACGATGCCCAGGGCCGCCTTCAGAGCCCGTAGGAGCGGCCGATGACATCGAGCATGATCTCGTCGGTTCCGGCGCCGATCCGATTGAGCCGCAGATCTCGCCACGAGCGCTCGATCCCGTACTCCTGCATGTAGCCCGCGCCACCGTGGATCTGTATGCACTCGTCGGCGACCTCGACCGCGATTCGCGCCGCGTAGAGCTTGGCCATCGTGATCTCGCGGACCGGGTACTCCCCGTTGCAAAAGCGCCAGGCGGTGGTGTAGACCATCTGGCGGGCGGTCTCGATCTTGGTCGCCATCTCGGCGAACTTGTGGCGGGTGACCTGGAAGTGGCCGATCGCGCGGCCAAATGCCTGGCGCTCCTTGGCGTAGCGCAGCGTCTGGTCGAACACCTGCTGGGCGCCGGCGACGGCGCCGGCGGCGCCGATCAGCCGCTCCCCCTGAAGCTCCCACATGATGTGGTAGAAGCCCTTGCCGATCTGGCCGAGCGCCGCCGATGCGGGCACCCGGACGTCCTGGAAGGCCAGCAGCGCCGTGTCGGAGGCGTGCATCCCGAGCTTGCGCAGGCGCTTTTCGCGGATCACCCCGGGGGTGTCCATCGCCACCAGGAACAGCGTGAACCCGTCGTAGCCGGCCTGCGGATCGGTCTTGGTGACGAGCACGATCCCATGGGCGCGGTGGCCGTTGGTGATGTAGGTCTTGGCGCCGTTGATGACGTACTCATCGCCGTCGCGCGCGGCGTGGGTCTTGATCGCGGCGACATCGGAGCCGGCGTCGGGCTCGGTGATCCCGAGGCAGAGGATCTTCGTGCCCCGGATCGCCGGCGCCGCCCACTCCCGCTTCTGCTCCTCGCTCCCGAAGGCCAGGATCGGCGGCAGCGCCATATCGGTCTGCACCGCCACTCCCATGGCCAACCCGCCGCAACGGGCGTGCGCAAGCTCCTCGGCGAGCACCAGGCTGGTGTAGTAGTCGCCGCCCTGTCCGCCGTAGGCCTCGGGCTTGTCCAGGCCGAGGAAGCCGAGCTCGCCCATGCGCTCGAACACCCAGTCGGGAAAGGTCGTCTCCTCCCACTCTTCGGCGTGCGGCGCCAGTTCCTTGATCACGAAGCGCCGGATCGACTCCCGCAGCTGGTCGTGCTCGTCGGTGAAGATGAAGTGCGTGCGCTGCGCCGCGTAGTCGGGCTTGGCGACGTCGCTGGTGGCCATCGAGTGAAGAGTAGAGGCGCCGCGTAGGCTTCGCCGCGATGGCCTACGCGAAGATCACCTACGAGGTGGCGCCCAGCGGGGTCGCGACGATCGCGCTGAACGAGCCCGAGACCCGCAACGCGCTGTCCGACGACCTGCTCGACGAGCTGATCGCCGCCCTGCAAGCCGTCCGCGACGATCCCGCCGTCCGCTGCCTGGTGCTCACCTCCACTCATCCCACCGTGTTCTCCAGTGGCGGCAACCTTCAGGGGTTCGCCGCCGACGTGCCGCTCGTGCACAAGCACTTCGCCACCGCTCGGTTCCCGCGGGTGTTCGAGCTGCTGGGCGAGCTCGGCAAGCCCTCCATCTGCGCCGCCAACGGCCATGTGCTCGCCGGCGCGCTCGGCCTCGCCCTCGCCTGCGACCTGATCGTCGCCGCCGAGAGCGCTCGCTTCGGAACCCCCGAGATCAACGTCGGGCTGTTCCCATTCATGATCATGGCGCTGATCTATCGCAACGTGGGGCGTAAGAAGACGGCCGAGCTGATGCTGCTCGGCGAGCAGATCTCAGCCGCCGACGCGGAGCGAATCGGGATCGTCAACCGCGTCGTCGCCGTGGACCGGTTCGAGCTGGTGGTCGCCGACTGGGCCGACCGGCTGGCCCGCAAGTCCCCGGCGCTGATGAAGCTGGGCAAGGACGCGATGTACCGCCAGCAGGACATGGCGCTGACCGATGCCATCGACTTCCTGCGCTCCCAGCTGACGATCGCGTTCTCCACCGAGGACATCCAGGAGGGAGTCCGGGCGTTCTTTCAGAAGCGGGAACCGGATTGGAGGGGACGCTGACGCGTCCCTGTGGGTGGCGTGGACGGTGAGCTCGAGCGTCGCGTAGGGGCTTGACGCGGACGCTCCCGGCTGGGAAAGTCGCCGCCCTTGTCCACCGACGCTCCCACCGCCGGCCGGTTGCGGCCACTCGCCGAGGATCTCCGCGCTCGCCGGGAGCAGATCATGCGCGCCGGGGGAGAGGCGAAGATCGCCGCCCAGCACGCCGCCGACAAGCTCACGGCGCGGGAACGGCTGGCGCTGCTGATCGACGAGGGAACGTTCGTGGAGCTGGGCATTCACGCCCGTCCTCACTTCTCCCAGCGGGCGATGGAGGGACGCGACGCGCCCGCCGACGGAGTCATCACCGGGTACGGGAAGGTGGACGGGCGCCTGACGGCGGTGGCGGCCTACGACTTCACCGTGATGGCGGGCTCGATGGGGATGACCGGCGAGCTCAAGGTGGCCCGGCTGCGCGAGCTGGCGCTGACCAAGCGGATCCCCCTGGTGTGGCTGCTGGACTCCGCGGGGGCACGCATCCAGGAGGCGGTCGGGTCCCTGTTCGCGGGCTCCGGGCACCTGTTCCGCGAAGAGGTGGTCAACTCGGGGGTGATCCCCCAGGTGGCGGCGTTGATGGGACCGTGCGCCGCCGGCACGGCGTACATCCCGGCGCTCGCCGACTTCGTCCCGATGGTCAAGGGGCGGGGCTCGATGGCCCTGGCGGGGCCCCATCTGGTGCGCGCCGCCGTGGGCGAGGAGGTCACTCAGGAGGAGCTCGGGGGCTCGCGGGTGCACTGCCGCAAGTCCGGCGTGGGCGACCTGGAAGTGGCCGACGACCCCGACTGCATCGAGCAGATCAAGCGCTACCTCAGCTACTTCCCGCAGCACTGCGAGCTGCCGCCCCCGATCTCTTCCACCGCCGACCCCATCGACCGCGCCGACGAGGAGCTCCTCGACGTGCTCCCCGAGTCAAACCGCCAGCCCTACGACATGTACGAGGTGATCCGCCGGATCGTCGACGACGCCGCGTACTTCGACCTCAAGCCCCAGTTCGCCAAGACGATCATCACCTGCCTGGCCCGGTTCGGCGGGCGGCCGGCGGGGATCGTCGCCAACCAGCCCCGGCAGCTCGGCGGCATCCTGGACAACGACTCCGCCGACAAGGCGGCGCGGTTCATCAATTTGTGCAATGCGTTCGGCATCCCGCTCGTGTACCTGATGGATGTTCCGGGATTCATGGTCGGAACCAAGGTGGAGGCCGCCGGCATCATCCGTCACGGCGCGAAGATGCTGTACGCGACCGCCAACGCCACCGTCCCCAAGATCACCATCGTGCTGCGCAAGGCCTACGGGGCGGGTTATTACGTCATGTGCGGCCGGGCCTACGAGCCCGACCTGATCGTCGCCTGGCCATCGGCCGAGATCAGCGTCATGGGCGCCGAGGGAGCGGTCGAGATCGTGTTCCGCAAGCAGGTGGAGGAGGCCGAGGACCCCGCCGCCAAGCGCCAGGAGCTGATCGACGCCTACCGCCAGATCATCGACGTCTACGTGGCCGCGGGCAACGACATGATCGACGACGTGATCGACCCCCGGCAGACGCGGGCAACGATCTGCCGAGGGTTGGAGATGGCCGCCGGCAAGCGGGTGGCGCGGCCGTGGCGGCGGTCCGGGGTGGTGCCGGTTTGAGCGTCGCTGACCCCGTGGTCATCGCCTGCGCCATCTCCGGCGCGATCGCGGACCGCGCCCAGTGCCCGGCGATTCCTTACACCCCGGAGGAGTACGCCGCCGAGGCCCGGCGGATCGTCGACGAGGGCGGCGTCCACATCCACATCCACGCCCGCGCGCGCGACGGCACGCCCAGCTACGAGGTGGAGGACTTCACGGCGATCCGCGACGCGATCGTCGACGAGATCGGCGACGGCGCGATCATCAACTTCTCCACCGGAACCGTCGGCGTGACGGTGGCCAAGCGGATCGCCTACCTCGAGGCCTGCCGCCCCGCCGTCGCCGCCTTGAACATGGGCTCCATGAACTACGCCAAGTACTCGTCCTCGCGCAAGGACTTCGTGTTCAAGTTCGTGTTCGCCAACCCGCTTCAGGAGATCATCGAGCTGCTGGAGGCGATGCGCCGGCTGCACATCAAGCCCGAGCACGAATGCTTCGATCTCGGCCACGTCGGCACGCTTGAACCGCTCGTCGACATGGGACTACTGCAGGCGCCGCTGCACGCCGACTTCGTCATGGGAGTGGTCGGGGGGGTGCCCGCCACCGCCCGCAATCTGGCGGCGATGGCCGACAACCTGGCGTGCGTGGGGGCGGATTCTGGCGGGGGCGGGCGGGGCCAGCATCACTGGGGGGTGATCGGGATCGGCCGCGACCAGTGGCGGATGGTGGCCGCGGCGCTCACCCTGGGTGGCTCGATTCGCGTCGGCCTGGAGGACAACTTCTACCTGCCCGACGGGACGATGGCGCGCTCCAACGGGGATCTGATCGCCCAGGCCCGCCACCTGACCGGGGACTGCGGCCGGCGGCCGGCGACGGTGGACGAGGCCCGCGCGCTGCTCGGGATCGGGCGGCCGGGTCTGGTGTCGACGGCGCCGGGGTGATGGGCTCGCTCCCGCTGGAGGGCCTGACCGTCCTCGACCTCAGCCGCCTGCTCCCCGGCGGCTTCTGCTCGCTGCTGCTCTCGGACTTCGGCGCCGACGTGATCAAGGTGGAGGACACGGGGATCGGCGACTACATCCGCTGGTCGCCGCCATACTACAAAGGCGTCGAGGAGACCTCGCGCAGCGCCCTGTTCCTGTCGCTGAACCGCGGCAAGCGATCGATCCGGTGCAACCTGAAGACGCCCGGCGGTCGCGAGGTGCTGCTCGGGCTCGCGCGGGATGCCGACGTCGTGCTCGAGTCGTTTCGGCCGGGGGTGCTCGATCGCCTCGGCGTCGGCTACGCGCGGCTGCGCGAGGTCAACCCCGGACTCGTCTACTGCGCGATCACCGGCTATGGCCAGGACGGCCCCAACCGCGGCCGCTCCGGACACGACATGAACTACCTCGGCCTCAACGGGATCCTGGGGCTGACCGGGGAGTCGGACGGGCCTCCGGTGCAGTGCGCGGCCCAGATCGCCGACCTCGGCGGCGGCGCCCTGATGGCCGCGGTCGGGATCCTGGTGGCGCTGCGCGAGCGCGACCGCTCGGGTCAAGGACAGCTCGTCGACTGCTCGATGTTCGACGGCTCGCTGTCGTGGATGGCGATGTTGGGGGCGGCGCTGCTGGCCACCGGGCAAGCCCCGCAGCGGGGTGACCTCGGACTGGCCGGTCGCTACAACTGCTATCGGCCGTACCGGTGCGCTGACGGCTACGTCACGCTGGGCGCGCTCGAGCCCAAGTTCTGGCAGACGTGGTGCGCAGGCGTGAACCGGCCCGACCTGGCCGACCACGCCTACGACGGCCCCGGTTCGGAGTCCCACGAACAGGTCTCAGCCATCTTCCGCGAGCGGACGCGGGATGAGTGGCGGGCGTTCGCCGCCGACCACGATTGCTGTCTGGAGCCGGTGCTGGGGCTCGACGAGACGCTCCGGTCAGAGCTCGTCGCCGCCCGGAAGATGGTGGTGGCGCTGTCCCAGCCGGGGGCGGAGCGACCGGTGGAGCTGCTGGGGGTGCCGATCAAGCTCTCAGAGACGCCGGGGGACGCGAATCGCGCTCCCGGGCCCGCGCTGGGTGAGCACACCGACGAGGTGCTGGCCGCCGCCGGCTTCTCGGCGGCGCAGATCGCCGCCTGGCACGAGATGGGGGCGATCGCCGGCACCGGTGGCGAACGCGGATCGTTCGTGAGCAGCTGACCGCGCCGCGGTAAGCCCGCTGCGACCTGACCGCGGGGCGGTGAGCCAGCTATGACCTTCCCCGCGCTCATGGGTCGTAACCTGCGACACTGACTGACCAGTCAATCGGGAGGGAGCCTCGTGCGCGCCGCCGCCGTCCAACTCAACGCCACGCAAGACACCGATCGTAACCTCGAGCACGCCGATCGGCTCGTCCGCGACGCCGCCGCTCGCGGGGCGGACCTGGTCGTCCTCCCGGAGAAGTGGACCGTACTGGGCACACGGGCGGACATGGCGGCCGGGGCGCAGGCGCTCGACGGCCCGGCCGTGTTGTGGGCGCGCGCCACCGCCCGTGAGCTCGGCATCGATCTGGTGGCGGGCTCGATCTTCGAGCGCATCTCCGGCCGGGCGAAGGGCGCCAACACCAGCGTGCACATCGGGCCTGATGGGGAGCTGCGCTCGGTGTATCGCAAGATCCACCTGTTCGACGTCGAGGTCGACGGCGCCGTCTACGCCGAGTCCGCGACCGAGGACGCCGGCGATCAGATCGTGACCAGCGAGCTGGCCGGCGGTCAGACACTGGGGATGAGCATCTGTTACGACCTCCGCTTCCCTGAGCTCTACCGGATCCTGGCGATCCGCGGCGCCCAGGTGATCTCCATCCCCAGCGCGTTCACCCTTCCCACCACGCGCGACCACTGGGAGGTGCTGGTGCGCGCGCGGGCAATCGAGAACCAGTGCTTCGTCATCGCGGCCAACCAGGTCGGCGATCACCCCGGCGGCCTGCGCTCGGGCGGCCGCTCTCTGATCGTCGACCCGTGGGGCCTGGTGCTGTCCGGGGCGCCCGACGCCGAGACCGCGATCGTCGCCGACCTGGAGCTCGACGAGCTGGAGCGGATTCGGGCCCGGTTGCCGTCGCTGCAGCGGCGGCGGCCGGACGTGTACGCGTGGGCGCCGGCATGACGACGGCCGCCATCGACAAGCGGCGCATGATCCTTGACGCCGCCGTCAGCGTGTTCGCGCGCCAGGGGTTTCACACCTGCCGGGTGTCGGACATCGCCGACGAGGCGGGCGTCGCCTACGGGCTCGTGTATCACTACTTCTCCTCCAAGGAGCAGATCCTGGACACGCTGTTCCTGGAGCGCTGGGACGTGATGCTGGAGGCGATCGCCGAGGCCGACGCCTCCGCCCGTGCCCCCGAGGACAAGCTCTTGCGGATCGCCGGCTTCATCGTCGACTCCTACCGGCACGACCCCGATCTGATGAAGGTGATCATCGTCGAGGTGACGCGCGCGGCCAACACCTTCGGGCTGACCCACGTCGACAAGATCCGCGACGCCTACATCGGGATTGCCACCATCGTCGCCAAGGCCCAAGCCGACGGACGCTTCCGGTCCGAGATCACCCCGGAGTTCGCCGCCCAGGCGTTCTACGGGGCGGTCGAGCAGGTGCTGACCGGGTGGATATTCGAGAGCGTCCCGGTCGGCGACGCGGAACTGGAGCGCGCCAAGACGATGATCGTCGACACGATCTGCCACGGTCTGGCGCGCGCGCCGATCGCTCTGACCCACGAGTCTGCTTGAATGCCCTCGCATGTTGGAGAGCCCTTTGGTCAAGCGCCTGATCTGGTCCGGGATGCTCGCCGGCTTCGGCGCGCTGGCAAGCCTCGCCGCCACCCGCATCGCCGCCGTGATCTGGATGCGCGTCTTTGGCGAAGAGCCCCCTGAGTGACGGACACAGATCCACCCACCGAGGTGCCCGCGACCTCCGAGTCGCCGACTGAGGGCTCTGCACCCCCGACTGAGGTCTCCGCGCCCGCCGCGCCACCCCAGCCGCCGGCGCCGGGCTCCGCCGAGCCCGTGCCGGTGCCGCCATCCTCGCCCGAGCCGCCCGCTCCGGTGCGCCCTCCGGCCACCCCGGACGCTGATGTCCCGGCCACCCCGGGCGCTGATGTCCCGGCCACCCCGGACGCTGATGTCCCGGCCACCCCGGACGCTGATGCCCCGGACACCCCGGACGCCGTCGTCCCACCCACCGGACGCCGTCGCCCCGCCGGCACCGGACGCCGTCGTCACACCGGCACCGGACGCCGTCGTCACACCGGCACCGGACGCCGTCGTCGCACCGGCGCCGGCACCTCCGTTTGCCCCGGACGCCCCCGCGCCGTCCAGCTTCCCCCAGGGCGCCGAGGCGTTACTGAGCGACCGGCCCGAGATCGCGGTCGGCGGTGCCTTCGCCGGCGGGCTCGTGCTCGCCCTGATCCTCAAGCGCCTTGCCTCTTGAGCCCGGCGAGAAGCCGGACAGCCTCGCGGCTGCCGTCACTGAAGTCTCCGACAAGCTCTCCGTCCTGGTGCGCGAGGAGGTCGAGCTCGCCAAGGCCGAGGTCACCCAGAAGGTGCGGAGCCTGGTCCGGGGCGGCGTGGCCGTGGCCGCCGGAGCCGTGTTCGGCCTGTTCGCTCTGATCTTCATCCTGCTGACGATCGCCTGGGGCCTCAATGGGATTCTGGTCAGTGGTGCCGGAAACCTCTGGCTCGGGTTCGCGATCGTGATGGCCGTGCTGATCCTGCTCACCCTCGGCGCATTCCTGTTCGCCTGGCGCAAGCTCAAGGTGGGTGCCCCGGTGCCCGAGATGGCGATCGACGAGGCCAAGCGAATCCGGGCCACCGTCAGGTCCGGGGCCGACGAGTGATGCCCCAGCCGACGCGTACCCCGGAGGAGATCCGCAGCTCGATCGAGCGCAATCGCCAGCAGCTGGGCACCGCCGTGGCGCAGCTGCGCACCGAGGTCACCCGGCTCTCGGACTGGCGAGCCCAGCTGCGCAACGCCGAGCCTCAGGTCCTGATCGGGGCGGCGGTCGCCGGGTTCGTGATCGGGGGCGGGATCGCCGCGCTCGGCGCGCTGACATTCGGCCGCCGCAAGCGCAAGCGCCAGAAGCTGCTCAACGCTTAGCTAGCTAGTACACGCGGTCGTAAGTTCTGATCGCTTCCCGCGCTTGCTCGAGTTTGGATGAGTCGTTCAGCCGGGGAGTTCGCGGGTCATTGCCACGCCGAACCATCCACGGCCTTTGCCGGCGACTCGGAAGCCGCTGCGGGTGTAGAGATGGGCGGCTGGGTTGCGAAGGTGAACGTTCAAAGCGATCGCGACGAATTGTGCGGCGGCCTTGTTGGCCAATGCGTAGATGAGGTCCGCACCGAGGCCCTGGCCACGAGCGCCCTCGATGACGGCCATCGTCAGCTCGGGCAGCGGCGAGCCGTCCGGGGCCACGACCAGTGGCGGTTCGTGCAGGTTCCACCAGGCGGCTCCGAGCGGGCGCTCCCGGTCATCGGTAGCGATGACCGCAGCGCTCATGCTCTGTGGCAAGCACGCGAGGACTTCGGGCGCGTGGGGCTCGGGCAGCGCCCGTTCCTCCAGTGTGCACGCGAGACGCGCCATCTCGATCACGAACCCGCGATCCCCGCACTCGGCATCACGGACTCGATGCATGGTGCGACGGTATCCATCGCACCGGCGTGCCAATCAGGGGTGCGAGGACCCGTGTTGACGATCCAGTACACGGTCCGGGCGGACGCGTACGGCTCGGTGGGCATGACCTCTTCCACCAGGCGGTTGGACCGGCTCGATGCCCGTGGTCTGCTCGATCCTCCGCCCCGGATCGTCGCACTCCTTCCCACTTACGACCGACACTTCAGGACGCGTCTACTAATGGAGCCCTTCAAGCTTGCGGGGGCGGCTCGGCAGCCCCCCGGCGCCGAGCAACCCCAGCACCGACTCGCCGACCACCGGCTGGGCAACACCGCGATCGGTCACCAGGGCGGTGACCAGAGCCGCCGGCGTCACGTCGAATGCCGGATTGCGGCACGGGGTCCCGGGCAGCGTCAGCTCGAGCGGCTCGCGGCCCCACAGCCCGGCGCCGCGCACCTCGTCCGGCGGGCGCTCCTCGATCTCGATCTCGCGCCCTGTGGGGCAGGCCGGATCGATCGTGGTGCACGGCCCGACCACCACGAACGGGATGCGCGCCGCCGCCGCGGCCAGCGCGTGGGCGTAGGTCCCGACCTTGTTGGCGACGTCGCCGTTGGCGGCCACGCGGTCGCAGCCGACGACCACCGCATCCACCTCGCCGCGCGCGATCAGACCCGCGCCCGCCGCGTCGACCACGAGCGCGTGCTTGATTCCAAGACGGCGCAGCTCGTAGACGGTCAAGCGGGCGCCCTGCAGGAGCGGGCGGCTCTCACTGGCGAACACGCACTCCACGCCGCCGCGATCGGCGAGCTCGGCGATGGCGCTCAGCGCGGTGCCGCGGCCGGGGGCGGCGAGGGCGCCGGTGTTGCAGTGGGTCAGGATCCGCCGCCGGCCGTCGAGCAGGTCAGCGCCGAGCCGTCCCATCGCGGCGCTGGCCGTCGTCTCTTCGGCATGCAGGGCCTGTGCCTCGGCCAGCGCAGCGGCCGCCCGCGCCTCGCCGTGTGGGGCCGTCAGCGCCGCGGATCGCACCCGGAGCACGGCATGAGCGAGGTTGATCGCGGTCGGGCGCGCGGCAATCAGTGCGTCACCCGCCCGCTCCAGCCCGTCTCGGTCGCGGGCCAGCTCGAGCGCGATGCCATACCCCGCGGCCACTCCGATCAGGGGCGCACCCCGAATGCTGAGGCGGCGGATGGCGGCGACCACGTCAGCGACGCCGGTCAGCTCCAGCTCGACCTCCCGCCACGGCAGCCGGGTCTGATCGAGCGCCCACAGCACGCCGTCGGCGAACCGCAGCGCGATCAGCGGCTCGCCCGGCGACCCGCCGGCGGTGGGCGCCGCCGTCGCAGCCGGCCCCGCCAGCGGTGGCCCCGCCGCGGGCGATCCCGCCAGCGGTGGCCCCGCCCCGGGCGATCCCGCCAGCGGTGGCCCCGCCGCGGCCGATCCCGCCATCGGTGGCCCCGCCGCGGGCGATCCTGCTACAGACGGTTCTCGATCGACAGCGGCGCCGACTCAGCGGGCGACTCCGTCGGCTGCGCCGACTCCTCCGGCGCGTCGATGCCGAGGGTCTGGGCCAGTTCACCCGACTGATACATCTCGCTCACGATGTCGCACCCACCGACCAGCTCGCCGTCGACGAACAGCTGGGGGATCGTCGGCCATTTCGAGATGGCCGAGAGCTCTTGGCGAATCCGGGGATCGGGCAGGATGTCGACGGCGGCGAAGCGGGCGCCGAGGGACTGCAGGATCGCCACCGTGCGCGCCGAGAAGCCGCACGCGGGCGCCTCGGGATTGCCCTTCATGAACAGGATCACCGGGTTCTCGGTGATGGCCTCCTGGATCGCCTCGCGCATCGGGTTGGCGGTTTGCTCGCTCATCGAGCCTCCTCTGAAGTTCGCGTCTGGATTGAGAGTGCGTGGATACGGTCCCCGAGCTCGGATCCGAACACGTCGTAGACGAGCCGGTGCTGGGCGATGCGGGCCATTCCGGCAAACGCAGGAGCGCTCACCACCGCGTTGAAATGGTGGCCATCACCGGTCACGCTCGCCACCGCGCCGGGAATTCCGGCCTCGATGCGCTGTTTGAGCTCCTCGGGCGTGGCGGACACGGGTTAAGCGTAGCGAGCGCCGGCTGCATGGCTATACTTCCTGAAGCATGATCTCTCTCACTGACAAGGGTGCCGAGAAGGTTCGTGAGTTCCTCGCCGGCCAGATCGCCGTCGCCGAGACTGCTGGCCTGCGGGTCGGAGTTCGCGGTGGGGGTTGCTCGGGCTTCCAGTACGCGCTCGCGTTCGACGAGCAGCGCGCCGGCGATGCCGTGTTCGAGGACAAGGGAATCCGCCTGCTGGTCGACAACCCGAGCTTGCCCTACGTGCAGGGCTCGACGATCGACTTCGTGGACGGCCTCCAGGGCGCGGGCTTCAAGGTCGAGAACCCGAACGTGATTGCCGCCTGCGGCTGCGGCTCCTCCTTCCGCGTGGCGGAGGAGGAGGAAGTCTCCGCCGTCTAGCCCGCCGTCGGTTCTCCCACGAGTAAAGGGGCGCGTGGCGGCCGCTCCGGCAGCGCTTCGGGCTATTTCACCATCTACGGTGCACTGATCGCAACGTCGTGCTGGTAGACGCCCGCTATGAGCAGGCGAGCCGTTCAGTCCCAGCGAGCTCAGCCCGGCTGGGGGAGAGCTATCGCAACACGGTCTCCCCCAACGAGGTGGTCCTCGACTGTCCATCCGAGACACGGCAGGACGTCCCGGCGTCGGCGGAGTTAGCGGACTTGTGCCTACCCGGTCGCTTCCGCGGGGCTGATCTGAAAGCGCGCTTGCTCTGGGAACAGGTCTGCAGTATCCGGGGGGTACGTTCATCGTGGTGGATCCGGAGGGCGGTATCCGAGCTGAGGAGGCGTGCCGAGCTCCGCTACGGGTCGCGGTCCACCGGGGGTTTTTGCGCCAAATTCGGGAACGCGTCCCGGGTTTGCCGCGTTAGCCCCGCTGAGCGTCAGGCTGGTGACAAATCCGCAGGCCGGGTCACGATTTTCCACCTTTCCCGGTCGTCGAGGCGGAGTCCTCGGGCCAATTGGCGACCGGAGCGGCACGCCCAGCCACCAAGCCTTCTGACGGAAGCGATCGGTATGCACTAGCGGACTTGCTGTCGAGGGTCCAGTGGTCGGAGACGTCGTGGTCGTGGTCGCCGCGGCTGCAGCCGCCATGATCCCAAGCCCTACCGCCAGCGTGGTTGCGTCGGCGCCAACCGGTCCGAAGAGGCGTTGGGTCACGAAATCGTCCAAGGACGTGTTTGTGTCGCCGCTACCGGAGGGCTACTCCGGTGGATGAAATTTCGCGTCCTCTGCGTCCCCAGCGGGATCTGGCCGGTTCAGCAACCACCAGACGAGCGTTTGTGCCATCGCTGTCAGCGCCACGCCCTTCAACGATCCCCGTCGCTTGCGCGTCTCCGCCATTCGCTTCGGCCAAAGAGCGCCAAAGAGCATTTCGAGCACAACCTGGAACGCGAACTTCCGAGACCTCGACATCGTCGGCTTACATCCGCCTCGCGCGTCGAGTCCTGGGCATGAGCGTGACCGTATGAGCCGACTCGGACGCTTCGGTCCGGGTTGCGCTCAGTGCTCCCGAGGGCCCTCTGCCAGCTCGGGCGGGAGCGCCTTGGGTCCATCCGGGTAGAGGAATGCGAGCTTCTCGGCGGTCATCTCGAGCGTGTTCGCCGGCTCGGGCGGCGCTCCCACCACCAGCCATAGCTGATCCGAGTCGGTGTCGTTGAACAGCTGCCGGATCGTGTCCGGTTCGACGAGGAGGCTGCTCAGCGGCGCGACCGTGTGGAGATCGCCGTCGACACGGATGCGGCCAGTTCCTTGAAGCAGGACGTAGAGCTCGGTCGTTGCTCGGTGCCGATGGCGAGTTGACGCCTGCCCCGGTCCCAGACGCCACATCCGCGCGCCCAGGGTGCTCGCCTCAAGCTGCTTTGCGATATCCGTGTTCATCACGCCCATCTGGTTCGAAGGTCGCCAGTAGGCATCCTCCTCAGCGAGGATCTGATAGCTCACGCGCGTTCCTTTCGACGCTGCCGGTAGGCCTTGGTCCGGACGCGGTTGCCGCATGCCTCGCCCGAGCACCACCGCCGCCGGCCCGGGCGCGAGGTGTCGAGGAACAGCAGCGCGCAATCCGAGCCGCTGCATTCGCGGATCCGTCCGGCAAGCGGCCCGCTGAGCAGATCGACGGCATCACAGGCGATCGCAGCGAGCATTGCCTCGACTGGCCGCGCCGCGACCCACTCGAGGCTGTCGTCGGCCGTCAGCTGAGGCGAGAGCGGCGCTCGTGCTGCCCAACGGTTGAGTTTCTCCCGGTCACCCGGCGCTGGCTCGATGCCGGGGCGGCCCAGCCGGTTGATCGCTTCGCGCAACTCGCGCCCGGCCTCAAGCTGGCGGCGCGAGACGCGCGGCGGCGCCTGCAGCATTCCGCTCTCCACCATCCAGCGCGCCATGTCCTCTGGACCCACCAGGCGGTCAAACGAGCGCCGCCAGCGCTCACCGACCGTCGCCACAAAATCGAGGCACGGCCGGCCGCTCTTCCACTGGAATCGCAGCTCCTCGGCAGGGAGGTCGTCGTTCATGCTGGCCATCACCAACATAGGTATAACGCATGTCGCTCGGATCAAGGGAGCCGCGTCGCGGCGCGGCTCTCGCCACTTGCCGTCAACAGCACCCGTCAGACTGACCATGTCGTGGCCGATCGTGCCCTCCGGCAACACGTCTTATCTCAGCAGAGCCGCCGGGGCTGATGGCGAGGACAACCAGCGAGCGGCTGCGCCGCAGCCTGGTGGCCGACCTGCACGACAAGGGCGCGCTCAGCTCGCCGCGCGTCAAAGCCGCGTTTCTGGCGGTTGCCCGGGAGCATTTTCTCCCGGGGACCCTCGCCGACGGTGGTCTGAAGGCGGTCTACCGCGACGAGGCGATCGCGACTAAGCGCAATGACCAGGGGTTGCCGCTGTCGTCCTCCTCTCAGCCGTCCCTGATGGCCAAGATGCTGGAGTTGCTCGACGTGCGGCCGGGTGATCGGGTGCTGGAGGTCGGCGCCGGAACGGGCTACAACGCGGCGCTGCTGGCGCAGCTCACCGGGCCGTCCGGACGGGTGACCAGCATCGATATCGACCCAGACCTCGCGCGCCGGGCACGCCGGTCGCTGCGCGACGCCCGGACGCGCGCGACGATCGTCGCTGGCGATGGCCGGGACGGCCATCCGCGGAATGCTCCATACGATCGGATCATCGCCACGGCGGCAGCCGATGAGATCCCGCGAGCATGGCTCGAGCAGCTCAGTGAGCGAGGCCGGCTCGAGCTGCCGCTGCGTCTAAATCCCGAGCGCGGAGCGATCCAGCTGATCCCGGTGCTGGAGCGCCACGGAGATCAGCTGCGTTCGGTCGGGCTGACCTGGGCGGGTTCATGCCGCTGCACGGCGGCGACGGTGGATGGGACGCGCCGTCGCTCACCCTCAGGTGCGGTCCACAGCGTCAACGGCCGACACACTGGCCTGGCCTCCCTCAGCGGTCAGGGGATCGGTCAACTCTCGCCGCCGGCGGCCCGCCGCCTGCTGGCCTCCCTGCTGACCGAGCCAGGGAAACCGCGAAGGCGCCGCCTGACGGACCTTGCCAGCGATCGGCCGCCGTTGTTGCTGCTCTACCTGCTGCTCAGCGTCCCGGCGAAACGGCGACTGTCGCTCGACCAGCCTGGGCGCTGGGGGGTCGGGATCGTCGATCGGCGAAGCCAAAGCGCGGCGATCGTTCCCTGCGAAGTCCCTGGGGCAACGGTGACGATCCCCCAGCGTCGGGCGCGATGGCGCCTGGACACCTATGGCGCGGACATCGCAGCAGCCAGACTCGAGGAGCCGCTCACCCAATGGCAAGAGCTCGAACAGGCCGGCCAGACCAAGCTTCGCATCACTGCCCGATCTAACCCTGCCACCTACCGCGCCGGACACGCGGCCGCGGCCAGTCACCAGCTGAGGCCGTCCGTTCTAGGGCTCCCCACGATTAGCGGGCCCTGCACGCGAACATTGAATCCGGTCCGCTGGCAACATGGAGACTCAATAGCGCCCTCTGGGAGGGCGGCCTGAGCGCAAACTTGACTCCTTGGCCCGTGAGGGAGTGTCTGCCGATCTGGTCGCGTGGGCTGCTCGGTGGTCAGGCGGTGGGCGCGGGCGGCCGCTATGAGTCGCTGGTCGTAGGCGATCAGGCAGTCCAGGTCAGCGCGGAGGGATCGAGCAGTGGCGAGGCGGATCGCGTGCAGCGCGCGGAGGTTGGGGTGCTACAGCGCGGCGGCGATCTCCAGGACCGCTTGCTCGATCGGGATCAGCGCCAGGCCGCCGAGGACTTGGCGTGCGCGACCGGCCGGGGGTGCTGGCTGGCGGCGTGTAGCGGCGAGTCCGACGTCGACGAGCGCCAGGGCGATCGAGACGCGCTCGGGACGGTTGGCCAGCGCTTGGCGCAGCGCGATGCTCTCTGGCTCCGCGACGACGAGCTTGACGATCGCTGAGGAGTCGAGGTAGACCGGGGGTCAGACTGGCTTGACGCCGAGTGAGCGCCAGAGGATCAGGCAGGCCGTGGTCCGATAGGGACGCCACGGCGCCGCGATCTCCTCGATCTGCGCCGGGCCCGGGAGCTCGGGTAGCTCGTACGCGGCCATGATCGCGTGGCGGATGCCGAGATCGCCGGCGGCGACGACGTCGGGCCGCCCCAGATGAAACATGAGGAACATGTCCGCGCTCCAGCCGCCGATGCCCTTGACGGTCGTGAGCCCAGCGGTGACCGCCGCGTCGGGGAGGCGCTCCATCGCGTCGAGCGCGAGCGACCCGTCGAGCACCTTCTCGGCGAGCGAACGCAGGTAGCGCACCTTGGCGTGTGACAGCCCGGCGGACACGCGGAGCTCGTCGGGGTCGTCGGCGAGCACCTCGGCGGGGGTGGGGTTGCGTCCACCGAACCGGTCGATCAGCCGCTGGTAGATCGCCGCCGCCGACCGCGCCGAGAGCTGCTGGCCGGTGATCGCGCGCACGAGGGCCCCGTAATGGTCCTCGGGAGCGCCGATGACCATCTCACCGATCCCGTTGGTCCCGACCCGGTCGATGAGCTCACGCATCACCGGGTCGGCGGCGCGCAGGTGCGCCACCGCTTCTTCGGTCATGGCCGCGGCGGGCATGGACGTCGGCGCCGTCGCCGGTTTCAGCCGGTGGCGGCGAGCGACAGCGCGGCCCCGTCGAGCGCGCCGAGTGCGCGCTCCACCGAACACGAGATGCAGGTGAAGGTGGGGGTGTCGCGCAGCGTGTACGAGCTCGACTCGGTGGTCCGCAGCCGTTGCACCAGATCCACGAAGTCGGCCGGGTTGTCGGTCTCGAACGCGACCACGAACTCCTGATCGTCGAGGCCGAACGAGTAGCTGGTGTTCAGGTCGACCGACGGGTACTCGCGTCCGATCTTGATGTGCTCCTGCATGATCCGCCAGCGTTCCTCGGGCGAGAGCAGATACCAGGCCCGCGTCTTGACGAACGGATAGACGAACAGGTACTTGCCGTGGGCAGGTCGAACTTCCAGGCGTGATTCGTCGGAGTACTCCGACGGCTTGGTCATCGCCAGCAGCGAATACGGCACCGTGCACCACTTCATCAACCCACTCTGGGCCAGCACGACGTGGAACTCGTGGATCCGCTCCAGGTTCTGCGCCTGGCTGAGCAGCATCAGATCAGCGTCGCCTCGGGTGCCGACGAGCGAGAACGATCGCAACAGGTGGCCGTCGGCGAAATCGGCGCACGCCGCCATGAACTCCCGCTTGTCGGCCGCACGCTGCTCTTCGTCGAGCCGCCGCCAGGCGGGATCGACGCTCAGAAACGTGTACTTGACGAAGTGCCTGACCGGCATCGAGGGCTGATGATACGCGCGTGGCGCACCGGGTCAGAGCCGGGACGACGGGTAACATCAGGATGATGCGCATCGCGATGGTGTCGCCGTATTCATGGAGTTATCCCGGGGGCGTGACGCGGCACATCGAGGCGCTCGCCGAGACGTTCATCGCCGATGGCCATCACGTCCGCGTGCTCGCTCCGTACGACCCGGTCGATCTCTCCTCGAAGGTGCTGCATCGCGGGGCGGCGCCGCAGGCGGTGACGGCGCCCGAATATCTGGTCGGGCTCGGCCGGACGGTCGGCTTCCACGCCAACGGGTCGGTCTCCAACATCACCATCACCCCGCACGGGATCGCCGCGCTGCACGCCGAGTTGCGCAGCGGCGGCTACGACGTCGTCCACATCCACGAGCCCGTCGCCCCGCTGGCCGGCTGGATCGCCACCGATTGGACGCGGTTACCGCTGGTCGGCACCTTCCATTCCTACTCGGAGGGGCGGGTCGCCAACGGGCTGGCCAACCTGATGGGGGCGCGCCGGGTGCTCAACCGCCTGCACGTGCGGATCGCCGTGTCCGAGGCGGCGGCGTGGACCGGCCAGAGATTCTTCGGCGGTCACTACCGCGTCATCCCCAACGGGGTCCGCTTCGACCGGGAGATCCTGGCTCGCGCCGGCCGCCGGCCGCCGTCCGATCGGCTGCGGATCGTGTTCGTCGGCCAGTCGGTGGAGCGCAAGGGCCTGCCCCTGCTCCTGCGCTCGTTCGAGGCGCTTCGCGAGCACATTCCCACCGAGCTGACCGTGATCGGCCCGACAGCCGAGGAGCTCGCGCCGCTGATGCTCGACGACCGGGGCGTGCGGGTGCTGGGCAAGGTCGACGATGCCCGCAAGCGCGAGGAGCTCGAGGCCGCCGACGTCCTGTGCGCGCCGTCGCTGCGGGCGGAGAGCTTTGGGATGGTGCTCACCGAGGCGTTCGCCGCCGGCACCCCGGTGGTCGCCTCCGACATCGCCGGCTACCGCGATGTCGTTCGCGACGGCGTCGACGGCGTCCTCGTCGCACCGGCGGATCCGCAGGCGCTGGCCGAGGCGCTGCGCGATCTGTGGGAGGAGCCCGAGCGCCGTGCCGAGATGGCCCGCGCCGCCGCCGCCCACGTCGAGCGGTTCGCCTGGCCCCGCGTGGCCGCCGAGGTAATGGAGGCCTACAAGGATGCGATCGCGGTTCCCGCGCCCGCCACCGCGACCCAGCACGCCGCCGTCGCGGTCGGGCTGCGCGCGGCCGACCTCAAGCCGCATGTCCGGCCGCGCCGGATGCCCAGCCTGGAGCCACGGCCGGGATCGCGCCGCGGCCCGGCGGTGACCGCCGCGCGCCGCGCCGGCGTGGTCCTGGTGTCGGTGGTGGCCGCACTACTCGCCTACAAGGCGCTGACCGCGATCGGGATCGGCAACATCGCCAACGCGCTGCTCGCCTCCAGTCCCTCGTTCGTGCTTCTCGGTCTCGGGGTCATGTGCGGGGCGATGGCGCTGCGCGCCGTATCGTGGCACGCGATCCTGCTTGCCGCCCTTCCCAAGGTGCGCGTCCGCATGTCCGACGCGATGCAGGGGACCTTCATCGGTGTGCTGATGTCGTCGACGCTGCCCGCCCGGCTCGGCGAGCCCTCCCGCGCGCTGGTGGTGGCCCGCCGGACGGGCCGGCCCCGTGAAAACCTCCCGGTGGTGCTCGGCACCGTGGTGTCGCAGACGCTGCTCAACATCGTCGCCCTGCTCATCCTCGGCGCGATCATGTTCTCGTCGGTCGATTTCTTCAACGGCCACCAGGACGCCCTGGTGATCGCGGCGATCGCGCCGCTGGCCTTGTTGGTCGTCGTGCTGCTGGCGCCGCTGGTGTTGCGCCACAGCGCCGCAGGGGCCAGGTTCGGCCGGCTGCAGGCGTTGCTCGCCCAGGCAAGGCGGGGGATGGCGCGGGTTCGGGCCGGGCTGGTCGTGTTCCGCCGGCCGAAGCTCGGCGCCGTGGCGACGGCGGCGCAGCTGGGGGCGTGGGCGTTGCAGTGCCTGTCGTGCTACATCCTGCTCGTCGCGCTCGGGCTCAACCACCAGGCGGGACTGGCCGCCGCGGCCGCCGTTCTGTTCGCGGTCAACATCACCGCGGTGCTGCCGGCGACCCCGGCCAACCTGGGCGTCTTCCAAGCGGCCTGCGCGACGGTTCTGCACACCGGGTGGCACGTCGGCTTCGGCACCGGCGTGGCCTACGGAGTCATCCTGCAGGCGGTGGAGGTCTCGACGGCAATCCTGATGGGCACGCCGGCGCTGCTCAAAGAGGGCATGTCCTGGCGGGAGGTACGGCTGCGGGCCATGCACGCCACGCCGGTCAAGCTGCCCGCGCGGCCCCACCGCGGCTCGTCGCGGCGCAGCGGCGCCGTTGACGTCAAGGGGTAACTCCCTACGCTTCGGCGAGGGCGGGCTCGCCCTCGGCGGCCGCCACGGTGTCGGCGTCGGGAAGCTCGGCCAGCCGCGTCGGATCCTTGTCGGTGCCCGCGATGAGCTCATCGCCCGCCTGCCGGGCGTTGCGCGGCAGCGTGCCGGACTTCATCCCGAAGTACACGGCCTGGGGGTGATGGGCGACGATCGCCAGCGTCGACTGCTCGGGCTCGACGGCATACCCGCCGGACAGGCGCAGGCCGACCGACGGCGCATCGAGCAGCCGGAACACCTTGGCCAGCTCGGACTGCTCGGGGCAGGACGGGTAGCCCCATGAGTACCGGCGCCCCTGGGCGGGCGCGATGCCCAGCTCGCGGCGCACGCGGGCGTGCAGCCACTCGGCCATCCCCTCCGCCGTCTGGACGCCCAGCCCGTGGACGAACAGCTGCTCGGCGAATTCCCCGTCGGCCTCGAGCGAGGCCATCAGCTCGGTCACCGCGTCGCCCGCGGTGACCGCCTGGAGCGCCACCACGTCGACGTCCCCGGGGTGGCCGGGGTCGACCGGCCGGTAGAAGTCGGCGAGGCAGATGCGATCGTGGCGCGGCTGACGGGGGAACACGAGTCGTTCGAGCTCACGCCGTCCGGGGGCCTGCGGATCCCACACGATCAGTTCGTTGCCATCGGAGTTGCAGGGAAGGTAGCCCAGCAGCGCCCGCGGCTGCAGGTAGGTCTGCTCGCGCCACATGCGCTCCAGGCGCGGCTGGAAGTCCGTGCGCAGGAGCTGGGCCCACGCATCGCCCTTGACGCCTCGCCCGCCCCAGTGCAGCTTGAACAGCACGTGGGTGTCGAGGTGGCGGTAGACCTCGTTCAGCGGGACGTCGAGCTCGCGCACGCCCCAGAAGGGGGGCTCCGGGACGGGCGCATCGGCGGTGGCGCTGCGCACCGAGGCGTCGGTCACATCGGGGGCGTCGTCCTCGGCCGTCTGCGGCTGCTCGCGCAGCGTTCGGGCCGCCGCCCGCGTCTTGGCGACCAGTCCCCGGCGGGCCTCGGCGTCGATCAGTTGATCCATCTTGTCCAGGCCCTCGAAAGCGTCCTTGCAGTAGAAGACGCCGGGCTCGTAGACATCGTCGGACTCGTTCCCGTGGGGATAGAGCACGCGCAGGCCGAAGTTGCGATTGATCGCGGCGCCACCGATCAGCACCGGGAACGGGAGCTGGCGCTCGTGCAGCTCCTGGATGCAGGCCGGCATCTGCTTGGAGGTGGACACCAGCAGCGCCGACAGGCCGATGGCGGTGGCGTCGTGCTCCACCGCCGCCTCGAGGATGCTTCCGATCGGCACCTGCTTGCCGAGGTCGATGACGGTGTAGCCGTTGTTGGTCAGGATCGTGTTGACCAGCGACTTGCCGATGTCGTGCACGTCGCCGAACACGGTGGCGAGGACGACGGTGCCCTTGGTGTAGCCCTGAAGCTTGTCCAGGTAACGCTCCAGGCGGGCGACGGCCCGCTTCATGACCTCGGCCGACTGGAGCACGAACGGCAGGATCAGCTCGCCGGCGCCGAACTTGTCGCCGACCTCCTTCATCGCCGGCAGCAGCACCGTGTTGAGCGTCGGCACCGCGCCGATCTTGTCCACGCTGGCGTCGATCCACGCCTCCACGCCCTCCTTCTTGCGGCGAAGGATGTGGAAGTGCAGCGCCGCCTCGGGCTCCATGCCCTCGGTCGGATCTGCCTTGGCGTCGCGGAGATCGCCGGCCGGCTCCCCCTTGGACTCGAAGTGGGCGATGAAGCGCTCCAGGGCGTCGTCGCGGCGGTCGAACACCAGGTCGTCGGCGAGCTCGCGCTCGTCGCTGGGGATCTCGGAGTAGGGCGTGATGTGGTTGGGATTGACCATCGCCAGGTCCAGCCCGGCCTCGACGCAGTGATGCAAAAAGACGCTGTTGAGCACCGAGCGGGCGGGCACGCCGACGCCGAAGCTGACGTTGGAGACCCCGAGCGACGTCTGCACGCCGGGGATGTGTGCCTTGACGGCGCGGATGCCCTCGATGGTGGCGACCGCGCTCGGTCGCCACTCCGGATCCCCCGTGGTCAGCGTGAACGTGAGGCAGTCGAAGATCAGCGCGTCCGGCGCGAGTCCGTGCTCGGCGCAGCACAGCTCGGTGATCCGCCTGGCCACCTCGAGCTTGCGCTCGGCGGTCTTGGCCATCCCCACCTCGTCGATCGTTAGCGCGATCACCGCCGCCCCGTGGGCCCGGGCCAGTGGCACCACTCGGTCGAGCTTGGCCCGGCCCGCCTCCAGGTTGATTGAATTGACGATCGCCCGGCCGGGGATCTGCTGCAGAGCGGCGTCGATCACGTCTGGCTCGGTGGAGTCGATCTGAATCGGCGCCGGCTGGGTCAGGGAGATCCGCTTGACCACCTCGCGCATCTGGTCGGCCTCGTCCTGGCGTTCGGTCAGTGCCACGCAGACATCGAGGACGTGGGCGCCCCCGGTCACCTGGTCCTCGGCCACCACCAGCAGCCCGTCGTAGTCGTCGGCCAGGAGCAGCTCCTTCGCCTTGCGCGAGCCCTGGGAGTTGACCCGTTCGCCGATCAGGGTGGGGCGGGGAGATTGGACGAGCGAGGTGGCGGCGATCATCGAGCTGATGTGCGCCGGGCGCCGAGCAGGGCGCGGCGCGGGAGCGCGTCCCTTGATCCGCTCCGCCATCGCTGCGATGTGGGCCGGCGTGGTCCCGCAGCATCCGCCGATGATCGACACACCGTAGCGCTCGACGAACTCCCCGAGCACGTTGGCGAGCGGCTCGGGCTGCTCGGGAAAGATGGTCTCGCCGTTCGGGCCCTGGAGGGGGAGGCCGGCATTGGGGATGCAGTGGACTGGAACCGAGCTGAACTCGCCGAGGAAGCGGATCGCGTCGCGCATGTCCTCCGGGCCGGTGGAGCAGTTCAGGCCGATGACGTCGATCTGCAGCGCCTCGAGCGTTGCCAGCACGGCGCTGATGTCGGTGCCGAGCAGCATCTTCCCGCCCTGGGGGAGCAGCGAGACGCTGCACTGGATCGGCACCGCTCGGCCGAGCTGCGCAGCCGCTTGTCGCACTCCGAACACCGCGGCCTTGAGCTCCAGGATGTCCTGGGCGGTCTCGATGATCACCAGATCGGCGCCGCCCTGAAGCAGCCCGGTCGCCTGCTCGGCGAACACCTCGACCAGCTCGGCGAACGTGATCTGGCCCAGGGTCGGGTCGTCGCTGGCCGGCAGGAAGCCGGTCGGGCCGATCGCGCCGGCGACGAATCGGTGCTCGCCCGCCACACGGCGCGCGATCTCAGCCGCCTTGAGGTTGATCTCGTGGGTGTGAGCCTGAAGTCCCCACTCGGCGAGCTTGAGCCGCGACGCCTGGAACGTGTCGGTCTCCAGCACATCGGCGCCGGCGTCGAGCATCGAGCCGTGCACGCCCTCGATCACGTCGGGGCGGTTCAGGATCAGCGCTTCATGGCAGCGTCCCGGCAGTCGGTAGTCGCGCTCGAGGCTGAGCTCGAACTGCTCCAGGGTCGCCCCCATGCCCCCGTCGTAGAGGAGGGTCCGCTCACGCGTGGCCGTGATGAAGTCCCGCATCGGGAGACATCCTAACAAACCTTGACACGGTCGTGTCAAGGATGGGTGCCGGCGCGCGTGGATTGCTTACCGGCGAGCGGCTACCGCGCGGTCCAACCCTGATCCATCGTCACCGGCACCCCGGTGAACGACCGGCCGGCCGGGCCCGCCAGGAAGGCCACGACCTCGGCCACCTCCGCGGGCTCGATCAGCTCCTTGACGACGTGGGGGGCCAGGATCACCTGCTCCAGCACCTCGTCCTCGGACAGCGCGTGGGCCCGGGCCTGGTCGGCGATCTGGGACTCCACCAGCGGGGTGCGGACGTACCCGGGGCAAACGGCGGTGGCGGTGATGCCCACCTCGGCTCCCTCCAGGGCGAGCGTCTTGACCAGGCCGAGGACGCCGTGCTTGGCCGAGACATAGGCGGCCTTGTACGGGGAGGCGACCAGGCTGTGCGCCGAGGCGATCGCGATGAAGCGACCGGAGCCGGATTCGCCCAGCGCTGGCCATCCCGCGCGCGCGAGCAGGAACGGGCTGGTCAGCATCAACGCCAGCAGCTGGTCCCAGCGCTCCACCGGGAACTCCTGGATCGGCGAGACGTGCTGGATCCCGGCGCCGGCGACGATCACGTCGAGCCGGCCGAAGCGCTCGACGGCCGCCTCCACCGCCGCGCGGTTGGCGTCGGGATCGGTGAGGTCGGCTTCGTGAGCGACCCCCGGTCCGTCCGGGTCAGGCCGCAGGTCGACCGCGAGCACGTCGAGGCCGTCGCGCTCCAAACGCGCGGTGATGGCTGAGCCGATCCCGCCCGCGGCTCCGGTGACGAGCGCCGCTCGGACGCCCGTCATGACGGGCGTGCCGCCTGACCCGCGGTCGCGAAACGCATGGGGTTATGTGGCACGCCCGCAATCGTACGCACTCCGAGTCTCCGCGGCGGGTGCGTAGTCCTCGGGCACTGAGGGTAAACCGGAGCTATGCAAAGGGTTGTCAGGAACCTCACCGAGACCTACCAGGCCACGCCGGAGACGGTCGCCGAGGCGCGCACCCGGCTGGCGGACTTCGCCGCCGCGGCCGGCGCGAGCCCGAGTCAGGTCGAGGCCGTGCGGCTGGCGACGTCTGAGGCGATGACCAACGCGGTGCTCCACGCCTACCGGGGCCGGCCCGGCTCCATCTATGTCAACGCCGCCGTCGTCTCCGCCGAGCTGTGGATCCTGATCGCCGACGATGGGCATGGCCTGGAGCCGAGGGCCGACCGGCCGGGGCTGGGCCTCGGGCTCGGGCTGATCTCGCAGGTCTCAGACGACTTCGCGCTCGTGTCACGGGCGTCCGGGGGCCTCGAGGTGAGGATCCGGTTCGACTTGGCCGCCGCGGAGTCAGAACGGGAGTCGTGCCCGCAGGCCGCCGAGCCTCGGCCCTACGCGCGTCAGCCCCAGCGCCCCGGGTTCATGCCGTCGATGTCAGCGGTCTGACCGCCGCTAGCCTGAGCCGGGCGAAGCGCGGCGCGGGTCGCGAACCTCGGCTTCGCGGCCGGCGGCGCCGACCTTCTCGACGATCACGATCTCGCCGCGGGCCTCGATGACCCGCTCCACCGCGGGCAGCTCGTGGCCGCACAGCATCACGAACCGGCGCGAGTCGGCGCGAATCGATTCGTACTCGCGCACAGTGAGGGCGAGCAGCGTGTTGCAACCCAGGCGGGCACATTCGCAGCGAAATGCGATCGGCGAGTCGGCCTCTCCCGGCCACGCGCCTCGTTCGATCCCATCGTTGACGCGCCGGAACACATCCTCGTTGGCCGCCAGCCGCTGCTTGACCTCGTCGTGCACGGCGAGGTTTCGGCGCCGCCGCCTCGGCGAACCCTCGCTTCCCATCTCAGCCCTGGTCCCCGCGCCGGGTTAGGCGGCGGGGTCGGTGCCGGGGCCGCTCGGTGTGGCCACCTCCGCGCTCACGACCTGATCGGGCGGCGGTGTCGCTTCGCCGCTGGTCGCACTTTTGAAGTCGTGAAGCGTGCGTCCCACGGAGCGACCGACCTCGGGGAGCCGCTTGGGTCCGAGGACCAGCAGCGCCACCACCAGGATCAACAACAGGTGCGTAGGCTGGAGAATGTCGGTGATGAGCATCTGCCGGAGAGTACAGCGTGGCTGAGGACGCGACCGCGTTTGCCCCCGGGCGGGTCAACCTCATCGGCGAGCACACCGACTACAACGACGGTCTGGCGCTGCCGTTCGCGATCAGCGACGGCGTCACCGTGCGGGCGTCACGGATTGGCGGCCGGATCGTGCACGTCACCGCGTCCGACCTGGACGCGCGCGACTCCTTCCCACTTGACAACCCCAGCCGAGTCGAGGGCTGGCGAGCGTTCGCGCGGGGGGCCGTCGGCGAACTGACCGCCGCCGGATGCGAGCTGGTGCCCGCGCGCCTGCGGATCACCGGCTCTGTCCCCCGCGGCTCCGGCCTGTCATCTTCGGCGGCGCTGGAGGTTGCGGTATGCCTGGCGCTGCTGGCGGTCAGTGGTTCACCGGTGCCTGACCGCCTGGAGCTGGCGGCGATCTGCTCCCGGATCGAAAACGAATGGGTGGGTGCCCAGACGGGATTGCTGGATCAGATCGCCTCCCTGTTCGGCGAGCCGGAGCGGGCGCTGCTGATCGACTTCCGGGCGTTGGAGGTGACGCCGGTGGTGCTCGAGCTCGAAGGGTGGCGGCTGGTGACGGTCGACTCGGGAGAACGTCACGCCAACGCCGGAGCGTCCGGCGACGACGCGGCCGCCGGCTACAACCAGCGCCGCGCCGAATGCGCCCGCGCCTGCGAGCTGCTCGGCTGCGATTCCCTGCGCGAGGCGACGCTCGAGCAGGCCGCGCAGTTGCCCGAGCCACTGGACGCGCGGGCGCGTCACGTGATCTGCGAGAACCAGCGGGTGCGCGACACGGTGGCGGCGCTCGACGCTCGCGACCTGGAGCGGGTCGGCGAACTGCTCAACGCGTCCCACGCCAGCCTCCGTGACGACTTCGCGGCCTCGACGCCGGCGGTGGAGGAGACGGTCGGGCGGCTGCGCGACGCCGGGGCAATCGGCGCGCGGATCATGGGGGGAGGCTTCGGCGGCTACGTGCTCGGGCTGTTCGGGCCCCACCGCGATCCGCCCTCCGAGGCGATCACCGTGCGGCCGGGGCCGGGCGCGCATCTGCTGCAGTAGTGATCGCCGAATCCCCCGCGCACAGGCGTGGCCTGGCCTCGGGTGCTAGAGGCGTGCTGGCCTCGCGGTGCTCGGTCTACGCCCCGAGCGCGGCGTAGACGAGCTCGTAGGCGCGCACGGCGTCCTTGCGCTGTTGGGCTTCGCGTAGCGCGGCGTCATCGATTCGCGCTGCGATCGAGTCGATGAAGCGCCACTGCAGCAGCGACCTTCTGACCGCCCCGACCTGGTCCTCGGTGTACGGATAGAGGTCGAAGCCGAGCCGCTCGCCACCGTCGCCGTAGCCGCAGCGGCGCAGCTCGAGCGCGAGCTCGAGCGTCTCCATGAAGGCGGTCGTGCCCACCATGTTGTCGTCATCGAAGGTGCCCCAGCCGGAGTTGGCGTGCAGATGACCGAGCAGGCCGTCGGAGGCGAGCAGAGCGGCGTACTCGGGCAGGTGCTCGCCGTTCATCAGCAGATGCTGCCAGTCCATGTTCACCTGCACGTTGTGGTGGCCCTGCTCGCGAAGCTTGTTCACGACGTACAGGCACATCCCGATGTTGCGCATCAGGATCTTCATCGCCGGCTCGGAGTTCTTGTGCTCGAGCAGCAGCTTGACCCCGTGACGAGCACACTCGCCCGCCGCCAGCGCCATTCCCTCGATGAGCCAGCGCCAGGAGTCGGCATAGGGGGTCTGGAAGGGGTAGTTGTAGCCCTCGCCACCAGGCCAGATGATCAGGTGCGCTCCGAGCGAGCCCGCGAACTCGGCCGCCTCGCGGACGATCGCTTGGGCCTGCGCGCGGAGCTTGGGGTCTGGGTTGACGAGGCCGCCGTGCCCGAAGCGCGGGTCGAGGTGCAGGCCGCCGGCGATGCAGTAGACGTCGTGGCCCGCCAGCGCGCCCCGGACCGCGTCGATGTTGTCGGGCGAGAGCTCGTTCGGGTAGTGAAACTCGTAGCCGTCGATCAGGTCGCCAAGGCCGGACACGGCGCGATCGACCTTGTCAGCCACCGGCTCGGAGACGTAGTCGTGGCCGGGCTGATAGCCGCCCGGTACGAACCGCGTGATCATCGGTCCAAACGCCCAGATGCCGAGGCTGGTCTTCAGCATCGGCGGGAGGTTAGCGCTAACATCGCGCCCGCGAGGCGAGGCGGCAAGGCCGGCCTCGCCGAGGCGGTGGTGCCGGCCTGGCGAAGCCGGCAGACCACCCTTCAGCCCAACCGGGGAGACCGGGCCTTGCGGAGAGGAGCGTGACGTGAATGTCGACGGCGGGGAGAGTGCGCCCGGGCGACAGCGCCGCCCCGCGGTGATGTCCGATGTGGGCCGGCTCGCGGGAGTCTCGCATCAGACCGTCTCGCGGGTGATCAACGGCAGCCCCAAGGTGCGCCCCGAGACTCGCCGCAAGGTGCTCGCGGCGATGCGCGAGCTCGGCTACCGACCCAACTCCGTGGCCCGCGCGCTGGTCACCGGCCGGACCAACACGCTTGGCGTCGTCGGCTTCGACACGACCCTCTACGGCCCCGCCTCGACGCTCTTCGGGATCGAGCGCGCCGCCCACGAGGCGGGCTACTTCATGATCGTCGCCAGCCTGAAGGCGCTCAACCGCTCGTCGGTCGCCTACGCGGTGGAGCGGCTCCGGCTCCAGGGGGTCGACGGGATCCTGGTGATCGCCCCCCATCTCGAGGCCGCCGACGCGGTCGAGCACACCCCCAGCGACATCCCGATCGTCGCCGTCGAAGCCGGGCCGGCCGACGTGGTCCCGGTGGTGGCCGTCGATCAGCTCGCCGGCGCCGCCAAGGCCACCCGCCACCTGCTTGACCACGGCCATCGCACGGTGTGGCATCTGTCCGGTCCGGTCGACTTTCTCGAAGCTCGCGAGCGCGTGCAGGGCTGGCGCCAGACCCTCCATGAGGCCGGCCTGCCGGCGCCGGAACCACTCGTCGGCGACTGGAGCGCGCGCGCCGGCTACGAGCTCGGCGAGCGCTTGAGCGCGGACCCGGCGGTGACCGCGATCTTCGCCGCCAACGACCAGATGGCGCTCGGCGTCCTGCGGGCGTTGCACGAGGCCGGCCGAGCGATTCCCGGGGAGGTGAGCGTGGTCGGATTCGATGACATCCCCGAGGCGCCGTACTTCATGCCGCCGCTGACGACCGTCCGGCAGGACTTCATCGAGGTCGGCAGCCGCAGCCTGCGCCGGCTGGTACAGGCGATCGAGGGCGGCGACCAGGCACCTTCGCGCTCGTTGGTGAAGCCCGAGCTGATCGTTCGCGCAAGTACCGCGGCGGCGCCGGTGCAGCGTTGACACCGAGTGAGTGTGATCGCTAACATCGCGCTCGCGACCGACACACGAGAGGAGGGAGGAGGGACCGGTTTCGGATGCGCGCAGTGACCGGCGCAGCCTTATTTATCCTCGGTTAAGTTGATTGGACAACGGGGCGGGCGTCTGAAAGCGTACGGCGCCAGCGCCGGTCACCCAGAAAGAGGAGGAGCCCCACATGGCTGATGAACCTGAAGAGCTTGTCCACGACGCCGTCGAGCGGCTGGAATGGGACGAGAACACCGAGCAGCGCAAGTACGCCAACGGAGAGTCGTCCGAGACCAAGTGGCATCAGCTGACGCGCCGGGCGGCCCTGACCGGCGGCGCGGCGGGGATCGTCGGCATGGCGCTGCAGGCGTGCGGCTCGAGCTCGAAGTCGACCTCGAGCGCGAGCGCGGCAACCGGCTCGGGCGCCGCTTCGGGCATCTTCGGCTTCAGCAAGGCCCTGCACTTCACGATGGTCAACCACGTCACGACCAACGTGTTCTTCACGCCGACCCAGAGCGGCGCCGCCGACGCGTGCAAGCTGCTGGGCTGCTCGTACACGTGGACCGGATCGGCGACCAGCAACGTCGGCGAGATGGTCAACGCGATCAACAGCGCCGTGTCCTCCAAGGTCGCGGGGATCGCGAGCTCGCTGATCTCCCCGACCGCGTTCACCGGCCCCGTCCAGAGCGCGCTCAAGGCCGGCATCCCGGTCGTCGCCTACAACGCCGACGAGCCTCAGACTGGTCGCCTGTCCTACATCGGTCAGGACCTGTTCGTCTCCGGCCAGGAGATGGGCGACCACATCGCGTCGCTGCTGCCCTCCGGCGGAACGATCGCGCTGTTCATCGCCACTCCGGGCGCGGCGAACATCCAACCGCGAATCGACGGCGCCAAGGCCACGCTGAAGAGCCACCCAAGCATCAAGTACGACGTCGTCGCCACCGGCGCCGCGGTGCCCGCCGAGCTGACCGTGATCAACTCCTGGGCCCAGTCGCACTCCAGCGCCAAGGGCATGTTCGCGGTCGACGCGGGCAGCACGCAGGGGGTCGCCCAGACGATCCAGAAGCAGGGCCTGAAGAGCAAGGGCTGGGTCGGCGGGGGCTATGACCTGACGCCGATCACCGAGCAGCTGCTCGCCGCCGGCTACATCGAGTTCACGATCGATCAGCAGCCCTACCTGCAGGGCTTTCTGCCGATCCTGCAGCTCTACATGTACAACGCGTCGCAGGGACTGGCCGGGATCGCCGAAGTGGACACCGGCCTGAAGTTCCTTGACAAGACGACGATCGTCCCCTACAGCTCGACCAAGAGCCGCTACGAAGGCACCAGCACCTCGCCGGGAGTGCAGAAGTCCTGACGGCACTTGCACGTTGAGATGAGGCCGATAAGGTCCCACTGAGGATGGCGGTCACCCCGGAGACGAAGCCCAGTCCAGCACCGCCGGGCCCGGCGCCCAGCCGGGCCCGCGGTGGTCCTGCGGGTGGGATGCTCAAGCGCTTTCTGACCCTGCGCGAGGGCAGCATCATCGTGGTCACCCTGATCACGATCGTCTACTTCGCGATCACCACCCACGGCTTTCTCACCGGCAGCAACTTCAAGAACCTGCTGCCGTACTTCGCCTATCTGGCGATCATGGCCGCGGGGCAGGTGTTCGTGATGACGCTGGGCGAGATCGACCTGTCGATCGGCGCTCTATGGCTGTTCACGCCATTCGTGTATTGGAAGCTGACCGAGGCCGGCCTGCCGCTGGTCCCAGCGCTGATCGGATCACTGATCATCGCCATGATCCTGGGCGCCGTCAACGGGTTCTTCATCGCGTATATCGGGATCACCTCGTTCGTGGTCACCCTGGCGATGCTGTTCTTCCTCGACGGCCTGACGCTGATCATCTCCCATTCCGAGCAGATCACCACGCCGGGGACGTCGGTCGTGGGCGTGGCGACGTTCGCCCAGGTGTTCGGCGCGGGCACCTACTCGGAGCTGATCTGGGCCATCGGGGTCACGATCATCCTGCAGCTCGTGCTGTTCATGAGCCGCTGGGGGACGTACACGGTCGCGGTCGGCGGAAACCGCCTCGGCGCGGCCGAAGCCGGCATCAACGTGCGCTTGGTCCTGGTCCGTAACTTCGTGCTGTGCTCGCTCACCGCCGGCTTCGCCGGACTGCTGGAGGCGATCCGCACCTCGAGCATCACCCCGGATCCGTCGGGCTCCAACACCATCCTGCTGCAGGCGATCGCGGCGGTGATCATCGGCGGCACGCTGATGACCGGCGGGTCGGGGACCGTCGTCGGCGCGCTCATCGGGGCGCTGTTCCTCGGGATCCTCAACGACGGCCTGGTTATCAAGGGCGTCAGCGCCAACTACGTAGATCTCTACCTCGGGATCGCCATCATCATCGCGATGACCGTCAACGTCTACATCGGGCGAGTGCGCCTGAGGTCGGGCCGTGGCTGAGCAGGCCTTCGCCGGCGAGCGGATCGTCGCGCCGACGAGCGCCGAGGACGACGTGCTCCGGGTCGAGCACATCGCCAAGCGCTTCGGCGCGACGATCGCCCTGCGCGACATCAACCTCCACCTGCGCAAGGGCGAGGTGCTCGGCCTGCTGGGCGACAACGGCGCCGGTAAGTCGACCCTGATCAAGATCATGTGCGGGTTCGAGAAGGCCGACACCGGAACGATGTGGCTCAAAGGCGAGGACTTCGTTCCCAAGAGCGTCGACGATGCCCGCCATCACGGCATCGACACGGTGTTCCAGGACCTGGCGCTGATCGACGAGCTGACCGTCTACCACAACATGTTCCTGCATCGCGAGCACGTCAGGCGGCCGATCCCGTTCCTCAACAACGCGATCATGCGTCGCGACGCCCGCAAGGCGCTGGACCAGATCGGGATCAACATCCCCCACATCGACGTGCCGGTCGCCCGGCTCTCGGGCGGTCAGCGCCAGGCGATCGCGGTCGCCCGGACGATCTCCGGCGACGCCGACATCATCTTGCTGGACGAGCCGCTGGCGGCGATGGGCGCCAAGGAGGGCGCGATGATCCTCGATCTGATCCAGCGCCTCAAGGACGAGGGCAACGTCTCGATCATCATGATCCTGCACAACTACGTGCACGTGCTCACCGCCTGCGACCGGGTGAACCTGATCCAGGACGGCGTGATCGGGCTCGACAAGCCGACCGCGGAGACGTCAGTGGAGGAGCTGACCGAGATCGTGGTCGAGGAGTACCGCCGCGCGCGCCTGGAGGCGCAGAGCGGTAACGGCGCGGCGGCCGTGGCGCCACCGGCACCGACCTCTACTCCGGCGGCGGACGGCCCCGCCGACGAGTCGACCGGCTCCGCCAGCCAGCCGCAGGCCTGAGCCTCTCAACGAGCGCAGCTGGAACGGGCCGCGCCGGCTCCAGCGGCCAGCGGCCAGCGGCGCCATGACTCGGTCGACCGCTGCGACTCGGCGATCTGGACGGATGCGGCGGCTCCCGGGCTCTGAAAGGGCACACGACGATCAAGTCCGAGCAGGCACGACCATGCCCGAGCAGGCACGACCATGCCCGAGCGGGCACTGCACGACCAAGCCCGAGCGGGCACGACCATGCCCGAGCAGGCACGACCATGCCCGAGCGGGCACGACCATGCCCGAGCAGGCACGACCATGCCCGAGCGGGCACGACCATGCCCGAGCAGGCACGACCATGCCCGAGCGGGCACTGCACGACCAAGCCCGAGCATCTTGACCGAGCGTGGTTCGGCGGTCCCGCCCTGCGGGCACGATCGACCAGGCGCCACCGGCACGGGGACGCCTGGTCTCGAAGTGCCCGGTTGGTGCTCACCACCCCGAGTCCGAGGCACGATCCCGGCCGACCGTTGACGCACGATCCCGGCCGACCGTTGAGGCACGATCCCGGCCGACCGTTGAGGCACGATCCCGGCCGACCGTTGAGGCACGATCCCGACCGATTCGTCGTGGCAAGTTCCCGGCCGACCCGCCAACGTGGCGCTCGTCAGCATCAGCGCCGCGCGACCATGACCGGGCGGGAGCGTCACAATATCGACGGTATGAGCGACGACGGGATGCGCGCGGCGACCGAGAAGATGCGCGACGCCGGAGCCCACGAGGAGGCGATCCGAGCATTTCGCGACGCCTACGATCGTCTGCAGGCCGGGGACGAGGCGATGCTGCCCAGCGCCGAACTCGAACCGGCGGAAGACGTCACCGCGCTGGACGACCTGCCCGCGGCCGACGCCGCGCAGGCGCTGTCGGCGGTGGCGGTGATCAAGCTCAACGGGGGGCTGGCGACGACGATGGGGCTGCAGCAGCCAAAGTCGCTGATGGAGGCCCGGGAGGGTCGCTCCTTCCTGGACATCATCATCGGCCAGACGGTCGCGCTGCGCCGCCGGCACGACGTCCGGCTGCCGCTCGTCCTGATGGACTCAGAATCGACGCGCCAGCCGACGCTCGAGGCGCTGGCCGAGCACCCCGAGCTTGACTCCGCGGGGCTGGAGCCCGACTTCCTGCAGAGCGTGATCCCCAAGCTGGACGCAGAGACGCTGGAGCCGGCGCAGTGGCCGCGAGCGCCCGAGCTGGAGTGGACCCCGCCCGGCCACGGCGACGTGTACGGCGCGCTGCGGCGCTCGGGGATGCTCGCCGCGCTGCTGGCGCAGGGCTATCGCTACGCGATGATCTCCAACTCCGACAACCTCGGGGCGCAGGTCGACGCCCGGATCGCCGGCCATCTCGCCGCGCAGCGGATCCCCTTCCTGATGGAGGTCGTCCAGGGGACCGAGGCCGACCGCAAGGGCGGTCATGTCGCCCGCCGCCGCGCCGACGGCCAGCTGGTGCTGCGCGAGACCGCCCAGACGCCCGACGAGGACGAGGAGTCGTTTCGCGACTTCCGGCGCTGGCGCTACTACAACACCAACACGCTGTGGGTGGACCTCAGGGCGCTGGCTGACAGCCTGGAGCAATCCGGGGGAGTGCTCGCGCTGCCGCTGATCATCAACCACAAGACGATCGATCCCCGGGATGGCGATTCGACGCCGGTGATCCAGCTGGAGAGCGCGATGGGCGCCGCGATCGGCAGCTTCACGGGGGCTTCGCTGCTGCTCGTCCCGCGGACCCGGTTCGCGCCGGTGAAGACGACCGACGATCTCCTGGTGCTTCGCTCCGACGTGTACGAGCTCACCGACGCCCTGGAGGTGGAGCCGGCGGCTGGCAACTCCGACCACCTGCCGTTCGTGGAGCTGGACAAGCGCTTCTACCGGCTGATCGACGAGTTCGAACGGCGGTTCCCGGCCGGCCCGCCGTCGCTGCGCGAGGCCGAGCGGCTGGTGGTCAGAGGCGACGTGACCTTCGACGCCGACATCCGCGTCCGGGGCGCGGTGGAACTGGACGTGAAGGAGCCGACCCGGCTCCAGGCGGGGATGGTGCTCGGTCCGGAGTCGTCGTGAACCTCGCGCACCTCCACGACCTGTGAGCGGTTTCTCAACGCTTTGTTCGGGTAACGCTGAACCATGGACGCCTCGAGCCTGATCGACACGCTGCTGGATCGCGCCATCGCCCCTGGATACGGGAATCTCGGGCTGCAGATACGGCGGCGACTGCCCGGCTGGCCGGCGGATCCTCCGCGGATGGACGGTCAGGCGGCAATGGTCACCGGTGCCGCATCCGGGATCGGTCTGGCCGCCTGCGTCGGCTTTGCCCGTCTCGGCGCCATCGTCTACGTCTCCGCCCGCAGCGATCAGCGCGCCGGCCAGGCCGCCGGTGAGGTGCGCGATCAGGTCCCGGGGGCCGACGTTCGGCCCGTCGTCTGCGACGTGTCCGATCTGACCGAGCTGCGGTCGTTTGGTGAGCGCTTTGCGCGGGAGGCCGAGCGGCTCGACGTGCTGGTCAACAACGCGGGCGTGATGCCGGCGCAGCGCTCGCGCTCGGCCGACGGTCATGAGCTGATGTTCGCCACCCACGTGCTGGCGCCGTTCGCCCTCACCGCCGTGCTCAGCGAGCTGCTGGAGCGCAGCGCCCCGTCGCGGGTCATTAACGTCAGCTCGGGCGGCATGTACGCCCAGAGCATCCCCGCCGACGACCTGCAGTCCGAGCACACCGACTACAGCCCCAACAGGCTGTACGCCCGCACCAAGCGCGAAGAGGTCACGATCACCGAGGAATGGGCACAGCGGCTGCGGGGCACCGGCGTGGTCGTTCACGCGATGCACCCGGGGTGGGCGGACACCAAGGGGCTGGGGGAGTCGCTGCCGGTATTCCGCGCCGTCACCCGCTCGATCATCCGCACACCCGAGCAGGGTGCGGACACGATCGTGTGGCTGGGTGCTGCCCCCGAGGCGCTGCGATCCACCGGCGGCTTCTGGCACGATCGCCGCCGCCGGCCTACGCACTACCGGCTCGGCGGCGCCGACGCCTCTCCCACGGATCGCCAGAGGCTGTGGGACCTGTGCCAGTCACTGGTGCAGGACGCCGGGATTCCGGTCGCCGCGGCCGCCCCGGCGGCCTGAGCTAAGGACCAGACCCCCGGAACGCAGCGGTCAGCGCTCGGCCGGCCGGCCGGCGCCCAGAGATCCCGGAATCTCATCGCGCTTGGCCGGCGCCGTCGCGGATACGGGGACCGGGGCGACGATCGGGGACACACCGCCGGTGGCGGCGGCGCGAGCGATGTCGGCGGCCGGGGCGCCGTCGGCGTCGCCGGCAGTGGCGGGGACGGCGCTCGGGGAGCGGGCGAGCCACCTGACTCTGGCGATGCGGTATCGCAGCAGCCGCGCCCACGTCTGCGGGCCGACGATGCCGTCGACGCCAAGGCCGTGGGCGGCCTGGAACCGCTTCACCGCGACCGTCGTATGGTGGCCGAACACGCCGTCGACGCTCACCGCGTGCCCCGCCGAGATCAGGTGCTCCTGAGCCCACACGACCACGTCGCCGCTGGCGCCCTGGCGGATACTCGGCATCACGTCGTAACGCACGTAGCCGGGCAGCCGGCCGGCGGGACGGGAGAGCGCGACGAAGGCGGAACGGGTGGACTCGTCCCAGTCCCACCAGCTGACGCCACCGGCTCCGTACATCCGCGCGAGCTTCCGGAAGCGGACGATCTGATGGGCCGGCGGGTGGCCATAGACCTGACCGAGAGGAAATATCCGCCGGCGGTAGAGCCGGTTGTAGGAATAGGTGTGGGCGAACACGGCGTCGGTGCTGACCCCGATGGCTCGCCAGTACATCTGGGGCGCGTTGTACTGGGCGCCCTCCGGTCCGAGGAACACCGAGTAGGGGAACGAGGGGTGAAAGTCGACGTAGGGGAGGCCGGCGAGCGCGACCGGGTAGCGCGTGCCGATCAGGTCGCGCAGGCGGTGCACGTAGGTCTGGGCCGAGACGTACTTGCCCTGGTACTCGGCCTCGGCGTCGATCACCAGGCAGTTGGCGCCGGCGCGGACGGCGTCGGCGCCGACATACGCCTCGCTCACCGGATGGTTGCCGTAGACGTACTGCCAGGCGCATACGCGCAGGCCGGCCCGGTGCAGTCTGTGGACAAGGCGCGAGTTGAACTGGGACCACACGCCGGAGCCGTCGCCGCTCTTGATCACCAGCGTCCGGATCCCGTACCGGTGGGCGCCGGCGATGATCTTCGAGACGTTGCCGCCGTCGGTGTAGGGGAGCTCGAAGATCCACATCGCCCGGCCCGAAAGTGGGTTGCCGCCCCGCCGCGCCCAGGCAGCCGGCGCCAGCGCCGCCCCCAGGGTGGCGGCGAGCACCAGCAGGAGAACGCGGCGCGACAGGGGATGCCCCAACCCCCGGCAACCGCGCGCCAGACCAAGTCCCGGCATACGGCGAGTCACCGTAGCGAAAAACCCGACGGACGCACGCAAGTTGCGATGCGGGACCGGTGCCCGCCCAGGCGTGACTACTCGCGCCGACCTATTTGACGAACAGGATCTCCGAGTACTTGGGCAGCGGCCACAGGTCGTCGGCCACCACCTTCTCCAGCTTGTCGGCGGTCTCGCGCACCGCGGCCATTGCCGGGATCGTGGTGTCCCGGATGTACTCGGCGTGCTTGAGCGTGTCGCCCTCGGGCTGATTCTCGGCGAGGTTGGCGGACTCCAGGCCCCTGATCGCCTCGACGAAGGTGCTCACCAGCGCCTCGGTCTCGGCCGCCAACTCGCCCATCTGGGCGGCGAGGAGCAGCCCGAGGTGGCGGATCGCCGCCGGCAGCAGCATCGTCCGGGCGATCGACGCCGCCGTCTCGGCCTCGATGTTGGACTTGGTCACGTACTGCTCCAGGAACACCTCGTAGCGGGACTGGAGCTCGCGCTGCGAGAGCACGCCGTAGTTGGAGAACACCGTCTCGGTGTCCTCGGTGATCAGGTGCGGCAGCGCGTCGGGGGTGGTGCGGAGGTTCAGCAGCCCGCGCGCCCGGGCTTCGGTGTGCCACTCGTCGGCGTAGTTGTCGCCGCCGAACACGATCTGCTTGTTGGCGGCGTAGCTGCGCTGCAGGATGGGCCGCAATGCTGCCTCCAGGTCGGCACCGCCGTCCAGCGCGTCCTCGAGCTCCTCGGCGAGATAATCGATCGCCTCGGCGACGATCGTGTTCAGCACTGTGTTGGGCAGCGACAGCGATTGGCTGGACCCGAGGGCGCGGAACTCGAACTTGTTGCCGGTGAACGCAAACGGGCTCGTCCGGTTGCGGTCGCCGCCGTGCATCGGCAGCGGCGGCAGCACCGGTGTCCCCAGCCCGAGGAACGACTCCGGCGTCGACTCGCCAACCTCGCCGCGTTCGATCGCCCCGAACACGTTCTCCAGCTCGGCACCGAGGAAGATCGAGATGATCGCCGGGGGCGCCTCGTTGGCACCGAGTCGAGCGTCCTGGCCGGGCGAGGCGATCGACGCCCGCAGCAGGCCCTGATGCTTGTTCACCGCCTGGATCACCGCCGCGGCGAAGAACAGGAACTGCAGGTTGTCGTGCGGGGTGTCCCCGGGATCGAGCAGGTTCTCGCCGCTGTCGGTGCCCATCGACCAGTTGTTGTGCTTGCCCGAGCCGTTGACGCCCGCAAACGGCTTTTCGTGCAGCAGGCAGACCAGGCCGTAGCGGCGGGCGACATTCTGCATCATCTGCATCGTCAGCTGCTGGTGATCGGCGCCTACGTTGGAGTTCTCAAAGATCGGCGCGATCTCGTACTGGTTGGGCGCGACCTCGTTGTGTCGGGTCTTGACCGGGACGCCGAGCCTCTGCAGCTCGCGCTCGGTGTCGAGCATGCAGGCGAGGATCCGCTCGGGGATCGAGCCGAAGTAGTGGTCGTCGAGCTCGTGGCCCTTGGGCGGCTTGGCGCCGAACAGCGTGCGCCCGGTGGTGATCAGGTCAGGGCGCTCGAAGTAGTACTGCTCGTCAATCAGGAAGTACTCCTGCTCGGGGCCCACCGTGGTGAACACTCGGGAAGCCTCGCGGTTGCCGAACAGCCTCAGCGCCGCGACCGCCGACTTCGACAGAGCGTCCATGGAGCGCAGCAGCGGGATCTTGTGGTCCAGCGCCTCGCCCGTCCACGACGCGAACGCGGTCGGGATGCACAGCAGCGCGCCGTTGGGGTTCTCCAGGATGAACGCCGGGCTGGTCGGATCCCAGGCGGTGTACCCGCGGGCCTCGAACGTCGCCCGGATTCCGCCGGTCGGAAACGAGGACGCGTCGGGCTCGCCCTGAATCAGCTCCTTGCCGGAGAACTCGGCGAGCGCGGTGCCCTCGCCGGTGGGGGCGTAGAAGCTGTCGTGCTTCTCCGCCGTCAGCCCGGTCAGCGGCTGAAACATGTGCGTGTAGTGGGTCGCGCCCTTCTCCAGCGCCCACTCCTTCATCGCCAGCGCCACGGAGTCCGCGAGGCTGGTGTCGAGCGCCTCGCCCCTGGCCAGGGTCTTCGACAGCCTGCCGTAGGTGTCTTGAGGCAGCCGCTGGCGCTGGATCGCCGGGCTGAAGACGCTCTCTCCGAAGATCTGGTTGTCAGCTGCCGTCAGGTCGGGCGCCCCGATCTCGTGCCCGTTGAGGCTCCACCGTGCGGCATGGACGTTCTGCTGGCGCATAGGCATTCTCTGTGGGTCGTTCCTTTTAGTCGGCGTCTCGGCGGCGGAGGCGCGTCGGTGAGTGACCGGTCTCAGACCGTGAGCGCCGTAGCCTAGGCGACGTTTGCTCACGGGTCACTATCCCAATGGCCAAACCGCGACCGGGATCATCGGCCGAACGGCGAAGCGGATGATGCCGGTGGCCGGCGGCGCCCGGTTTATGGCGGCGGCCGCTGGGTATCGGTTCGGGTCGTCAGGTATCGCCGAGGAAGGGCTTTGGATGAAGCGCTCGATCACGCACATCGCACCAGCGCTGGCGTGTGCTCTCCTCAGTTGGCTGGGTTTCGCCGCCTGCGCGGCGGCGGCGGCGCCCGCGGCCGGAGCTCCGACTCGGGTGCGGGCGCTCGCCGGGTCTGGGTCGGCCACCGTTCGCTGGCGCAGCCCCGAGGCGGTCGCCGGCGCGCCGGTCAAGTCGTTCACCGTGACCGCCTCGACCGGCCAGCAGATCACCGCGGATGAGCCCAACCACTGGGCGATCGTCCCCGGGCTGGCCGACGGGCGCCCGGTCACCTTCACGGTCACCGCCTCGAGCTCCGCGGGCACCTCACCGGCCTCGGCCCCCAGTTATCCCGTCACCCCCGAGCCGGTGGCGCCACCTGAGCACGTGCTCCTCGGGACCCCCCGGCAGGTGAGCTATGACCACTACTCGGTGACCATCGGCCGCCGGCGGGTGCTGCTGTGGGCCGGCGAGTTCGACTATTACCGGCTCCCGTCCCCCTCGCTGTGGATCGACCGGCTCCAGGAGATGAAGGCCGCCGGCTTCAACGCAGTCAGTATCTACTTCGACTGGGATTACCACTCGGCCGCGCCGGGCGTCTACAACTTCGGCGGGGTCCGCGACGTCAACCAGCTCCTGAACGACGCGCAGCGAGTGGGGCTGTACGTGATCGCGCGACCGGGTCCGTACATCAACGCGGAGACCGACGCCGGTGGACTGGCCGGATGGCTGGCCTCGGAGCCGGCCGGGTCGCGTACCAACGATCCCCAGTACCTGGCGGCCGCCGATCAGTGGCTGTCGGAGATCGACCCGATCATCGCCGCCCATCAGATCACCCGAGGCGGCGACGTGATCATGTACCAGATCGAGAACGAGTACGGCTACACGACCCCGACCGGCGAGGCGTACTTCGAGAACCTGGAGGCGCAGGCCAGGCAATACGGGATCAACGTGCCCACCTACACGAACAACGTCGGTGGGTTCGCCAACGGCTGGGCCCCCGGCACCCCGGGCGCACCGGACCTCAACGGCTCCGATCAATACCCGGAGGGGTTTGACTGCTCGGATACGAGCGTGTTCAACAGCCCGCCGGTGCTGACCTCGGACCACAATCCGAACACGCCGCTGATGATCCCCGAGTACCAGGGCGGCTCGTTCGACTCGTGGGGCGGGGTGGGTTACCCAGACTGCGCGGTGATGACCGGCCCCAACTTCGAGAACACGTTCTACAAGTACTACATCGCCCAGGGCGCCACGATGCAGAGCATCTACATGACGGTCGGCGGAACCGACTGGGGATTCAATCCGGCGCCGTTCATGTACACGTCCTACGACTACGGGTCGCCGATCTCCGAGCCGGGGACGCTGTCGTTCAAGTACCCCGAGCTCAAGCTGGTCGGCGAGATGTCACAGGCGCTGCCCGACCTGACCGAGACCGATCAGGTCACGCCGCCGACCATCGCCGGGCTGGCCACGTTCGAGGAGCGCAATCCCCAGACCGGGGCCACGTTCCTGTACCTCGGCAACGACGGCACCTCGCCGGTCACTACCGGGCTTGCCACCGACCCGAGCCAGACCGTGACGGTGCCCAGCCACCAGGCCAGGTTCCTCGTCTCCGACGCCCACTTCGGGCGTCAGCACCTGGTCTCCACCACCTCTGAGCTGGTCACCCAGATGACTCTCGGCCGGCGGGATCTGGCGCTGCTCGACGGCGCCCCCGGGGCGGCGGGCGAGACCCGCCTCGCCTACCCGCGCCGGCCTACGGTTCGGGTGCTCTCCGATCCCTCGGGCAGGCCGATCTCCTGGCATTGGGACGCGGGATCTCACATCCTCTCGCTTAACTACACCCACCATGGGCTGGATCAGGTCTTGATCGACGACGGTCGCTCCCAGCTGCAGGCGCTCCTCGCCGACACCACCACGGCCGGTCGGTTCTGGGTGGAGCACACGTCCGGCGGGCCGCTGCTGGTGAAGGGGGCTTCGCTGGTGCGCACGGCGTCGATCGACGGGCCCCGGGCGGTGCTCACCGGCGACACCGCGACGGTCGGGCCGCTTCAGGTGTGGGGTCCACCGGGCGTGCGCACGCTCGTCTGGGACGATCGGCCGCTGTCGGTGGCTCGCGGTGCGGGCGGCTCGCTGACCGCCTCGCTGCGCGGGCCGCCGGCGAGCCTGCGCCTGCCCGCGCTGAACCAACGATGGCGCTTTGAGTTCGAGTCGCCCGAGCGGCTGCGCAGCTTCGACGACTCCCGCTGGCAGGTCGCCGACCACCAAGTGACCGACAACCCGATCCAGCCGACCTCGCCACCGGTCCTGTACGCCCAGGACTACGGCTTTGACCACGGCTTCGTCTGGTACCGCGGGCACTTCCCCGCTACCGGCACCGAAACCGGGATCGCGCTCACCGCCGACACCGGGCCGTTCGGTTCGTTCGCGGTGTGGCTGAATGGCGCCTACCTCGGGTCGGCGAGCACTCCGACCTCGAGTCACCCATTCGCGAACCTGGACGACACCGCGTTGAGCAAGACGTTCACCTTCCCCGCAGGCGCGATCAAGGCCGGTCAGGACAACGTGATCTCGGTGCTGACCGAGAACATGGGGCAGGACGAGTCGTTCGAGAACTCGCTCGGCCTGGACGCGAACAAGACCCCGCGCGGGCTGGAGAGCGCCACCCTGTCAGTGTCAGGCGGGGCGGCGCCGACACTGACCTGGCGCCTGCGGGGCGCCTCCGCCGCCCAGGCCGAGCGCGATCCGGTGCGGGGTCCGACCAACCCGGCTGGGCTTGAGGGCTCGAACGCCGGCTGGGCGCTGCCCTCGTATCCCGACAGTTCCTGGAGCCGGGTCAGCCTGCCCGATTCGTGGGCCGCGCGCGCGGTCGCCCCGGGCGTCGGCTGGTATCGCACGAACTTCTCGCTGAACCTTCCGCGGGGCGTGTGGGCGCCGCTGGGGCTCAAGCTCACGCCCCCGGGGGGCGGCACCCCTGGGCCCGGCGCGGCGAACTTCCAGGCGCTGATCTACGTCAACGGCTGGCTGATCGGCCGCTACATCAACAACCTCGGGCCGCAGAACACGTTCTACCTGCCGCAGGGGTTGCTGCGCACCGACGGCTCAAATACGCTGGCGATCGCCGAGTGGAGCCTCGCGGCCGGGGCGGGCGGGCTCGGGCAGGTCTCGCTGGTTCCCTACGAGATCCTCCGCGGAGGGATCCCGGTCCAGGCGGTACACAGCCCCGGCTGAGGCTGGATCTCCGCCCCACCTGGAATACTCTCCGCCGTGCCATCCGAGGTGCCCAATGGCCCCCTGCGCCGGTACCAGCCGGCGCCGGACCGCTATGACCGGCTCGACTATCGCCGCTGCGGGCGCAGCGGCCTGCAGCTGCCGCCGATCTCGCTTGGCCTGTGGCAGAACTTCGGCGACGACCGTCCGCTGGGCACCTCGCGAGCGGTCCTGCGGCGCGCCTTCGATCTGGGAATAACTCATTTCGATCTGGCCAACAACTACGGGCCGCCCTACGGCAGCGCCGAGATCAACTTCGGGCGTATCTTCGCCGAGGACTTCGCCTACCTGCGCGACGAGCTGGTGATCTCGACCAAGGCGGGCTACGACATGTGGCCCGGCCCCTACGGAGACATGGGCTCGCGCAAGTACCTGCTGGCCAGCCTGGACCAGAGCCTCAGACGCATGGGACTGGACCACGTCGACATCTTCTACTCGCACCGGTTCGACCCGGAGACGCCGCTCGAGGAGACGATGGGGGCGCTGGACAGCGCCGTCCGGGCCGGCAAGGCGCGCTATGTCGGGATCTCCTCCTACGGTCCGCGGCGGACCGAGGAGGCGGTCGAGATCCTCCGCCAGCTGGGCACGCCGCTGCTGATCCATCAACCGTCCTACTCGATGTTCAACCGCTGGATCGAAACCGAGCTGCTCGACGTGCTCGGGCGCGAGGGCGTCGGCTGCATCGCCTTCTCGCCGCTGGCTCAGGGGCTGCTCACCGACAAGTACCTGAACGGGGTGCCCGAGGACTCGCGGGTGCGACGCGGGCTGCACTTCGATGAGGACCTGATCACGGCGGAGAACGTCGACCGGGCGCGGGCGCTGAACGAGATCGCCCGGGGCCGGGGCCAGACGCTGGCGCAGCTGGCGATTGCCTGGGTGCTGCGCGATCCTCGGATCACCTCGGCGCTGGTCGGGGCCTCGAGCGTGGCTCAGCTGGAGAACAGCGTCGCGACGCTGGAGCGGCTGGACTTCGACGACGCCGAGCTGGCCCAGATCAACGAGTCCGCGGTCGACGGACAGATCAACCTCTGGGCGGCGTCGTCTGAGGCTTGAGCGATTTGGGGCGATAGCAACGTCCGGGGCCCGCGGGCGCGCCCCCGGGTGACCTCGTCCCGGGTGGCTTTGCGCCAAACCCGGATCGCGCCCCGAGATTTGGCGCGTTAACCCCGCTCAGCGGCAGTCTGGTGACAAAGCCGCGCGGCCCGTCCGAATTTGTCACGTTCTCCGTGGTCGGCACCGGGACGGCCAGCTCGGTTCAGGGTCGCGGCCGCGTCTGATCCACTGCGATCGCCGTCGCTGGCAGCCACTCCACGTAGGCGCCCCAGAACCCGTGCCCACCCCAGAACCGTCTAAGTGGCCCCGTTCGTAAGTACGACGACATTCGAGCGGCCTCCGGCGGCGCCTGCACGGGCTTGCGGCCCGCTCGGCATCCAGCCTCGCCGGATTGGGCCGGGTGGGCGGGATCCAAGTCATCCAGCTGTCCTCGGATGCTCGTGCAGCGCTGCTGCACGTCGCATCCTGCGTCCGCGCCAGGCATCCGCCGGCGACCACTCTCGATGTCGCCGTACTTACGAACTGAGATCACTACCGGACGGTCACGATCCGGCCGCCGTCGGTGACTCGGTAGCGCAGCGGCTGGGTGCTGACGTGCACCCGGAAGATCCCGTGCGGCATGCCGCCGCCGGCCAGCACCGCCCGCGCCTTGCCGTTCAGACCGGCGGCAACCTGCCAGGCGACCACGTGGTGCCCCGCCTTGACCGCGGTCACCGTCCAGTCAAAGCGGGCGGTGTGGCCCGGGGCCAGGGGGCCCAGCGCCCATGTGTTGGAGTAGGCGGTGACCGCGGCGCCCGGGCCACCGCCGCTGCAGCCGTAGCCGCAGCGCCCGGGGAACCGCGTGACGATCCACAGCGGCCGCGAGGGATTGGCCAGGTACGGCTGATCGATGCCGGCCGAGAACGCGGCCGACGTCGACCCCTCCCCCTTGACGGGCGGGTACGCGCAGGTCACGTTGCAGATCGTCACCGCCACATTGGGGATCCGCCGGTGGCCGGCATTGCGCACCGCGATCACCAGATGGGTGCGCTGGGCCAGCCGCTGCGCCGCCGGAAAGCTGGCGTGGCTGACGGCCACCGGGAACCGGCCGCGCGGCTCGTTCGCGTCCTGACGGGCGGCGCTGCCACACGCCGACAGCGCCATGGCGAGCCCCACGCCGGCGACGATCGGACGGCTCCTCGTTCTCCAGGCGCTCAACCCGCGCCGCATTCTCCAGGCGCTCAATCCGCGCCGAACATACCACGGGCGGTTGCGGCTGAGACCCGCCCGCCGGGCCGGTTACCGGTTGGTAGTTGACCACCCGATGAGTAGGCTTTGCCGCGCCTGACCCCCGGCGGGTCGGTGCCAGACCCCGGGAGGAACCGCACGCCTTGATCCAAGCCGTAACCGAGCGCACGTTTGTGTCGACCAAGTCGGTGCTGGACGAGGTCGGCAACATGATGATCCTCACCGGGCGGACGCTGGTGTCGGCGGTGCGTCCGCCGTATCCCTACGGCAGCGAGTTCGTCGGCCAGTTCCTGTTCGCGATGCGGCTGTGCTGGTTTCCGTTGCTGATCTCGACGATCGCGTTCGGCTATGAGGCGCCGGGGCTGCAGGCCGCCAACTTCCTGGTCCTGTTCGGCGCGCTGGACCGGCTCGGCGGCTTCTTCGTGCTCGCCTCGATCCGGGAGTTCGCCCCGTTCGTGGACGCGATCGTGCTCGCCGGCGTCGCCGGGACCGCGATCACCGCCGACCTCGGGGCCCGCAAGATCCGCGAGGAGCTGGACGCGCTGCAGGTGCTCGGCGTCGACCCGATCAAGAACCTGGTGGTGCCGCGGTTCTTGGCGCTGATGCTGCTCACCGGCCTGTTCGACATCTACGCGCTGATCTTCGGCGTGTTCGGCGGGATCTTGGCGACGGTCGTCAACCACGCCCCGCTCGGCCCGTTCTGGGCGACGTTCTTCAACAACGCCGAGACCACCGACCTGTGGGGATCGGTGGTGAAGACGACCCTGTTCGGGGCGATCATCGCGATCGTCTGCTGTTACAAGGGAATGACCGCGTCCGGCGGCGCCGAGGGCGTCGGCCGGGCGGTGAATCAGGCGGTGGTGATCGCGTTCCTGGGCATCTTCGCGTTCAACTACGCCTTTACTCAGACGCTGCTCGCCACCCACCCCCAGATCACGACGATCATCAAGTGAACGACCTGATCCTCACCCCCAAGGGCTGGATCGAGGCGTTTGGCGAGATCGTCAGGTTCGGCTGGCGGATGGCCACCGACGTGGCCACCCTGCGGGTGTTTCGGTTCTTCGGGGAGGCGCTGCGCCAGGCAGGCATTCTGATCATCTCCTCGACGCTGGTCATCTGGGGCCTGGTGTTCATCATCGGCCTGGAGTGCGGCATCGAGGGCGCCTACTTCACCTACGGCGAGGGGACGCCGGCGTACTCGGGCGTGTTCGCCGCCTGGTGTGACCTGCGCGAGCTGGTGCCGCTCGTGTTCGGCTACATGATGGCCGCCAAGGTCGGGACCGGCATCGTCGCCGAGCTCGGCTCGATGCGGATCTCCGACGAGATCGACGCGCTCGAGGTGATGGGCATCAGCGGCATGCGCTTTCTGTGCGCCACCCGCCTGCTGGCGGCGATCATGGTGCTCCCGTTCGTCTACCTGTGCTCGATCGGCGCCGGCTTCTTCGCCAGCTACCTGGCGGTGGTGCACCAGATCGGGTACGTCTCCTCCGGCGGCTTCTTTCTGATCTTCTGGCAGTTCCAGAATCCGCCGGATCTCTTATACAGCTTGATAAAGGCGATGGCGATGGCGATGGTCATCGTCATCGTCGGCTGCTACTACGGCTACACCGCCAGCGGCGGCCCGGTCGGCGTGGGCACCGCGACCGCCAAGTCGATGGTGCTTAACCTGGTGTCCGTACATCTCATCGGGATGCTCGGGACCCAGCTGTTCTGGGGGGCCAACCCGCGGGCACCCATCGGAGGCTGAGGAACTGATGCAGGACGAACCGGACAGCCACATCGGACAGACGCAGAACGGCGATGGAGCCTCGCCCGCCGAGCCACCCCGCTCGCGCGTGTCGGTGGTCGACGAGTCCCCGCCGCGGCCCGAGCCGCCCGACGGCTCATCCGCGGACGAGTACCAGTGGCACAGCTACACGGTGTACCCGTCGGGTCGCCCCGACGCCGTCGAGTTCATCGACATCTACAAGTCGTTCGGACGCTCGCACATCCTCCAGGGGCTGAACATGGGCCTGCCCGAGGGGATGGTGTCGATGATCCTCGGGCCGTCGGGCACCGGCAAGTCGGTCTGCATCAAGCACATGGTCGGCCTGCTGTACCCGGATCACGGCGACATCCTCGTTCACGGCCAGTCGGTGCCCAACATGCGCGACGACGACCTGTTCGAGATGCGCAAGAAGTTCGGGCTCCTGTTCCAGGACGGGGCGCTGTTCGGCTCGATGAACCTGTTCGACAACGTCGCCTTCCCGCTGCGCCAGCACACCGAGAAGGGCGAGGACGAGGTCGAGCACATCGTCATGCGCCGCCTGGACGAGGTCGGTCTCGGGTCGGCGCGCACCAAGATGCCCAACGAGCTGTCCGGCGGCATGCGCAAGCGCGCCGGGTTCGCCCGGGCGCTGGTGCTGGAGCCCGATATCGTGCTGTTCGACGAGCCCGACTCGGGCCTGGACCCGGTTCGCACCGCCCTGCTCGGCGAGCTGATCCTGGAGATCCACCGCGACATGATGGACGAGGCCCGGGAGATGCAGCGCGAGCATCTCCCCACGTTCTGCGTGATCACCCACGACATCATGAGCGCGCGCCGGGTTGCCGACTACATCAACGTGCTGTGGAGGGGCCGGATCGTCGAGGCGGGGCCAGCCGAGGACATGCTCAACTCGGACAACCCGTTCATCCGCCAGTTCCTCTCCGGGGAGTCGCAGGGCCCCCTGACGATGGACTAGCGGGGCCACTAGGCCCCCTGGGCACCGGCACCGAGCGGCGTCCCGGGGAGCTAGCCTGAGGGCGTCATGACGGCGAAGCGGTTCGAGCGGCTGTCGGGCATCGCCACCCGCCGTCCGGCCTTGACCGTGACGATCGTGGTGACGCTGGCCCTGGTCGGCGCGGTCCTGGCGCTCGGGTTGCGCCCGGCGGCGGGCATCGACACGTTCGTCAGCTCGTCGTCGGCCAGCTATCGCGCCACCGCCGACGACCAGCGCCACTTCGGCGACGCCGCGGTGATCATCCTGGTCCGCGAGCCGCTCGGGCAGCTGCTGGACACGGGGGATCTGACGACGATCACCCGGCTGGAGGCCTGCCTCGCCGGCCAGTACGTGAAGCTGGACCCGACGCTTCAGGCGGAGATGCCGGTCGGCGGCCATGCCGCCTACGGGGGTCCGAACAGCCCCTGCGGCAGGCTGATGCACTCCCGCGCAGCCCAGGTCGTCTACGGCCCGGGCACCTTTCTCAACCGCGCGATCGCGGCCGTCAATGCCCAGGTCAGGTCCGTGTTGGGGCAGGTCAGGACGGCGACCCGGGCGGCCGCCATCAAGGCCTACGCGCTGTCGCTGCAGAAGGGACTGACCCGGCCCGCGGCGCTCACCGAGGCCAAGGCCGCCGGTTCGCTCGAATATCAGCGGCAGCTGCGCAGCGCGGACCGAGCGGCGCTGAGCTTCGGCATCACGAGCCCGCCATCGATCGGCAATACCGCCTTGATCCGGCGGATCGTGTTCGACCCCGCCGGCGGATCGCAGCCCAAGGGGCAGTTCGCCTACCTGTTCCCGAGCGCGCACTCGGCCCTGATCCAGGTCCGCCTGCGCTCGACGCTCACCGACCGCCAGCAGGCGCAGGCGATCACGTGGATCCGGCAGGCGGTGGCGATGCCGATCTTCCGGTCGGCCCACGGCGGGCAATACACGGTCACCGGGGTGCCGGTGGTGATCAACGACCTCGCGGGCCAGATCACGGGCTCGATCGCGGGGCTGCTGATCGCCGCGCTGCTGGTGATGGCGGCGACCCTGCTGGTGGTGTTCCGCTCCGTGGGGCGGCCGGGCTGGCCTGGCGGCGCCGGCGGCGAGTCATCCGTCGGCTTGCGGTTGCTCCCGCTGGCGATCGCGCTGGCCGCCGCCGGGATCACCTTCGGGCTGCTGGCGGTCGCGGGCGCGACCCTGACGGTGGCGTCGATCGGGGTGGTGCCGATCCTGATCGGGCTGGCGGTCGACTACGGGATCCAGTTCCAAGCCCGGGCGCGGGAGGCGCAGCGCCGGGCGCAGCCGGAGGGACGCCTGCTGCCGTCGGCGGCCGCGGCGGTGGCGCAGGCGTCGGGACGGGCCGCCCCGGCGATTGGCACGGCGGCGCTGGCGACCGGGACCGGCTTTCTCGTTCTGCTGCTCTCGCCGGTCCCGATGGTGCGGGGGTTCGGGGTGCTGCTCGTGGTCGGGATCGCGGTCGCCTTCGGCTGTGCCATGACGCTGGGCTCGGCGGTGCTGGTGCTCGCCGAGCGCGAGGGTGGCCTGATCCGGGCGTCGCTGCGCGGGGCTGGCGAGATCCTGTCGCCGCCATTGCGGGGCGCCGGCGCGATCGTGGGCGCCGGGGTGCGCCGGATGGGCGACGGGGTGCGCCGGATGGGCGACGGAATGCGCCGGGTGGGCGCTGGAGGTCGGCGCCCGCTCGCGCGACGGGAGCGAGGGGGACGCTCGGTGCCGGGACAGGCGATCGGGGCACTGGTGGGGCGCCCCGGTCGCGTGCTGGCCCTCGCCGGCGTCCTGGCGGTCGCCGGTTGGATCGCCGACACCCAGACGGGCGTCCAGTCAGACATCACCAAGCTGGTGCCGGCGGGGATGCCGGCGCTGCACAATCTGCGCACGCTGGAGAGGGTGACCGGCGTCTCGGGCGAGATCGATGTGACGATTCGGGGCTCGCGGGTGGCCACGCCGGCGAGCTTGCGGTGGATGGTCGACTACCGCAACCAGCTGCTCCGCCACTACGGCTACGTCGAGGATTCGAGCACCACCCATCCCTGTGCCCATGCGACCCTGTGCCCGGCGCTGTCGCTGCCGGACCTGTTCTCGGCGAGCCACCCGACGACGGCGGACGCGAACCTGACGCAAGCGGGGATCAACGGCCTGTTGGACGCCGTGCCCGGCTACTTCTCGGAGGCGGTGATCACCCCGGATCGGCGCGAGGCGACGCTGGCATTCGGGATCCGGCTGATGCCCCTCTCGCGCCAGCAGCGAGTGATCGCCTACATGCGTTCCCACCTGCACCCGCCGCCCGGGCTCACCGCTTCGCTGGCCGGGCTCCCGGCGGTGGCGGCGCAGGCCAACGCCGCGCTGTCGTCGACGACACGCCGGTTCTTGACCCTGATCGCCGGGCTGGTCGCGGTGGCCCTGGTGTTGCTGGTGGTGCTGCGCCGGCCGGCGCGGGCGCTCCTGCCGATGATTCCGATCGTTCTCGCCACCGGGTGGTCGGCGCTGATCCTGTTCGGGCTGGGGATCCCCCTGAACCCGATGTCGGCGACGCTCGGGACGCTGGTGATCGCCATCTCCACCGAGTTCAGCGTGCTGCTGTCCGAGCGCTACCGCCAGGAGCGGGCGGCCGGAGACGACCCTGGCGCGGCGCTCGCCCGAACGTACCGGTCGACGGGCGCGGCGGTGCTGGCTTCGGGAGTGACGGCGATCGCCGGGTTCGGCGTGCTGGTGTTCTCCGACGTCACGATGCTGCGCGACTTCGGCTTCGTCACCCTGATCGATCTCTCGGTGTCGCTGGCCGGGGTGCTGCTCGTGCTCCCGGCGGTGCTGGCGCTGTCCGAGCAGGGCGATGCGCTAGCGCGGCTGCGCCACCGGGCGACTGGGATGAGTGGCCGGGTGACACGTCCGCGGCGACGGCAGCGGGTGGCGTGAGTGGCCGGGTGACACGCCCGCGGCGACGGCAGCGGGTGGCGTGAGCGCGCCCTTGCCGCCGGACCCGGATCGCCCGGGGAACAGCGGGGGCGTCCCCTCGCTGCCGCGGCTGCACCCCGATCGGCGGACCGACCCGGAGCACGACGGCGGGATCGCGCCCGCGCCGGAGGCGGCATCCGCCGACGCCATGGGGCCGGCCTCGCCGCCGGCTTCTCCGGGGTCGCGGGCACCGGTCCCGCCAGTGGTCGACACCCGCCGCTACCGGTGGATGATCGGGATCATCGGGCTGATGCTGGTCGTCGGCATCTCGGTCTACCAGTTCGCCACCCACGGCACGGGAACGACGGGTGTGCCGCCGGGCCAGCGCCTGCACTACTTCGCTGCGCCGCTGGCCGCCACCAATCTCAACGGAGACCCCAACCCCGATCCCACGTGCATCCGAGCGCGCCACGACCCACGGGCGCTCAACGTCTGCCTGCTGGTCAAGCGCCGCCCCCTGGTACTCGGGTTCTTCGTGACCGGAGCCGGTCAATGCGTCCGCCAGGTCGATGCGCTCCAGGCGCTCGCGCACCGGTTCGGCCAGGTCGGTTTCGCGGCGGTGGCGATCGATTCCGACCACGCGACCACCGCCAAGCTGGTCCGATCGCACCGCTGGACGATTCCGGTGGCCTATGACCGCGATGGCCGAGTCGGCGCGCTGTACGGGGTCGCCGCCTGCCCGATGGCGGAACTGGCCTATCGGGGTGGGGTGGTCAGGGCGCGGCTGATCGGGGACCGATGGCAGACAGCGGCGGCGCTGGCCCCGCAGGTGCAGGCGCTGCTGGATCGCGGCGGGCAGCGTCCGGCGACATGACCGGGCGCGACGATTCGCCGCGGCCGGTCGCCTGGCCGCCGACCCCCGGCTACCTCGCCCCGGAGGTCCGCGCGGAGTTTCCGGGACTGCGGCTGGAGTCGGTCACCGTGGCCGCGCGGCGGCGGCCGAGCCCGCCCGAGGTGATCCGCCGGCTTCGCCATTTGTCTGACCGTTACCGAGGTGCCGGAGTGGTGGCGATGCGGACCCGGCCGGTGCCGCACGCGTTCCGGTCGTTCTTTCGCCAGATCGGCCTCGACCCCGACATTCGCCGCACTCCGAGCGAGGAGGCGGCGGTTGCCCGACTGCTGCACGGGACGTTTGACTCGATCGACCTGATCCGCGATGCCTGCCTGGTGGCGCTGATCGAGACCGATATCCCGGTATGGGCGCTGGATGCCGCCGCCGTCGACGACATCGGGCTGGGGATCCGCACGGCCACCGAGGACGACGTCTGCGCGCGACGCGGCGGGATAGCCCCGACGCCGGGCAGCCTGGTGGTCGCCGACGGTCAGTCGGTCCACGCCGTGTTGTTCGAGGACCCGGTCCCCGGGCACGGCGTCGGGTCCCAAACCAGGTGGGTGACGCTGTTCGCGATCGCGGTGGACGGTGTCCCCGCGATCCACTCCGAGGAGGCTCTCTGGTGTGCCACCGAGGTGCTCGGAGGGCTCGGATGATGGTGATAAGGTGCCGTTGAGCTATGGGTGCAGCGGCGCTCTCCTCGCAGGTGCCGGTCGACTGTGACATCGGGGCGGCGGGTATGTGGCTGTCGCCAGCCAGCCCGCCCGAGTCGGCGCAGCCCGGTGCCGCAGCCAACCAGGTCCCCGCTCGCCGCAGCCTGCGGCGCCAGATCGCCCGGCTGGAGGGAGAGCTTGCCGACGCGTTCGTCACCGCCTACCCGCTGGGTGGGCTGGAGCCGCCCGACAGCGGCGCGGGTCATCCCCATCTGTTGGACCTGGGCGAGCTGGAGGTCGTCCGCGACGAGCTGACCGAGCGCCTGCGGACAGCCCGTCTGACTATCGCCCGACGCGCCGACGAGCAGGCCGAGAAGCGGATGCTGCTGGAGCGGATGCTGCTCGCACCGGCCGAACATCGATTCGCCCGGGTTTCCTGCCATGAGCTCGGCGAGCCCGGGTGTGGCGTGTGGCAGGTGAGGCCCCGGCTGGGCCTGATCGGCATGCTGATGGGCTGGTGGCAGGTCAAGCTCTCTTCCGGCTGCCCGTTACCCACCGGCCGCGGACCCGCCGGCAGGCGGGCCGCGGTCAGTCCGCGGAGCGGAGCCGGACGGGGAGACAGGTGCGCTCCGTACTGAGAACGGGCACGGGGGCGGTGCTGGTGGTGGCGATCATGTTCATCGGCAGCTTCGGGCTGTGGGTGGGGACGCCGCTGCTGTGGCTGTGGGTGGGATCTCAGGTGCAGGGGTCGACCGAGTCGCTCGGCACCGCGCTGGCGGTGGCGTTCTTCGGCGTGATCGTCACCGTGTCCGTGCTGGCTTCGCTGCTCGCCCGGCTCAGCGACGTCTACCGGGCCAACTGCCGCGCCCGTGGGCATCGCGATCCGGGTCACGTGGTCCTGGAGGGGGTATTGGTGGTGAGCGCGGGACTCACCGTGATCGGGTTCGCCGTCTGGTTTCTGTTCCTGGCCGGGGCGAGCCCGGTACCGATCGGGATTCAGGTTTAAGTGACCCGGTTCGAATCAAGAACCACCGAGAGCGTCACCGCCGAACCCGGAGTCGGGCGCCGTCCACCTGCGGGCGGTGGCCGGACGTGCCGTGCGAGTGGGGCGGCAGGGCACGTCCGGATGCTCGGCACGCTGCCCTACACGGTGACGAGCGCGGCCTCCCACGAGCGGGACGCGTCCAGCGAACTGGCCAGCATTCGCCGCTGACGGTCGGTCAAGGTTCCGACCGGCTTGGTCTCGACGATGTGGCTGTGGGCGAGAAACTTCCGACACCTCGTGTTGCCCCAACGTCGCTGGCTCATGAGGAGATCGCCGATCGGCCAGCTGACGGCAGCATCAGGGCAATGGAAAATGATTTCCGCGGCGGAGGTCTCCCCGACGGCGATGCTGCGCTTCAGCGCGGCGCGGGCGAGCCGGATCTTGTTCGCTTGCTGCAGCGCTCGCAGGCGCTGTGGCTCTGGCGGCCTCAGGGCGGTGTACGTCATCTATTGCTCTCACTTCCCAGCGCTCGGGTCCGCCGCAGCGGACGATGTTCATTACTGGCGGCTCACGGAAACCGGGCACCGTGAAACCGTCTGTCCTGCGTGAATTTGTGAGCCACCGGCTCTGCTCTGGATGGTGGACCCGGAACCACGGTCCCTGTTCCGGCGACCCCCTCGGCGTCTGCCTGGCCGACCACCATCTTGCGACGCTCAAGACGCTAGAACAACACCTCGGTTACAGCAACGTCACATGGCGATGACATGCGCTTAGAGCGCCTTTTTTATCTGGGGCTGACTCTTGTGCGCGATCGGACAAGTCCGACGGCTCATTTAGTGCCCGGAAGCGGGCCGTGCTCTGACTCGAACTCCCGCTTCACCGTGGCGAAGACGTCGAGCGCCCGGTCGAGCGTCTCCTGATCGTGGGTTGCCATCACGCTGGTTCGCAGCAGCGCGCCCGCCGGGGGCACTGCCGGATGCAGGGCGGTGTTGACGAACACGCCGGCGTGGTAGAGCGACCTCCACAGAAACGCGGCCTTCCAGTCGTCGCCGACGAGCACCGCGACCACCGGCGTCACCAGCTCGGTTCCGTCGGCCAGCCGGGTCGGTGCCACCACGTGGAAACCGAGCTCGCTCAACCCGCGGTGCAGATAGCGGGCGTTGGAGAGCACGCGCTCGAACAGGAGCGGTCCTTCCTCAGACCGGCAGATCCTGACCGCGGCCAACGCGGCTCCCACCGCCGCCGGCACTCCGGCCGCGGTGAACATGAAGGGCCGCGACTGGATTCGCAGGAACTCCACCACCTCGCCCGGTCCGGCGATGACGCCGCCACAGGAAGCGAGCGACTTCGAGAAGGTCGCCATGCGTAGATCGACGCGGTCCTCGATTCCCAGCAGCTCGCAGCTGCCCACGCCGCGGGCGCCGAGCACTCCAAGCGCGTGCGCCTCGTCAACCATCAAGCGCGCGCCGTACCGGCCGCACAGGTCGGCGATCTCCGGCAGCGGCGCGACGTCCCCTTCCATCGAGAACACGCCGTCGACCACGACCAGGATTCCGCCGCCGTCACGGGTGGCCTTCTCCAGCTGCTTCTCCAGCAGGTCGGTGCGGCCGTGGCGGAACGGGCGCAGCTTGGCCCGGGAAAGAATGCAGCCGTCGAGGATCGACGCGTGATCCCCGGAATCCGCGATCACCGTGTCTCCCGGCGCGAGCAACGTGCCCAGCGCGCCCAGATTGGCCTGATGCCCCGTGGTGAACACCAGCGCGTCCTCGGTGCCGATCCAATCGGCCAGCTCGCTCTCGAGCTCCAGATGCAGGTCGATCGTCCCGTTGAGGAACCGCGAGCCGGTCAAGCCGGTCCCGTACTTGTTGACGGCATCGAGCGCCCCCTGCCGGACTCGCTCGTCGCCGGTCAGCCCGAGATAGTTGTTGGAGCCCAGCATGATCCGAGACCGTCCCTCCATCTCGACGACGGGAAGGGTCGGACCTTCCAGCACCCGGAAATAGGGCACGGCGTCAAGCTCACGAGCGACTCTGAGCTGTTCGATACGTTCGTGCTCGCGAGCCTTGGCAAAGACGTCGATCGATGTCGGCATGCGCAGGAGCGTAATCGTAACCGAGCCCACCCCGGCCACCGGTGGCTTTGTGTATCGCCGCCGAGGATGGCACCATATGGCGCCGATGCCTCGCCAGTCGCCCCCGCACTCCGGTCGGCCGCCGATCCTCGACGCCGAAATCGTCGAGGTGCGCGAGGAGGTGGCCGTCGACGGGGTTCCCGTGCTCGCCGAGGTGCGTCCCCTCCCGGCGGCCGCCCCCACGTTGCTGCCGGCGGTCCAGGCCGCTGCGGTCGCTGCCACCGGCTTCGTCGCCGGGGCGGCGACGCTGGCGCTGGTCAGGCGCCACAGCGCTCGCAGGCTGGACCGCAAGCGGATGCTCGCCCAGCGCCGGCGCGGGACCGAGGCGCTGCCGATCCTGGCCACGCGCAGCTTCCTCGTCGACGTTCACCTGATCGCCAAGCCCGGCGAGTGAGGCGCCGCGCGGGCGTGGGCGCCTACGCCCTGGAGGTCCGCGTCGAGGTCCAGCCGCGGTGGGTGTTCCGCCTACCCCGGCGCGTCGGCCTCGACCGGGTCGCCAGACTGCGCGGCGGAGTCCTGCACCGCCTCCTGCACTGCGGAGACGAGCCCGTGGCGCTCCGGATCGCTCAGCTGGGCCCCGACCGGGTGCTGTTCGGCGCGCGCGCCGGGAGCCGGGACGTGGCCGAGTGGGGGATCGAGCGGATGCGTGCCACCCTGGGCATCGATCTGGACCTTCGGCCGTTCTACGAGCGGTTTGCATTCGATCCGCTGATCGGAGCTGCCGTCCGGGCCGACCCGGGTCTGCGGGTGGCAGCCCGGCCCGACCCGTTCGAGGCGCTCACCTGGGCGGTGTGTGAGCAGTTGATCGAATACGAGCGGGCCGCGACGATCGAACGCCGGATCGTCGCCGCCCTGGGTCGCCGCTGCGCCGTCACCGACCTCGCGGATGCCCCGCCGGCGTCGGTGCTGGCCGCCCAGGCTCCGGCACGGCTGGCCTCGTGGGACCTGTCCGAGACCCGGGCGAGCGCGCTCATCCGCGCCGCTCGCGAGGTCGCCGCCGGCCGGGTCGACCTCTCGGACCGCGATCACGAGCGCGGTTGGCGGCGGCTGCGCCGCATCCGCGGCCTCGGCAGTTGGACGCTGCAGACGCTGGCGCTGACCGGGCAGGGGAGACTCGATCAGCTGCCCGCCGGCGACCTGGCATACCTGAAGCTGGTCGGGCGTCTGCGCGGCGGCGACCCCCGGGCGCGGGCGACCGAGGATGAGGTCGAACGCTTCTTTGCCCCGTATGCGCCCTGGAGCGGTCTCGCCGGGCTGCACGCGCTGCACGGCGCCGGTAATCGGGCGGCGCTGCGCATGGCCGCATGAGGGGCTCGCTCAGGTGCGGCCGGCGACGCGCTGGCCCCGGCTGTTCCAGACGCTCAGGCGTGAACCGGCGACACCACCAGCTGGTCCCCGCAGGGCTCGATCCGTTGGTGCAACGGGACCCGCTGCCAGTGACCGCCGGCTCCCGGCGGCGCTGACATCACCGTCAGCGCCGTCCGGCACGCGTGAGCCCCCGCGTACTCATTGTTGGTCACGAAGCTGACCCCAAAATGAGCGCTCGCCCCCGGCGCCAGGGTGACCAGGCGGGGTGTCGGCCGGGTATCGGGGAAGAAGCCCCCGCCGCGGCTGACCCGCATCGGCAGGACGCGTCCCGTGCGATCGAGCAAGCGCGTTCCCGGATAGCCGCGCACCGCGCAGGGCGAGTCGGAGATGTTGCGCAGCGCCAGCGTCAGCTCCACGTGGCCGGTGGCCCCGTCGCTGCCGGCGTAGGACACGGCCAGCTGCGAGCCGGCGCAGGCGTGGCCGGCCGCCGTCTGAGCTGTCGCCCGGGGTGACGTGGATGACGTCGACCTCGTCTGCGAGCTGCCGCAGGCGGCCAGCGCGACCGCGGAGAGTGCGGCGGCGAGGGTCGCGAGCCCGGTTGATCGGTGCCTCATGCACTTCAAATCGTAGGCCCCACGACCGGTCGATGCCGCACCGTCCCGTTCAACGGGGCGCCACCAGTGCGAACTGGACCGTCTCCCACGGCGCCTGGGCCAGTGCCTCGGAGAGGCCCGCGTCGCTGGTGAACCCGTGGGTGAGCCGGCGCCCCTCGCAATGCACGCCCACGACCGGAGCTCGGAACGGCCACGGCTCGAGCGTCAGCTTCGTCGCCGCGACGGGAGGCTCGCCGGCCTGCGGCGACGCCGGCGTCATCGCCACGTCGATGCTGTCGCCGCCGGCGGCCGGGACCGACTCCAGGCGCAGCGGAGCCCAGGCCAGGAGCAGCGCCAGCGAGATCGTGTCCCAGATCCACACCAGCCGGCTGTTGCGATCCATCAGCTCGAGCGTGGCATACGGCGCGGTGGCCGGGTCGCGGCGAAGCGAGCCCAGCAGCGAGGACTCCAGCTCGCCGGCGTGCTCCAGGAACGCCGCGATCGCCGCCGCGTCATCGGGCGCCGCCGCCGTCAGGTCGATGCGCTCGTAGAGCCGGCGGCCGTGCATGATCGCCAGCAGGGCGCCGTACCGGCTCTGGGTGACCAGCCGGGTCGGCCCGGTCGACCACAGCCCTGCGTTGGCCGCGGCGCCCATCTCCATGAACGACTGCGGCAACCCGGTATCCGGGTTGCGAACCGGATCCAGATCCCAGCGCGCCATACCGACATCGTGCTGCTCGGCGCCGAGGGCGACCTCGTCGAGCGGCCGGACGGCGCCGAAGCGCTCGTTGCCCCACGCCCGCGCCAGCTGACCGCAGAGCCACGCGTGGGACGGCTGTCCGACCGCCAGCACCCCGTCCCGGTCGCGTCGCAGGACCATCGTCCGGCGCCGTCAGGGACCCTGGCCGGCCAGCAGCTGGTTGGTCGACGCGTTGGCGACGGTGGCCGGGTTGTGGATCAGGTGCTCGTGCAGCATCCACTGTCCGTACGCGGTCCACTGTGACGGGTTCTGCCAACCCCAGGGAAGCTTCGAATCCGATGGGAAGAACGCGGGCAGGGTGGCCCTGACGCTGGCGAGCTGGAGCTTGCGGCTCAGCGCCGGGTTGGCGCCCACGAGCGCGTCGACGCCGGCCTGCGGGTTGGCGCGCACCGCGTCATAGCCCCGGCCGAGCGCCTGCACGAACCGGCGCAGCTCGTTGGTCATGCCGGCGAGCTCGTCCTCGCGCACGACCAGGACGAGCTCGTCGTAGGTGGGCACCCCAACGCGTTCCATGTGGATCACGTTGGGTCGCTTGCCCGCCTGCCGGAGCTCGATCGCCTCGTAGTTCCAGTACGCGCCGAGGGTCGCGTCGACGCGTCCGGAGAGCATCGCCGGGACGAGGTTGGCGCCGACGTTTACCTCCTTGACCGAGCTCGCCGGCACCCCTGCCCGTCTCAGGATCGTGGTCAGGTACGCCTGCTGGTAGGGGATCCCGGCGTCGCCGACCCGCTTGCCCTTCAGCTGCGCCGGCGAGGTGATGTGCTCCGAGCCGACGGAAACGATCGAGGTCAGCGGGCGCTGCACGATCGCGCCGATCGCCACCAGCGGCTCGCCCTGATCGCGCGCCAGCATCAGCTGGGGCTCGTAGGAGACGGCCACGTCGACCTTGCCGGCCGCCAGCAGCTGCAATGGCGTCGCCGGATCGGTGGGGATGCGGACGTGCACGTTCAGGCCCGCGTCGCGGAAATCCCCGTTGGCCAGCGCCTCGTAGAGGCCGACGTGATCGGCGTTGGGAAACCAGTCGAGCATCAGGTTGAGCGACTGGCCGTGGCCGGCGGCGGCGGTCAGCGTGTCCTGCTTCTCACCGCAGGCAGCGAGCGCCAGGGCCGCCGCCACCACCGCGGCGGCCAGCGCCAGCTTCCGTGGCTTGGGACGCCGCCTCATCTCGTGAGCCCGAAAGCCGGACGGTAGGCCCACGGTACCGCCACGCGCTCGGCCACCGTGAGCAGCGCGAACAGAGCGATGGCGAACGCCGACAGGACCACAACCGCCGCGAACGCCCGCGCGGTGAGCAGCTGTGGAATCGACTGGGCGAACAGATAGCCCAGCCCGGAGCTGGCCCCCGCCTGCTCGGCGAACACGGCGCCGATCACCGCGACCACGACCGCCACCTTGGTCCCGGTGAACACCCCGGGAAGCGCCGACGGCAGCTCGACCATGCGAAAGACGCGACCCCGGGGCGCGTCGAAGGTCCGCATCAGCTTGATCAGATCGGGGTCGACGGCGGCGAAGCCGGCCAGCGTGGTGACGACGATGGGAAAGAAGGACACCAACGCGATCACCACCAGCTTGGGCAGGATCCCGAACCCGAGCCATAGCACCAGCACCGGTGCGAGCATCGGGATCGGGACCGTCTGGGAGGCGATCAGCAGGGGCCAGGACGCGGTCCGCACCGTGATGAAGAAATGCATCACGGTGGCTATGAGCAGCGCGGCGGCGGCGGCCACCAGAATCCCCAGGAGGATCTCTCGGGCGGTGACCAGGAAGCTGCTCCACAGCAGTCCGCGGTCGTCGTACAGCGACTGGACGATCGCATGAGGCGGCGGAAGGATCAACGGGTCGGCGCCGCCGAGGTCGACGAACAGCTCCCAGGCGCCCAGCAGCAACAACACCAGCAGCAGCGATGGCCACAGCGAGAACATCCGCCTCACGGCGCCACCCCCAAGGTCTCCAGCACCTGTTCGCGCAGCGTCACGACATCGCCGTCGGTGCGCCGCCGCGGCCGGGGCAGCGCCACCGCGATCTCGCCGACCACCCGGCCGGGACGCGCCGACATGACCACCACCCGGTCGCCGAGCACGACGGCCTCCTCCACGTCGTGGGTCACGAGCACGACGGTGCGCGGCTCGGTGTCGAGCACGTGGGCCAGCCACCCCTGCATCTCGGCCCGGGTGATCGCGTCCAGCGCGGCGAACGGCTCGTCGAGAGCCAGCACCGGCTTGCCGGCCAGCAGCGAGCGCAGGAACGAGACTCGCTGGCGCATCCCACCCGACAGCTCCACGGGCCGCCGGTGCTCGAAGCCGGCCAGGCCGAACCGCGCAAGCCACGGGGCCGCCGCGGCACGGGCGCGGTCGCGCGCCACCCCCCGCGCCCGCAGCGCCAGCGCGGCGTTGTCGATCGCCGTCAGCCACGGCAGCAGGAGGTCGCGCTGGGGCATCAGCGCCGCCGGGGCGCTGGTCACGGTTCCCTGGTCGGGCTGCTGCAACCCGCAGATCAGCTCCAGCAGCGTCGTCTTGCCGCACCCGCTGGGCCCGACCACGGTCACGATCTCCCCGGGTGCGACGTTCAGCGACACCCCCGCCAACGCCTCGACGGCGCCGGTCTTGGCCGCGAATTTCCGGCTGACGAGCTTCACCCGGACGCCCTGAGTGCTTTGCAGCTCGCCAGGCCCCTGAGGCGGAGCCTCGATCATCGTGCGGTCGCTCCCTCCGCGGGCATTACCCCACAGGTTCGAAGGGTCAGCGCCGGGACGCGTAGCGTTGGGGCGCTATCTCAGCCGGCATACCCGCCAGCCCCCCTGGTTTTCAGATCCGGGCGCAGATGCTACCGATACACCAGGCGCCGCCGCGCCACGCCACTGCGCCGAGGCGCTGGCGCCCGCGCAAAGGCACGTCAGGCCGACCCGTGTTGGAACGCTCAGGCCGGCTCCACCGGCTGGGTGAGCGCCTTGACGAACTCCTCCAGCTGGTCGGTGCGCCAGCACTCGAACACGGTGCAGTGGTTGGCATAGGCCGCGATCACCGAGTCGCCGTAGTTCCAGTACAGCCGCGGCTCGGGGTTCAGCCAGAACGTGCGGCCGGCCCGGGCGGTGATCGCCGCGAACGCGTCGTCACGGGGAGGACGCCCGTTCGTGCGGGCGTCGCCGAGCACGATCACCGTGGCCCGCGGGTGCAGCTCGTCCTCGATCAGCTCCAGGAGCTCGGTCCACACCCGGCCGTAGTCGGTGTAGCCGGAGATGTCGGCGACCCCGGCGTCACGGGAGACAGCCTCTGAGGCGGAGCGGAAGTCGCGCTCGCGCTCGAACACCTCGGTGACCTCGGAGATTCGCTCGATGAACACGAACGAGCGCAGCTTGCGAAACGAGTCGTGCAGCGCGTGCAGAACCGACAGGAAGAACGTGCTGGCGCTGGTGACGCTGGTGGAGACGTCGCAGAGCACGAAGATCTCCGGCCGGCGGGGCCGGCGCGGCCGATAGCGCAGGTCGATGGGAACGCCGCCGGTCTGCAGCGAAGCGCGCATCGTCCGCCGGACATCGACGTGGGCGTGGCGCCGGCGGCCCTTGAGCTCGTGTCCCTGCGTCGCCAGCCGGCGCTTGAGCTGGGCCACCACCCGGTGCACCGCGGCCAGATCCTGGATCGGCCCCGTCGGCAGCGCCCGGTCCAGATCGCTCAGCGGCCGTTTCGGCGGCAGGCTTAAGGTGCGCTCGATCAGGCTGCGCTCGAGCTCTCGCCGCAGATGCTGCTCGAACCGGCGCAGCTGGACCCGGGGCATCCCGTGACGGCGGGGGTCGTCGTCAGCCAGGTCGGGCTGGGGCTCGGTGCGCAACCCGAGGGCGCGGCGGATGCGCTGCACGTCGACGCCGAGCACGCCCGAGCCCTCGCCGCGGCCGAACGCGGCGATCGCCAGGCGGGCCAGGTCGCTAAGCGTCGCCTCGTCGGCCGCCTGGAGCGCCTGGGCGATCTGCCGACGCAGCCCGTCGAGGTCGATGTCGAAGCCCTGGCCGGCGCCGGCCGGTCCTTCGCTGATCTCCCGGCGCGCCGCCTCGGCCTCGGCGGCGCGAAAGAAGAAGCGCTCGAACACCAGCTCGAACGTCCGGCGGTCCTCCGGTGACTTGGCCAGGGTCGCGGCCAGCGCCTCCTTGAAGTCGGCGGGGACGGCCCAGCTGATCTCGGTCAGCGCGGCGAACGCGTCGAGCAGCTCCGACGTCCCGACGGCCATTCCCTCTTCGCGCAGCTCCTCGGCGAACGCCAGCAGCTGGCCGTCGAAGCCGCCCGGTCCCCGGTCGGGGATCTTCGCGTACAGCTGGCCGCTACGCGGCGGAGCCGGCATCGGCGGTCGCCTCCAGCTTGACGCCGACCCGGGCGGCGACCGTGTCCAGGTCGGTCCGGTGCTTGACGATCACGCTCATCGTCTGCCGGAAGATGTCGGCGTCGATGTCGGTGGCGCCGAGGAGGAGCAGGGCGCGAGCCCAATCGATCGACTCGGCGATGCTGGGCGGCTTCTTGAGATCGAGCTCGCGCACCTGGTTGACGATCTCGACGAGCTTGCGGGCGACGGTCGCGTCCAGGTCCGGGGAGTGCAGACGGACGATCGCCAGCTCGTGCTCCAGGTCTGGATAGTCGAGCCACAGGTACAGGCAACGGCGCTTGAGCGCCTCCGTCAGCTCCCGGGTGTTGTTGGAGGTCAACAGCACCACCGGCAGGGTGCGGGCCTCGATCCGGCCGAGCTCGGGGATCGAGATCTGAAAGTCGGACAGGAGCTCGAGCAGCATCGCCTCGAACTCCTGGTCGGTCTTGTCGATCTCGTCGATCAGGAGCACGACGGGCTCGGTCGAGGCGATTGCGGTCATCAGCGGGCGGGGGAGGAGGAACTCCTCGCCGAAGATGTCGTCCTGGACGTCGCGCCAGCCGGCATCGCCGGCCTCCGTCTGGATCCGCAACAGCTGCTTGCGGTAGTTCCACTCGTACAGCGCCTTGGCCTCGTCGAGCCCCTCATAGCACTGGAGGCGGACCAGGGTGCGCCCGAGATATCGCGACAGGGCCTTGGCCAGCTCCGTCTTGCCCACTCCGGCCGGCCCCTCCACCAGCACCGGCTTGCCCAGCTTGGCGGCCAGAAACGAGACCAGCGCCGTCGACTCGCCCGGGAGATATCCGGCCTCGCGCAGGCCGGTGGCCACCTGCTCGGCCGAGTCGGGTTGCTGGATCGCTTCGGGCATGGCGGGGCGGAGGCGGGGCGGGTGGGGGCGGCAGGGTGGGGGCGGCAGGGTGGGGGCGGCAGTACGGTCGCACCGGGGGACGCGATCGGCATGACCCCGAATCCCAAAATATAGGGTTTGCTGCCGTGGCCCTTTCGATCGCCGCCCAGCAGTCGCAGCTGCACCTGTTCATCGCGGTCCTGATTTTCGGTCTGGTGGTCGGCGTGTTCGGGCACATCATCGGCTCCCGACCGCTGATCATCGTCGGCATCCTCATCATCGGCGGGTTCAGCGCCTACTTCCTGTTCGGGTTCAGCCAGGTGACCTGACCGACCGTACGTTTGCAACGGTTCTGTGCCAATCCGACCGTGAGTGGGCGGCCTGGCGCACAATCGGCGGGTGATGGAGGAGCCCGGCGTGCGCAAACGTCCGACCACGGCCGTCGATGGGAGGGACGCGGACGTTTGCGTCCCCAGCGTCGGCAAACGTCCATCCCCAATCCGGTCCGGTCCGCCGGCGGACGTTTGCGTCCCCAGCGTCAGCAAACGTCCGGAGCCGCCCGAGCCTGAGGCCGATCTGGACGTTTGCCGCCGCGCCACGTGGCCGGACCGCGCGATCGCGCAGATCGCGCAGCGACAGCAGGGCCTGATCACGCGCGATCAGCTGTTTGAGCTCGGGCTCAGCCGGGCGCTGATCGACAAAGCGGTTCGCCGGCGGCGCTTGATCGCGGTCCATCGGGGCGTCTACGCGGTCGGCCACCTCTCGTTGCCGCCGTTCGCCCCGTACATGGCCGCCGTCCTGGCGGTCGGCAAAGCCGCCTATGTCAGCCACGGCTCGGCCGCCACGCTCTGGGGACTTCACGATCGTCTCCCCGGAGACATCGAGGTCACCGTGGTGGGGCGAGACGCGGGTCGGCGGCGAGCCGGTGTCCGGGTCCACTCCCTGGCGAGCCTGGACGCAGCCGACACCAGCCACCGCCACCGTATCCCCGTCACCACCTCGGCCCGCGCCCTCCTCGACGTCACCCCCCGACTCACCGCCCGCGAGCTCGAGCGGGCGTTCGACCGGGTTCTCAAGCAGCGGATCACCACCCGCCACGCCGTCGCCGAGGCGGTCGCCCGCTCGCCGCGGCGGCCCGGGGCGCGCAGACTGGCAGCCCTCGCCGCCGGCGAGCTCCGGGTTCCGGCGGACACCCGCTCGGTGGCCGAGGAGCGGCTGCTCGCGCTGATCCGCGCCGGGGGTCTGCCGGCGCCTGAGATCAACGCGCGGATCGGCCCTTATACCGTCGACGTGCTCTGGCGCACCCAGAGGCTCGTGGTCGAGATCGACGGGTACGCGTTCCACAGCACGCGGTGGTCGTTCGAGAGCGACCACGAGCGTGACCTGGTTCTCGGCGCGGCCGGGTTCACGGTCATGCGGTTTACCTCAGAGCAGGTCCTGCGTCAGCCGGAGTCGGTGCTCGTCCGGCTGACGCAGCGCCTCGCCGCCGCCGAGGGTCAACTGCGGCGGTCGAGCCGGATCGTCGGCTGATCCTCGGACTCGGACGCGGCGGGCTTGCGAACGCCGATACGGGCGCTGGGGGGCTCGGCGATGTCGAGTTCCCGGATCTCACGGGGGTCGAGCCCGGCGGGACGGCGTGGCGCCTGGGCGGGCGCCGTCGCCTCTGAGTCGGAAGCTGCGGTTGCATCGCCCCCGGTCGCCGGCGTGGGCGGGGCATCTGCCGGGACCTCCGGTACGGGCGCCGCCACGCTCCGGGGACGCACCCGCCGTCGCCCGGCGGCGCCGGAAGCGGGCGCGTCCGCCCCGGCCGGCGCGTCTCCCCGGGCGGCCGCGGAGGTCGGCCGCTCCTGGGTCCAGGTGTCCTCGGCGCCCATGTCCGGTGTCCGCACCCGTCGTGGCGCCTCCTCGGACCCGGGCTCCCCCGGGAGTGCGGGCTCGGGCCGATGGGCCTTCCGGATCCGCGTGCCCGAGTAGGTGAGCAGGACCGCCACCCCCAGGGCGATGAAGATCCCCCAGTCGATCCCGAAGGTGGTGGCGTAGTGGCCGTAGCCGGTCGTGCCCTGCCGGTCGAACATGCGCCACACGATCAGGACGCAGGTCCAGACGCCGGCCGCCGTGATCACCCCGCCGTCGCCTCCGGGGACGTGGAAGGCCTGCCCCTCGGCGCGCACGAACAGCAGCGTCAGCACTCCCGCCGCCACCAGCAGCACCGCCGCCTCGACGAACGAGAACGCGCCCCAGCCGGTGAGCGAGGCACTGACCGATCGCAGGCTGGTCACGCCGGTGGCGATGACGGTCTCCTGATACCAGGGGAGAAACAGCGTTACGAACAGCCCCACCGCCGCCAGCGCCGCCAGGCGACGGTCGCCCGGCAGCTCGCGCCAGGCGCGGGACAGCCGAGCGGGCGCGGACACCCGCCGTGGCGGCTCGCCTACGTCCGGGCGCGAGGCGCTCATCTGTCCGCGCTCGCTCGCCGACGGGGACCATCCCGGTCCGTCGCGCCGATCGTCACGTAGTCATCGGCTCGCGCCGCCGCAGGCTGCTCCGGCGACCCGGCGAGGATCCAGGTCAGCGACACCCCCCGATTGTAGGCGGCGCTCCGGGCGCACCCGGTACGCAAACCCGCACGTAGCGGCCCTCCCTAAAGAATCGGGATGTCCTGCACCCGGGACGGCGCCGCGCGGCCCCGCTCCCCACGGTCCAGATACCAGTCGATCAACGCGCGCAGGGCCAACAGCAACTCGCGCACCGCGTCGGCCAGCCGCTGGTGGAGCTCGGCTGGGATCAGGTCGCGCAGCGAACCCAGGATCCCCAGCAGGAGCTCCAGCTCGCCGCCGCCCCGCGAGGCGGCGCCGCCGCCGTCCGACGGTTGCTGCCAGCCCGCTGGTGGAGGCCGCCGCCGGACCCGCTCGGCCGCGTCGGCCAGCAGCCGCTCGGCAGCTTGCGAGGCCCGCTCCAGGCGCTCCTCGAGGCTTCTCAGCGCCTCGTCGTCACCCGGTGGTCCCGCCGGGTCAGAGCTCGGATCGTTGCATTCGTTGCTCGCCATCGAACCTGATCTGGAGCGCGCCGTCCTGGAAGGTGGCCGTCGCAGGCCGCATCGCGGCCAGCGCTGGAGGCAGCATGATAATTCGCCGCTGGCCGTCGACGCCGATGATCAGCTCGAGCCCGATCTGCTTGAGCGAGATGTCCCCCTTCTCGGCGAATGGGAGCCGGAGCCGCAGCCACGCTCCGTCGTCGAGCACCTCCAGCTCCTGGGTGAGCGCGTCGTAGAGCACCCGCGACGGGTCGCCGTCGCCGAACAGCTCGCGCAGCAGCCGGTCGAGCATGGCCGGCCCGACCACCTCCTGCTCAAAGTAGGGCGCGCACAGGACCGGGACCGGCGCGAACGCCGATTGGACCAGCTCCAGGTGCTCCTCTTGGACGTTGCGCCAGGCGGCGAAATAATCGCCCACGCCCGCCGGAAACAGCCGGTTGACGATCACCGCGTCGGTCAGATAGCCGTATAGGTTCAGGTAGGTGAAGGTGCGCATCGCCTCGCCGATGACCATCTTCTCCGGGTTCATCACCAGGCGCAGCGTGCAATGGCGGCGATCGCGCAGGATCTCGTTCATCGCGATCAGGTTCTGCGACAGCCGCTGCACGTCGGCGAACACCGCCGGACCGGGCAGGGAGATGTCCAGCAGCGAGCGCGCGATCGGGCGGGCCGCGGTGAGGAGCTGGCGCTCCAGAGGGAACACCTTGTCGATCCACCATCGAGCCACGTCGGGAAACGCGAGCAGTCGAAGCGTCTCGCCGGTTGGAGCACAGTCGACGATGATCGTGTCCCACTCCCCCGACTCGTGGTGGGCCTGCAGGCGCAGCAGCGCGAACAGCTCGTCCATTCCGGGCGGCACGGTCAGCTCCTCGGCTGAGATCCGGTCCACGCCGCGCTCTACCAGCAGCTCGCCGAGCCAATCCTGCACGCCGGACCAGTGGCGCTCCATCTCCTGCTGGGCCATCACCTCCTGTCCCCAGAGACGCACTCCCGCGGCGACCGGCTCGGCGCCGAGCGCCACCGACAGCGACTCCGACAGGCTGTGCGCGGGATCGGTGGAGATCACCAGGGTGCGCTGACCCGCCGCGGCGCAGCCGCGCGCCGTGCTCGCCGCCACCGAGGTCTTGCCCACGCCACCCTTGCCCGTGTAGAGAATCGTCCGGGGCGCCATGACGCCAGCGAGTCTACGAGCCGATCTGCAGGCTGCCGGTGATCCGTGAGAGATTGCCCGCCAGGTCGGTGGCCGCGAGCCGCACGCCATATGTCCCCCGGCTCAGCTTCGGCAGTGTGAAGGTGCGGACGCCGTAGCCGAAGCTGGCGCTGGTGGATAGCACCGTTTGCGCATGACCGTTGTGGCCCAGCACGGTCACCGGCGACGCCGACGCGCTGGCGGGAAGCGCGGCCACGGCAACGGCGAGCAGGACAAGCTGGCCCCTGCGCACCGACCCGATGCTACATTCGCGCCAGCGTCTGTGCCACGAAGGCGGAGGATGTCGCATGCACCAACCGAGCCGATCACGCTCGTCACCATGTCCGCTTCGGCGGTTGCTGGCGGCCATGCTGGCCGGGCTCGCTCTCGTCGGATGTGGCAGCAGCAGCCGCGGCGGCAGCGGCTCGGGGTCGGCCAGCGCGCAGAGCCTGATCCAGCAGACGTTCAGCGGCGCTCACACCGTCTCGAGCGGTGTGCTGCACTTCGCGCTGACGCTGACCCCCGCGGGTTCCAGCACTCTGACCTCACCGGTCAGCCTCGGCCTCGACGGGCCTTTTCAGAGTCGCGGCAAGGGCAACCTGCCGGCCTCGGACTTCACCATCTCCGTCGCCGCCCTCGGCCGCACGAGCTCGCTCGGCTTGATCTCCACCGGCACCCACGGATACGTGACGCTGCAGGGCGCGGCCTACCAGCTGCCGCCGGCGGACTTCAAGCGGCTCGAGTCCGGCTTTTCGTCAACGGCTGCCTCGGGGACGAGTCACAGCGGCCTCGCCGGGCTCGGGATCAACCCCCAACGCTGGCTGACCGGCCCGACGGTCGTGGGCAGCGCCGACGTCGGGGGAGCCGACACGACCCATATTCGCGCTGGGGTGAACGTCGGCGCGCTGCTGGCGGACCTGAACGGCTTCCTGGCCAGGACAACCGCCAAGACCAAGCTCCCGAGCTCGATCTCGCCGGCCACCGCCCAGAAGATCACCGCCGCGGTCAAGAACGCGACCGTCGACCTGTGGACGGGCAAGGCGGACCGGACGCTGCTCAAGCTCGCGCTCAACCTCACGGTTCCGGCCACCAGCCGGGCCCTGACGCTCCTGCGGGGCCTGCGCACCGCGCACATCTCGCTCACCGTCCAATACGCCGATCTCAACCAGCCGCAGACGATCTCGGCGCCCACCAACGTCCGGCCCTACTCGCAGCTCAGCGCCCTGCTGCGCGGCCTGACGTCGGCGCTGCAGAGCGCGGGCGCCTCCGGTCAGAGCAGCAGCTCAAGTACGCCGGCCAGCGACGGGAGCAAGTACGCCCAGTGCCTCCAGCAGGCCGGCCGGGATGTGCGCAAGATGCAGAAATGCGCGTCGCTGCTCGGCGCCGGCGGGTAGCCGTCGCCGCCGCGCAGGCCCTACTCTCGCCCGGCCTCCTGGTCGTCCTCCTCGAGCTCGTCGGAGGTGTCCGAGCCGTCCTCCTCGGCCTCGGCCGAGCCGGCGTGGAGGTGGACCTGAAACGCTTCGAGCAGCTCGTCACGGCGGTTTTCGTCCACCGGCAGCTCGTCTGAGATCTGAACCCAGTCGGCGCCCTCGAACTCCTCCATGTTGAAGATCTCGGAATCGAGCTCCGGGGAGTCGTCGACGACGATCAGGATCTCGGTCTGCGGGTTGAAGTAGGTCCCGGGGCGGTTTACGAGCTCGTCGAGCTCGACGCGACGTGGATCAGCCATGGAACGGCAGCCTAGCGTCTGCCGCGCCCGATCAGTGTCACTGCCGACCGAGCGCCGCGATCTGGCGCTCGACCTCGGCCTCCACATCCAGCGTGGGCTTGCCCTGGCGGGCGCGGCGATGGTTGCGCGCCACCACCAGGTCGCGGATCTCCGCCCGGAGCTCGTCATCGATCGCCGGCGCGGTCAGCCGCCCCAGCTCCGGGCCGATGTCGATCTCCGGCTCACCGCGGCGCCGCCGGCGGGCGTTGCCGGCCTCGAGCATCTGACGGATCTCCGCGTCGCGCTCGTCGCCGGCCGCCGCCGACCCGGCCGGCGCCGCACCCGACGGCTGGTCATCGCGCAGCAGGTGGTCACGCCCGTACTCCTCCCATGTCCGCCGGCCGAGGAGCAGCGCCACCACAGCGCCGGCCACCCCGACGCCGCAGACCACGAGCACCACCGTCCCAAACCCGCTCTGCACCTGCCCAGTGTGACGCACCGGTGCCGCCGGCGACACACCGGATAAACTCTCGCGGAGCTATTGACTGACTAGTCAGTCGAGACCCGTAAAGGAGAACTACGGTGGTTGATTTCACGCTCACTGACGAGCAGAAGAGCATGCGCGATCTGGCGCACGAGTTCGCCGCGAAGGAGATCCGGCCGGTGGCGTGGGATTACGACCGAGACGGGACCTGGCCCGGGGAGATCCTGGAGAAGGCCTGGGGGCTGGGGCTGATGAACAACCACCTGCCGGTGCAGTACGGCGGCCCCGGCCTCGGGTTCCTGGACGGGGTGATCATCGAGGAGGAGATCGCCTGGGGCTGCTCGGGTATCGGCACCTCGCTGTCGTGCAACGGCCTGGCCACTGCGCCGATCATTCTCGCCGCTTCCGAGGAGCTCAAGCAGGAGTACCTGGGGCGCTTGGTCCAGGCGCCCCTCTACGCCTCCTTCTGCCTCACCGAGCCCGACGCCGGCTCCGACGTCTCGGGAATGAAGACCACCGCCACCCGCCACGGCGACAAGTGGGTGATCAACGGCTCCAAGTGCTTCATCACCAACGGCGAATACGCCAACTGGTACACGGTCTACGCCAAGACCGACAAGGAGGCCGGCCATCGCGGCATCTCCTGCTTCATCGTGCCGCGCGACGCCGGCGTCGTCGTCGACAAGCACGAGGACAAGATGGGCCAGCGGGCGTCCAATACCGCCACGATCACGTTTCCCGAGGTCGAGATCCCACTCAACCACCTCGTCGGGGAGGAGAACCACGGCTTCAAGATCGCGATGACGACGCTTGACCGCACCCGCCCCGGCGTCGCTGCGATGGGCGTCGGCGTCGCCCGCGCGGCGATGGAGCTGGCGATCGAGTATGCCAAGCAGCGCGTCCAGTTCGGCGTGCCGATCGCCATGCACGAGGCGATCCAGTTCATCATCGCCGACATGGCCACCAAGGTGCATCTGGCGCGGTTGGCCACCTGGAACTCGGCCGTGCTGCTCGACCAGGGCGCACGCAACACCGTGGAGTCCTCACACGCCAAGCGCTTCGCCGCCGACACCGCGATGGAGGTCACCACCGACGCCGTGCAGGTCTACGGTGGCTACGGCTTCATCAAGGAGTACAAGGTGGAGAAGCTGATGCGCGACGCCAAGATCCTGCAGCTCTACGAAGGAACCGCGCAGATCCAGCGCCTGGTCATCGCCCGCGAGACGCTGCTCCCGGGGCGGTCGCCCGAGCCGGTGGCGGCAGCGGCCTGAGGGTGGAGTTTTGGCGGGGCGCCCTGTAAGGGCGCCCAGTGGATGGCGTTGCCGGCTAGGCCCAGGGCGGTTGTCTACCCGTCGGTGCGGTCAGGACGGCCGCGGCCTTCTTCGGCTTGGATTTGGGGCTCGGCGGCTTGTCGATCATCGCGATGATGCCAAGCGCGATCACCCCGATGACGAGCACGCCGCACACCAACGACACCGCGAAGCCCGTGACCCGAGCAGTGGTGCCCTGGGTGCCATCGGTCCTCGGGGCGTTGGCGAACTTGAGGCCGAGCAGCAGGAACCCGAACACGATCACGACGCCGGCGCCGGCGATCAACGCCACCAGCCAGATCTTCCAGATCGCGGACCAGTCGACGATCGGTGATCCGAGGACGAACATCCGGGTCACCCCTCAGGCGAGGGCGGGGCCGGGGACCGCGCCGGTGGCGCGCTGGGCCTCGAGCTCGGGAGTCACGTTCGTCCGGTCGAGATCGGCGGCGGTGACCCGGTTGCGCTTGGAGAGGATGTAGAGCCCGAAGGCGCAGGCCGCTGTCAGCACGGCGGTCACAATCGCCCCGGCGTTGCTGTTACGGCCGAACGTGTCGGAGATGTTCCACGCCGTCGCCCCGAATATCGCCGCCATCGGCAGCGTGATCACCCAGGCGCTCGCCATCTGCCCGACGACCGGCCAGTGGACGACACCCCCGCGCTTGCCCAGGCCCGCCCCCATGACGCCGCCGGAGACGATCTGCGTCGTCGACAGCGGGTAGCCGTAGTAGGACGACGCGAGGATCGTGGCGGAGCTGGACGCCTCGGCGGCGAAGCCCTGCGGCGACTCGACGGTGGTGATGCGGTTGCCCATTGTGTTGATGATGCGCCAGCCGCCGGTCGCGGTGCCCAGCGCCATCGCGCTAGCGCACATGATCTTGACCCAGAGCGGCACGCTGAAATGGGTCGCACTGAGGTGGCCGGTGGAGATGAGAGCGAGGGCGACGACGCCCATCGTCTTCTGAGCGTCGTTGGTGCCGTGGGCGAGCGAGACGAGCGACGCCGAGCCGATCTGCCCGTATCGGTAGCCCCGCCGGGCGTCCTCCTGGCCGAGGCGGCGAATCAGCATGTAGGCGGCTCTCGTGCCGAGGAAGGCGACGGCGCCGCAGATGATGATCGCGAGCACGCCCGGCGCCACCACCTTCCCGAGAATCCCGTGGACGCTGACGGCGGAGAACCCGACGGAGGCGGCCGCCGCCCCGATCAGCCCGCCGATCAGGGCGTGACTCGAGCTCGACGGGATCGTGAAGTACCAGGTGACCAGGTTCCACAGCAGCGCGCCGATCAGCGCCGCCTCCACCACCGCTAGCCCATCGATCCCGCTGGTCACCGAGTTCGGAATGATCCCCTTGGCGATCGTGGCGGCGACGCTGATCGAGATGAACGCGCCGATGAAGTTGAGCGTCGCCGACAGGATGACGGCGACCATCGGCTTTCAGGGCCCCGGTGGCAATCGACGTCGCCATCGCGTTCGCCGTGTCGTGGAAGCCATTGGTGAAGTCGAACACGACCGCGGCGAGAATCACGATGACGAGGACGAGCGTCGTTCCCATGGCCGCGGAAGCTTCTCAGGCTCGGTGCAGGAATATGTGAACGAATTGCGATTGTGGCGCAGACGGGTGGCCGCTGCCGGCGCCTCAGACCCAGCGCTTGCGGCGAAAGTAGATCCAGAACCCGACCGCCGACACGACCAGCGACCCCATCCCGAACACCAGGAACGCCCACTCGGTGTTGAGGATGTGGGTGACCAGGTAGGAGAAGTTCTGGCCGAAGAAGCCGGTGAGAAAGGTGAGCGGCAAAAAGATCGTGGCGATGATCGTCAGCTGCTTGTTGATCTCGCCCTGGCGGTTGGCGACCGTCGACAGGTACATGTCGGTGGCGCCGCTGAGCAGGTCGCGATAGGAGTCGACCAGCTCCGAGATGCGGATCAGCCCGTCGTACAGGTCACGGAAGTAGAGCCGGTCATCCGCTTCCAGGCCGGGCAGCTCGGCGAACCGGTCGGCATTGCGGGCGAACATGTCGCGCATCGGTGAGACCACCCGCCGCATCGCCACCAGGTCGCGCTTGAGGCTGAAGATGCGCTGGAGATCCTGCGCCGAGGCACGATCGATCACCCCCTGCTCGATGTCGTCGATGTCGTCGTCGGTCCGCGACAGAACCGGAACGAACGTGGAGGTGATGGCATCCAGGATCCGGTAGACGAGGAACTGCTCGCTGCGAATCGGCTGGTCGTCGTAACGGGCGCGCAGGTCCGAGAGCGCCGCGAAAGGCCGGCGGTGGATGGTGACCACATAGTCGCCGGAGATGATCAGGTGCACCTCGCGCAGCAGCGGTTCGCCGGACTCCATGGCCGGGTCGACGCCGAACACCACGACGAACATGTAACCCGCGTACTCCTCGATCTTGGGTCGCTGCCGGAAGGTGCGCGCGTCCTCGAGCGTGAGCGGGTGCAGCTTGATCAGCTCGGCCAGCTCGGCCAGGTCCCCGTCGCTGGGGTCCTCGTACTCGACCCAGACGAAGTGCCCCGCGTCGAACTGGGCGGCGATCTCGCCGTGCTGCGGATTGTGCAGGCACGACACCCGCGCCGCCGCCGGGCGCTTGGCGGCCGGTTCGCCGGAGCTCACGCCGGCAAAGCTACCAGCCGCCGATGATGCGCTGGCCGCAGTCGCCACGCGGCTTGCCGGCGGGCACGCCGGCCTCGCTCAGCGACCGATTCTGTAGCGGACGTGGGTCGCGCGCGGTGAGTGGATGACCTGCACCGGCTCGAGCCCGGGATGCTCACGTCCCCGAACAGGCGTTCGCCGTCGCCGAGCAGGACGGGAGCGATGTCGAAGACGAGCTCGTCGAGCGCGCCCGCCGCCAACGCCGGGCGCACCGTCGAGGCGACCCCAGCGATGTCGACGTCACCGTCCCCCGCCGCCCCGCCTGCTCCAGCGCGGCGTCGAATCCCCTCGAGCGAGATTGACATGTGACTGGTGGTGAAGTTCATGAGATTCCAGACCCGGCGATCGGGGCAAGCTCATCGGCGAGCGGGCAGCGACGAGCGGACATCGCGCAGCTCACCGGTGTTGCTTGATCCAGGAGAGGATGGCTCGCGAGTGGGTGATGACCGTCCCGTCGGGCAGCTCGAGCGCCGGCAGCTTGGTGTCCCCGGTGGCCGCGCGCAGCTGCTCTCGCGAGCCTTTGCGCAAGAACGGCAATGGGCTGCCGTGCCCGGCGATCACCTTGTCGTAGTCGATGTCGGCCGCGCGAAGCGCTTCCTGCACGCGGCGACACGGATGGATCCGCGGGCCACCGTCATCGCCGTGGCAGACGAACAGCGTTGGGTTCTGGGGCATCGCGATCCTCCGCTCGCTGGGTTGAGGCGGCGCGCCGGCTGATCGAGCACGCGCATGCTGCACCGAAAGCTACTCGGTGGCGCTGAACTCCCAGATCGCGACGCCGAGCATGATCAGGCCGAGGACGACGATCACTCCCGCCTCCACCAAGGTCGGCACCCGCCAGCCGAACCAGGTGACGCCGGGATCGAGCGCCTGGCGGGCGGCGGGGGAGATGTCCAGGTGACTGAACACGATCCGCCGCATCGGGTCGACTGCGTAGGTGAGCGGATCGAGACGATTCAGGATCGCCAGCCAGGTGGGCAGGCCGGAGACCGGGAACAGGGCCCCGGAGATGAAGAACATCGGCGTGACGATCATCTGCATCACGCCCATGAACGACTGCATCTGCTTGATCCGGACGGCGATCATCACGCCGAAGGCGGTGATCGCGAATGCCAGCAGCACCTGCAGCAGGAAGATCTCGACGATCATCACCGCGTTGTAGGGAACGTGCACGAGCGGGGCCAGGACGATCACGATCACGCCCTGGATGCAGGCGACGCTGGCGCCGCCCACGCACTTGCCGATCACGATCGAGCTGCGCCGGATCGGCGCGACCATCATCTCCCGCAGGAATCCGAACTCCCGGTCCCATACGATCGATGCCGCCGAGAACATGGCGGTGAACATGACCGCGATGCAGAGGATGCCCGGGTAGATGAACGTCTTCAGGTCGACCCCGTGGGTACTGGCGGCAGACAGCGACTGCAGCCCGGAGCCGAGGACGAACAGGAACAGCAGCGGCTGCACCAGGGTGGTGATCATCCGCAGGCGGTCACGGCGGTAGCGGATCAGCTCGCGGCGCCAGACGATCTTGATCGCCCGCAGCTCGGAGGCGAGAGAGCGCTTGGGGACGCTGACCCGGACGATCTCGCGCTGGGACGGCGGCGGGGTGGCGGTGGCGGTCTGCCGGGGATCTGTCGTGGTGCTCATCGGCGGGCTCCGCTCATCATCTGCATCATCATCCGGTTGCGATGCTTGGACGAGTCCTCCTCGGCATCGCGGATCGTGCTCCCGGTGAACGACATGAACACGTCGTCGAGGGTTGGACGGGAGACATTCACCGAGCGGATCGGCAGCTCGAACTCGGTGAACAGCCGCGGGACGAACTCTTCGCCCGCGGCGACGCCGAATGTGACCGCGCCCTCGCTGACCTGGCCTTCGATGCCGAACTGGCGCTGCAGGGCCGCGATCGCGGCACGGTTGTCGTCGGTGTGGATCGTCACCCGGTCCTTGCCGATCCCGCCCTTGAGCGCCTCGGGAGCGTCGAGGGCGACGATCTCGCCGTGGTCCATGATCGCGATCCGGTCACACCATTCGGCCTCGTCCATGTAGTGGGTGGTCATGAAGATGGTGATCTCCTCGCGCTCCTTGAGCTCGCGGATGTAGTCCCAGATCGAGCGCCGGGTCTGCGGGTCCAGCCCGATCGTCGGCTCGTCCAGAAACAGCACCCGGGGGGAGTGCATCAGCCCGCGGGCGATCTCCAGCCGGCGGCGCATGCCGCCGGAGAACGCGCCCACCACCGAGTCCTTGCGGTCCCACAGTCCGACCATCTCCATCACCTGCCGCATGCGCGGCATCACCAGATCGGACTGGACGCCGTACAACTCGGCGTGAAGACGCAGGTTCTGCTCGGCGCTGAGGTAGCCGTCGAGCGTCGGATCCTGGAACACGAGGCCGATGTGGCGCCGGACGTCGTCGCGTTCACGGACAACGTCATAGCCGGCGACCCGGGCGTCGCCGGCGGTCGGCCTGACCAGGGTGCAGAGCATGTTGATGGTGGTCGTCTTGCCGGCGCCGTTGGGCCCGAGGAACCCGAACACCTCGCCGGTGGCGACCTCGAAGTTGACGCCGCGGACCGCCCGCACCTCGCCGAACGTCTTGGCGAGGTCGCGGACGGAGATGGCGGTGGTGGCGGTGCCGTTGCCCGTGGCCTCGGTGGCCCGATTGGCTTCAGTCAGCGACATCGCCCGTGTACGTTAGACGTCGGTCTCCTCGGACTGCTCCGGGTCGACGGAGTCGCCCGAATCCGCAGGGTCGCCCGAGTCGGCCGAATCCGCGGGCTCCTCGGCGAGCAGCCGGTAAAGACCGCGCCGGGTCTCGGCCAGGAGCTCGATCGCGCGGGCCCGCTGGGCCTCGTCGCCGACCGTCGCCACCTGCCAGGCGGCCTTGCCGATCTGGATCACGAGGGGGGCGAGCTCGCCGATGGCGTTCTCGCCGGCCTCGTCGCCGGGCTGCCAGGGTGCCGGCTCGTCGGCGCGGCTCTCCAGGTGCTCGCGGCCCGCATCGGTGATCTCGAACCGGCGCGCGCTCTCGGCGTCGGCCGACCGGATCAGGCCCTCGTCCTCGAGCTGGGCCAGCGTTGGATACACCGAACCCGGGCTCGGGCGCCAGCGGCCGCCGCTGCGTTCCTCGATTGTCTGCATCAGCTGGTAGCCGTTGCGGGGCTCCTCGGCGAGGAGGCGCAGCAGCGCCAGCCGCACGTCGCCTCGCCGGGCCCGGCCGCGTCCGCGGCCGCGGGGTCCCCGGCCGCCGGGGCCGCCGAACGGCCCGCCGCGCATCCGGCGCAGCGCGATCAGGTCTTCCAGCCGCTCCAGGTCCTCGGGGGACGGGCGGCCGTGCCGTCCGCCTCCGCGGGCGAAGAGCCAGTTCTCGGCGGAGTGGCGGTGGTGACGGCGCTTGCCGCGCCGGCCGCCTCGCCCGGAGCGCTCGTCCTCGAACCGCTCCGGGTCCGGGCCGCCGCGTTCCATCCACCTCTCGGCGAACCGCTCGCGGTGCCTGCCGCCGCGGCCGCCCCCGATCCGCTCCTCGGCGAATCGATGTCGTTGCTTGTCTGCCCAGGGCGCTCGCCCCGGGAAATCGTATGCGTAACTACTCATGTGGATCCTCCACTGTTGGTTTTCATGTTTTCGTTGTTCATAACGATGCGTCAACGATATATCGTAACCGATCGTTTGTCAAGAGTGCGGTCGGAGATCGTCCATTTCCGAGCACCGCTTGACGTTCCGTGGTCACGGGCGTGAGCCCGGGCCCGCGAGTGTCGACCATGGCGATCCTCGACCGCCCGCGTTCGCCCCGTCGCCCGTCGCTGCCGTCGCCCGTCGCTGCCGTCGCCCGTCACTGCCGCCGCCCGGCGCGTCCACCACCGGTAGCCGCCGTCCATCGCCCGGGCGCGTCCGCCCCGGGGGATCAGCCGGGGCTGTTGGAGCGCGCCGGGGGATCAGCCGGGGCTGTTGGAGCGCGCCGGGGGATCAGCCGGGGCTGTTGGAGCCCCCGCCGCCGCTGCCCCGGTTGCGCAGCCAGTCCGCGACCTGTTGGCTGACGTCGCCCATCTGGGACCCGAGCGTGGTGACGTTCTCTCCGACCTCGCGGAACAGCTCCCGGAAGCGCTCGGCGTAGAACTCCATCGCGTCCGAGGCCTCGTCGCGAACGTTGGTCTCCTCGCCGCGGCGGCGGTACTCGCCGCGCACGATGCGGTCGTACTCGCCGCTCTGGACCCATTTCATGACCTCAGAGACGCGGCGGACCGAGTTGGAGTGGGTCGCGTTGAGCTCGTTGAAGAATCGGCGCACGCGGTCGTGGGCGTCGTCCCAGCTCTGGTACTCCATCGCCTGGGTCATGAACGCGTCGAGGTCGAGCCGGTCGGCGCTGAGGCCGCCGGCCATGACCATCAGGGCGCGGCAGACGATCCGGGGATCGCGAACGGCGAGCGTGGCGGCACGGTCGCAGCTGAGTTCGGCGGCGCGCATCCACTCCAGCAGCACCGCGCGAACCGCGCGTAGTGGCAGGCCCAATCCCATCGGGAGCCCGCTGCCAGCGGCCAGCAGAATGTTGAGGGCGGTGACGTAGAGCACGTGGTCGGAGAGGATGTGCCCGAGCTCGTGGGCGATGATCGTGCGCTGTTCGCCGGGGCCGAGCTGGAGCATCAGGTTGGAGCCGATCACCAGCATCGGTTTCTGGGACCCGATGGTGACCGCGTTCCAGTACAGGGACGAGCTGACGTACAGGTCGTACTCGTCGGGCATGTCCAGAATCCGGCTCACGCCCCTGTATGAGCCCCAGAGCTCGGGGAGCTGACGCTCGGAGACCTTCACCGAATTGCCGAGCAGCGACTGGCGCAGCGCGCGCTCGTAGCTGAACTCCACCAGCTTGCGGACCACGGTGTCAAGCATCGGCACCGCCTTGAGCGCGGCCGTCGCCGCGCGATCGGCGGGATGCTCGTAGGCCTTCGACGAGATCTCGGGATACGGCGGGACCGGATCGGGAAGTGTTTCCGTCATCGCCCGACGGAGGCTACTCCCGCACCGGTCCAGCCGCGAGAATCCATGCCCGGATGGGAGCGGTCCAGGTCAGCGACACCTTTCCCGGCACCGTGGCGGCCGCCGAGCGGCGGTGGTATGACACGAGCCGGTGGCCCGCATGGGTCGACGGACTGGAGCGGGTGGTGGCGGTCGATCCGGGCTATCCGGCGCCTGGCTCGGTAGTGACCTGGGAGTCGGGGCCCGCCGGCCGCGGGCGGGTCTCCGAGCGGGTCGTGGCCTACGAGGCCGGCGCCGGCCAGAGCGTGGACGTGCACGACGAGTCGATCAGCGGGCGCCAGACGGTGGTCTTCGCCACGGTGGCGCCCGGGGTGCAGGTGACCCTGCGCCTCGAGTACCGGCTGCGTCGGCCATCCCCGCTCACGCCGCTGCTGGACCGGTTGTTCATCCGGCGTGCCATGACGGAGTCCTTGGCGCGGACGATTGCGCGGTTCGGCGCTGCGCTGGGATGCGAACCGCGCGGACGATGACGCGGTTCGGCGCTGCGCTGGGATGCGAACATGTATCGCGGCCCCGGATGACCGTCATGGGGCGTCCTCGGAGCCTCGCGCAGCGCCGCTGCGCCACGGCTCCTGCGTCCTTGCCTGCCGGTCCCCGGAACTCGCGCTCCATGCCCCCCAATCATCGGACAGCACACTGATGTTCGTCTTCAAGGCCGCGGTCGTGGGTGCGGGAACGATGGGCGCGGAGATCGCCCACGTGATCGCCTCGGCCGACATCCCCGTCGTGCTCAAGGACATGGATCAACGGTCCGTCGACCGTGGGATCGAACGGGCCGGCGCCCTGTGGCGGGCCCAGCGCGACGCCGGCAAGCTGGCACCGGACGCGCTGGAGCACAAGCTGGGGCTGATCACCGGCACGACCGACTACGCGCAGTTCGGCGACGTCGACCTCGTGGTCGAGGCGGTCTCGGAGCGGATGGCGGACAAGCAGGCCGTATTCGTGATCCTCGACGAGGTCACGCCAGGCCACGCAATCCTCGCCTCCAACACCTCCTCCCTGTCGATCAGCGAGATCGGCGAGGTCACCATCCGGCCCGACAAGGTCGTCGGCCTTCATTTCTTCTTCCCGGCCTCCACGACGCGTGTGATCGAAGTGGTGGAAGGTGAGGACACCTCCACCGAGACGGCTCAGGCGGCCAGCAACTTCGTCCAGGCGATCCGCCGGCTGCCGATCCGGTCCGGCGAGTCGCCCGGGTTCGTCGTCAACCGGATCCTCAACGCCGCCAGCTCGGAGCTGTGGCGGGCGCAGGAGGTGCAGGACATCGCGGTGGAGGAGGTCGACCGGATCGTCGGCGAGGTCTCCGCGTCGAAGCTGGGGCCGTTCTACATCGCCGATCTGCTCGGGCTCGACACCGTGGTCTCCGTGGCTGAGCATCTGCACGAGTCATACGGCGATCGCTTCTACGTGCACCGCCGGATGGCGTCGCTGGTACAGGCCGGGAGCCTCGGCGTCAAGACGGGGAGAGGCTTCTATGAGCACTAGTGGGAAGGCGCAAGCGGCTGGCGCCGCCATGCTTTACCGGTTTTCGCTGAAGGCGTTCCTCGAGAGCTGCCTGGTGCTGGAGGAAGGGGTCGCCGGCGCCAAGGACATCGACGTCGGGATGGCCAGCGTCGGGATCTCGCCTCCGCCACTGGCGAATGCGGACCAGATAGGGCTGGACGAGATGCTGGCGCGCCTGGTGCGGGCGACGCAGGATTGGGGGCAGGATTTCGCGCCGCCGGCGATCCTGCGTCGTCTGGTGGCGCAGGGGCGGCTCGGCGTCAAGAGCGGCCAGGGATTCTTTCCCTATCCACAGGCCGACCCGGGGTGGGCGCAGCGCCCGGTCAAGCTCGAGACCCGCGATCGGGTGGCGATCGCCTGGCTGGACCGTCCGCCGGCCAACTCGCTGTCCCCCGAGGTCATCCAGACGATCGGTGAGCTGTGGGACGAAGTGCGCGGCTCCCCGGCGATTCGGGTGCTCGTGTTCGCCTCGGCCAACCCGATGCTGTTCTGCGCCGGAGCCGACATCAAGGCCTTCCAGAAGATGGACGCGGCCGCCGGACGACGGCTGGCCGACGACGCGCACGCGCTGCTGCGCTCGCTGGAGACCGACGGCACGATCACGATCGCCGCCATCAACGCGGCCGCGCTGGGCGGCGGCTGCGAGCTGGCAATGGCCTGCGATCTCCGGATCGCGGCGGACGGAGCCAGCTTCGGCCAGCCGGAGATCAACCTCGGGATCATTCCCGGCTTCGGTGGCACCCAGCGGCTGCCCCGGCTGATCGGCGAGGCTCGGGCGCTGGAGCTGTGCCTGGTCGGCGAGCCGATCGGCGCAGGCGAGGCCTTGGACTACGGGCTCGTCAACCGGACCGTGCCCGACCACGAGCTGCTGGACACTGCCATGGGCTGGGCGCGCAAGCTGGCCGGGCAGGCGCCGTTGCCGGTGGCGCAGATCAAGCGGGTGTCCGCGGCCGGCGATCTCGACGCCGGAATCGCAGCGGAGAAGGAGGGATTCGGCGCCGTGTTCGGGTCGGCGGACGCGCGCGAGGGCATCGCGGCGTTCCTTCAAAAGCGAGCCGCGCAGTGGACGGGGGAGTGAGCGTCGCGACGACCGCGGCGGCTCGCGTCGCCGGCCTGATCCGGGACGCGCATTCGGTTGTGGCGCTGACCGGCGCCGGCATATCGGTGCCGTCGGGGATCCCGGACTTCCGGTCGCCTCAGACCGGGCTGTGGGAGAACGTCGATCCGATGGAGGTGGCGCACATCAGGGTGTTCCGCGCAAACCCCGAGCGATTCTGGCATTTCTATGGGGACCGCTTTCAGACGCTCGCGCACAAGCAGCCCAACGGCGCCCACCGGGCGCTCGCCAGGTTGGAGAACGCCGAACTGCTTGCCGGGGTGATCACCCAGAACATCGACCGTCTTCATGCGCGCGCGGGCACGCGAGAGCTGGTGGAGGTTCACGGCACGATCGATCACTCCTCGTGCCTGACCTGCCGGGCGCGGTATTCGCTGGCCGAGGTCGAGGCACGCCGCCGGGCCGACCGGGCGCGGATACCGCGCTGTGACTGCGGGCAGCCGTTGAAGCCCGACGTGGTCCTGTTCGGCGAGTACCTCCCGGCTGATGCGCTGGCAGCAGCGCAGCGACTTTCCGCCCAGGCGGACCTCATGCTGTGCATCGGCTCTTCATTGGAGGTGTATCCGGTGGCTCAACTACCGGAGATGACGCTGGATGCGGGGGGCCAGATCGTGATCATCACTCAGGGTCAAACGCCGCTGCACGGCGCGGCGGCGGTCGTGCTCGGCGGCGACGTCGTGCACGAGTTGGAGAGCGTCGTGCAGGCGCTGGGTCTGGAGTAGGCCGCCTCAGGCGTCCGCGGTGGCGCGGGCGGCTGCACCCGCCTCAGGCGTCCGCGGCGGCACGTGCGGCTGCACCCGCCTCAGACGTCCGCGGCGGCGCGCGCCCGGATCGTCGCCTCGATCCCCACCAAGGTCTCCGTGACCATCTCGGTCTCGGTCTGGTCCAGCGGACGGGTCAGCGCCGCCTGGGCCGCGGCCGCCACCGCCTCGCGTCGACCCCGCAGCTCTCCCAGCCGGTTGGCGAGCTCGGATGCGTGCCGATCGGTGGACAGCTCGGCGATCGCGGCGTCGAGCGCCACCATCAACTGCAGTGCCGCCTCGCGGGGCCGACTCTGGTTGAGATCGAGACGGACCCGCAGGGCCAGCTCCTCGCAGACCAGCGCCGCCGCTCGCGCGCCGAGCACGGCGGCGAGCCGTGCCTGCGGAGCGAGTTCACGCGAGCGACGGCGGCGGCCTCCGGGCCCCGGCAGCTCACGGGCGGCGGTCCACACCCCGTCGGCGACCTGCTCGCCGGCGCCGAAGCCGACGCGAGCGGTGAGCAGCTGCTGGCGACCGATCGGCTGCGCATACGGGTCGGCGGTGACCAGGCGGAACGCCCGCAGGGCGCGGTTGAGCACGGTGACCCCCGCGGTCAGCTCTGTCTCGCCGGCGGCGGCCAGCCACTCTCGGGCCGGGAGCTCGCCGTCCGAGGAATGGCCGACCTCGATGATCGTCGCGCGTCCCGTGAGAACCGGGGTTGGCTCGGGTTCCAGCGCCACGGGGCGGGAACGCCGGCGTGACACCAGCCTCCGCTGGGGCGCGCCGAGAGTGGCGAACACGATCACGTGCGTCGCCGCCGCCTCGGGGTCACCTTCCGGGCGGACGAGGTAACGCCCGTCGGGCGGGCCCAGCGGCCAGGGCAGCTCCACCTGAACGAATCGAAACAGAGGCGAGCCGGCGCTCACCCGAGCGGCGTCAGTGGTTGGGGGTACGGAGTGCGTACTTGCTGGGCGCGATCGGGACCACCGGCTCGGGGATCTGGCTGATGCGGTTGATCAGCTGGATCCACTGCCCCGGCTCCAGGATGCTCTTGACCTGCTTGGAGAGATTCGGGTTGGTCCCGTAGTCGGGTGAGAAGGTGATCTGGATCCGGTTCTGGTGGTCGGCGAGCGCAAGCGTGTTGGGCTGGTTCTGATAGGCGATGTCCGACACGATCTGATTCGGCCGCATCGAGCCCTGAAGGGTCAGCAGGCGCCGGATCGCGATGTCGGTGATCGAGCCGGAGCCCTGATGGCCCTGCACCGGGATGTTGTTGATCCTCGAGATGTCGAGGCTGGATCCCGTCGCGCCGGCGGGGTCGACGCCGTTTGAGGCGGTGGCATCGGCGCCGCACTTCAGGCCGGAGACGTAGGGGTCCAGTCCCGAGGCCGACAGGAACTCGATCGTCGCCAGCACGCGGCGGTCGATCAGCCCGGCCTCGATATCGCGCCGGCCGCAGGCGTAGATCTGGACGTGCGGATCGGCGAGGACGCGCTCGGTCAGCTGCTGCTTGGACATCAGCAGGACCTGCCCCACCGTCGGATTCTTGGCCCCGGGCCCGAAGAACGGATCCACGCCGGATGCCCGGTAGACCGCGGTCGCCTCCAGCAGCTTCCAGCCATCGAGGATCGGCTTGGGATCGATGTACGGCCCGGTTTTGCCCGCGGGCTGGACCATGAAGTACAGGTGCGATGACACGCCCTGGGAGGGGCCGCCGATGCGCCCGAGGATCGTTCCCGCCACCACGATCGAACCGGCCCGCAGCGGTTGCAGGGTGTACTGGTCGCGCGGCAGGTGCAGGATGTCGGAGAAGTAGTTCCGGAAGCTTGAGATCGACTGCGCCGAGCCGCCCAGCTGCAGCTTGCCACCGGCGGCGTATGACCTCGGGCGCGCCGGGTGGGCGAACAGCCGCTCCTTGACCATCGGCGCCGACAGGGAGACCGAGGAGTGCGAAGCGGAGGACGCCGACCGGGGGCCGGCGCCCGACGAGCTCGGCGTCGGCTTACCCTGGCCGGCGCTCGACGAGCTCGGGGTCTGCGTGCCGGCCGAGGCTGGAGCGGCTGGCCGGGTGGCGGCAGAGGCGTCCTGGCGGACGGACGCGGCCGTCGTCGAGGTCTGCTTGGCCGGCGGCGCCGAGAACTCCTTGACGATGTCGCGAGCGCTCTTGTGGACCGGCTTGGGCACCGGATAGCTGCGCGGGATCGAACCGAGGTGGGCGTAGGTATACGTGTTGCCGGTGGAGTCCTGCAGCTCGATGTACTCGCCGAGCTGCGCGCTGTCGCCGACCTTGACGATCCGTCCGTCGTTGACGGCGATCACCGGGGAGCCCCGTTTGGCGTAGATCGCGGTGCCGGTCACGTTCGGACTGGAATCGACCGCGATTGCCGCGTTGCTGCCCGTGACCTTCTTCTTGGCCAGCGAGTCGACCGAGTCATCGGCGTACTTGGCGGGGGCGGCCACCGGGAAGTGGCCCTGCACCATCCCGGTCAGCGCCCCGATCAGTTTCTCCGGAATCCCACCGATCAGCTTGGCCCGAAGCAGCACCGACTGCACGTACCACTCGGCGTGGTTGTAGGCGAAGATCGCGTTCGAGATGTTGCTGGACGCGCCCGCGGCGTGCAGGTATCGGGCGGCGGTGAAGATCGCGTCGACCGGGTTGTAGGGATCGGCGACGCCGTCTCCGTTGGCGTCGATGCCCCATTCCTTCCAGGTCGAGGGCAGGAACTGCATCCAGCCCACCGCTCCCGCCGAGGACACCGACAGGTTGCGCCCGTAGTCGGTCTCGATCTCGTTGATGGCCGCCAGGACCTGCCACGGAACCTGATACTCGATTCCGGCCGCCTGATAGATCGGGATCAGGAACGGGGGGATCTGGAACGAGTCGATGAAGAAGTTGGGGACGCCCATCGGAGCCGGACCCGGAGTGGAGATCGAGTAGGTCGGGTTGCTGGCGGTGGGCACACCCGCGCCCGTCGGCGCAGTGGTCTGGTGCCGCGTGGTGGTGTGGGATGCCTGCTTCGTGTGGGATGCCTGCTTCGGTTGCTTTGCGGGGTGGTGGCCGCGGGAATGCGCGTGGCGGCGCTGGGGCTCGGCCTGATGCTGGTGCCGGTGGGTCGAGGATCGCTCCGGCCGGCTCCGGGACGGAGCGGGCGTGGTGCTCGAGGATGTGGTCGTGCTCGAGTTGGTCGTGCTCGAGCTGGTCGTGGTCGACGAGGTTGAAGTTGAAGTCGAGGTCGATGAACTCGTGGTGGAAGAGGACGTCGCCGGAGCACTGGTCGTGGTGCTGGTGGTCGAGCTGCTGCTCGGTGCCGGAACGCACGAGCCCGTTTGGCCGAGCGTGCCCGCGGCCGCGGCCGCCCTGGCCGCGGCCCGGATCGCCGCCGGCGCGGTGGGCGGAAGCGGAATGTCGGCGGGGGAGGTGCCGGGGGCGACGTCGGCGATAAACGTGTACAGGGGCACTCCCTTGACGGTGAGTGTCACCGTGCAGGTGTCCGCGGACGCCGCCGGGGCCGCCCCGGCCGCGATGACGACCAGCAACGCGCCCGCGAGCCCGAGCACGTTGCCCAACCTACGGCGGGTGATCAACACCGCCTTTTTGCCTCCAACCGTCATGTCCGTGCGCGCTCCAGTACGCCAACCGAGGGCCCTGCCACGCTCGGCTGGAAGCTACTGACTGATGCGAAGGTTTGCAATCCGGAACCATGCCTCCCCAGCATTCCGAGTTTCCAGGGTTTGCAGGGAGGAAACCGCGTCCTGTCGTCTTTGAACAGGTTGTGGCCCGGGATGAAGAAGTTTCGAAGAAGGGACGTGACCAGAGCTGCCCCCCTCCAGATACCAGGCGAGATGCCTGATGTCACCCTTAGGTTGAGCTTTAGAGTCACGCTCGCGGCAGCCCGGGAGTCCCATTCGCCCCGGTCTACCCCAGCGCCATCCCGCCCAACCCCGCGTCGGTACGGGCGAACCTGGTGGCGGTACAGTCCAGCGATGACCGACGACGAGAGTCCCGAAGTCGAGAGCCTCAAGACCCGCGTCACCCGCCAGGGCGAGGAGGCGATCGGCAAGCTCGCCCAAGATCTGCTGGAGAATCGGGTCGTGTCGAGCGCCATCTCGGCCGCGTTTGAGACGCGGGAGCGCGCGATGCGCGCCCAGGAGGTCGCGATGGGGGCGCTGAACCTCCCATCGGCCAGCGACCTGGAGCGGCTGACGCGGCGGGTCCGCAGCGTGTCGCAGCGTCTGGAGGCGATCGAGGACGGTCTTGATCGGCTCGAGGATCGCCTGGGGCGCGTCAACAGCAGCCGCGGTGTGGAGGAGCGGCTGGGGACGATTGAGACGATGCTCGAGCGTCTGGAGCGGGCAACCGCCGCTGCTGCCCCGGCTCCACGGGGTGCTGCCCCGGCGGCCGCGGGCGCCGCCGCGGCGGCCTCGGCCCCAGTCGATTAGGTCGCCGGCGCCAGGGCGCCGAGCGCCAGTTCGCCGAGTCGCTGCTCGGCCTCGTGCAGTGCCTCGGGCTCGATCCGGCGGCGCCGGGGCACCACGATGTCCGAGACGATCAGCGCCGCGCCCGCCTCCAGACCGCGATCGGCGGCCAGGGCGAACAGCGTCGCCGTCTCCATCTCCACCGCGACTGCGCCTCGTGCCAGCCACGTCTGCTCGACGTCGACGCGCTCGTCGTAGAACAGATCGGTGGTGACCACGACACCGCGTGGCACACCCGGCCGGGCGGCGATCAGCCGGTCGCACACCCGAGGATCGGGCCTCACCCGCTCGCCGGCGCCGAGCGCTCGGCTGGTGCCATCGCCCGCCAGCGCCTCGGTGACCACGAGCAGATCGCCGAGCCGCAGAGACCCGTCGAGCGCTCCGCAGGTGCCGACCCGGATCAGTCGCGAAGCGCCCAGCGAGGCCAGCTCGGTAACGACGATCGCGGCGCTCGGTCCGCCCATCCCGGTGCTCTGGATCGTCAGGGGCTGACCGTCGGCGGCGATCCCGGTGTAGCCCCAGAGCCCGCGGTTGTGGTTGAACATCTTCGGCGCCTGCAGCAGCGCCTGGGCGAGCAGGAGCGCGCGGCCGGGGTCGCCGGGCAGCAGCACCCGCTCGGCCAGCGAAGTGGTGGGCTGCAGGTGGATCGGATCGGGCACGGCCCGCGAGATTAGACTCCGCGGCGTGACCCGGTTCACGTCTTAGTGTCGTGAAATTCATGGTCTGCGGCCCACCTGGAGCCTTGCCGGCAACGCGACCGCGGGTCTGGGGCGAACCGACCCGACCTCACCCGGGCACAGGCACCATAGTTTTGCTCGCAGGCGATTGACAGGCGGCGCGATGGCGAGTAGACCTAGCACACGACTCAAGGCAACAAGCCGGAACGTGGCCGGGCCGGGCCCGGCCGCGAGGTGCCGCCGGAAACGTGACGAGTGCCTACGGCTGACGCAGCGGGCCGTAATGTCCGCGGGCGACGGGGCCCGGCACTCACCGAGACCCCGTCGCCGAACTGCGGGTGGTGCGGCGCCGGCGAGAGCGCGTCGCCGAACCGCAGGCGGGCCGCCGGTGGGCGCGTGTCGCCGGCCGGCGGCCGGGGCGAGTCGTCGATGACCCTGGCGGTGGCCGCCGAGCGGGTCGGGGTCACACCGGCGACCCTGCGCCGATGGGGCCGCGACGGCTTGATCCCCGAGCACGACGGCTCCTGGACGCCCGCGGCGGTCGGGCAGGCCCGCATCGTGGCCAGGCTGCGCGAGCGCGGACACTCGGTCGCGGAGATCCGGCGGGCCACCGCCGAGGGGAGGCTCGCGTTCGGGTTTCTGGAAGAGCTGTTTCCCGCCGATCGGCGTCGCCACTCGATCACCGAGGCAGCCCGGGAGACGGCGATCGACGAGGGGCTGGCGGCGCGGCTGGTCAGCGGCCTCGGGATCACGCCCGACCCGGGCGCCACCGTGTCCGCGGAAGACCTGGAGTTGCTGCGCTACGCGGCCTTGGCACTGGAGTCGGGCTTCCCGCTGGTCGCGCTGTTGCAGCTGGTCCGGGTGTATGGCCAGGCGATGGCGCGGATCGCGGTTCATGCCGGCGTGGCGCTGTATCGCGACGGCGACTATTACGGACGCGACATCAACATCGCAGCCCGAGTCGCCGCCCGTGCCGCGGGAGGCGAGGTGCTCGTCACCCGACCGGTGGTGGAGCTGTCCGGGGCCCGACTTTCGTTTGCGCCGACCGGAGAGTTGGCACTGAAAGGGCTCAGGCAGGCCGTCGAGGTGTTCACCGCCGGCCGGGGGAAGGCCGCGTGACCGACGGGTCGGGGGAGGCCCGCGCCCGCGATCTGCTCCGGCTCGGACGCCCGGTGGTGGTCATGTACTCGGGCGGACGGGACTCGACCTGCCTGCTGCACCTCGCGGTTGCGATCGCGGGGGCGTCCGCGGTGTGTGCACTGCACGTGAACTACGGGCTGCGCGAGGCCGCCGCCGAGGACGAGCGCCACTGCCGGCAGCGGTGTGCGGGGCTCGGCGTGGATCTCGAGGTCCGCCGGTTTGACGGGCGCGAGATCCCGCAGACGGGGAATCTCCAGGGGTGGGCGCGCGGCCGGCGCTACGCGGCCGCGACCGAGCTGGCCCAGGCGCGCGGCGGCGACATCGCCACCGGGCACACCGCGACCGATCAGGTGGAGACGATCCTCTACCGGCTGGCGTCGTCGCCGAGCCGGAGAGCGTTGCTGGGGATGGCGCCGCGAACCGGTGCCCACCCACCCTTCCTGATCCGGCCGCTACTCGGTTTCACGCGCGCGAGCACCGCCGCCTATTGCCGCGAGCACGGCCTGAGCTGGCGCGAGGACGAGTCAAACGATTCCGATGCCTACGCTCGCAGCCGGATCCGCCACGAGCTGGTGCCGGCGCTGGAGCGGGCCCACCCGGCGGCGCAGGCCAACGTGGTGGCGCTGGCGGAGATTCTCCGGCAGGAGGCAGCGGTGCTCGACGAGCTCGTCGACGATGTCCTGCGCGGCGGCGACGAGATCTCGCTGGCGCGGCTGCGTGAGCTCGGACCGGCGCTGCGCCGGCTGGTCGTCCAGCGCCTGGCCGACGCCGCCGCCGGCGGACCCGCCGCCGGGGTTGGCCGCCGCGCCGACGAAGTGGCGGCGCTGCCCGACCGAGGGCGAGCCGCGCTGGATCTTCCGTCGGGCGTCCGGGCCACGGTGGAGGATGGGGTGGTGAGGCTCGGGCGCCCGGAGCGGGAGCGACGGGCGCGGCGCCCGCCGGTGTCGCCGGCGACGCAATCAAACAAGGGGCGAAGCCCCTACCCTCAAAACCCGTGAGCAACGATTCCGCGATCGGGGAGATCCTCGTCCCCGCCGAGGATCTCCGCCGGCGGGTGCGCGAGCTCGGCGAGGAGGTTTCCCGTGACTACGCGGGCCGCAACCTGCTGCTGATCGGCGTGCTCAAGGGAGCGGTGTTCTTCCTGTCGGACCTGATGCGCCACCTCGAGGTGTCGGTCGAGGTCGATTTCATGGCCGTGGCCTCGTACGGGTCGGCGACCAAGTCCTCGGGGGTGGTGCGGATCCTCAAGGATCTCGACGTCGCCATCGAGGGCCGCGACGTGCTGATCGTGGAGGACATCGTCGACTCGGGGCTGACCCTCCAGTACCTGCTGCGCAACCTGGCGGGCCGCAACCCGGCGTCGCTGGAGGTGTGCGCGCTGCTGATCAAGCCGGAGCGGCGCAAGGTCGACCTGCACACCCGGTACGTCGGTTTCGAGATCCCGGACCGCTTCGCCATCGGCTACGGATTGGACCACGCGGAGCGCTATCGCAACCTTCCCTACGTGGCCGCGCTGAAGCAGTGAGTCGCCTTGCTTGCAGCCGAAATCCAGGTGCTACGCTAGCTCTCCAAGGTATCCCGCGAGAGGTCGAATACGCGGACGGTACCCGGGCCGACCAGGGAACCACACACTTATGAGCCGGTTTTTCAAGAGCGCCGCGTTTCCGATCCTGATCGTCGTCGTCCTGGCATTCTTCGCCCAGAAGCTGATCGGGAACACGAGCCACGGGCCGAACTACACATTCGGCAACCTGCTCTCACAGCTTCAGGCCAAGCAGGTCAAGAACCTGTCGCTGGACCAGAAGGCCAACGCCGCCGACGTCACCCTGACCAACGGCCAGAAGTACTCGGTCGGCTATCCCGACTCCTACGCCCCCGAGCTCATCGGAATGGCGAAGACCGACGTCCCGCAGCAGGGCTTCAACGTCCAGAGCAAGTCGTCCAACGGCTGGCTGTCGCTGCTGACGTACATCCTGCCGTTCATCATCTTCATCGGGTTCTGGATCTTCCTCATGAACCAGGTGCAGGGCGGCGGCTCCAAGGTGATGTCGTTCGGCAAGTCGCGGGCCAAGCGAATGTCGGTCGACTCGCCCAAGATCACCTTCCGCGACGTCGCGGGGGTCGACGAGGCGGTGGAGGAGCTGCACGAGATCAAGGAGTTCCTCGAGAACCCGAAGAAGTTCCAGGCGCTGGGGGCCCGCATCCCCAAGGGCGTCTTGCTGTACGGCCCGCCAGGCACCGGTAAGACGCTGCTCGCCCGGGCGGTCGCCGGCGAGGCAGGGGTGCCGTTCTTCTCCATCAGCGGCTCTGACTTCGTGGAGATGTTCGTCGGGGTGGGCGCCTCGCGCGTGCGTGACCTGTTCGAGCAGGCCAAGCAGAACTCCCCATGCATCATCTTCATGGACGAGATCGACGCCGTCGGGCGTCACCGCGGCGCCGGCCTCGGCGGCGGCCACGACGAGCGCGAGCAGACCTTGAATCAGCTGCTGGTCGAGATGGACGGCTTCGAGATGAAGGACAACATCATCCTCATCGCCGCCACCAACCGGCCCGACATCCTGGACCCGGCGCTGCTGCGCCCGGGCCGCTTTGACCGCCAGATCGTCGTCGACCGGCCCGACCGGCTCGGCCGCAAGAAGATCCTCGAGGTCCACACCCGCGGTAAGCCGCTTGGCCGGGAGATCGACGTCGACGTGCTCGCCGGCCAGACGCCCGGGTTCACCGGGGCTGATCTGAGCAACCTGGTCAACGAAGCGGCGCTGCTCGCCGCCCGCAACGGCAAGCGCGAGATCACCCAGGACGAGCTCGAAGAGGGAATCATGCGGGTGATCGCCGGCCCGGAGAAGAAGACCCGGGTGATGAGCAACAAGGAGCGCAAGATCACCGCCTACCACGAGATGGGCCACGCGATCGTCGGCCACTTCCTGCCCAACTCCGACCCGATCCACAAGATCAGCGTGATTTCGCGCGGACAGGCATTGGGGTACACGATCTCGCTGCCGGGCGAGGACAAGTTCCTGACCACCCGGGCGGAGCTGCAGGACACGATGGCGATGACCCTGGGGGGTCGGGCGGCGGAGGAGATCTGCTTCGAGGAGATCACCACCGGGGCGTCGAACGATCTCGAGAAGGTCACCGCCACCGCCAAGCAGATGGTGATGCGCTTCGGGATGTCGGAGAAGCTCGGTCCCCGGGTGTTCGGCCACGACCACGGCCAGCCGTTCCTGGGCCGGGAGTTCAGCGCCGAGCCCGACTACTCCGACGAGATCGCCCGGGAGATCGACGACGAGATCCGGCGGATCGTGGAGATGGCCCATGTCCAGGCCAAGACCATCCTCACCGACAAGCGGGTCGAGCTTCAGAAGCTGTCGGAGATCCTGATCAAGCGCGAGACGATCGAGAAGCCCCAGTTCGAGTCTCTGCTGGCGGGCCGCAGCGAGGAGGAGGTCTTCGGGTCTGAGGCGCCGGCGCTGCCCGAGGCGCCGCGGATGCCGGGAACCCCCGAGCGCCCGGGGCGTGATGCCCCCCGGCCTCTGCCGCGGCCAGGGCTGGCCGGCGGCACCGCCGAGTAGCCAGTAGCCGTCACACTTAAGTTGCAGTTCCGTCCACCACGCGTGACGGGTTTTGTGTCACGTTGGGCGGGTGGCCAACGCTGATGACGAAAGCACTCCTGAGAGCCACTTTGGTCATCACCGTGAGCGCGAGCTGGCCGCGCTGGCCGGCCGGCAGCTGGGTGTCGTCTCGTGGGAGCAGCTGAAGAGCATCGGCTTCGCACCGGCCCAGGTTCGGCTCCGGGCCCAGGACGGAAGGCTGCACCAGTTACATCACGACGTCTTCGCCGTCGGTCACCGTCAGCTGGTGGCGCGAGCCCATCTGTTGGCCGCGCTGCTCACCGCCGGACCCAGTTCCTTCCTGAGCCATCGCACGGCGGCCGCCGTATGGGGGTTGCGGGCGATCAACCTGCGCCAGATCGAGATCACGATCCCGGGGACCGGGGGGCGCCGACGTCCGCATCTCCTCGCTCACCGCACCGCAGCGCAACCACACCCCGACGACCTGCGCACCATCGGCCTGCTCCGGGCGAGCTCGGTCCCGCGCCTGCTGGTCGAGCTGGCGCCCCGGGAACCGCCGGCCGAGCTGGAGCGGCTGATCACGGTGGCCGTCCAGAAGCGGCTGCTGCGCCTTGACGCCGGCGATGGGCGGGCCGCGCTCGAGGCGGCGCTGGCGCGGCACCCACGGTGGCCGGGGATGGGTCGGCTGCAGGCCGCCCTGGCCACCTACCGCCGCACCGAAAGCCACGCATCGCAGCTGGAGCTGGCCTTCGACCGGTTTCTCGCCCGGCACCCGGAGATCCCCGACCCGGAGCGCAACATCCACATCGACGGCTGGGAGATCGACCGCTACTGGCCGGCGTGCGGGCTGGTGATCGAGCTCGACGGGCGGCCCTACCACGTCGCCGCGCGCGACATGGAGCGCGACCGGGTCAAGGACGCGGCGCTGCAACGGCTCGGCTTGACCCCGATCCGGTTCACCGACCTGCGATTCGAGCACGACCGCGCGGGGATCCTCCGCGACCTCCACCACTTCCTGAACGTCGCCGCATCATGACGTGAGCCGACCGGCGGCGCGGCGACGGGTAACGTCATCGCCATGCGCCGCGAGCGTCGCCTGAGTCGGATCCCGGTCGGGCTGTCCCTCGTCCGGGTGGGGCTGCCGGTGCTGATCGCGCTGGCCGGCGTGGTCCTGATCGTGATCGGCCACGGCAGCTACTCCAACCTGGCCGACGCCCGGTCGCTGGAGTCGGCCGCTGGCGTGTCGCTGCTGCTGGTTGCGCTGATCGTCTGGATGATCAATTGGATGTACCGGCTGAGTGTGCGCAGCAACCAGGATCGCGAGTCAGAGGAGCGCGCCCGGGAGCACTACGACCGGACCGGCCGGTGGCCCGACGAGGAGCGATGACGACCGCGGACGCCGACCCCGGGTTCACGATCATGGGGATCGTCAATGTGACCCCGGACTCGTTCTCGGACGGCGGCCGCTACATCGACGCGCGGGCAGCGATCCGCCACGGCCTGGAGCTGGCGGCGGAGGGCGCCGCGATCCTCGACGTCGGCGGAGAGTCCACGCGGCCGGGCGCGGAGCCGGTTTCCGCCGCCGAGGAGCTGGCGCGGGTGCTGCCGGTCATCGACGGGCTGCGGGCACACGGGGCGGCCGCGCGAATCTCCGTCGACACCTCGAAGGCGACGGTGGCATCGGCGGCCCTCGTCGCCGGTGCCACGATGGTCAACGACGTCACCGCGCTGCGAGCGGATCCGCCGATCGTCGAGCTGGTGGCCGAGCATCAGGCGGACGTCTGCCTCATGCACATGCGCGGGGAGCCGCGCACGATGCAGCGCCACCCGCACTACGACGAGGTCGTCTCCGAGGTCAAGGCCTTCCTGGAGGAGCGGATGGCGTTCGCCGTCGCCCACGGCGTGCCGGAGGAGCGCATCCTGCTCGATCCGGGCATCGGGTTCGGGAAGACGGTGGCTCACAACCTCACGCTGCTGGCCCGGCTGCACGAGCTGACGGCGCTCGGGCGGCCGCTGGTGATCGGCACCTCGCGCAAGTCGTTCCTGGGTAGCCTGACCGGCCGCGCGGTGGACGACCGGCTGGCCGCGACGATCGCCACCAACGTGCTCGCCTATGAGCGCGGCGCCCGGATATTTCGCGTTCACGACGCCGGTCCCGTCCATGACGCCCTGGCGATTGCGGCTGCTACGGTCCCTCGCGCATGGGAGAGAACGACGCCGGCGAGTTCGACGATGTCGACGACGTAGACGACGACGATGATGACGAGGAGAGCTCCGAGCCCGAAGTCACCATCGAGATCAGCGGCCTCTCGCTCTTCACCCACGTTGGGGTGACCGCCGCCGAGCGCGAGGTCGGCCAGCGGCTGCTGCTCGATCTCCGGCTCGATGTCGGCGAGTGCGACGCCACCCTCACCGACCGGCTCGAGGACACCGTCGACTACGCCCAGGTGTGCGACGTCGCCAACCTGGTCGCCCAGCAGCGCTCCTACAAGACGCTGGAGCGTCTGTGTGCGGCGATCGCCGACCGGCTGCTCGACGAGTACGAAGCCCAGGCGGTGTGGGTCAAGGCGGCCAAGCCGGAGCCGCCGCTGGCGCTGCCGGTCACCGAGGTGTCGGTCGAGGTGTGGCGTGAGGCCGGGGGTTGAACGCGTCGCGGCCAAGCGATCGAGACGCCGAAGCGGCCGGCGCCAGCCCCGGGCGCACCGGCTATCTCGGTCTGGGGTCCAACGTAGGCGACACCCGGGCTCATCTGGCGGCCGCGGTGGCGGCGCTGCCGCGGCATCGCGTGACCGTGTTGGCCGCTTCCTCGCTGTATGAGACCGAGCCAGTCGGGCTCGTCCTCGATCAGGCCGACTTTCTCAACGCCTGCCTGCGGATCGGAACCGACCTGGGGCCGGAGGAGCTGCTCGATGCCGCCAAGGCGGTGGAGGGGGAGGTCGGCCGCTGCGCCGGCGGCCCCCGGCACGGGCCGCGGGTGATCGACGTCGACGTGCTGCTGCTCGGCGACCTACAGTACCGCTCGCAGCGGCTGACGCTCCCGCACCCCGAGGTCAGCTCGCGCCGGTTCGTGCTCGTGCCGCTGCTGGAGCTCGATGGCACCCTCGCGCTGCCGTCGGGCGAGCGGTTGGACGAGTGCCTGGGCGCGCTGGGGCCCGGGCAGGCGGTCCGCCGGGTGGCGCCGGCACCGGCACTGGTGTAATCACTGGCCATGCTCCTGGTCGTCGATGTCGGCAACACCCAGACCCATTTCGGGGTGTACCGCGACGGCGAGGACGCCGTCGCCGAGGACTGGCGATTCGCCACCGTCCGGGAGTCGACTCGCGACGAGCTGGGAGCGCGGCTGGCCAGCCTGCTGGCGCTGCGGGGTCTCGGCTTCAGCGAGATCAACCGCTCCATCGTCTCCTCCACCGTGCCGCAGCTGTCTGAGCAGTGGACCTCGATGTCGCGCCGCTACCTCGGGCACGAGATGCTCAACGTCGGCCCGGGGATCCGCACCGGGATGCCGATTCGGATCGACAATCCGCTTGAGGTCGGCGCCGACCGGCTGGTGAACGCGATTGCCGCCTACGCCCGGTTCGCCGGCGCCTGCGTGGTCGTCGACTTCGGCACCGCCATCACCTACGACGCGGTCTCCGACAATGGCGAGTACCTGGGCGGGATCATCACCCCGGGGGTGGAGATCTCCCTCGACGCGCTGTATGAGCGCGCCGCCAAGCTGCCCAAGGTCGAGATGGCCGAGCCGCGCTCGCTGATCGGCAAGTCGACCGTCGACGCCATTCGCAGCGGGATCGCGTTCGGGTTCGCCGGGCAGGTGGAGGGCATCGTCAGGCGGCTGCGCGCCGAGATCGGGGAGGCCACGCCGGTGATCGCCACCGGCGGCTTGGCGCAGGCGGTGGTTCCATTCGTCCGGGAGACCGTCGAGCACGTCGACGACCTGCTCACCCTCACCGGGCTACGCCTGATCTGGGAGCGCAACGCGACCTAGACGGTCGACGCGCGGGGGCCGTCCACACCGGCGGCCGGTGGTCAGGCGATGGCGGCGGTCGCCGGCACGGGGACGTCGGGGGTGCGGGCGACGCTCACCGCCAGGATGAGGAAGGCGAGCCGGCGGCGATCGGTCGGCTCAGACGCCTCGAGCTGCGCAAATGTGTCCAGCAGCCCCCGGACTGCGGTGAACACGGGCGCGTCATCGATGTCGTCGGGCACGTCGCACGACATCCGGGCGAGCGCCAGCATCTCCGGCCCGCCGTCGCCGCCGCGCATCGTGGCTATCGCGCCGAGCATCACGTATTCGGCAACGCGGTCGAGCAGGAAGTGGGATGCGCGCTCGCGTTCGCCAATCGCCGGTCCGGCCGGCTCCAGCGGGTCCCCGGCGGCGATCCGCAGTGACTGCTCGGAGGCGATACAGCGAATCTGCGCCGCCGACAGGCCGACCTGGATCGCCGAGCGCAGGTGAGTCACCGCCGACATCAGCGTATGGCCGTAGGGCGCGTCGGAGGCGAACAGGATCTGACCCGGGGGGACGAGCGCGAACAGCGCCTGCAGGTCGGCCGGCATCCACCAGGCGGTGTCGAACAGCAGGTTCGGGAGATCCGCGGCAGCGCGCCAGATCCACGACAGATCGCACACTCCGGCGTGGGCGAGGATGAAGCGGGTGTTGGGGAACGCCCCGGCGAGCTCCACGACGTGAGCGCCGAGAGCGGGGATTCCACGCCCGGCGTGGATCAGCACCGGCAGCGTGCGCTCTTGCCCAAGCGCGGCCAGGGACCGGACGGCGGGATGATCGAGCGTGAACCGCTCGGCGCGAGGATGCAGCTTGATCCCCTTGGCACCCGCGGCCAGCGCTCGCTCGGCCTCGGCGCGAGCGTCGCCGGCGTTGGGGCTCACCCGGCAGAACGGGGTCAGCCGCCCGTCGGCTCGCGCCGCCACCTCGAGCACCATGTCGTTGGCCGGCGGGTAGCCGTCGGGCTCGTGCATCGGGAACACGAAGGCGCCGCGGGCGCTCGCCTCGCGGAGTTGCTCCAGCAGCTGCTCCGGGGTCTGGCTCATCCCGTCGGGGTCGTTGCAACCGAGGTGGGTATGGGCATCGAACAGCTCGAGCCCCGGGATCTGCTCGCGCAGCTGGCGAGCCCACGGGTCGATGAGCGATGCGATGTCCATGCCCTGATTCGTACCATGAAACGATCATGACCCCGCCCGTCGAGACCCTGCGTGGGCCGCTGCGCCCGCCGGCTGACGCCGATGTGGCGAGCTTGGGTGAGATGCCGCGGTCGCCTCGCCGCGATGGCGGCGAGGGCCGTCTCGGGGCGCTGACGGAGCCGTGGCGGCTGGGCGGGGTGCCGATCCCCAACCGCGTCGTGCTCGCCCCACTGGCCGGGATCGGCAACTGGTTCGTGCGTCTGCAGGCCAAGCGCCATGGCGCCGGGCTGGTCGTGTCGGAGATGGTGTCGAGCTTCGCCGTGCACTACCGCAATCCGCGGACCTGCACCGAGCTGTTGCGGATCCACCCCGAGGAGCATCCGGTGGCGGTGCAGCTGTTCGGCCACGACCCCGACGTGATGGAGTCCGCGGCCGAGCGAGTCGCCGCCGCCGGGGCCGACGTGATCGACCTCAACATGGGCTGTCCGGTGCCCAAGGTGTGCAAGACGGGCGCGGGCGTGGCGCTGCTGGAGAACCCCGACCGCGCCGTCGCGCTGGCGCGCGCCGCGGGGCGCGGCAGCGGGCTGCCGGTGACGGTCAAGCTGCGCTCGGGCGTCCGTGCGGGAGACGGCAGCGGCGTCGCCGTCGCCCGGCGGCTGGCCGAGGCCGGCGTCGTCGCCGGTCTCTGCATCCATCCGCGACACGCCTGCCAACGTCATTCGGGGGCTCCCGACTACGAGCTCGCCCGCCGCCTGGTCCAGGAGCTGCCGGTACCGGTCCTGATCTCCGGTGGCCTGCGTACCCCCGCGCTCGCCCAGGAGGCGTTCGCCCGCACCGGCGCCGCCGGAGTGGCTCTGGCCCGAGGTTCGCTGGGGAATCCGTGGCTGTTTGCGCAGCTCATCGGGGAACGACAGGGCGACCCGAGCCGCGACGAGGTCCTGGCCGAGGTGAACTGGGTGATCGACAGCGCCGGCGAGCATCTGGGGCCGGAGCGGGCCGCGCGTTACCTGCGCAAGTTCTATCCCTGGTACCTGGAGCGGCTCGGCGGCGACCGCGCACTCCAGGACGAGCTGCAGCGCGCGCCGACGCTCGAAGCGGCCCGCGCGCTATTCGGTATTTCTTAGCCGCCGCTGGGTTCCAGCAGGGGGTGAGCCGCCGTATCATGTTTGAGGAATTCGCGGCTCGTGGTCCGAGTGGGACAGGCCACGACCGGCGCCGGAGGGCTTAACAGTGAGAAGGCGGTGGACAAACGCCACGAGGGTTCTCGTGGCCATGTGTGGGGTGGTCGCGCTCCTTGGGGCGCGGGCGGCGGACGGTGTCGCCGCCGGCGGCCCCGCTCGGGGGGGCGGTCGGCCCGCTCGGGTCAGGGTCGGCTCAGCCCCGGCGATCCCGCACGGCGCCCGGAGGCTCGGGGCGCTGCCGAAGACCCGGCCGTTGCGCCTGACGGTGGCCCTGACGCCGCAGGATCCCAGCGCGCTGCAGAGCTACGCCCAGGCGGTGTCTACGCCGGGATCGTCCGATTTTCACCACTACCTGAGCGTCGCTGGGTTCGCGCGGCGCTTCGGCGCCGATTCGTCGCAGATCGCTGCCGTGCAGAGCTCACTGCGCTCCCAGGGCCTGACGGTCGCCGCGCCCACCGCCAACGGTCTGACGCTTGCGGTGAAGGGCAGCGTCGCCGACGTCGAGCAGGCGTTCTCAGTCACGGAGTCCCAGGTCCAGTTGCCGGGCGGTCGCACCGCCTATGCCAACGATCAGGCGCCGCAGGTGGCTTCCAGTCTCGCCCGCTCGGTGCAGGCGGTGATCGGCCTCGACGACGTGACCTCGCCCCAGCCGCAGGGGTTGAGCCAACAGCACCGGGGCGACTCGGCTTCGGCCGATTCGACGCCGCAGTCGGCCGGAAGCGGGTCCACTCCCTGTACCAAGGCGGCGGACACCTCGGCGGGGGCGGGAAACACGGCTTACACCGCCGACGAGATCGCGAACGCCTACGGGCTGAACAGCTATTACGCGGCGGGGGATGAGGGCCAAGGCGAGACGGTCGCCCTGCTGGAGCAGGAGCCGCTGCAGCTGAGCGACATCACCGCCTACCAGCAGTGCTACGGCCTGCCGCCGGCGGCTCCGAAGGTCATCGACGTGGACGGCGGCCCCGGCTCGTATGACTTCGCAACCGGCAGCCGCGACGACGAGGCGGCGCTCGACATCGAGCAGGTGATCGGCCTGGCCCCGAAGGCGAATATCGACGTATACGAGGCGCCCGCCTACACCCAGGACGAGGCCGACATCCTGACGCGGATGGCCGCCGACGACAGCGCCCAGGTCATCTCCAGCTCCTGGGGCGCCTGTGAGGCCAACGCCGCCTCGGTGATGAGCGCCGAGAACACGACGCTGCAGGAGATGGCGGTCCAGGGGCAGTCGTTCTTCGTCGCCTCGGGCGACTACGGATCGACCGACTGCTATGCCCTGAACCCGAGCAACCAGACCCTGTCGGTGGTCGATCCGGCCAGTCAGCCGTACGCCACGTCGGTGGGCGGGACCAGCCTCGGGGCGTGGATTGGCCAGCCGGAGAGCGGGTCCTGGTCGAACACGACCCTCACCGGCTATCCCGGCGAGTACGTCTGGAACAACGGCCCCCCCACCGGCGACGGCGCCGGCAACATCGCGGGCACCGGGGGCGGGGTGTCGTCGAGCTGGGCGATGCCCTCGTATCAGCGCAACAGCAACTCGTGGCTGAACGTGATCCAGCCCAACTCGTCCACGGGCTGCGGTGGCCAATACTGTCGCGAGGTCCCCGACGTCTCCGCCGACGCCGATCCCAACACCGGCTATGTCATGTACGCGAACGGTGGCCACCCGAAAAACGGGTGGCAAGTGCTCGGCGGCACCAGCGCCGCGGCGCCGCTGTGGGCTGGGTTCGCGGCGCTGGCCGACGCGTCAACGGACTGTGCGGGCACCACGCTCGGGTTCGTGAACCCGGCGTTGTACGAGATCGCCGGCCGCTCGCCGACGGACTACGCCGCCAACTTCAACGACATCACCCAGGCCAGCCCCTTCTCCGGGATCGGCGGAAACGACGTGTTCAACGGGTCAAACGCGTCGAACCCCAATGACCTTTACCCGACCCGCAGCGGGTACGACATGGCGACCGGTCTCGGCACGCCGATCGCAGGGACCCTCGGGCCATCCCTGTGCGCCGATGCCACGCAGCTCACCGTGACCAATCCCGGCAACCAGTCGGGGACGGTGGGCCAGACCGTTTCCCTGCAAATCCAGGCCACCGACACCGGGAGCGAGCCGCCGCAGTACGCGGCCACCGGGCTGCCCGCGGGCCTGTCGATCAACAGCACGACCGGCGTGATCTCCGGGATTCCGACCACCGCGCAGGCAGCGACGGTGACCGTGACCGCCTCCGATCCGGCCACGCAGCGCTCCGTCACGTTCACGTGGACGATCGCCCCCGGCGCGACGACCACGACCACGACGACCCCCACGACCACGACCACCGCGCCGCCTACCCCCCCGACCACGACGGTCCACACCACGCCGACACCGCCGGTTTCGACGCCCACGCCGCCGCCGACCACCCCACGGGGCGCCACGCCCCCACCCGGGCGGCCCACGATCAAGCTGGTCACGCTCACGGGTCTGGCCGCCGGCAAGCCGAAGCTGAGCTTCACCACCGCCGCCGGCAGTCACGCGCCGAAGCTGGCCTCGGCCACCGTCCAGCTGCCCAGCGGCCTGCGCTTCGTCAAGTCCAGCCGCACGCTGGACCGGTCGATCGCCGTCAGGTCCGGTGCCACGCGGATCCACTTCAGGCTGCGGCGCATCGGTGGGTCGGTGCAGATCACGTTCGTCGGGCCGGTGAGCAGCGCCAGGGTGACATTCGGCGGGAAGGCGATGAGCGTCTCGGCTGGCGTCGCAGTCAAGGTCCACCGCCACCAGGTGAGGCAGATGACGATGCGGATGGCGACGACGGACTCGGCGCGGCGGACGACCAGGTTCGTGATCGCCGTCAAGAAGCTGTCGTAGCCGGTCCCGGCCCCACGCCGGGGCAAGCCTTGCCGGGGAGGGAGTTGACCCTGTCTATACTCATGCGCCCACCGCGGCCCGCCGCAGGTGCGATCCCGCCGCTTCAGGCGGGTTTTTCTCGTCTCGACTGCCCCGAACACAGGTCTGATCGCTATGCCAAAGGACGTCATCCTCACCCAGGACGGCCTCGCCAACCTCAAGGCGGAGCTCGACCACCTCTCCACGACGCGCCGGCGTGAGGTGGCCGCCCGTATCAAGGAGGCGCGCGAGTTCGGCGACATCTCAGAGAACGCCGAGTACGACGACGCCAAGAACGAGCAGGCGATGCTGGAGGCGCGGATCGCCACGCTCGAGGACAAGCTGCGCTCGGCCACGGTCGTCGACGCGTCGGATCTCGATACCAACGTGGTCCGCGTCGGCTCGGTCGTACACGTCAAGGACGAGGGCGGCAGATCCAACAAGTACACGATCGTCGGCTCGGCCGAGGCCGCCCCCGGGGAGGCCAAGCTCTCCAACGAGTCCCCGGTCGGCAAGGCGCTGATCGGGCGCAAGCGGGGGGAAGAGGTGTCGGTGGTCACGCCGCGAGGGGAGCGCAAGCTCAAGATCACCAAGATCGACGTCGGCGCCTAGTGGTCTAGCCGCCGCCGGGTCCCCGTGGCCGATCAGCCCGAAGGCGCTTCGGACGTGCTCGCCGATCGCCGGCGCAAGCTGGAGTCGCTGCGGGCCGAAGGCGTCGACCCGTTCCCGCACACGTTTGCCGGGGTGGAGCCGATCGCGAAGGTGCGGGCGGCCCACGAGGATCTGAACGTCGGCGCGGAGAGCGACGTCTCCCATCGCGTGGCCGGGCGGCTGACGGCACGTCGGGGTCAGGGAAGGATGGCGTTCCTGGACCTGGAGGACCGGTCGGGCCGGATCCAGCTGCAGGCCCGGGTCGACGTGCTCGGTGCCGGACCGATGGAGCGGCTGCTGTCGCTGGACCTGGGAGACCTGATCGGCGTTGACGGCGCCGCGTTCCGCTCCCGGCGCGGTGAGCTGACGCTGCGCGTCGACGGCTTCACGCTGCTCGCCAAGTCACTGCGCCCCCCACCGGACAAGCATCACGGCCTGACCGACGTCGAGACGCGGTTTCGCCATCGTGAGCTGGATCTGATCGCCAGCCCCGAGGCGCGTCACCTGTTCACCACTCGAGCCAAGGTGATCACCGCGGCGCGCCGATTCCTCGACGACGAGGGCTTCGTCGAAGTCGAGACGCCGGTGCTGCAGCCGCTCTACGGCGGGGCGATGGCGCGGCCGTTCACCACCCATCACAACGCCCTGAACCGTGACCTGTACCTGCGGATCGCCACCGAGCTGTACCTCAAGCGCCTGATCGTCGGCGGGCTGGAGCGTGTCTACGAGCTGGGCAAGGACTTCCGCAACGAGGGGGTCGACACGACCCACAATCCCGAGTTCACGGTGCTGGAGTGGTATGAGGCGTACGCCGACTACCTGGACGTCGCCCGGCGCTGCGAGCGGCTCGTCCATGCGGTCTCGCGGGCCGTCGGCTACGCGGGGGACATCGACTTTACGCCGCCGTGGGACCGCGAGACCCTGGCGGGCGCGATCCGGCAGCGCACCGGCGTCGACATCCTGCGCCACCCGGACCGCGACGCGCTGGCCGCGGCGATGCACGAGCGCGGCCTGAACGCCCCCGAGGACGACACGTGGCCACAGCTCGTGGACCAGCTGGTGTCCAAGCACGTCGAGCCGACCCTGCAGCAGCCCACGTTCCTGCTCGACTACCCGGTGGCGATCTCACCACTGGCCAAGCGCCATCGCGAGTCGCCCGATCTGGTGGAGCGCTTCGAGGCGTTCGTCGGCGGGATGGAGATCGCCAACGCCTTCACCGAGCTCAACGATCCCGATGAGCAGCGCCGCCGGTTCGAGAGTCAGCAGCGGTTCGCCGCCGCCGGCGACGCGGAGGCCCAGCCCTACGACGAGGCGTTCGTCCAGGCCCTGGAGCAGGGGATGCCGCCGACCGGCGGGATCGGAATCGGGATCGACCGCCTGGTCATGCTGATGACCGGCACCCGATCGATCCGCGAGGTCGTGCTCTTCCCCGCGTTACGGACATGACGCGGCGGGCCTGGGCGGCGTTCGCCGCGATGTCGCTGCTGTGGGGCGTCTCCTACCTGCTGATCAAGATCGCCGTCGACGGCGGCCTGCCGCCACCCGACGTCGCCTGGATGCGGGTGGCGATCGCGGCGTTGCTGCTCGTCGTCCTGGCGCTGCGCGCCGGAGCGCTCGGCGCGCTGCGCGGCCGATGGCGCTGGATCGTCGCCTACGCCGTGGCCGAGATCTCGATCCCGTTTCCGCTGATCGCCGCCGGCGAGGTCCACGTCGCATCGTCGCTGGCGGCGATCATCATCGCCGCGGTGCCGTTGATCGGAGCCGTCCTGGCGCTGCGCTTCGACCACTCCGAGCGCCCCACGCGCCGGCGGGCGGCCGGACTGGTGGTCGGCTTTGCCGGGGTGATCGCGCTCGTCGGGATCGACGCCTCCGGCAACGGGGCCGAGCTGCTCGGCGCCGTCGCGATCCTGGTCGCCGCGGTCGGCTATTCGATCGGGCCGATGCTGGTCAAGCACCGGATGGGCGGCCTCGATCCGCGGGCGCTGATGGGCGCGAGCCTGTCGGTGGCGGCGGTGATCCTGGCCCCGTTCGCGGCCGTCGACATGCCCAGCCGTACGCCCACGGCCGGCGCGTGGGCAGCGGTGGCGGCTCTCGGCCTGTTCTGCACGGCGCTGGCGTTCGTCGTGTTCACGGTCCTCATCCGCGAGGCGGGGACCAGCCGGGCAACGGTGATCACCTACGTCAACCCGCTGGTGGCGGTGGCGCTGGGGGTGACGCTGCTCGGCGAGCGGCCGGGCTCGGGGGCAATCGCCGGGCTGCTGCTGATCCTCGCCGGGTCCTGGCTGGCGACCGGGGGCGGGCTGCCTCCGGGAGCTCGCTGGCGGCGCGCGATCGCCCCGCGCCGACCCCTCCCCAACCACGCCGAGAGCACGCACAACGCCGATCCCGGCGACCGCGGCAGGCCCGTGAACACGGTCCCCAACTCCGCACGCGACGGGGTCTGGACCGCCAGGAGTACGCAAAACCGGCTGTTAGACTGAGGCATGGCTCCGAAGAAAAGGACCGTGGCGCTCATCCATTCGGCGAGATATGCCGAATAAAGTGAGAGCGACGGATTCTTCGGCGTCCCGTGAGCCGAGATTCAGCGCAGACCAGGACCACACCCCGACCAACTTCCTTCAGCAGTAAGCCCCAACCACTCTTAGGAAGATCATGTTTGAGCGATTTACAGAACGAGCCCGCCAAGTGGTCGTCTTGGCGCAGGAAGAGGCCCGGACCCTCAAGCACAACTACATCGGTACCGAGCACATCCTGCTGGGACTGCTGCGCGAAGAGGAGGGGCTCGCCGCTCGCGTGCTCGAGTCGCTTGACATCACGGTGGAGCGCGTCCGGGCGCAGGTGGTGCGGATCGTCGGGTCGGGCGAGGAGGTCACGTCCGGGCAGATTCCGTTCACGCCACGCGCCAAGAAGGTTCTGGAGCTGGCGCTGCGCGAGGCGCTCAGCTTGGGCCACAACTACATCGGGACCGAGCACATCCTGCTTGGTTTGGTGCGCGAGAACGAGGGCGTGGCGGCCCGCATCCTGCTCGATTTCGACGCCGACTCCGAGAAGATCCGCAACGAGGTGATCCGGATGCTGTCGGGCCCTGGCAGCCGCCAGCGCGGCTCGGGCCCCAGCAGCTCGGGCGCTGCCGGCGCCGGCGAGGGCAAGAAGTCCTCCAAGCTGCTCGATCAGTTTGGCCGCAATCTGACCAAACTCGCCTCCGAGGGCAAGCTGGACCCGGTGGTCGGCCGCGAGACCGAGATCGAGCGGATCATGCAGATCCTGTCGCGCCGGACCAAGAACAACCCGGTGCTGGTGGGCGAGCCGGGCGTCGGCAAGACCGCCGTGGTCGAGGGCCTGGCGCAGCGGATCACCAACTCCGACGTGCCTGAGCTGCTCAAGGGCAAGCAGATCTACACCCTGGATCTGGCCGCTCTGGTCGCCGGCTCCAAGTACCGAGGAGAATTCGAGGAGCGCCTCAAGAAGGTGATGAAGGAGATCACCCAGCGCGGCGACATCATCCTGTTCATCGACGAGCTGCACAACCTGGTCGGCGCGGGCGCGGCCGAGGGCGCGATCGACGCGGCCTCGATCCTCAAGCCGGCGCTGGCCCGAGGCGAGCTGCAGACCGTCGGCGCCACCACGCTGGAGGAGTACCGCAAGTACCTGGAGCGCGATTCCGCGCTGGAGCGGCGCTTTCAGAAGATCACCGTCGATCAGCCGTCGACCGAGGAGACGGTGCAGATCCTCAAGGGCCTGCGCGATCGCTACGAGCAGCATCACAAGGTCAACATCACCGATGAGGCGCTCGAGGCGGCGGCCGATCTCGCCGACCGTTACATCTCCGACCGCTTCCTGCCCGATAAGGCGATCGATCTGATCGACGAGGCGGCCTCCCGGATGCGGATCAAGTCGATGACCTCGCCGCCGGTGTACCGCGAGCTCGAGGACGAGATCGAGGAGACCCGCCGCGCCAAGGAGGAGGCGATCGAGTCCCAGGAGTTCGAGAAGGCGGCCAACCTGCGCGACAAGGAGCGCCGGCTGACCCAGCGCAAGCGCGAGCTCGCCGACCAGTGGGAAGCCGGCGAGTCGACCGAGCGGCCGTCGATCGGCGAGGAGGAGATCGCCGACATCGTCTCGATGTGGACCGGCATCCCGGTGTTCAAGCTGACCGAGGCCGAGACCCAGAAGCTGATGCGCATGGAGGAGGAGCTCCACAAGCGCGTCATCGGGCAGCACCCGGCGATCGAGGTCGTCTCCAAGGCGATCCGTCGCTCCCGGGCCGGTCTCAAGGATCCGAAACGGCCCACGGGCTCGTTCATCTTCCTCGGACCGAGCGGGGTCGGTAAGACCGAGCTCGCCCGGACGCTCGCCGAGTTCCTGTTCGGCGACGAGGACACGATGGTCCGGATCGACATGTCCGAGTACATGGAGAAGCACGCGGTGTCGCGCCTGGTCGGTTCGCCTCCGGGCTACATCGGCTACGACGAGGGCGGCCAGCTCACCGAGGCGGTGCGGCGCAAGCCCTACAGCGTGCTCCTGCTCGACGAGATCGAGAAGGCCCATCCGGACGTGTTCAACATCCTGCTCCAGATCCTGGAGGACGGCCGGCTGACCGACGCCCAGGGGCGCACGGTCGACTTCCGGCACTGCATCGTGATCATGACGTCGAACATCGGCGCCTCGGAGATCGCCCGCAACACGCCGCTCGGGTTCGCGGTTTCCGACGACGAGACCGGGATCACCTACGACGACATGAAGAACCGGATCATGGGCGAGCTCAAGAAGGTCTTCCGGCCCGAGTTCCTCAACCGGATCGACGACGTCATCGTGTTCCACAAGCTGTCCAAGGACGAGATCAAGCAGATCGTCGACCTGCTGCTGCTGCGGATCCGCGAGTCGATGGCCGAGCGCGAGCTGCAGCTGGAGCTGACCGAGCCGGCGAAGGACCTGCTCGTCGACAAGGGCTGGGATCCGGCGATGGGGGCGCGGCCGCTGCGCCGCGCGATCCAGCGCTACATCGAGGACCCGCTGGCCGACTTCGTCCTGCGCTCGCAGGTGCCGTCGGGCTCGACCGTGCTGGTGGAGCCCGGGGTCGACGGCACCGAGGAGGAAGACGTCAAGCTGTCGGTCATCGAGCCGGCGCCTCAGCCGACTCCGGTCGGGGTCGGCGCCGAGGGCGGCAGCGAGGAGGCCGGGGGCGCCGACGAGCCCGACGGCGACGGTGGCAACTCCGAAGCCGAGTCCGCGTAGCGCGAACGCGGTTTTAGTTGGTTTGGCCCGGGCTCCCCTTGCGGGGGCCCGGGCTTTTTTGCGTCCTGCGCGGCCCCCAACGGTGATGACGAACCGGCCGCTGGAGGCCACATCTGTCATCACCGTCGGCGGTGGCTGACCGGCGCCGCTCACGTCTCCGTCACAACTGCAACAAATCTGTGACGAATGCGGCCTGACGGGGGTCTGACGTCGGGCCCGGCCCGTAGGCTCTCGGGAGACCAGAGCCATGCCCCGACCATCATCGATCCACGTCTGCTCCGCCTGCGGCCACGAGACCGCTCGCTGGGCGGGCCGCTGCCCCGCCTGTAGCGAGTGGAACACGCTGGTGGAGCAGGTTCGGGTGGGTGGGTCCGGATCCGGGCGCGGCGGCGGCGCGGGCGCCGCTGGCCGGCGCACCGCTGCGGCAGCGGTCACGCCGGTGGCGCTGGCCGACGTCGAGGCCATCGACCAGGATCGCCTGAGCACCGGGATCGGCGAGCTTGACAACGTGCTCGGCGGGGGGATCGTGCCCGGCTCGCTGGTGCTGATCGGCGGCGCTCCCGGGATCGGCAAGTCCACGCTGACGACGATGGCGCTGGCGAACCTGTCCGCCGCGGGCCGCCGCACGCTGTACGTGTCGGCGGAGGAGTCGGCGGCTCAGATCCGGCTGCGGGCCGAGCGTCTCGGGGGCGGCGACGCGCTGGCCGTGCCGGTGATCGCCGAGACCGATCTCCACGCCGTCCTGGCCACGCTCGAGGCCGAGCGGCCCGACGTGTGCGTGATCGACTCGGTCCAGACGTTGCACTCGGTGGACCTCTCGTCCGCGGCGGGCTCGGTGGCGCAGGTGCGTGAGGTAGCCGGCGAGATCATGCGGGTGGCCAAACAGCGCCGGATCGCGGTGCTGCTCGTCGGGCACGTGACCAAGGAGGGCGCACTCGCCGGCCCCCGGGTGCTGGAGCATCTGGTCGACTGCGTGCTCCAGTTCGAGGGCGAGCGCGAGCGCACCTATCGCACCGTCCGGGCGATCAAGAACCGCTTCGGATCGACCAACGAGGCCGGAGTGTTCGAGATGCACGATCAGGGCCTGGTGGAGGTGCTCGACGCGTCGGCGCGCTTCCTCGCCGAGGCGACGCGATCGCCCGGAAGCGTCGTGCTGTGCGCCATGGAGGGATCGCGCCCACTCCTGGTCGAGGTTCAGGCACTGGTGACGGCGTCGGAGCTGGTGCCGCCGCGGCGGGTGGTGGCCGGGCTCGATCGCAATCGTGTGGCCTTGGTGCTGGCCGTGCTCGGTCGCCACGGCCAGATCGGGCTGGGCAACGCCGACGTGTTCGTCAACGTGGTCGGCGGCGTGCGGGTCGACGAGCCCGGGGCCGACCTGGCGGTGGCGCTCGCGGTGGCCAGCGCGGCCAAGCGAGTGGCGCTGACCGGCGAGGGCGAGCGGCCGCTGGCGTGCTTCGGCGAGCTCGGGCTGACTGGTGAGCTGCGCAGCGTCGCCCACGCCGACCGCCGTCTCGCCGAAGCGCAGCGGTTCGGCTTGATGCCGGTGGTGGCGCCGGAGACCCAGAGAACGCTGCGGGCAGCGCTGTCGACGGCACTAGCGCCGGCGAGAGGGGTGGTACAAGCCGCCTGAGGGAAGCGCGGCAGGCTCGCGTTTAGCTCGCAACTCAGTGGCTCCAGTTCGTAAACACGACGACATTCGTTTGCCGGAACCACCGAAGCTACGTGGTCCCGTCCGTAAATACGACGACATTCGAGCGGCCCCCGGCGACGCCTGCTCGGGCTTGCGGCCCGCTCGGCATCCAGCCTCGCCTGATCGGGCCGGGTAGGCGGGATCCAAGTCATCCAGCTGTCCTCGGATGCTCGTGCAGCGCTGCTGCACGTCGCATCCTGCGTCCGCGCCAGGCATCCACCGGAGACCACTCTCGGTGTCGCCGTACTTACGACCGGAACCACTGAGCTGTGCGCAGGGTGTCCGGTTGGTGCGCAGAGCGGCGGCGGTGGGCGCCCGCGCAGCGCGGGTGCAGGCACACCTGAGCTAAAATGGGTGCTGATGCCGCCGCGTTCCGGGGAAGAGCTCAAAGACGAGCTCGAGTCTCGACAGGAGTCCCGGATCATGAGGGCGCTCGAGATGGTCGCGCCCGGAACATCGCTCCGCGAGGGCATCGACAACGTGGTCGACGCCCGCACCGGCGCGCTGATCGTGATCGGTGACCCCGAAGAGCTGAGCTTCCTGTTCTCGGGCGGGATCAAGCTGGATATCGAGTACTCGCCGGCCTTCCTCTACGAGCTGGCGAAAATGGACGGCGCGATCGCGTTGAGCTCCAACGCCACCAAGATCGTGCAGGTCAACGTGCAGCTCACGCCCGACCCGACGATCCTCACGATGGAGACCGGTACCCGCCATCGCACCGCCGAGCGCGTCTCCAAGCAGACCGATGCGATCGTCGTCGCCGTTTCCGAGCGGCGCGAGGTCGTCTCCCTGTATGTCGACGGACTCAAGTACATCCTGGAGGACATCCCCGTCGTGCTCGCCAAAGCCAATCAGGGCCTGGCGACCCTCGACAAGTACCGGAGCCGGCTCGATCAGGTGTCGACCCGTCTGACCGCGCTCGAGTTCGAGGGCGGGGTGACGCTGCACGACGTGCTCACGGTTCTGCAGCGGGTCGAGCTGGTGACCCGGATGGCGGTGGAGATAGAGCGCTACATCGTCGAGCTCGGGACCGAGGGACGGCTGATCGAGATGCAGCTCGACGAGACCATGGTGGGCGTCGCCGCCGACAAGCACGCGCTCGTGCACGACTATCTGCTGGAGGACACCGACGACGGCTTTGCCGTGGTCCTGGACCAGCTGGCCAGGCTTCCGCATCAGGACTTGCTCGATTTCGGGCGGCTCGCCGAGCTGCTCGGGTACGACCGCAAGCTCAACACCCTCGACTACCCCGTGTCCCCACGCGGCTTCCGCATTCTGGGACGAATCCCCCGGCTGCCCCGACTCGTCGTCCAGCGGATAGTGACGGAGTTCGGAGGACTGGAGGAACTGCTCGCCGCGTCAGATGGTGAGCTGGAGACCGTCGACGGAGTCGGCGGTATCCGGGCGAAGGACATCCGGGAGGGCCTTCGCCGACAGCAGGAGATCAACCTGGTTGATCGCTACCTACAAACGTAGGAAACCCCGCGAGCGGGTGGTTTGCCCGCGCCGCCTTCACAGAGGAGGACACCATCACAGAGCTAATGGAAGAGCACCTGGATGACTTGGAGCCGATCGAGACGCCGCCGAACATCGAGTTCGAGATCGGCGACAGCGTCGTCTATCCGCATCATGGGGCGGGCAAGGTGCTGCGCAAGGAGGTCAAGGAAGTCCTCGGCGAGAGCCGTGAGTATCTGACGATCAAGATCCTTCACAACGACATGACGGTGATGGTCCCGACCGAGAACGCCGCACTGGCTGGGCTGCGGCGAGTGATCGACGAGGAGACCGTGAAGAAGGTGCTCGCGGTGCTCCAGGACGAGTGCTCGGAGATGCCCAAGAACTGGAACCGACGGTTCAAGCACAACCGGGACAAGATCAAGACCGGAGACATCTACGAGCTCGCCGAGGTGGTACGCAATCTCGCTATTCGAGAGGCCGAGAAGGGTCTTTCCACGGGGGAGAAGCAGATGTTTACCCGGGCGAAGAAGATCTTGGCATCCGAGCTGATGTACGCGCTGGAGATGAACGAGCAGGAGGTCGAGGAGCATCTGTACGCACTCCTCACCGATCCCTCGGTGCAAAACGGCAGCGGCAAGGTGGCCGTCGCCGCGGAGTAGCTCGGGCGGGCGGGCTCCGGTTCATGGCGGTCGCGTTGATCGTGGCCGCAGGACGAGGCGAGCGCCTTGGGTTTAGCCGCCCCAAGGCGCTCGTCCCGCTTTGCGGGCGGCCGATGCTGGAGTACAGCGTCGCGGCGCTACAGGCGGTGCCGGAGGTGCGCGTGATCGTGGTCGCGCTCCCGGCGGACGAACTGGACGCGGCCCCCGACGGAACCGTGGCCATTCCCGGCGGGGATCAGCGCTCCCACTCGGTCCGCAACGCGCTGGCGGCCTGTACGTCCGGGGATCCGGTGATCGTCCACGATGCCGCCCGGCCGCTGGCGACGCCGGAACTCTTTGCGCAGGCGATCCGAGAGCTGGAGCGCCACCAGGAGGCTGACGCGGTGATCGCGGCAGCCCCGGTGGCCGACACCATCAAGGAGGTCGGCGAGGACGGAGCCACCGTGTGCCGGACCCTCGCGCGGGCGCGGCTGTGGGCGGTGCAGACGCCTCAGGTGTTCCGCCGGGGCGCGTTGGCGCGAGCGCTCGCCGAGGCCTCGGACGACGAACTGGCAACCGCGACGGATGACGCGTGGCTGGTGGAGCGCAGCGGCGGCGTCGTTCGCGTGGTCGGCAGCGATCCCTCGAACATCAAGATCACCACCCCCAACGACCTTCGGGTGGCCGAACTGTTGCTCGCGGAGGGGCGAGCGTGACCACCGGGATCGGTTACGACTGCCATCGCCTGGCCGAGGGTCGCCGGCTCGTCCTCGGAGGCGTCGTTGTTGCGCACGAGCGCGGCTTGGCGGGCCACTCTGACGCGGATGTCCTGACCCACGCGGTGATCGATGCGATGCTGGGGGCGTGCGCGCTGGGTGACATCGGAGAGCACTTCCCCGACACCGACGAGCGGTACCGCGACGCCGATTCGCTGCACCTGCTGCGGGCGACGGTCGACCTGCTGGCGGCCGCCGGATTCGTCATCGCCCACGTGGACGCGACGGTGATGATCGAGCGCCCCAAGCTCGCCCCGGTCCGCGACTCGATGCGGGCCGCGCTCGCCGGGGCGTTGGACCTCGAGGTGGAGCACGTCAATGTCAAGGCGACCCGGGGCGAGGGGATGGGGTTCGTGGGACGCGAGGAAGGGATCGCCGCGCTGGCGGTGGCGACCGTCACCCAGCGGAAGTGAACAGCGGGTGAAATCGCCGCCCGGTCCGGCGGATCGGCGAGGCGGGCTGCCACAATCCGCCAGATGGAGGCTCACTCCCGGGGTTCGGTCCTGGTCGTCGACGACGAGCCCACGATCGGCGAGGTGGTCTCACGCTATCTCGAACGTGCCGGCTACGACACCCGCGTCGCCGTGGACGGCGCTCACGCCCTGGAGATGGTGGACTGCCAGCGCCCTGATCTGGTGGTGCTCGACCTGATGCTGCCCGGGATCGACGGGCTCGAGGTCATGCGCCGGCTGCGCTCGCCGGAGCGTGAGCGGATCGGCCTGATCCTGCTGACCGCCAAGGGCGAGGAGTCCGATCGGGTCATCGGGCTGCGCCTCGGGGCCGATGACTACGTGGTCAAGCCGTTCTCGCCGGCGGAGCTGGTCGCCCGCGTGGATGCGGTGCTGCGCCGGGTGGAGACCGCGCCCACCCACGAGGCGCCGATCGAGCTCAGCGACATGACGATCGATCCAGGTGCGCGTCAGGTGTTCGTTCGGGGCGAGGAGGCGACACTGACCCAGCGCGAGTTCGACGTGCTCCTGTTCCTGGCGCGTCATCCCGGTCAGGCGTTCTCCCGCAACCAGCTGATGGACGCGATCTGGCAGTACTCCTTCTACACCGACACCTCGACGGTCACGGTGCACATTCGCCGGCTCCGCTCCAAGATCGAGACCGATCCCGGACAGCCGCGGCACATCCAGACGGTGTGGGGCGTCGGTTACCGTTTCGCCCCATGAGGCGTAGGCGTCTGCGAACGGCCGGACCCGAGCGCGCGACCGCGGCAAGACCGGGCCGGCCCACCGCGGTCGGCCGGGTCCGCTCCAGCGCCGGCTCGGTGTCACGTCAGCTGGCGGTCGTGGTGGCGATCGGTGTCGCCCCGGTGCTGGTCGCCCTGGTGGTCGTGTCGCTGCTGATGATCGTGTCCGGGCATGCGGCGCTGCTGGTGGCCGCGATCGTGGTCGCGGCCGGCATCCTGGCCTTTCTCGGGGCGCGGCTGATCGCCGCCGGGATCATCCGGGACGTGGGGGCGATCCGCGATGGGCTGACCGCCGTCGGGCGGGGCGCGACCGACGTGCGAATCGAGACCGACGCCCGCGATGAGCTGGCGCAGCTGGCGGGTGCCGCCAACGCGATGATCGATGACCTGCGGGCTCAGGCGCTGGCCAAGGATCAGTCGGACTCGGCGCGCCGCCACCTCGTCGCCGCCGTCTCCCACGACCTGCGAACCCCGATCACCTCGCTGCGCCTGCTCGCCGAGGCGGTCAGCGACGACATCGTCGACGGCGAGCTCCGGCAGGCATATCTCGCGCGGATGCGCACCCACATCGACGGGCTAAGCGCGCTGATCGACGACCTGTTCGAGCTCTCGCGCCTGGAGGCGGGGGACATCAGCTGGTCACTGGAGCGAGTCGCGCTGGACGAGCTGGTCGGCGAGACGGTCGAGGCGATGCGCTTGGAGGCGGAGGCCAAGGGGGTCGCCGTGATGGCCAGCGTCTCCAACACCCTGGTGCCGGCGCGCGCCAACCCCGAGAAGATCCAGCGGGTGATGTTCAACCTGATCCAGAACGCGATTCGCCACACTCCCGGCGACGGCAGCGTGATGGTTCGCGCCGAGCCGGCCGCGGCCGGGATCGAGGTGGAGATAGTCGACACCGGCGATGGGATCGCCCCCGAGGAGCGCGAGCACGTTTTCACCGCGTTCTACCAGGGGGGGACCCAGGCCTCGCGCACCGGCGGCGGCGCCGGTCTGGGGCTGGCGGTGGCCCGGGCGATCGTGGAGGCTCACGGCGGCCGCATCTGGCTGGCCGACAGCCAGCGGGGAACCCGGGTGCGGTTCAGCCTGCCGGCGGCCACCTGAGCCGGGACGCCCTACGCGCCGGTTCAGCCTGCCGGCGGCCACCTGAGCCGGGACGCCCTACGCGGCGGTTCAGCCGGCCCGCGGCCACCTGAGCCGGGACGCCCGACGCTAGGGTTGCCAGAACTTGCGCACGGTCAGGCTTCACGACACGCTCAGCGGCGAGCTCCAGGAGGTCGTCCCCGATTCCCGCGGGCGGGTGCGGATCTACGCCTGCGGGCCCACCGTGTACGGGCGGGTTCATGTCGGCAACGCCCGTCCGTTCGTGGTGTTCTCGCTGCTCAAGCGCTTCCTCGCCCACGAGGGCTACGACGCGACCTTTGTCGCCAACATCACCGACATCAACGACAAGATCTACGTCGCCGCCCGCCAAGCGGGCGTTGGCAGCGCGGGACTGGCCGAGCAGATGACCGCCGCGTACAAGGCCGACACGGACCGGTTCGGGCTCGGCCGGCCTGACCGCGAGCCGCTGGCGAGCGAGACGATCACCGGAATCGAGCAGCTGATCGCCGAGCTGGTGGAGCAGGGTCATGCCTACGCCGCCGACGGCGACGTCTACTTCGCGGTGCGCTCCGACCCGAGGTACGGAGAGCTGTCTCACCGCAATCTCGACGAGATGGACCAGGGGGAGGAAGGGGAGGGGACCGCGCGCAAGCGCGATCCCGTCGACTTCGCGCTCTGGAAGGGCCATAAAGCGACGGAGGACACGTTCTGGGAGTCGCCGTGGGGACCGGGACGTCCGGGCTGGCACATCGAGTGCTCGGCGATGGCCGAGGAGCTGCTCGGGGTCGGGTTCGAGATCCACGGTGGCGGGAGCGACCTCATCTTTCCCCACCACGAGAACGAGGCCGCTCAAACCCGGGCTGCCCGCGGGAGCCCGTTGGCGAAGCTGTGGGTCCACGTCGGGATGGTGAGCCTGGACAGCGAGAAGATGTCCAAGTCGGTCGGGAACGTGTTCATGCTGGGCGAAGCCCTCGAGCACCACGGCCCCGAGACGTTGCTGATGTACTTCGTCGCTGCCCATTACCGCAAGCCGGTGGAATACGACGAGGATCGCCTGGTGCAGGCGCGCGAGCGGGCGGCGGGGGTCAGGAACACGGCGCGCGCGTTGCTCGATGGCCCCAGCCCGGAGTGGTCGGGCCCGCTGCGCGAACGGTTTCTCGGTGCGCTGGCCAACGACTTCAACACGCCCCAGGCGTTGGCGGTCGTGGCGGAGTGGGAACGGGAGGCCAACCGGAGCACCCCAGGCAGCGTCGGCGGTGACGACCTGCGCGAAATGCTCGACCTGCTCGGCCTGGCGAGCCTGATGGAGTCGTCGTCGACGCCGATCCCCAGCGACGTCGCCGCGCTTGCCGATGCGCGCGAAGGCGCCCGGCAGGTCCGTGACTGGGCAGCCGCCGACCGTCTCCGCGACGAGCTCAGGGAGCGGGGCTGGGAGGTCCGGGACGGCCCCGCCGGGCCCGAGCTGCTGCCCCTGGCCGATTCCCGCAGCTGATCCCGGCTGATCCCGGCTGATCCCGGCTGATCCGCAACTGATCCCGGCTGATCCCGGCTGATCCCGGCTGATCCGCAGCTGATCCCGGCTGATCCGCAGCTGATCCCGGCCGATCCGCACACCCATCGCGGCCGGCCGGCATGGCACCGTCGGCGGTGGCCCCGCCAGCCGCAAGCCGCTTTGCATAACGCGCCGGATCCCTTGACACAGGCCATCGGCTATGTCAAGCTCGCCGCGTTGAATAAGGATCAACTGCAGCTTTAGGGATCCTTGTCGGAAGAGCCGGGCGGCTGATTGAGCCTGGTTTCTGGGAAGGCTATGTAAGGTGCGGCGCCAGGGGAGGTAGCGCGCCACGACAATCCGAACTGCCGCTTTGCGGCAGCGGGAAAGGTTGGCTTCGTGGCTCGAATCTCTGCTAACTCTCAGGCTCAACCACGGGTTGAGGATGGGTATCTGATCGCGTTGGCCAAGCAGGGCCATGCCGACGCCTATGACCGGATCGTCCGCCGCTACTACGGATTCGTGCGGCTGAAGGCGTCGTCGTACTTCCTCGTCGGTGGGGATGCCGACGATTTGATCCAGGAGGGGCTGGTCGGCCTCTACAAAGCGGTGCGCGACTACCGCACCGACCGCGAATCCAGCTTCCGCAACTTCGCCGAGCTGTGCATCACCCGCCAGATCATCACCGCGGTCAAGACCGCCACCCGCAACAAGCACACCCCGCTGAACCAGTATGTCTCCTTCTCCAGTACACCGGCCGGCGTAAGCGGCGAGAGCGAGCCGACGCTCGATGAGATCCTGCCCGGATCGACTGTGCACGATCCGGTCAACCAGGTGATCTCCAGCGAGGAGCTGCGGGCGCTGGTGGCATGCATCTCGACCGCACTGTCGGAGCTGGAGTCACGCGTCCTGGCGCTGTACCTGGACGGCCACTCCTACGAGGAGGTGGGCCGCCGCCTGGAGTGCGACTGCAAGACGGTCGACAACGCGTTGCAGCGGGTCAAGCGCAAGGTCGGGACGCACCTCTCCCAGCGCGCGGTGCCCGCCTGAGGCGCGCGGTGCCCGCCTGAGGCGCGCGGTGCCCGCCTGAGGCTCACCGATCGGCACCGGCGCCGCGACGACCGTCATCGCCCACGCCGGTCGATGGCTCGGTCGCGGCCGGAACCCGGATCGTGAACTCGGCGCCGCCGCCGGGACGGCCCGCGGCCGCAACGTCGCCGCCCATCGCCGTCACCAGCTCCTTGACGATGGCCAGCCCCAGCCCGGAGCCGACGGCGCGCTCGCTGCGATAGCGGTCGTAGAGGTAGAAGCGATCGAAGGCGTGGGGGAGATCGTCGGCGGCCAGCCCCGGTCCCGTATCGCTGACCGCGATCGCCGCCGGACGGGCGTGCACCTCCACCAATCCCCCGGACGGCGTGAGCCGCAGTGCGTTCTCGATCAGATTCGAGGTGGCCTGGAGCAGGCGACCCTCATCGCCGACTCCCTGAGATCTGTTTTCGCGCACGCTGGTCAGCTCCACGCCGAGCTCGCGCGCCCGTGGCAGATGCCGCTGCACCGCGGTGGCCGCGACCGCCCCCAGGTCGATCGGTCGGTGCTCGACGGTGAACCCGGCCCGGTCCAGCCGGGCGAGGTCCAGCAGATCGGCGACCAACCGCTCCAGGCGGTCGGACTCGGCGGCGATGACCCGGCCGCCTTCGTCCGGCGGCACCGCGTGCTCCTCCAGCGCCTCCGCGTAGCCTCGGATCGAGGTCAACGGCGTCTTGAGCTCGTGGCTCACCGATTCCAGGAAGCTCCGCTGGGATTCGCGGGCGCGCCCCAGCTCCGTTGACATGGCGTTGAACGAGCGGCCGAGTCGGGCGAGCTCATCCTCCCCGGTGACCGGCACCGCCACCTCCGACTCGCCCGCGGCCAGGCGCCGGGTGGCGTGTGCCAGATCGGCGATCGGCGCCGTCAGCCGTCGCGCCAGCAGGAACGACAGAAGCAGCGCGAGGACGGCGCCACCGAGTCCGGCGAGGGCGAGGCTGGTCAGGAACGGGCGCCACTCGGCAAACGCCAATCGGGCGCTTCGAATCAGCACGACGCGCCCGGAGACGGTGGTGCGCGCGGCATAGAGCAGGGAGCGGCCGCGCACCGTGATCGACCCCTCACCGTTGCCGCTCCCCGGCAGGGCCGCCAGGACTGCGGCGCCAACCCGAGGCCGGACCCGGATCGGCCGGCCGGAGCCGACGCGGTAGACGTGCTCACCGGCATTCAGCGCGCCCGGGGCGCCCCCCGCCACGGCGACGAGCTCGGCCTGCGCCTCCAGCGCGCTCATCCGCTGGGTGGAGATGCGATGGCGCACTAGGATCACGGCCACCGCCACCGTCAGCGCGCACGAGGCGATCGCCGCGAGCGCCAGGTAGCCAAGCACCCGGCGCTGCACGCTCACGCTGGTCGCCTCCGCTCGCCCTCGGGCCTGGCGCCCGCTCGGCATCCTGCCTCGCCTGACCGGGCAGGGCGGGCGGGGGTGAATTCACGCTGGCTCGCCTGTAAGTCGGCGGCGTTAGTCATCCGGCTGTGCTCGCCTTGTAGCCCAGCCCGCGTACCGTCCTGATCACGTCGGCGTGGCCGAGCTTCTTGCGCAGCTGAGCCACGTGCACCTCAACCGTCCGCGTCTGTCCGGGAGACCGAAACTCCCACACCGATTCCAGCAGCTGATCTCTCGTGACCACCTGTCCGGCGTGGCGAAGCAGGTACTCCAGCAGGTCAAACTCCCGTTGCGTCAGCTCCACCGCCTGCCCGTCGACGCGCACCTCGCGCGCCCCGCGCGCCATGATCACCGGACCTACCGACAAGACGTCCTGGTTGTCGGCACCCCAGGTACCGCTGCCCGCCCGGCGCAGAACCGCCTTGACCCGCGCGGTCAGCTCGCGGGGCGAGAACGGCTTGGCGACATAGTCGTCGGCCCCCACCTCCAGGCCGGCTACCCGGTCGGGCTCCTCATCGCGCGCGGTGAGCATGATCACAGGCACCTCGCCGGCGATCCGCCGGCAGACCTCGAACCCGTCGATTCCGGGCAGCCCGATATCCAGGATCACCAGTCGGATCGGGTGACGGCGTAGCTCCGCCAGGGCCTCTTCGCCGGATCGGACCCAGAGGGCACGGTAGCCCGAGCGCTCCAGGTAGGTGCGCACCAGGGCCCCGATGTTGGGTTCGTCCTCCACCACCATCACCGTTGCGGGCATGGCCGACATCGTAGGCGTGCCCCGGCGAGGGGCTGCCGCCGGGTTTACACGCAGCTGACCTAGTGCTGACCAACGGCTTGCCGCGGCGGGGCAGATTGAGCGCAGCCGGGAAACGCAACGACAAGCGAGGTCTCAAAGTCATGTCCTACATCCGAAATCACTCTCGAGGGCTGCTGCTGGCGGTCTGCTGCATCGCCCTGGGCGTCGGCATCAGCGCGATCGCCACCGCCGGCGCCGCCACCAGCAGCTCGGCTCAGGCCACCGGCGCTCACGTCGGGCAGCGAGGCAGCGCGGGCGTGGACCGTCGCGGGCGGCGTGCCGGTCTGCGGCGGCTCGCCGCCCGCGCGGTCAGCGGCAACGTCGTGGTGCATACGCGGCAGGGCTTTGCCAACGTCAGCTTCGAACGCGGCCGGGTCGATACGGTCAGCGGCCGGCAGCTGACGATCACCGAAGGGACCCGCCGCGCCAGCTACAAGACGGTGACGGTGACCATTCCGGCGGGCGCGATCGTCCGTGACGACCATCAGACGGCTGCGCTGGCCAGCGTCAAGCCCGGCCAGCGCGTGCTCATCCTCAACGCGCCCCGGCGGACGTTCGTGATTGCCCACACGCCGCGGGCCGGCGCAACCAGGTGATCGGGCTAACCCGGGTCGCCTGAACGACTTGGGTCCCTCGCCGGCGAGAGCCGTCCGGATCGCCCGGCCGCGATTGCGGGCGTCCTCAGCCGGCGAGTGGCCCGAGAGCCGGGGTCAGGTCGTAGGTGTGAAAGGCGCGGAAGGCGGAGAACGTGTGGTGTTGGGGCCCGTGAAAATCTGATGATCCGGTGGTCAGGATTGCCAGCTCGGCGGCCCGGCCGGCGAGCATGCGGGTCTGATCCTCAGTGTGCGTGGCGTAGAAGGCCTCGACGCCGTCGAGACCGGCGGCGTGGAATCGATCGAGCGCGGCGAGCACGTCGGGCGGTTCGGCGAGATCCCAGAACGGGTGGGCCCACACCGCGACACCGCCGGCGGCGTGGATCAGCTCGATCGCCTGCTCCACCGTCGGGGCCGCGCGCGTAACGAACGCCGGACGGCCCTCGATCAGATACTCCACCAGGAACGCCGTCGGATCGAGGAGGCCCGCCTCTGCCAGACGATCATGGTTGGCGGGCCGGCTCACCACCGCCTGGGCCAGGTGAGGGCGACCTACGGTCTGTCCCTGCTCGGTCCGCTTGGCGAGCGCCGCCTCGTCGACCTCGAAGCCGAGCTCGTTCAGCTTGGTCACCATTTCCGCAGCGCGCCGCTCGCGGTCACCGCGTGACCGCGCCAGCGCCGACACCAGCGGGGGCGAGTCGGGATCGATCAGATAGCCGAGCACGTGCAGGTCCTGGCGCGTTTCGAATATCGCGCTGATCTCGGTGGCCGCCACCAGGCCGATGCCAGCCTGGTCGGCGGCCTGGGTCGCCTCGGCGACGCCCTCCGTGGTGTCGTGGTCGGAGAGCGCCAGCAGCTCCACCCCGGCGGCCGCCGCCGCGGCCACGACCTGCGCGGCGGTGAGCGCTCCGTCGGAGTGTACGGAGTGGCTCTGCAGATCGAAGGTCGGCGGCGCCGTGGCGGGCAAGTCGGGCGAGACTACGCGAAGACCGGTGGGACAGGGGCAGCGATCACCGGCTCACGGTCGGTGATAGGTGAGGATAACGGTGCCGCTCGGCAGGGTCTTGACGTCCACCAGTCGCAGGGCGATCGCGTCGCCCTCGCCGGCGAACATCCGCTTGCCGCTGCCCAGCACCACCGGGAACACCATCAGCCGGAGCTCATCGACCAGATCGTGGATCATGAGTTGGCGGACCAAGCTGGCGCTGCCGGCCACGAGGACGTCGCCGCCGTCCCCCTGCTTGAGCGCGCTGACCGCGGCGATGGCGTCGCCGGACAGGATCTGCGAGTTGTTCCAGTCAGCTTGCCTCAGCGTGTTGGTGACCACGTACTTGGGCATCCGGTTCATCTTGTCGGCGAAGCCCACGTCATCGGTCATCCCCGGCCACGCCGCCGCGAATCCCTCGTAGGTGACCCGGCCCAGCAGCAGAGCCTCGTGGTCGAGGACCTCGTCGAGCTTGTACTTCATGCCTTCGGGGTCGTTGAACTGAAATGACCAGCCGCCGTGTCGGCTGCCCTCCGCGCCGCCCGGGTCCTCCATCACGCCATCCAGAGACACGAACTCGCTCACCGCGATTCGCCGCATCGTCATCGCTCCTCTGATCGTCATCGGTTGCCTTTTACATTGACGCGTCGTACGGATCGATGCGAGATCGGCGGCAACCGTCGCGACCGCTAGGCGGGGCGGTGCGCCCGAGTCAGGCGCCGGCGACGGCCTCCGGACGGCCCCGCCGGGGAAGCGACAGGCGCCGGAGCGCCACTAGACCGATGCAGCCGACCAGGACCGAGGTGACCGCCCCGAGTCCGAGCCCGGCCCGCGGTCCGACCGTGGCCATGATCGCGCCCACGAGCGGCGCGCCGATCGGCGTCGAGCCCTGGAAGGCGACGAACCACAAGGACATCACCCGGCCGCGCATCTCCGGCGCGGCGGTGAGCTGCAGCGTGGAGTTGCCGGTCGCCATGAACGAAATGCTGCCGGCGCCGACGAGGGCCAGCGCGACCAGCGCGAAGCTCAGATCGGGGGAGAGGGTGGCCAGCGCCAGCGCCAGCCCGAATCCAAACGCGGCGACCACCAACGGCGCCAGCCCCGTCTTCCCGCGGGCGGCGACGAGCAGGCCGCCGAAGACGGCGCCGACGCCCATCGCCGCGGACATGAGCCCAAATCCGGTGGCGCCGACGTTCAGGCCCTTGTAGGCCATCACCGGGAGCGAAACCTGGAACTCGTAGGTGAGGCAGCCCGCCAGCCCCATCATCGCCAATGGCACCGCAAGTGCCGGCGTGCCGCGCACGTAGCGCAGGCCCTCCCGCAGCTGTCCGCGGGCCCGCGGTGTGGGCGCCGACGGGGACAGCCCCCGGGCGTCCATCGTGGTCAGCGACAGCACAACGGCGACGAAGCTGGCCGCATTGGCCAAAAAGCACACGCCGTCGCCGACGGTGGCGATCAGGACGCCGGCGATGGCGGGTCCGATCGAGCGGGCGACATTGGCCAGCACCGAGTTCAGGCTGACCGCGTTGCGCAGATGCTCAGGACCGACGAGGTCCATCATGAACGATTGGCGAGCCGGGTTCTCGAACGCGTTGTTGAGGCCCAGGAGCGCCGCCAGGATGCCGATCTGCCACACCTGGACGAGGCCGGTGACGGTCAGCAGCCCGAGCGCGAGCGCCTGGATCCCCATCGCGCTCTGTAGCGCGATCATCAGCTTGCGCTTGTCGACGCGATCGGCGATCACCCCGCCGTACGGCCCCAGCACCAGCACCGGCAGCGTCTGCAGCGCGACGATCAGCCCCAGCAGCGTTGCGGAATGGGTCAGGGTGAGCACCAGCCAGGACTGGGCCGTCATCTGCATCCAGGTGCCGATCAGGGAGATCGACTGGCCGCCGTAGTACCGGCGGTAGTTGGGGACCGAGAGAGCGGCGAAGGTAACGCGTCCCGCGCGAACGACGCGGGTCACGGACGCCGCTCCCGCAGGTGCTCGGCCAGGGCCTCGAGCGCCGGCAGGGCGTCGACGAGCTGTCGCCGCTCCTGCATCTCGAGCCCCTCGAGCGCCTCGTTGACCGCGTCGGTCCGCTCGCGGCGCATGCGCTTGGCCAGGCGCTCGCCTTCGTCGGTCGCCTGAACCCAGGCGGCGCGACGGTCACCGTCGTCGCTGGTCCGCGCCACCAGGCCCCCGTCGACCAGGTCGGCGACGACCCGCGAAAGCATCGTCGGATTCAGCGACTCGGCCGCGGCCAGCGACGACAGGCGGACCGGGCCCTCCCGGACCAAGGTGAGCAGCACGGATATGCGAGTCGGGGTCAGCCCCGCCGCCGCCCCGGCGGCGGTCGTTCGCAGCCGGCGCGACAGCCGCCCGATCGCCACCCGCAGGCGATTGGCGGTGTCGAGGTCGAGCGCTGGCGCTGTCGGTGGCATACACCTTCCAGAATAGTTGCTTGCTAGCAAGCATTATCCTAGCAGCCCTCATCTTGGGGGCTCGCATTACTACACTTAATGAAGCCAGCGACGCCGGTTTCGACGACTCGGTGCCGTGCCTCGCCGAGATAAGCCACAATGGCAACCGTATTTGTCGACAAAGGAGGAACCAAGATGACGCTGCAGATCGGATCGACCGCTCCCGACTTCGAGGCCGAGACCACCGAGGGACCGGTCCGCTTCCACGACTGGATCGGAGACTCGTGGGTCGTCCTCTTCTCACATCCCAAGAACTTCACGCCGGTGTGCACCACCGAGCTCGGTTACATGGCCAAGATCAAGCCGGAGTTCGATCGGCGCAACGTCAAGATCATCGGGCTGTCGGTTGATCCGGTGACCGACCACGCGCAGTGGGCCAAGGACATCGAGGAGACGCAGGGAAGCGCTCCCAATTACCCGATGATCGGTGACCAGGACTTCGAGGTCTCCAAGCTGTACGGGATGCTCGGCGAGGACACCAGCGGGGACCCGCACGACCGCACGGCCGCCGACAACCAGACGGTTCGCAATGTGTTCGTAATCGGTCCCGACAAGAAGATCAAGCTGATCCTCGTCTATCCGATGACCGCGGGGCGGAACTTCGATGAGGTTCTCCGCGTCATCGATTCGCTTCAGCTCACCGCTGAGCACAAGGTGGCCACGCCGGCCAACTGGCAGCAGGGCGACAAGGTCATTATCGCGGGATCGGTTTCAGACGAGGCCGCCAAGGAGCTCTTCCCCGAGGGCTGGGAGGCGCCGAAGCCGTGGCTGCGGATCGTTCCGCAGCCCGAGCCCGTCAAGTAGCGGCCGTTTGGCGCGGCCGCCGCGGAGCCGCCCGCCCGCGGCGGCCAATCGGCGTTCAGTGGGCGGGTGTCGCGCGCGTGGCCTCGGCGAGCTCGGCCGGATCGCGCCGCTGCGCCGCGCGGCGCTCGGTGCGCCCGGCGCGCCAGTAGCTGTGAATTCTGCCTGTGAACGCCTTCGTGCGCTCGGCGTACACCCGTTCTCCGAGCGACATCGCCTGTGTCTGCAGCTCTTCGCGACGGTGGTCAAGCAGGGCGACCACGGCGTCGAGATCGGTCGCCACCTCAGCGCCAATATGCGCCAGGGTGACTCGGAGGACCGCCAGATCGTGATCCTCGCCGAGGAGATCGCCCAGCAGGCCGGCGTCCTTGGACTGGCCCCGAACCGTCTCGCCGCAGACCGGCGTCAGCAGCCGAAGCTGGTACCAGAGGTCCTTGGCGCGCTTGCGCCAGGCGTGGAGATGCTGGTCGTCGGGGTGCTTGCGCGCCTGCGCAAACGTGGCGCGTCCGCGCTCGTAGGTCCGGGCCAGGCCGGGCTCGATCGCCGCCCAGCCGTGGTCGGACAGGTGCCACTCCGCGATCCCGTCGCGCACCGTCGCCAGCTGCGCCGCCACCTCGGACTCCACCGACCCCTCGCCGAAGATCGTGCGCTCCGCCTCGAGGCGCTCGCGCAGCGCAGTGAACGCCGTGTGCGGAACCTGCCCCGAGTAGCGCTCGGACAGGTCGTCCAACGCCGCGATCATCACCTCGGCGTCGCGCGCGAGCGACAGCCGCCGCGCCGCCCGGCGCAGGGCATCGTTCTGCTTGCGGCGGTCGCTGCCCGCGACCGGGCCGCGCATCAGCCGCAGGAGTGCACGCTCCTTCTTGACCGACTTGCGGGCCGTGTGCACGGCGACGACCGGATCTGACTCGAGCTCTTCGGTCATCGCGGTCTGGGCCTGGTCGAGCTGCTCACGCGCGACCCGCGCGAACGCCTCCGACAGCACCTCGTTTGGCTCGAACTTGTACGGCATCTGTCTCCTTTTCAATGGCTACAGCCAAGGCGTACCCTGGATCGGTCCCCGGGGAACCGACTTCGGTGCTCGGGCGCGGGTACGACGGGCGCGCATCGAGGCGGCCGGAGTCACAGCTCGGCGAACTCTGTAAACAGTGCGCGGGCCGCCGCGATGCCGAGCGGCACGTACTCGGCCAGCAGGCACTCGTTCGGCGAGTGGATGTTCGCGTCGGGCAGCGAGAAGCCGGTGACGATCGCGGGGATCCCCCGTTCGCTCAGCGCCGGAACGATCGGCAGGGTGCCTCCGGACCGGATCAGCGCCGGTCGGACGCCAACGGCCCGTTCGAACGCGGCCAGTCCGAGCGCGATCGCTCGTGAATCGGGGGCGACCCGTCCCGGAGCCGCCGACGACAGAAGCTCGATCTGCAGCTCGGCGCCGGCCGGGGCGGCCGCCTGCAGCAAGTGCTCGAACGTCGCCGCGATATCGGGCGGGCTCTGGTCCGGGGCCAGGCGGATCGATACGTTCGCCACCGCCCGCACCGGGAGGACCGTCTTCTGGAGCTGTGGGGATCCGGTTTCGATGCCGTTGATGTCGAGCGCCGGCTCGGCGAAGGTGCGGATATAGAACTCGTCGGCAGCTCGGAGATCCATCGGGCTCGCGCCCTGCTCGGCGAGCTCGTCGGCGCCGGGCGGCAGCGAGCGCCACCCCGCCAGCTCGTCGTCGGACGGAGCAGCCAGCCCCTGACGCAGCGGCTCGGCCAAGCGTCCATCGGCGGCGACGACGGTGGCAAGCGTCCGCACCAGCGCGTTGGCGGCATTGAGGGCTGCGCCGCCGTAGATGCCGGAATGCAGATCGCGCCGACCGGTGGTCAGGGTGACGTGGAAGTAGACGATGCCCCGGGTGGCGACATTGAACGCCGGAAGATCCCGGCCGATCATCCCGCTGTCGAAGATGACCGCGGCGTCGGCTCCGCGGTCGTCCGCCTCCAGGAACTCCAGAATCGAGTGGCCGCCGGTCTCCTCCTCGCCGTCGCAGGCAAACCGCACGTTGACCGGCAGCTCGCCGGCGGCGGCCAACTCCCGGGCGGCGCAGAGCAACATGTACAGCTGCCCCTTGTCGTCGGCGACGCCGCGGCCGTAGAGGTACTCGCCGCGAATCTCCGGCGCAAACGGTGGCGACTCCCACAGCTCGAGCGGGTCCGGTGGCTGCACGTCGAAGTGGCCGTAGCAGAGAACCGTGGGCGAGCGCCCGGCGCCGCCGGAGGCCGGAAGCTCAGCGATTGCCAGTGGCTGGCCGTGCCAGTCCAACAGCTCGGCGTCGCCGCCGGCGCCCCGCATGAACTGGCAGACCCACTCGCCCGCCCGGCGGACGTTCGCAGCCGCGGTGCAGTCAGCGCTGACCGACGGGATCCGCAGAAACTCGGCGAGCTCGTCAAACCACGGCGGCACGGCGACAGGCTACTTCACCGTCAAGGTCGACGTTGATGCCAACCCGGAGCTGGCGCGACGGTTTGGTGCCCGGTCGGTCCCACCGCCGGCGCTCACCTCCGTCGGGGTGGCCGGCGCGCCGGCGACGGCCGCCGCCGCCGGCCGCCGATCGCCCCGATCACGAAGCTGACCGCGCACACGATCACGATCACGACCGCCACGATCGCATCGACGGCCGCACCGGGGGAGAGGATCAGCACCACGGCGATCAGGACCAGCGCGATCACCAGGTCGATCGCCAGCGCCCGCGGTCTCACAGCGGGAGCCTTCGGTACACCGGACGTGGCAGGTGGCGCAGCAGCGCGAACACGTACCGTAGTTGCCCGGGCACCCACACGGTGTGAGAACGGCCGGCCAGCGCCCGCACGGTGGCGTCGGCCACCGCCTCAGGCGTGGTGGCGAATGGCGCTCGCGGTAACCCCGCGGTCATCCGCGTGGCCACGAACCCCGGACGGACGACCAGGACCCGCACGCCGCTGGCGACCGTGGCGTCGGCGAGCCCCTGGGCGAGCGCGTCGAGACCGGACTTGGCCGCTCCGTAGATCGAGTTGCCCGCCCGCGGCCGCTCGGCGGCGACACTCGAGAGCACGATCAGCGTCCCCCGGCCCTGGTCTCGCAGTTGCCTCAGGCAGGCAAGCATCAGCGACCCGCTGCCGACGAAGTTGACGCGCATCACCTCCGCCGCCTCCGCGGGCTCGGCGTCCAGGCCGCGTTGCGCACCGAGAACTCCGATGGCGAGCACGACCACGTCGACGCCGCCCATCCGCTCAAAGGCTCGCGCCACGGCCTCGCCGTGCGTCGCCAGGTCGTCGGCATCGAGCATCTCGTAGTCGCCGCCGGCGCAACCCTCACGCTCCAGCGTGGCCAGCGCGGCCTGCAGACGGGGCCGGTCGCGGCCGAGCAGGTAGGGGCGAACCGGGCCGTCGGCGGTGAGACGCCGGGTGATCGCGAGCCCGATCTCAGAGCTTCCTCCGACCAGCAGGACGCGTCGAGCGAGGCTGCTCACCGCGCGATCAGTCCGGTTCGCAGCGCGAGATCCGAGCACCACAGCCGCTCGGGGTCGGCGCGGTCACGCACCGCCCGCCACTCGGCCAGCCGCGGATACATCGCCTCGGTAGCCTCGGGACGAAGCCGTGCATCCTTGGTCAGGTACACGCGTCCGCCGGCGTGCGCGACCAACCCGTCGAACTCGGTGAGCAGTCCGTCGATCCCCGCGGCAGCGCACGGCAGATCCAGCGCCAGGGCCCAGCCGGCGAGCGGGAACGAGAGCGGCGCGTCGTTCGCGACGCCGAGATCCTTCAGCGTCGCCAGAAAGCACGGGACACGGGCGCGGCGCAGATGATCGATCACCTCCTGCAGAACGTGCTCCTGACCACGGGGGACGGCGAACTGATACTGGAGCAGTCCGGAGCGGCCGTACAGGCGCGGCCAGGCGTCGAGCGCGTCGAGCGGGAACATGTGACTCCCGAAGCCCTCCACCCGGCCGCGCTCACGTCGGGGCGCGCGCCGGAACCGCAGCTCATTGAACGCGCGGACGGTGCTGGCGCGCAGGACGCCCGAGGGCCATCGCTCCGGCACTGACGCGCGGGCCCGAACCGTCGCTCCGGCGGCTCCGGCTCCGGGACCGTCTTCACCCGCGAGGTGCTCAGCTCGGGTGACGATGCCGCGGCCGGTTCGTCGGCCCAATAGATCCAGCCACGCGACCCGATGGGAGCCGCCGGGTCCGCCGAGCAGTGCCAGCGCGTCATCGAGGCAGCCGGTCCGGTCGGTGTCGACCGCCACCCGTGAGCTGCTCACTCGCAACAGCCCGATTTCGGCCCATAGGATCGACCCGGTAAGGCCCATCCCGCCCACCGTCGCGGTGAACAGCCCGTCCTCGGAGTCCGGTGTGAGCTCCCGGACCTCGCCCGTGGCCGTCAGCAGGCCGATAGCGCGGACGTGGCTGGAGAAGGTCCCGACCGCGCCGTGATTCTTGCCGTGGATGTCGCTGGCGATCGCGCCGCCGACGGTGACGTGCTGGGTGCCGGGAACGACCGGCACCATCCAGCCGGCGGGGACCAACTGACGCAACAGCTCACCAATGGTGACCCCCGCCTCCGCGGTGACGCTGCCCTGGCGCGCGGAGAGCTGTGATCCCTTCAGCCGAGTCATCTCCAGGACCAGGCCGCTTTTCAGCTGGGCGGCGTCGCCGTAGCTGCGTCCCATGCCGCGGGGGATCATGCCGCGGATGGGTCGCCCGGTGGACGCGTGCCGCTGGACGGCGGCGCGGGCGCCGTCGACGCTGCCCGGCCGCAGCACCAGCGCCGACACACCGCCACCGCCCCACCCGCCGATAGTCTGCGCCACCGGCGGCGGGTCGACCGGCGGACCAGCCAGCGTCACCGGATCAGCCGGAGGCATGGACGCTCAACGCAAACAGCACCAGCCACACGACCCCGCCGATGGCGAGCAGGGGGTCGGAGAACAGCGTCTCTTCGGGCGCCTCCCCGGCGCCGGCGCGCATCAGCGCACCGTAACGGAGCAGGCAGGCAGTGAACGGGATCGCCGTCAGCAGACGCCACGGCACGCCGTTGACATCGGGAAGCTGTGACGCCCACACGCTGTAGGCGACCAGCGCAGACGCGCCGCTGCCGGCGAGCAGCAGTCGCAGACCGCGGCGGCTGTAGCGCTTGAGCGTGACCCGGCCGTCGCCGGCTCCGGACGCGCGATCGCTGGTGGTTCGCATCAGCTCGGCCCGTCGCTTCCCGGCGGCCACGAACACGGCCACGAACGTCACCACGAGCACGAACCAGCGCGACAGGGTCACCGGAGCGGCAACGCCGCCGGCCAACGCGCGAAGCACGAAACCGCCTGCCACGGCGACGACGTCGAGGAGGACCACGTGGCGCAGGACGAGCGTGTAGCTGAGCGTCAGGACGACGTAGCCTGCCCCTACCAGCCCCAGCAGAGGACGGATCGATAGGCACAGACCCAATCCCGCCAGCAACCAGCCGGCGCCGAGCACGACCGCCTCGCGGGGTTGCAGCTCGCCGGCCGCCACCGGTCGCAACCGCTTGCGCGGATGCCGCCGATCCTCGGCCGCGTCACGGGTGTCGTTGAGGGCGTAGGTCCCGGCCGAGAGGAGGCAGAACGCCACGCCGGCGAGCGCCACCCGTCCGAGAACGTCGTCGTGACCGAGTGCTCCCGCCGCGCCGGGCGCGGCGATCACCAGCGCGTTCTTGATCCATTGCCGTGGGCGGGCGAGGACGAGGGCTGCCCGGACCCGGCCGCGGGCCTGTCCCTGCGGAGCCGGGTCGATCTCGGACGCAGCGGAAGGGGCGGCGGCAGCAGCCGGCGACAGCTCACGATGGGAAGGCGGCCACGGCGACGCGGGGCCTCGCCTGGGGACCGTCATCGGGCGCGAAATTAGGTTCATGCGATAAATCAAGCCTGTCCGCCTGATGAGGGACCTCTCAGATTGCGCTGGTCGATGAGGGACGTCTCAGGTTCTCTTTAGACTCTACGCTCGCCACGTTGGCACGATCGCGCGATGCTGGCTCCGACCAGAACACCGCCCCTGCGAGGGCAACCACAGCAGCCCTCCCTGGGCCGCGGCCGGGATCACCCGCCCCCGCGCCGGCGACGGGCGCGACGGATCGCGTTGCTCACAGCCCTGGCGCTGGCGATCCCCGCGCTTGTCTCCTACGTACAGATGCTCGGCCAGCGCTCGGACTCGAGCCTGTCGGTGCGCACGGTGGAGTGGCTGCGCGACAACGGCGCGCGGGGCCTTGTAACCAAGGTCGAGAACATCTACTACACGCTCAATGCACCGGCGAAGGGGGGGCCAGCCCTGCGTTCGCTGCCGAGTCAGCCCGGGGTCGCCGCCGCGGTCGTATCTCCGCGTGCGCACGCCCGCCACTACTATCGTCCGCCGAACATCCGGCCCGTGATCCATCCGGCCCTGCCCGGGGAGGGCGTCTGGCACCCGACATTCGCCGGCGGCGGCCACCGTCCCCCGGTGCTGGTCACGAGCTTCCGGCCGGATCCCACCTACCCGGAGAACGTCGCCGGGGTCGCCTGGATCAATCACGGCGTGACCTCAGTATCGCTGTATCCCGGGCTGGAGGAGCCGGCCGTGGCGCTGCCCGCTCGTGGCCCCATGGAGGTGCCCTTCAGTCAGCGCCGACGTCTGGTGGCAACGTTCAACAGTGGCTTCAAGCTCAGCGACTCGGGCGGCGGCTTCGCCATCGCCGGCCACACCTATGCGCCGCTGCAGCCGGGGCAGGCGACGATCGTGCGCTACCGCGATGGCCGCGTCGACGTGATCGCCTGGGGCGGCGGGAGCACCGCGGGACCGAATGTCGTTTACGCGCGCCAGAACCTTCCGCTGATCGTCAACCACGGGCGGCTGAACCCGAACCTGTCCGACGGTCCCGAGTGGGGCGCCACGCTCGGCAACGCGATCCTCGTCTGGCGGTCCGGGGTCGGGATCGACCGTCACGGCAACCTGATCTACGCCGCCGCCAACGACATGACCGTCAGCTCTCTGGCGGCGGTGCTGCGCCGCGCCGGCGCAGTCCGGGCGATGGAGCTGGACATCAACTCGTACTGGACCAGCTTCATCCATTACCGCCGGCCGGGCGCGGTGGGAGCCGCCAACCTGCTCTCGACCATGGATCGTTCTCCGCAGCGGTACCTGACGCCCGACGACCGGGACTTCTTCGCCGTCTACCTGCGGTGAGCGCTGGCCTCGCCGAGGCTGGGTGTCGGCGACAGTAACCTGGGGCAGATGAGCGAGCTGGTGACATCGGCCGCGGTGAGATACGCCGAGGACCACACGAGCTCATTGGACGGCGCCCTGGCCGCCGCGGCGGATTGGACGCAGGGGAACACCCGGTCGCCGACGATGATGAGCGGCGTGGCGGAGGCGAGATTGCTGGAGGCGCTGATCGTGGTCGGCGGCGCGCGTCACGTGCTCGAGATCGGAACCTTCACCGGGGTGGGCGCGCTGACGATGGCGGCAGCGTTGCCGGCCGACGGCCGGGTCGTCACGCTGGAGGTCGACGAGGAGGCTGCCGCCGCCGCCCAGCGGCACATCGGCGCCAGTCCATACCGCGACCGCATCGAACTGCTCGTGGGTGACGCGCTCGCCACCATCGCCGTTCTGGAGGGCCCGTTCGACCTTGTCTACATCGACGCCTGGAAGGCCGACTATCCCGCCTACTACGACGCCGTCCTCCCCAAGCTGGCCGAGCGTGGCGTGATCGTCGCCGACAACCTGTTCCGCGACGGCGCGGCGCTCGACCCCACCGCCGAGGATGAGGGGACGCTGGGGATCCGAGAATTCGCCGACCGGGTCCAGCAGGACGAGCGGGTGCACAACGTCCTGCTTACGATCGGGGATGGTGTCATGGTCGCGTGGCGACGCCCGGCGGGCGGGGGATAGGTTTCTCGCCGGGCACGGTGCGCAGGGTCGGCTGACCGGCCAGCACGATCAAGCTGGCGAGTGCGAGCAGTCCGCTGGCGGCGAGAAACGCACCGGTGGTGCCGGCCGCCTGGACGATCGCGCCGCCGACGACGTAGCCGACGGCGACGCCGGTGGCGTTGGCGGCGACAGTGGCGAGGACCAGAGTCCGCGCCGGCGACCCTAATGAGGCTGGCCCGCGGTTGACGGCGGGCGGCCGGCTGGACGCGATCGTCGGTGACCGGTCAGAGCAAGGCGTTCGCCGTTCCAGCCTCGCACGCCTGGGCGTAGTCGAGAACCCGTGCGTCCTCGCCGCGTGCGGCGAACAACTGGATTCCGATGGGCAGCCCGGATGATGTGTGCCGCCACGGCACCACGGCCGCGGGCTGCTGGGACAGGTTGAGGGGAAAGCTGAATCCAGCCCATTCGATCCAGCGCGTAAGGCCGCTTCCCGGCGGCACCTCGAGTCCCGCCTGAAACGGTGCAACCGCGACGGCGGGGGAGACCAGCAGGTCGTGCCGGTTGGCCAGAGCTTCCATGGCACGCCCGAACTGGGTCCGGACCGCCGTGGCCTGCACGTAACGGACGGCGTCGCAGCTCTCACCCCTCGTGACGAGCTCTCGGAGGCCGGGGTCAAGCTGCTCACGGTCGGTCGATGACAACGACGAAGTCCGGGCCGCGGCGCCGACAGCCCACAGCACGCTGAACGCGTCCAGTAGGTCGCCCTCGGGCAAGTCGACCGGTACGACCTCCGCTCCGATTCGTTCCAGCGCAATGATCGCATCGCTGAAGGCGGCCGCGACCTCGGGGTCGATCGTGCCACAGGGCGGAGCCGACCACGCGCCGACCCGCGCTCCCTCGAACGTGCGTTGCGTCGGGGTCAATGGCGGGAGGGTGGCCGGTCCCTGTAGCCAGTCTTCGGGATCGGTGCCAGCCATCACGGCGAGCATGGCCCGCGCGTCGGTCGTCCGCCGGGAGATGGGCCCGAGATGCGCGAGCGTCCCAAACGCAGACGCGGGGTATGCCGGCACGCGACCATAGGTGGGCTTCATCCCCACCAAACCGGTGAACGACGACGGGATGCGGATCGATCCGCCACCGTCGGTACCGAGATGGCATACCCCGGCCCCGGTCGCCGCCGCCACCGCCGCCCCGCCCGACGAGCCGCCCGGGGTGAGATTGGGATCCCACGGGTTGCGCGTCACTCCGGTCAGCGGTGCATCGGTGACCGCCTTCCAGCCGAACTCAGGGGTCGTCGTCGACCCCAGGAACACGATGCCGGCGCAGCGCAGTCGCGCCACGGCCGGGGCGTCGTGCGCGCTCGGCACGTCGTCGGTCGTGCGGCTGCCCGAGCGCAGCGGCCAGCCCTCCACCCGCACTATGTCCTTGATCGTCGCCGGGACGCCGTCCATCCCGGACAGGGGCTCACCTCGACGCCAGCGATCCTCAGACGCCCCGGCTTGAGCCAGCGCCAGCTCTTCGTCTATCCGGCTGAACGCGTTGTAGCGAGCGTGTGCTTCCTCTGCCCGGGCCAGTGACGCGCGAGCCACCTCCACCGGAGATAGCCGTCGCGCGGCGTACGCCAGCCGGAGCTCGGCGACCCCCATTTGACACAGCGGATCAGCGTCGTCAATAGGTGTCGGCAATGGTCACCCCGTTGAGACAACGTTGCGCATTCAGGACTTTCGCATTGGGTTCGGATGCCGCGACGGGCGTCGGTCTGACCGGCAACCTGGCCGCGGCGGCCCGCGGAAACGACGGGACATGCAGAGCAGCTCATCCCGCGGGGGAGCCGCGGCCGTGGTCGATCCGGGAGCACTGCGAGCACGCGCTCGAGCTTCACCCGGCACCTGGGCGATCGCGTCGCGGACGGGTGGCCGGCGGCCGGCCTCGCTCCGTGAAGCGAGGCCGGCCAAAGGCGTCAGAACCCGGCGTGCCGCAGGCCGCCGGTGCGCACCGAGAACCGGTACGCCGTCGTCGAGTTGAACGTCGCGGCTGGGTTCAGGACGACGGAGGGCCAGCCCGCCTCGCCGATGTGATTCGGCGAGTCGGGGTAGTGCTGGGTCTCCAGGGTGAAGCCGTCGGTCTGACGATAGGTGCGGCCGCTCGGCCCCACCAGGTCGCCGACCAGGAAGTTCCCGGAATAGAACTGCACGCCGGGCTGGTCGGTGTAGGTCGACAGCACGATTCCCGTCTTCCGGTCGGACGCGACCGCGGCCAGCCGGTAACCGGAGCCGTTGAGCACCCAGTTGTTGTCGTAGCCGTGGGCGATCACGAGCTGCGGGAAGGCTTGCGTGCCGCCATCGGGGAGATCTGCGCGCCGGATGTCGCGGCCAATCGGCTTCAGCGTTCTGAAGTCATAGGCCGTGCCCGCCACCGAGGCGAAGTTCGTCGGGATCAGATTGGTGTTGACCGGCTGGTACTGGTTGGCGTTGATCGCGAGCTGCTGGTTGTACACCGCCCCCGAGCCTTCACCGCCGAGGTTGAAGTACGTGTGGTTGGTCAGGTTGATGACCGTGGCCAGCGTGCTGGACTGGTTGACCGCGTTGTAGCCGATCCGCAGCGCATTGTCGTTGGTGAGCGTATAGGTCACCGTGGCCATCACCGCAGCTGGGAAGCCGGTGCAGCCGGGGCTGAGCGACGCCAGGCACCCCTCGCCTGCGGGCAGCAGGGCGGTCAGCCTGAGCGCCACGGAGTTGGGGCGTGTCTCGGGCGTGGCGGTCCACACCCTCGTGTTCCATCCCAGGTACCCGCCATGCAGCGTGTTGGTCCCGTTGTTGGCGTCCAGCTTGTAGGTCACGCCGTTGTTGGCGCAGGCGCTGCACTTCATGGTGAACTGGGCGTTGGCGATCCGGTTGGCATATCGGCCGATGATCGCGCCGAAGTACGTGTCGCCGGACCCACCGGGCAGCGGCCACGGCTTACCGGTGGCCCCCTGGGTGAAGTCGTTGACGTAGTCCTGGAGGGTGGGGAACCCGAGGGCGACGTCCCTGGTCCGGCCGTTGGCGTCGGGGACGCGGATCGACTGCACGACCCCGCCATAGTTGGTGATGTTGACCGACATCCCGCGCCGGTTGCGAAGCGTGTACAGGCTCACCGCTTGACCGTCGGCGGTCCCCCACGGCCGACTGGTGATCCTCAGCCCTCCGGCGGCCTGGTGGGATCGCGCGTGCGAGCGATGAAGCGGACGCGCCGAGCTGGCGGCGCTGAATGTCGCGGCGGCGAGAGCGATCACCGCACTGGTCGAAAAGAACCCAAGCAGCCTCCTGCTGCCACGGAACGCGCGCTGCATATCTGCCTCCCTTCGGTTTTTGCCAAGCGCCGCCCGGCCAGTGTCGGCGCTGAGTCGGTGTTAACGCTAACACGGCGTGTCAACCCGCGCAATCACAGCGGCCCCGCGGCCGCCTTCGCTTCTGCCCGCGCGAGCGGACCGCTCAGCCAACCCTCGATTTGCTCGGGCGTCCTCAGGCGCACAACCGGGAGCCTCGGATGCCGCTCGACGCACTCGGTTACGCGCGGCAGTTGCTCGGCGTGGGTTCGCCACGCCCACCGGATGATGTGGTCGCGATCGTGCACGATGGTGCGCAGCGGCGGTTCGCGGTTTGCGTTCCAGAGTTCGGTACGCCGCACGATTCTGCCCAGCGTTCGACGCACCACTCGGGTCATGACCCGTCGGCGCGGGAGATCGAGCAAGATCAGGAGATCGGCACGCTCGGCCAGCAAGTCGCGGGCGTCGGGGTATTGCCACTCCGTCACCCAGCTCGTGCCGCCGGCGAATCCCCGGACGTCCTCCAGAAACTCGAGACGAGGCGTCCAATCTGCTCCGTGGTGCAGAGCATCAAGCTCGACGTAGCGAAGCTCGAGGATCGCCGCGACGCGCTTCGCGAGCGTCGATTTTCCCGAACCGGCGGTGCCGGCGATCAAGACTCGTGCGGGCCGATACCGAAGCTCGTCGCCAGAGGTCAGCCACGCCATCGCTCCCACGCTAACCCTTATCGTCACCCGGCTGAGGTCGACTCGTGAGCGACCCGCCGAGCGGCCGCGACCAGGCCGCGGCCGCGACGGCCGGTCAGGCCGGCGCTGCTCGGCATGGCGGCGGCGCTCGTGTCAGAGTAAACGTCGATGCTGGATCCGCATTTCGTCATCCTGGGTGCGTTGCTCAGCCTGACCGGGGCCCTCAGCTACGCCCGCGAGACGCTGCGGGGCCGGACCCGGCCCAACCGGGTGACGTGGCTGCTGTGGACGGTCGCCCCGCTGATCGCCTTCGCCGTCGAGCTCGCCGACAGAGTCGGGCTCCCGGCGCTGTTGACGTTCTCGGTCGGGTTCGGGCCGCTGCTCGTGCTGCTGGCGTCGTTTGCCGCCCCGACGGCCAATTGGCGGCTAGGACGGATCGACTACGCGTGCGGCGCGCTGTCGGTGCTCGCGCTGGTGGCGTGGCGGTTGTCGGGCTCGGGGGCGATCGCCATCTGCCTGAGCATCGCCGCCGACGCGCTCGCGTCGGTGCCGACGGTCATCAAGGCGGTGCAGGCGCCCCAGACCGAGCACCCCGCCGTGTTTCGCAACGGATTCCTCAACGCCGCGATCACGCTGCTGGTCATCGACCACTGGACGTTCGCGGCGTGGGGGTTCCCGGTCTACATCCTGGTAATCGCCGGCACGCTGTACGTGCTCGTCCGCTTCCATCCCCAGAAACGGCGCCCGTCCCCCGCGGCCGGCGCCTCGGCCTCGTGACAGCCGACTCGACCCAGGGAACATCGATCCGCTGCATCGAGGCGGGCGCCGAGCAACTGCTCGAGACCCCGGAGCGGATCGGCTGGCGGTTGATCGTGGTCGGGCTGCCGGGCTATACGATTGATCTCCACCATGGCGCAGCGCGCCAAGGTGTCCGAGCCCAGGCCCCAGACCTTGCCCCGACCCAGGGCGGCAACCTGCACCAGTCGCGCCACTACTCGCTCTACCTCGCCCTCCAGCTCAAGCCCGCTCGGTCGGCCTCGACACGCCGGTGTACGGGCTGCAGGAGGTCCATCACCTCAGTTGAGAGAGCTCGCCGGCCGGCCTAGATGTAAGTCCCGGGAAGGTTGGTTCGCTTGTTGAGGCGGGCGATCGGGGGTTGGTGGCCGAGGGCTGAGTGTTTTCGGTGATGGTTGTAGTGCCAGAGCCAGCCGTCAAGAGCGGCGGTCCGCTCGTGGCTGTTGCGGTAGAGCGCGCCGTAGGCCCAGCCGGCGAGGAGGGTGCGGATGAAGCGTTCGGCTTTGCCGTTGCCGCGGCGCGACACTGCAGCAGGTGTAAATAAGATTATGCCGCTAGTGTTACGCAAATTATGCCGCGGTCGTCTTCTGGCGGGATGTAGAGGTCGACATGGGCTGCTTGGTGGCTTGTGGTTGTGGGACTGGAGATGCTTTCTGTCCGACACGGACGGCAGAATCAGCTTGACAGTAGTAGTTCGGTTGAGAGGAGTGTGATGCTGCGAGGTGGCGAGGATCCCAAGGTGCAGGCGTTGCGGGCGGAGCGGAGCCTGAATCCGCGGCCTGATGCGGTGAGCGATGAGCGGTTCTCCTCGGCGGAGTTCCTCGACGCGCGGGATCTGGTCCAGGTGAAGTACGAGATGGTCCGTCGGGCGCGGGTCGATGGTGAGCTGGTCGGGCGGGCGGCGGCCGGGTTCGGTTTCTCGCGTCCGTCGTTCTATGCGGCCGAGCGCGCGTTGGACGAGGGCGGGCTCGCGGCGCTCGTGCCGGCGCGGCCGGGGCCCCGGGGGGCGCACAAGCTCACGCCTGAGGTCGTGGCGTTCGCGCGTGAGCGTCGTGCGGTCGACCCGGGGCTGTCGTCGGCGGGGTTGGTCGAACTGATCGGGGAGCGGTTCGGGGTGCGAGTGCATCGCCGCTCGGTCGAGCGCGCGCTCACGCGGGCGGAGCGTGCGGAAAGCGAGGGTGACCGATGAGCCGGCCGCCGGCGCTCGGGACGTCGAGCGCTATGAGCAGCTGCGTGCCCAGGCGCTCGAGGGCGATCCATCCGGATGGCGGCTCGGGCTCGCGTTGCTCGAGCGCCGCGGTGTTGTCGCGTGGACGCGCGCCTGGCAGACCACAACACCAGCACCGGCCCGGCCGGCGATCGCCGCGCCCGCCGCAGACAACGATCAACTCGTCGGCGTCTTGGCGAGCATGGCGCTGGGTTGCGTGGCCGGGAGGTGAGCGCCCGTGAGCGCCACCACGATCGCGTCGAAGGTCACCGCCGAGCATTTGGCGCGAACCGCGTATCTCTATGTGCGCCAATCGACCTTGCGCCAGGTCAAGGACAACACCGAGTCCGGGCAGCGCCAATACGCGCTGCGGCAGCGCGCGATCCAGCTCGGCTGGCCGGTCGAGCAGATCACCGTGATCGACAACGATCAGGGGCAGTCCGGCGCGAGCGCCGCCGACCGCGAGGGGTTCCAGCGGCTCGTGGCCGACGTCGGTCTCGGGAAGGCCGGGATCGTGCTCGGCCTCGAGGTCTCGAGGCTGGCACGCAACAACGCCGACTGGCACCGACTCTTGGAGATCAGCGCGCTCGCGGGGACGCTGATCTGCGACGAGGATGGGCTCTATGACCCGGGCGACTTCAATGACCGGCTGCTGCTCGGCCTCAAGGGCACGATGTCGGAGGCGGAGCTGCACTTCATCCGCGCTCGGCTGCAGGGCGGGATCCTGTCCAAGGCCCGCCGTGGCGAGCTGCCGATGCCGCTGCCGGTCGGGCTGGTCTATGACTCGGCCGGGAAGGTCGTGCTCGACCCCGACCGCGCCGTTCAAGACGCGCTGCGCCACCTGTTTCAGACATTCGCCCGAACTGGTTCGGCGCGGGCGGTCGTCTATGCGTTCAACCGCGACGGGCTGCTGTTCCCCAGCCGGATCCGCAAAGGCGCACGCAACGGCGAGCTCGCGTGGAACGAGCTGAGCCATTGGCGCGTGCTCAGGACACTGCACAACCCAAGATATGCCGGCGCGTTCGTCTATGGCCGACGCCGGACCCGCAAAGCACCGAACGGGACGACCAGCTCGCGGGAGCTGCCCCGCGAACAATGGACCTCTCTGATCCACGACGCGCACCCCGGCTACCTCACCTGGGAGCAGTTCGAGCACAACCAACGACAGCTCGCCGTGAACGCTCAGGCGCTCGGGACCGATCGTACCGCCGGTCCCGCCCGCGAAGGTCCCGCGCTCCTGCAAGGGCTCGCCATCTGCGGCCGCTGCGGTCGCCGGCTGAGTGTCCGCTACCACCAACGCCGCGACGCGCTCGTGCCCGACTATCAATGCGTCGACGAGAACATCCAGCGCCACGCACCGCGCTGCCTCACGATCCCGGGTCACACCATCGACCGCGCGATCAGCCAACAGCTGCTCGACACCGTCACGCCGCTCGCGCTCGAGGTCGCACTCACCGTCCAAGCCGAAATCGAAGCCCGCGCCAGCGAAGCCGACCAGCTCCGCCGCTCACACGTCGAGCGCGCCCGCCAGCACGCCGACCTCGCCCGCCGCCGCTACCTCGCAGTCGACCCCGACAACCGGCTCGTCGCCGACACCCTCGAAGCTGACTGGAACGACGCGCTCCGTGCTCTGCAAGCCGCCCAAGACGAATACGACCGCCAGACCGACGCCGCCAACGCCGCGCTCGACGAGAAGCGCAAGCGCCAGATCCGCGAGCTCGCGACTGACTTCCCGAAGCTGTGGTCAGACCCCGCGACACCCGCCCGCGAACGCAAACGGATCGCCCGGCTGCTGATCGAGGACGTGACCATCAACAAGAGCGACCAGATCCACCTCCACGTCCGCTTCCGCGGCGGCCAGACCACCAGCCTCACGATCCCGATCCCGCTCAACTCCTGGCAAGCACGCCAGACCGACCCCGACACGTTCGCGATGCTCGACGGGCTCCTCAACAACCACACCGACGCCGAGACCGCCCAACAGCTCAACGCCGCCGGTCGCCACACCGGGATGAACAAGCCGTTCACCAGAACCATCGTCGTCCACCTGCGCCGCGCCCACGATCTCCCAAGCCACGCCGACCGACTCCGCACCCGAGGTCTGCTCACGATCGACGAGACCGCCCGACGACTCGACGTTCACCCCACCACGATCAAGGCCTGGCACCGCGCCGGACTGCTCACCTCCCACAAAGCCAACGACAAGAACGAGCGGCTCTTCGACCCGCCCGATCCCGACGACCCCCGCCTCACAGTGCGCCAAGGCTGGCGCCTGCGTGACCGAGAACCCACCCAACCATCCCAACGAGGTGCACTATGAAACTAATGCCTTGGTTTGCGGGCGGTATGGGCGGGTCCTGAGGTGTTTGATCGCTAGGGCGCGGCACGCGATTGCGTGGATCGCTGAGCGGTAGGGGTTGCCGTTGTCGGTCAGGAGCTGCTCGACGGTGATGCCGTGTCGCTGGTAGAAGGCGACGGCTCGGCGCAGGAAGCCGATCGCGGTGGTGGCTCGTTCGTCGCAGAGAACCTCGGCATAGGCCAAGCGGGTGCAGTCGTCAACCGCGATGTGGACGAACTCCCAGCCGGCTTGCTGGCCTTTGTAACCAGGCTGGTGGGATCGAGCCGCGTGCGATCCCCAGGCGCGCCATCCGGGGCGTGTCATCCGTCTGAGTTTCTTGACATCGATGTGGATCAGCTCGCCGGGCCGAGCTCGCTCGTAGCGCTGGGCTGGCTCCAAGCCGAGACGGCCGAGCTTGCCCATCCCGATTCGCGTCAAGATTCCCGAGACGGTCGAGAGCGCCATGCCCAAGCATTCGGCGATCTCGGGGCCGGTAAATCGCAGCCGCCTCAGCGCAGCGATGGCCTGCACCCGCTGCTCGCTGGTGCGATGCGAGATCGTGCGCGGCGCTGATGAGCGATCCAACAGCCCGGCCTCGCCCTCAGCCCGATAGCGCCCGACCCATTTGCGAGCGCAGCGGACACTGACCTCGGCGGCCTCGGCCGCCGCGCTCAGCGTCCGCTCTCCCTCGACCACCCGGCGGCACAGCTCCCGGCGGCCTCTCAGACTGAGCGCAGCGTTACGGTGCAGTTTCATCCGGCGTCCTCCTTGGACTGAGTAGCTTGGCAGCTCTCAGCCTCCAAGGGGGCCCGGATGGACCAACCTACTCAGGAACTACACCTAGACTCGGGCGCTCGCACCTGCAAATCGTCGCCTCGATCCGGGCCCGCGGGCCCGACCGGCCAGACCGACACGATCGGGACGGGGGTACCGATGGCGACGTCGAGCGCCGCCGGCTGGGTATGGCTCATGAGAGCTCCTTGAGGATGTCGCGGCGGACGGCGCCGGCCGCGCGCGCTCCGAGGGTGGGGTAGACTCACAAGAACAAACGGACAGGGTGCCCACATGAGACTACAGCGGAGATCCTCAGTAACGATGGCACGACCACCGACGCCCCAGCGAGCAGCCCGACGGATCGACGCCGAGCGCAACCGCGAGCGGATCCTTGACGCGGCGCGGGCCGCGTTCGCCGATCCTGACGCCGACGTCTCGATGGCGGAAATCTCCCGCCGCGCCCGAGTCGGCTCGGCCACGCTGTACCGCAACTTCGCCAACCGACGCGAGCTGCTCGAGGCGCTCTACGTCGATGAGATCGACGCGGTGTGCACGGCAGCCGCGACGATCACCGGCGACAGCCCCGCCGCGATCCTCGTGGCGTGGCTGCGCCGCTTTTACGCCTACTTCACCAGCAAACGATATGTCGCCGCCGAACTGCTCGAACACGCAGACCGGGACGATCCCGTATTCGAAACGGGGTACGCACGCGTGCTCAACGCCAGCCGCCCCCTCCTGCGCGCGGCCCAGCAATCCGGCGAGGTCCGGACCGACCTCACCCTCGAGCAGATCCTCGACATGGTCGCCGCCACCGCCAAAATCCCAGGAGACGCCGACTACCGCGAGCCGATCCTGCAAGCGACCCTCGACGCGCTCCCGACGGCGAAGGACCGCTGATCACAACGACCCGCTGGCCCTACCTCGGCCCGCTGCTGCTTTCAGGTGCGTGCGACGCGAGGTCGAGCCCCTCTCAGGAAGCGGAGCGCTGTGTTAGCCGCCGCGGACACCCGAGAGAGACACCTCTCGCCGGATGACGTGAATGGCCTGCCGCGGTGCTCGAATGTTCGCCGACGGTCGATCGCCTAGCAGAGGGTGGGTGTGGTGGCGGGGTTGAGCGCGAAGACGTCGTAGCCGGGTGCTGGCTGCAGGATCTGGGTTGCGGCGCGGTCGTCCGTGGTCCAGATGGGGGGAATCGCGGCGGTTGGTGCTGGGGTCAGGACGAGGTACCGGTATCGGCCATGGTGCAGGGCGTGGCGCCAGGCGGTGCACGTCGTGATCGGCTGATATCCGCCGTCGGCTGCGGGTTGGCCGAGATAGTGGACGTGGTTGGTGTCGCGCGCGCCGTAGAGCGGGTACTGCTCAACGGTCCCGTACAGCGCGATTGACGTGTGTGAGACCTCTTGTGCCCAGCGGTCGATCTGACCCAGGGGGGTCGCGGAGTCCACGGAGGAGAGGTAGCGCCGCGCGAAGTAGTGGCGTTGCACCGCGAAGCCCGAGATGACGCAGAGGATCGCTGCGCCGACGAGACCGGCACGCCGCGTGGTTGACTGCGGCTGGGTCCGAGCCAGCGCCCATAGGGCGAGCCCGACGACGGCAGCGGCGATCAGGAAGGCGGCGTGTCGTGCTGTCTGGCGGGGCCACAGTTGTGCTTGGAGCTGGGTCGCGCACAGCACCGCGAGCATCAGGACCGCCATCGCCGTGACTAGTTGGGGGCGGCGGTCGCTGAGGATGGTCACGGCGAGCAGTAGCCCGATCGCGATCGCTGGTGTTGCGTAGCGCAGGTTGACAGCGAACAGCCGTGTCTGCTGCTCGATCGCTGACGCGCCGGTGGGGAAGACCAGGTAGGCCAGCACGGCGATGACGCCACCAGCCGCAGTCACTCGCAACGCCGTAGGCACGCGAGGGATCGCAAGCGTCACGATGAGCCCGGCGATCGCGCCGAGGATGAGCGCGGGCCATAGCGGGCCGAGGGCGTAGTTGAGCCCGGGCGCCAGGCGCGAGCTCCACAGGTCGGGCTTGCTGAGCGCTGAGATGACCGTCTGGCTGGCGGTGTCGGCCAACGGGGATCTGGGCCCGGGCAGCACGATCGGTCCCACGTGCACTCGCAGACCTAGCGGGTTGCCGGTGTCCAGGGTCGCGCGGAGATACCACCAGCCGCCGACCAGCAGGCACGGAGCCCCCACGAGTAGCAGCGTTCGCAGGCGCGATCCGGCCGGTGACGCTAGGGCCGTGGCGCAGGCGATCACGACTGCGGGTGCGGCGAACGTGACCTTCGTCCCGAGTGACAGACCGAGGGCAACACCGCAGACGATCAGGATCATCGGCGGCGGCTGTGCCCGCGAGCTACCGGCACTCGCAGCCTCTGGTGAGCCGACACTGGCAGGCAGTGAGCCCGGCCGGACGGTGAGCGCGACCGCTGCCATCAGAAACGCCAGCCCGAAGATGTCATTAAACGCCGACCCTGGTTGACCGGCGGCGAGGATCGGCACACCCATGATCAGACAGCCGGCAGTCAACGTGACGGGCTCGATCTGCCACGGCCGGCCAAAGCACCAGCAGGCGAGCAGAGCCACCGCCAGCCAGACGAGGTTCAACCCGGGGGACAGCAGGTCGCTGCCGATCGCGAGCAGACCCACGGTGTGCAGCAGCTCGGAGTTCGCTGGGTAGTAAGCGACAAACGGGTCGGCCTGGGTGAACAGGACACGGCTGACCGACCCGGTCTGTGCAAAGAACGCCGAGAACGGCAGGTGATACCACAGCGAGTCAAAGCTCAGAATCCCATCGCCGTACGCGTCGGCAGTCAGCAACACCCACTGGCTGAAGACCACAGCCACCGCCGCCGCCGCCACGCCTGACCAAAGGCCCCGCTGCGCCGCCGTGTTCAGGCCATCCGCCCACCCGGCATCCTTCGCTGGAACGACGTCCGGGCGCAGTCTGCGCACTACCCCGACAGCGAGCAGACTCGTGACCCAGATCAGCAGCGTCAGCGTCCACCACCGATCCACCCCGATGACACCCAGCAGCTCGCTGCCGACGACCAGCACGCCAACCGTCAGGACCACTTCGATCAGGCACCCCAGCGAACGGGCGACCCTCCACAGCAACCTGCTGTGCACCAAACGACACGCGCCGACAGCCGGTACCACCAGCAGCACCAGTCGCACCACACCGAGGACATAGTCGCCCGCCGACACGCCGCTCCAACGCTAAAGGATCAAGACAATCCGGCCGGTAGCGACGCCCAGACTGCTGCTACCGAGATCTGCCGGACCGCGAGGGAAGCCGCCAGACCTTGCCGGCAGCGCGGCGTTCACGACCTTCGACGGGTCGGCATTCATCGGCGCCGCGTCTGCGGCGAGGAACCGGTGCCTGACGGGTGCGTGCTCGTCAGCAACACGTCGGTGAGCGCCCCGAGATCTTCGCGGTAGGTGTCGCGGTCGTGCGCCGCCGTCCACGCCGCGGCGGCCGCCGCCAGTGTCGGGTAGCGCTCGGGATCGGGCGTGCCGCGAAGCTCCCGCTGCTGACTCGGGCGCTCGGAGCTGGCGCCGGCGCGCACGAGCAGCGAGCCAAGCGTGAAGTTCCACATCAGGCGGTACGCGCGGACCGCCTCCTGGATCGACAGACCGGCGTCACGCAGCGTCGCGTGGATCTCTTCGATCGCGCCGAGGACCGACGGCGCCATCATCCGGCGGCGCGCGAGCACCTCAGGGACCCAGGGGTGCTCGGCGAGGCTGTCGTAGATCGTCGACCACAGCACCAGCATCGCGCTCTTCGGGTCCGGGGGCCGTGGGGGGTACACGAGCCGGGCGGCGAGGCGGTCGACGAGCACCATCAGCAGTTCGTCCTTGCTGCCCACGTGCCGGTAGGGCGCCATCGCGGACACGCCGAGCTCGCTCGCGAGCCGGCGCATCGTCAGCGCCTCGACGCCCTCGGCGTCGAGCAGCCGGAGCGCCGTGTCGAGCACGGCTCCGCGATCGATCGTCGGCGGGCGACCGCGGGGCCGATCGGCCGTCAGCTCCAACGCCGATTCGTGATCGCCGTTCGGCGGTCGACCCGTGGGGCGCTTGGCGGATCCGCCGCCTGGCGACCCCTCCGACGAGCGGTGCGTGGGTGATCTCGCCGACATTGATTTACGTGTATATTAAATCAGCATGACGCACCAACCTCCCACACTCGCAACCGGCAAGATCTGCTATCTCGAAATCCCTGCGGTTGACGTCGAGCGTTCCTCGCGCTTTTACCGCGATGGGTTCGGCTGGGAGCTGCGCACCCGCAGCGACGGCGCGATCGCATTCGACGACGCGGTCAAGGAGGTGAGCGGCTCGTGGGTCACCGGCCGGCCGCCGTCGGCCGAGCCCGGGATCATCATCCACATCATGGTCGCCGACCTCCAGGCGGCGCTCGCGGCCGTCCGCGCCGCCGGCGGCGAGGTGCTGAACGAAGATGTGGCGCCCGGCGAGCGCGTGGGGCACGTTCGCGACCCGGCCGGGAACGTGATCGGGATCTATCAGCAACCCGGCCTGGCTGAGCGCGAACGGACGGTCAGACCGGTGCCCGAGCATCTCCACACGGTCACTCCGCGGCTCGCGCTCAGCGATGGTGCGGCCGGGATCGACTTCTACAAGGCCGCGTTCGACGCCAAGGAGCTTGGCGAGCGCTATCACATGTCCGACGGGACGCTCGTCCACGCCGAGCTGCTAATCGGCGACTCGGTCGTGATGGTCAAGGACGCGCAGGACGACCAGTTCAACGCGCTGCTGTGCACCTACTGGCCCGACGTCGACGCCGCGTGGGATCGTGCCGTGCGCGCGGGCGCCGAGGTCGTCTACCCCCTCGCCGACCAGTTCTACGGCGAGCGCGGCGGCCGCCTCGGTGATCCGTTCGGCAACCAGTGGATGCTGGCCGCCCGGATCGAGACTGTTACGCCAGCCGAGCTAGCGGCACGGGAGCCGGCGTAGCCGCGGGCCGGGCCGTGGCGCCAGAGGCCACCTCCGGTCACGGGGCAGAAGAGACGGTGTCCGAGCAGACGGGAGTCAGAGCCGACGATCCGTACCGCGGGCGGCAGCCCACCAGTCATGAGCGGCGGGCGGGTCAACCCTGGGATGCGTCGTATCTCGGTGGCGCGGCGCCCTGGGACATTGGGGGGCCACAGCCAGCGATACTGCGCCTGGCGAGAACAGGCGCATTCGTCGGCGTGGTGCTCGATGCCGGTTGCGGGACGGGCGCGAACGCTCTTCACGTCGCCGCTCACCCGCCCGATGCCCCGCTCGGGCTCCACGTTCTAGGAGTCGATGTGGTCGAGGCCGCAGTGTCGATCGCGCGGGCGGAGGCGGCGGACCGCGGAATAGACGCTGACTTCGTGCTTGGCGATGCCTTGCAACTGGAGCGTTTGGGCCGGAGGTTTGAGAGCGTTCAGCCTCCTGAGCGGGTCGAGCGCCCTCGGCGACGCGCTGGACGCGCCGGCACGATACGACCTGTAGACGTCGTGGCGGGCCTCAGCCCGCGCTTCTCGCCGCAGCGACTTCTTCGCCTGACCAGCCACCAGCGTACGGCCGCTGCTCTCACGCCGGCCGCGGCGGAGCAAGTCCTGCGCCATCGCGGATCAGGCCGTATGGCAGCCCGGTGATTAGCGCTGCAGTCTGACCTGCGCGAAAAAATCAGTTGTCTGACCGGCGGGCCGCCAGAGCGGCGCGAGCACGATCCATGAGACGGCGGACGACACCTGGCCGAGACATCTCTCCATGTTGCCGGGCGTGCTCACCCTTCTGCTCAACCTCACGCTGGTGCGCTTCGACAACCTGTTCATCAAGCTGCGTACGAGGCGGCGGAAAAAACGACATCGCTCTCGCCACTCTATCTGGCGTTCGGGCTCAGACCGCCCTCACCCGCTTCGGCGGCGCAGGCGGATCGGCCCGTGCGCCTGGGCGATGTCAACGACCTCGCCGCGCTGGGTGACCTCGATCTCGCCGGCGTCGACGAGCTCGGCAGCGGCGGCGCGGGCCGAGTCCATGAGCGGGCGGAAGTCCTTGCCGGCCAGCGACCGGGCAGCGTCGGAGGGGCAGATCGTCTTGCCGGGCCCGCGGCGCTCGAGCAGCTCGAGGATCACGGCGCGCAGACGAACCTGTTCGGGAGAGATGGGAGGCATTTCGCTCCACTCCACGACAGGCTCAGTCACCACCCCATTGTGGTCCCGTTCCGCGCGGCGGTGCTCCGTCGTCGACGAAAACCTTCGGGAGCGCGGGTTAGGCGTCTCGGTCGAGAGCCCTGCCCCGAGACGAACGCCCACGGTGGTGCGGCGGGCGCCGGGCGGGGGGCGGGGGGCGGCTCCAGCCGTCAGCCGACCTGCTGCGCCAGCTCGACGATGATCCCCGCCGGGCCGCGGACGTAGCAGAGCCGATAGCGGTCCTGGTAGCGCTCCACTTCGCCGACGAGCTCCGCGCCGAGGGCTCGCAATCTAGCGACTACGGCCTCGATGTCGTCCACGGCGAATGCGACGTGGCGGATGCCCGGGGCGTTCGCGGGCGCGTGCCGGTCGCCCTCGTGGCCCGGCGGGGCGTGAAACTTGGTCAGCTCGAGCCGTCCGTGGCCGTCCGGGGTCTGCACCATCGCGATCTCCGCCCGGACGCCCTCCAGCCCCACCACGCGGTCGACCCAACCGCCGCCGACTGGCCCCTCGCCCTGCAGTTTGAGTCCGAGCTCGATGAAGAACGCCGTCGCGGCCGCGAGGTCGTCGACCACGATGCCCACGTGGTCCATGCGTTGGATCGTCATGCGCTCGACGGTAGCGACACGACGGTCCCAGCTAGAGCGTCGCTCGGTTGCCGATCGAATACCGGACGTCGACCTCGAGACGGCCGAGGGGGTCCTGCTCGTGGCGCGGCCTAGTCAGTGCCGGGCGCGTGAGAAGTGGCCGAACCGACGTATCTGGGCAGGAGGCGCGCGAGCTCGAGCCTTTCCGCTTCTGGCCGGTCGCGGGTGATGTATTCAAATGCTTGGCGTTGTTGGTGTCGGGAGTGGGCGAGGACGAGCCTGCCGTGCTCGGTCAGGCGCAGGGCGGCACTTCTGCCGTCTGCCTGTGATGCGACGCGCTGGATGCAGCCCTGCTGCACGCATGAGCTGATCAGGCGACTGGCGGCGGAGCGGTCGATCATCAGAGCCGTCGCCAACAGGCCCACTAGGCAATCCAGGTCGTCCGGTCCGGAGTTGGAGTGCCACATCGTGACCCACGCCCCCGCGTCCTCGGGGCGTTCTGGGCTCGGCGGCCGTCGGGGTCGTTTGATCGTGCGACCTCGGCGGATCGGACCCGTTCGATGATGCGAGTCGGCGCGGTCTCAACGGGGCCGTGTCGTAGGGACTGTCAGCATCTAGACCGCGGTCACGGCCCGCAGCTCCGCCAGCGACTCGTCCATGAGTCGCCGCAACGCTGCCGGGTCATCCTGCTGCACCCAGCGGCCAAAGGCGACATGGAACACGGTCACGCCCGCCTGGGCGGCCAGGGTGGCGGCGTGCTCGGGGACGCCGCCGTCGAGCAACGCCCGCGTGATCGCCGCGGCCAGGCTCTGCAGCTTGATTAGCTCGCGTTCCTGCAGCTCTGGATTGGCGGCGACGATCTCTGCCCGCATGCGGGCGAAGTCGTGGCGCTCCTCGAACATCGCGGCGACCGCGTCGAGACCGGTGTCGACGGCCGCCAGCGGGGTAGCGTCCGCGACGGCGTCTTTGACACCGTCGACCCAGACCTGCTCGAGCTCCGCCGAGCCGCTGAACAGCACCTCGCGCTTGTCGGAGAAGTAGCGAAAGAAGGTGCGCTTGGTCAGTCCTGACCGCTCCGCGATCTCGGCGACCGTCGTCTCGTCATAGCCCTGCTGGGCGAACAGTGTGATCGCCTCTGTGAACAGACGGCCGGCGGCATCTGGCTTCCAGCGCGGCATACGCTTCGAGCGTAGTTGATGGCACTAGGTGACGTGAGGGTGCTAACGTCATGACACCAAGTGACATCTCCGATCCCACTGGAGTCAACATGCGCGTATTCGTAACCGGCGCGTCGGGCCACATCGCCTCGGCCGTCATCCCCGAACTTGTCAACAATGGCCACCAGGTGGTAGGCCTGGCCCGCTCCGACGCCTCCGCCGAGACCGTCGCCGCGCTCGGTGGCGAGGTCCGTCGCGGAGACCTCGACGACCTCGACGGTCTCCGCCAGGCCGCCGCTGAGGCCGATGGCGTGATCCACCTCGCCTTCAAGCATGACGCGATGCGCACCGGCGACTTCATGGGCGCGGTCGGCTCGGACTTCTCGGCCATCCAGGCGATCGGCGAGACGCTGATCGGCAGCGACAAGCCCTTCGTGACCACGGGCGGCACCCTGATGCTCGCGATGGCCGGGATTAGCGGCCGGCCCGGCACCGAGGACGACCAGTCAGAGGGTGGGCCACGGGTCGACGCGGCCAATTACACGATCGCGCTGGCGAATCAGGGGGTGCGCTCCTCGGTCGTCCGGCTGGCACCGATGGTCCACTCCGACCTCGATCATCACGGCTTCACTCATGCCCTGATCGGCTTTGCGCGTGAGCATGGGGTGGCGGCCTACGTCGGCGACGGCTCGAACCGCTGGCCGGCGGCCAACACCTATGACGTCGGCGTGCTCTACCGCCTGGCGCTCGAGAACGGCCCCGCGGGCTCGACATTCCACGGGGTCGGCGACACGGGCATTGCGCGCAAGGTGATCGCCAAGACGATCGCCGGCAAGCTGGGCGTCGAGACCAAGAGCATCACGGGTGAGGAGGCGCCGGAGTACCTCGGCTTTCTCGCCGCCTTTGCCGGGTTTGACAACCCGACCTCCAACGACCGGACCCGCGAGCTGCTGGGTTGGGAGCCGATCCATCCCGGCTGGATCGAAGACGTGGAACAGGGTCACTACTTCGCCTGAGCCCGGCGCTGATCGGTGTTGCCGCTCCCACGGACCGGCAGCACCGCACCGGCCCGGTCCAATTCCAGCACGCAGCGAGCCTACTCGCGAGCCGCGCCTTGCCGAGGTCTCGTCACCGCATCGTCGTCGCCACCAATCGGCCGGCGGGAGCGAAACAAGGCCCGCACTCGGGAGCTTGACGGCCTGATCGCCGCGCCATAGCGAGGTGTGCGTCAGTTCTGACCGGAATGCGGGGCGCTGGTGGCGACGTGCAGCTGGAGGTCCACGATGACGAGCGCGAGGTTCTCCTTGGCGAGCTCGAGGGCTTCTTGGAGACGACCGTAGGAGCCGTCCGCCCGGGTTTCCAGCCACTTTACAGAGCCCGCCTCCGGACTCGAACCGGAAACCCCTTCATTACAAGTCCGTGTCCGGAAGACACGATTCACTTCTGTGCAGGGCTTTTAGGTGTTCTGAGGTGTCCCGAGTTGGGGTGAGAAATGCCGAGTTCGGGACATATTTCGGGACATGGTTACTGCCGCTCACACGCAGCCGTTGGAAAAAACTGCGACGGATACCTTGCTCACCGCGCGAAGCGGGGCTGGCCCAGCTGGTGCCGGATGCGCGTCCTGACGCCAAAGCGGGGTCTGCCTGAAAGTCGCGCGAACCGGAGATCTCGCTTCCCGAGATCTCCGCGGAGACGCGTTTCACGGCGTCAGACATATGGTGTTATTCCTCCCCGCCTTCGGTCGGCGGGTTCACATCGCTTTGTCTCCGGATCCGAACCGCTACAGAGCAGCCATTCGCGCCTCGAGATACCGTCGCTCCGGAATGCTCGTGGTGAGGCGAGCGGCGCGCTCGTACGCCGCGCGGGCGCCGGCCTCGTCGCCGGCCATTCCGAGGAGATGGGCGCGCACGGCCGCCAGACGGTGGTGGTCGCGCAGCGGCTCGTCGAGCGTCTCCAGCAACTCCAGTCCCGCGCGCGGACCGTGGACCATCGCGACCGCGACGGCTCGGTTGAGCGTGACCATCGGGCCCGGTGAGACGCGCTCGAGGATCTCGTAGACGGCAAGGATCTGCCGCCAGTCGGTCTCCCGCGCGCTTTGCGCCTCGTCGTGGATCGCGGCGATCGCGGCCTGAAGCTGGTAGGGGCCTCCCGGCTTGCTCGCCAGCGACTCCTCGACCAGCGCGACGCCCTCGGCGATTTTGGCGCGGTCCCAGACCGAGCGGTCCTGCTCGGCGAGCGGGACGAGGCTTCCGTCCGCGCGGGCGCGCGCCGGCCGGCGGGCGTCGCTCAGGAGCATCAGCGCAAGCAGCCCCGCCACCTCGCCGTCGTCCGGGAGCCGGCGGTGGACCTCGCGCGTCAGGCGGATCGCCTCGGTGCTCAGCTCGACGCGGGCCACCTGCGCGCCGGAGCTCGCCATGTAGCCCTCGTTGAAGATCAGGTAGAGGACGTGGAGGACGACGGCCAGCGCCTCGGGCGCGGGAGGCGCGAACCGAGCGCCCGCGGCGCGGATCGTCGCCTTCGCCCGGCTGATGCGCTGCGCCATCGTGCCCTCCGGAACTAGGAACGCACTCGCGATCTCTGCAGTGGTCAGCCCGCCGACGGCGCGCAGCGTCAGCGCGACCTGCGAGGCAGGCGTCAGCGATTCGTGGCAGCACATGAACAGGAGCTCCAGCGTGTCGTCCTCGTCGGCCGCCTCGCCCTGCGGCGGCTCGCGCGCCAGGCCTTCCTCGCGCCGGCGGCGTGCACTCTCGCTGCGCAGCTCGTCGATCAGCCGCCGCTGCGCGGCGGTGAGGAGCCAGCCGCGTGGATTGGCCGGCACGCCTTCGCGCGGCCATTGCAGCGCCGCGTCGAGGATCGCCTCCTGCACGGCGTCCTCGCACGCGTCGAACCTTCCGTAGCGGCGGACGAGCGTCCCGAGGACGCGCGGCGCCAGCCCGCGTAGCTGCTCCTCGATGCTCACATCTCCTCTCCGCCGGGGGTCATCACTGGCCGCACCTCGATTCCCATCCAGCGCGCGTCGGGCCACGTCGCCGCGACCGCGAGCGCGCGGTCCAGCGAGTCGCAGTCGATCATGCAGTAGCCGGCCAGATGCTCCTTGGCCTCGAGGTAGGGCCCGTCGGTCACGACCGGGACGCCGTCGCGCACGCGCACGACCTTCGCCTGCGAGACGTCGGCTAGGCCTTCGCCTCCGACCCATTCGCCGGAGGCCGTCAGCTCGTCGATCAGGCGCCCGACCTCTGCCCCGATCTGGTCCATCGGCTCTGGTGGGTCCTCCATGAAGTTGGGGTTGTGGTGGATCAGCAGCATGTACTTCACGACGTCGCTCCTTTCGGGGGTTCGCGGTGAGATCGGAGCCGATTTCTCTTTCTCGACATGTCGAGCGACGAGTTCTGGCTCCGACTCCGGTCTGAAAGTTCAAATGCCGAAGGAAAGGACCGACATGACCGCCGACCGTTCCCGCTGGATCGCTCTCTACGTCCTCTGCCTGGGAATGCTGATGATTGTTCTCGACGTCACCGTCGTGAACGTCGCTCTTCCGTCCATCCAGGACGACCTCGGGTTCTCGACCTCCAGTCTCGCGTGGGTCGTGAACGGGTACCTGATCTCGTTCGGCGGGCTGCTGCTCCTCGCCGGGCGCCTTGGTGACCTGCTTGGTCGCCGGAACATCTTCCTGGCCGGGCTCGCGCTGTTCACCGGCGCCTCTGCGTTGTGCGGCCTGGCGCAGAGTGAGGTGTGGCTGATCGCGGCGCGGTTCGTGCAGGGCATCGGTGGCGCGATGACCTCAGCCGTCATCCTCGGCATGATCGTGACGATGTTCCCGGATCCGCGGGAGCAGGCGAAGGCGATCGGTGTGTACGCGTTCGTCGCCTCGGCGGGCGGCTCGGTCGGCCTGCTTGCCGGCGGCGTGCTCACCCAGGCCATCGACTGGCACTGGATCTTCTTCATCAACATCCCGATCGGCATCGCGACCGGGATATTCGTCCGCCGGCTGCTGGCCGCCGACGAGGGCATCGGCCTGAGCAAAGGCGCCGACCTGCCGGGCGCCGCGCTCATCACGGGCGCGCTGATGGTCGGCGTCTACACGATCGTCAAGCCCGCGGCCGAGGACGGCTGGAGCGCGTCGACGACGCTGATCCTCGGCGCCGTCTCGCTCGCCCTGCTGGCCGCGTTCGTTGCCCGCGAGGCGCAGGCCGCCACACCGCTGATGCCGCTACGAATCTTCCGCTCGCGCAACATGACCGGCGCAAACCTCATCCAGCTGCTGACCGTGGCCGGGATGTTCGGGATGTTCTTCCTCGGCTCGCTCTACCTGCAGCGAGTGCTCGGCTACGACGCGCTGCAGATCGGCCTGGCGTTCCTGCCGGTCACGATCGTGATGGGCACTCTCTCGCTGCGCTACTCGGAGAAGCTGATCCAGCGGTTCGGCGGCCGCACAATGCAGTTCCCGGGGCTGGGCCTGATGGTCGCCGGCATGGTGCTGTTCGCCCAGACGCCGGTCGACGGCTCCTACGTACGCGACGTTCTGCCAGCGCTGCTGCTGACCGGCACCGGCATGGGCCTCTGCTTCCCCGCCCTGATGGGGCTGGCGATGTCAGGCGCGACGCCGAGCGACGCCGGCCTGGCCTCGGGCCTGGTCAACACCGCCGCGCAGGTCGGCGGGGCGCTGGGCCTGGCAGTCCTGGCGACGGTGTCCACCTCGCGCAGCAACCACCTGGCACACGCCGGCACCGCGCACGCGCAGGCGCTGACCAGCGGGTACCACCTGGCGTTCCTGATCGCCGCTGGCCTGGTCGCCGCCGCGATCGTGGTCGCCGCACTGGTCGTGCAGTCCGAGAAGCGCGCGGCCGCGGCGATGGCGCGGGCCGGGGAGCTGGCCTACGAGGGCTGCTAAATCAGGCGCTCGAGAGTGGCGAGGTCGAGCGGGCTTGTGTGCCGCTCGCCCGCCGCGAAGAGCGTCGGCGTTGTCGCCACCCCTGCCTCGCCCCCGGAAGTCGTCTCGGACGCCGTCACGCACCACGTCCGATCGTCTGTCGACCTCGAAGCGCTCGACGTCCAGACCCAGGCGCTCGGCGCGTGTCCCACAGGTGCGGGCCCTCAAGCCGGCCCCGGTCGGCGAACAACGCGTCGTGCATCTGCCAGAACGCGTCCTGACGCGCCGTCGCCTCGGCCGGCAACCGCCCGGCCGAGCAAAAGCCGTGCCCCGCCGTTGCCGCGGACATCGACCAGGTCAGCTGTCGCCTGAGGTACCGCGATCTCAGGGAAGCAGGTGTGAGCGAGGTACTCCGTCAGCTCCCGCAATTCGCCAATCTCTGGTCTCGCGACGGATCAGGTCCCACGAAGGCGATCGTGCGTTCCCCGCCGGTCACTTCGGCGTCGACCATCGCTT
>CAWHMI010000008.1:0-140507 GCA_963830395.1 uncultured Actinomycetota bacterium
TCGGCCGATTCATCATCGCCACATGGCCGCCAGCCCGGTCCGAATCCTGCTCGAGGTAGAGGTGATCGACGAGTCGCTCATCGGCCGCGCTCGCGCGAGTGATGGAACCACTCGAGAGTTCTCCGGCTGGCTGGGCCTCCTGAAGATGCTCGAGGGGCTGCTCCCAGATCCACGGTCGTCGCTCGACTCCCAGGAGTGAACACGTGACGCGCTGTGGATCCTGGTGTGGCGGGCCGGACCGGAGCGGCGGTGCTGTTGCTGAGGACCGTGGCCCCGGCATTGCATCAACCAGGCGTCGGCCGGCACCCACCGTCCGGAGGTGGGCGCTAGACGGCTACAACGAACGCGCCGCCCCGTTCGTCTGGACCAAGACCGCTTACCAAGTCCTCGAGAAGGCTCTCAAACGACAAGACACTTCAGACGCGCTGTATCAGCTTGCGGCGACCCGCGCCGCGCTGTCAAAAGGCGCCGTGTCGCGCAAGTACCACTCGGCGTCGAGCGCCGCCTGGCAGCCCGAACCGGCGGCGGTGACCGCTTGGCGGTAGGTGTGGTCGACGAGGTCGCCGGCCGCGAACACCCCGGGTACGTTGGTCAGTGTCGAGCGGCCCTGAGTGATCACGTAGCCGCCGTCGTCGGTCTCGATCTGGCCCTCGACGAGCTGGGACTGGGGATCGTGGCCGACCGCGATGAACGCCCCGGTGATCTGAAGCTGGCGCTCGGATCCGTCGACAGTGTTGCGTAAGCGCGCCACCGAGAGCGACTTGTTGTCGCCGGCGAGAAACTCCTCCACCACATAGGGCGTCACCCACTCGATGTTCGGGATCGCGCGAGCCCGCTCGAGCATGATCTTCGACGCCCGGAAGTCGTCGCGGCGGTGCACGATCGCTACCTTGGCGGCAAACTTGGCCAGGAACATCGCCTCTTCCATCGCGGAGTCCCCGCCGCCGACGATCAATGTCGGAGCCTGCTTGAAGAACGCGGCATCGCAGGTGGCGCAGTAGCTGACGCCACGGCCCGACAGCTCCATCTCGCCGGGCACGCCCAGCTTGCGGTGCTGGGCACCCATCGCCAGCAACACTGCTCGGGCGAGGTGCAGATCGTCGCCCACCCACACCTTGTGTGGCTCGCTGCCGTCACGAGAGAGCTCTAAGCCGGTGACGTCGTCGGTCTCCAGCCGCGCACCGAAGCGCTCGGCCTGGTCGCGCATGTGCTGCATCAGCTCGGGCCCGGTGATCCCCTCGGGGAAGCCGGAGTAGTTCTCGACATCGGTGGTCTGCTGCAGAAGTCCGCCCCAGGCAAAGCCCTCGACCACCAGCGGATCGAGCTCGGCGCGGGCGGTGTAGAGCGCTGCCGTGTATCCGGCGGGTCCGCTGCCGACGATGATCACGTTCTCGATACGCTGTTCCATCACTTCATTAAGTATAGCTTGGGGCTCGTTCGGTGCGCCACCGCTGCACGGTGCGGCGAAGCTGCAGATAGGCGACGATACCCGGGATCGTCGGCAGCCAGAAGGCAAACGCCCGGTAGGCGAGCACCGCCACCACCGCCAGCGGCGCCGAGATCCCGAAGGCGGAGAACGCACCGATCATGGCGCCGTCCACGCCGCCGATCCCGCCGGGCAACGGGAGCACGTTGCCGATCATCCCGATGAAATACGACATCACCACCACCGCCGGCGGGGGCGAGCCACCGAAGGCGTGAAAGCAGGACCACAGGACGGCGATGTCAAAGCCCCACCAGGCGACGCCGCCCAGCAGCGACCAGTTACGCGCGCGCAGGAGACCGATCGCGATCCGCACCCCGCTGGCCGCCGCCGCCGGCGCCGCCGCGACGTGCTGGGCCAACCGTCCCAGCCGGCCGCCGCGACCCCAGCGAGCGACCAGCCGGTCGAAGTCCGAAGGCAGCGACGAGACGGCGAGGAAGATCGCGATCGCGATCGCCCCGAAGATCGCCGGCACGACGGTGATCGCAAACGGCGCCTGACCGGGGAAGATGCCGACGTAGAGTCCGAGACCGCCCACCACCAGGGCACCCATGAACACCCCGTAGAGCACCGCCAGGAACGCGATCATCCGGCAGGCGACGAGGCGCGGTTGCATTCCTGCCCGCCGCAGCGCCCACGCCGTCAGCGCAATGCCGCCGGCGCCACCCGCCGCGAACAGCCGCGTGGCAGCGAGTCCGGCCATCGTGATCTGGTAGCTGGCCCGCCAGCCGATCCGTGTGTCGCCGCGAACGAACACGCCCCGAAACAGCACCACGTAGCCGACGAACGAGCAGCACTCGAGGATCGCCGCCAGGATCAGCCACCAGTCGTTGCCGTTCTGCAGCCGGTTCCAGGTGTCGCGCAAGCCGAGCAGCTTCGGGAGCACGAAGTACAGGAACGCGACCGTGGAGGCGACGAAGATCAGCGAGGCCCACAGCCGCCGGCGGGTGAGGACCACCCGCGGCATCTCCTCGGTGGGCGGCGACCTAACGTCACGTCCGTCAGCGCCTGCGGTGGAGGTGGCCACGTCAGCCGGCCGCCAGCTTCCGCTCGAGCGACCCCAACCCGCGGGCGACGGCCAGCGCCCCGGGGGTGAGACGTGGGGCCTGCGTGCGCACGACCTCGGCCAGCGCCGCGCCCGCCAACAGATCGGCCACGTAGTGTTCGCCGAGGTAGACCAAGGCGAGGCCGAGCAGGGCGGCGTAGGACCAGCCGACGGCGCCCGCCACCGGCCCCACCTCCCCGAGCAGGTGGGCGGCCATCAGCGATGTGGCGAAATGCAGCGATGGCATGGCAGCAAGCGGATTGCCTGCGAGGACATCGTAGAGGTCGGTCCAGCGGTCTCCCCAGAAACGCTCCCCGTACTCGATCATCATCCGGCGGACGGCCACCCCCTTGGCTCCGAGCAGCCGCCCCTGCCGGGACGCGTACCAGGGCGGCGCCGTCGGGATCGTCCAGTAGAAGCCGGCGCCGAGGTCGAACACGGCGTACATCCGCACCGCCGCCGACGAGAACCTCTGGGGATGGCGCCACAGCACGTAGGCGAGGCTGCCGTGGGGCACCGCGAACCACACCCAATGACACCAGACGAGAAGCCGCTCGACACGGTTGAGGTGGTCGGGGTCCGCGAGCGCCTGCAGGCGCACCGTCGGCGGCACCCCGAGCCCGAGGACGCGGTCAACCGCGATCGGATAGCCGACCTGGACCCGCGCGGCCTGGCGCTCGTGATCGTCGTGCGGCAGCTCGTAGGCGGCCAGGTAGGCCCACATGTTCAGGATGCACAGCGCGGCGTCGCGGGCGCGGGTGCGCGGGACGGCGACGGCCAGCGCCGGGACGGCCAGCCCGGCGGCGGCGAGCACCCCGGCCGGTGGCAGCTTGACGCGGCGGCGCAGCAGCGGCGCGGCGACCCCGACAGCGACCAGAGCCAAGGCACCCGCTCTGATGGCCGGCAAGACGCGCAAGTCGCGGGAGTATAAGAAGGGGCCCCGGGAATACGTCTGAAGCGGCCGGTAAACCGGCCGCCGTGGTGTGGCTTGTGGAGTTCCGCCAGCTCCCGGGGGCGCGCTCGTGACGATCGTGTCGACCTCACGCGGGTGAACCCGGCAAGCCCCCCGATAGATAGAATGCCGCGCGCCTTGCGACACGACGCCAACGCCGCCAACTCCCGCCGCCGGCGCTGCGCGCGGAGCATCTGCCTGCAGGCGATTCCGATGCTCGGTGTCGTGCTCGCCGGCTGGCTGGTCCTCGCCCCCGACGCGCTGGCCAACTTCATCACCCCCAAGTCGGGCGGCTCGCCCAACGCCAACCAGATCGCGTCGCTGTACAAGATCGTCCTGTACGTGGCGGCATTCGTGTTCGTCGTCGTGGAGGGCGCGCTCGTCTACTCGGTCTTCAAGTTCCGCGCCAAGAAGAGCCCGGTCGCGGCCCAGATCCACGGCAACACCCAGCTGGAGATCGGGTGGACGGTGGCCGCGGCCCTGATCCTGGTCGTGCTCACCGTGGTCACCTTCATCAAGCTGCCCAGCATCGTCAACCCGCCCAATTCCGGGTCGGGCGGCCTTCAGTTGTCGGCGTCGGTGAACCGTCCGACGCCGCCCAACGGCAAGAGGCTGACGGTCTGCATCCAGGGCCGCCAGTACATCTGGCGCTACACGTACGGCAATCAGTGCCTGAACAACTCCTTCAATTCAAAGCTGCCGTACTCGTATACGACGATGGTCGTGCCCGAGCACACGACGGTGATCCTGGACATTCAGTCCACCGATGTGATCCACTCGTGGTGGATCCCCTCGTTGGGCGGCAAGACCGACGCGGTTCCCGGCTATACCACCTACAGCTGGTTCAAGGCGCTGCACACCGGCACGTTCCGCGGCCAGTGCGCCCAGCTGTGCGGCACCAACCACGCCGCGATGATCGCCTTCGTGCACGTCGTCACCCCGAGCGAGTACACGACGTGGGCCGCGCAGCAGCAGCAGATGATCACCCAGCAGAACGCGCAGGTGACCCAACTGCGCTCGATGCTCACCGCCCAGGGCGACCTAGGAGGCTGAGTCCATGGCGACCACGACGCCCCCGCAAACAGCCCTCAGACCGGTTCCGCAGGTCATCGCGCACGGGGTGACCACCCCGCGTAAGAGCAAGCGCTGGCTGGACTGGGTGCTGACCACCGACCACAAGAAGATCGGGATCATGTACCTGGTCCTCACGTTCGTGTTCTTCTGCATGGGCGGGGTCGAGGCGCTGTTGATGCGCCTCCAGCTCAGCGTTCCCAACAACACGCTGCTCACCTCCGAGCACTACAACCAGCTGCTCACGCTGCACGGGACGACGATGATCTTCCTGTTCGTCGTGCCGGTGATGGCGGGATTCGGCAACTACTTCCTGCCCCTGATGATCGGCGCGCGCGACATGGCGTTCCCGCGGCTCAACGCGCTCTCCTTCTGGCTGCTGGCGTTCGGCGGCGTGGTCTTCTACGCGACGCTGTTCTGGCACCCGCCCTCGGCCGGGTGGTGGAGCTACCCGCCGTTGTCGGAGAAGCTGTACTCACCCAGCGGCGGCCAGGACGCCTGGATCTTCCTGATCCACATCACCGGCATCTCCTCGCTCGTCGGCGCGATCAACTTCTACGCGACGATCGTCAACATGCGCGCGCCGGGCATGTCCTGGAACCGGCTGCCGCTGTTCGTGTGGACGCTGCTGGTCTACGCGATCCTGCTCATCATCGCGCTGCCGGTGGTCGCCGCGGCGGTCACGATGCTGCTCACCGACCGCCACTTCGGAACCCACTTCTTCGACCCGTCGGCGCACGGCTCCCCGGTGCTGTGGCAGCACCTGTTCTGGTTCTTCGGCCACCCCGAGGTCTACATCATGATCCTGCCCGGGTTCGGGATCATCTCCGAGGTCATCCCCGTATTCAGCCGCAAGCCGATCTTCGGCTATAAGGCGATCGCGGCGGCGACCGCGGTGATCGCCTTCCTCGCCCTGCTTGTCTGGGGGCACCACATGTTCGCCTCGCCGGTGCCGATCGTCGTGCTCGGCTTCTTCATGCTCAGCTCGTTCCTGATCGCCGTGCCGACCGGCGTCAAGATCTTCAACTGGATCGCGACCCTGTGGCGCGGTTCGATCGTGATGACGACGTCGCTCTATTTCGCCGTCGGCTTCATTGCGAACTTCCTCGTCGGCGGCATCACCGGCGTCTTCTTGGCGGTGTTCCCGGTCGACTGGCAGCTCAACGACACCTACTTCGTCGTCGCCCACTTCCACTACGTGCTGATGGGTGGATCCGTGTTCACGGTGTTCTGCGGGATCTACTACTGGTACCCGAAGATGACCGGGCGGATGCTGAGCGAGAGCCTGGGCAAGCTGTCGTTCTGGTTCATGTTCATTGGCTTCAACGCCACCTTCTTCGTCCAGCATGCCCTGGGGCTGTCGGGCATGCCCCGGCGCATCTACACCTACCCGCCCGGCCTGGGCTGGTCGACTTATAACTTGATCTCGACGATCGGATCGTTCATCCTCGGGGTCGGCGTCGTGCTGACCATCGTCAATGTGGCCCGTAGCTTGAAGGTCGGCAAGATCGCGGGACCGGACCCGTGGAAGGGCAACACCCTGGAGTGGTTCACGACATCCCCGCCTCCGGTCAACAACTTCGACGAGATCCCGCGGGTTCGCTCGGTGGAGCCGATGCGCGACATCCGGCGCCAGGTCGAGCGGCAGACGGGGGTCGCACAGAAGACCGGCGGCAGCGAACGGTTCGCGCGGGCCGGAGCATGAGCCCGGCCCTTCCGGTGGCCGTCGTGGCGACCGCGCTCGGCGGGTGATCGGGTGACGGCGTCCACTGTCACCGCGTCCGGGACCTCGCGCACCCGTCAGCTGATCGGCGACTACGTCGACCTGACCAAGCCCAAGGTCCAGTCACTGCTGCTGCTGACCACGGTGACGACGATGGAGGTGGCCGGCAACCCGTCGGTCTCGCGGATCGCCCTCGTCTGCGTCGGTGGATACCTGTCGGCGGGCGGGGCCGGCGCGATCAACCACTACTGGGACCGCGACATCGACGCCCGGATGGCGCGCACGGCGACGCGTCCGATCCCGTCGGGGCGGGTCAGCCCGGCCGCGGCGGTCGGCTTCGGCATCGGGCTTCAGGTGCTCTCCTTCCTGCTGCTGTCGCTGACCATCAACGTGCTCGCCGCGTCGCTGGCCCTCGCCGGCTTCGTCGGCTACGTCGGCGTCTACACGATCTGGCTCAAGCGGCGCACCCCGCACAACATCGTGATCGGCGGCGCCGCCGGCGCGATGCCGCCCCTGGTGGCGTGGGCGGCTGTCCGCGGCTCGCTGTCGTGGACGGCGTTCTATCTGTTCGCGATCGTGTTCTACTGGACGCCGCCCCATTTCTGGGCGCTCAGCCTGCTGATGAAGGACGAGTACCGGGAAGTGGGTGTGCCGATGCTGCCGGTCGTGCGTGGCGAGCACGAGACCCGGCGCCAGATCCTGCTCTACTCGCTGCTGCTCTACGCCGTCACCCAGCTCCCGTTCTGCGTGGGCGTGTTCGGCGGCGTTTATCTGGCGGCATCGCTGGTGCTCGGCTTGGCCTTCATCGCCGGCGCGGTGATGCTGTATCGCCGCGCCGACCGCCGAACCGCGCTGCGGCTCTACCTGTACTCGATGCTCTACCTGGCACTGCTGTTCGTCGCGATGGTGCTGGACGCCAAGCTGTAGCTATCCGCGACTCCAAACACTACGATTCAGGAGCCTCATGGATAGAAAGCTTGCCCGCAAGAACCTCCGCACCGGCCTGCTGGCCGCAATCACCTGTCTGTTCATGTTCGGCATCAGTTTCGTCGCCGCGGCGCTCTACGTCCACCCGTGAGCAGCCGGATGACTCCTCTGGGCTTCGAGCTTGGCGAGCCGTGATGGCGAGCGAAGCCCAGAGGAGCGAGCTCGACACTCCGCCTGTCGGCGAGGAGATCCACCTACCTGGACCGACCGCCCTGCCGCTCGTCTGCGCGGCCGGGATCACGCTCATGGTCATCGGAACGACGATCAACTGGCTGTTCTCGATCATCGGCCTGGTCGTGTTCGTGATCTCGACGGCGCTGTGGATCCGCGACACGCGCCGAGACATCGCCGAGCTACCCGAGGAGCATCACTAGGACCTGGCTTGCGCACGGGAGCGACGCCGGCGCCTATCCGCCCGCCGGCGTGGCCGGGACGTCGCAGGCGGCGCCTTCGCCGCACCAGACGCGGACGATGTCCCGCATCGAGAGGATGCCCACCAGCTCAGAGCCGGCGACTACCACCAGGTGACGGAAGCCACCGCGAACCATGGTCGCGGCGGCGCGTTCCAGCGACCAGTCGGGATGGGCGAACGTCAGACGGGCGGTGAGGTGACGGGCGACCCGCTCGGCGTCGGGATCCTCGCCCCGGGCAACCGAACGCAGGATATCGCGCTCGGTGATCACCCCCGGACCGGGGGCCTCGGGGTCCACGACCACCGCGGCGCCCACCTTGCGGTCCCACATCGCCGCCGCCGCCTCGCGCAGAGAATGCCCGGGACCAATGGTGAGAACGATTTCGCTCATTCCTGCTGATACCTGCATGTGCACCGCCTACATTGCAACGATTGCCTCAATCAACGTGTCAGCTTATCGCGCGGGACCGACGGCCGGGGTCGTTCGTCGTTCAGAAGTCATAGGATGCGAGACGGCGATGAGAGGGCAACGTGCGTAATCGTCCATTGGTGCAGATGATCGCGATCGGCGTGGTCGCGAGCGCGCTCCTGATCGCCGGCGCGACTGGCGATCCCCTGGTTTCCGGCCGACGCCTCCACCCAGGCCCAGAACATCCACACGCTGTACGACGTTCTGCTGATCGTCACGGTGCCGATCTTCGTGCTCGTCGAGACCGTCATCCTGTACTCCGTCTGGAAGTTCCGGATGAAACCCGGCGAGGAGGACAAGGACGGCCCGCCGATCCACGGCAACACCCGCCTCGAGGTCATCTGGACCGCCTTGCCCGCGGTGCTGATCGTCGGGCTGTGCGCGTACGCCTACTCGGTGCTGCGCTCCAACGAGCAAAACCACCGAGGCGCGATGATCGTCAACGTCACCGAGCGCCAGTTCGCGTTCGAGTTCTCCTACCCGCGGTCTGACGGCAAGCAGATCGTCTCTCCGGAGCTGTATCTGCCCCGGGGCCAGCCGATCGTCTTCAAGCTGCGCTCGCTCGACGTCATCCACAGCTTCTTCGTGCCCCAGTTCTCCGAGAAGCTCGACGCCGTGCCCGGGATCACGACGACGCTGCGGGTCACCCCCACCCGGCTCGGGAGCTACCCCGCGGAGTGCACCGAGCTGTGCGGCGCCGGCCACGGCCTGATGCGGGCCTCCGTCAAGGTGGTCACCCCGGGGGCGTTCCAGACGTGGATCGGGTCGCAGAAGCCCGATACCGCGCCTCCGATCGGCGTCCCTCCCAAATCCGCCGTCCAGCCGGGCGTGCCCGGCGACTCCACCCCGGCAGCCACCCCACGATCTCACCACATTTGATGATGCCGCCTGACAGCGACGCGAAGGAGGAGAGCTGATGGCCACGGCAACCGCACCCCCGCCGACAGCGGCCCAGCGGAGCCCGCGCGTGCCCCTGCCGGCAAAGCTCCGCGCGCCCGGCTGGTACCGCGCGGCGCTGTTCGACGTTCTCGGCCTCGGCTTCTCCATCGGGCTGGTCGCGCTGATCCGCTTCTTGATGCACCAGCATCCTGTCATCGACGGCGAGGCGATCACGATCGTGGCGATGATCGCCGTGCCGCTGTTCTTCCTGGTGGGGCTCGGCACCGCCGACTACTGGCTCTATTGGGCGGCGGGCCGTCCGACCCGCCCCGAGGACCACTCTCAGCACGGCGCGCACACGTGGCGGGACTACTTCCGCCCCAACACCGACCACAAGGTGATCGGGGTGCAGTATGTCGTCCACTCGTTCTTCTTCCTGCTCGTGGGCGGGCTTCTGGCGATGCTGATCCGGGCTCAGCTGGCCAAGCCGGGGATGCAGTTCCTGACCCCGGAGCAATACAACGGCGTCTTCTCGGTGCACGCCACGATCCTCATCTTCCTGTTCGTGATCCCGGTGTTCGCGGGGCTGGCGAACTTCGTGCTGCCGCTGATGATCGGCGCACCGGACATGGCGTTCCCGCGACTCAACGCGCTCTCGTTCTGGATGCTGCCGGTGGCCGGCATCCTGATGCTGATGAGCTTCCTGGCCCCGGGCGGCTCGTTCGCCGCCGGCTGGACCGCTTACGCCCCCTTGTCGACGACGATGCCCGTCGGGCAGTTGTTCTTCACGATCGCGGTCCAGTTCGCCGGCGCCTCGTCGATCGCCACCGCGCTGAACTTCCTGGTCACGATCATCACCATGCGGGCGCCCGGGATGAGCTTCTTCCGGCTGCCGCTACTGGTGTGGGCGAACTTCGCGACCTCGCTGCTGGTCGTGATCGCCACCCCGTTCATCGCCGCCTCTCAGTTCTTCGTGCTGCTCGACACGGCGCTGCACTTCCACTTCTTCGACGCGTTCGTCGGTGCCGGGCGCAACGGCAACGTGATCATGTACCAGCACGTCTTCTGGTTCTACTCGCATCCGGCCGTGTACATCATGATGCTGCCCGGCTTCGGGATCATCTCCGAGGTCATCGCGGTCAAGGCGCGCAAGCCGATCTTCGGCTACCGGATGATGGCGTTCTCGCTGCTGGCGATCGTCGTGCTCGGGTTCACGGTCTGGGCCCACCACATGTTCGTCTCCGGGATGGCGCCATGGATCCGGATCCCGATGATGATCACCACCGCGATCATCGCCATCCCCACCGGGATCAAGATCTTCTCGTGGCTGGCCACGCTGTGGCGCGGCGTGCTCCACCTCGACACGCCGATGCTGTTCGCGCTCGGCTTCCTCAGCACGTTCACGCTCGGCGGGATCAGCGGAGTCATGCTGGCGATGATCCCGTTCGACATCCACGTCAGCCAGACGTATTTCATCGTCGCCCACATCCATTACGTGCTCTACGGCGGCTCGCTGTTCACGATCTTCGCCGGCGTGTACTACTGGTTCCCGAAGATGACCGGACGGATGTTCGACGAGCGGCTCGGTAAATGGCATTTCTGGACGACGTTCATCTTCTTCAACCTGACCTTCGGGCCGATGCACATCATCGGCATCCAGGGGATGCCGCGGCGGGTCGCCGAGTACGCCGAGAAGTTCGCGGCCTGGAACCTGTTCATCTCGCTGTCGTCGTTCGTGCTCGGAGCCAGCACGTTGATCTTCCTGTACAACATCGTCGCCAGCTGGCGGTCCGGCCCGCGCGCCACCGCCAACCCGTGGCGCGGCATGACGCTGGAGTGGCAGGTCTCCTCGCCGCCGCCGATCTTCAACTTCGACACGCTCCCCACCGTGGTCGGTGGCCCCTACGAGTACGGCGTCCCCGGGGCGGTGCACGGGATCTTCAAACCGCCCACTGAGGCGAGGCCGGTGGCGGTCCCGGCCGGCGCCGGCGCCTCCGCCGGCTCCCGTGGCGACCGGAGCCACGAATGAGGACCGTGCTGGTGGTCGCCAACGAGACGATCGGCGGCCGGCCGCTGATCGAGGCGGTCCGCACCCACGCCGAGGAGGAGGAGACCCGGTTCGTGCTCTGCGTGCCCCAGACGCGGCCCCGGTCGGGGTACGTGATCTACGACGACTCCGTGTTCGACGCCGCCCAGACCCGCGTCGATCTGGCGGTCGGCTTCGTTCGCTCCGAGGGGGTGGAGGCCGTCGGCGAGGTCGGCGATCCCGACCCCTATGCGGCCACGATTGACGCAGTGCGCGAATACGATCCGGACGCGATCATCATCTCGACCTTTCCTGAGCCGCGCTCGGGTTGGCAGCGCGGGGATCTCGTCGACCGCATCCGCCAGGCGACTGGGCTCCCAGTCGAGCACGTGGTCGCCGACATCGACACCGAGGGCCTGTCCTTTCACATCACGCTGGCGGTCGCCAACCGGACCGCCGCCAGCGACGAGCTGCTCGAGGCGCTCAAGGCCAAGGCGCAGGCTGAAGCCGATCGACGCGACCGGCTGTTCATCATCGTGGTCCCCCAGGAGGGGGGTGGCGGCGCCTTCGCCCACCGGGCCCGCACCCGACTGTCGCTGGTGCTCGGCCGCCTGCGCGAGGCCGGGCTGACCGCGTCCGGGATGATCGGCGACCCGGACCCGTACACGGCGATCATGAACGCGCTGCAGTACTTCCGCGTCGATGACATCGTTATCTCCACCTTGCCCGAGACCAAGTCGGGCTGGCTCCGGGTCGACCTGATCGAGCGCGTGCGCAACGCCAGCCAGAAGGACGTGGAGCACATCGTTCACCAAGGCCCGGTCCGCGCCGCCTAACCGCGGGCAACGCCATGGAAGCCGCCTCGATCGCCCACGCCGCCACCGCCGAGCACCACGGGCCGCCGCCGGCCCACCAGTCATCCCGGGTGGAGGCCCCCACCCTCGGCATGCTCCTGTTCATCATCTCCGAGGTGATGATCTTCGGGGCGTTCTTCACCGCGTACTTCTTCATCCGGATCGTCAGCCACGACCCGTGGCCGGCGAAGGGCATGGTCTTGCCCGAGGCGGCCACGGGCGTGAACACCGCGATCCTGCTGTCCTCCTCGCTGACGCTGCACTGGGCGCTGACCTCGATCAAGAAGGGCAACCGGTTCGGGCTGCGGGCGGGCATGCTGTCGACGTTTCTGCTCGGCTTGGCGTTCCTGGCGATTCAGGTCAACGAGTACATCCACGTCGGCTTCGCCCCCCACGACGCGGCCCAGGCCTCGGTCTTCTACGGGCTGACCGGGCTGCACGGCTGCCACGTGTTCATCGGCCTGTGCCTGCTGCTGATGGTCACGATCCGCTCCTTCCGCGGCCACTACTCCCCGGACAGCCACCGGGGCATGGAGGTGCCGGGCATCTACTGGCACTTCGTCGACATCATGTGGGTGATCGTCTACACGACGGTCTATGTGTTGTAGTGGGCGCCGGACCGAACTGATCGGGCGATGAAGGGCCCCCCGAACCCCCTGCGCTCGGAGGCCGACGCATTCGCGTTCCTGCTCTGGTTCGTCGGCGCGGTGGCGGCGATCGTGATCATCGTCCTGGTGATCCGGGCGCTGTAGCGCCCAGCGCCCGAGGCGCCCCGGCCGAGATCTGGATCATGTCGGGCGCAGTCGTGGGACCATGCTGAGGGTGCCGCTGCCGACGCTCCTGCTCGCCGACGCGCCGGTCCAGACGATCGGCTTCCCGATCCTGGTCGTGCTCGCGTGGATCCCCTACCACCTGCGCGCCCGGACGCTGGCGCGCGAGTTCCGGCCCGTCCCCGGGTGGCGCCAGGGCAGCTTCATCGCCGGCCTGGCGGTGCTGGAGATCGCGGTCAGCCCGCCGGTCGACACCTTGTCCGACCAGCTGCTCGTCGCCCACATGGCCGAGCACCTGCTGATCGGCGACATCGCCGCGCTCCTGCTGGTCCTCGGCCTCACCGGGCCGCTGATCGCGCCCCTGTTGCGCAACCCAGTGCTGTCGCGGCTGCGCGTGCTCACCCACCCGGTCGTCGCGATCGTCGTCTGGGGGACCAACTTCTACGCCTGGCACATACCGTTCCTGTACCAGGCGGCGCTGCGCCACGACGCCGTGCACGCGCTCGAGCACGCCACCTTCCTCACCTTCGGGATGGCCGTCTGGATGGCGCTGCTCGGCCCGCTGCCCAAGCCGCAGTGGTTCAGCAACGGCGCCCGCCTGGTGTTCATCGTCGCGGTCCGGCTGGTCGGCACCGTGCTCGCCAACGTCCTCATCTTCGGCGGCAGCGTGTTCTACCCGTACTATCTCGCCGGCGACGCGCACTGGCACATCAGCCCGGTCGCCGACCAGGTCGCCGCCGGCGGCCTGATGATGGTGGAGGAGAGCCTGCTCACGATCGGCCTGTTCTGCTGGCTGTTCCTCCGCGTCGCGCGTCAGACCGAGCAGCGTCAGGAGCTGATGGACTTCGCCGGCGCGCACGGGCTCGAGCTCGACGAGCGGCGCGCCCAGCGCGCGGTCGCGGCCGGGCGCGGTGAGGAGCTGTGGGCGCGCCTGCGCGAGCGCGCGGCACAGCCCGCCGAGGCGGAGCCTACTTCGCAGCCGACGATAGGTAGTTGACCAGCGCCGTTATCTCGTTCGGTTTCAGTGTCTGAGCGAAGTTGGCCGGCATCACCCCTGCGGCGTAGCCGGCCGGGATGTACGCGTAGGGCTTGACGATCGCGGTGTGGATGCAGTCCTGGAGCGTGGCGCCGCGGATCTGCTTGGACTTGGCGGAGGCACAGTTGGCGCGCAGGTCCTGGTCGAGGTTGGGGCCGACCTTCCCCGTGGTTCCCGCAGCGGCGAGCGTGTGGCAGCTACCGCAGCCGCCGACTCCGGTGAACACCGCCTTGCCGGCGGCGGGGGTCGTGCCTGAGACCCCGCCCGCGCTGGCCAGCACACCCGTGTCCTTGCCCGGCTTGGCCGCCACCGCGGCCACGTAGGCGGCGACGTCCTGGGCATCCTGGCCCTTGAGGAGCATCTGCGGCATCACTCCCTCGGTGTCGGGGTAGCGGATCCAGTAGTCCACGAGGCCCTCGATCGAGGTGCTCTTGAGCCCGTCGATGCGGTCCTGGCTGAACGCGTCGTCCAGGTTGGGGCCGGTGTTGCCGCTGGTCGCGGCGTGAGCCAGCGTGTGGCAGCTCCCGCACTTCTTCTGGAACATGATCTTGCCCTGGACCAGGTCGCCCGTCGGATGCTTGATCGAGCTCGCACAGCCAGCGGCCGCGACCATCACGGTCGCTCCCGCGACCAGCCAAATCAGAGTCCGTCGTAGCCCCCGTGGCCCCGTTCGTAAGTACGACGACATTCGAGCGGCCTCCGGCGGCGCCTGGCTTTGTCCTCGGATACTCGTGCAGCGCTGCTGCACGTCGCATCCTGCGTCCTCGCCAGGCATCCACCGGCGACCACTCTCGGTGTCGCCGTACTTACGACCGGAACCACTTAGTGAGCCTGGCAGCATCGCTTCCAGCCGGCACTCTATCCAAGCCCGCGGCTCCATAGCGCCGCTGACGGGACCCTCGGTCGGGGCTGTTGCCGTCCGGCCCGCTGGTAGGATGCCCGGGCATGAGACTGCGCCAGCGGTATCGCATGCGGACCCCGTCCACCGGCCGGGAAGTGATCATCCAGGCCGAGCCGGAGGAGATCTATCTGGACCTCGAGACGGGCGAGCAACTGGAGCCGGTCGCCCAGCTGCTGCCCCTTGCCCCGACCCTCTCCGAGCTTCCCTGGGCGGTCGACAACCTGCGCTTTTGCAACTGGTGCGACCAGCTGGCGCAGAAGGACCTCAACGACTGCCCCACCTGCGGCAGGCGCATGGAGCCGCTCGGCTCCTGAGGGGCGCCCGCCTCGTGGGCATGAGCCAGACCCGCGCGCGCAGATCGAGGTCCCTCACAGCGATCGCGGTCACCGGAGCGCTCGCCGTCGGCCTCAGCGGCTGCGGAGGCGGCGGCTCGGGCACGCTCGACACGTCGGGCGCGCCGCCATTCACCGTGCCCACCCACGGCGTCGCCGCGAGCCCCGCGCCGGCCGGCTCGACCACGAGCTCCAGCTCCACCACGACCACCGTCACCAGCGCCGGCACGGCCAGCAGCGACGGGGGCGCCGGCACCGCCACCAGCCCTTCGGGTGCAGCCGGTGCGGGCACCGCCACCGGGACGACTCCGTCCGGCGGCGGGGCGATCACCGGCAGCAACGGCGACCCCGCGACCGGGGGCGGCGGCACAGGCACCTCGGCGAGCGGCGGCGCCTCGCTGGGCTCCGCGTTCTGTCAGCAGAACCCCGGCGCCTGCTGATCGAAGGGGCGCGCGGGGGGCAGACCGGAGGCGCGCGAGGGCAGCCCGGGGGCGGGTTGGGCAGCCGCTCAGCGCTTGCGTGGCGCGTGAACGTACTTCTTGGGGTACGGCGTGTTGACCACCTCGGTCGCGCTGTACTGCACCCGCGTTCCGGTGTAGGTGCAGAGATAGCTCGCCGTGGCGCCCACCTTCATCTGGGCCGTCTGGCTGCCGGCGGCGTTCTTGCAGTTCGACGCGCGACTCTGGCGGTAGGAGTACTTCGTCGCCGCGAGGTTGTAGGTGAGGACCGGGGCCCAGGTGGGAACGGTGAGCCCGATGACGTCCCCGGGCGCGACCGCGAGAGCCGTCAGCGCGTGGAAGCTGGGCGGAAGCGACAGCGGCTCCTGGAGCACCGAGCCGAGAAACGGGATCAGGTGAAACAGCCCACTCTGAGCCGCGACCGTGTACTGGTTCCTGGGACCGGGCTTGAGCACGGTGAGCGCCAGCTGCGGCGTCCCGCCGTAGGCGGTGTCCAGCTGGTGCAGGTACTTGTGCTCGGTCTTGGCGTTGCTGGTCAGCCGCGACAGCCCGACGGTGAACGCGATGATCCAGCCGGCTTTGCGGACCCTCACCGGGTTGACCACCCCGTTGGTGAGCGACTGGACCGCCGTGGTGCGCGTGAGAATGATGACGCACTGCGCCGGAGAGACCTTGGGCGGGCACGACGGAGCCGTGATCGGTGCCCCACTGGCCTGCCCGAGCTCGATCATCTGCGCCGATGCCGCCGCCGGCGCCACCAGCGCGAGCAGCGCCGCGCCGGCAGCCATCAACAAGGAGAAGCGTTTCATCATCACGATCACTGAACACGGCCCGTTACCGGCAGTTGCGGCGGATTCAAGCACGACCACCGCCGCCGGGCGCTGGCTCACCCACTCGACACCGGGTCCGGACTAAAGCGGTCCGGCCGGCCTGCTCATCGTCGAGAGCTCTACAGCTTGATTACGTTCACCGCTTTGGGGCCCTTGGGCCCGGCCTCCTCCTCATAGGTGACCTTCGATCCCTCGGGCAGCGAGCGATATCCGTCGCCGCTGATGCCGGTGAAATGCACGAACAGGTCGCGACCACCGTCGTCGGGCGTGATGAACCCGAACCCCTTGTCGTCGCTGAACCACTTGACCGTTCCCGTTGCCATGTAATTCCCTTCGGCGCAACTCGCTTTGGACCGCTCCTCGGAGCCACAGGCCCCGATTTGACGCGGGAAACGTACCAGGGACCGCATACGAGCGGTAGTCGATTTCACCCGGCGGTCCCGAGACGTCACCTTGGCCGGCCCTTCGTCCAGCACCGAGCGTAGCGCGGCCGGCAAATCCACGCCGGGCGACCGGGGTCGGTCGCCGCCCTCGCCGGTTCGCCTCGCTCGGTCCGCGATGTCCCTGCCCCGCTCGCCGTTCGGAGCGCCTGGCCTTCGCGGCTGAGCCGAGCTAACGCAGCTCGGCGGCTACGGCGGCAATCTGCTCGGGATCCGTCGGGTGGGGCGTCCACGGCACCCCGATGCCGTCGTCTTCGTAGCGCGGGATCACATGGATGTGAAAGTGGAACACGGTCTGCCAGGCGACCGCGCCGCATGAGTTGATCAGATTCACCCCGTCGGCAGCGAAGCGCTCCACCGCGGTGCGCGCCAGGCGCTGCGCCGCCGCCACGGTCGCCGCCAGGTCGTCGGCATCGACCGCCATCAGGTCGGCGGAGTGCGCGCGGGGAACCACCAGCGCGTGCCCGCGGGTGGCGGGGTTGATGTCCATGAACGCCACCGTGCGCTCGTCCTCGTCGACGCGCTCGGAGGGGATCTCACCGGCGACGATCTTGCAGAACAGGCAGTCCGGATCTCTCATCCCGCCAGCTTAGTGGCCCCGTTGCCTCGAGCCCTGTTCGATCAGCCGCCGTGCCCGCTCGATCGCCTCCTCACGGGTCGCCACCTCGCCGCTGAAGCTGGCGGCCGCCAGCTCCGCCAGGAGCCCGCCGACCACGGGTCCCGGTTGAATCCCGAGCGCCCGGACCAGCTCATCGCCGCGCAGCGGCGGCCGTGGCGGATCCGCGGTCCAGGCGAGCGCCTCGCCGATCAGCTGGCGCGCCAGCTTCAGGTGCTTGGCGATCGCCACCTCCGCGTTGTCACCGCGTGTCGCCAGCCGGTCGGCGACGCTGAGGACGGTGACGTCGACCGCCACCGGCGCGGTGATCCGAAGGTAGTCGTAGACCGTCCGCCGCGGCAGGGGCATCTCGTGCACGAGGAACCCGAGGCGGAGGTGATGGCGGGTGAGTGCGGCCACGTGCTCGCGTAACCGCTCGCTGGCCCGCAGCCGGCCCAGGATCTCCCACGACAGCCGGGCGCCAGCCTCGTCGTGGCCCATGAAGGTCACGCGGCCCTGGGTGTTGATCTGGCGCGTCCGGGGCTTGGCGATGTCGTGCAGCAGCGCCCCGAAGCGCAGGGCCTGGGCGCGGGTCAGCTCGTTGGCCAGCGGCGCGCTCATGAACGCCTGCAGTGCCTCGGCATCGCGACCCGCCAGTCGATCCGGCTCGTGCTCCAGCGCGATCGTCTCGCTCAGGACCGCGCGGGTGTGGTCGAGGACGTCGAGGTGGTGATACCGGCTCTGCTCCACTCCCCGCAGGGCGCCAACCTCGGGCAGCACGGCGTTGAGGGCCCCGATGGCATCCATCAGCTCCAGGCCCTTGAGGACCAGGGGCGCGGAGATGACCCGCTTGAGCTCGGCGAACACGCGCTCGGCGGCGACCGTGTCGAGGGCGGGCGCACTGGCGCGGGCCAGCGTCAACGTCTCCGGCTCGGCCTCGAAGTCCAGCTCACACGCCAGGCGCGCCAGGCGCAAGGTGCGCAGTGGGTCGCGCTCGAAGGCCGCCGGCGTCACGGCGCGCAACCGTCGCCGGCCCAGATCCTCGAGGCCGCCGAACGGGTCGACGTATCCCCCGGCGCGCAACGGAGCGGCGATGGCGTTGATCGTCAGATCCCGCCGCGCCAGGTCATCCTCGATCGTGTCGCCGTCCAGCGGCAGCAGATCCAGCTGCCACGAGCGGTCGTGGGCGATCACCCGCCAGGCGCCGAAGGTGGCCGAGAGCTGGAACGGGAACCCGCCGGCCGCCTGCCCCAGCCTCCGGGCCACGTCCGTGACCGGCGCTGCGACGGCGACGTCGAAGTCGACGGCGCCACTGCCGGGCGCGCGATCACGAGCCGGCCGCCCCAGCGCCCGATCGCGGACCGCCCCGCCGACCAGCCATGCGTCGTCAACCAGCCCGGCGAGGACGTGCAGCGGGTCGGTCACGGGAACGGGATCCCGTCGCGGTGATAGCGGCGCGGCACGCGGCCAGAGATCCCGCACAGGACCTCGTGGTTGATCGTCTCCAGCCGATTGGCGACGTCTTCGACCGTCTGACGCTCGTCTCCGGAGCGCCCGATCAGCGTCGCCGGGGCGCCCACCGCGATGTCTGGGGCAAAGCCGAGGTCGACGGTCACGTTGTCCATGCTGACGGTGCCGACCAGCGGGTAGCGCCGTCCTGTGATCAGGACGTCGCAGTTGTTGGTCAGGCCGCGGCGCACGCCGTCGCCGTATCCGATCGGCAGCGTGGCGATCTGGGTCTCCCGGTCGGCGATGAAACGGCGGCCGTACCCGGCGCTCTCCCCCGGGCGGATGAGCTTCACCGCCGCCACATAGGTGCTCAGCTCGAGCGCCGGCTCCAGCCCCCAGTGATCCGGATCCTGGTTCATCGGATCGCAGCCGTACAGCGCGATCCCGCAGCGCACCATGTCGAAGTGGCTGGCCGGCTCGCGCACGGTGCCCGCGCTGTTGGCCGCATGTACCGCAAGCCGCCCGAACCGTGCCTGGAGCTGCTTCACGAACGGGGCAAATGCCGCCAGTTGCTCGGCCACGAACTCCTGATCGCCGTCGGCGGTGGCGAGATGGGTCATCGCCCCCACCAGCGCCAGCGCCGGAGCGCCGGCGCGAATCGATTCGGCGACGGCAAGCGCCGCGCCGGCGTCGCGCGTGCCCAGCCGACCCATCCCGGTGTCGAGCTTGACGTGGCACCGCACCGGTTTCCGGCCGTCCGCCCGACCCACCAGCTCGGCGACAAAGCGCTCGTCCCATGCCACCAGCTCGGCGCCGGCGGCTAGTGCCTCGGGTAGCTCCGCGGTGCTTATCGCACCCATGATCAACACCGGGGCGGTGAGTCCGGCGGCTCGCAGCTCGGCCGCCTCACCGGCCGTGGCGACGGCGAGGCTGGAGGCGCCCCCGGCGAGCGCGGCCCGCGCCACCGGGACGGCGCCGTGTCCCGACGCGTTGGCTTTGACAACTGCGCACAGCTCCGTGCCGGCGGCCAGACGCGCGCGCAGCGAGATCACGTTGCGCTCGATCGCGGCCAGATTCACCCGGGCCAGCGCGCGCACAGCCATTCGGCTCGCTTACCTTCCGTCGGCCAGTGGCCGCACCCGCGCCCGCGGCAGCAGCCCGATCACGTCGCTGGCGATGACCCCCTCGGTGGCGATCTTCTCCGCCGCCAGACGCCCGGCCTGGGCGTGAACGAACACGCCCGCGCACGCCGCGTGGAACGGGTCCATGCCTTTGGACAGATACGCGCCGATCACTCCCGAGAGGACGTCGCCGGTGCCCGCGGTGGCCAGCGCCGGCGCGCCCCCACGGCTCACCGCCGTGCGGCCGTCGGGGGCGGCGACCAGGCTGTCGTCACCTTTGAGGACTACGATCGCCTCCGCCTCCGCCGCCGCGCGGCGCGCGAAGTCAAGGCGGTGCGCCGCCACCTCGGCGCTGGGGACGTCGAGCAGGCGGGCCAGCTCTCCGGCGTGCGGAGTCAGCACCGTCGGCGCCGGCCGGCCGGCGAGCGAACCGATGCGTCCGGCGTGGGCGTTGAGGCCGTCGGCATCGAGCAGCAGCGCGATCTCGGCCCGGCGGGCGAGCTTGCGGACCAGCTTGACGGTCCGCTCGTCGCGGCCGATCCCGGGGCCCAGAACGAGCGCCTGTGCCCGCTCGAGGCGGTCGAGGACCGCGTCGAGAGCGGCTTGGGTGAGGGCGCCACCGCTGTCGGGCAGCGGAACCGACATCACCTCCAGCAGCCGCTGCTCGAAGATCAGGTTCAGCGACGCCGGCACCAACGCGGTGACGTAGCCTGCACCGGCCCGCATCGCTGCCTCACAGGCCAGCGAAGGTGCCCCGGTCAGCCCCGTCGACCCGCCGCAGACCAGCACCGCGCCAGCTGCGAACTTGGTGGAGTCGCCGGCCCGGTGCGGGATCCCGTCGACCACCCGGGGCTCGATCAGCCCGATTGACGCCTGCCCTGGGGCCCCGTCCGGAATGCCTATGTCGACCACGGTCACCTCCCCGGCCGCCGATTTGCCCGGGGAGATCCACAGGCCCGGCTTGGCCGCGGCGAAGGTCACGGTCACATCCGCCTGGACCGCCACTCCGGAGACCTCGCCGGTGGACGCATCGACGCCGCTGGGCACGTCGCAGGCGAACACCGTCGCCTCCGCGCCGGCTTGGTTGATCGCCTCGATCGCCGACCCCGCCGGGTCGCGGGGCTCGCCGGAGAAGCCGGTGCCGAGGACCGCATCCACGATCGCCGCCGCGCCATCCAATTCGGACGCGTCGAATCGACGCGCTCCGGGCTCAGGCAGCCGCTCGAGATTGGTCGCGGCGTCCCCACTCAGCTCGTCCTCGGGTGCCAGCAGCAGTACGTCGACCTCGCGGCCGGCCTCACGTAGCAGTCGCGCCACCACCAGGCCGTCGCCGCCGTTGTTGCCCTTGCCGACGACGACGGCGATGTGGCCCTCAGGCACGCGCTGCTGGACCCGATCGGCGAGTCCGGCGCCGGCTCTCTCCATCAACGCGATCGAGGAGATCCCCTGCTCGTCGATCGCCCAGGCGTCGGCTGCGCGCTGCTGGGCGGCGGCGGGCAGCGGCTGGATCCAGCCCGGCAGCGAGCCGTCGCGCTCGCCCGAGATGTGGTCACTCATAGGGAGCGATTATCGCGACTGCGGCCGCCTCGCTCCGGCTGTGGGTCAGCGACACCTTGACCTGCACCCCGAGTTGCTGGGCGCGGCGGGCGGCGGCGCCGTGCAGCCTCACCCGCGGCGGACCTCCCGCCGACGTCACCTCGACCTCCTGGAAGTTCAGCGCCTCCAGGCCGAGGGCCTTGGCCACGGCCTCCTTGGCGCAGAAGCGCGCCGCCAGGTGCTGTCCGGGGCGGGCGCGTGCGCCGGCATAGACGCGCTCGGCGTCGGTGAACAGGCGCTCGGCCAGCCGGGGACGGCGCGCCAGCGCTCGCTCCAGGCGCTCGATCTCCAGCAGATCGATCCCGACCGAGAACCCAGTCTCGCCCACCCCCGCCGCCGTCACTCGACGGTGACGGTCTTGGCCAGGTTGCGCGGCTGATCGACGTTGAGACCGCGGCGGCGGGCGATGTGGTAGGCCAGCAGCTGCAGCGGGATCACGGCCAGCAGCGGCGCCAGCATCCAGTCGGTCCGTGGCACCCGGATCACCTCGTCCACGTGCTCGGCGATCTGGTCGTCGCCCTCGGTGGCGACCGCGATCACCCGGGCGCCTCGCGCCCTCACCTCCTGGATGTTGGAGATCACCTTCTCCAGCACCGGCGACTCGGTGGCGACGACCACCACCGGCGTGTTCTCGTCCAGCAGCGCGATCGGGCCGTGCTTCATCTCACCGGCGGCGTAGGCGTCGGTGGCGATATAGGAGATCTCCTTGAGCTTCAGCGCACCTTCCAGTGCCACCGGGAGGCCGACGTGGCGCCCCAGGTACAGGAAGAAGTCGGCCTGGTGGTGGGCCTCGGCGATCGCCTCGATACCGGCGACATCGTGCTCCAGCAGCTCCGCGATCATGTGCGGCAGTCGCTTGAGGTCGGAGATGGGGGGCTTGAGCGCGGCGCGGTCCATCGTGCCCCGCAGCTCGGCCAGCCGCAGCGCCACCAGGTACATCACCGTGATCTGGCTGACGAACGTCTTCGTGGCGGCGACGCCGATCTCCAGCCCGGCACGGGTGTAGAGGACCCCGTCGGCCTCGCGGGTGGCCTGGGCGCCCATCACGTTGGTGATGGCCAGCACGGTGGCGCCACGCGCCCGCGCGGTCCGCATCGCCGCCAACGTGTCGGCGGTCTCGCCCGACTGCGAGATCCCGATGACGAGATCGTCAGCGCCCACCACCGGGTCTCGGTACCGGTACTCGGAGGCGACCTCGACCTCGACCGGGACCCGCGCCCAGTGCTCGATCGCGTAGCGGCCGATCAGCCCGGCGTGATAGGCGGTGCCGCAGGCGACGATCACCACCCGGCGCACGCGACGCAGCAGGGCATCGTCGATCGGGGTGGACGGCCGATGGGTGGTGGGTGGGGTCAGATCCCCGAGGTCGATCCCCCAGCCGCGAGCGGCCCGCTCACCGATCGTCTCGGCCACGGCGTCGGCCTGCTCGTTGATCTCCTTGAGCATGAACGTCTCGTAGCCCTGCTTCTCGGCGGTGTCGGCGTCCCAATCGATCTCGACGATCTCGCGTTGCACGGGCTCGCCCGCGGGCGTGAAGAACTCGGCGCCACCGGGACGGAGGGCGACCAGCTCGTCGTCCCCCATGTACTGGACGTCTCGAGTCTCGCGCAGGAACGCCGGCACCGCCGAGGCGATGAACTGCTCGCCGTCGCCCCGGCCGACGATCAGCGGGCACTCCTTGCGGGCGCCAACCAGCAGTCCCGGCTCGCGGGCGGTCATGGCGACGAACGCGTAGTGGCCGCGGAGCTCGGCGTAGGCGGCGCGAACCGCATCGAGCAGGTCTGAGTCGTAATGATGGGCGACGAGGTGGGCGATGACCTCGGCATCGGTCTCGGAGGTGAACACCGCCCCCTCCTGCACCAGCCTGGCCTTGAGCGCTATGTAGTTCTCGACGATCCCGTTGACGACGATGTGGACGCTGTCGGTCGTGTCGTAGTGCGGGTGGGCGTTCTCCTCGGTCACCCGGCCGTGGGTGGCCCACCGGGTGTGACCGATGCCGGTCTGGGGCTCGGGCCGTTCGGCCACGGCGACCGCCGCTGCGCGGCCCGACGACGGCGATGACTGCTCGCGACGAGCGATCGCCGTGCGCAGCGCCGATAGGTTGCCGACGGCTCTGACCGCGTCGACCTGGCCGCCGGCCAGCACCGAGATGCCGGCGCTGTCGTAGCCGCGGTACTCGAGTTTCTCCAGCCCCGCCAGCAGGAGGGGCCGTACCTTGCGAGGGCCGACGTAGCCGACGATTCCGCACATCTTGCACTTCCTCCTGGGTAGCGCCGATCACAATCGAACCCCGGCAGCCCGCTCGGCCAGTCGGTGCCTGTCGGCTAGAGGCACCGAGATCTTAACGGGCAGGGCCCGGCAGTTCTGCTATCTGCGCTGCAGTCCCCCTCCGCTGGTGTCGCTGCCACAAACACGCTCGCAGTCGAGCGTTCGAAGCCAGGGTGCTCGAGCTCTACGAGGCGGCACCGTTCGATGGGCCGCTGATCAGCTTCGATCTCGGCCAGCTGGCGACCGGGGCATCGCCCGCGCGCTCGCGGATTACGTCGCCCACGGCAACGGCCGCGACCACGACCGCCGGATCGCCTTCCGGGAACGCACACCCCGGATCGCCGCCGCGGTTGTGGCCGGCTGGGCTGCCCAGAGAGCCCGGCGTCGACCTGTATAAGGCGACGCGTGCATACCCTGTCCGCGATCCGCCATCCCCCATCCGCCATCCGCCCATCCTCCTCCGCCATCCCCCATCCTCCTCCGCCATCCCCCCATCCTCCTCCGCCATCCCCGATCCGCGATTCAACGTGAGTTTTGCGCCAAATTCTGGGACGCGCCTCGGATTTGTTGCGTTAACCACGCTGAGCGGCAGGCTGGTGACAAATCCGCACGGCCCATGATCATTTGTCACCTTTTCCCCGTCGTCGGCGAAGTAGTCGCGGCCGCGGACCGCGCCGGCGGCAGACCGGGCTCCGCCGTGAAGTCGCAGAGCTCTTGGGCCGTTGGCGACCGGAGAGGGATGCCCAGCCACCAAACCTTCCGCGGCGTTTCGTAGCATGACGCCGCGACCGAGCCTGGGGCGGTCGTTCACACCGACGCCTGGCCGGGATACGACCACCACCGCCACCGGAACCGCACGCCGCGTTTCAGACCTTCCCGCGCTCGGAACGCGACACCAGCCAGCTGGGTACCGACAGACCATCGACCAAGCCGCATAATCCCTCATGGAAACGATCGGGTATGCACTTGGTCGCCAAATCCAAGCCCGATCGCCAGGTTGGCACCGTTAGACGCCGAGCGTCAGCCTGACCACCGCGCTGAGGCGCTCGCAGATGGCGTCGGTCTCCCCAGCGGTCGGCGCCTCCACCATCACCCGAATCAGCGGCTCGGTCCCCGAAGCCCGGACGAGCACGCGTCCGCGGCCGGTGAGCGCGGACTGCTCGCGGTCGATCGCCGCGGTGACGTCCGGAGAGTCCATTGCCGTGGTCAGCGCCGGCCGGTCGGCGGCTTGGATGTTGACCAGGCGCTGGGGCAGCTTGTCCATTGCCCCCCGGTCACGCAGATCGCGCCCGTTCAGCGCCTCCAGCGTCAACAGAGCGCTGGCGATCCCATCACCCGATGGCCCGAACGACAGGTCGATGATGTGGCCCGACTGCTCCCCGCCCAGCGACCAGCCGCGCCGGCGCAGCTCGTCCAGCACGTAACGGTCGCCGACTGCCGTGGTCGCCACCTCGACGCCGGCTTGCCTCATCGCCGTGTGGAAGCCGTAGTTGGTCATAACCGTGACGGCGACTCCGCCGCCGGCGAGCCGGCCGCCCCGGTGCAGGTGAAGCGCTACCAACGCCACCAGCTCGTCGCCGTCCACGACCTCGCCGTCCTCGTCGATCGCCAGGACGCGATCGCCGTCGCCGTCGAAGGCGAACGCCAAGGCGTAGCCGCCGGCGCGAGCGCGCTCGCTCAGCGCCTCGAGATGGGTCGAGCCACAGCCGGCGTTAATGTTGCGCCCGTCAGGCTGGTCGGCCATCGTGTCGACCTCGGCCCCCAGCCTGCGGAAGATCTCGGGCGCCGCCCTGTAGGTGGCCCCGTTGGCGCAGTCCAGGAGGATGCGCCGGCCGCGGAGGTCCAACCCGCTGAAGCGGGTGTGCAGGGCCCGCAGGTAGTCCTCGAGCGCGCCATGGAGGCGGCGGACCCGGCCGATCTGCGTCAGCGGCGGCACCGGCCGGCCCAGCTCGGCTTCGATCTCGTGCTCGGTGTCGTCGCTCAGCTTGTACCCGTCGGCGCCGAACAGCTTGATTCCGTTGTCCTGGAAGGGATTGTGGGAGGCCGAGATGACCGCCGCCATCTCCAGCTGGTGACGGCGCACCAGCAACGGCGCCGCTGGGGTGGGCAGCACGCCGGCCAAAAGCGCGTCGCCGCCGGCCGCCGTGACGCCCGCCGCCATCGCCGCCTCCAGCATCTCGCCGGACTCACGGGTGTCGCGAACGATCAGGATCTGCGCCCGCGGAGACTCGGCTTCCGAGTCAGCAACCCGGCCGGCTTCTCCCCGGCCGGCTTCTCCCCGGCCGGCTTCTCCCCGGCCGGCTTCACCCCGGCCGCACCGGGCCACTGCCGCACGAGCCAGGCGCAGCGCCAGCTCGGCGGTCAGGAAATCCCCGGCGTGGCCCCGAACGCCGTCGGTGCCGAAGAGCTGCCGCGCCATTGCGCCGGATCAGCCGGTCAGCGCTTGGAGAACTGCGGCCGCTTGCGCGCCTTCTTGAGACCGGCCTTCTTGCGCTCCTTGACCCGTGGATCACGTGTCAGAAAGCCGCGTCGCTTGAGCTCGCCGCGGAGATTCGGGTCAGCCTCGAGCAGGGCGCGAGCGACGCCGTGGCGGAGAGCGCCGGCTTGAGCTGCCACGCCACCGCCGTGCATCCGCGCCACCACGTCCATACGCGATTCGTAGCCGACCGCCTCCAGCGGCTGGCGGATGACCCGCTGCAGCGTCTCCCGCGGGAAGAACATGTTCAGCTCCTTGCCGTTGATGGCATAGGTGCCGGTTCCCGGCTTGAGGATGACCCGCGCGACGGCCGTCTTGCGCTTACCGGTAGCCGTGTACCGGGCTCCCGCCGCCAGATCAATCGCAGCGTCGGCGATCGGCTGGGTCTCGTGCAGGGAGTCCTGGTCCTCCTCGGCGGCCGCGGCCGCGGCCTCCGCCTCGGCTTCGGCGGCGGCGCGAGCCTCGGCATCGAGGAACTCGTCGCTCTCGGAGACGAGATCGGGCACCAGATCGGCTCCGGGGATCTCCGGGCGCTGGCGCGGCGTGAGCTCAACCCCCTCGTCCTCTTCGGAGCCGGAGGCGGCGTCGTCACCCGGAGCGGCGGCAGCCGGCTCGGGAGCGGCCGCTGCTGGCTCCGGTACGGGCTCTGGCGCGGGCGTGGCCGCTGCTGGCTCCGGTACGGGCTCTGGCTCGGGCGTGGCCGCTGCTGGCTCCGGTACGGGTTCTGGCGCGGGCGTGGCCTCCGCCACCGGCTCTTCGGCAGGCTCAGGCGCGGGCGTGGCCTCCGCCACCGGCTCCTCGGCAGGCTCCGGCTCGGGCGTGGTCTCCGCCACCGGCTCCTCGGCAGGCTCCGGCTCAGGCGGGGCCTCCGCCACCGGCTCCGGAGCGGGCTTCGGCTCAGGCGGGGCGTCGGCAGGCTCCTCCGCGCTGTCTGCCGGAGCTTCCTCGGCCGCCGCCTCAAGATCGTCGTTGCGCTGCTCGTCCTCGGGATGCTCTGCGTCGGTCACTGCGCGATCTCCATCGTTTGCGGCTGCTGGGCGGCGTGCGGATGCTCGGGACCGGCGTAGATCTTGAGCTTGGTCAGCTGCTTACGCGCCAGCCGGTTGCGCGGGAGCATTCCCTTGACGGCGAGGCGGATGACCTCCTCGGGCCGACGCGCAAGCATCTCGGCCAGCGAACGTGATTTCAGACCGCCTGGATAACCGGAGTGGCGGTAGTAGCGCTTGTCCGAGAGCTTGTTGCCGGTAACCGCGATCTTCTCGGCGTTGACCACGATGACGAAGTCGCCGGTGTCGATGTGCGGAGTGTAGGTCGGCTTGCGCTTGCCGCGCAACGCGTCGGCAATCTGGGTCGCCAGGCGCCCCAGCGTCTGGCCGCTGGCGTCGACGACGAACCAGTTGCGCTCCCGGTCGGTTGGTTTGGCTACGTAGGTCTTCATGGCACGCATAGAGCCGCGCAGCTGGATGACTCGGGCCCGGCCGAAACAGCGAGGCTGGATGCCGAGCAGGCCGAAGGCCCGAGCGCGCGACTCCGCGACGATGATAGCCGCCGTCACCGGCCTACGCTATGGACGTGCCTGTCACCGTGACGCTGCGCAGACTCGACGTGCCTGTCACCGTGACGCTGCGCAGACTCGGTTACCGCGTCGCCTATCGGGTCCTACAGGCCGTCTGGTTCGTCACCCGGCCCCGCAAGCGCGGCGTCAAGTGCCTGGTGACCGACCGCGATCGGGTGCTGCTGGTGCGCCATACCTATGGCCGGCGCTCGTGGGACGTCCCCGGCGGATCGGTCAAGCGCCGCGAGTCCCCGCTGTCGGCCGCCCGGCGGGAGATGCGCGAGGAGCTCGGCCTCGACGGCGCCGAATGGGCTGAGATCGGAATCTTCGACGGCCGGGCCGATCATCGCCGGGACACGATCCACTGCTTCCGTGCCGAGCTCGCCGCGCCCGCGCTCAGCATCGCCCGGACGGAGCTTGAGGCCGTGAGCTGGTTTGAGCGCAGCCGGCTCCCCCGCGACCTCGGTCCCTACGTGGAGCCGGCGATCGCGATCGTGGCGGCGGTCCACAGCCGGCCCTCGGGGTGAGCTACTCCCACTCGATCGTCCCCGGCGGCTTGCTCGTGATGTCCAGCACCACCCGCCCCACCGGGCGGATCTCGTTGATCATGCGCGACGCGATCTGCTCCAGCAGGTCGTAGGGGAGCCGTGCCCAGTCGGCGGTCATCGCGTCGTCGCTGGTGACGGCGCGGATCGCAATCACGTTGCCGTAGGTGCGCTCGTCTCCCTGGACTCCGACGGTGCGGATGTCCGGCAGTACGCAGAAGGATTGCCACAGGTCCCGGTACAGGCCCGCCTTGCGGATCTCGTCCTGGAGGATCGCGTCGGCCTCGCGCAGGATGTCCAGCCGCTCCCGAGTGGCCTCCCCGCCGACGACGCGGATAGCCAAGCCGGGCCCGGGGAACGGCTGGCGCCAGACCAGACGCTTGGGCAGCCCGAGCTCGTCGCCGACAGCTCGGACCTCATCCTTGAACAGAGCCCGGAGAGGTTCCACCAGATCGAACTCGAGGTCCTCGGGCAGCCCTCCAACGTTGTGGTGCGACTTGATCGTCGCCGCGCCGGTGCCCCCGCCCGACTCGATCACGTCCGAGTACAGAGTCCCCTGAACGAGGAAGTCGACGCCCTGCAGTTGGGCCGCCTCCTCCTCGAAGACGCGGATGAACTCCTCGCCGATCAGCTTGCGCTTGCGCTCGGGATCGCTCACCCCCCGCAGCCGCTCCAGGAAGCGGTCGGCGGCATCGACCGCCACCAGCGGCACCTTGAAGTTGTCACGAAACGCCGCCACCACCTGCTCGCCCTCGTTCTTGCGCATCAGTCCGTGGTCGACGAACACGCAGGTCAGCCGGTCGCCGATCGCCCGGTGCACGAGCAGCGCGGCAACGCTCGAGTCCACGCCGCCCGAGAGGCCGCAGATCGCTCGCCCCTGCTCCCCCACCTGGGTGCGGATCCGCTCGATCTGGTCTTCGATCACCGAGGCCGCGCTCCAGCCCCGATCACAGCCGCAGACGTCCTGCAGGAAGTTGGTCAGCACCTTCTGGCCGTAGGGGGTGTGGACCACCTCGGGATGGAACTGGATCCCGTAGACACCGCACGCGACGGATTCGAAGGCGGCGACCGGCGAGCCGGTGGAGGCGGCGAGCGCGTCGAATCCAGGCGGCGGCGCGAACACGGTGTCGCGGTGCGACATCCAGCATGTCTGCTCGGCGGGGGTGCCGGCCAGCAAGCGCCCGGACGCGGCCACCGTCAGCTGGGATCGGCCGAACTCGCCGATCTCCGCCGCCTCCACCTTGCCTCCGAGGGCGAGCGCGAGCAGCTGCATGCCGTAGCAGATGCCGAGCACCGGGATCCCGAGCTCCAGCAGCGCTCGCTCCAGCGGCGGGGCGCCGTCGGCGTAGACCGACGCCGGGCCACCGGACAAGATCACGCCCTTGGGCCGGCGGCGGGCCACCTCGGCGGCGCCCGCGTGATACGGCAGCAACTCCGAGAACACCCCGCATTCGCGGACGCGGCGGGCGATCAGCTGCGAGTACTGGCCGCCGTAGTCGAGCACGATCACCTCGTCGGTGCCGGCACGGACCTGCTCCAGTCCGTCGTCCACCGGCGCGCCGTGGACCTCGAGCGACTCCTCGGGCGCTCCACACAGCGCGCCCTGGACCTCGAGCGACTCCTCGGGAGCCTCGGGACCCAGGGCGGCCGAGCTGACGCTAATCGGCGACACCCACGGTCGCCTGGTGGCTGCCGGCGCCCATGCCGACGCCCTGCTCGCGTTGGAGCTGCTTGCCCTCGGTCTGCAGTGCCGGCGCCACCATCAGCTCGGCCCGGTTGAACTCGGCGATGTCCCGGTAGCCGCAGGTCGCCATCGATGTGCTCAGGCCGCCCATCAGGTTGAAGGTGCCGTCGTTCTCCCGGGCCGGGCCCGTGATGATCTCCTCCAGCGTCCCGTTCTGGACGGTCGCGACGCGCGTACCGCGCGGCAGCGTCGGGTGGAACGTCGCCATGCCCCAGTTGTAGCCGCGGCCGGGAGCCTCGTAGGCACGGGCCAGCGCCGAGCCGACCATCACCGCGTCGGCGCCGCAGGCGATCGCCTTGGCGATGTCGCCGCCGTTGCGCATCCCTCCGTCGGCGATCACCTTGACGTAGTCGCCGGTCTCCAGCATGTGCTGCGAGCGGGCCGCCGCCACGTCAGCGATCGCCGTCGCCTGGGGGACGCCGATGCCCAGCACGCCGCGGGTGGTGCAGATCGCGCCCGGTCCGACCCCCACCAGCACGCCGGCGGCACCGGTGCGCATGAGGTGCAGGCCGGTGTGGTAGGAGGCACAGCCGCCGACGACGATGGGCGTCGGCGCCAGCTCGCGGATGAACTCCTTGAGGTTGAGCGGCGGGCGGGTCTCGTCGCGCGAGACGTGCTCGGCGGACACGACCGTGCCCTGGATGACGAGGATGTCCAGCCCCGCCTCGAGCGCCGTCTCGTAATGGGTGCGCACCTTCTGCGGAGTCAGCGATCCGGCGACGACGACGCCGTGGGCCTTGATCTCGGCGATCCGGCGCGCGATCAGCTCCGGCTTGACCGGCTCGCGGTAGATGTCCTGCATCTCCCGCGTGGCGATCTCCCGCGAGAACGTGGCGATCCGCTCGAGCTGCTCGTCGGCATCCTCATACCGGGTGAAGATCCCCTCGAGGTTGAGGACGCCGAGTCCGCCGAGCTTGCCGATCAGGCCGGCGGTGTCGGGCGAGACGACCCCGTCGAGCGCGGCCGCCAGCAGCGGCAGCTCGAACCGATAAGGGCCCAGCATCCACGAGATGTCGACGTCATCGGGATCGCGCGTGCGCCGCGAAGGCACGATTGCGATGTCATCGAAGCCATATGCGCGGCGGGCCTTCTTCCCGCGCCCGATCTCTACTTCCATTGACGCATCCTAGAACTCGCGGCGGACGATTCGGCGACCCGGTGGCGGCGACCCCGGTGGACCGATGCTAGCAGCGGCGAATCAGCCGCAAGCGCCGTGGTTGTCGCGGTTTGATAGGTTGTCCGCGCGCTATGTCGGCACCTGCGCCAGGCGGGGGCGGTGACCGTGACCGGCGGCGCCACCGGAGACGGCCGGGACCGATCAGCCGATCTCGGCGCCGATCTCGAGCCGCTCTGAGTCGACCTCGCCGAGCAGCCGCTCGACGCGCCCCGGATCGATGATCCCGGCCCCGAAGTGCTGCGTGGACTCGGCCCCGCAGGCCACGCCGAACCGCAGGCAGTCCCGCGGCTCGCGCTCGCCGTAGCGGGCGGCGACGTAGCCGGCCAGGAAGGCGTCGCCCGAGCCGACCGCTGATCTGGCCTCCTGCTCCTCGATCCGGGCGCGGTACAGCGCCGGTACGCCGTTCTCGTAGATCCGCGCGTAGCAGCCGTCAGACACCGTCATGATCGCCTCGTGAGCCCCCTGGCGGGTCATCTCGACCACCGCCTGGGCGCGATCGTGGCCGTCGTTGAACTCGTGACCGACCAGCTCCTCGGCCTCGAGCTCATTGGGGGACACCAGGTCGGGCTCGGCGCGCATCGACTGGCGCAGCGGTTCCCCGTCGCTGTCGATCATGGTGGTCACCCCGAGCCGCCGCACGTCCCGGATCAGCGAGAAGTAGATGTCGAGCTCGACTCCGCGCGGCAGGCTGCCGGCGAACACGCAGATGCTCGCTCCCTGGGCCAGGTAGAGCAGCTTTTCCCGGAAGTGCTCCATCTCGCGCGCCGCCACCGCGGGGCCGCGTTCGTTGATCTCGGTCTGCAGCCCGGTGGTCGGATCGAGCACCGCGGTATTGGTGCGCGACTCATCCGCGATCCGAACGAAATCATTGAGGATCGACTCGTCGTTGAGCGCCTCGATGATCCGGGCCCCGGTCGGGCCGCCGGCGAGTCCGGTGGCGATCACCGGTTGTCCCAGCCGCTTGATCGCCCGCGCAATGTTGACTCCCTTGCCTCCCGGCATCGTCGTCTGATCGACCGTTCGGTGACGGCGCCCCGGCGTGAAGCTGGGAACCTCGAGCGTCTTGTCGATCGCGGCGTTGAGCGTGACGGTGATGATCATGCTGCCTCCAATTCTGTCCCCCGACGACCCGTCCGCCGCCTGCGCCGCGCGCCCACCATCAGCACCACCACGAACGCGATCGCCGCCGCGATCGCCGCCAGCATCATCGGCCGGGTGACGAACCGGACCGCGATCGCCAGGCCGCTGACGGCGGTGAGCCGGCGGGGCAGCAGGATAGGAATCCGGGTCAGCACGTGACCGCTCTGCACCACGCTCGCCGAACCGACCACCGCCTGCGCGGGAAGCGGTCCGGTGAGCTGGTGGGGCACGGTGATCGCAACGCTCACCCGGGCACGGCGCGGCAGCACCCGGTCAAACGTCCGCGCCGCGACGACGGGTACCCGCACTCCCGGGCGATCGCGCACGGTGGGTCGGGCCATCACCTGTCCCGCATGCACAGGGGTCCGAGGGGCGAACGCGGCGAATCCGTACTGCAGCAGGGCCAAGGTGGCGGCGTCTCGCTCCTGCTCGCTGCGCGTCCCCAGGACGGCACTGACGAGCGCCATCCCTCCTCTGTGCCCGGAGGCGACCAGCACGTAACCAGCGTCGTCGGTATGCCCTGTCTTGACGCCGTCGATCCACGGATAGCGGCCGAGCAGATCGTTGCGATTGACCACGTACCGGACGTGGCTGCCCGAGTGCAGCGTGGCGCTGGGCTCGGCGACGATGCGGGCGAAGAACTTGGAATCGGCCAGGTCGTACTCGGCCAGCCTGACCAGATCGGCGGCGCTCGAGTAGTTGCCCGGCGTGTCCAGACCGCTCGGCGTCGAGTAGTGCGTGTCGCGCAGGCCGAGCTTGCGCGCCTCCGCATTCATCATCGCGACGAACCTGTCCACCGAGCCGTGCCCGACGTTGTAGGCGAGATCCTCGGCGGCGTCGTCGGCGCTGGGCAGCATGAGCGCGAGCAGCAGGTCGTGCACGCTCATCCGCTCGCCGGGCACGAGCCCGATCTGGGAGTCGTCAGTCGCCGGGTACCAGTCGTTCTGGGTGAAGATCCTTCCCAGGCGGTGGACGTGCTGCAACGTGATCAGGGCGGTCATCAGCTTGGTGGTGCTGGCGATCGCCAGTCGGCGATCGGCGTGGTTGACGTACAGCAGCTGCTTGGTCGCAGGCGCGTACAGCGCCGCTGCGGTGACCGGGATCGGTGGAGGCGACTGCGCCGCGGCGGCGCCGGGGAGCACGCCCCCGATCCCCGTGCAGCAGGCCACCGTCGCGATCAGCCGCGCAACGGTGCGGAGATTCAACGTCTCAGCCTCAACCGCTGTCCGGCTTGCAAGCTGTACGGGGGCGCCGACACCGAGGGGTTGAGGTGGGTCAGCCGATTGAGCGGAACGCCCGTCTTGGCCGCGATCCCGCTCAACGTGTCCCCGCTCTTGACCGTGTAGTACGTCGGCCCGAGCCGGTGGCGGTGGCGGTCACGCACGTTCTTGATCACGACGGCGCTCGTGGCGGTGTGGGAGCTGCTCTGGACGAGCGGCGATGCGTGCACGATCAGGTAGACCCCCACGGCCACCGCGGCCAGTGCGATCGGCGCCAGCAAGCGCGCGCTCTTTGCCACCATCCCACCGCGATCATACTGCCGGGTGAAAGAGGCTCTGCAGGCGGGCTGGCAGCGCACTGCCCCGGGGTCACGGCGAGCCAGTCACGCGTACAGACCCCAGATCAGCTCGCGCAGCCGGCGCGCCTCGTCGCGAGCAAACGCGGCCGGATCGCGAGCCGCCGAGCGCGGGTGCTGGTGCGAGTGCGAGTGCGGCCCGGCGGCGGCCGTGAGCGGGGCGCGCGCACGCTCGTGGGCGTAGACGATCGCTCGGGAGGCAGTGACCAGTCCGCCGGCCGCCCCGGGGGCGAACGCCGGCGCCAGATCGCGACCGTTCGCGCCCTGGGCGCCGATCCCCGGCAGCAGGCACACGGCGTGGGGCATCGCGGATCGCAATGCCTCGAGTCGCTCCGGAGCGGTGGCGCCGGTGACGGCGCCGACATCGGCCAATCCGGCGGCCCCCACTCCCGGCCGCCCCAGCTCGTCGACCATCCGCGCCAAGGTCTCGCTGACCGAGCCGCCCGCTACCAGCTCTCGATCCTGGACGTCGGCCGCCCCCGGGTTCGAGGTTCGGACGAGCGCCAGCACCCCGGCGCCGCGCGCGCGGGCGGCCTCGATCAGCGGGTGCAGCGAGTCGCGACCCAGCAGGGGGTTGACGGTGAGCGCGTCGGCGCCCAGTCCGGAGACATCGCCGAACGGAGTCGCGGTGTGCCCGAAGAACGCCTGTCCGTAGGCGCGCGCGGAGATGTCGATGTCCCCGCGCTTGGCGTCCGCGATCACGATCAGCCCGCGCGCCGCGGCGTCGTTCATCACCTCGCCCAGCGCCGCCCAGCCGTGGGCACCGAGCCGCTCGAAGCACGCCACCTGAGGTTTGACCGCCACGCACTGCTCCCCGGCGGCATCGAGCAGCAGGCGGCAGTGCACGACGACCGCGCGCGCCGCGCGCTCGGCCGGTCCGCCCGCGGTCGCGCCCGCCAGCTCCACTGCCTGCGGCCACAACCGGGCGGGATCCGGGTCCAGTCCGAGGACGATCTGTGACCGTCTCGCCGCGACCCGGCTCGCGACGCGATCGCCGAACAGAGTCACTCCCGGTTGGCCGGCGGATGGCTCGTGCATCTGCGGCCGCGGGGCCGAGTCGACGCGCTGCGCTGCGTCGGGAACCCGCTGCGCGGCTACTTGACCGCTTTCTTGAGTCCGGCGCCCGCGGTGAACTTGGGCACCCGGGAAGCGGCGATCTGGATCTTCTCGCCGGTCGCCGGGTTGCGACCCTCACGGGCGCTGCGGTCGGAGACGCTGAACTTCCCAAACCCGGAGAAGACGACTTCGCTGCCCCGCTTGAGCGCGCCCTCGATCGTCTCGAGCATCGCGTCGACGGCGTCACCGGCATCCTTCTTGCTCAGCCCGGCGCGATCGGCTACCTGGTCAACAAATTCAGATTTAGTCACGTGTACTCCTCCTCGTCATTGGCGGGAACCCACCAAGCTAACACGGTACGCGGACGGCCTGCACCGTGACCGCCGGCGCCGCAGCCGTCTCGCCGGGCGGCCAGAATACCCGCCGTGACTCTCGGCCGGATCGCCTGGCTCATCACCGTGCTCGCCTGCCTGGTGGCGGTCCTCGTGCTGCTCCTCAACGGCTATTACGGCTATGCCGGGGTGACCTTCGCGGTCGCCGTGTCGGCGGCGATCAACCTGTTCTGAAGGTCATGACGAGCCGCCGCGGCGGTGACTCAAGCGCCCGGATGGCTCGACAGCCATGCCACCAGCTCGCCGACGGCCCTGGCCCGGTGGCTGATCTGATCCTTCTCGGCATCCGCGAGCTCCGCCATCGTGCGCCCGGCATAGTCCTCGCCGTCGGGCAGGAATGCGGGGTCGTAACCGAACCCTCCCGCGCCCCGCGGAGCATCCGCGAGCCGGCCCACACACCTGCCGAAGAACACGTTCTCGGTTCCGCCCACCGGATCGACGTACGCGAGCGCGCAGACGTAGCGCAGCCGGCTCCCCGCTGGAGCCTGGGCCAGCAGTTTGTCCAGGTTCTCCTGGTCGCTCGCGTGCTCGCCCGCGTAACGCGCCGAGCGTACCCCCGGGCGGCCGTCCAACGCCTCGGCTTCGATGCCGGAGTCATCAGCGATCGCCACCTGCCTGGTGGCCGCCGCGGCGGCCCGCGCCTTGGGGAGCGCGTTGGCAGCGAACGTCTCTCCGTCCTCCGGCGGCAGCGTCACCGCCTCGGGCAGCGGCGTCAGGCTGATCGCGGCCGGAGCCAGCAGCCGCTCGAACTCCCGGACCTTGTGCGGATTGCGGGTCGCCAGGATCAGCGATCGCTGCGCGACCATCTCGCGTCAGGGCGTCTGCTGCTGGAGGAGCCGCAGCTCCTCGATGCCGCCCGCGGCGAGCGCCAGCAGGTCGTCGAGGTGCGCGCGCGACAGCGGGGTCCGCTCGGCGGTGGCCTGCACCTCGATCAGCCCCCCCTCCCCGGTCATCACCACGTTGGCATCGACCTCGGCGGTCGAGTCCTCGGCGTAATCGAGGTCGAGCAGGGCAACCCCGCCGACGATTCCGCAGGAGACGGCCGCGACCGAGCCGGTGAGCGGGACGCCGTCCAGCAATCCCCGCTCCACCAGGGACTCGCAGGCGAGCCGCAATGCCACCATGCCACCGGTGATCGAGGCGCACCGGGTGCCGCCGTCGGCCTGTAGGACGTCGCAGTCGACATAGATCGTGCGCTCCCCGAGCGCCGAGAAGTCGATCACCCCGCGCAACGACCGTCCAATCAGGCGCTGGATCTCCACCGTCCGCCCGTCCGGCCGTCCCCGGCTCACATCGCGCTGCTTGCGCTCGCCGGTCGACGCGGGCAGCATCCCGTATTCCGCCGTGACCCAGCCGCGGCCCGATCCGGCCATCCAGCGGGGCACGCTCTCCTGAACCGAGGCGGTGCAGATCACCCGCGTCTCGCCGATCGAGATCAGCGCCGATCCGGTGGCCGTGCGCACAAAACCGGGCTCGATCGCCACCGGGCGCAACCCTCCGGCGGCCCGGCCGTAGCTGCGCTGCGGCGCGGCGGCGGTCATGCCATCACCCCAGCGCCGAGATCGACGTGGGCGACGTCGCCCAACGGCATCTGCAGAAAGCGCGTTCCGAGCGCCTGGAAAGCGGCGACATCGCCGGTGCAGCGAAAGCGGTAGCTGCCCTCGCCCGTCTGCGGGTGCAGCAGCCCTCGTCCGGCCAGCGCTCGCTCGACGCTGCGCGCGACCGCCGCCCCGGAGGTGACCAGCGTGACCCCGCGCCCCAGCATCCGCTGCAGCATCGGAGCGACCAGCGGATAGTGGGTGCAACCGAGGACGACGGTGTCGACCTGCGCTGCGCGCAACGGAGCACAGTAGCCGCGCACCGTCTCGACGACCTCGTCGTCGAAGGGAAAGCCCCCCTGGATGATCGGCGCTAGATCCGGGCACGCCACCGCCTCGATGTGGACGTGGCGGTCCGCCGCCCACACGGCGCGCTCATAGGCGCCGCTGGCGACCGTCGCCGGCGTGGCGAGCAGCCCGATGCGGCCGTTACGGCTCCCGGCGACCGCCAGCTGGGTGGCGGGCGCCACCACGCCGATGACGTCGATGTCACTCCCGATCCGCTCCAGGTGTCGGTCCAGGGTGTCCAGCGCGGCCGCGCTGGCGGCGTTGCACGCCACCACCAGCAGCTTGGCCGCGGGCCCGCCGTCCGCACGGCGTCCGGCCCCGCCATCCCGGGTGGCGCCCGCGTCGTCCGGCGGCTGCAGCAGGTGATCGGCGATCTCCACGGCGAAGCTCTGCAGCTCGGACTGGCTGCGGTCGCCGTAGGGAAACCGGGCGGTATCGCCCAGGTAGACGTAGTCCTCGCCGGGCAGCGACACCAGCAGCTCGTGCAGCACGGTGAGGCCGCCGACGCCGGAGTCGAACACGGCGATGGGCAGCTCGGCGGATGCGGGCATGGCCATCATGGTGCCAAAGCGGGCGGCGCCTACTAGATTCGCGCCACTCGTGCGCGCCCTGATCGTCACCAACATGTTCCCGAGCCCGGCCCAGCCGGCGCTCGGCAGCTTCATCGCCGACCAGGTCGCGGCGCTGCGACGAACCGGGGAGGCGGAGGTGGAGCTGTTCGCCTTCAGCCCCACCGGTGCACGCGCCTATCCCCGGGCCGCGCGCGTCCTGCGCGCCCGCTATGCCAACCGACGCTTCGACATCGTTCACGCCCACTTCGGGCTGAGCACCTGGCCGGCGCTGTCGGCTCACGCCCGGGTGCGGGTGGTGACGCTGCACGGCACCGACCTGGCTCACCCGCGCTCGCGGGCGATCACGCTGGCCGGGCTGCGGCTCAACGACCTGGTGGGTGTCGTATCCGAGCCCCTGGCGGCCACGGTGCCCAGCTGGGCCTCTCGCGGCCGGCTGGCGGTGCTGCCCTGCGGCGTCGACCTGCACCGCTTCGGACCGATCCCTCGTGCCCGGGCCCGGCGGGCGCTGGGACTCTCCACCGACGGTCCCTATCTCCTCTTCCCCGCCGATCCAAAACGACCCGAGAAGCGTCATGACCTGGCTCGTGCCGCCGCCGGCGACACCCCTCTGCTGACGCTCGGCGATGTCGACCCGGTCCGGGTGCCGCTGTGGGTCAACGCCGCCAATGCCGTCCTGGTGCCGTCTGACCGGGAGGGGTTCGGACTCGCCGTGCTGGAGGCACTCGCCTGCGACGTTCCGGTGCTGGCGACGCCCGTCGGGATCGCTCCCGAGGCGCTGGCCCGATTGGGCGGGACGCTATGCGCGCCGTTCGATGCCAATCTCTGGCGGACCGCGTTGGCGCCGCATCTGCAGACGCCAGATCCGCGCGTGGCCGGCCGCGCTCGGGCCGAGGCGTACTCCAGCGATGTGATGGCGCGGCGCGTACTGGAGGCGTGGCGAGGCTTGCTCGAGCCGTAGCGCGAACCGTCACCGCGGGAAGCTCATACCCGGTCGTCTGCGCGCATTGTCAGGCGAGGTCGCTGATCTCCGCCGTTGCCGGCGGGCGGGGAAATTGAGTCAGAGGCCAAGCCCGGGCCAGAACTCGGCGAGCCGCTCCAGGGCGAGACCGGAGACGTCGGCGACGCCCACCCCCGGATCGATCGGGCCGACGCCGCCGGCCAGCACCTCCATCGTCCCCGCCACCGACCGGGCCAGTGCGTCCAGGGCGTAGCCACCCTCCAGCACCGCCCCCACCGGCACGCCCATCTCCGCGCCCACGTCCCGCAGCGACCGGGCCATCGCGGCAAAACCGGCGTCGGTCACGCCGCAGTCGGCGAGCGGATCCTCCTGATGGGCGTCGAAGCCGGCCGAGATCAGCATCAGCTGGGGTCGATACGTGCTCGCCAGCGGCACCACCACGTGATCGATCAGCGACCGGAAGGCGCCGTCGCCGCTGCCCGGCGCCACCGGCAGGTTGACGGTGAACCCGCGCCCGTCCCCGGAGCCGACATCGCTCGCCGCCCCCGTCCCGGGATACAGCGGCGACTGGTGGATCGAGCAGAACAGCACCCGGGACTCCCGGTGGAAGATGTCGTTGGTGCCGTTGCCGTGATGCACGTCCCAGTCGACGATCATGACCCGCTCCAGGCCGTGGGCGTCCAGGGCATGCCGAACCCCGACGGCGGCGTTGTTGAACAGGCAGAAGCCCATCGCCCGCCCCGACTCGGCGTGATGGCCGGGCGGGCGGTGGATGCTGAAGCCCGTCGGCGCCGAGCCGCCGAGCAGCCGGTCGACCAGCGACACCGCCCCGCCCGCGCCGTGCAGCGCGGCCGCGAGCGAGCCGTGCGACACCAGCGTGTCGGCGTCGAGGTGGACCGCGCCGCCGACGCCCGCGCGCTCCGACGCTCCCGCCACCAGCTCGATGTGCCGTTGGGTGTGCACTGCCCGGAGCACGGCAGGCTGCACCTGGGGCGAGCTGACCCGCTCGAACCCGAGCCAACTCCGCGCCTCCAGCTCACGCTCGATGGCCGCGATCCGCGCCGGCTGCTCGGGGTGAGAACCCGTGTCGTGCGCCAGCGACGACGGATGCATGAGCAGCACAGGAGCGGGGGACATGGCCGGAGTACCGTACCGGCCGTGAGCCGCACCCAGACTGAGGTTGCCGTCGTCGGAGCCGGCGCCGCGGGCCTCTACACCGCGCTGAAGGCGGCGCAGCTGGGCGCGGCGGTGACGCTCGTCTCCGCCACCCCGCTGGCCGGCGCGTCGAGCTACTGGGCGCAGGGCGGACTCGCGGCGGCGCTCGCCGCCGACGACAGCCCCGAGCGACATCTCGCCGACACGCTGGCCGCGGGACGCGGCTCGGTGCGCGAATCGGCGGCGCGGGTGCTGTGCGACGAGGCCCCCGCGGCGGTCGAGGATCTCGCCGCGATCGGGGTCGCCTTCGACGCCGATCGCACCGGCCGCCTCGCCCTCGGCCTGGAGGGCGGCCACTCCGCCCGGCGAATCGTCCACGCCGGCGGGGCGGCGACCGGCCGCCGCCTGATCCGCCAGCTGTCAGCGCTGGCTGCCGAGGATCGCCGCGTCGATGTGCTCGAGGGCCGGCGCGTCACCCGCGTCCTGCGCACCAACGGGCGCGCCGCCGGGATCGAGCTCCAGGACGGGGCCCGGATCGAGGCTGCGGCGATCGTGGTGGCCACCGGCGGCGCCGCGGCGCTGTGGTCGCGGACCACCAACCCGCCGGGAGCGATCGGTGGCGGCCTGCTGCTCGGCTACGCCGCCGGCGCTGCGCTGGCCGACCTCGAGCTGATGCAGTTTCACCCCACCGCGGTGGCGGGGGTCAACGGAGCCGACGGGTTCCTCGTCACCGAGGCGGTGCGCGGCGAGGGCGCTCACCTGCTCAACGCGGCGGGAGAGCGGTTCGTCGATGAGCTCGCCCCCCGGGACGAGGTGGCGCGCGCGGTCCAGCGTCAGATCGACGCCGCCGGCCAGGTGTCGGTCGGGCTCGACATGCGTCACGTGGACCCGGCGCTGTTCCCAAACGTCGTCGGCGCGCTGCGCCGGGCCGGCATCGACCCCGAGCGCGAGCTGGTGCCGGTGGCGCCGGCGGCCCACTACATGATGGGCGGGATCGCCATCGACCTCAACGGCCGGACCTCGCTCCCGGGCCTGTACGCGGTCGGCGAGTGCTCCTGCACCGGGCTGCACGGGGCCAACCGGCTGGCTTCCAACTCGCTCAGCGAATGCTTCGTGTTCGGAGCGCGGGCGGCCCGATCGGCGGTCGCCGAGCCCGCCGCGCCACCCCTCGAGGCGACGCCGGCCGCACCCGCGCCGGCGAGCGCCGCCATCACCGCCGCGTCCCGCGCCGCCCTGTGGCGCTACGCCGGTCTTCAGCGCGACGCCGCGGGCCTGCGGACGCTGCTTCAGGACGCCCACCCGCTGGTGCGGTTGATCGCCGTCGCCGCGCTTGCCCGGGAGGAGAGCCGGGGCGCCCACCGGCGACTCGACTTCCCCCGCCCCAACCCCGCCTACGATCGCCGCCACGTGATCCTGGAGCAGGGCGCCGCGCCGGATCTGGTCGCCTGGCCCTGAACCGCATGGGTCAGTCCTCTTAATCCCAGATTAATAAAACGCATGTGACGAGCTTCACACAGGGCCGGAATACTCGGCGCCCTGGTACGTCACGGAGCCCAGGAGGGGCTCGAAAGGAGTTAGAGCGCCTGTGTATCGGTTCAGTCGCGCGATCTACCGGGAGATCGCCCACGAGATCACGGAGGATCCGCACGCCATCTGCCCGCACGCCAATCACACGCGCGTTCTGCGGGCCTGTGAGGCGGCGGTCGAGCGGATGGCGACCGATCGTCATTACTTCGCGCGTCCGGCACGGACGCTGTTCACCGACATCCGCGCCTATTTCCCGATGAGCGCCCAGCCCCGGGTGCTGCGGGTGGTGGAGCGCTATCTGGCGTGCGCGGACGAGTTCTTGCTCAAGGTGCCGCGGAACGGCTATGACCTGTATGGCAATCCCTTGCAGTGTCGCGCCAGCACGCGCAAGGGCACGCCATGTCAGCGGATGCCGCTGGCCCACAACGGATACTGCCCGTCGCACCAGCACCTGGCCGAGACCGAGGAGCTGGAGCTGGCCGCTTAGTGTGGATTTGAGGGGCCGCTTGCGCGGCCCGGTGTTTGTGGTGGGGGTGACCCACCGCTACCTTGCCTGAATGCTGCTCGGCGTCGATGTTGGCGGGACGTTCACCGACGCGGTGCTGGCCGTCGACGGGCGCCTGGTCACCGCCAAGGCGCCGAGCACGCCCCAGGATCAGTCCGAGGGGGTGCTGGCGGCCGTGCGCGCCGCCCTGGACAAGGCGGCCGCCGACCCCGACGCGGTCACTGAGTTCGCCCATGGGATGACGGTGGCCACCAACGCGCTGCTGCAGGGCCACGGCGCCCGTACCGCGTTCGTGGCCACCGAGGGCTTCACCGACATCATCGCGCTCGGCCGCCAGGACCGGCCCGAGCTGTACCGCCTGTGCGCCGCCCGGCCGGCGCCGCTCACCCCGCCCGAGCGGCGCTTCGGGGCGCGGGAGCGGATGGGCCCCGACGGCCGGCTGCGTCCGCTGGAGGCGCTGGAGGAGCTGGTCGCGGCGATCCGTGAGACCGACGCCGAGGCGGTCGCGGTCACGCTGCTGCACAGCTACCGCCATCCCGAGCACGAGCGGGCGATCGCCGAGGCGCTCGGCGACGAGCTTCACGTCTCCGTTTCCCACGAGGTCGTCGGCACGTTCCGGGAGTTCGAGCGGGCGAGCACCACCGAGGTCGACGCTGCCCTGTCGCCCTTGCTCGGCGGCTACCTGCGGCGACTGCTGGAGCGCTGCGACGACGCCGGGCTCCCCGAGCCGGCGATCATGCAGTCCAGCGGCGGGCTGATCGATCTCCCCTCCGCCGCGGGGCACGCCGCCTGGACGGTGCTGTCGGGCCCCGCCGCCGGCGCCGCCGGCGCCGCCTACATCGCCCGCGCCGCCGACGCCCGCGACGCCCTCTGCTTCGACATGGGCGGCACCTCGTGCGACGTCTGCGTGGTCGACGACGGCGCCGTCCAGGAGCGCAGCTCCGGCACCATCGCGGGACGCCCCCTGGCGCTGCCGATGGTGGCGGTGCACACCGTCGGCGCCGGCGGCGGATCGATCGCCTGGCGCGATCCCGGTGGCGCTCTGCGCGTCGGGCCCCGCTCAGCGGGCGCCGACCCCGGCCCGGCCTGCTACGGACGGGGCGGCACCGAGCCCACCGTCACCGACGCCAACCTGCTGCTCGGCTTCCTCGCGCCCGACGCCCCGCTCGCCGGCGGGGTCACGCTCGACGTCGGCGCCGCGGAGCAGGCGATCGCCGAGCTCGCCGCCACCCTGGACCTGGATCCGGTGCAGTGCGCCGCGGGCATCATCCGCGTCGCCAACGCCGAGATGGTCCGCGCGCTGCGCGTAGTGACCGTGCAACGTGGGATCGACCCTCGTCGCTACGCGCTGCTGGCGTTCGGCGGCGCCGGCCCGTTGCATGCCGCCCAGATCGCCCAGGAGCTGGGGATCGGCGAGATCGCCTGCCCGCGCGCCTCCGGCGTGCTCGCCGCCCTCGGGCTCGTCGTCTCGCCGCGCCGGCGCGATGTCCAGCGCAGCGTGTTCCTCAGCGGCGACGAGCTGACCGCGCCGGCGCTGGCCGAGCTCGTGCAGGAGCTCGGCGCCCGGGCCCGCGAGGAGCTGCACGAATCCGAAGCCGAGCTGCGGGCCGTCTACGAGCTGCGCTACCGCGGGCAGGCGTTCGAGCTCGCCGTCGACGGGGCGCTCGAGCCCGAGCCGGAGGACCTGCGGGAGGCGTTCGAAGCTCTGCACGAGGAGCGCTACGGATACCGGGACTCAGAGCAGCGGCTCGAGCTGGTCACCCTGCGCGTGTCGGCGACCGTCCCCGGGGCCGACGTGTCGCTGGCCGAAACCTCGGACTCGCCGCCCACTCGGCATCCAGCCTCGTCTGATCGGGCGGCGCCCGAGTCATCCGGCTCCGACGAGCCCGAGCGCGGGCGCCGGCGGGCGACGCTGGACGGACAGGCGACCGAGGTGGAGGTAGTGCGCGGGATGCCGCCGCCGGGCACCGAGATCGAAGGCCCCGCCGTCGTCGAGCTGCCCGAGTCGACATTGCTCGTCCCGGATGGCTGGGGCGGCGACGTCGATCAGCACGGCACCATCCGGATCCGTTTCCGGGATGCGAGCTGATGGACGCGGTCGAGCTCCAGGTCCTCACCGGGGCGCTGCACGCCATCTGCGAGGAGATGGGCGCGGTCCTGATCCGGTCGGCGCACTCGGCCAACATCAAGGAGCGCCGGGACGCCTCGACCGCGCTGTTCACGCCGGCGGGCGAGATGGTGATGCAGGCCGAGCACATCCCGGTTCATCTGGGCGCGATGCCGGCGGCGGTCGCGTCGGTCGTCGACGAGGATCACGCTCCGGAGCGGTCGTGGATCCTCAACGACCCCTACCGCGGCGGCACTCACCTGCCCGACATCACGGTGATCACCCCGGTGTTCGTGGAGAATGGTGTTGGGGATGGGGGGCCGGAACTGATTGGCTTCGCCGCCAACCGGGCCCACCACGCCGATGTCGGCGGCCCGACCCCGGGCTCGATGCCGGCCGACAGCCGCACCCTGTCCGACGAGGGGGTGGTGATCGAGCCGCGCGTGCTCGACGATGCCGCGATCGCCGAGTGCAGCAGCGAAATGCGCCGCCCCGACCAGCGCCGCGCCGATCTTCGGGCCCAGCTCGCCGCCGGCCGGGTCGGGGCGCTCCGGGTGGGCGAGCTGGCCGACCGGGTCGGCACCGACGCGCTCCAGGAGGCGTTTGCCGAGGTGCTCGACTATGCCGAGCGCCGCACCCGGGCCTGCCTGGACGAGCTCTCCGACGGCGAGCGCACCGCGCACGACGTGCTGGAGGCGCGCGAGGGCGATCTCCGCATCGCGTTGCGGGCGACCGTCGACGGCGACCGGCTGACGCTCGACTTCACCGGCACCGCCGATCAGCACGACGGCAACCTCAACTGCCCGCTGGCGGTCACCCGGTCGGCCTGTTACTTCGCCGTCCGGGTCCTCACCGACCCCGACATCCCCGCCAACGCCGGCGCCTACCGCCCGATCGAGGTGATCGCTCCCGAAGGCTCGCTGCTGCACGCCCGCGCCCCGGCGGCAGTGGTGGGGGGCAACGTCGAGACCTCGTCGCGGGTCGCCGACGTCGTGCTCGGCGCCTTCGGACGCGCCCTCGGGCAGGGCACGATGAACAACCTGACCTTGGGCGACGAGGATGTCGTCTACTACGAGACGATCGGCGGCGGCCAGGGCGCGTGCGCCGATGCCGACGGCCCGAGCGGCGTCCACGTGGCGATGAGCAACACGCTCAACACGCCGATCGAGGCGCTCGAGCTGGAGTTTCCGCTGCGGATGATCGAGTACTCGCTGCGTACCGGCTCGGGCGGCGACGGGGCTCACCGCGGCGGCGACGGCGTGGTCCGCGAGATCGAGGCGCTGGCGCCGCTGAGCTACTCGCTGATCACCGAGCGCCGTCGTCACCGCCCGCCCGGCGCCGACGGGGGCGCGCCCGGTGCGGTCGGCCGCAACCTGCTCGACGGGCGGGTGCTCGAGCCCAAGTCGATCGGCGACCTGGAGGCGGGTCAGCGGCTGCGCATCGAGACCCCGGGCGGCGGCGGTTTCGGAACCTCGCGATGACTCGGCCCGCCCGCCCGGCGGGGGCGCCACCGGCAGCCGACTGGCCACCTCGGCCGGCACCGGGAGCCCACTATCTACAGTCGCGTAGCTTTGCTTTCGTTTCGGATCTCGAAACGCGGCCGCATGCAGGTAAGTTTGGCGATTCCGGGTATCTCGAATACAATCCCCTGCGTCCTGACGCTGCCGTAACAACCTGAGGCTGTGCGCGCAGGACGCTCTTCACAACCAAATCCGTCCCTCTTTTATCTACATGCCGATTGCTTTCAAAGAATGGGCCGTCACCGTGCGGGCACTCGCCGAAGGCGAGCAACTTCTGACCCTGCGCAAAGGCGGCATCCGTGAACCCGAGAAGCACTTCAAGCTCGATCACGAGCGTTTTTTCCTGTATCCGACATTCGATCACCAGCGCTCCGACCTGGTGCGCGAATCGCACCGCCCGGAGCTGTCCCGCGCTCTGGAGGAGGGGGTGTGGTCAGACGGCGAGCCGCATCCGCAGGCGCTGCATCGCGGCGAGCCGCTGAACCAGCCCGACCGGGTGCGGATCCGCGCCTGGGCGGAGGTGGCCGCGCACTTCACGGTCACCGACCGCCGGGCGGTCGACGCGCTCTCGCCGTTCTACGTATGGACCACCGACTACGCCGAGAAGCGACTGGCGTGGAAGCGGCGCCATCCGTTGCACGTGATCCTGCTGCGGACCTACCGCATCCCCCGCCCTGTCACCGTCAAGGTGCGCGAGGAGTACGGCGGATGTCGATCCTGGCTGGAGCTGACGCGTGACCTGCCGTTCGAGGGCACCCCGGTGCTCTCCGACGAGGAGTTCGACCGCGCCTACGAGGAGATCGCCTCGATCGCCTCCGATCGCCAGCCGGTCCTCGTCTGAGCTCGGAGGAGACGTACCGGTCCCGCCCCGCGGGTGGGACCGTGTGCGCTCCGATGCGCAGCCGCGCATCTGCCGATGACCTGGACCGAATCGGTCTCCGCCTCGTTTCGCGCCCGACACGACTCGGCGGCCGCCGACGACGCTCATCGCGTGCTGCAGTCGCTGGAGCGAGCTCGGGTGCATCTGGAGGCTTACTTTCCCCGCGCGCCCGACGAGTTCACCGTCGTCCTGCACGGGGGCCCTGCCGGGCTCATTCTCACCAACCCGTTGCTGCCGCTCACGTGGGTGAGCACGGCCCCGGCGGCCCGTCGCTACGTGGTCGGCTGGGACGGGCGGAGCGAGCTGCACATGCTCGAGCCCGCCGTCCTGCGGGAGCGAGCCTCTCGCGTTCCGGGCTCGCGTGAGATGCTCGAGCACAGCGCCGCCTGCCTGTATGCCCGTCGGGTGATCATCGCCAACAATCGCGATCTGGCGCCGCTGATGCCGGCGGTGCGGGCCCGCCGCGAGCTGCGCTGGGCGTGGTTGCTGGAGGGCGCGGCGCGGTGGTTCGGTGGCCAGACCGAACACGCCCGTCCGGCGATCGCCCGGCGGCTGCGCGAGGGGCGTCCTCCCAGCTTCCCGCCCGGGCTGCGTGACGCGACGCTGCTGGGCGGCACGGTGATCGACCTGCTCGTCCGGGAGTCGGACCCCCCCACCCCGCGCGCAGCGGCGCGCTTCGTCTCCCGTCTGCACCCGCAGGGCCCGCGCGCCGCGCTGCACGGGGCGTTCACCGGGCGGCCGATGAGCCACACCGAACGCGCCTGGCGCGACCACCTCGCCCGGCTGGCCGCGGCTCAGTGAACCGCCAGTGACGCCAGCCAGATGATCAGGGCGCCGATCGCCAGCGCGGTCAGCAGACCGATCAGCAGCCGGCCCGGCCGGGCCGGACGTCCCGGCGGCTCCGCCGCCACCACGTCGGCCTGGAGCAGGACCTGGCGTGCGGTCTGGGCACCCGCGATCGGCACCATCACGTCGCGCGGCCCCGCCGCCAGGAAGTCGGGGACATCAAAGCCGGCACTGCGGCGCAGCAGGCTGGGCACCCCCTCCTCCAGAAGCAGGCCCTGGATGAACTCGCCCTCGGTCTGGTTGCGCGCCCCGGCGACGCGGACGAGATGTCCCTCGGCGAGCTGGGGCTTGATCTTGCGGGCCCGCTCGTGGCGCGCGGAGACCTGGCCGCCGCGGCCGGGCGGCACGTCGCGTTGATCGAGGATCAGCGGTAGCCGGCACGCCGGGCAGAACCGCGCCTGGCCCTCGAAGCGTGACCCGCACTCAGGGCAGACGAGCACCGGCTCGGGCGCCTGCGGCCGCATCGTCAGTGGTTCACTTGCAGGTTGGCCTCGGCCACTTGCCCGGCCCGGATCGCGTAGGCCCGGACCTCGGGCTCGTCACCGGCGACGCCGACGATCACGTACAGCGCCTCGGGATAGAACGCGAGGTTGATGTCGGTCTGTGACGGATACGGGGCGCTACGCGTGTGCGAGTGGTAAATCGCGCCGAGATCGTGGCCGGCATCATCGATCGCCATCTGGATCCGGTACTGCTCGGCGCCGTCGATCTCGTAGCGGAGCGGGCTCGCCGCGGCGTTGACCGCCGGGTAGACCTTCACCGCCTCGCCATCGCGGGAAGCGATCATCCCGCAGCACTCGTTCGGTGCATCCGCCCGGGCGTGAGCGACCATCTGGTCGTACAGGTTCCGGGCGATGCGCATGCCGGCGAGGCTACCAGCGCTCATTGGAGGCCCTGGACGAGTCCATAGGGGGCGCCATCGACCAGGCCTGCCTTCGGCGCCAGGAGGCGGAGGATCGCGTCGTGCTGGGCGTCGTTGGCCATGATCTGGGCGGCGAGGACGATCAGTTCCGTGGTGTGCAGATCGCGCAGGGCCACGAAGTAGGCGCCGATCGTCACCTGCTCGAGATGCAGCAGCAGGCCGACCGCGTCGGGTTCGCCCTGCAGGTGGCCGAGGCGGCCGCTGACGTTGCGATGGGCCAGCCGGCGATTGGCCTGCGCGGCATCGGTCGGGGGCGACGGCGGGGTGCCCCCGCGGGCCGCGAGCTGACGCGCCAGCGCGTGGATGTGCGCCTGCTCTTGCGCCGGCGCCGGCGCCAGCAGGCGGTGAGCTCGCCGGCTGAGGATCGAGGCGCCGAGGATGCTCTCATAGCAGTACAGCAGCAGCGACTCGATCCCGATCAGGCGCTCCAGGCGCTCGGGCTCCGGTAGTCGCTGGGTCGGCCCGCTCGCCGAATCCGCGGCCCGGGCGGCTGCGGGAGCGAGCAGGGCGCCGGCCGGGCCGAGCACCGCCCCGCCGGCTCCAGCCAGCAGCAGCTCTCGTCGGGTGGGCGGCTCGGCCACGGCGGCACCTCACTCCGACCCGGTCACGAACGCCAGCGGGGCCGGCACCTCGCCCTGGGCCAGCCGGAGCAGCGCGATGTGCTGGGCGTCGACGGTGAGGATCGAGGCCACGGCGGCCCGCACGGGTCCGGGCGATAACCGCGGGATCGAGCGCAGATAGGTGGCGATCTGCAGCGCCTCGAGCGTTTGCAGCAGTGCCAGTACTTCGGCGGCGTCCCGCGGGTGACCGAGCTCGTAGCTGTCGGCCCGGGGCGCAGCCTGGCCGCCGGCGGCCGTGATCAGGGAGATCAGCTCGCCGGCGTGCTCGAGCTCCTCGTTCAGGAACTGCCGTGCCGCCTTGACCAGATGGTGCTGGAGCAGCGGCATCCCGGCGACGTAGGCGGTGACCGTCCGCCGCTCCAGCTCCAGGGCATGCGCGAGGATCTGCAGGTCCAGCTCCGTCACCGAAGGCGCCAGCGTGGTGGTCGTCGTGGTGCCGGCCGCGGCGCGGCCGCATCCGCTCAGCACCGCGACGCCGGCGCCAGCGAGCAGCGCGCCGGCGCCGCCCAGTAACGCGCGCCGCGAAGACGCGCCGTCGTCTTCGCTCACCACCAGACGGTGGAGTCCAGGTTCTCGATCTCCGACACCGGGCGGGTATAGATCCCCGACGAGAGGTACTTCCAGCCGTCGTCGCAAACGATGAAGACGACGTTGCCCTCGTCGAGCTCGCCGGCGATCCGGACCGCGACCCGGGCGATCGCCCCCGACGAAACGCCGGCGAACAGGCGCTCCTCGTCGAGCAGCTTGCGGGTCCAGACGATCGCGTCGTGGTTGGTGACGAAGATCTTGCGATCCAGCATGTCCAGATCGATGATCGGCGGGATGAACCCGTCGTCCAGCGAGCGCAGGCCCTGGACGGGCTCGCCCTGCATCGGTTCGGCGGCGACGATCTTGACGCTGTCGCCCAGCTCCTCGCGCAGCCGGCGGCCGTTGCCCATCAGCGTCCCGCCGGTGCCCAGACCGGCGACGAACGCGCTGACCTCGTCGAGCTCCTCGAGGATCTCGAGCGCCGTCCCGTTGTAGTGGGCGTCGGGGTTCGCCGGATTTCCGTACTGGTAGGGCATGTAATACGAAGCGTCTCGCTGGGCCATGTCGAGCGCCTTCTCCACCGCTCCGTTGGACCCCTTGGCGCCCTCGGAGTAGACGATCTCCGCCCCGTACATGTGCAGCAGCTGGGTGCGCTCCGGGGTGACGTTCTCGGGCATCACCACCTTCAGGTGGTAGCCCTTGCGGCCGCAGATCATCGCCAGCGAGATGCCGGTGTTACCCGAGGTGGGCTCCAGAATCGTCTGCCCCGGCGAGATCAGGCCCTTCTCCTCGGCATCCTCGATCATCGACCGTGCCACCCGATCCTTGATCGAACCGGTCGGGTTGCGGGATTCCAGCTTGGCCCAGATGCGGACCCCCGCCCTCGGACTCAGGCGCTTGAGCTCGATCAGCGGCGTATGGCCGATCGACTGGACGATGTCGCCGTAGCGTCCCCCGCAAGGCTTGTTCTGCAAGCTCTCGGCGGCCATTGCTTCAGGAAGTGTAGCGAGCTGCCGAGGCGTGGTGGCGCGGGCCTGGCCACGGGCCCGGGCAGGCCCGCGCCCGCGCCTACCTCTCGTTGAACACGTGCCAGGTGCCGCCGAAGCTACGTAGCCCGTCGCCGTTGGCCACACCCCGCCTGCCGCCGTCCCCGATGAACGTGTACAGCGGGTGTCGGTTGAGGGTCAGCTGGGTGAATCCGTGGCGCCGGAAGGTCCCGAGCCGCCCGTGGACGCCGCCGGATTTCGTCACCCTGGCGCCCACCTTGACCGGAGGCCACTCATGCAGGCACAGCGCGGACGTGCACAGCAGGTGCTTGGGGGTCTCGGGCACCAGGTCGTACACGGCGACGCCCCTGCCGTCGACCGCGATCGTCTCCGATCGCGATCCCACCTTCGCCGTAACCGCGTTCAGGGTATTCGACCGGGCGACCGCCACGGCGGCCATCGCCAGCACCCCGACGAGCCCGACCGCGACCAGCCGTCCGGCGCGGCGACCAACCCTGCGTGAAGACTTCATCTCTGCTCCTTTGAGTGGGGACGCATCGCCCACTCAAAGACGCCGTTTCCGACAGACCCTTCCCGGTGACCTCTCGGCGGCCGCGGGCTAGTGGCCGCCGGCCATCGCCGGCAGGATCACCAGCGTGTCTGACGCCCCAACCGCGGTCTGCAGCCCGTCGAGCACGCGCACGTCCTCGTCGTTGAGGTACACGTTGACATACCGGTTCAAGCCACCGTCGGCGGCGAACAGCTGGGACTGAGTCTCGGGGTGCGCGTCGGCGACCGAACGCAGGACCTCGCCGACCGAGCCGCCGTCGGCGCTGAGCTCCTTCTCGCCGCCGACCGCCGGGCGGAGCACCGGTGGGATGCGAATCGTAACCATGCTGAGCTAATGCACCCCGGCGCAGAACGCCTCGTAGTCCGGGAACACGCCCATCTCGTCGTCGTCGATCTCCTCGGGATGCCGCGAGCAGACCGGGCAGTTCGGGTCGCGCCGGACCTTGACCTCGCTCACCGTGGCGGCGAGCGCGTCGTACATCAGCAGGCGACCGATCAGCGGCTCGCCCTCGCCGAGGATCAGCTTGATCACCTCGGTGGCCTGGAGCAGCCCCATCGTGCCCGGTAGTACTCCCAGCACCCCGTTGGCGCCGCACGAAGGGGCCAGCTCGGCCGGCGGCGGCACTGGAAACAGGCACCGGTAGCACGGGCCGTCGTACGGCTGGAACACCGACAGCTGCCCTTCGAAGCCGAGGATCGCGGCCGATACGACGGGGATCTGCAGCCGGACCGAGGCGTCGTTGAGCAGATACCGCGTGGGGAAGTTGTCCAGCCCGTCGACCACGATGTCGTAATCGGGCAGGATGTCCATGATGTTCTCGGCGTCGAGCCGCACGGCGTACTTCTGGACGTTGACGTCGGGGTTGAGCGCCGTGATCGTCTGCTCGGCCGACTCGACCTTGGAGACCCCGATCCGGTCGGTGGAGTGGATCACCTGGCGCTGCAGGTTGGACAGATCCACCGCGTCGTCGTCGACGATCCCCAGGGTGCCGACTCCGGCCGCGGCCAGGTACAGAGCGGCCGGCGAGCCCAGGCCGCCGGCGCCCAAGAGCAGAACCTTGGCGTCCAGCAGCTTCTGCTGGCCCTCGGTGCCCACCTCGGGGAGCAGCAGGTGACGCGAGTAGCGCTCGCGCTGCTCGGCAGTGAGCGACTTCGGCTGCGCCACGTCGTAGCCGCGGTCTTTCCACAGCGTTATCCCGCCGGTCATCGACTCGACGTTCTCGTAGCCGAGATCGTCGATCAGCGTCCGCGCCGCCCACGCCGAGCGATTGCCCGACTGGCAGTACAGGATCACGTGCTGCGAGCGGTCGGGGGCGGCTCCCTCGATCCGCGACTCCAGGAACGACTTGGGAACGTGCTTGGCACCGGGGATGTGGCCGGTCGCCCACTCCTCGGGCTCGCGCACGTCGATGACGAGGGCGCCGTCGGCAGCCTGCTCGCGCACGATCGAGGGATCGACCTCCTCGATCCGGCTCTTGATCTGGCGGAGTACTTCGGCTCCGGACGGGCTCATGGTGAAAAGCTCCTCAAAGGCGCTAGGGATTCAATACTTCAAACAGTATAGCGCCGTGGGTCGGGGCGGTCTCACCATCGTCACGCCTCCGGAACAGTTGTCGCAGAGGCCAATCCACGGCGCCGCAGAGGCCAATCCACGGCGCCGCACAGGCCAATCCACGGCGCCGCACAGGCCAATCCACGGCGCCGCACAGGCCAATCCACGGCGCTTGATGGCATCCCACGCAGCAGTGACCGGGGCGGGAAGGTGCGCCCTTCGAACCAGGCCACCGCCTCCGCGGCCGAGTCCGGTGGGCGAACTGAACGCCGTCACAAGCCGCGGCTCCCGACCAGGCGGACGTTTTGCGTCCCCCAGCGTCGGCAAACGTCCATCGGCTGCTCGTCCGCCTGTACGAGCGGACCTTTGCGTCCGCAGCGTCGGCAAACGTCCATCGGCTGCTCGTCCGCCTGCGCGGGCGGACGTTTGCGTCCGAGCCCTTCGACAGCTGCCTTTCGCGCGCCACCCAAACGCTCGCCCCCTCGTAGCATCGGCCCGGTGCGCCCTCCCGTCGACCACATCCAGGCCCCCGAGTTCCCCCCGCGACTGGCGTGGATCAACTCGCCGCCGTTGCGGATCGACCAGCTGCGCGGCGGCCCCGTGCTCGTGGAGTTCTGGGACTTCTGTCGTCCCAACTCGATCCGTACGCTGCCCTACGTGAAGGGCTGGCACGAGCGCTACGGCGCGGACCGGCTCCACGTGATCGGGATCCACGCCTCCGGCTTTGCACCCTCCGCCGAGCCCGAGGCGGTGCGCGCCGCCGTCGTCCGGCTCGGCCTCGCCTATCCGGTGGTCGTCGACGTCGGCCTGGAGATCTGGCAGCTGTACGGCAACCTGGGCTGGCCCGCCCGGTACCTGTTCGATGGCGAAGGCCGCCTGGCCGATTTTCACTACGGCGAAGGCGGCTATGCCGAGACCGAGCGGGCGATCCAGTCGCTGACCGGGACGCAGCGGGCGACACTTCCGGCGCTGCGTCCTGAAGACGAGCCGGATGCGCTGCTGGCGATGCAGACCGACGACGTCCCCGGCCCGTACAGCGGCCCCTACGAGGCCGGTGGGGTGTGGGCGGTCCTCTCGGGGGCCGGCACCGCCACCGCCAACCGCCGCAGCCTGACCGTCGATCATCCCGGCGCCTATGAGCTGATCGCCCACCCCCGCAGCACCGCGGGAGAGCTTGCGTTGAAGCTCGATGCCGGCGTGACCTGCCACGCCGTCTGCTTCACCCCCGGGCTCGCCGAGTGACGGCTGCGCGCCGTCAGGGCCCACGGTCGAGCAGGTTGCGCAGCTGCGGCGGATCGGTGTCGTTCACGAACACGCCAAAGCCGGCACGGTAGGGACTGTCGGACGGGTCGGGCCCCGTGAACGCCGGCTCCCGTACCCAGCAGCCGGCGTTGACGAGCGAAATCAGGCCCGCCCTCCACTGCGACGGATCGTCGGCCGGCAGCGGCCCGGCACGATGCGTGTGGCCGAAGATCACCCAGTCGGCATCCACCCCGAGCCTCGAGACCACCTCGCCGAGCGCGCGCACCCCCGCGCGGCGCAGCTCGGTCCCCGAGAGCTCCGGCCGCAGCGGGCCGAGCCCCGCCCCGTTCAATCCCGTGATGATCAGCGGCCAGGCCAGCTTGACCGCCCGCGCCCGCGGCCCCCGCCGGCCCCGCGGCCCGGTCAGCGCGCGCCACCCGCGGACCGATCCCCCGTGCAGGACGCCGCTGCGCTGTGGCTCGGCGCGCTGGGCGAGCGCGTGGATCCAGGCGTAGATCGGGACGAGCGCCGCCTCGTAGTCCTCGGCGGTGCGCGGCCTGGCCGGACCGAAGGCGACGATCCGCCCCATCACGCCGGCGGCCAGCCGCTCCAGCGTGGGCACGGTGAGATGCAGGTCCAGGTAGTGGCCGTGGGTGGCGTAGACGTCGTCACGCAGCCACACGCCGGGGTAGGCGACTCTGACCCGGGCAGGCGACAGCAGCTCCGCGACCTCGTGCAGGGGCTCACCGCCGGCGGGCGCCACCGGCGTCTCGAGAGCGAGCGCCGCCGGTGGCGCGTCCGCGGCCCGGCGCTCGGCCCAGCCCTCGATGAGATGGTGATCGTGGTTGCCGGCGACGATCACCACCTCGCCGGCGGCGCCGATGGCCGCCCCCATCTCCCGCAGTGGCCGCGCCGCGGCTGCCAGCGCCTCGCGGACCGGGCCGTGGCGAAGCTCGAGCACGTCGCCGAGCAGCACCAGCCGGTCGCACTGCGCCAGCGCGGTCAGCAGCGGCGCGCGCACGTGCGCGTCACGCAGCAGGTCAGCCCCCGAGTGCGCGCCGAAATGCAGATCGGAGACGACCAGCGACCGCAGCTGTGCCCCTCGGTGGCCCGGTCAGCGGACGGCTCGCCTACGCCGCCATCGCCTTACGGATGGCCTTGGGGAGCATGAACCGCACATCCTCCGGCACGACCTCAAGCTCCCGTACGTCCTCGGTGCCACGCCGGCGAAACTTCTCCACCAGCTCCTGCACCAGCTCCTCCGGGGCGCTCGCCCCCGAGGTGATCCCGATCACGCGCCGGCCGGTCAGCCACTCCTCGCTCACCTGGGTCTCGTTGTCGATCAGGTGAGAATCGGCGCCGTACTCGCGGGCCACCTCGACCAGCCGATTGGAGTTGGAGGAGTTGCGACTGCCGATCACCAGCACCAGGTCGCACTCCCGGGCCAGCTGCTTGACCGCTGCCTGGCGGTTGGTGGTGGCGTAGCAGATGTCGTCGGTGCGGGGGCCGACGATCTCCGGGAAGCGCTCGCGCAGGCGACCGATGATCGTCTGGGTCTCGTCCACCGACAGCGTCGTCTGCGAGATGTACGCGATCCGGCCCGGATCTGGCACCTTCAGCTCGTCGACCCCGGCTTCGTCCTGTACCAGGATGATGTCGCCGGGGGCCTCGCCCATGGTCCCCTCCACCTCCTCGTGCCCGGCGTGACCGATCAGCACGATCGTGTAGCCCTCGGCGGCGAACTTCTTGGCCTCGCGGTGGACCTTGGTGACCAGCGGGCAGGTCGCGTCGATCGTGCGCAGGCGGCGCCGCTCGGCGTTCGCGTGCACGCCGGGCGCCACCCCGTGAGCGGAGAACACCACCGTCGCGCCCGGCGGCACCTCGGACTCGGATTCGACGAAGATCGCTCCGCGCGTCCGCAGCTGCTCCACCACATGCTGGTTGTGGACGATCTCCTTGCGGACGTAGATGGGCGGGCCGTACAGCTCGAGCGCGCGCTCGACGGTTTGCACAGCGCGATCCACGCCGGCGCAGTAGCCACGCGGCGTCGCGAGCAGAATCGTCTGCGGTGTGGACTCGGTCACCGTTTCGAGTGTAGGCGGGCGCGGTCGCGGATTCAGTCGTTCGCAGTTACGGTTTCGAGAAGCTCGGCGAACTGGCGCCGCGCCGCCTCCCGCCGCGCCGGGATGAACTCGCTGGGGGTATCGCCCGGCGGCGCCTCGTAGCCGCGCAGGATCTGGCGCGCCACCGACGCCCGGTGGACCTCGTCGGGCCCGTCGTAGATCCGGGCGGCGCGCGCGAACCGGTACATCGCCTCCAGCGGCAGGTCGGTGGAGTAACCCAGCCCTCCGTGCGCCTGTAACGCTCGGTCGACGACGTCGTGCAGGACCTTGGCGCCGTAGAACTTGATCAACCCGATCTCCTTGCGCGCCGCCATCACCCCCTGGGTGTCGATGGTCCATGCGGCGTGCAGCGTCATCAGCCGAGCGGCGAGCATCTCGGCCTCGGAGTCGGCGATCCAGTTCTGGATCGTCTCGTGCTTGCCCAGGACCGAGCCGTGGGCGTAGCGGTAGACCGAGCGCTCGCAGAGCATGTCGAATGCCCGGCGGGCGACCCCGAGCCAGCGCATGCAGTGGTGGATCCGGCCCGGATACAGCCGCTGTTGGGCGATCAGGAAGCCGGCGCCCTCGGCGCCGAGCATCGCCGACGCGGGCACCCGCACGTCCTCGTAGCGGATCTCGGCGTGGTTGCCGTAGCGGGCCCAGCTTGAGTACGGGTGCTCCATCGTCGCCACGTCGCGGACGATGTTCACGCCGGGGGTGTCGGCGTCGACGATGAACATCGACGCCCGGTTGTGGGGCCGCGCATCGGGGTCGGTGACGACCATCACGATCAAGAAGTCAGCGATCGAGCCGTTGGTGGAGAACCACTTGCGCCCGTTGATCACCCAGTGCTCGCCGTCGCGCACGGCGCGGGTCTGCAGCAGCGTCGGATCCGAGCCGGCGGTCTCGGGCTCGGTCATGCTGAACGCCGATTTCAGGTCGCCCCCCAGCAGCGGGTGCAGGTAGCGCTCCTTCTGCTCGGGAGTGCCCCCCATCGCCAGGATCTCGGAGTTGCCGGAGTCAGGGGCGGCGTTGCCGAACATCAGCGGAGCGATCGGACTGGAGCCGAGGATCTCGTGCATGAGCCCGAGCTTGACCTGTCCGAAGCCCTGGCCACCCAGCTCGGGATCGAGGTGAGCCGCCCACAGACCCTGCGCGCGCACCTGCTCGGCCAGCGGCTTGGCGGCCCGTCGCAGTCCATCCCAGCCCAGCTCGTCGGCCAGCGTCTCCAATGGCCAGATGTGCTCGCGGACGAACCCGCGCATCCACTCCAGCTTGCGCTCGAACTCGGGCTCGGTGGAGAAATCCCAGGACATCTGCGTCTACGGAAAACCTACTCGACCCGATCGTGGACTGACGGGTAGGCTCCAGTGCCACTAAGCCAGCCGCAGCCTGAGAGCGGGAAATGCCGCAGCGCCACCTCGACCGTCTCACCTCGATCGACGCCTCGTTTCTGCACCAGGAGGGGCGGGCGTCCCACATGCACATCGGTGGGGTGCTGGTGTTCGAGGGACCCGCGCCCGCCTTGGACGATTTTCTTGATCACGTCCGCGGCCGCCTGCACCTGGTCCCGCGCTACCGCCAGAAGCTCGCCACCCCCCCGCTCGAGACCGGCCGCCCGCTGTGGGTCGACGATCCCGACTTCAACCTCGAGTACCACGTCCGCCACAGCGCGCTGCCCGCCCCCGGCAGCGAGGAGCAGCTGTTTGCGCTGACCTCGCGCGTCGCCTCCCTGCCACTGGACCGCTCCAAGCCGCTGTGGGAGTTCTGGCTGGTCGAGGGATTGGCGGACGGCCGGTTTGCGCTCATCTCCAAGACTCACCACGCCCTCGTTGATGGCATCTCCGGCGTCGACCTGGCGTCGGTCCTGTTCGACACCGCCCGCGATCCCGCGGCGCCGAACTCTGACCTCGAGCCGTGGCAGCCGCGGCCCGAGCCGTCATCCGCCGAGTTGGTCCTGGCCGGGGCCCGCGACGCGCTGAGCACCGCGACCGGTCTGGCGACGCGGACGATCGCGGCCGCGGTTCACCCGGAGACCACCCTGAACCGGCTCCGCGATGCCGTGGAGGGGGTGGGCGAGATCGTCTGGGCCGGCTTGAACCCGGCACCGGAGACCCCCTTGAACACGCCCATCGGTCCCCATCGCCGTTACGCGGTGGTGCGCCAGCAGCTCGCCGATTACAAGCAGGTCAAGGACACGCTCGGTGGCACCGTCAACGACGTCGTGCTCACCGTCGTCTCCGGCGCACTCGCGCAGTGGCTGCAGTCCCGCGGGGTGCGGACCGAGGGCCTGGAGATGCGCGCGCTGGTGCCGGTGTCGGTGAGAAGAGGCGATCAGAGCGGAACGCTGGGCAACCAGCTGACCGCGATGCGCGGGCCGCTGCCGGTCTACATCGATGATCCGGTGGCGCGGCTGCGCTTCGTCCGCGCCGCCATGGATGGTCTGAAGGAGTCAAAGCAGGCGGTCGGCGCCGCCACCTTGACCGCCGTCAACAGCCTGGCACCGCCGACGATCCTCGCCCAGGCGTCGCGTCTGAACTTCTCCACCCGCCTGTTCAACCTGCTCGTCACCAACATCCCCGGGCCTCAGCTGCCTCTGTACGTGCTCGGGCGCGAGCTCCAAGACCTCTTCCCGGTCGCGTTCCTGCCCGCCAATCACGCGCTGGCGATCGCGATCATGTCCTACAACGGCAGCTTGGACTACGGCCTGCTCGGCGACTACGACGCGATGCCCGACATCGATCTGGTGGCCGACGGCGTGCAGACCGCGCTGGCGCAGTTGCTCGCCGCCGCGCGTCAGCATCGCCCGCGGCGCGCCGCCCGGCCCGCCTCCGCCCGGCCCGCCACCGCCCGGCCCGCCACCGCCCGCGCCGGGCCGAACGGCAATCCGGTCCCGATCGTGCCCGCCGGGCCCGGGCGGACCCGGCACGGACCGGCCGCCGACATGCGCGCCAAGCGAGATCGCGGCCGCCGCCCCCCGCGCGACACCGGCAGCTGACCCTCAGGAGCCGAGCGGCAGCTGACCCTCAGGAGCCGAGCGGCAGCTGACCCTCAGGAGCCGAGCGGCAGCTGACCCTCAGAAGCCGAGCGCGAACTTGGCGTCCTCGCTCATCAGCTCGGGCGTCCACGGCGGCGTGAACGTCATCGTCGACTGGACATCGTCGACGCCGTCCAGCTCCGAGACGAACTCCTCGATCTGCTCTGACACCTGGGGGCCAATCGGGCAGCCGGGACTGGTCAGGGTATACGTCACCCGCACCGTGCCGGCATCGACCTCGACGTCGTAGATCAGCCCCAGCTCGACGAAATCCAGCCCCAGCTCGGGGTCGATCACGTCACGCAGAGCGTCGGTGACTTCATCGACTGTTGCCATGGGCCCAAGTCTAGTGGTCGTCCTCGTAAGTACGGTCGGACCGAGAGTGGTCGCCGGCTGATGCCTGGCGCGGACGCTGGATGCGACGTGCGGCAGCGCTGCACGAGCATCCGGGGACAAAGCCAGGCGCCGCCGGAGGCCGCTCGAATGCGAGCGTACTTGCGGGGGACGGCCACTGGAGACAGCTCGCGGCAACGCCACGACAGTGGCCGGCCTGAATCTTCTTTAGGAAAATTAAGCCTGGTGCATGCACCCGTTCAGCTTGGCATTGCGGAGCGGATTTGAGTAGGTTTGCGGAATCGTCGTCTTTGATGACACGCCCCCCACGCTTCGCTGCGCCGGGGATGAAGATCGCAGCACCCAGGGCTCGCGCCGCCGGGCGATGACGCGAGCGATTCGTACGCAGGCCGATGTGATCGTGGATCTCTCGGATCTCGTCTTCGCCGATGCGTCGCTGATGCTGGACCTGGCGATGCTCGCCCGCCGGCTGCGCGCCCACGGCCGCGCGATCAGCCTGTGCGGTGCCCAGCCACAGATCCGGACCCTGATCGAGCTCGTCGGGCTGCACAAGCTGCCGGGCGTCAAGCTCGAGACCGCGCTGGCCTGAGCCGGCGCCTCGACCGGGGCGGGCTGGGGGACCCCGGGCCGCGCCGGGGGCGCAGTGCCACGCCGGAGGGCGCCCGGCCGCGCCGGGGGCGCAGTGCCGCATCCGGGCGCAGGGCCGCGCCTTCCTGTCTGGCGCTCCGTCCGGGGCATTGCCTACCTTTGCGCCATTGGCATCCCCTAGCCGGAGCTGCAATGACCCTCTGCTTCATAGAACCGCAGAACGCCATCCGGGTGATCGCCGACTCGGTCGGGCGCGAGGCGCGACGTCAGATTCTGGGCGAAGTGGTACACGCGTGGGTTGATGAGATTCCGGAATCAGAGCTGGATTCGCACTACGCCAAGGCGGTCGCCGACCTTGACGAGCACGATCTCTCGCTGCTGGCGGCCTGGCACGTGTCGCTGGAGGTCGGCCATCCGCTTCCCAGCAAGGAGTTCCTGGTCAACGTGTTTCCGTCCCTGGGCGAGAACCGGCGGGAGGCGCTGAAGATCGCCGCCGGCTTCCGGGGCGAGGAGGCATTCGAGGCGGGCGTGGGCGAGGAGCAGGCGTTCGACACCGTGCTGCCGTGGTTGTCGGCGGAGCGGTGCGCCTCGCTGGCCGCGGAATGCCTGGAGCTGTACTGCTGGGACCGCCTCGGCGTCGAGAACTAGTTGGCGCAAATGGGCGTCTGTCGATGCTGGGCCTGCGTGCGTGGGCAGCGCCGTGTGCGCTGCTGCGTCAGCGGTTACCCGGGACAGAATGTGCTCATGCCGTAGGGCCTGCTCAGCTGTCGTTTAAGCTCATTCGGCACCAAAGCTAGTGCGTGGCGACCGAGTCAGAGGGACGTGCGTGACCAGGAGTACTGCAGATGTCGCTCAGCCCAATCAGAGCGTAGGCGGTCAGCCTGGCGGCAGTGACGCAAGTGAGGTTGACGCTGTCCCGGTCCGCCTGCGGCGGCCGCTTTTGCGCTCGATCGCGCTTGGCGACTTGCATGAGGTTCTGCTCGGCTCGGCGATCGGCATGATCCTCATCATTCGCCTGCAGCTATGGGCCACGCATTACCCAAAGCTGGGAAGCGGCAAGCTGCACATCGCCCACCTCCTGTATGGCGGCTTCTTGATGGTGATCGCGATCGCGGCGCTGGTGTCGTTCGTCGACCGGCGCGTGCGCGTCCCGGCCGCCGTGGTCGGGGGGGCCGGGTTTGGCTTCTTCATCGACGAGATCGGCAAGTTCACCACCTCCGATAACGACTATTTCTTCAAGCCGGCGGCGGGAATGATCTACGTCGCGTTCCTTGCGCTGTACTTCGGGCTTCGCTTCCTTCGCCAGCGGCGGAAATATGCGTCCGCTGAGTATGTGGCCCACGCAATGGCGCTGTACGTCGGGGGTCCAGACGGGCTTTATGAGAGTGAGCGTCGCCAGGCGCTGCGGTCGCTGGAGCTGGGCGCCGACGACCCTCGCGCCTCCAAGCTGCGGGCCCTGATCGAGTCCGTGCCCACGGTGCCCGATCGACCGCCGTCACCGCCGGCTCGCTTGGCCGCCTGGGTCAGGCGAAGCTACGAGCTCGCGGCCTCCCAGCGGTGGTTTCGCGTTGCCATCATCTTGCTGTTCTTCTGCTGGGCGACGCTCAACCTTGGGGCGCTGCTTGGACTGTCGGCGTTCCTTATCCGCTACACCGGGATCAGCGGACTGCAGCTGGAGTTTTTTGACAAGTGGTACGGCAACGCAGAGACGATCTCGCAGTACGTGTCGATGTTGCTCATCTACGCGGGTCTGTACTTCGCTCTGCGCGGGCGCTACCAGTCGGGCTACCGCGCGCTTCAGACCGCCGTGCTCGTCCAGCTGTTCATCGGCCAATTCTTCTCGTTCCTGGACCAATCCTTCTCGGGCGTCTGGGGGCTTTTGGCCTGCCTGACGATCCTGGTGATGCTTCGGCTCATCATCGGCCAGGAGCAGCGCCGGGTGCAGGACCGCCCCGCCGCGGCACGAGACGCTCGTGCACCACGCGCCGGCCCAGCCTCGGCCGGCGACTTCAGGTACGAGCCGTCAGCCAAGACAGCGGGGAGGTTGGTGGCGGTGCTGGTGGGTGCGCCGTGCGCGCTGGGAGCTCTGATCTACGTGGCCTTGGTGAACCAAGTCAACATCAGTTGGGACTGGGTCTTTCGGGGTCCGTTCCTGCTCTTGCCGATCGTGATCGCCGGTGCGCTGCTATGGGCGTCCGCCATGCAGCGCAGGCCAATGGCAAGCGGCCAGCGTGGGCCCATCACCTAAGCGAATCGCCCTTTCCTTCCATAACTGGGGCGGCCAGACGGAGTTGCCCATCCAAGTGGAGTCCGCGCTGCACGCCACGTCCTAAGCCGATCTAAGGCCCTCCACCACGCGACCCCGGCTGGATCTGTTGTCTGGAACCCGCCGGTCGCTGCCTGGACGCTACGCGCCGTCCCACCGCGTGCAGGCGGCGATCCGCCCCGCAGCGCTAGCCCTCCGGCGGCGGAGCGCCGAAGCTCACCAACGCGGCGCTGCCGTGCGGCACGGCGAGTTCGATCTCGCCGTGGTTCGTGGCGATCTCGGTGACTTTGGGAGTGGCGAGCACCCCGGTGCTCGTGCTCGAACCGTAGCTGTTGCCGCCCAAGGTCACCCCGCCGCGGGCGCGGACGCTGGCCGCCAGCATCCGCTCCACGGTGGCGGCGGCGTGCTGGCCGGCCGGCCCCCGGATCGCGATGGTTCGGTCGCGCCTGGAGTCTTTGTTGATCACCACCACGCGGACGGTGCCGTCGGGGGCCCGCGTGGCCCACGCGCTGAGACCGGAGGGCAAGCCGTGGCGGGTCAGACTGAGCATCTGCGAGCCCGCCGGAGCGGCCTGGGCGAACAGCTGCAGCCCGTAGTAGACCGGCCGCACTTGCGCGCTCCAGCGCCCGCCGCGGTGGCGGAACTCAAACAGCTCGTAGGCGGTCTTCGGCAACGTATGGACATCGACCCCGTCCACCCCGGCGCGAGCCAGCGCGAACAGCGCGTCGGTGGCCCACAACGCGCTGGCGAAGGTATCGCTGACGCCCGCCCTGCCTCGGCACGCGACCGAGTTGAGCTCGTCCACGCGCAGCTGGCGATGCGCGTCGTGGGCGAGCTGGACCCAGGGGGCAACGCTGTCGGCCAGCCCGGCCGTCGAGTAGCTCGAGAGCAGGTGTGGGATCGTCGGGTACTGGACCGAGCTCGGCCCCACGAAGCAGTTGCGCAGCGGATAACGGTGGATGGTCATCACCGCCAGGCGCCGCTGGCCGCGGATAAAGCGCGGCATCGAGCCGATCCACGAGCCCTGGGCGGGTGAAGGGCCGGTGGCCAGGGCGGGACCGGCCAGCGTCAGCTTGGGAGAGGCGGTGGCGATCGCCCGAAACTGGCTGCGGAACTGGATGTAATCGAAGTCGCGCGGCCGGGCCGGGACCGCCGCCCCTCGCAGCGTGTGGTAGACGGTCACCTTGCCGTAGATGTTCGGCTCGTTGCCGATCTCCAGCGCGTCGATCGCCGTGCGCCCGAACGTCCGGATGTAGGCGCGAGCCTCAGTGGCCGCCAGCGCCGGCGAGTTGGCTGCCAGGTTCAGGCCCATGATCATCCGCGCCCCGATGGCGCGCGCGAGGGCACCAGTGGTCGCCAGCCAGCTGCGGGTCAGGGGATAGCCGACATACGGCGGCGGTGGCACTCCGCGGGTCGGCACGTAGGCGACGTCGGTGCTGTCGCCCCCGATCCGCAGCACCGGCGCCTGGCCAGGCGAAAGGTTGCGGATCAGCGCCTCCAGCACGGGGTTGATCTGGCTCGGGTCAGATCCGGTGTAGGCGCGCACCGCCTGAAACTCGAACGACAACCCCAGGAATCCCGCCGGGATCGCGGTCCCCACCGGCCGGTTCGCCACCGAGATCGTGACCGCCGGATCCGGCACCGCCGCCTCACCGCCGGTCTCGGTGGCGGTCACCGAGACCGAGCTGGTGCTGGTCGCTGGGTCCTTGGCTCGCGACGTTGCCCGCAGCAGGCTGGTCGCGCCCCCGCAGCCGCTCACGAGGATGCCTCCCAGCACGGCCACACCGAGCGCAAGCGCCCAGCGTCGCACCGGCATGCGCCGCGGTTGCGGTGACCGCGGCACGCTACGACACTTTCCGGAGCTCGGCTTCGATCTCGTCGATCGCCTGCTCGGCGGACCGAAACCAGACCGCCCGGATCCCCAGCTCGCGGGCGGCGGTGCAATTGATCTCGATGTCGTCGATCAGCAGCGCCGCCTCGGCGGGGGTCCCCAACCGCTGCAGGGTCAGCTCATAGATGCGAGGCTCGGGCTTGCGGGCGCCGACGAATGCGGAGTCGACGACCACGTCGAAGATCTCGTCGACGGGCAGCATCGCCCGCCACCGGCTCTCCCACTCCCGGACGTTATTGGTGCAGATCGCCATCCGGTAGCCCCGACGGGCAAGCTGGCGCATGTAGTCGATCATCGGCTCATTGGGATGCAGGTTCGCGAAGTAGCGCTCGCCGAACCCGTCGAGATCGACGGGCCGCCCGAGCTGCTCCGAGAGCTGGTCACCCAGGAAAGCAAGGAATTGCGCTTCGGTGATCGCACCCGTCTCGAGCTCGAACAGAGGATTTACCCCGTTGGCGCCCGCGATTGCCGCCATCGCCTGCCCGAGCTGCGCCAGCGAGATCCCCGAAGAGTCCTGAAACGCCTGGAAAGATCCCAGCAGCGGCGACGTGAGCACGCCGCCGAAGTCGCTGATGATCGCCCCTACCCGCGCCATTTGACCTACGAGAAGGTCGCGAGCACGTAGACGCCGGCACCCTCACGGCCCCGGCTGTGGCAGTGCAGCGGCACCGCCCGGAGCTCGCACCCGTCGAGCTTCAGATCGGCCCCGTCGGCGCTGGCCTCGCCCGCCGCTCGGCGGGGAAACTCGTTCTCGCCCTCGCTGACCCAAAGCTCCAGGGTGGCGCGCGTCGGCCGCTCCGATCCGGCGTAAGTGGTGGACAGGCGCGGATCGTCCACCGGCACCCAGCCATCCGGATCGAACAACGTGGCCGCAATCAGGTCGGACTCCTGTCCGACCATCCCCGAGTCGCGCAGCGCCAGCAGCATGAACGCCTCATCGGCAGCGAACCAGCCGGCGACGGCCCGGGCCGAGCCGAGCCGGCCGGGGTCCAGCCCGACGACCTCGCAGCGCGTCCCGACGCAGTCCAGGTCACGCTGCCCGCCCGCCAGCGTCACCGTGCCGTGCACGCGGCACAGCTCCTGGAAACCGCTGACCGTCGTTTCGTCGCCTGGCGGCCGGCCCAGCTCCTCGCCACCCGGGTCGACGTGGAGGTCGACCCCATCGGCGGTCAGCCGCCACCGCGGCCCGTCGCTGCTCCACCCCGACGCGAGCCGGCGAGCGCAGGCTTCTCCGGAGCGGTCGCCGAGCACCAAGCCCTGCCCGGTGGCACCAAGCGCCGCTCCCCAGATCCCGCCGTCGACGTCTCCGAACGCCAGCGTCCGGATCTGACCCGCCGCGGTGCCCGCCATCAGGGCAGCCGCGGATGCTCGACGTCAATCGCGGTGGAGTCCACGTCGTAGCCGGACCGCGGCGATCGGGCGAAGCGGGCGGCTCGCACGATCAGCCGGCTGTGCAGGTTGCGCGCGATCGCGCGGCGGGTCAGCGCTCGGCTCGGCGCCAGCACCAACCACAGCCCGATCGCGTCGGTGATGAACCCGGGAATGATCAGCAGGGTCCCGCCGAGCAGCACCAGGGCGCCGTCGATCGCCTCGTGGGCGGGCGGGCGTCCCGCCGCGACCGCCGTCCGCAGCCGACCCCAGGCGGATCGTCCCTGAGCCCGGATCAGCCACATCCCGACCGGCCAGCCGACCAACACCAGCCCGACGGTGAGCAGCACCCCGATCGCCTCGGCGATCTTGATCGCGACCAACAACTCGGCGATCGGCCAGATGATCAGCAGCAGGAGGACGAACATGATTTGTATCGATTAAAAGGCTAGTACCCGCCGGCCGACACCCCGAGGGCCGCCTCCGCCCCGTCCAGGACGGCGGCGTCGGGCCCGTCCTCCGGCGCCATGCCGAGTGTCGCCCGGTCGCCCCGTTCCCAGTTGAACAGGCCCAGGTCGAGCGCCTCCAGCGGCAGATCGCACGCGGCGGCGAGCTCAGCGGCGCGCCGTTCCAGCAGCAGCGGATCGCCGATCCCGAGCACGCGCTTGGCCGCCACGGTGACCGAATCGTTGCCGCCGAGGCCAAGCGCGCCGGCGCGGAGGTCGTACACGCCGAGGCGGCCGAGCGAGGCGAGCAGGTCGAACCGGGCCCCGCGGTGCAACCCGGGGAGCGCGAGACGCTCGAACGCCCGGGCGAACCGCCGCTCCGGCGTCCAGCCGGGTTCGCCGGTGAACGCCGCGGCCTGCGAGCCGGCCCGTTGCGCCCAGGCCCGGTAGGCGTCGATCGTCCGGGCACCTCGGCTCGGCTCGTGCGCGCTACGAGGGCCCAGAGCGACGCTGTCCAGCTGTGGCGGGGACGGGGAGGTCCATTGCACCCGCGCCGCCTGCACCCCGGCAAAGGGATGCTCGCCGTCCAGCGGACCCAGGTAGGCGATCAGGAACGCCAGCCAGGTTCGCTCCTCGATCGGTGGCGACGGATCCGCCACCTCGGCGTACAGGCCCGGGGGATCAGCGGCCAGCCGGGCTAAGCGAGTGGCGGCGAATGCGAGCTCCTCGGCGAGTCGCCGGGCATCGGCGCCGGACCGCAGACCCGGCACCAGCGCCGACCGATAACCGTCCTCGGTTCCGCGAGAGAGGCGGCGGACGGTGACGCCGCCCGCGCGCTGCCCCCCGCGAGCCGGGCTGCGCGATCGGCCGGGCGAAGCCGAGCCGGCGCCGGTCCTCGACGGGGCGCGGGCGGGATCCACGGGCCGGACCGTCTGTCCCTGAGGTGACACCATCGGGCGCATCTCCACGTCCTGCTCGCGGGAGCAGATGGGGCAGTTCTGGATCAGGTGGTTGTGGCGGCAGAAGGTCGGCACCGGGCTCGCCGCTCAACTATATGTCGCCCGCTGCAGAGCCCCGCTCAGGCCGGCGACACCCGCTCCTGCCGGCGGTGCTCCTTGGCTCGGGCCACCACCTCGCGGAAGCTGGTGAAACGGAAGATCAGCACCAGCGCCGCAAAGCCCAGGGCCGAGCTGAGCGCCGCGGTGGCGATCTGCTGACCGACCGAGAACGCCGCCACGTAGGGGCTGTGGGCGAAGACTTCGAGCAGGATCGCCTGCTGGACACCGGCGCCGCCGGGGGTGAACGGGAACACCGACGCGATCACCTGCACCGCCAGCACCAGCAGCGCGTTGCGCACCGAGCCCCCGATGTGAAACGCGTCGAGCAGCGCCCAGTAGGAGGCGAACCGCGCGATCCAGCTCGCGAACTGCCAGGTGGCCATCTCGCGCAGGTACCGGCGCCGGTCGGTGAGGATCGTCAACCCGAGCCGGATCCGCTGCCAGAAGGCGCGCACCTTCGCCGACAGCAGTGCGAAGCCGACGAGAAAGGCGATCCCGAGGACCGTCAGCAAGAACAGGGTGAAGCGCATGTTGGAGGCGAAGAAGCTGATGTCGAACGCCGGCAGCTTGGAGAAGTCCGGCGGCTTGGGGAACACCCCCTGGGTAAAGGCGAAGCACATCACCAGGAGTCCGACGAACCAGTCGAAGATCACGCCGGTCGACAGCGCCGCGGCAACCGTCGGGTAGCTACCGCCCGAGATCGCGTTGCGGGTCAAGAACAGCTGGGCGACGTTGCCGCCGCCAAGCGGGAACACGTTGTTGATCGCGTAGGCGACCATGTACCCGCCCCAGACGTCACGCCAGCGGACCTCGCGGTCCGGATAGGCCGCCTGGACCGCGTTGAACAGCGCCCGCGATCGCAGCAGCAGGTAGACCGCGTACAGCGCCAGCCCGATCAGCAACGAGACCCAGTTCAGCTGGGTCAGCTGGGAGAAGAACGTCCCCGCCGAGTCCAGCAAGCTGTCGATCGTGCCCGTGAACGAGCTCCCGTGGTGCTGGGCTCCGGCGCTGATCGCGGCCATGGGGGCAGACAGCGGGAATGACATCCGTCAAACGGTCTCACACCCGGCCGATGGGCGGGTGCGCCTCACGCCCGAGCCGGATCCGAGGACCCGCCGGAGCGGGCGAAATGCCTCGATGGGGTCCACCAGAAAGGACCGGGGGGCCCAGATCCATCTGGGCCCCCCGGAGAGTCAGGGAAGTGGGGGCGCAGTTCCCTGACCGACAGGGGCGAGTTTCCCCGTCCCAAGCTTTGAGTAAACCTCAATGCCCCGAACAACGTGGCTGGGCACGGCAAGTGCCGCACCACCGCACTTAACGTATCAGCTTCGAACGTCGTCGTGAATAAGATTCCATTCAGCGCGCGTCGGCTGATTCCTTTGCGGGCTCGCGACGTCGGCGTCCCTGTCAACGGTCCCGCGTGGCCGGTCCGGTGAAGAACTCCTCCCCAGGGCGCACGGTGCCCGCGGCCTCGGCTTCGTGACGAAGCGTCCGATCGGCCTCGCCGCTCCACGCTCCCACCGCCAGCCGTTCGCGGTCGGCGTCCATCGGGCTCCCGCCCAGGTCGGCGTTGACGACGCGGGCGCATTTGCGGCCCTCGGCGATGGCGGTCACCACCAGGGATTGCCCGATCCGGGCGTCGCCGCAGGCATAGACGCGACCCACCGAAGTTCGGTATGTCATCCGGGTGCGGATGTTGCCGCGACGGTCGCACTCCAGCCCTAGCTGCCCCACCAGCCCTTCGTGCTGCGGGTGCTCGAAGCCGATCGCAATCAGGACCAGGTCGGCCTCGAGCACGAACTCGCTGCCCGGCACCGGCGTCAGGTCCCGCGCTGAGCTGCCGGTGACCTGACGGGCGTACACGTGGCTGACGGCGCCGTCCTTGCCACCGAAGCCGGTCACTTCCGTGCCCCACCGCCGCTTGCCGCCCTCCTCGAGCGCGTAGGTCATCTCGGTCCGCTTGGGAGGCAGCGGCCAGGGGGCGCGCGGATCCCCGCGATCGGGCAGTTGGGCGTAGACGTCGAGCACCACCACGCTGCGGGCCTGCTCGCGATGGGAGTTGGAGATGCAGTCCATGCCGGTGTCGCCACCGCCGATGACGATGACTCGCTTGTCCCTGGCGGTGATCTCGGGCTGGGCGGGATCAGACTCCGGGGCCCGGAACGGTCGCCCCTGTTGCGCGGCGACCCAGCGATTTCGCTGATACAGGTACTGCATCGCGGGGTGGATTCCGCGCAGCTCCCGCCCGGGAACGTCGATGTCCCGGGAGACGCGCGACCCGATCGACACCACCACCGCGTCGAATCGCTCGTCGAGCTCGGAGGCGGTGATGTCCTCGCCGACGTCCGTGTCGTAGACGAACTCGATCCCCTCCTGGGCAAGGATCGCTACCCGCCGGTCGATGATCGACTTCTCGAGCTTGGCGTCGGGCACCCCGAAGCGCAGCAGGCCACCCGGCGCCTCATCGCGCTCGAACACCGTGACCGCGTGGCCGCATTTGTTCAGTTCATCGGCGACCGCGAGACCGGCCGGGCCGGAGCCGACGACGGCGACCGTCCGCCCCGAGCGCCGGTCCGGCGGGTTGGGCACGATCCAGCCCTCTGCGAACGCCCGCTGCACGATCGCCAGCTCGATCTGCTCGATCGTTACCGGATCGTCGTTGATCGCCAGCACGCACGCCGATTCGCACGGCGCCGGGCAGATGAGGCCGGTGAACTCGGGGAAGTTGTTGGTGGCGTGCAGCTGATCGATCGCGTCGCGCCACTTGTCGCGGTAGACCAGGTCGTTCCAGTCCGGGATCAGGTTGCCCAGCGGGCAACCTTCGTGGCAGAACGGCACCCCGCAGTCCATGCACCGGGCCCCCTGACGGCGCAGCTCGGCCTCGGGTTGCAGCGCGAAGTACTGGTCGTAGTCGTGCACGCGGCGGCGGGGGTCGCGCTTGTCAAAGCCGACCCGATGGATCTTGAGGAAGGCCCCGAGCTCGCCCATGCCACGCGCTAGGCGCCGACGGCCTCCGGCGGCGCCTCGCGCACCGATTCGTGCGCCACTCCCGCCCGCCGCTCGGCGAGGACGCGCTTGTAGTCGCGTGGCATCACCTTGACGAACCGCTGGCGGGACCGCTCCCACGAGGCCAGTACGTTGCGCCCCACCATCGAGCCGGTGCGCGCGGCGTGCTCTGAGATCAGTGCCCTGACCTCCTCCTCGTCGTCTTCGGTCAGCGGCTCCAGGTCCACCAGCTCCTGGTTGCAGCGGCCCTCGAAGCGGCGGTCACGGTCATACACGTAGGCGATCCCGCCGCTCATCCCGGCGGCGAAGTTGCGACCGGTGGTGCCGAGCACGACGACACGGCCGCCGGTCATGTACTCGCAGCCGTGATCGCCGACCCCCTCCACCACGGCGTGAGCCCCGGAGTTGCGCACCGCGAACCGCTCCCCGGCCAGGCCGCGGATGAAGGCGCGCCCCGCGGTGGCGCCGTACAGCACCGTGTTGCCGACGATCATGTTCTCCTCGGCCCGGAACAGCGCCGACTCGGGCGGCCGCACCGACACCACCCCGCCCGACAGTCCCTTGCCGGTGTAATCGTTGGTCTCGCCGCGCAGCGAGAAGGTGACCCCGGGGGCCAGCCAGGCGGCGAAGCTCTGGCCGGCGGAGCCGGAGAACGAGATTTCGATCGTGGCCTCGGGCAGACCGGCAGCTCCGCGGCGGCGGGCGATCTCGCCCGACAGGATGCCGCCCACCGTGCGGTTGACGTTGCGCACCGGGATCGGGCCCTGGCGGACCGGCTCGCCGTGCTCGATCGCCGGCAGGCAGAGCTGGACGAGCTCCCAGTCCAGGGCGTCATCCAGCACCGGCACCTGCCGGCGGGTGCGTGAGCGCGGGACCTCGGGCGGCAGATCGGGCGTGCCGAGGACCATCGAGAGGTCGACACCACGGGATTTCCAGTGCTCGATCGCCTCGTCGGCCTCGAGCAGATCGGCACGACCGATCAGGTCGGAGAAGCAGCGCACCCCGAGCGACGCCATGATCGTGCGGACCTCCTCGGCGACGAACATCAGGTACGCGGTCACGTGCTCCGGGGTGCCTTCGAAGCGCGCGCGCAGCTCCGGGTCCTGGGTGGCGATCCCGACCGGACAGGTGTTCAGGTGGCAGACCCGCATCATGATGCAGCCCATCGCGATCAGCGGCGCGGTGGAGAGCCCGAACTCGTCGGCGCCGAGCAGTGCGCCGATGACGATGTCGCGGCCGGTCTTGATCTGACCGTCGACCTCGACCGTGATCCGCGACCGCAGGTCGTTGAGCAGCAGCGTCTGCTGGGTCTCGGCGAGGCCGATCTCCCAGGGCAGGCCGGCCGCCTGGATCGATGACTGCGGCGAGGCTCCGGTGCCCCCGTCGTGGCCGGAGATGGTTACGTGGTCGGCGTTGGCCTTGGCGACGCCGGCGGCCACCGTGCCGACCCCGACCTCCGAGACCAGCTTCACCGACACCGAGCCCGACGGGTTGGCGCAGCGCAGGTCGTAGATCAGCTGCTTGAGGTCCTCGATCGAGTAGATGTCGTGGTGCGGCGGCGGGGAGATGAGGCCGACGCCGGGCGTCGAGTAACGGATCTTGGCGATGTACTCGTCGACCTTGTCGCCGGGGAGCTGGCCGCCCTCGCCGGGCTTGGCCCCCTGGGCCATCTTGATCTGCAGCTGATCGGCGTTGACCAGGTAGTCGACGGTGACCCCGAACCGGCCCGAGGCCACCTGCTTGATCGCCGAGCGGCGCACGTCGCCGTTTGCGTCCGGCGTGAACCGCGCCGGGTCCTCTCCCCCCTCGCCGGTGTTGGACTTGCCGCCGAGGCGATTCATCGCGATCGCCAGCGTCTCGTGAGCTTCACGGGAGAGGGAGCCGAGGCTCATCGCCCCGGTGCTGAAGCGTTTCACGATCTCGGTCGCGGGCTCCACCTCGTCCAGCGCCACCGGCGTCGGCGACGGTCGGAACTTCATCAGGCCACGCAGCGCGGCCGTGGCGGTGGCGTCCTCGTTGACCTGGCGGGCGAACTGGTCGTAGGTCTGCTGGGGGTCGCGCGGTGATCCGTCGCCGTTGCCGGCCTGGGCCCGGACCGCGTGCTGAAGGCTGGCGATCGTGTCCGGGTTCCAGATGTGGCGCTCACCGTCGCGACGCCACTGCAGCACCCCGCCGACCGGGAGGACCTCGCGATCGGTCCGCGGGTAGGCGCGGAAGTGCCGCCCCAGCGCCTCGGCCGCGAGCACGTCCAGGCCCACGCCGCCGATGCGCGAGGCGGTCCCGGTGAAGTGCCGGTCGATCAGCTCGGGCTCCAGCCCCACCGCCTCGAAGATCTGCGCTCCGCAGTAGGACTGAATCGTCGAGATGCCCATCTTGGAGATCGTCTTGAGCAGCCCCTTGCCGATCGCCTTGACGATTCGTTGCTCGGCCTCGTCCCGGGTCAGATCCACGGGCAGCAGCGAGCGGTCGGCGAGCTCGTCCAGGGACTCGAACATCAGGTACGGGTTGATCGCCGACGCGCCGTAACCGATCAGGGTGGCCATGTGGTGAATGTCCCGGGGCTCGCCGGACTCGATCACCAGGCCCGTGCGCAGGCGCGTCCCGGCCCGCACCAGGTGGTGGTGAACCGCGGCGACCGCGAGCAGCGACGGCATCGCCACCCGCTCGGGACCGAGGTTGCGATCCGACAGGATCAGGACGTTGGCTCCGTGATCGACCTGGCTGGCCGCCTCCTGGCACAGCGCGTCGAGCCGGCGCTCGATCCCGTCGGCGCCGTCCTCGATCGGCCAGGTGATGTCGAGCGTGGCGGCGTCGAAGATCTCGTGCGAGACCTGGCGGAGCTTCTCCAGCTGCGCGTTGCGCAGGATCGGCTGCGAGATGACGAGCTGGTGGGCCTGCTCAGGGGCCTCGGCGAGCAGGTTGACCTCGGCCCCGACCCCGGTCTGCAGGCTCATCACGACGCTCTCGCGAAGCGGGTCCACCGGCGGGTTGGTGACCTGGGCGAACAGCTGCTTGAAATACGCGAACAGCGGCGGCTCGCGATCGGACATCACCGCCAGCGCGGCATCGTTGCCCATGCTGGCCACCGGCTCTTCACCCTTGGTGGCCATCGGAGCGATGATCAGCCTCAGGTCCTCCTGCGAGTAGCCGAAGGCGAGCTGCTTGGACCGCAGCGGCTCCACGCGAGGCACCCGCGGCTCGCGCTCGGGAAGATCGTCGATGTGCACCACCGAGCGCTCGTACCACTCGCCGTAGGGCATTCGCTGCGAAACCCGTCGCTTGACCTCCTCGTCATCGACGATCCGCCCGTCCTGAAGATCGAGGAGGAACAGCTTGCCCGGAGCCAGGCGGCCCTTTCGGGACACGTGCTCGGGGGCGACGGTGATCACGCCGGTCTCCGAGGCGAGCACGACGTAGCCCTCGGTGTCCTGCACCCAGCGGCCGGGCCGCAGCCCGTTGCGGTCCAGCACCGCTCCGGCCATCCGGCCGTCGGTGAACGCGACCGCCGCCGGCCCGTCCCACGGCTCCATCAGGCAGGAGTGGAAGTCATAGAACCCCTTCACGTCGGGATCCAGGTCGCGACGGGTGCGGTACGCCTCGGGGATCATCATCATCATCGCGTGGGCGATGCTGCGGCCCGACAGCACCAGCAGCTCCAGCACGTTGTCCAGCGTGGCCGAGTCAGAGCCACCGCCGCGCACCACCGGAAGCACCTTCTTCAGGTCCTCGCCGAACAGCTCGGAGGCGAGCTGGGACTCTCGCGCCCGCATCCAGTTGACGTTCCCGCGCAGCGTGTTGACCTCGCCGTTGTGGGCGATCATCCGGTAGGGGTGGGCCAGCTCCCAGCTGGGGAAGGTGTTGGTGGAGAAGCGCGAATGGACCAGCGCCAGCCGCGACGCCACCCGGGGATCGCGCAGATCGGGGAAGTAGCGGGGAAGCTGGGGTGCGGTCAACATCCCCTTGTACACGAGCGTCCGGCTCGACATGCTCGGCAGCGCGATGTCGGCGCCGGCCTCACGCTCGATCAGCCGCCGGATCACGTACAGCTTGCGCTCGAACGCGTTCTGGTCGGCCAGCTCCTCGTCGGCGGCGATCAGCACCTGGCGGATCACCGGCGCCGACAGCTGGGCGGTCTCGCCGACGAACCGGTCGTCGATCGGCACATCGCGCCACCACACCACGCGCTGGGCCTCGGCGTTGACCGTCAGCTCGATCAGCTGCTCGAGGGCGTGCCGGCGCTCGGGATCGGTCGGCAGATAGACGACCCCGACGCCGTAGCGCCCGGGTGGCGGCAGCTCGATTCCCGATACGGCGCCGCGCATGAACGCGTCCGGGATCTGGAGCAGAATCCCGGCGCCGTCACCGGTGTTCGGGTCGGCGCCCTCGGCGCCGCGGTGCTCCAGGTTCTCCAGCGCCTCGAGCGCCTTCTCGATGACCGCATGACTGGCCTCGCCCCACAGCTTGGCCACCAGCGCGATGCCGCAGCCATCGTGCTCGTTGGAGGGGTGGTAGAGGCCAGTGGGCGGGTGGGACCCGTCAGCGGACCGGTACATGAAGCGGTGCCTCGTTGGCAGGTGATGGGCGGGCAGGCACTGCGGCGCAGCCGGAAAATCGTACCAGCGCGCTGCGGGCTTCAACGAGCGGCCCGGCAACTTTTGACGGGGCTCGCTAAGACTTCGCCTTGGCGCGCGAGCGGCCGCTCTTGGTGGTTCCCGATCCCGACGTCTTGGTGGCACCGGACGCGCCGGACCGCTTGCGCGGCTTGGCAGCCGACGGCTTGTCCGCCGGCTGGTCGGAGCTCCCGCTGCGGACCTCGGCGAGACTGGCCTCCAGCGCGGCCATCAGGTCGGGCGCCGGGCTGGTGTCCTCGGCCTCGGGTGCGACCGCGATCTCCTCCCCGGCGGCCTTGCGCTCGATCAGATCGAGCACGCGCTCGCGGTACTCGTCCTTGAACTTCTCCGGGTCGAAATCCGCCGACAGGGAGTCGATGAGCTGCTGGGCCATCGTCAGCTCGCGCTTGGTCGCCTCGGCCTCGCTGATGGCGTCGAGCTCGTCGAGCCGGTCCGGGGAGAGGACCTCGTCGCCGAACAGCATCGTCGACAGCGCCATCACGTCGCCGGTGGGCCGCAGCGCGCACAGCTGCTGCTTGGAGCGGATCACGATCTTGCCGATCGCCACCTTGCCGGCCTCGCGCATCGCCTCCTGCAGGAGCCGGTAGGCCTTGGCGCCGCCGGCGGCCGGAGCCAGGTAGTAGGAATGGTCGTAGTAGATCGGATCGATGTCGGCCAGATCGACGAACTCCTCGATGTCGATCGTCTTCGTCGCTTTGGGATCGAGCGCCTCGAGCTCCTCGGGCTCGATCAGGACGTAGCGATCCGGCGTCAGCTCATATCCCTTGACGATCTCCTCGAACGGAACTTCGTCACCGGTCGACGGATCGACCCGCTTCTGGCGGATCCGGGCTCCCGTCTTGCTGGACAGCTGATGGAACCGCACGGTCTTGGGCGAGGTGGCGCTGTAGAGCTTGACGGGCACGTTGACCAGCCCGAAGCTGATCGCGCCGCTCCAGATTGCACGAGCCATGGTCAGCTTTGTATACCGCAGTTCGGCGTCCGGCAACCCATGAGCGAGGTGTTGCGGGCCTGGGTTGGCCGGCGATCCCGCGTCGCCACTGCGGTCGCTACCTGCCGACCGACGACATGTCGGCGTAGCGATCGCCCGCCGCGGCGCCGATCGGAGCGGCCTGCGCGATCCGCTCCAGGTCCTCATCCGAGAGCTCCAGCTCGGTGGCGGCCACGTTCTGCCCCAGGTACTGGCGGCGCTTGGTCCCGGGAATCGGCACGATGTCGGCTCCCTGCGCCAGCACCCAGGCGAGGGCGAGTTGGCCGGGGCTGCAGTCCTTCTCGGCGGCGAGCTCCCGGATCCGGTCGACGAGCTCCAGGTTGCGGTCGAAGTTCTCGCCCTGGAATCGGGGGCTGGTGCGGCGAAAGTCGTCCTGCGCGAGGTCGGCCGGCGACTTGATCTGACCGGTGAGGAAGCCGCGCCCGAGCGGGCTGTAGGCGACGAGACCGATCCCCAGCTCGCGCAGCGTGGGCAGGATCTCGTCCTCCACGTCCCGGCTCCACAGCGAGTACTCGGTCTGCAGGGCGCTGATCGGGTGCACGGCGTGCGCTCGGCGGATGGTCTGCGCGGCGGCCTCGGACAGGCCGAGGAACCGCACCTTGCCGGCGTCGACCAGGGACGCCATCGCGCCCACCGTCTCCTCGATCGGCACCTCGGGATCGACCCGGTGCTGGTAGTAGAGGTCGATGTGGTCGATGGCGAGACGTCGCAACGACGCGTCGCAGGCGTCGAGCACGTACTCGGGCCGGCCGTTGACCCCGCGGACGGTGGGATCGTTGGGGTCGCGAACGATCCCGAACTTGGTCGCCAGCACCACCTCGTCCCGGCGGTCGGCGATCGCCGCGCCGACCAGGCGCTCGTTGGTCTGCGGCCCGTATATGTCCGACGTGTCCAGGAAGTCGATCCCGAGGTCGAGCGCCCGGTGAATGGTGGCGGTCGCCTCGTCCTCGTCGGTGCTTCCGTAGAACTCCGACATGCCCATACAGCCCAGCCCCTCCTCCGAGACGGTCAGACCCTGGGTGCCGAGCGCGCGCTGATCCATGGGCGAGGCAGCTTAGTGGCTCCGTCTCAGCCATCTCACGCCGGCGGACCCGTCACCGTTTGATCAGAGTGCGCCTGCCACCGTTTCAGACCCTGCTCGACGACCACGGCCGCGACGTGCACCGGTTCCTGACCGCGATGGTCGGGCGCGGCGACGCCGACGACTGCTACCAGGAGACGTGGCTGGCCGCCCTGCGTGCGTATCCGCAGGTTCGCGACGCATCCAACCTCCGCGGCTGGCTGTTCACCATCGCTCATCGCAAGGCCATCGATCACGCGCGCGGGCGGGCACGGCGCGCCACCCCGGTGGCGGATCCGGCGGAGCTGGCGGACGCCACCCCGGTGACGGATCGCGCGCAGTCGGCGGGCGCCGCATCCGTGGACTCCGGCGCTGCGCCCGATGGCGATCTGTGGGCGGCCGTCGCCGCCCTGCCCGACAAGCAACGAACGGCGCTCGCCCTGCGCTTTATCGCCGACTCGGCCTACGTCGAGATTGCCGCCGCGATGCAGATCAGCGAGCCGGCGGCGCGACGCAACGTCCACGAAGGCCTCAAGCACCTGAGGAAGGAATCGATCAGATGAATCACCCCCACGAGCGCGACGACTCACCGGCCCACGACCCGGTGGCGCTGGCCCTGCTGGAGGCGCGGCGCGCCCCCGGACCCGATCCCCCCCCGATCGCCGACGGCGCCGCCGCCGCGGGGCTATTGGACGTCGCCTACGCCAAGCTCGACTCCCCGGTGGGAACGCCTGCTGGTGGCGACCACCGAGCTCGGGCTCGTCCGGGTGGCCTACCTCGATGGCGACGAGGCGACGATCCTGGAGGATGTGGCCGCGCGGCTGTCGCCGCGGGTGCTGTTGGCCCCGCGCCGGTGCGACCAGCCCCGGCGCGAGCTCGACGAGTACTTCGCCGGGCGCCGGCGCGAGTTCGAGGTGGCGCTGGACATGCGTCTGACAACGCAGTTCACGCGGCGGGTGCTCACCGCCGCGGTTGAGATCCCCTACGGATCGGTCTCGACCTATCGTCAGGTGGCGACCGTGGCGGGGAGCCCGCGAGGCTCCCGCGCCGCCGGCAATGCCCTCGGCGCAAACCCGATCCCGATCGTGATCCCCTGCCATCGCGTGCTGCACAGCACCGGGGGGCTCGGGGGCTACACCGGCGGACTACAACGCAAGCGGACGCTGCTGGCGATCGAAGGGGGACAGGCGCCCTTGACCGCGTCTGATCGCTGCTGATCGCGCGTTCCGTCGCTTCCGATCGACGCGCTCCGGGTATTACCCACGGCGATGGACTTCATGCGCCCGGTGCGCGCCTTCGACGGGTTTCAGCAGCGCCACAAGGGACTGGCGGTGCCGATGGCCGTGGTCCGGAAGTTCGGCAACGACCAGGCGGGCAACCTGGCCGCGCTCATGTCCTACTACGCTTTCTTCTCGCTGTTCCCCCTGCTGCTGGTGTTCACGACGATTCTCGGCTTCGTGCTGCACGGAGACGCCAGCTTCCAGAAGTCGGTGGAGAACTCGGTGCTGGGGAACTTCCCGATCATCGGGACCCAGCTCAAAGGCCACTCGCTGAGCGGCTCGGTGGTGGGCCTGATCGTCGGCGTGGCGACCTCGTTGTGGGCGGGTCTGGGAGTCACCAACGCCGCTCAGAACGCGCTCAACACGGTATGGGCGGTCCCCTTCAAGCACCGTCCGAACTTTCTGATGTCGCGCCTGCGCGGCCTCATGCTGCTGGCGGCGCTCGGCGTGCTGTTCATCGTCTCCACGGCGGCCTCGGGCGTGGTCAGCGGTGGCTTCGGCGGAGTCGCCGCCAAGATCGCCGGCTACGTGATCGCGCTGCTGGTCAACTTCGTGCTGTTCTTCGCCTCCTTCCGGCTGATGACGAGCGGGTCGGTCTCCGCCCGGGAGCTGCGACCCGGCTCGGTCGTCGCCGCCGTGCTGTGGACGATCCTGCAGTCCGTGCAGGGCTACTACATCGGCCACGTGCTCAAGGGCCAGAGCAACACCTATGGCACGTTCGCGCTGGTGATCGCGCTGCTGATCTGGCTGCACCTCGGCGCGCAGATCTTCCTGTACTCGGCCGAGATCAACGTCGTGCGCAGCCGCCGGCTGTGGCCGCGCAGCCTGATGGGGCCCCCCGAGGAACCCGCCGACCAGAGGACGTTGACCGACCTGGCCAAGGTCGAGGAGCGTTCCGAGGGGCAGAAGGTGAAGGTGCAGTTCGAGACTCCCGCACAATCCGGCGAGCGTGATCCGGTGGGCGGCCCGGGACCGGACCGCTAGCGCTCTAAAACAGCCGGTCGGGTGACTCGCGGCGCGTGATCTCAGGCGGCCATGAGCACAGGCCGCCTTCGGCCGGGCAACCGGCGCAGAGCCCGCGGTAGGGCGCCGCCGCCACCGGGAACTCCCGTCGCCACACTCCGGCGCTGAGTTCCCGCAGCGCAGCCGCGAGCGCAGCGGTCTCGCCGCGCCCGAAGCGCGCGATCACCGGCTCGCCCGGGCGCTCCAGGAAGCAGTGAGCGATCTCCACCACCTGCGCCCCCGCCCGCAGCGCGGCCAGTCCGTAGATGAGCCGCTGGGTCGCGTACTGCGCCTCCACGATCGCCACCGGGGAGGCCGCACCGAGCCGGTCGCTCTTGTAGTCAACGACGAGGAAGCGATCGGGGTGGGCAGGGTCCGATTCTCGGGCGAGCACGTCGATCGCCCCGATGACCAGCGGGTGGGCGCCGCCCGGGCCGGCCGGAAAGGCAAACCGCTCCTCGCGGCGGGTGTGCGTCGCCCGCGCCAGCCGCGCGCACAGCTCGCTGTCGGCGAAGCCGCGCACCAGTGCCGCGAGCTCGTCGGCCTCGGCGGGGCCGGGCGGCGGAGACAATCCGGCCACGCGAGCGGCCGCCAGCACCGCCGCGGCCGACGGGACCGTCGGACGGCGGAAGTCCAACCGCTCCAGCAGCGCGTGCAGGAGCACCCCGCGGTCGGTCGCGCTGCGGGCGCCGCGGCTGGGGTCAGTCGGCGAGCCGGCGTCGGGCGCCGCGGGTAGCCGCAGGACGCGCTCGCAGTAGAAGCGGTAGCCGCAGCGGGCGTACTCGCCCAGCGATGAGTAGCTGAGGGTGGTCACCGGCGGCCCGGGGTCCCGCCGGGGTGGGGGCGCCGGGGGTGGGGGCGCCGGGGGTGGGGGCGCCGGGAAGGAGAGCAACGGTGGGCGGCCGAGCGGCGCGTGCGATCCCGCCGGGGAGGGCGCCGGCGCGTGCGGTCCCGCCGGGGAGGCCGCCGGCCCGGATGGCGGCCCCGGGCGGCCGGTCTCGCATGTCGGGGCCTGCGGCGTGCCGACCCGCACCGCGATCCGGATACCACCCTGCGCCACCTCCCCTCCCCCCTGCTTCAGCACCGCGCCGAGATCGGGCACGAACGCGGGTGCGAGCCAGGCCACCGGACCGCCGCCATGGGTGGTGCCCTCGCCAGTGAAGAACTCGAACTTGACGGCCCCGCTGAGGACCAGCCGCTCCTGGGCACGGGTCACCGCGACGTAGAACAGCCGGCGCTCCTCGGCTTCCCGGGCCGCACGCGCCTGTTCTCCAATCGAGGCGTAGTGCAGCGCCGGTTCGCGGCCGCCCATCCCGGCCCGGGACAGCCGGATCCCGATCAGCCCGTCGGGGGTGACCCGCAGCAGCTCCGCCGGCGGCCGCACCGGCCGGCCCAGATCGGCGACCACCACGACCTTGAACTCCAGGCCCTTGGCGCGGTGGATGGTCATCAGGCGGATCGCGTCGAGCCCCTCGCCCTCCACCGGCGCCTCGCTCTCCCGCGATTCGGGGCCACGACCGGCCTCGCGGTCGGCGACCAGCCCGAGGAAGCCACGCAGATCCGGCCCGTTGGCAGCCTCGTGCTCACGTCCCAGCCGCATCAGCTTGCGCACGTTGGCCAGTCGCCGGCGGCCGCCGGGCAGGGCCAGCATCGTCAGGTCATAGCCGCTGCGGATCAGCGCCGAGTCGATCAGCGCCTCGATCCCGCGGCGCCGGCATCGGTCTCGCTCGGCGGCGAACCAGAGGGCGAACCGGTCCAACCGCTCCCGGTCCTCCGGATCGATCGAATCGCGCTCGTGACGCGGCTCGCGCAGCAGCCACCAGGGATCCCGGTTGGCCTCGCGCGCGGCCGCGGCGAGGATGACGAGCGCGTCCAGCGACACACCCACCAGCGGCGAGGCGAGGACGCCGTAGAACGACTCCTCGTCACGGGGATTGTCCAGGGCACGCAGGTAGGCGACGAGATCGACCACCTGCGGGTGCGACCAGTAGCCGCGGCCGCCGATCACGTACGTGGGCAGGCCGCGTCGCTCCAGGGCTCGTTCGTAGGCTCGCATGTCGGTCGTCGCCCGCATCAGCACGACGATCTCCCCCGGAGCCCACCCGTCGGCGACCAGGTCGGCCACCCGGTCGGCGAGCGTCCGCGCCTCGGCCACGCGCCACGCAGCCGCCACCCCCTCCTGCTCCCAGTCGGCCCCCTTGTCGACCAGCACCATCTCCACTGCCGGGGGCGGCGCATCGGCGCCGGGCGGCGTCGGCAGCTCCGATCGCCCCGGGACCAGCGGCGCGAACCGATCCCCGAGCTGATCGGCGAACGCCAGATTCACCGCCCGGAGGATCGCCGGCCGCGAGCGGAAGTTGGTCTGCAGCGTCTCGCGGGCGCCGGCGGCGGCCAGGCGCGCGCCCCGGCGCTCGAACAGCGCCACCTCGGCGTGGCGAAAGCCGTAGATCGACTGCTGCGCGTCTCCGACGGTGAACAGGTTGTCGCGGGCGATCGCTTCGATCAGCTCCAGCTGCACCCGGTTGGTGTCCTGCAGCTCGTCGACCATGATCCGCTCAAACCGCGCCGCATATCGCTCGCGCAGCTCACCGTTGTCGACGAGCAGGCGGCGGGTGATCAACTCCAGGTCCTCGAAGTCCAACCCGGAGACCGCCCGCTTGCGCTCCTCGTAGTGCCCGCCATAGGCGACCAGCAGCCGGTCCAGCAGATCCCGAACCGGGCGGGCCGCGCGGGCGGCGCACCGGGCCCGGAACCGCGCCAGGGCCTCGGTGTAGGCCAGGCAGGCATCGGTGCCGAGCGCGGCTCCGTTACGAGGGAGCCTGACCGCCTCCAGCTCGGCCGGCCAGATGCCCTCGGCGGCGACCAGCGCCAAGCAGCGGCGTGTCCGCGCCAACGCCTCGATGACGCGACTGCCGGGTTCCGGCAGCGCGCCCAGCTCGGCGGCGACCGCGCCCGCGGCGCGGGCCAGCGCGACGCCGGCGTCGGCCTGGCCGTCGCTGTCGCCGTCGCCGTCGGACTGCACCTCGGGCAGCCGGGGTCGCTCGGCGCCCGCGGAGCGCAGCTGGGCATAGACGCCGAGGATCGCTCCCCGCAGCGGCCCCTCGCCGTAGTCGGCGACCAGGTCGACGGTGGCAGCCTGCTCGCGCGCCAGCTCCTGGAGGGCGTCGTCGAACGCCGCCGTCGCCAGCGGCTCGGATTGATAGCGGTCAAGCACCGCAAACTTGGGGTCCAGCCCGGCGGCGAGCGCGTTGACGCGGAGCACCCGGGCGCAGAAGCCGTGAATGGTGGCGATCAACGCCCCCTCCGTCCGCCGCGCCGCCGCGGTCGCGCCGAGTGCGACCAGGCGCGACCGGATTCGATCGCGCAGCTCGGCCGCGGCCTTCTCGGTGAACGTGATCGTCAACATTGCGCCGACGTCGACGCCGTCCACCAGCACCGCGTTGACGAACCGCTCCACCAGAACCGAGGTCTTGCCGCTGCCGGCGCCGGCAGCCAGCAGCAGATCACCCGCGCGGCGATCGATCGCCCGCTGCTGCGCCTCGGTCCAGGCGCCGGCGTCGGGCTCCTGCGTCTTCGAGGCGGCGGCAAGCACCGACGCCTCGGTTTGCGGGGGCAGGCTCATTGGCTTGCGCAGATCGCCGGGTAGGCGCAGCCGTCGCGCGAGCACGTCTGCGGACACGGTGTCAGCTCGCCGGCGCGCAGCGAGGCGGCGAGGGTGACCGCGCGGTCGGCGGCGTCGGCGAGCATCGCCTGTACCTCGGCGGGGTCGCGCGCATCGGTGGCGAAGACGCTGGGGCCGACATCCGCTCCCTTGGCGAACACGCCGCGGGCGCGCAGGTCGTCCCCGCGCAGCGGCTGGTAGAACCCCGCCACGGGGTCCAGTCCCAGCAGCTCCCGTACCACCAGCATGTACAGCGCCACCTGCAGCTGCCGGTCGTCCGACCACCGCGCCGCCGACCACTCGGGGCGGCGGGCGCCGCTCTTGTAGTCACGCACGATCGCGTGGCCGCGGCCGTCGACGTCGATCCGATCGATGAGGCCGCGGACCAGCACCCGGTCGGGGCCCTCGCCGAGGGCGAGCGCAGCTTCACCGTCCTGCGCATCGGTGTCGAAGCCGAACCGCAGCTCCAGCCCCCACGGCCGCCACGCACCTTCGCTGGACGCCTCGTGTGCGAGGTACCGGCGCAGGTCGGCCTCGATCGCGCGTAGCGCACCGGCCTGGACGACCTCGGGGGCCCCCGGCGCGAGCTCCGCGGCGCCGCCGTCGGCCAGCTCGGCCAGCAGTTGGTGAAGGAGGGCGCGGGCGCCCTCCAGGGACGCCTCGGTGAGCGGGCCACCGAGCTCGCGCAGGAGCCGCTCGAGCACGGCGTGCATGACGTTGCCGCGAATCATCGCCTCGGAATCGGGGCGGAGCGGCCGGGGCTGCAGCTCGCGCTCGATCAGCCACCGGACCGGGCAGTCGCCGTAGCTCTCGAGCGCTCCCGCCGACAGGATCTGGCTGTGGCGGACCCGCTCGAGGGCACGGGCGCCGAGGACGCGATCGGGCGCCGGCGCCTCGCCGGCGGTCGCCGCCCCGCCGGACGCCAGGGAGCGCTCCCGCTCGCGCGGGGTGGGAGCCTGCTCGAGGCCCCAGACCACGTCGGCCAGCAGCCGCCGCCGACGCTGGTCGCGCCAGTCGGGCGACAGCAGCTCGGCAACGTCGGCGATGAACGGTGACGGCAGCGCCAGGTTGCCCTCCTCGTCGGAGCTGCGATAAGCGAGAAAGACGCGCTCGGTGGCGCGTGACACCGTCGCGTAGAACAGGTACCGCTCGGCGGCCAGCGAGTCCTCGCGCAGTCGCAGCCGCAGCCCGGGGGCGGCCAGGGACAGCTCGCGTCGCCGCTCATCGGACAGGAACGGCTCGGGTGCAGCCGGCCGGGGGAATGCGCCCTCCTGCAGCCCGCACACGAACACCGCTCGAAACCGGCGGGCCCGCACCTGGAGCGGCTCGGCCAGCAGCACCGAATCGGACCCGAGCCCGCCGTCAGCGGCCGCGGCCGGCACCTGGAGCAGCGGCAGAACCTCGATCAGCTCGGCCCCTGACGGGGTCATTCCGAGCTCCGCCAGCTGGTCGACGGAGCTCACCAGCACGCCCAGGGCGCGAGCGTCGAGCTCCTCCGCGGCGGTCAGCCGCGGCGCGGTCTGCCGGCGAGGCGCGGTGAACAGCCGCCGGGCGAGCCGGCACAGCGCTCGGGCGGGGTCGGCCGCTTGCGCCAGCTCATCGAGCTCCGACAGCTGCCAGCCGAGTTGCCGGCGAGCCTGCCCGTAGGTGCGCAGGCCGCCGCGGCGGATCTCGGCATCGAGCCCGTCGGCGACCTCCGGACGCTCGAGCAGCCCCGGAGCACGTAGATAGGCGAGCAAATCCTCCGCCCGCGTCTGGCCCTCAGGGAGCAGAGCGCAGCGAGCGGCTCCGATCAGCGCCCGGCCGAGCGGGGTGTGGAGCAGCGGCACAGCGTGTCCTGAGGCCAGCGGGATCCCGTACTGGCCGAAGACATGGCCGAGCAACGGGGCGGCGCGGTCACATGACCGGTAGACGACAACGATCTCGGCGCCGGGAACGCCGGAGCGCAGCAGCTCCAACACCTGCTCGGCGACGAGCTCGGCCTCGGCGCGCTCGCCGCCCGCCTCCAGCAGGGTCACCGTGTCGCCCGGCGTCACCCGGTCGGGCTCGGACTCGAACAGACGGCGCTCCAGGTGGTGCAGTGGTGCTCGGGAACGGGGCGCGTAGTGCTCGTCCTGCGCGGGGAGCTCCAGCACGCGCGTGGCCAGTGGCCGCAGCTCCTCCACCGTCTCGGCGCGGGCGATCAGCGCCTCCCGGCCTGGCTCGTAGGTGAGCGACACCGTCACCTCGACGCCGGCGACTCGCGCCAGCGTCTCCACCGCGTCGCGCTCGAGCGCGGTCAGGTCGTCGAAGCCATAGAAGTAGACCGGCTCGTCCCCCCAGCGGCGGGGATCCGCGCGCAGGGCGTCGAGGGCGCGCCAGGCGTAGAGCTCGCGATCGACCCGGCCGACCCTGTCGGACTCACGGACGTAGTCGGCGTAGATGTGGCCCACCTCCCGGGCATACGGAGCCCGGCGCACGTCCTGGGCCGACCAGGCACGCAGGCCGGCACGCAGGCGCTCGGGTGAGACGAGCGACCGCTCCAGCTCCGCGATCAGCTCCCCGGCCGCCGCGGCGAAACCGGCGGCCGCAGCCGACTGGCGCAGTGCCTGAAGGCGGGAGCCGCTCAGCACCCGCACAAGGATGCGTTCGCGCTGCAGCTCGGTCACCCGCCGCCCGGCATATCCGGCCCGCCGGCCGATCTCGTCAGCCAGGCCGCTGAACGTCACCACCGATCCCAGCACTACCCCGTCGGCGGCCAGCTCGCGGGCGTAGTACCGGGCGTCGACCGCGGTCGGCACCACCAGCAGCGCTCCGGTTCGGGCCGCCGCGGCGTAGGCGCCGAGGACCGCTCCGGCCTTCGCGGAGTTCGCCGGCCCGAGAACGAGCGTGAGCGCCATCCGCCAATACTGGCGCGCCGGGATGACGGCTCGCGGTTGGCCGTGGGCGCGGGCTGACCGGTCGGCGGCCGGCACGGGACCCGGCTGCGGCCGCGACTACCGCCCCAACAACCGAGAAAAGGTGGAAAATCGTGACCGGGCCTGCGGATTTGTCACCAGCCTGCCGCTCAGCGTGGCTAACGCGACAAACCCCGGGCGCGTTCCCGAATTTGGCGCAAAAACCCCGTCGGACCGCGACCCGTAGTGGCGGCTCGGCACGCCGCCTCGGCTCGCGGCACGCGCTCGGCACGCCGCCTCGGCTCGCGGCACGCCCTCGGGATCCCCCGACGATGAACACACCCCCCGGACACCGCAGACCTGCTCCCGGAGCGAGGCGGCGGCCGTGCCTCAGGCCACCGTCGCCTCGGCGGCGGTCTGCGCGGTGCCATCCGCCGAGACCTCAACAGCGCCATCCGCCGAGGCCTCCTCAGCCTCAGGCGGCTTGGCCCCGTCGCGCGCCCAGGGCTCGTCGAACTCCACCCGCCACTTGCCGTCCTCGTTCTGCATCAGCGCCAGCCGGGCCCGGAAGCTCTTGCCCGAGCGTCCCTTGAAGCCGGTTACCGGCCGCTGGGTGCGGCCGGTCTTGATCAGCTCGCGAGCCACGGAGACGGGAAGCTGCTTGCCGGCCTTGCCCTTCCAGATCACGAACCCGCAGCCGGGATCCTCACGCGACCAGCACGAGTAGCCCTTGCGATTCTCGTTGATGTCCCGGCCGCACACCGGGCACGGCCCGAGGTTGGCCCGCGGGATCCGCACATCCTTCAGTTTGGTGTCCAACTCGCCGACCGTCGCCTCGGTGAACTTGACGATGTCGCCCATGAACGCCTCCCGGGATTCGGCACCGGTCTCGATCTTGGCCAGCCGGTGCTCCCAGTCGCCGGTCAGTCCGGGGCTGGTCAGCGGATGCTCCCCGAGCAGCCGAACCACGTTCAGCCCCTTCTCGGTGACGACCAGCGCACGGGCGTCGCGCTCGATGTAGCCGACCGCAAGCAGCCGCTCGATGATCGCCGCCCGGGTCGCCGGAGTCCCGATCCCGGAGTCCTTCATCGCCTCGCGCAGCTCCTCTTCGTCGACCAGCTTGCCGGCGGTCTCCATCGCCGCCAGGAGCGCGCCCTCGGTGTAGCGCCGCGGGGGCTTGGTCTCCTTCTCCGCGGCGGCGACCTTCAGCACGTCGACCGACTCGTCCTTGACCAGCCTGGGCAGCTGCTGCTCGGTCGTCTCGTCGTCGTCGGTCCGGTCGGCATCGGCGCCCGCCGCGCTCTCGCCGTACACGCCACGCCACCCCGGCACCAGCATCAGCTTGCCGCGGGTGCGGAACACGCGGCCGGCGACGGTGGTCTCGATCCGGGTGTTCTCGAAGACCGCCTCGGGATGGAACACCGCCAAAAAGCGGCGCACCACGAGGTCGTAGATGCGACGGTCATCCTGGTTGCCGGCGATCTTGTCGAGCGGGTGGCGCTCGGCGTTGGTGGGGATGATCGCGTGGTGGTCTGAGACCTTGGCGTCGTTGACGACCCGCCCGAGGGGCAGCACGTCGAGTCCGAGGACGTACTTCGCGGCGGCGGCGTACTCGGACTGACCGCCGACCAGCCGAGCGATCGGCTTGATCTCGGCGATCATGTCGCCGGTGATGTAGCGGGAGTTGGTGCGCGGGTAGGTGAGCGCCTTGTGGTCCTCGTACAGGCGCTGCGCCGCCGACAGCGTGCGGCGGGCGGCGAAGCCGAAGCGGCTGTTGGCATCGCGCTGCAGCGACGTGAGGTCGTAGAGCAGCGGCGGGCGCTCCCGGCGCTCTGACTTCTCCAGCTTGGTGATGTCTCCGGTCTGGCCGGTGCAGGCGGCGACGATGTCGCGGGCCTGATCGGCGGTCGCCAATCGGGGGTTGGCGCCCGCGTAGTAGCGCCCGCCGTAGCGCCGGGGCCCGTCCGAGACCGTGTCGAACTGCGCGTCGACCAGCCAATAGGGCTCGGGGGTGAACGCGCGAATCTCCTCCTCGCGGCGGGCCAGGATGGCCAGCGTCGGCGTCTGGACCCGGCCGAGCGAGACGGCTCCGTCAAACGAGGAGCGCAAGCGGATCGTGGCCGCCCGGGTCGCGTTCATGCCGACGATCCAATCGGCCTCGGAGCGCGACCGGGCCGCCGCCTCCAAGGACGCCAGATCGGCGCCGGGACGCAGCTCACCGAAGGCGTTGCGGATCGCCTGCCGCGTCATCGAGTTCAGCCACAGCCGCTGGACGGGCTTGCGGGAGCCCGACTTCTCGTACAGGTAGGCGAAGATCAGCTCGCCCTCGCGCCCCGCGTCGCAGGCGTTGACGACCAGGTCGATGTCGTCGCGACCAAGCTGGCGGGTGACCACCGTCATCTGCTTGCGAGAGCGCGCGTCGCGGACGACCAGCTTGAACCGGGAGGGCACGATCGGCAGATCCGCCATCCGCCACTTCTTGTACTTGTCGTCGTACTCGTCGGGATCCGCCAGTGAGACCAGATGGCCGACCGCCCATGTGACCACGTGATCGGGGCCCTCCAGGTAGTCCTTGTGGTTGGTGAACGCACCGGGGAGCACCCGGACCAGGTCGCGGCCGACGGACGGCTTCTCAGCGATGACGAGCGTCTTGGGCATAGGCCGCGGAGGGTAGCGCCCCAGGCAAGCGGTTCCGCTCAGGCTTACCGTCGCCGGCGCGCGTCGGCGACGGGCCGCAGTTGCGCCGCCCGCCGCGCCACGTAGGGCAGATCGTGCTCGAACGCGGTCACCTCGGCCCGGGCCAGCAACTCCCGGGCCTCCGGCGCCGAGCCCAGCGCGCCCGCCAGGTCGACCTGGGTATGGGCCAGCTCGATCATCGCCCCCAGATCGCGGTTGGCGCGCACCGCCCGGCGCAGGTGCTCGACCGCGTCCGAGCTGCGTCCCAGCGTCAGCGCCAGCCGTCCCAGGTAGCGCTGAGTGGCGCCGAGGCATACCGCACCCAGCCCGACGACCACGTTGGCGTCGGCGAACGGCGCCAGCAGCTCGTACAGCCGCGCGGCCGCCAACACGTCGTTCAGCCCGACCGCCAGGTCGGCCGAGAGCGAGGCGACCACCATCCAGTCACCATCGCGCGGAACCGACGCAAACCCGTCGCGGGCCAGCAGATCGAACTCGGCTCGGGCCTCGTCGGCCCGTCCGGTGTGCAGCAGCAGCGTTGCCAGACCGGCGCGCCACGCCGCCCGATGCGGGTTGGTGGCGACCAGCTCCCGGGCGGGCGCCTCGAGCTCGCTCATCCGCGCCTGCTCGCGCCGGATCTCCAGCATCTGCACGGCGTAGTACTGGGGCGCGGTGATCCCCTCGGCGCGGGCCCCGGAGGACACCGCGGCGGTGGCGAGCTGCTCGGCCTTGCCCAGGTGTCCATCCATCAACGCCAGCATCGCCTGCCACACGAGCGCGTTCCACTGAAACAGGGGCTGGCGCAACTGCTCGGCGCCGGAGGCGAACGCGTCGATCTGGGCCTCGACGCCGCGACGGTCGCCCCGCTCCAGCAGGTCGACGACCAGCCACGCGTGGCCCTGGAGCGTCAGCTCCAGATCACCTGCCTCTCGGGCGGCGCGCAGCAGTTGCGTCGAATCCGTCAGCCGCCGCTGCAGCTGGCCCGGCTCCCAGTGGGCCCGCCGCCGGGCGGCGGCGGCGAGCGCGTCGGCTACCGGGTCGCCGAGCTCGCGCGCGATCTCGGTCGCCTCCTGGCTCAGGGGGATCATGTGATCCCGTTGCGCCGAGAAGTAGAGCGCCCCGCACAGCCGGCTGAGCAGCCGCACCCGGGTGACGGTCCGCTGCGCGGCGGTCATCTCCAGCGCCTGGCGCAGGAGCGTGATCAGCTCCGCGTCGACCACGCCGGGCGGCTGCACGTAGCGTCGCGATGCGCCGATCGCCGCGCGCGCGAGGGCGTCGCCGTCGCCGAGCCTGGCCGCCAGCGCCGCCGCCTCACGGAACGTCGGCCACGCCAGGGGCCGCTCCCCGCTGCGGACTCGCGCCTCCCCGAGCTCCAGGAGCAGGTCACAGCGCCGCCGCAGCGCCTCCGGGGCCGATCGGTCCAGTACCGCCAGCGCCCGGGCGTAGTGCTCGGCGGCCTCCTCGTTGGCCAGCATCGCCGTCGCCTCAGAGCCGGCGCGCAGCGCGTAGCGGATCGCCCGCTCGGCATCCTCGGGCTCGGCGGCGCGGGTGAAGTGCAACGCCAGCGCGCTGATGTGGCGCTCGGGGTGGGCGGGATCCAATTGCTCCAGGACGATTCCGATCCGCCGGTGGATTCGCGTCCGCCGGGCGGTGGACATCCCCTCGTAGAGCGTCTCGCGAATCAGGGCGTGGGAGAAGGCGTACCGATCCGGGTCGTCGGGCGCCTCGGCGACCAGCCCCGCGTCGAGCGCCTCCTCCAACGCCACCAGGAAGCGCTCCTCGTCGAAATCGAGCACCCGCTCGAGCAGCTCGGCCTCGAAGTCACGACCGATCACCGCGGCCCCGCGCAGCCATTCCAGGCAGTCGGGGCCCAGCCGCTCCAGGCGACGCGAGATGACGGATCGCACGCCGTCGGGAAGACCGACCCGCCCAAGCTCGTGATGACCCGCCTGGTGCGGGTACACGCCCGAGTCCGACAGGTGACGCACGATCTCCTCGATGAAGAACGGGTTGCCCTCCGTCTTCCGGTACAGCGCCGCCACAAACGCCCGCGACGGCACGGCACCGGTGTGCTGGCGCAGCAGTTCCACCATCTCCTCCACGGCCAGGCCGCCGACGTCGAGCTGCGCCGTCAACCGCTCCCGGCGCCAGCCGGCGAGGGCGCCCGCGAATCCCTCGCTCCAGCGCTCGACGGCCCGGTAGGCCCCGATCATCCACACCCGCGAGCTCTGCGGCGAGCGCGCCAGGTGGCGAAGCAGCAAGAGCGTGGGCCGGTCGGACCAATGCAGATCGTCGAGCACGATCAGCAGCGGGACCGAATCCGAGAGCTGCCCGAGCAGCCCGGCGACCGCCTCGAACAGGCGGTAGCGATCGGTCTCCGGATCTCCCGGATCGCGGAGGCGGGAGGTCGGGCAGGCGCCGACGCAGCTCCGGGATCAGGCGTCCGAGCTCGGCGCCGTGCTCCCGGGCGACCGAGCGCAACTCGCCCCGGGGAGCGCGACGCACGTACTGGCCCAGCGCCTCCAGGAAGGGCTGATACGGGACCACCGTCTCCTCGGGGGCGCGTCCGGCGAGCACGATCGCCCCGGATGCGTGCGCCCTGACCGCTGTCTCGGCCAGCAGCCGGGTCTTGCCGATGCCCGGATCGCCGGCCAGCAACATCACCCGCTCGGCATCGGCTCGCCGCCACCACGCCTCCAGCGCGCTCATCTCCTGGCTGCGACCGACCAGTGAGCGAGTCGCCGCGGCCCGCAGCTCGGCGGGGAGCTCGACCTGACCGGCGCCGCCGAACGGCTGGCGGCGCGCGGGAGTGGGCGCCAGCAGGCGCTCGTGCGCCCGGATCGCCTCCGGCGACGGCGCCGTCCCGAGCTCGTCGCGCAGCAGCGAGCGCAGCCGCTCGAACACGCGCAGTCCCTCGGCGACATTGCCCTGGGCCTCCAGCGCCGCCATCAGCAGGACGTATCCCGACTCGCGATAGGGCTCTGACTCGATCAGCGTCCGCGCCGCGCGCTGCACCGAGCCAAGCTGGGTCGCTCCCAGGTGCAGACCAGCGCGGCCGATCACCTCGAGGGCCTGCAGCCGGATATCAGCCAGCTCGCGGCGGCGCGGCTCCAGCCAGCGCGCCCGGGCTCCCGGCAACAGACCGCGACTGGCGATGTTCAGCGGCACCTGGGCCAGCGCCCAGGCAGCGCGAGCGTCGCCGGCGGTCAGCGCCCGGTGCGCCCGCGCCACCTCGGCCACCGCCGCCTCCACATCCACCCACGCCGGCTCGGGCAGCTCGAGTCCGAGCTCGTCGCGCCCGGCCAGGACGTCGTGGCCGACGGCCGAGCGCAGCCGCGACAGCAGCGTCCGCATCGCCGCGTCCTGGGAGCGGGGGGCCCGTTCGGGCCACAGGGCGCCGATCAGCTCCTCGCGCCCCACCCGCCGGCTACGATTCAGCACCAGGTAGGCAAGCAGCAGCGGGACCTGCTTGCCCCGCATCGACCCCACCAGCTCCACGCCGTCCAACTCCACCGACAGGCGCCCACACAGCTGGATCCTCGTCCTATCGCCCACGCGCACTGGCTCCGGCAACGTTATGGAAACGTATCGCCAACGGCGCCGTGGGACATTTCAGCGGCGTGGCCACCGGGGGCCACGGACCACCAGCGACAGCGCGCCGTGACGGTGGCGCCGCAGCCTAGGGCGCATCGACCGAGGAGTAATGACGCCGATCAACGAAGTGCACAGCCGGTTCGCTGTTTGCGAGTGTGGGGCGCAGCTCCAAGGCGGCACCGCGCAGGAGCTGTTCGACGCGGCACAGGCTCACCTCGCTCATCATCATCCAGAGCTCCTCGGGGCGGTGGGGCTCGACGTGGTGACCCAGATGGCCGAGGGACGTCCGGGGGCACTCGACGCCTGAGGCGGGCGGCGCGCAGACCGCCGCCCGCCAGGCGTTTGAGCTCGCTATCGCCGTCGCGCGATGTCGGTTGGCGCGGTCGCCGTCGCGCGAGGTCAGTTGGCGCAATCGCCGGTCGTCACCGGGGCATCGTCGGCGGGGACGTGGCGCAGTTCCGCGCGCACGACCGCGTTGGGAACCGCGAACCCGCCGGCGTGCGTCGTTCCCGTCAGGGCGGCGAACACCGTGGCGACGACCTGCCCGTGGGCGTCGATCATCGGGCCCCCGGAGTTGCCGGGGCGCACCCGGCCGCGCAGCGCGGTGATGCTGCGCAGCACGTGGCCCTGGCCGTAGGCGTTCTGGGTGTCGACCGTGTTGGTTTGCCCGAGGCGTCCCGGCTCGGCATCGAACTGACCATCGAGCGGGTATCCGAGGATCGCGGCGGAGCTGCCGGCCTGCGGATTGGCTGCCATCGCCAGCACCGGCTCAGACAACCCGGGCACGTTCAGGATCGCGATGTCGTTGTGCGGATCGAACACCACCGGCCGGGCGGGCAGTCCCACGCCGACTCCGCCGATCTGGATCTCGGTGTCGGTCTCGCCGGCGACGACGTGGGCGTTGGTCACCACCAGGTTCGGGCCCGCCACCCAGCCACTCCCCTCCACGCCGAGCCCGCAGGCGGTCCCGAACACCCGCACCACACTGTGGCGGGCTACCTGGACCCCGGGGGTCCTGAGGATCCGGCGTGAGGGGGGGCGGACGTCGGCCGCGGGGCCGTGAACCGTGGGCAGCGGATCGAAGCGGGCGAGCACGTTCACGATCGGCGCCGACGGCGGCAGGATCCCATCTAGCGCCCGGAGGATGGTCGAGTCCTGGATGTCGCCCCGCAGCGGCCGCGAGCCGGAGGCGTCGAGGGCGACGGCGCCGACGAGCCAGGCGATCCCGAGCCCTAGGCACGCGGTCAGGGCCGCGCCGAGCAATCCGTCGATCGTGCGCAGCCCCGGAATCCGCAGCGCGGACCGCAGGCGCGAGCCGACTCCCTCCAGGCCACTGGCGAATACGCCCCCGGCGAGCAGTGCCCCGAGCAGCCCGAACAGCGGGGCGTAGGGGGAGCGCGAGCCCTGACTGAGCAGCAGCGGCGCCAGCCGGGTGCCGAGGAACGCCCCGACCACGAACCCGACAAGTGACATGACGCCGACGATGAAGCCCTGCAGGTAGCCGTAGCAGGCCAGCAGAACGGTGAACCCGACGATCACCCAATCCAGCGCAGTCATACGAAGGAGCGTAATCCGCAACGCCCGTGATTCGCATCTTCTACCGTTTGCGCGAAGTGGCACAAAGCGGGGTCATCGTCAGGGGTACAGTGCCGGCCCGGCGGCGCCGAGGGCGGCGGCGGCGGCTCGTCACGCGCGCGGGGCCGGTGATCGCGCTCGCCGCGGCCGCATTCGCCGCCGGCGCCGTGTGGGCGACCGAGCCGGGAGGAGCCGAGCGTAGCGTCGTCAGTCGGTACGTGGACGCCTGGCAGCACGACGATTATCCGGAGATGTACTCGCTGCTCGATTCCGCCTCGCGTGCCGCCACCTCGGAGCCGCGGTTCGTCGCAGAGCTCCGGCGCGCCGCCACCACCGCCACCCTGCGCTCACTCCGGGTCGTCCACGTCGCGGGTGCCTCGAATCAGAAGATCGCGGTGACCATGGACGCTGACACCGAGCTCTGGGGCCGGCTGCACGAGACGCTCACGGTCCCACTCACCGACAGCGGCAGCGGTGCGCGAGTTCACCTGTCCGACGCGATCCTGTTCCCCGGCCTGCGCGCCGGTGAGCGCCTGCACCGGCGCCTAGTGCTGGCGCCCCGGGCAACGCTGCTGGCCAGCAACGGGACCCCGCTGGCCGAGGGCCCTGAGCGGACCTCCCCGATCCCCGACGTCGCCGCCCCGATCGTGGGGTCGGTCGGGGCGATTCCGCGCTCCCAGGCCAGGGCGTACGCCGCCCGCGGGTATCCGCCGAACGCGAAGGTCGGGCTCGATGGCCTCGAGCTCGTGTTCCAGAACCGTCTCGCCGGTACCGTCGGGGGCGTCCTGCTCGCCGGCGGGCGCGTCCTCGCCACCGCCCGAGCGGTGAAGGGCTCGACCGTAACCACCACGATCGATCCGGCGATGGAGCGCGCCGCCGTGTCCGCTCTCGGCGGCCAGTACGCCGGGATCGCCGTGATGAACCCCCACACCGGCGCCCTGGAGGCGCTCGCCGGGATCGCCGACTCGGCGCTCCAGCCGCCCGGCTCGACGATGAAGATCATTACCACCACCGCGGCCCTGCAGGCCGGGCTGGTGACCCCGACCAGCAGCTTCCCGATCCAGACCGCCGCCGACGTCGGCGGCTTCATCCTGCACAATGCGGGCGGGGAGGCGTGCGGGGGCACGCTGGTCAACGCCTTCGCGGTCTCCTGCAACTCGGTGTTCGCTCCGCTCGGGGTCAGGGTCGGCGGGGCGCGGCTGGTGGCCGCCGCCGAGCGCTTCGGCTTCAACCAGCCGCCGTCGATCCCGGGAGTGGCCGAGAGCACGATCCCGTCGGCGAACAAGATCGGTGGCGCGACGGAAGTCGGCTCGTCGGCGATCGGGCAGGGGCTGGTGCAGACCACGCCGCTGGCGATGACCGACGTGGCGGCAACGATCGCGATGGGCGGTCGCCGCCCGATCCCGACCCTGCTCGCGCATCAACCGCCACGCTTTGTGCGGGTGACCAGCCCGAAGGTGGCTCGCGAGGTGGAGCGGATGATGGTGGCGGTGGTCCAGTACGGAACCGGCACGGCCGCCCAGATCCCCGGAGTGGTGGTGGCGGGCAAGACCGGAACCGCTCAGGTGGGGAACACGACGACGCAGAACACTGATGCCTGGTTCGTCGGCTATGCCCCGGTGGGACATCCGCGGGTGGTTGCCGGCGCCGCGTTCCCCAATGCGGGGGCCGGCGGGGCGATCGCCGCACCGCCGGTCCGCGACGTGCTGGCGGCGGCGCTGCATCGATAGCCCGGGCTCAGCCGGTGTAGGCGGCGCCGACGACGCTGGGGTTCAGCGTGCCCTGGCTCCAGGCGGCCAGCGCCGTCCGGCGAGGACCGAACGCGACGGTCAGATCGAGCGCGTAGGTTGACGTCGACAGGATCGTCGGGGCGCCAAAGCCGCCTCCGGGGCTCGGCGCCACGGCGGCCAGTGGCCGGCCACCTGCAACCCAGCCGACCAGCACTTGTCCCCGAGGCCCGATGGCGACCGCGGGTGCCTGGGCGGGGTCCACGCCGCCGAGCGTGCGTACCGCCCCGAACTGCCCGGAGGCGGCGCGAGTCGCCACCTGGGTGGTGCAGGACGTGTCGCCGCGGCAGGACTGCCAGGCGACTCCCTGGTCCTGACCGGCACCACCGGCGAACGCCAGTCCGGAGGCCAGCCGGTTGCCGGACGACAGGGTCCGAATCGTGGCGTGGGCGCCGAGGTCGGTCGCCTTCACCTGCGAGTGGTAACCCCCCCTGCGGTCATACCAACTCTCGATCCAGGCGAGCGTCGCACCGGCGGCGCGGGGGGCCACGCCGAGCTCGTCGATGCGATGGCCGGCCGGCACCGTGACCGCGGTGCGCGCGCGCCGAGGAGCGGCGGTGCGCGATCCACCAGAGACATAGACCTGGCGCGGATCGTTGGCGCCGGCCGCTCCGGCGGCGGCCGTCCAGGCGACGATCGAGTGCCCGCCGGCCAGCGCGGCCGCGGCCAGCGACTGCGGCATCTGAGCCGCGCCGGTGAGCCGGCGCGGTGGCGCGAAGCCGTCCCCATGCCGGGATTGGGCCACCCACACCCCCCGCCCGGTGGCGACCGCGGCCAGCATCCGTCCGCCGCCCAGCGTCAGCAGTTGTGCCCGCGTCGCTCCGGCGAGCCCGGCGACGAGCGTGCGCGGGCGACGGCCGATGACGAGTGCCTGGGCGCTGCTACAGCAGGCCTGATCCGACGGGCTCGATCCGGTGAGCAGCGAGAGCGTGCCGCCGTCGTAGGCCAACGCCAGGATCTGGCGGGCTCCGGCGATCGATCGCGGCCGGCCAACCCCGCCTCGCGCCGTGCGGACGGTCAGGTAAGCCTGAGAGCTGCCGGGGGTGTCCACGTCCTGCACGCCGAACGCGGCCGCCGCGGCGCCAGAGGGCGAGAACGCCAGTTGCGGGGCGAGCACGTCCAACGAGCCCGGAGCGGCGAACTCGAACGGCCTGCCCCACTTCGCCTGCGCCGCCGCGGGCAGTCCGACCCATGGCAGCCAGGCCAGCGCTCCGGCGACGAAAACCAAACCCAACCAATTGCCCGGACGGCGCCCTCGCAGGCTCAAAGGTTAAGCGAGATCGTCGCCTGCGTCTGGTTCTGCGGGCCGAGGATGTGCAGCGTCAGCGGCCGGTTGGCGTACACGCTGGTGTTCATCAGAAACAGCAGCAGACCGCCCTGGGTGGGACCGGCCGCGGCCACGGTGGCGGGGCCGGGCTCGGTCTGCAGCGGCTTCAGGGTCTGGGCCGTCCACGCGAACGGGTTCACGTTCGTATCCAGCTTGAGCGGGCGGTAGACGTCGCCTTCCGTGTCGGTGACCTCGAAGTTGTCGCTCGTGGTCTGGGGCTTGTTGGTCTGGTTCTTGGCCCACAGGAAGACTCCGTAATACAGTTCGTTGGGTCCGAGCGTGGTGCCATACCCGGCCGGTAGTCCCTTGACGTACTGGGAGTCCTCGGTGCTGTACTGGTTGAGCTCGCGCGAGATCTGCAGCTGGTAGGTCACCGGCCCGGCGTCGACGTAGTCCCCGTCGTTGTTGGCGTCGGCGACCGTCGGGTGGGCTTGCTCGTTACCGCACGCGGCGAGGCCGAGGGCGAGAACGAGGGCGCCGAGGATGAGCCAGAGGCGGTGGGAACGTGCGGTCACGGCCGCGGCAAGTCTACCTCGGGACGCTGCGATGAGACGCTAACGGGCCTCGACCGACGCCCGCTGGCCGCGGTCGCGCCCCTCCTCCAGGATCGACCGCAGGCGGCGCATCGCCTTGGCGGCTTTGCGGCGGGTCCAGGACCTACCGCCGAGGGTGTCCATGAGCTTGTCCGAGAGCTGCGACGGCTCGGTCTCGAACGTGTACTGGACCCGAGTCGTGCCCCCGGGACCGGGCGACAGCGTGTAGGTGCCGAGCATCCGGATCCGGTTGTACTTGCCACCGCGGCCGCGCTCGACGATCCGAAACGGCGGCTGCATTTCGATGAATGTGGTATCCGCCCAGGCGAAGCGGTTCAGCGGCGCCTTGACCCGGAACCGCGCGCCCGCTCCCGGCCCCACCGGATCGACCCGGGTGAGATGCCAGTCGACCATGTAGTGGTCGGTGAACTCGGCGTGGTTGGCGATGTCCGCGAGGTACTCGTAGACCTGCTCGCGGGACCGGGCGATCGTGGTCGAGACGGTGAAGGGATCCACGCCGCCGGATACTAGGTGGCGGCCCGCTGCGACGGCGAGGTGGCGGCCAGCTGCGGCGAGACGGCGGCCAGCTCAGGCGGCGGCCAGCTCAGGCGGCGGCCAGCTCAGGCGGCGGCGCGCTGATCGGTGATCCGCATCGTGTGGCCGAACTCGGGACCGTGGACGGTTCGGGCCTGCAGCGGGGCGTCGCGCTGGCGCCCGCGGCACAGCTCGCAGGCGATCGTTCCCGATGCGTAGACGTACACGCGCTCCCCCACCAGCGGCGTGCGCCGGCAGCAGGTGCAGCGCTCGGAGCCGGCCAGGCGCTCATCGATGCCCTTGCGCAGCAGCGCGAGCTCCAACTCGAGGATGTCACGGATCGTCTGCTCCATCGCTGAGGTGTTCGTCGTGTTACCCGGCCTTCCTGCCCCTCGTCGCAGCACCGTGCGCGTCGGTACTACCAGATTTCAGAGCAACTGAAGATACGGGACATGCGGCCCGAGGGCGGGGATCGATCCCGCTTTTTTGTTTGGGCTCGCTTGGCTCCGCAGGCTAGAATTGGTCTTGTTGCATGAGCGCTCCGCAATCGCAGTGAACCCTCTTGCGGAGCTGCCGGAATCCGATGCAAGGAGACGGCCGTGAAAGCTTGGATGACGGGCAGTGTCGCTGGGACGGGCACGTTTCGCTGCACCGAGTGCGACACGCCGCTGTCGCTGGATGCCGTCGACGAGCTGCCCGCGTGCCCCAACTGCGGCGGCACCGAGTTCGTCCGGGCGTCCCTGTTCACCACCTCCCAGCAGGCGATCCTCACCCTGAGCCCTGACGTCGAGGACCGGGCGTGGCTGGAGGAGGTCCGGGCGGGGATGACCGAACCCGGTCAGTACATCGCCTATCAGTCGGGCAATGACGTGATCGCGTACATGATCACGCGGGAGTGGACGCGGATCGGGCGCAGCCTGGCGGCGGACATTCGCTTCGACGATCCGACCGTGTCGCGCCGCCACGCGCTGGTCGTGCGTCAACCCGACGGGCTGCGCGTGCTCGACGATCGCAGCCTCAACGGCGTGTTCGTCAACGGCGAGCGCGTGGAGTGGAGCACGCTGGCCGACGGCGACGAGGTCGTGATCGGCCGCCACCGGCTGCATTTCATCGACGTTCCGGTGATCTCGGGGATGCGCCAGGGCGAGACCCCGGGGTCCGGCGCCGGGGCGCCGGCGGGCTGAGTCACCGGCGCGGCGGGCGCCGTTGCGGGCGTCGGCGGGCGCCGTCGCGGGCGCCGGGGGGCGCCGTCGCGGGCGATGATCCGCCGCGGGCCTCACCTATAGTCAGCCGGGCATGCCCGTCACGATCTCGGTCCTGTCGCAGAAGGGCGGCACCGGCAAGACGACGGCGGTGCGAACGCTGGCCGACGTGTTTCGCCGGGTCGGCCTATCGGTGTTGGCCATCGACCTCGACCCCCAGGGAAATCTGTCGGACTATCTCGACGTCGATCCCGACGCCGCCCCGACGATTGCCGACGTCCTGGCGGGACGGGCGTCGGCCCGCGAGGCCGTACACGACGGGATCATCCCCGCCAACCTTCGTCTCGCCGAGGCCGAGCTGGCGTTGGGAGGCAAGATGGGTCGCGAGCTGACGCTGAAGCGGGCTCTGCGGGATCTCGGAAGCGATTTCGACCTGATCGTCATCGATTGCCCGCCGGCGCTCGGCCTGCTCACCGTCAACGCGCTGGTCGCCTCCGACTATGCCCTGCTGTCCGCCGAGGCGCAGTACTTCGCGCTGCAAGGGGTGGAGCAGGCGCTCGAGGTGATCGACCTGGCCCGGGACAGCCTCAACCCCGAGCTGCAGTGGCTCGGGGTCGTCCTCAACATCGCCGACATGCGCACCCGCCATTCCCGAGAGGCGTTCGATTCGCTGCGTGAGCACTTCGGCGACAAGCTGATCCAAACGACGATCCGGTCGTCGATCGCGTATGCCGAGTCGGCCGAGCGGGCGGCGTCGATCCTGGACTACCGGCCCGACCTCGGCACGGACTACCTGGCGGTCGCCGACGAGCTGCTGCGTCGGCTGGGGCTGGAGCAGGCGCGGGGGCCGCTGGCCAAGCTCATCCGGGACTCGATCCCGACACCGGCCCGCGCCTCGTAGCCGGCGGCCTCTCAGAGCTCGCGGACGTCGGACCCCCTCGTAGCGGGCGGCCTCTCAGAGCTCGCGGACGTCGGCCCCCTGGGACTCGAACGGCGCCCGGATCACCGTCGCCCATCCATTCGCGGCCGCGCGGACACGGTCCAGGACGTGTCCCGTGTGTTCGCACTGGCACCAGAACATGACGCTCGGCCCGGCACCCGACACGGTGGCGCCGAGCGCACCGAGCTGGGCCGCTCGCGCCAGCAGCTCGGCCGACCGCGGGAACAGGGGCGCGCGGTAGGGCTGGTGCAGCCGATCGCCCAGCCCGGCGGTGATCAGCGCCCAGTCACCGGTAGCCAGCCCGAGGGTGAGGGTGGATGCGTGCGCGACGTTGAAGACGGCGTCGGCCAGGGGCACCGCATCGGGGAGCACGGCCCGGGCCGCCTCGGTCCGGACCGGCAGGAATGGCACCAGCAGCACCGCCTCGAGGCCGATCGGCGGCTCAAACCGGTGCGCCACCGGCCCGTCGCAGATCACGAATCCGCCGTCGAGGGCCGCCGCCGTGTTGTCGGGATGACCTTCGAGCTCGGTGGCCGTGGCTCGGATGTCGGCGTCGAGCTCGAACAGGTGGTCGGCGGCGGTGAGCCCGGCGACGACGGCGGCCGCGCTCGACCCGAGGCCGCCGCTGAGCGGGATGTTCGATGAGATCGTGAACTCGAAGCCGTCGGCGGGGTGCAGCTGCTCGAAGGCGCGCACGAGCAGGTTTCGCCTGTCCCGAGCGACCGGGAGGTCGGTGTGAACGGCGAAGCTGCCGGTCTCGGTGACCTCCAGCTCCAGGTGCAGCGCCAGCGCCGCCGCCATCACCTCGAAGCCCGAGCCGAGATTCGCCGAGGTGGCCGGCACGCGCACGATCCGGCGCCGGCCGAGGGTCATCCGAGCACCGCGGCCTTGAGCGCCTGCAGTTCGGGTGGGCACGGGACGACCGAGCCCACCCGGCCGCCCCCGGAACGGCGGTGCGGGCGAACGGCGGGCGCGTCGTCGAGCTGGGCCAGCGCCGTCTCGGGGTCCTTGAGGCCGTTGCCGGTGAGCACGCACACCACCCGGCGGGCGTCGCCGGCGCCGTGGGCGAGCAGGCCCGCAACTCCGGCCGCCGACGCCGGCTCGCAGAAGATGCCCTCGCGAGCGGCCAGCAGGCGGTAGGCCGACAGGATCTGCTCGTCGGTGACCGCGCTGACCGCGCCGCCGGAGGCGGTCATCGCGTTCATGGCGTCCTCCCAGCGGGCGGGATTGCCGATCCGGATGGCGCTCGCCACCGTCTCCGGCTGGGCGACCGGCGCGCCGTGCACGAGCGGCGCCGCTCCCGCTGCTTGGAAGCCGAGCATCCGCGGGGCGGCGCCGGCCTCGCCGAACCCGCGCCAGTAGGCGGTGATGTTGCCGGCGTTGCCGACCGGGATGCAGAGCGCGTCGAGCTCGCCGTCGAGCTCCTGCAGGAGCTCGAACGCGGCCGTCTTCTGCCCCTCCATCCGGAACTCGTTGACGGAGTTCACCAGCGAGATCGGGTGCTCGGCGACCAGTTCACGGACGAGCTTCAGCGCGACGTCGAAGTTGCCGTTCAGCGCAATCACCCGGGCGCCGGAGATGAGCGCCTGGGCGAGCTTGCCGGTGGCGATCTTGCCGTCGGGCACGATCACCGCGCACTCCAGACCGGCTCGGGCCGCGTACGCCGCCGCCGAGGCGGCCGTGTTTCCGGTGGAGGCGCAGACGATCGCCTCCGCACCCTCCCTCACCGCCGCCGAAACCGCGCAGGTCATTCCCCGGTCCTTGAACGACCCGGTGGGGTTCAGTCCCTCCAGCTTGCACCACACCTCGGCGCCGACGCGCTCGGACAAGGTGGGCGCGAGTACCAGCGGGGTGTCGCCCTCGCCCAACGACACGACGGGGTCACCGGGAGCGAACGGCAGCCGGTCGCGGTAGCGGTCGATCAGGCCGGGCATCGCGCCGAGGATGACAGAGCGTGAACGGGTGGACTCAGGCGACGTCGAGGACGACCTTGCCGGTCGCGCGCCGCTCGTCGAGCAGCCGCAGCGCATCGGCGGCCTGCTCCAGGGGGAAGCGCGCGCCAATCATGGGATTGACCTGCCCGGCCTCGATCAGCCCCTCTATCGCCGCCCCGATCCGCTCGGTTCGCTCCGGCCAGCCGACCACCGACGCGCCCCACCCGGCGCCGATCACCTCGGTGTTGGAGAGCAGCAGCCGGTTGACCCGCACCTCGGGGATCGAGCCGCCGGTGAAGCCGACCACCACCACGCGGCCGCCCTCACGCAGCGAGCGCAGGCTGTCGGTGAACCGGTCGCCGCCGACCGGGTCGAGCACGAGGTGAACGCCGCCGTCGGTCAGCTCCTTGACCCGGTCCTTCCACGGCTCGTCGGAGCGGACGACCTCGTCGGCGCCGGCGTCGCGGGCGATCTGCGCCTTGGCGTCACTGGAGACGACGGCGATCGTGCGCGCGCCGTAGGCCTTGGCGACCTGGAGGGTGGCGGTGCCGACGCCTCCGGCGGCTCCGTGGACGAGGATCGTCTCGCCCTCGGCCAGCCGACCGCGGGCGATCAGCGCGAAGTAGGCGGTGTGGTAGTTCATCACCAGCGCCGCCCCCTGCGCGAAGTTCCAGCTCTCGGGGATCCTGAAGCAGAAGTAGGGCGGGGCCACCGCCGCCTGCGCCCACGCCCCGGACATGCAGAACGCGGCGACCCGATCCCCGGGGCGCACGCCGGCCTCGCCGTGGACCTGGCGGACGATCCCGCCGACCTCACTGCCGGGGATGAACGGCAGCGGCGGCTGGTACTGGTACTCGCCGCGGCTCTGCAACAGCTCGGGGAAGGAGACGGCTGCCGCCTTGACGTCGATGACCACCCCACTCCCCGGGCTCATCTCGTGCGAGGGGCCGGGCTCCGGGACATCGGCGAGGTGCAGCGCGGTGTCGGGGCCGGTCAGCTCGGTGATCTGCATCGCGCGCATCGGCGCGCGGATCCTATCGGGTGGTCAGGAACGCTCGGATGTCGCTGATCAGGGATTCAGCGTCGTTGACGACGCGGCGGTGGGTGACGCGAATGACGCGCCAGCCGGCCTTCTGGAGCTCCGTGTCCCGCCGGCGATCGTCCTCGAACTGGCGGCGGCCGCGGTGGTAGGCGTAGCCGTCGACCTCGACGATCAGGCGATGCGCCGGCCAGGCGAAGTCGACGAGGACGCCGTTGATGAGGACATTGGTCTGGGGTGGCGGGAGGTGAGCGGCGCGGATGAGGCCATGGAAGCGCTCCTCGAGCTCTGACTGGGTCCACGGTGGGTCGTCGGTGAGCTGCGCGATGGTTTGCCGCAGCGGCTTGCGTCCCCGGCGGCCGGGGCTGCGGTCGATGAGGTCGATCAGCTTGCGATGGTCAAGAATCAGGCGGCGCTGGGCCACCTCCAGGGCGACGGTGAGCTGCCGGCGGTTGGCCTGCTCGGCGTAGTCGAGGTACGTGCGTTCCAGGCCGGTGACCGGGATACCGTCGATCTCGGTGCGGTCGGCGGCCGGGAGGTTGGAGGAAATGTGGCAGCGGACGCCGGGGTGGCTGCGCTTGCCGGGGGCGGTGACGTCGATCTGGCCCTGAGGGATCGGTCTGAGGTCCCATAGCGCCGCCGCGGCGTGGTGGCTGAGGATGGCCTCGGGACCGCAGGCGAGGACGGCGGCCATGAACTGACCTTTGATCGATAGGTGGGTGTGGCCGGTCGTGTAGACGCCGTGGTGGACCCGCCGCAGGCGCCGATCCTTCACCCGCCGGCAGATCGCCCCCGTCTCGTAGCCGATCTCCAGCAGCTGCCTCGTCGCCACCACCCCGTGCTGGCTTGCCGCCAGCGCGGCCAGCTCGTCGGCCCGTGATGGAACTAACTGCCGGTATGCGCCCCTTTCCTCCATGACCCATTCAGGGTCCCAGAGAACCTGTCACACGTGGGTGTCAAAGGTAAAGCGTTTGCGCCAATCCGTTAACCAAATTCCTCCTCTATCACCCGAATGGCCCGCGGCGGGGCGCGCATGACGTCCAGGCCGCCGATCGCCTCCATCGCCGCCGCGAACCGCGACTCCAGCACCGGGTGGACCACCATCACCAGGCGCGCCTGGTCGCGCAGGCCCCTCTGCACCACCGATTTCACCGACACCTCCTGCACCGCCAGCAGCTGCGCCACCCGCGCCAAAACCCCCGGCTCGTCGGCGACCTCCAGATGCAGGTAGAAGGAGGCCATCACGTCGCTCACGATCTCCAGCGACTCGGTGGCCGGCGGCGTCGAGGCGGGCGGGATCATCGCGCTGATCACGTCGCCGAGCACGGCCGAGGCTGTCTGCGGCCCGCCGGCCCCCGGCCCGGACATGGTGATCTCGGTGATCGCCTCCGACTCCACGGTGACGGCATTGAACGGACCGTTGACCGAGGCCAGCGGGTGGCCCGGGTACAGGAACGCGGGATAGACGGACACCGACAGACCGCAGGCGCCGATCCGCTCCGCGGTGCCGATCAGCTTCAGGCCGAGCCCGAGTTCGCGGGCGTACTCAAGATCGTCGGGCTGGATCCGCTCGATCCCCTCGTAACGGACCTGATCGATGTGGACGGGAGTCTCGAACGCCAGCCGGGCGATGATCGCCATCTTGGCGGCGGCATCGCGGCCGTCGACGTCATCGGATGGGTCGGCCTCCGCGTAACCGAGCCGCTGCGCCTCGGCCAGCGCCTGGGCAAAGCTGGAGCCGGTCCGCGCCATCTCGGTGAGGATGAAGTTGGTGGTGCCGTTGACGATCCCATGCACCCGGTCGATGGTGGCCCCGGCCAGTGACTCCTGGAGCACCCGGATGACCGGGACGACGCCGGCGACCGCGCCCTCGAAGCGCAGCTGCACGCCGCGGACGCGGGCCTGTTCCCACAGCTCCTCCCCGTGCTGGGAGAGCAGCTGCTTGTTGGCGGTGACGATGTGCTTGCCCGCCCGCATCGCGGTCAGCAGGTACTCCCGCGCGGGCTCGAGACCGCCGATCAGCTCGACGATCAGATCCGACCCCTCGAGGATGTCGGCGAACGAGCCGCGCGACCGGGTGAGCACCCCCGACAGCTCGGGTCGCAACCCGGTGATCCGGGCGATCCGGTCGGCGTGGCGCGGCAACAGATCGGCGAACGCGGCCCCCACCGTGCCGTGCCCGAGCAGTCCGACCCTGAACGTGTCGCTCTCCGACATACCTAGGAGACGACGTCCCGGCTCATCAGATCGGCGTAGGTCTCGCGGCGGACGATCACCCGGGCCTCGCCGTCACGGCAGAGGATCACCGGGGGGCGAGGCACCCCGTTGTAGTTGTTGGCCAGCGCGTAGCCATAGGCGCCCGTGGCGGGCGTGACGACGACGTCGCCCGGCATCGGATCCGGCAGGCGCACGTCGCGGGCGATCACGTCGCCGGACTCGCAGTGCTTGCCCGCCAGATGGCAGACGACGCCGTCGGCGGCCAGGGGGCGGTCGGCGATCACCGCCTGGTAGCGGGCGCCGTACATCATCGGGCGCAGGTTGTCCGACATCCCCCCGTCGACCGCGACCCAGGTGGACACGTTGTGCTTGACGGTCTGCACCGTGTACAGAGTCACGGTGGAGTTGGCGACGAGCGCTCGACCGGGCTCGAGCAGCAGCCGCGTGTCGGGCCCGAGCTCGGAGTGCACGGCATCCACGATCGCCTCGACGTAGCTCTCGGGACTGGGCGGATGCTGATCGGCGGTGTAGGCGGCGGCCAACCCGCCCCCGAGGTTGTAGATCGGGAAATCGCCGAGTGTGGCGATCGCCCGCACCGCCGCGCGAAACGGCTCGAGCTCGAACAGCTGGGACCCGATGTGGAAGTGCAGGCCCACCAGCGACAGAGTCGGATACCCGTCCAGCAGGGTGATCGCCTCCCGCGCCTGATCCAGGGAGAAGCCGAACTTGGAGTCGGCCTGCCCGGTGGAGATCGCCCGGTGGGTGTCACCGGCGACGCCCGGGGTGACTCTGATCAGGACATCCTGGCGGACGCCGCGCTCCTCCACGATCGCCGCCAGGCGACCGACCTCCTGCAGCGAGTCGAGCACGATGTGACCGACCCCGGCCGCCAGCGCCTCGCGCAGCTCCATCTCGGACTTGGCGTTGCCGTGCAGGTAGATGCGATCCGGGTCAAAGCCGGCGCGGAGCGCCAGCGCGAGCTCCCCGCCGGAGGCCACGTCGCAGGCCAGTCCCTCCTGCGCGAGCACTCGGCACAGCGCAGTGCACGGGAACGCCTTGGAGGCGAACAGCACGTCGAAGTCCCCATGGCGGGCGGTCATGGCGTCCACGAACTCCCGCGCCCGGCTACGCAGATCGTCCTCGACGACCACATACGCCGGGGTGCCCCACTCGGCCGCGACATCGATGGCGTCGCACCCGCCGAGCTGCAGATGGCCACGCTCGTTGATCGCGCTTCCCCGGGGGTAGACGTGGGACAGGCCTGACGTCGCGGTGCTCACATCGCCTAACGATAAGGTGTGAGCGACGCGCACCGTCACCCCGCTGCATCCCGCGCAGACTGGCACGGTCACCGGTCTCGCCTACACGCTGTGGCTTCCCCGGTCGCCCCGGGCGGGCATCGTGGTCCTGCACGGCGCGGGCTCCTGCAAGGAGAGCCACCACGACTACGCGCGCGCGGCGGTCGCGCTCGGGCTGGCGGCGATCTGCTTCGACCAGCGCGGACACGGCGAGACCGGTGGGCGATTGGACGGCAACGTGGTCAACGACGTCGTCACCATCGCCGGGCACCTCCGCGGCGCGCTGCCCGGCGCCGCCCGGCGAGTGGCCATCCGCGGCTCGAGCATGGGCGGCTACCTGGCGATCGTGGCGGCGCCGGCAATCGAAGCCGGGGCGATCGTCGCGATCTGCCCCGCCGGCAGCGACGGACTGCGGCGGGGACTGGACGCAGGCGACCTGGGGTTCGGCGCCGATGCCGACTCGCTGCGGCGATTCCTGGACGATCACGAGCTGCCCGACGCGGTCAGATCGCTCTCGGCGCCGCTGTTGCTGATGCACGCGGAGGGCGACGAGCGGGTGCCGATCCGGCAGTCGCGCGAGCTGGCCGGCCTCGCCGGCGCCCCTGGCAGCCGCCTGATCGCGGTGCCCGGGGGCCACCATCGCTCCGTCCAGCACGACTCAGAGCTCCAAGCCGCCAGCCTGCGCTTCATCGAGCGGTCGCTAGGCCTGCGATGAGGGTCGATCGCGCCGCCGGCCGGCTGCTCGCCGACCAGCTCGCGCTGCACGGCACCGAGCTGTGCTTCTGCGTGCCCGGCGAGAGCTACCTGCCGCTGCTGGACGGCCTGCTCGACCATCGCGACCACCTGCGCGTCGTCACCTGCCGCCACGAGACCGCGGCGGCCAACGCCGCCGAGGCCCACGGCAAGCTCACCGGGCGTCCCGGGGTGTGCCTGGTCACGCGCGGTCCCGGCGCCACCCACGCGGCGGTCGGGGTCCACACCGCTCGCCAGGACTCGACGCCGCTGCTGCTGCTGGTCGGTCAGGTGGCGCGCCGCCACCGCGGGCGGGAGGCGTTTCAGGAGATCGACTGCGACCGGGTGTTCGGCTCGCTGGCCAAGGCGGTGTTCGAGCTCGACGATCCCGACCGCATCCCGGAGGTGATCGCCGCCGCCTACTCGGTGGCGTCCAGCGCCCGCCAGGGCCCGGTGGTCGTCTCGCTCCCCGAAGATGTCCTGGCCGCCCGGACGCAGGCCGCCGACGCCCACCGGTACGTGGCCCGCCAGCCGGCCGCCGACCCGGCCGAGATCCGGCGCCTCGCGGGCCGGCTGCAGGCCGCGCAGCGCCCGCTCGTGATCGTCGGGGGTGGGCCCTGGGACGACGCGGCGTGCGGATCGCTGACCGCGTGGGCGACCGCATGCGGACTGCCGGTGGCAGCGTCCTTTCGCCGCCAGGACCTGGTCGATAACGAGCTCGATTGCTACGTCGGAGACGTCGGCTTGGCCATCAACCCCCGGCTCGCCCAGCGGATCGCCGCCGCCGACCTGCTGATCGCCGCCGGTCCGCGCCTGACCGAGACCGAGACCCAGGGCTACACGCTGCCGGCACCGCCGATTCCCGCCCAGACCGTGGTCCACGTCCACCCCGACCCGGCGGAGCTGGGCCGGGTCTACCAGCCGGCCCAGGCCATCCTCTCCGGGATGGCGTCGTTCGCTGCCGCCGTGGACGAGCACGCCCGGGTCAGCGGTGACCGGTGGCGCGATTGGGCGGCCGGCGCCCGCGCCGATTACGAGCGGTGGTCGGCGCCCGGGGCGGGCCGGGCCGGCGGCGGAGTCGATCTCGGCCAGGTGATGACCGCCCTGCGCGCCCAGTTGCCCGAGGACGCGATCTTCTGCAACGGAGCCGGCAACTACACCATCTGGGTGCACCGCTTCATCCGCTACCGGCGGCGCGGCACGCAGCTGGCGCCCCAGAGCGGAGCGATGGGCTACGGGGTCCCGGCGGCGCTGGCGGCTGCGCTAACGCATCCGGAGCGCGTCGTGGTGGCGCTGGCCGGCGACGGTTGCTTTCAGATGTGCGGCCAGGAGCTGGCGACGATGGTCCAGGAACGTCTGCCGATCGTGGTCATCGTCGCCAACAACCGCATGCTGGGCACGATCCGCATGCACCAGGAGCGCCGCTATCCCGGCCGAGTGATCGCCACCGACCTGGTCAACCCGGACTTCACCGCCTACGCCCGCGCCTTCGGGGTGCACGCCGAGTGCGTCGCCGAGACCCCCGCCTTCCCCGATGCACTGGCGCGAGCGCGCGACGCCGGGGGCCCGGCACTGATCGAGCTGCTGACCGACCCCGAGGCGCTGACCCCTCGTTGAGGAGTCATCACCGATCTTCAGCCCGTCGTTAGGGTTCGCGTCCGAATTAGAGGCGGAATTGGACGGTCGACCCGTGGATGCTGGACGTCGCACGCGAGCGAAGGCGTGCCTGTAGCACGTTGAGCGAGCGGGTGGCGTCCAGCGCCGCGGGAGCCGGACGACTCGGGCGCGGCCCGATCCGGCGAGGCAGGATGCCGAGCGGGCCGCACGCCCGAGCGGACACGCCGTCAATAATTCTGGCGCGAGCCCTGAGGCGGTCTGCCAACATTGACGGGGATGCCCGCGCCAAAGTCATTTGGCCGAGACCGGGGGCTTGCGACCAGGATGCTGGTCACCGCGTTCCTACTCGGCCTCGTCTACGTGATTTTGATCGCCGTCCTGATCGCCGCCGGCGTCGGGGCGGTCACCGTCGCGGTGATCGCCGGCGTCCTGTTCCTGATCCAGTACTTCACCGCCGACAAGCTGGCACTGGGCTCGATGGGCGCACGCGAGGTGAGCGCCCAGGAGGCGCCGGAGCTGTACGGCACGATCGAGCGGCTGTGCATCCAGGCCAACCTCCCGATGCCGCGGGTCGCGATTGCTCAGACGGCGATGCCCAACGCGTTCGCGGTGGGCCGCTCGCCGAGCACCGCCACCGTGTGTGCCACCACCGGGCTGCTGGAGCTGCTGTCACAGTCCGAGCTGGAGGGGGTGCTGGCTCACGAGCTCACCCACATCCGCAATCGCGACGTGATGGTGATGACGCTCGCCGGCTTCTTCGCGTCGATCGCCTCGTTCATCGTCCAATGGGGCTTCCTGTTCAGCGGTGCCTTCGGTGGCGGCGACGATGAGGGCGACGGCCCCGGGTTCATCGTCGTCATTCTCGTCTCGGGGGTGGTGTATTTGGTTTCGTTCGTGCTCCTGCAGGCGCTGTCGCGCTATCGCGAGTTCGCCGCCGACCGCGGGTCGGCGATCATCACCGGCCGCCCCAGCGCGCTCAGCTCGGCGCTGTTGAAGATCAGCGGCCAGATGGACCAGATTCCGCAACGCGACCTGCGCGCGGCGTCCGGCGAGTTGGCCGCGTTCTACATCTTCCCTCCGAAGGCCAAGCAGGCGGTGGCGGCACTGTTTTCCACGCACCCGCCGCTGGAGGCCCGGCTCGAGGCCCTGGCCCGCTACGAGGCCCAGCTGCAGGGCGTCGGCGCATGAGTCGCGCACCGGTAGGGTGCGTCCCGCGGGAGGCACGTCCGGGGACCCACGACGAGAGCGGCTGCTGATGGGGCTGCTGGACATCCTCACCGGCCGGCGCCGGCTCGATGCGCCGGTGCAGGACCGCGTGTTTGCGATCAGCACCGCTTACGTCACGTTTGCGACCGCGCTGGAGATCACCAGCCGCGGCGCCGCGGCGATCGTGTTCCAGTCGCTGTCCAACGCGGACTTCACCTCGATCGTGCGCGACATGAAGGAGGTGGTGACGGCGACCGCCTCCGACAGCGCCACCACCGTGCAGACTTCCGTGGACAGCTACGGCTTCAGCTGGCTCGTGCTCTCAGGACAGGACTTCGACAGCCTCGTCGCCGGGATCCATGCGGTGTTCGACGCGCTGCAGGGCGGCGGCTACGGCGACCGGGTGCTGTGCTCGGTGTTCGCCTTCCAGGACGCCCAGCGACAACCGCTGTACTGGATCTACAACTACAAGCGCGGCTTCTTCTATCCGTTCGTCCCCACCGGCGTGGGTGGGTCGCACACCCGAGACAACGAGCGCGAGCTGGTGCTCAAGGCCCAGGCGAGCAACGAGCTACCGGTGGAGCCCGAGCTGGCACGGTGGTTCGCCCTCTGGGGAATCCCCGTGTAAACTGCGTGTCAGGTCCGTGCGCGGGAGGCTACCGCGCGCGGGTAACGCCGGTGCGTACGCTAATCTCGCGTTTTGGCTCGCAGCGTCTGAAGCAGAGCCTGCGCCGCGCCGCGTTTGCGAGCGCGAGCCACTCGGAACGGACAAGGGAGACACCTTGCGCATCTTGATTCTCGGCGGTGACGGCTTCTGCGGATGGCCGACTTCCCTGCACCTCTCGGCCGGCGGCCACGACGTCGCCATCGTGGACAATCTCGCCCGGCGCAACGCCGACGTGGAGCTCGAGGCCGAGTCACTCACCCCGATCCAGCCTCTCGGCACCCGCCTGGCCGCCTGGCGCGAGCTGACCGGCCGCGAGATCTCGTTTCACCGCTTCAACGTCGCCGAGAACTACCGCGTGATGCTGGACCTGCTCGTCGACTGGCAGCCCGACGCGGTCGTGCATTTCGCCGAACAGCGGGCCGCGCCGTACTCGATGAAGAGCTCCTGGCACAAGCGCTACACGGTCAACAACAACGTGAACGCGACCCACAACCTCCTCACCGCTCTGGTCGAGGCCGACCTCGACTCCCACGTCGTGCACCTGGGGACGATGGGCGTATACGGCTACGGCACCGCCGGGGTCAAGATTCCCGAGGGCTACCTCCGGGTCAGGATCGACACCGACGCGGGCACCGAGGTGGAACAGGAGATCCTCTACCCGGTCAACCCCGGCAGCGTCTACCACATGACCAAGACCCAGGACCAGCTCCTGTTCGCGTTCTACAACAAGAACGACGGGACCCGGGTCACCGACCTGCACCAGGGGATCGTGTGGGGAACGCAGACCGCGGAGACCCGTCTGGACGAGCGCCTGATCAACCGCTTCGACTACGACGGCGACTACGGCACGGTGCTCAACCGCTTCCTCATGCAGGCGGCGGTCGGCTACCCCCTGACGGTGCACGGCACCGGCGGCCAGACCCGCGCGTTCATCCACATCCAGGACACCGTGCGCTGCATCCAGCTGGCGATCGAGAACCCGCCCGAGGCCGGCGATCGCGTCCGCGTGTTCAACCAGATGACCGAGTGCCATCGGGTGCGTGACCTGGCGAACCTCGTCTCCAGCCTCACCGGCGCCGAGATCGACTACGTCGACAACCCCCGTAAGGAGGCCGCCGAGAACGAGCTGTTCGTCGAGAACCGGCAGTTGCTGGATCTCGGCCTGGAGCCGATCCGGCTTCAGGACGATCTGCTCTCCGAGGTCACCGATATCGCGCACGCCTATGCCGACCGCTGCGATCGGAGCAAGATCCCCTGTAGCTCCAAGTGGATTACGCGCGACCAGCGGACGGTCGCGCCGGCCACCGCTTAGCGGCCCCCCTCGTCGCCGTGCCTACGAACGGAACCACGTAGGGCGTTCCGCGCACCGGTGCCCCGGCGGCACCGTGATCGTCAATCGCCGCGCCGCGACCCGACCGACGATCACGGGGGTGGAACGCTGGACGGGCGAGGTCATCGCCCGTCTGGTGGCCCTCGACCCCGATCGCTACGTCGTCGCCGAGCCCCCGCCCCGCGCGCGGGGACGGCTGCTCGGGCAGGCCTGGGAGCAGCTCGCGCTGCCCGCCCAGGCGGCCCGAGCGAGAGCGGCACTCGTCTTCTCCGCGGCCAATCTCGCCCCGGTGGCGTGGCCCCGCAACGTGCTTGTGATGCACGACGCCGCCGTCCTGCGCGCGCCGCACGCCTACTCCGCCGCCTACCGCCTGTGGCACGGCCGCGTCGGACGGGCGGGCGCGCGCCGGGCGCTCGCCGTGATCACCGTGTCGCAGTTCTCGCGCCGGGAGCTGATCTCGGCGGCCGGCGTGCCGCCGGAGCGGCTGGTGGTGATCCCGGGCGGGGTGTCGGAACGGTTCGTCGCCGAGGCTCAGGCGGAGGACGAGTCGGTCGTCCGGCGGCTGGGCCTGGAGCGGCCGTACGTGCTCACGCTCGCCACCGATGACCCGCGCAAGAACCTGGGTGCGCTGTCGCCGACCGCGGCTTCGCTGGCCGGTCACGGGATCGACCTGGCGTGGGCCGGCGACTCGCGCCCGTACTTCGCGCCGGCCGCCGCGAGCTCGGGGGTGCGGCCGCTCGGTTACATCCCCGACGATCACCTGCCGGCGCTGTACCGCCGGGCCGAGGCGTTCGTCTTGGCATCGCGCTACGAAGGCTTCGGGCTGCCGTGCCTGGAGGCAATGGCGTGCGGCACACCCGTGGTGGCCGCCGACCGGGCGGCGCTGCCCGAGACGTGCGCGGACGCGGCGCTGCTGGTCGATCCCGACGATCCCGCCGCAGTGTCGGCCGCGGTGCTCAGGGCAGTCACCGACCCGGCGCTGCGGAAGTCGCTGCGCGCCACCGGCCTGCGCCACGCCGCGAAGTTCACCTGGGAGCGAACCGCCCGAAGTACCGACGCGGTGCTCTGGGAGGTCGCGAAAGGGGTTGGCCGCCAGTAGGGTGTCGGCGCCGTCAACGCCGGTGCCGCGGCTCCCGCCCGGGCGCGATCGGCTGGACTACCCCGGGATCAGGCCCTCGCCCTGAAACTCCGTCCGGGCCTCCTCCAGCGACACGTCGGATGGCGGCAGGATGATGTCCGAACCGAACAGCTCGTCCCCGGGGACCGGCGTACCGTGGGAGCGAACGTAATCGAGCAGCTGGGTGAACACGTCGCGGAACCCCTGCTCGGTGCCCGCCTGGCAGGCCCCTACGGCGGCATTATCGAGCTCGTTGAGACGCGGCTTGTCCTCGTCGGAGATCTCGTACTGACCCTCGTTCGAGATGCGGACGATCATGACGCCTGCTCCTGGCTGGCGCCCGCGCCCTCACCTCCCGCCGGCTGAGCCCCCGGGACCGAGCCGGCCCCGAGCTCGCCCTGGCTGCCCGGGCCGCCGAGCTCGGCCTTCATCTTCGCCAGTTCGGTGTCGACCTCGCTGGTGCTGGAGAGCTCCTTGAGCTGGCGGTCGATGTCGTCCTCGCCCGATCCGAGCTGGGTCAGATCCTCGAACGTCCCCGCCGCCTCCAGCTCCTGAACCGCGCTCGCCCGTGCCTTCATGTTCTCGGTCTTGTCGAGCGCCCGCTGCATCGCCAGGCCGACGTCGGCCATCTCCTCGCCAACGCCGGTGGCGGCCTCGGAGATCCGGACCTGAGCCTCGGCGGCGCCGTACTGAGCCTTGATGACCTCCTTCTTGGAGCGGAACTGCTCGATCTTGGCGCGCAGCTTCTGCTCGGAGGCGGTCATCTGCTCCTGCTGCTGCTCGAGCTGGGCGATCTGCGAGTCCAGCGACTGCAGCTCGGTCTGCAATCCGTTCTTGCGCTCCAGCGCGGTGCGTGCCAGCTCCTCGTTGCCCGCGGCCAGCGCCTGGCGAGCCTGCGTATCGAGCTTGACCACCTGCTGCTGGTACTTCTCCTCCTGCAACTGCAGCCGCTTCTTGGAGGTAACGACGTCGGCGATGCCCTTCTTGACGTTCTGGAGTAGCTCGATCTGCTTCTGATAGCTGTACTCGAGCGTCTCCGAGGGATCCTCGGCGCGGTCGAGCAGTTTCGATATCTTGGCTTTGACTACGGTGGACATGCGCCCGGAAAGGCCCGGCATCGCATCCTCCTTGGCGAGTTGCTTACTGGCGTCGTAGAAGCGTAGTCGGTTCCGGTCAGATCCCAGCGACTCGTCGGGCGGCCGACGGGCCGCGTCGCGCGATCGTCGGTGACCGACCGGCGCCGATCAGCGCTGCGGTCGCAGGCGCTCGCTAACGTCCGCGCGGATGAGATCGCGAGCGCTCCGCAGGACTGTTGCGCTGACCGTCGCCGGCGTGACCGCGCTGGCCGTCTCCGGCTGCGGCGGGGGCACAAGGCTGCTGACCCAAACCGATCCGACCACGGTGACGATCGGGATCCCATCGCGGACGCCCAAGGCCTCGCAGAAGCTGGGGTTCCCGTCGCTGGCGACCAAGAACACGACCCGGGTCCCTTGGGCCGACCCGACGGCCGACGCCGCCGGGGTCGCACTCGCCGCCTACCCGTCCGCTGCCTCCGGCACGCATCCGAGGGCGGTCACGATCGCCCCCACCGATGACTGGCAGGCCGCGATCGCCGCGTCGGTGCTGATGGCGCCGCCGATCGGTGCTCCCGTCCTGCTGTCCGGCAACGGTTCGATGCCGGCGGCGACCGCCAATACGCTGTCGACGCTCGCCCCGACGGGCTCGGGACCGGCCGACGGCGCCCAGGTGATCCGCATCGGGGCGGTTCCCAAGGCCGGCGGCCTGCGGTCGGCCGCGATCAACGGCACCGATGCCTACACGCTCGCCGCCGGAATCGATCGGTTCGTCACCGCCGTTGCCGGACATCCCAGCGCCGACGTGGTGATCGCCTCCGCCACCCGCCCCGCCTACGCGATGCCGGCCGCCGGGTGGGCCGCCGAGAGCGGCGATCCCGTGCTCTACGTGGGCGCCTCGGGCATCCCGTCCGCCACCCGACAGGCTCTGCTGGCCCATCAGCGCCCCCACATCTACGTCCTCGGCCCCCCCAGCGTGATCCCGGCGGCGACGCTCGCCCAGCTTCGCCACTACGGGACGGTCAAGCGCGTCGGCGCCAGCGACCCGGCCGCCAACTCCGTCGCCTTCGCTACGTATCGCGATCCCGCCTGCCCGTACGGCCAGCCCTGCGCCCACGTGCCCGGGAGCTTCGGCTGGGCGATGCGCAGCCCCGGGCACGGTTACGTGCTGCTCAACGCGTCCCGCCCGCTGGACGCCGCCGCCTCGGCGGCACTTTCGGGCAGCGGAGACTATGGTCCCCAACTGCTCATCGACGATCCCTCCCGCTTGCCCCGATCGGTGCTCAACTACTTCCTCGATTACGCCACCCCGGGCTACACCCAGGAGGGGCCGACCGCGGCCGTCTACAACCACGGATGGATGATCGGCGATCCGAGCGCGATCTCGGTCAGCGTCCAGGCCGAGGTGGACAATCTCCTGCAAGCGGTGCCGCAGTCGACGTCCAAATGAGCCAAGCCGAACATCCCGAGCGCCTGCGCGCCGAGCACGAGACCACCGTCGAGGACGTGCGCCAACTGATGGGCGCGTCCACCCCGCACTTCGCGCTGCAACTACGCGAGCGGATCCGCGCCCTGATCCGAGGGCTTGCAGTCGACCACCCGGCCCGGGTGGAGGGCGAGCGCGAGATCGCCCGGCTGGACAAGATCGCCTACGTCGGCGAGGTCCGGGGGCACAGCGCGGAGGACGGGCTGACGCCACTGCGCAGCGTCGGCACCGACGTCTCCGATTCGCACTGATGAGCCACGGCCGCTTTATCTCGGTGATCGGCCTCGGCCGAGTGGGCCTGCCGCTGGCTCTCTCGTTCGCCGACCGCGGCCTACGGGTCCTCGGCATCGACCACGATCCGGCGATCCTCGAATCCGTGCGCTCGGGACGCATGCCGTTCAACGAGGCCGGGACTCAGGAGCTGCTGGATCGGGTGCGCGCCACCGGGCGACTGGAGCTGTCGGATCGGGCCGCCGACGCGGCCCGCGCGCAGGACATCGTGATCACGATCGGGACGCCGTCGTTCTCCCACGTGGAGTCGGACCTGCGTCAGGTTCGGGCCGCGGTCGACGACCTGCTGCCGCTGCTGGCGCCCGGCCACGCACTGATCCTGCGCTCTACGATCGCTCCCGGCACCACCGACTTCGTCGCCGGGTACCTGGAGAAGCGCCGCGGCCTGCGTGCCGGCGAGGACGTGTTCGTCGCCCATGCCCCCGAGCGGATCGCCGCCGGCAAGTTCCTGGAGGAGATCACGACGCTGCCGTGCATCGTCGGCGGCGTCGGGGAGCGCTCCACCGAGCACGCCGCCGCCCTGTTCAACGTGTTCGGAGCGCCGATCGTCAAGACCTCGCCCGTGCAGGCGGAGCTGGCGAAGATCTGGACCAACATCCTGCGCTACGCCACGTTCGCGCTGCCCAACCTGCTGATGATGGATTGCGAGAGCTACGGCGCCAACGTCTTCGAGGTCATCGAGCTGATCAATCACGACTACCCGCGCGGTGGCATCGCGATGCCGGGCATGACCGCCGGCACCTGCCTGCGCAAGGACTTCGCCTTCTCGGAGGAGCGCTCCCATGCACCCGGGATGCTGCTCGCCGTCTCCCGCGTCAATGAGGGCGTACCGCTGTTCTTGGTGGATGCAATCAAGCGCCGGATCGGCAGCCTCGCCTCTCAGAAGGTGGCGGTGCTCGGTCTGACCTTCAAGCGCAACACCGACGACGAGCGCGATTCGCTGTCTCCGAAGCTGATCCGCCTGCTCGAGCGCGAGCTCGCCGACGTCGCCGTGTGCGACCCGCACGCCGCCACTCCGACCCAGCCGCTCGGCGACGCCGTCCGCGATGCCGATGTCGTGATCGTCGCCACCAATCACTCCGAGTTCGAGGACCCCGAGACACTGCGCCAGATCCGGGCGCTCGTCGGTGACGACTGCCTGCTGGTGGATCCCTGGAACTGCCTCGGCACCTCGCAGGTGTTCCTGTACGCCGCCGAAGCGGCCGCTTTGGCGCCGGATGCGGCGGGCATCGACGCCTCTCCGGACGCTGCCCACTGATGGCGCGCGTGTTGGTCACGGGCGGAGCCGGCACGATCGGCTCGGCCGTCGCCCGACGGCTGCTGCGCGATCCCGACTGGGAGGTCAGAGTCGCCGAGCACCGGCCGGTGCCGGGGTGGATGCGCGAGGGGTGCGAGGTTCACGAGGGGGATCTGCGCGAGCTCGACGTCGCCCGCCAGGCCCTGCAGGGTTGCAGCCACGTGATCCACCTGGCGGCGATCGTCGGCGGCATCGCCAACTTTCACAAGCTCCCGTTCACGCTCACCGAGGCCAACAACGCGCTCACCGCGGCGATCGTCCACGCCGCGGTGGAGCAGGATGTGCAGCGGTTCACCTACGTGTCGTCGTCGATGGTGTTCGAGCGCGCCACCGAGTTCCCAACCACCGAGGCCCACCTGGACGTCTGCCCGCCGCCGCGCTCGGCCTACGGCTTCTCCAAGCTCGCGGGCGAGGTCTACGCCCGCGCCGCCGGCGATCAGCACGGGCTCCGCTACACGATCTGCCGGCCGTTCAACGCCTACGGCCCCGGGGAGCGTCCCGATCTCGACGAGCCCGGGATCGCCCACGCGGTCCCCGACCTGATCGCCAAGGTGCTCTCGGGCCGGCGGCCGCTGCCCATCTTCGGCTCCGGCGAGCAGACACGGACCCTGACTCACGTCGATGACATCGCCGATGGGATCGTCACCGCGATGGCCGCGCCGGCCGGCGAGAACGAGGACTTCAACATCTCGGCCGAGGAGGAGCACACCATCGCCGATGTCGCCGCGCTGATCTGGGTGGCGTGCGGTGAGGATCCAAACGAGCTGACCCTGGAGTACCTGCCGAGCTTCGACGTCGACGTCCAGCGGCGGTGGCCATCGGTGGACAAGGCCCGGCAGCTGCTCGGCTGGCAGGCGCGGGTCGACCTGCGCGACGGCTTGGCGGATACCGTCGCGTGGCTTGTGGCCGAGGGCGCCGTCAGCCGCTGAAGGTGCAGGGTCGCCTTGCGTCCGGGCGCCGCCACCCTTAGGTTTCACAACCATGGAGACTGAAGCGAGCGCCGCACCCCAGACCGCGCGACCGGCCGACGACTACAGCCCCGGAAACAAGGGGCTCAAGGTCGATGCGATCGGCTACATCTCGAACCTGGTCATCGCGATCGCGTCGACCGCGCCCGCCTACAGCCTGGCGGCGACGCTCGGCTTCATCGTCGCCGTCGCCGGCGTCGGCGTGCACGCGCCGGCCGTCTTGATCGTCTCGTTCATCCCGATCCTGTTCGTCTCGGTCGGCTACCGGTTCTTCAACCTCGCCGACCCGGACGCCGGAACAACCTTCGCGTGGGTGACCCGCGCATTCGGGCCGCAGCTGGGCTGGATCAACGGCTGGGCGATCTTCCTCGCCGACATCATCGTGATGGCGTCGCTGGCCGAGATCGCGAGCGACTACACCTACCGGCTGTTCGGGCTGAACGGGCTGGCGACGTCGAATCTCGCCCTGATCATCGGCTCGGTGGTCTGGATCGCGCTGATGACGTGGATCTGCTACCGCGGCATCGAGCTGTCGGCGCGCATCCAGACGATTCTGTCTGGGCATCGAGATCTTCACGCTGACGCTTTTCGCAGTCGTCGCGCTGGTCAAGGTCTATGCCAACAGCCCGGCCCACTCGATCCAGGTGTCGGCGGAGTGGTTCAACCCGTTCGACCTGGGCTTCGGAGCGCTGATCGACGCGGTCCTGCTCGGCATCTTCATCTACTGGGGTTGGGACTCGGGCGTCGCGGTCAACGAGGAGTCGCGCGACCGCCATCGCGGACCGGGCAAGGCGGCGGTCGTCGCGACCGTGGTCCTGCTCCTGATCTACGTCGTCGTCAGCGCCGCGGCGCAGTCCTACCACGGCACCGCTTTCCTCGCCGGCAACTCGAGCGACGTCCTGAACGCGCTCGGCACCGGCGTGTTCGGATCGCCGCTCGACAAGCTGCTGATCATCACCGTGCTCACGTCGGCCTCGGCCTCGACCCAGACGACGATCCTGCCGACCGCGCGCACGACGCTGTCGATGGCGCACTGGAAGTCGATCCCGTCGGCATTCGGCCGCATGCACCCACGCTTCCTGACGCCGACGTTCTCGACACTTTTGATGGGCGGCCTATCGATCGTCTGGACGGTGGCGCTGCTCGCGTTCAACCCCAATCAGGACGTGCTCGGCGACACCATCTCGGCGCTCGGCTTCGCGGTGGTCTTCTACTACGGCTTCACCGGCCTGGCGTGCGCGGTGTACTTCCGCCGTGATCTGCTCAAGAGCGCTCGCAACTTCTTCCTCGCCGGGCTGATCCCGGTAGTCGGCGGCTTGATGATGGCCTACATCGGGATCAAGGCGTATGGCTACTACAACACGGCCGGAAACAACTACTCGCATCCACTGGCGGGGATCCAGACCCCGATCCTCGTCGGCATCGGCGGCCTCATCGTCGGGATCGTCCTGATGTTCGCGTCGTGGCCGTTCTTCCCGGAGTTCTTCCATCGACGCTGGTTCGAGACCGCCGACCCCGAGGTGCTGGAAGCCGACGCTGCCTTCGGGTCGACGGGCAGGCGCCGCCCGGGGTGAACTGAGCGCAGGGCGGCGGCGTGCTGGCCGGGGCTGGCTGGGACCGACCTGAGCGCGGTGTAGCCTCGGCCGCCATGGAGGATCCCACCGTCACCGACACCGTCGGCGGCCCCGCCTGCACCGGCGCGACGGTTGCCGCGAGCCGGTTTCCCGGTCCCTATCCGGTTGGGGCCTACGCCGCCCAGCTGAAGTCCCGGCTGCAGGACTTCGCCCGGGTCGCGCTGGAGGGCGAGGTGTGGGGCTTTCGCGTCAGCCGCGTGCGGGTCTACTTCGAGTTGCGCGACGCTCGCGGCGCGCTGCCGTGCTCGATGTGGCGTGACGACTTCGATCGTCTCGAGGTCTCGCTGACCGACGGGATGCGGCTCGTCGTCAGCGGGGGCTGCGACTTCTACCCGGGCAGCTCCACCTCCTCGCCCGCGTTCAGCTTCGCCGTCTCCGAGCTGCGCATCGCCGGCGAGGGTGATCTGCTGATGGCGCTGGCGCGGCTGCGTCGGCGGCTGGACGCGGAGGGATTGTTCGCGCCTCAGAAGCGGCTGCCGCGGACACCTCTGCCGAGGACGATCGGTGTCGTGACCGGCGAGAGCGGCAAGGCCCGCCACGACGTCCTCGCCGGCCTGCGCAGGCGCGGCTGGCGCGGCCGCCTGATCTGGGCGTTCGTGCCCGTCCAGGATCGTCACGCGGCTCCGCGGATCGCCGCCGCCATGCGAGAGCTCGCGGCGACCCCGGAGGTTCAGGTCGTGATCGTCGCCCGGGGCGGAGGCTCGCTCGCCGACCTGTACGCGTTCTGCGACGAGGCGCTCTGCCGCACGGTGGCGCTGCTGCGCGTGCCGGTGATCTCCTCGGTGGGCCACCACACCGATCGCACGTTGATCGATGACGTAGCCGCGGTCTCGTGCTCAACGCCCACGCACGCGGCCGAGGCCGCCGTCCCGATCGACTGCGCGGCCGCTCGCGCAGACCTCGCCGCCGCCGCGAGGCGGCTGCAGGACCATAGCCACCGGGCGATCCTGTACCGCGCGCGGACGCTGGCCCACTACTCCCGGGCCCCCGCCGAGCACGTCGCCCGCCATCGCAGCCGGCTGCACCAGCTGCTGCGCGAGCTGCGGGCCAGCGCCCGGCGCCAGGGCGACGGCGGACGTGCGCGGGCCAGCGCCCACGTCGCGGCGCTGCAGCGGGCCGCCACCCGCGCCGGTCACGGCGACCGGGCGCAACGCGCCCGCGAGCTGGACCGGTTGGCGATGGCGCTCGGCGCCCACGATCCCCAGCGGACGATGTCGCGCGGCTACGCGCTGGTGCGCGATCGCGCCGGGACGCCACTCGGCTCGGCGGCGGCCGCCGAGCGCGCCCAGAAGCTGGAGCTGGCGTTCCACGACGGCACAATCCCCGCTCGCGTCGAGCCCGAGGACGGCGACGGAGCCGACGACAGGGGTCGGCGGTGAGCGAGGCTCTGACCTACGAGTCGGCGATCGGCCGCGTCGAGGAGATCATCCGGCGGCTGGACTCGGGCGACGCCGGGCTTCGGGAGACGCTGGATCTGGTCCGCGAGGGCCGCGAGTTGGTGGAGTACTGCGCCGGGGAGCTCGACGCGGTCAGCCAGGGGCTGCAGGAGCTGCGGCTGGAGGAGCTGGTGACGCGTCTTGCCAACGGCGACAGCGGCCGATGAGCACGTTTCGCCAGCTGGCGGGATTGCCACTCCAGGTCGACGGCTACCGGCTCACGGGGCTGAGGGCCAACGTCTCCAGCGGGTTCGAGCGCCTGTCGACGATCGTCCACCTGCACGGCGGCGGCGTCGACGGCGTGGGCGAGGATGTGGTCTACGACGCCGAGGATCAGACCGCGCTGCAGGAGGCCGGACCGGTGCTGCCGCTCGCCGGGCGCTACGCCCTGGGCGAGTTCTGCGAGCTGATCGATGAGCTCGACCTGTTCTCGGTGCCGCCCCAGCGCGGCGAGGTCTCGCGGCTGTACCGCCGGTGGACGTTTCACAGCGCGGCGCTCGATCTCGCCCTACGCCAGGCGGGCCGACCGCTTCATGCCGCATTGCAGCGCGAGATCCGCCCGCTCACGTTCGTGGTGTCGCTGCGCCTCGGCGAGCCGCCCTCGTTGGCGCCGATCGAGAGCCGGCTCGCCCGCTACCCGACGCTGCGGTTCAAGCTCGACGCCACCACCTCCTGGACCCCGGGGCTGATCGCGCGGCTGGCCGCGTCCGGAGCGGTCGACTCGATCGACTTCAAGGCGCTCTACCACGGCACCATCGTCGACCAGGAGCCCGACCCCGTCCTGTACGCGCGCGTCGTCGAGGCGTTCCCGCAAGCGTGGCTGGAGGATCCCGACGTGGTCACCGTGGCGACCGCCGCAACGCTGGCCCGCGATCACGATCGGATCACGTGGGACGCCCCCATCCACTCCATCGCCGACATCGAGGCGCTGCCCTTCCCGCCGCGGATGGTGAACCTCAAGCCATCTCGCCTCGGCGGCCTGAAGCGGCTCTGCGACACCTATGACTACTGTGCCGCCTACGGGATCGGCGCCTATGGCGGTGGCCAGTTCGAGCTCGGGCCAGGACGCGGCCAGGCGCAGTACCTGGCGTCGCTGTTTCACCCCGACACTCCCAACGACCTCGCGCCCGTGGGCTTCAACCAGTTCGAACCGCCGCCCGGGCTGCCGACCAGCCCCCTGCCGGTGGCGGCCGACGCGATCGGGTTTGGCTGGGACTCGGCGTAGCGCCCAGGCGCGCCTCCGCGGTGATCCGGGTGACGACGCTGGGGGCTCAGCTGAGGTCGAGCAGCAGCTTGCCCTGAACGCGGCGGTCGACCAACCGCGCAAACGCCTCGTTGACCTGATCCAGGGGCAGCACGTCGTCGATTCCGACCTTCAGGTCACCGTCGCGGAGCGCCTGCAGCGCGGCGGCGAGCCCCGCCCGCCGTTCCTCGGAGGTCAGCTGCATGCCACCGTAGCCGAGCAGGGATATCGACTTGCGATACAGCAGCTGCATGTTGAACGTGACCTCGGCACCAGCGGATACGCCGAACGAAACCAGGCGCCCCCTTGGCGCCATCCCCTCCACCAGCGGTGCCACGAAGCCATCGCCGAGAGGGTCGAAGGCGGCGGTCGGCTCCAGGGCCGCGACGTCTGAGGCGATCTCCTCGGGGCCCCCGACGAGCACCCGATCAGCCCCGCTGGCGACGATCCCGTCCGCCTTCTCCGCCGCGCCGGTCTGCCCCCACACCGTCGCCCCGGCGGCTCGGGCCAGCGACACGATCATGCTGCCGACCCCACCCGAGGCGCCGACCACGACCACGCGATCCTTGGAGGTCACCTGGGCCAGCCGGCGCACGCACTGCACCGCGGTCACCCCGGCGACGCCCATCGCGGCGGCCTCGCGCAGCCCCACCCCCCCGGGAAGGTCGGTGATCGCGCCGCGAGGGACGACCGCCGCCTGCGCCCAGACGCCGTCCCGGGCACCGCCGAGCCCCTCCCCGGCCACGATCACCTGACGCCCGTCCACCTCTCCGGCGGCTTCACCACCGAGCGTCCGCGGCAGCGGCGCGTCGGGGCTGACCCGGCCCTCGGCGGTGTAGCGGTCGATCGGGTTAACCCCGCCGAACCGCAGGTCGACCCGGACCTCGTCGTCTGCCGGCTCGGGCAGCTCCACGCCCGAGACCACGAGCGGGCGGCCGTGCTCCTGCAGGCGCGCCGCGCGCACGGTGTCGGCCGACGGGGACATGCGGCGTCTTCTACCCGGAAAGGCTCGGGCGCCCACTGCGGCGATAATCGCCCCCATGACCTCAGATAGAGAACTCACAGGAACGGTGGCGCTGGTTACGGGTGCCTCGAGCGGAATCGGCGAAGCCACGGCGTTGACCATGGCTGCCCGGGGAGCCACGGTGGCGGTCGCCGCGCGGCGCCAGGACCGGCTCGACGACCTGGCGGCGCGGATCAAGGACGCGGGCGGCGAAGCGCTGGCGATCTGCGCCGACATCACCGCCCAGGACGAGGCCGAGGCCCTGGTGGCGCGGACGGTGGCCGAGCTCGGCCGACTGGACACGCTGGTCAACAACGCGGGCGTGATGCTGCTGGGACCGGCCGTCGACGCGCCGATCGCCGAGTGGCAGGAGATGGTGTCGATCAACGTCGCCGGACTGCTCTACTGCGCTCATGCGGCGCTTCCGCATCTTCTCCGGGCCGCGCAGGACGGCGGACGGGGGGTCTCGGACATGGTCAACATCAGCTCCGTGGCCGGCCGGGTGGCGCGCAGCGGCAGCGCTGTCTACAACCTGACCAAGCACGGCGTCGGAGCGTTCAGCGAGGGGCTGCGCCAGGAGGTGGCCGGGCGCCACGTGCGGGTGTCGCTGATCGAGCCGGGAGCGACCGCCACCGAGCTGCAGTCCCACAACCGCCCTCAGGTCCAGGAGCAGATGCGGGGACGGTTCGGCGACATCGAGATCCTGGAGGCGCAGGACATCGCCGACGCGATCGCCTACATCGTCACCCGCCCGCGGCGGGTGGCGATCAACGAGGTCCTGATCCGACCCACCGAGCAGGAGGGGTAGAAGCCCGTGCAGGAACGAATCGCCATCGCCGGCTCGGGCACGATCGCGGCCGGGCTCGCCGCCGTCGCCGCCGCTCGCGGAGACGTGCTCCTGTGGGCACGGTCGGCGGCATCGGCGCAGCGGGTCAAGGACGCCGTCGCCAAGCACTGCGCCAAGCTGCCGGAGCTCAACGGCTGCGCGGATCGCGTCGAGGTCGTGGTCGAGCTCGAGAGGTTGGCCGAGGCCACCTTCCTGGTGGAGGCGGTCGTGGAGGATCTCGATCACAAGGGCCTGCTGCTGGCCGAGCTGGCCGCCTACACCGGTCCCGACGAGATCCTGGCGACGACCACATCCTCGCTGTCGATCGCGGAGCTGGCGCGGGCCAGCGGCCATCCCGACCGATTCGTGGGCCTGCACGTGTTCAATCCGGTGCCGCGCATGGAGCTGGTGGAGCTGGCGTTCGGTCCCGAGACCCGCGATGACGTTCGCCGGCGCGCACGAGCGCTGTGCCGGGAGCTCGGAAAGACGCCGGTGGAGGTGCCCGACATCCCGGGATTCGTGGTCAACCGGCTGCTGTTTCCCTACCTGTTCGCGGCCGTCGAGCTGATGGATAGGACCGGGATGGAACCCGCCGACGTCGACCGGACGATGATGCTCGGGGCGGGAATGCCGATGGGTCCGATCGCCCTTCTGGACTTCATCGGGCTGGACGTGTCCCAGGCGATCGGCGAGACGATCGGGGCGAAGGTTCCCGCCCGGCTGGCGGAGCTCGTCGCCAATGGAGCCCTCGGCCGCAAGTCCCGCCAGGGTTTCTATGACTACGACTAACTATTAAGGCTGCGTTGAGGTGCGCGGACCAATATGTCCAGCGCGACGTACCTCATAGCAGCACCTCCTCCCCAGAAGCACGAAACCGGCCTGTCCCCAGCGGGCCGGTTTCTTTTTTGGGCGTGCGGCGAGCTAGGGAGCGATCGGGGCCGACCGTTGTGAGGGATCGGGACCGACCGTTGTGAGGGATCGGGGTCGACCGTTGCGCGACCTTTCGCAAGATGGTGAAGCCGGCCCGAGGAGGGCCGGCTTCATCTCTCCTCTCAACCGCCGGATAGCACCGTGCGGCTCGATGCGGGAAATGTAACGAATGCAGCGAGCTCGCGCCACCTCCTACCGTGCGTGGCCAGCTCCCCGGGGCCGTCCGGTGACCCGCCCGCTGTTCTGGACCGGGTGCGGTGGCCCCGCCTGACGCGCTACTGAGCGGCCGCGGTCTCGGCGGGTGCCTTGCGGCGACGGATCCGCACCGCCTCCACCCGGTTCTCGCGGACGGACTCGACCCGGATCGAGTAACCATCGGCGGTGACCTGATCGCCGCGTTTGGGCAGCCGACCGAGCTCCGCGAACACGAACCCCCCCACCGAGTTGTAGGCATCGGTGTCGACCGGCAGGCGCAGCCCGTAGTCCTCGAGATCGGAGACGGCGACGTGGCCGCGGACGAACCACTCACCGCTGGCCAGGCGCCGAACCGCGCCGCCGGCGGGATCGGTCTCATCGGAGATCTCGCCGACGACCTCCTCGATGATGTCCTCGGTGGTGACGATCCCGGTGGTACGCCCGTACTCGTCGATGACGATCGCCAGCTCCGTGCGCTCGCGCTGCAGATCGGCGAGCAGGTCGTCCAGCGGCTTGGTCTCGGGCACTATCGGAGCCGCACGCACCAGCCGATCAAAGTGCGCCTCGTAGCCCTCGGACATCATCAGCTTGACCAGCTGGTTGACGTGCACGATTCCCTTGACCCGGTCCTCGTTGTCGTCCTCGGTAACCACCAGGCGTGAGTGACCGGTCGAGACGCAGCGCCGCAGCGCATCCTGCACCGTCTCGGACAGATCGACGGTCACCACCGCCGGAATCGGCGTCATCACCTGGCGCGCCTCCTGCTCGTGCAGGTGGAATACGCCGGTGAGCATGTCCGCCTCGCCGACATCGAGGATCCCGCCGCTGCGCGAGTCGGCGATGATCCGCTTGATCTCGTCCGGCGTGCCCCCTTCGGGCTCGGCATCGGGGTCGGTGCCGGTGGCGCGCAGCAGCGATCGGGAGGCTGAGTTCAGTACGAAGATGAACGGGCTGAACAGAACCCGGCTCAGCTGCAGCGGCCGCGCGATCAGCCGGGCCAGGTCCTCGGCGTGCTGAATCGTGTACAGCTTGGGCGCGATCTCACCGACGATGCTCTGGGCGACGGTGATCAGCAGGTAGGCGATGACCACCGAGATAGCCACCGAGGCGGAATGGCCGAGCGCGCCGCCGAGCGCGGGTTCGAGCACGTGCGCGATCGCCGGCTCGCCGAGCGCGCCGATGGCGATCGAGGCCATCGTGATGCCGACCTGGCAGGCCGCGATGTAGTCGCCGATGTCCTCCATTTGGGACAGGGCCAGCTGGGCTCCGCGCTTGCCCTCCTCGGCCATCTCCTGCAGCTTGGCCTTGCGCGAGCGAACCAGCGAGTACTCCGCGATCACGAAGAACGCGTTCACCAGGACCAGCAGGCCGGTCAGAAGGATGAACAGCGCCTTCACGGCCCGCGGCGCGGTTCGCGGCCCGCCATCCGGGTGGCGCTCACGATCGGCGCGCTGCTACCTCGAGGTCGGTCGTCGTTCATTCAGCGACCCGGCGAACGGTAGCAGCCGGCTCCGCCGTCGCCGATCCGGCGGCTTCCCTGTGATCGATCCGGCGGCTCCGACGTGATCGATCCGGCGGCTCCCCCGCGATTGATCGGCGGGCGGTGCGACCGGCGTCAGTCGAGCCCGTCGAAGCGCTCGGCCATGGTGAAGTCCATCTCGGTCAGGCCGCCCCCCGAGTGGTTGCTCAGCGACAGCTTCACCTTGTTCCAACCGTGGATGAAGATGTCGGGATGGTGGTTGGCCTCCTCGGCGACCTCGGCCACCTGGTTGACGAACGCGATCGCCTCGCCGAAGTCCTCGAACCGCCATTCGCGGACGATCTCGTCGTCCTCGCGTTCCCAAGGCAACCGTCGTAGCCTTTGGGCCACTTCATCGTCGGTGAGCATGTCTTCTCCTTTTCGCCTCAGTTCAGCCTCTCACATCCACGCCTTGGTGGCCCCGTTCGCAAATACGACCGGAACCACTTAGGCGGACCGGTCTGATGCGCATCGTCAGCCTGGTGCCATCGGCGACCGAGATGCTGTTTGCGCTCGGGCTCGGCTCCGAGTTGGTCGCGGTGACCCACGAGTGCGACTATCCGGCCGCCGCCACCGAGCTGCCCAAGGTGACCCGCGACGTGCTGCCCGGCGGCCTCAGCGCCGCCGAGATCGACGCCGCGGTCAAGGAGCGCACGCTGGCGGGCGAGTCGATCTACGAGCTCGACGCGGAGGCTCTGCACGAGCTCGAGCCCGACCTCATCGTCACGCAAGCGCTGTGCTCGGTGTGCGCCGTCTCCTATGACGATGTCCGGGCGATCGCCGACGAGATCGACACGCAGCCGATGGTGATCGCGCTCGATCCGCACACGGTTGGCGAGGTGCTCGGGGACGCCCGGACCCTGGCCCAGGCCACCGACCGCAAGGATGCAGCGGTGGCGCTCGTCTCGGCTGCCGCGGCGCGGATCGACCGCATCCGGCTGACCACCAGGGACGCCCGCCAGCTGCGGGTGGCGGCGCTGGAGTGGCTCGATCCGCCGTTTGCCGCCGGACATTGGACGCCTCAGCTGATCGCCTTCGCCGGTGGCGAGGACGTCCTCGGCCTTCCCGGCGAGAACTCCGAGGAGCGCAGCTGGGACGAGGTCATCGCCTCCCGGCCCGACGTCGTGATCGTGATGCCGTGCGGCTATGACGCCGAGATCGCCCATCGTGAGGCCGAGATGCACCGCGATCAGCTGGCCGCCGTGGGCGCCGGCGAGGTCGTGGCGGTCAACGCCGCCGCCTATTTCTCCCGGCCGGGTCCGCGGATCGTCGACGGACTGGAGCTGCTGGCCCACATCCTCCACCCCGAGCTCGTCCCCGAGGCGCCCGGCGAGGGGCTGACGGTGGAGCTGGACTAGCGCCCGAGTCGCTGACGGTGGAGCTGGACTAGCGCCCGAGTCGCTGTCGGTGGAGCTGGACTAGCGCCCGAGTCGCTGTCGGTGAAGCTGGACTAGCGCCCGAGTCGCTGTCGGTGGAGGTCGGTCAGCGCCCGGGATCAGATCGTGATCCCGTTGGGGGCCAGCCCGTGGCCCCCGGCGACCGCGACCGCGGCGATCACCGCCGCCACCGCCACCGCCGCGCAGCCGGCGATCGCCAGGCTCGGTAGCTGGCGCCGCCCGCCCAGCATCACGATCAGCCCGCCGCAGATCACTCCGCCGATGAAGCCGCCAATGTGGCCCGCGATCGAGATTCCGGGAATGGTCAGCGAGAAGACGATGTTGATCACCAGGGTCAGGCCGAGTCCGCTCTGCCAGATCGAGATGCCGCGGTCGTGGGCGACGACCATCAGGGCGCCGAGCAGTCCGAACAGAGCGCCGGAGGCGCCGATCGTCGGAACGTCGGGTTGGAACAGCACGGCCACGAACGCGCCCGCCAGCAGGGAGACGAGGTAGACGACCGCGAAATTCAACCGCCCGATCGCCATCTCCAGCATCGGCCCCAGGATCCAGAGAAACCACATGTTGAAGGCGATGTGGAGGATTCCGTCATGGACGAAGCCGTACGTGATCAGACGCCAGTACTCGTGCGTGCCGCCGAATCCGGTGGCCGCCGGCAACGGGTTGAAGCCGGTCAGCGCCGGGCCAAACAGCGCGCCGTGGTTGAAAACGAACCCGCCGCCCCCACCGCCCAGCGACGCCCCGGTGGCGGTCTCGGCCAGGAACACGATCAGGTTGAGCGCGATCAGGACTCGGGTGACGACCGGCGTGGTGGGACTCCGGATGCTGCGCGCGGTCTTGACCTTGGTGCGCTCCCGGGCGCACTCCGGGCAGCGCATTCCGACCGGCGTCGGCGTCATGCAGTCGGGACAGATGGGACGCGCGCAGGAGGAGCAGGAAACGCCGGTCTCACGGGAGGAATGCCGGTAACAGACGGCCACGGGACGATGACGCTATCAGCGGAGGCGATGCTCCCCATAAGGAGCCGCAATCGGCCGAGCTGACGCTTCCAGTCAGGAGCCGCAATCGGCCGAGCTGACGCTCTCCGAGGCCCGGCCCCCGCCCTGCGGCTTCAGCGGCGAGGCAATACCCGGCGCGCTTCCTCGCGGACGTCGTGCAACGTTCGGCCGGCGAGCTCCACCAAACTCGAGGACTGCTGGCGGCGGGTGCGGTGCCGGCCGCGGACGCGCAGGACGACCAGCGCGGTGCCGGCGCCGGCGCCGACCACGACGGCGGCCGCCGGCCGTACCCAATTTCGAGGGTCGCGCATCGTCGACAGCTCCCACGCCTCCAGCTCCTCCTGGGCGAGCTCGGTCAGGTTGACGAGCGCGATCTCCATCCGCGCCGCGAGATCTGCGGGCGGGTCGACAGGGGCCAGGGCCTCCTGGAGCAGCGCCTCGAAGTCCGTGGCGCCGGTGCTCACAAGCTCTCCGTCGCGGTGCCGGTGCTCATGCCCTCTGCGGCGAGGTCGGGGCTGGTCGCCTCTGCGGCGGCCTCGGTGGGCTCTGAGACCATCTCTTGCAACTGGCGGATGGCGCGGTGCAGCAGCACCTTGGTGGCTCCGTCGGTGCGGCCCAGCGCGCGGGCGATCTCTCGGTTGTCCATGCCCAGCGCGAAGCGCATGATCAGCGCCTCGCGGCGATCATCGGGCAGCTCCGAGACGCCCTGAAGTATCGCCTTGAGCTCCTCGCGGCCCTCGACCAGCGCCTCCGTGGTGTGCGGCGCGGAGATCAACCCGGCGTCCTCGATCGTCGACTCGGGCTTGCGTGACCTATCGCGGTAGAAGTTCGCCGCCAGGTTGTGGGCAATCCGGATGAGCCACGGCCGCAGCGGCCGGCCACCGGATTCCCGCAGAGCCCGTTCGAAGTGGCGGTAGGCCTGAAGGAACGTTTGCTCAGTGAGATCTTCGGCATCGTGGTAGTTGCCGACCCGGTAATAGCTGTAGGAAAACACATCGCGCAGATGGCTTTGGTAAAGCTCTGTGAAGCGGACGTCGAGTTCCGCCTTGGACTCGGGGATCTGGTTGACCAACGCATGAGCAGCCTATCTACGCTCACGCCGCGCGGAAAGAGCGCGAGCGGAGACCCCGCCGGCCCTCGGTGACGGTGGCGGCCCATTGCTCGGGCGCGATCCGTCCCTCCACCAGCGCCGCCAGCCCGTCCAGCGCGGGCGCCTCGAGCCGGGCCCGGTGAGCAGCGCCGGGCAGCAGCGGCGCCGAGTCCAGAGCCTCGAGGCGGCCGCCGAGCGCCTCGGCGATCTCCACCGCGGACACGCCCTGAGCCAGCAGCTCACCACCACGACGGTGAAGCGAGGCGTCGGCAGCGATGCTCGCCACCGGAGCGCCTGCGCCGGGAAGACCGGCGAACGAATCCGGGTGTCCCCCCTGCGCCCGGGCGAGGGCGTGGAGCTCCGCGAACAGCTGTCCCGCCACCGCCTCGGCGACGGTGACGCCGCCGAGCGAGTTCGCCGCGGCGGCCGCGAACGCGACCACGTCCTCGGCCACACCCGCGAGCTCGATTCCGGCGACATCATCGGTGATCCTCACGTCCAGCGCCGCGGCGCCCAGCACGGCGGCGAGCTGCCGGGCGAAGCCCTCGTCAAGCGACGCGATGACCACCGACCCGCCGTGACCGAAGATCTCCTCGGGTCGCGCCGGACCGCCCAGCACCGCCAGAGCGCGGGCCGGGCAGCGCTCGCCGGCAAAAGCCGAGGGCAGCGTGCCCAGCGGCGGGACGACTCCCCCCCCGGCAAGCACGACTCCGGTGCGACGGGTGATCGCTTCGCCGTGGGCAGCGAGCACGGCGGGGAGCGCACGAGCGGGGACGGCCAGGCAGACCGCGTCCTGGCGCCTCAGATCGAGGTCGGAGGCCCGCCGGACCCGAACCGCACCCGGCAGGGCGACCCGCGGTAGGTAGCGGGGGTTCTCCCGGGTCTCCCGCAGGATCTGCGCCTGCTCGGGGGTGCGGCAACCCAGATCGACCTCCACCCCGGCGCGGGCCAGGCACACCGCCAAGCTGGTGCCCCAGGCTCCGGCACCGATGATCGCGACTCGGCGGATGGGTGGCAGACCCCCCAGCCATTCCCATTGCAACATGACGCAGGGCCAGATGCGATCGGTCACCGCGCCGGCCAGCGCCGGGGACGGCTCCGGCGCCCGCCTGAACCGCAGTGGGCGACCGGCCCGGATGCGTACCTTGTGGGGCCGGATCCGCCAGCCCCGGCGGATCGCCTCGGTACCGATCACCGCCACCGGCACGACGGGCACCCCGGTCTCCAGCGCCAGCCGGCCCACTCCTCGCTTGGGCCGGCCGAGCGGACCGGGACGGGTGCGGGTGCCCTCGGGGAAGATCAGCACGATGTCGCCCCGCGCGAGGATCGCCTGCGCGGTCGTGATGAAGTCCGCGTCGCCGGCACCACGATCGACCGGGAATGCCCCCAGCGAGAGCAGGAGCCAAGCCGCCACCGGGTGAATCTGGAAGATCTCCTTCTTGGCTACGTAGTACATCGGACGATTCGCCATGCAGGCGATCACGAACGGGTCGAGGAAGCTGCGGTGGTTGGACGCGAGGATCACCGGCCCGCGCTTGGGGATGTACTCCCGGCCGATGCGCTGAAACCGGAAGTAGGCGAGGAAGAAAGCCTGGAAGGTGACGCGAACAAACCCGTAGAGCAGGGGATTCGCGTTGTGCTCGCGCGCACGCTGATGCAGTCGGTCGTGACCCATCGCACAATGGCGTACCCACCCGCTCCCGGCCCGTTACAGTTTGGCTTGAGTGAGCCCGGGCATCGATCCCACCCGCACCCTTCGTGGCGCCGTGAGCGGTGTCGTTGCCGCGGCGGTCTGGGGCTTGCAGCAGCCCCTGGACAAGCGGCTTGCATCCAGTGGCTACGACGATGTCGAACTGTTGGGCAAGGCGGTCACCCGCAGCGACGGCTGGCTCCCGGCGGGCCTCGGGGTGCATATGGCCAACGGCGCTCTGTTCGGCGCTGTGTACGCCAACATCGCCCCCGCGCTGCCGGTCCCGCCGGTGCTGCGAGGCCCGCTTCTGGCGTTGACCGAGCACGTGGCGCTGTGGCCGTTGGTCGCGCTGACCGATCGGTTGCACCCGGCTCGTGACGAGCTGCCGAAACTCAGCGGCAACCGGAGGGCATACGCGCAGGCCGCGTGGCGACATCTCCTGTTCGGGCTGGTTCTCGGAGAGTTGGAACGGCGAGTCAATGCCGTCCCCGAGGACGCGCCGGCCGAGCCCGAGACCGATTACTCCAGCAACGGCCACGGCTCGCTTGAACACGCCGTCTCGGCGCAAGAGGGTTAGCCGGCCTGGTAAGCCGGGCGCACGCCCGCGCCCCGCCCGGCGATGCGGGCGCTGATCACGGGCGCCTCCGGATTCGCCGGCTCGTGGCTGTGCCGCGAGTGCGCCGCGGCCGGCGATGAGGTGGTGGCGCTCTCGCGAAGCGGCTCCACACCTGATGGCTGTGGACAGGGGGTTACCGTCGACCTGCGCGACGCAGCTGCGGTGACGTCGGCGGTGCAGTCGGCGCGCCCGGAGGTTGTCTACCACCTGGCGGCGCTGACGTCCGTCGGCCGCTCCTGGGAAGCGCCGGCGGAAACGCTGAGCGAGAACCTGGTCGGCAGCGTCAACCTGCTCGAGGCGCTGCGCACGATTGCCGCGGAGGCTCGGGTGGTGTGGGTCAGCTCGTGCGAGGTGTACGGCGAGCCCGCGGTCCTGCCCGTGGCCGAGGGCGCGCCGCTGCGGCCGGCCAACCCCTACGCCGTGTCCAAAGCCGCCGGCGAGCAGCTGGCCCACGTCTACGTCGAGGCCTACGGGCTGCCGATCGTCCGCGTCAGGCCGTTCAGCCACTCCGGGCCGGGGCAGGCGCGGATCTTCCTGCTCTCCAACCTGGCGCGACAGGCGGCGGAGGGGCGACGTTCCGGGAGCCGCGCCTTGAGGATCGTCACCGGCAACCCCCACACCCGGCGTGACTTCACCGACGTGCGGGACATCGCTCGCGCCTACCGGTTGCTGGGGTGCCGGGCGATGGGCGAGGATGTCTTCAACGTCAGCTCAGGGGTATCGGTGTCGGCGACCGACCAGGTGGCGCTGCTCGCCGAGCTCGTCGCCCCACTCGAGCTCGAGCACGTCATCGATCCCTCGCGCGTGCGGGCGCGCGAGGTAATGGACCTGCGCGGCGACCACTCCCGGCTGTCGGCGCTGACTGGCTGGGAACCGCGGATCTCGCTCCGTCAGACGATGAGCGACACGATCGCATGGTGGGAGATGCAGCTCTGACCTGGCGCCGGCGCACGTGGGCAGACGTGATGTCTGGTTGCGCGCAAGCGCTCCCGACTTCCATCATTCCCGGTCTGATACGCCGCCTGCCAGACTCCAACGGCCGCGCCCGCCTAGCTCAATTGGTAGAGCACTTCACTTGTAATGAAGCGGTTTCCGGTTCGAGTCCGGAGGCGGGCTCTGTAAAGTGGCTGGAAACCCGGGCGGACGGCTCCTGTTGCGACCACGGGTGTCAGACCCAGCACAACCGGCGACGGCTTTTGACCGCTCGACTCCGGTTGCGGCGGCGCAGACAGTAGCGGCGGATTGACGAGCTGCATTGTGAGGCGCCGAAGTGGGCTCTATTGGCCCTCAGACCGCTTGATCCGTTGCATCAGCGCGTCAAACACACCGAGGATGTCCAGGTGCGCGTCGGTGCGCGCTGGGTCCAACGCGCTCATCGAACCGAGCGATGGCCGGGCGACGGTCGCGCCCCACGTTGCAGCGCCAACTCCGCTCCCGCACGCAGCCGACCAAGCAGGAACTCGAGCTCGCGCGCCGTGCCTTCAATCCGCCAGGGCCCCTTGCCGCGCAGCTGATCGCGAGCGCGCACCACCAGCGCGACATCGGGTGTTAGATCAGACGCGCCGCCTGGATCCCAGTTACGCCCGATCTGACGGTACAGCGCCGCGGTCGTCTCCAAGAAGCCCTCGAGCTCGCCGAGGAGAACCTCGCGCTCGTCATCGTGGACCTCCAGCTGCACGTTCGCCACCAGCGCCCCGCATTCCGGTCAGAACTGACGCACACCACGCTATGGCGCGGCGATCAGGCCGTCAAAGCTCCCGAGTCCGGGGCTTGTTTCGCTCCCGCCGGCCGATTGGTGGCGACGACGATGCGGTAGCGAGACCTCGGCAAGGCGCGGCTCGCGAGTACGCTCGCTGCGTGCTGGAATTGGACCGGGCCGGTGCGGTGCTGCCGGTCCGTGGGAGCGGCAGCACCGATCAGCCCGGAGCTCAGGCGAAGTAGTGACCCTGTTCCACGTCTTCGATCCAGCCGGGATGGGTCGGCTCCCAACCCAGCAGCTCGCGGGTCCTGTCGTTGGAGGTCGGGTTGTCAAACCCGGCAAAGGCGGCGAGAAAGCCGAGGTACTCCGGCGCCTCCTCACCCGTGATGCTCTTGGTCTCGACGCCCAGCTTGCCGGCGATCGTCTCGGCGATCACCTTGCGCGCAATGCCCGTGTCGCCGACCCCGTGGAATGTCGAGCCCGCGGGGCCGTTCTCGAGCGCCAGGCGGTAGAGCACGCCGACGTCATAGGTGTTGGCCGCCGGCCAGCGGTTCGAGCCGTCGCCGACGTAGGCCGCCACCCCATGCTCACGCGCAAAGCCGATCAGGGCATGAGTGAAGCCGTGATGATCGAGGTCTGAATGGACCATCGGTGCCAGCCGGACGACCGAGGAGCGAACCCCCTGATTCGCCAGCGCGATCGTGTAATTGGCCGCGTCGACCCGTGGCCCACCCTCTGACTGGTCGTCCTCGGTGCCGGGCCGGCCGCTAATTCCGGCCATCGCGAGCATCAGGGTGCCGCCCGTGGTCACGAAGGGCTTGTCGCTGCCGATCAGCGTCTCGCCGATCGCCTGGATGGCCGAGAGGTCCGAGCCGACCGCGCCCATGAAGTCGCCGGTGCGCATCGCGTCATGCTTGAAGGCGAGGTGGATCACGCCATCGGCCTCAGCGGCGGCGTGGCGGAGACCGTCGAGGTCGTCGAGGTCTCCGCGACGGACCTCGCCACCCAGCGCGGCGACGGTCTCGGCGGAGGCGTCGGAGCGGGCCAGGCCTACCACCTGGTGGCCATTGTTGACAAGTTCGGGGATGACGGCCGAGGCGATGTGGCCCGAGGCGCCGGTCACGAATACGCGCATGTTGACTCCAGTGGGATCGGGGATGTCACTTGGTGTCATGACATTAGCACCCTCACGTCACCCAGTGCCATCAACTACGCTCGAAGCGTATGCCGCGCTGGAAGCCAGATGCCGCCGGCCGTCTGTTCACAGAGGCGATCACACTGTTCGCCCAGCAGGGCTATGACGAGACGACGGTCGCCGAGATCGCGGAGCGGTCAGGACTGACCAAGCGCACCTTCTTCCGCTACTTCTCCGACAAGCGCGAGGTGCTGTTCAGCGGCTCGGCGGAGCTCGAGCAGGTCTGGGTCGACGGTGTCAAAGACGCCGTCGCGGACGCTACCCCGCTGGCGGCCGTCGACAACGGTCTCGACGCGGTCGCCGCGATGTTCGAGGAGCGCCACGACTTCGCTCGCATGCGGGCAGAGATCGTCGCCGCCAATCCAGAGCTGCAGGAACGCGAGCTAATCAAGCTGCAGAGCCTGGCCGCGGCGATCACGCGGGCGTTGCTCGACGGCGGCGTCCCCGAGCACGCCGCCACCCTGGCCGCCCAGGCGGGCGTGACCGTGTTCCATGTCGCCTTTGGCCGCTGGGTGCAGCAGGATGACCCGGCAGCGTTGCGACGACTCATGGACGAGTCGCTGGCGGAGCTGCGAGCCGTGACCGCGGTCTAGATGCTGTCAGTCCTACGACACGGCCCGTTGAGACCGCGCCGACTCGCATCATCGAACGGGTCCGATCCGCCGAGGTCGCACGATCAAACGAACCCGACGGCCGCCTAGCCCAGAACGCCCCAAGACGCGGGGGCGTGGGTCACGATGTGGCACTCCAACTCCGGACCGGACGACCTGGATTGCCTAGTGGGCCTGTTGGCGACGGCTCTAATGATCGACCCCTCCGCCGCCAGTCGCCTGGTCAGCTCATGCGTGCAGCAGGGCTGCATCCAGCGCGTCGCATCACAGGCAGACGGCAGAAGTGCCGCCCTGCGCCTGACCGAGCACAGCAGGCTCGTCCTCGCCCACTCCCGACACCAACAACGCCAAGCATTTGAATACATCACCCGCGACCGGCCAGAAGCGGAAAGGCTCGAGCTCGCGCGCCTCCTGCCCAAATACGTCGGTTCGGCCACTTCTCACGCGCCCGGCTCTGACTAGGCCGCGCCACGAGCAAGACCCCCTCGGCCGTCTCGAGGTCGACGTCCGGTATTCGATCGGCAACCGAGCGACGCTCTAGCTGGGACCGTCGTGTCGCTACCGTCGAGCGCATGACGATCCAACGCATGGACCACGTGGGCATCGTGGTCGACGACCTCGCGGCCGCGACGGCGTTCTTCGTCGAGCTCGGACTCAAACTGCAGGGCGAGGGGTCGGTCGGCGGCGGTTGGGTCGACCGCGTGGTGGGGCTGGAGGGCGTCCGGGCGGAGATCGCGATGGTGCAGACCCCGGACGGCCACGGACGGCTCGAGCTGACCAAGTTTCACTCCCCGCCGGGCCACGAGGGCGACCGGCACGCGCCCGCGAACGCCCCGGGCATCCGCCACGTCGCATTCGCCGTCGACGACATCGAGGCCGTAGTCGCTAGATTGCGAGCCCTCGGCGCGGAGCTCGTCGGCGAGGTGGAGCGCTACCAGGACCGCTATCGGCTCTGCTACGTCCGCGGCCCGGCGGGGATCATCGTCGAGCTGGCGCAGCAGATCGGCTAACGGCTGCAGCCGCCGCCCGCCGCCCGCCACACCAGCGTGGGCGTTCGTCTCGGGGCAGGGCTCTCGACCGAGACGCCTAGCCCGCGCTCCCGAAGGTTTTCGTCGACGACGGAGCACCGCCGCGCCGCAAACGGGACCACAATGTGGTGGTGGCTGAGCCTGTCGTGGAGTGGAGCGAAATGCCTCCCATCTCTCCCGAACAGGTTCGTCTGCGCGCCGTGATCCTCGAGCTGCTCGAGCGCCGCGGGCCCGGCAAGACGATCTGCCCCTCCGACGCGGCCCGGTCGCTGGCCGGCAAGGACTTCCGCCCGCTCATGGACTCGGCCCGCGCCGCCGCTGCCGAGCTCGTGGACGCCGGCGAGATCGAGGTCACCCAGCGCGGCGAGGTCGTTGACATCGCCCAGGCGCACGGGCCGATCCGCCTGCGCCGCCGAAGCGGGTGGGCCGATGGGCCGGTCGGAAGGCTGGGTGCGCGGTTTCGTCCTGGGCTCGTGATCACCTCCGGGCGCACGCACTCGGACCACGCCAACACCGAGACCTGGTCTCACGAACGACCCGCCCCGTCAACTGGATCGGCGACTTGAGCCGTGGTTGGAACATATGACTGGGAGCTATCGCAGGATGTGATCTCGTCGCATATGGACGACCAGAGAGCGCCCGAGCGCTGTGGTCAGCAGGACGCAGCCAGCAACGAGTACCGGCCAGTCAGCGACCCCGCCGAGCATCGTGGGTGGGATCCATGCCGCAACCCCGCAGACGTCCGGGGCGATGGCCACGATCAGGGCCGACCAACGAAGCAGGCCATGGGCGGGTCGAGCCCGCATACCGCAACGCTAGCTGCCGCGGCCGGCCGCATCGGCGACGAGGGGGCGGTCTGAGCCCGAACGCCAGATATGGTGGCGAGAGCGATGTCGTTTTTTCCGCCGCCTCGCACGCAGCTTGATGAACAGGTTGTCGAAGCGCACCAACGTGAGGTTGAGCAGAAGGCTGAGCATGCCCGGCAACATGGAGAGATGTCTTGGCCAGGTGTCGTCCGCCGTCTCATGGATCGTGCTCGCGCCGCTCTGGCGGCCCGCCGGTCAGACAACTAATTTTTTCGCGCAGGTCAGACTGCAGCGCTAATCACCGGGCTGCCATACGGCCTGATCCGCGATGGCGCAGGACTTGCTCCGCCGCGGCCGGCGTGAGAGCAGCAGCCGGACGCTGATGGCTGGTCAGGCGACGGAATCGCTGCGGCGAGAAGCGCGGGCTGAGGCCCGCCACGACGTCTACAGGTCGTATCGTGCCGGCGCATCCAGCGCCTCGCCGAGGGCGCTCGACCCGCTCAGGAGGCTGAACGCATGCGCGATTGCGCGCGGGCCGCACCCCAGGCCCTCAGCCGCTTCTCGAATTCAGGTCGTCCACTCCCTCGGCGGCTGGGTAAGCGACGGAGTATTGCTCCAACTGCAGATCAGACACGAGCAGCAGCAGCGAAACGGCGGCTGCCTCGGCGTCGGAGCGGTACGGATGCCGTTCGGTCGACGCGCGAACTGCCGCCCTTCCAGCCGGCGGATCGACCGACGCGGCGGATCATTGGGATGACCGATTAGCGTCCCGGATGTGGAGTTCAGCCGCGAGTTGCGTGACGACGTCCTGGCCGGAGACATCACCCTCTCAGTCCGGCTCTGGAAGCGGCCACGGGTCAGGCAGGGCGGCCGCTATTGGGTCGGGCCTGGTGAGATCGAAGTCGATGGCGTCGAGCTTGTCCCATTCGCGGCGATCACCGCGCAGGACGTCCGACGGGCCGGCGAGCCTGACCGCGAGACGCTACGTCAGCGCGCCGCGCATAGCGGGCCGATCGCCGAGGACACGCTCGTCTATCGAGTTGAGTTCCACGTCCTGAGGCCCGGTGACTGAGCCAGACGATGATCACCCGCATGGAGCTCGTCGCCGGCGAGTTCGTTCTCGGTGATCCGACGCTACAGACAGACGAGTTTGGCCCCCTCGCGTAGGCCGGTCCCCGGCCACGGGCGCCCCACAACCGCGAGACCTGCGTCCTGAGAGCCGCGGCCCCGGTCCCGTCCAAACGGGGGCTATGCGGCCTCGTCGAGAGGATGACGGTGCCCAGCCGCGAAGAGAATTGTGTTGAGTCCCGGCCGCTTGCACGCGCTGATCGATGGGATCTTCGCGATCGCGCTGACCCTGTTGGTCTTGGACCTTCCCAGCCTCGACGGCAGTCGGGATCTCGTTCCCCGGCTCCTGGGGCACTGGCCGGCGTATGCGGCATACCTGGTCTCGTTCGCGTCGATTGGGGTGATCTGGATCGAGCATCACGGGATGATGAGCGCGGTCCGCTACGTCAATCGACGATTTATGGAACGGACGCTGTTGTTTTTGTTGTTCGTCTCGGTCATTCCGTGGCCCACGCAGCTGGCAGCGAGCCACATTCGCGACGGCGGCAGCGCCGCCCAAGCAGTCGCTTTGCTCTACGCGGCGGTGATGATGCTGATGGGCCTCTCCATCGCCGCGAGCTGGCGCTATCTCGTCCGCCACGAGGAGCTCGTCGTGGCAACGGTCAGGCCTGCGATGGCCGCGGGCGCCCGCCGTGCCTTGCTGGGCGCGCTGGCGTATCTGCCCGCCCTGATCCTTGCGCTGTTGGCGCCGGCGATCTCGTTCGGTCTGGATGCAGCGATCGCGCTGTATTTCGCAGCTTCCAAGAGCGAGGTCCCCGGGCTTGTGCACGCCTCCGCCCTGCATCGCGCCGAGCCCTCCGAACCAGCATGACCCGCGGCTCCAAAACGCTACGGCTGCTCTGGTTTGGCCAACAGCTGAAGCCAGAACACCGCCATCACCGATGAGCGGTGACGGCGGGGCAGTGCGCTACCGGACGGCGGCGATCATGCTTGGGATCGGCGGCCGGCGCGGCGGGCTAGGTAGACAGCGGAGACGATCGGGCCGAGGACGAAGAACGCGATCACCGCGATCTGCCACACGGTCGGTGCCAGGCTCGGTGCGCTGCTGGCGGTGCAGTGCATGCTTGCGGGTCTAATCACGGCCCCGGCGGACAATTGACCTGGGCTGCGAACCCGCGACACCTCCGCGCGGTCGTGTCGGAGCCGGTGAGCAGAAGGGATTGCCTCAGACAGGTGCGCTTCAATCTCGCCGAGCAGATCGCGCAGACGGTCTGGCGGCAACTGGCGCCCGGCCCGTCCCAGCCGCTGCAGAACGCGCGCAGCGTCGCATCACCCTCTCCAGTGAGCCGGTCCTAACGGCGCGGCGATCCGGAGGCAGATTCCCGCCACGTGGTCTGGACCATCCCGTCACGGCGGAGCCGCCCCAGCAGCGGGTACAGCGTTCCCTCACTGGTGACCAGCCCCTCGGCACCTCCGAGCGCACGGACCAGCTCAAAGCTGTAGCGCTCGCCGTCGCGCAACAGCGCCAGCACACAGAACTCCAGCACCCCCCGCCGCAGCGGCCTTTAACCTGTGAGCAGATCCGTTCGATCTTCGCCGACCACGCCGGCGCCCCCAGCGCTGAACCTCGTCTGGATCCGATCCGGACCGACATAGGCGATGCTCCAGCCGCCTCTCCGCGTGAACGCTGCCCGCAGCTCCTCCTCCCTGATGGGATGCGGATCGTCGGCTC
>CAWHMI010000009.1:0-226721 GCA_963830395.1 uncultured Actinomycetota bacterium
GATGCGGAGGCCGAAGCTTCCTTTCCCCAGCGGCCTTGAGGCCGGAGGGCACATTCGGTATTAGCCCGAGTTTCCTCGGGTTGTCCCGATCATCAGGGCAGGTTACCCACGTGTTACTCACCCGTTCGCGGCTTTGCCCCAGGCCGAAGCCTGGTTCGTCGCTCCACTTGCATGTGTTAGGCACGCCGCCAGCGTTCGTCCTGAGCCAGGATCAAACTCTCCGTGAAGAACTTCCACAAAAGAGTCGTCAGAAGTACAACCCGCTCGTACGCAGTCCGCGCGCACTGCCACGGCCCGCTGGGCGGGTCAAATTCTGGGCCTGTCCCTGGTGGGATCAGACCCTCGCGCCCACGACACCGCCGGCTAGGCCGGTGATCGGTGTTCGCTCGCAGCATCGGCCAAGCCGGTGCTGGGGAGCCCAACGTACACAGAGGGCTCCAAGGCGCAAGACGGGGTCAATCTTGGCACCGCCGTCCGAGCGATTCCTGAGAGGGATCGATCGAGCGACGGCGTCGAACCTGGACACACATCTCGACCGACAAATCGGTCGAAGAGTGCGCATGCTGTTGAGTTTTCAAAGACCGTCGCACCTCATCAGGAAGGTCATCCTCCTCAGGGGCGCGCCCGGGTCCTGAAACTCGGTCCCGGGGCGGACCGACGAGTATAGCGCTCCAAACCGGCGTCTACGAAAGGCGATCACAGATCGCGTCGGGTCGGCTCGCCGGCGTTGTTCAGGATACGACGTGGACGTGAACGGTGCGTTCTCGCGCTCGATCGTCGAAGTCGATCAGGACGATCTGCTGCCACGTACCGAGCGCCAGCCCGCCGTCCAGCACCGGGATCGTCTCCGACGGACCGATCAACGCGGCCCGCTGATGGGCGTGGGAATTCGAGTCCCGGTTGAGGCGGTTGTGCTGGTAGTCGCCGAGCGCGGGGATCAACCGCTCCAACATCGTCTGGAGGTCAGCGATGCCGCCGGGCTCGTACTCCATGGTTGTCACCGCGACGGTTGAGCCAACGGCAAACACGGTCGCCACTCCTCGGTCGGCGCCGATCGTGGCGACGATCCGGCTCACGCCCTCGGTCACGTCCACGACCTGGCCGTTGCCCGTCGTCTGCAGGCGCAGCATTCCCCCGCCGACGGTCACCGAGACCCGTTCATCCGGGTACGCGAGGACCCGCTCATCCGGGTACGCGAGGACCCGCTCATCCGGGTACGCGAGGACCCGCTCCTCCGGGTACGCGAGGACCCGCTCACCCGGTTACGCGATCTCCACGCGCGCAAACCGCCGCTTGCCCAGCTGCAGCACCCGGCCGTCCAGCTCCAGCGCCGGCACGTCGAGGACGCCCGCCGCCACCGGCTCGCCATCGAGCCTGACCGCTCCCTGTGCCAGGCCGCGCCGGGCCTCGGAGGTGGAGACCGAAAACGCGCGGGCGAGGAGCGCCGGCAGATGGACGGTCGGATCGCCGTCAACCGGCCACGCGACGACGGGAACCGTCTGGGGCAGCTCGTGGTCGATGTGGATCCGATCGAAACCCTCCTGCGCCGCCACGGCCGCGGCGGCGTCGTGGAAGCGGGTCACGATTGCCAGCGCCAGCGCACGCTTGGCGTCGCGCGGGGATTGCCGCGGGTCAGGCGCGGCCCCGAGCAGCAGCGAGTACCAGTTCTCGAGCAGTCCATCGGGAATGCTGAGCGTCCGGCCGTAGATCTCGTCGGGGCTGTCGGTGACGCCGATGTAGTTGCCAAACGACTTGGACATCTTCTGCGCGCCATCGGTCCCGATCAGCAGCGGGAGGGTCATGATCACCTGCTCGGGCTGACCGTAGGCACGCTGCACATCACGGGCGAGCAGCAGGTTGAACTTCTGGTCGGTGGCGCCCAGCTCCACGTCGGCCCGCACCGCCACCGAGTCGTATCCCTGCAGGAGCGGATACAGAAGCTCGAGCATCGAGATCGGCTCGCCGGCGCCGTAGCGCCTGGCGAAGTCGTCGCGTTCCAGGATCTGGGCGACGGTGGCGGTGCGCAGCAGCGTGAACAGGTCAGACATCGGCATGTCGAGCCACTCGCCGTTGAAGCGCACCTCCAGCCGACCGGGGTCGGGCAGGAGAACCTTGAGCGCCTGGTCTGAGAACGTCTTTGCGTTGGCGTCGATCTGCGCCGGCTCGAGTACCGGGCGAGTGCTGGAGCGACCCGACGGGTCTCCGACGCGCGCGGTGTAGTCGCCGATGATGAGGACGACCTTGTGCCCAAGCTCCTGGAATTCACGCAGCTTCTGCAGGACGACGGTGAAGCCGAGGTGGATGTCGGGCGCCGTGGGGTCGATCCCCAGCTTCACCCGCAGCTGCCGGCCGGTCGCCAGCTTGCGCTCCAAGCCCCCCTCGGGCAGGCTGTCGATGGTGTTTCGGGCCAGCCAGGCGGCCGCCTCACTCGCCGACGCCCCCGGGGACAAACCCCCAGGGTCAGCGGTCGCGGGGGCCACCTCGGCGGCCGGCGTGAATGACCCAGGGCGCATCTAAAGGCCAATGCTAAACTCCCGCCGCCGCCGGGGAATTGCCGCCCGAACCGACCTGCCGGGCCTCCCAAGCGCTGTCGTGGCGCCGCCACGATCGGCCACCGGCGACGGCGCGCCGCAATGATCGCATGAGCGACGACGAGCACATCTCCACGCTGCGCCCAGAGCCCGACGCGCCGATCCCGTTTGAGCCGCCGCGCCGGCGGTGGCGCCGAGACAACAACGGGCGGCGTCGCAAGCCCAAGCTGCGCAAGCTCCGCCTGTTCTCGATCCTGGTCGGCTTCGGGGCCCTGGCGGCGGTCTCCACCGTCTTCGGGATGATGATGGCGGTCGCCTCCGACCTGCCGCAGATCGAGAACCGCGCTGAGTACGGACACCCGGCCAACTCCTACCTGTATGACGATCACTGGCGGCCGATCGGAATCTTCGCGCCGCCCAACAACGAGGTGATCGACAGCTACGGCCAGCTGGGGCCGTCGATGCGCGACGCGGTCGTCGCAGTGGAGGACAAGCGGTTCTGGAGCGATCCCGGTGTGGACTTCCGCAGCATCGCGCGGGCGCTGCTCGCCGACGTGACCGGCGGCGCTCGCCAAGGGGCGTCAACGATCGCTCAACAGTTCGTCAAGAACGCGCTCGCCGAGGAGGACAACCGGACGATCTTCGAGAAGCTGCGCGAGGCGGCGCTCGCCTTCCACCTCACCCGCGAGTGGAAGAAGTTGAAGATCCTGACCGAGTACCTGAACTCGATCTACTTCGGCAACGGCGCCTACGGCGCCGAGTCGGCGGCGCGGGTGTACTTCGGCAAGCAGCACGGCTTCGATCCCAGCCAGCCGGCGAGCGCCAACCCGGGCGGGTGCGGTCAGGCGCCCCTGCCGTCGTGCTCATCGCAGCTGGCGCCCTGGGAGGCCGCGCTGCTGGCGGGGATGGTGGCCAACCCGTCCGCGTTCGATCCGGTCGCCCACCCCGGCGCGGCGTACGAGCGGCGCAACCTGGTGCTCGCCGACATGCTGAGTCAGCACTACATCTCGCGCGCGCAATACGAGCTGGGAATCCACAAGCTGCTGCCCACCGCCAACGACATCGAGCAGCCGGAGGAGCCCCCGGCAGCGCCATACTTCACAAGCTGGCTTCGTCCCCAGATCCTGTCGGCGATGGGGCTGGATCGTGGCGTCGCGCCCAAGGTGGCCGAGTACCGCGCCTACTACGGCGGCCTGAAGATCCGGACCACGATCGACCTGCCGATGCAGCAGGCGGCGCAGCAGGCGATCGCCAGCGATCTTCCGAGCGGACCGGGGGAGCCGACCGCGTCACTGGTGGCGATCGACAATCGGACCGGCCAGGTGCGGGCGATGGTCGGCGGGCCCCTGGTCGACGGACAGCCGGACTTTGCCCGGTACCCGTTCAACCTCGCCACTGAGGGTTTCCGTCAGCCCGGGTCGGCGTTCAAGCCGTTCACGCTGGCGGTGGCGCTGGAGCATGGCTACAGCCCCGACTCGGTGTTCGATTCAAAGCCCCTGAATCTGATCGTTCCCAACAGCGGCGGCAAGGAGCACTATCTGGTCAAGAACTTCGGCGGCGCGTATTCCGGTCCGATCACGCTCGCCTCGGCGACCGCGGAGTCCGACAACAGCGTGTTCACGCAGCTCGGCCTCTCCCCCGGCGTCGGCACCGACCGCATCGCCAGGATGGCCAAGGCGATGGGTATCCGCTCGCCGGTGTCGAACAACTACGCGATGATCATCGGCGGCCTCAAGGTGGGGGTGTCCCCGCTGGACATGGCCCACGCCTACGAGACGATCGCCGAAGGCGGCCGCCGGGTGTACGACCCCGGTCTCGGGGCGCCCGAGGAGGGCCCTAGCGGAATCGCTCAGATCTTCTGCCCGAGCGGCTGCAAGGGCAAGCAGCATGACCTGATCGCCACGCCGCACTACCGTCGCGTGATCCCGCTGTCGGACGCGCAGACCATCCACCAGTTGTTGCAAGGCGTGGTCACCAGCGGCACCGGCAGGGCAGCGGCGATCTCAGGCGTCGACGTGGCCGGCAAGACGGGCACCACCAGCGACTACGGCGACGCGTGGTTCGTGGGCTGGACGCCGCAGATCACTACGGCGGTCTGGGTCGGGTTCCCGAACAAGCTCGTGCCGATGACCACTCTGTTCGACGGAGGGCCGGTGGAAGGCGGAACCTTTCCGGCCGAGATCTGGCAGAACTTCATGACCCAGGCGCTGCAGATCGAGGCTCAGGAGAGCGTGGAGTTCCCCTCCCACCACCAGGCCAAGCATCCGGGCGCCAGCAGCCAGGGCACGACGAGTCCGGGGGGCACCGCCACCGCTGACTACGGCGGCACCGCCACCACCCCGCCGGCCCAGAGCGGTTACGGCGGGACCAATACCGTGCCGAGCGCGCCTGCCGGCAACGCGACCGGGGCCGCCACCGGCACCCCGCCTGCGACCGCTACCCCGCCTTCCACCGGGGCCCCGCCTGCCACCGCCACCCCACCCGCCACCGGAAACACGGGCGCCGCCGGGGGTGCGACGGGTGGCGGCACCGGCGGGGCCACCGGTGGGACCGGCGGGGCCACCGGTGGGACGGGCGGCGCCGCGGGTGGCGGCGCACCGGCGGCGGCGGCACCGGCGCCGGCGGCGCCACCGGCGGCGCCGGGCTCGGCGGCGGCTGATCCCCGCTCGGCCGGAGAGCGCGACCGGCTCAGGCCGCCGCGACGCTGCGGCGCACCGGCCGCGACACGAAGCGGCTGCCGGCGGCAACGAACCGCCACGGCAGCTCCGCCGCCCGGGTGATCCCGATCCGGGTGTCGACGGCGATGTCGGGTTCGCGCCATGCCGCCGGGCGCGGCGAGAACACGATCGGCCCGCGCCGCAGGTCGGATCCGTTCAGCTCGAGCTCGATCCCCAGCGCCTGGGTCAGCTTTCCCGGGCCCGAGCACAGCTGGCGGACCGGGTCGACGCCGCGGCGCACCCGCATGTGATCGAGTCCCGCCAGGGGCTCCAGCGCACGGATCAGGACCGCCGCGCCGACTCCCTCCGGCTCGCACACCGCGTTGAGCAGGGCGTGGATTCCGTAGGAGCGGTACACGTAAGCGCGCCCGGGCGCCTGAAACAGGGTCCTGGTCCGCGCTGTCAGCCCGACGTAGGCGTGGCAGGCGGCCTCTGACTCGTGATAGGCCTCGGTCTCGACGATCACCCCGGCGGTGTCCTGCACGGTGATCACGCACCCGATCAGGTCACGTGCCACCTCCAGCACCGGGCGGTCGTAGAACGAGGGCTTCACGACAGCGCGGCGCGGGCTGCATCGAGCTGCTCGCGCACCCGAGCCAGGCTGGTCCCGCCCTCGGACACCTTCGTCTCCAGCCACGCCCCGTCCTGGAGCAGCCGGTAGAACTCGTCGTCGAGCAGGGGCGACGAGTCGGCCAGCTCCGCCGGGGTCAGGTCCGACAGCCGCTTCCCGTTGTCGAGGGCACGGCGGACCAGGTCGGCGACGACGCCGTGGGCCTCACGAAACGGCATTCCGCGGCGGACGAGCGAGTCCGCGATGTCGGTGGCGGCGAGGAACTGGTCGGCGGCGGCGGCGGCGAGCCGGTCGCGGTGAAACGTGATCGTCGCGAGCATGCCGTCGGCGGCGTCGAGGCACAGCTCGAGCGTGTCGCACGAATCGAACAACGGCTCCTTGTCCTCCTGCATGTCCTTGTTGTAGGTGAGCGGGAGCCCGTGCATCACGCCGTGCAGCGCCACCAGGTTGGAGACCAGTCGGGGCGCCTTGGCGCGCAGCAGCTCGGCGGCGTCCGGATTCTTCTTCTGGGGCATGATCGAGGAGCCCGAGGTCCACGCGTCGGACAACTCGCAGAACGCGTACTCGTCGGTGGACCAGAGCACGATCTCGGCGCCCAACCGGGACAGGTGGGTGGCGCACGTCGCCGCCGTAGACAGGTAGTCGAGCACGAAGTCGCGATCCGAGACAGCGTCGATCGAGTTCTCGGCCACGCCGGAGAAGCCGAGGGCGCGGGCCACCGCGTGCCGGTCGGTGTCGAAGTTGACTCCGGCCACGGCACCGGCACCGAGGGGCATCCGCCCGGTGGCGGCGACCACGGCGTCAAAGCGGCGCCGATCCCGATCCAGCATCCAGAAGTAGGCCAGCAGGTGATGGCTGAGATACACCGGCTGGGCTCGCTGCATGTGGGTGTATCCCGGTATCGGCCAGTCGAGGTGGCGTTGCGCCAGGTCGATCAGCGTCCGTTCCAGACCCTCGATCCGCTCGATCGCCTCGTGCGCATGGGCACGCACGAACATGGCGACATCCGTCGCCACCTGGTCGTTACGAGAGCGGGCGGTGTGGAGCCGGCCCCCAACCCCGCCGACGATCTCCGTCAACCGTCGCTCGATCGCCATGTGGATGTCCTCGTCGCCGTCGGCGAACGGGAACGAGCCGGCGGCGAACTCTTCCCGCACCTGGGCCAGACCGCGCTGCAGCTCCTCGCCGTCGGCCGGCGAGACGATGCCCTGGGCCACCAGCATCGCCGCATGCGCGATCGACTGATCGACGTCGTAGGGACTCAACCGCCAGTCGAACCCGATCGAGTCGTTGAGGCGGCGAAAGCCGTCGTCCCGCGGTTGCGCAAAGCGCGACATACGGCTCAGCGTTCCAGCACCGCCCGCAGTGCGGCGGCGACGCGTCCTACCTGACCCTCGTTCATCCCCGGAAAGAACGGCAGGGCGATCGATCGCGACGCGACGTCCTCGCACACCGGAAACTCCCCTTCGCGGTGGCCGAACCGCTCCCGGTAGTAGGTCATCAGGTGGATCGCCGGGAAGTAGGGCTTGGCCGGAATCGCCCGCTCCCCCAGCGCCCTCACCGCCGCGTCGCGGTCGATGCCGCGGGGCAGCTGGACGACGAACACGAACCAGCCGCGGCGGGCCCCGCCGGTGTCTGGGCAGGGCAGCTGCAGACCGTCGATGTCCGCCAGCGCGGCGCGGTACAGGTCGGCCACCCGGGCCCGGGCGCGGAGCAGGTCGTCGAGTCGCTCCAGCTGAGCGAGCCCGAGGGCGCAGGCGATGTCGGACAGGCGGTAGTTGAACCCGAGGCGGTCGTGATCGAGCCAGTCCATGTTCGGCGCCCGGCCCTGGTTTCGCTCCGAGTCCAGCCGCTGCTTGAGGGCGGCATCCGACGTGGTGATCATGCCGCCCTCGCCCGTCGTCAGCTGCTTGTTGGCGTAGAACCCGAACACCGCCGGATGCCCGCGCGCGCCGACCATCCCACCGTCGGCGTACCGGGAGCCGAGCGCCTCGCACGCGTCCTCGACGATCGGCAGCCCGATCCGCTCGAGCGGCGGCATCTCGGCGGGATAGCCGAAGATGTGGACGGGGAGCAGGGCGGTCGTGCGCTCGGTGACGGCGGCGGCTGCCGCCGCCGGGTTCAGGTTGAGCGTGGCTGGGTCGATGTCGGCGAACACCGGGCGGGCCCGTTCGTAGATGACGACGTTGGCGCTGGCCACAAACGAGAACGGGCTGGTGATCACCTCGTGGCCGTCGCTGACGCCGGCGGCGCGCAGCGCCAGGTGCAGCCCGGCGGTGCCGCTGGAGACGGCGACGGCATGGCCGACTCCCAGCCGGGCGGCGAACGCCCGCTCGAACTCGGGCAGCGCCGGACCGAGCGAAAGCCGACCCGAGCGCAGCACCGCGAGCACGCGCTCCTCCTCCTCGGGCCCGAGGACGGGCCGGGCGAGCGGGATCTGCTCGACGCGCTCGTCGATCACGAGCTGTGGGCGGGAGCGCCGCCGGCGAGCCGCGCGCGGGCGGCCGGCTGCATCCCGTACTCGAGCGAGTCGACCAGCGCCTCCCACGAGGCCTCGATCACGTTCTCGGAGACCCCGATTGAGCCCCACACGGAGTCGCCGTCGGACACGTCGAGCAGCACCCGGGTGACCGCCCCGGTGCCCTTGGTCTCGTCGAGGATCCTGACCTTGAAGTTGACGAGCTCGATTTCGCGCAGCTCCGGGTGGATCTCCACCAGCGCCTCGCGCAGCGCCCGATCCAGCGCGTTGACGGGGCCGTTGCCCTCCGCGGTGCGAACGTAGCGCTCACCCCGGACCCAGATTTTGATCGTGGCCTCGGTCTCGACGCGGCCGTCGGCGCGCTTCTCGACGATCGCCCGCCACGACTCCAGTTCAAACAGCGGCTCGTACTCGCCGGTCTCCTTGAGCAGCAGCAGCTCGAAGGAGCCGCCGGCGGCCTCGTAGTGGTAGCCGCGGTGCTCGAGCTTCTTGACGCGCTCCACGAGCCCCGCGGCGGTGGCATCGTCCAGCTCGATGCCGGCGTCGCGGGCGCGAGATTGCACGGTGCCTTTGCCCGACAGCTCGGAGATCAGCAGCTCCCGGCGATTGCCGACGAGCTCGGGATCGATGTGCTCGAACGTCGCCGGGTCGGCGCTGACCCCCGCGACGTGCATCCCCCCCTTGTGGGCGAAGGCGTTACGACCGACATAGGGGGCGTCGGGATCGGGGGTGAAGTTGAGCAGCTCGGCGACGTAGTTGGAGGTCGGCGACAACGACTTCAGCTGGACGTCTGACAGACACTCGTAGCCGAGCTTCAGCTGGAGGCTGGGGATGACCGAGATCAGGTTGGCGTTGCCACAGCGCTCGCCATATCCGTTCACCGTCCCCTGCACGTGAGTGGCGCCGCTCTGCACCGCCTCCAGTGAGTTGGCGACCGCGCAGCCGGCATCGTCGTGGGTGTGGATTCCGATTCGCACGCCGCCGACCCCCGCCGCCCTGCACCCCGACGTGACCTCCGCCATCACCGCGCCGATCGTCTGCGGAAGCGTGCCGCCGTTGGTGTCGCAGCAGGTGACCGTCTCGGCGCCCGCCTCGGCCGCGACGCGCAGGCACTGCAGCGCGTAGGCGGGATCGTCCCTGAACCCGTCGAAGAAGTGCTCGGCGTCATAGATCACTCGCTTGCCCTGGCGCACTAGAAACGCCACCGACTCTTCGATCATCCGCAGGTTCTCGGCGCGGTCGACCTTGACCACCTTCTCCAGGTGCAGCCCCCACGTCTTGCCGACCACCGTGCACACCGGCGCAAAGCAGTCGGCCAGCACGCTGAGCGCGGGATCGGCGCCCGCGCTGGAGTCCCGGCGGCGAGTCATCCCAAAGGCGGCGATCTCGGCGTGGGCGAACGACTCCGCGGCCAGCAGGCCGAACAGCTCGAGCTCCTTGGGATTGGAGCTCGGGAACCCGGCCTCGATCAGGTGCAGGCCGAGCTCGTCGAGCCGGTGGGCGACGCGCAGCTTCTCGCCCGCCGACAACGACATGCCCTCTCCCTGCATGCCATCGCGCAGGGTGGTGTCGTAGAGCTCGATCGCGCTCATCTAACCGGCGGTCCGGGAGGGCAGCGCCACCACATCCAGCCACTCGCGGTAGCGCTGCACCCGACCGTGCAGGGCATCGACGAACACCGTCTGAACGGCGCGGGTGACCTCGCCAGCGCCACCGCCCCCGATCACGTGGTCGTCGATCTCGCGGACCGGGACCAGCTCGGCGGCGGTCCCTGAGAGGAACACCTCGTCGGCCAGGTACAGCTCGGCGCGGGCCAGGTCGCGCTCCACGACCTCGTAGCCGAGGTCGCGCGCGATCTGGAGGATCGCCTTGCGGCTGATGCCGTCGAGGATGGCCGCGGTCTGCGGAGGAGTGATGATCACCCCGTCGCGGACGATGTAGATGTTCTCGCCGGTGCCCTCGCTGACAAACCCGTGGGCATCGAGCAGAATCGCCTCCTCGTAGCCCGCCTTGGTCGCCTCGATCTTGGCCAGCACGGAGTTGAGGTATTGGCCACTGGCCTTCGCGTGCGGGATCAATGCGTCCGACGAGATCCGCCGCCAGCTGGCGACCTTGGCGCGCACGCCGTGGGTTGCCGCGGCCTCGCCGAGGTAGGCACCCCACGGCCAGACGGCGATCGATACCGAGACCTCGCAGTCCAGCGGGTTGAGCCCCATCTGGCCATAGCCGCGGTAGATGATCGGGCGGATGTAGCACTCGGACAGCCCGTTGGCGGCGATCAGCTCGTGGGTCGCGGCGCGCAGCTGCGCCAGCGTGTACGGGACCGGCATGTAGTAGAGCTCCGCCGAGGCGAGCAGCCGTCGCAGGTGATCGTGGTGGCGAAAGATCGCCGGGCCCTCACTGGTGTCGTACGCCCGCTCGCCCTCGAACACCGAGGTGCCGTAGTGCAGCCCGTGCGTGAGTACGTGGATCTTGGCGTCCTCCCAGGCAACCAGCTCTCCGTTGTGCCAGATGAGGTCGGCTTGTTCCACGACTGCTCCTTGGGTTGCGGCGGGCGCCGCTATAGGTGTTGCAGGACTTCCCGGGTAGCCTGCGCGGTCGTCGCGTCGCCCCCCAGGTCGGGCGTGCGCAGGCCGTCGCGCAGCGCTCTGTCGACGGCCGATTCTACCGCCGCGGCCTCGTCCTCCATGCTGAATCCGTGGCGGAGCATCAATGCCGCGGACAGGAACATCGCCAGCGGGTTGGCGGTCCCGGTGCCGGCGATGTCGGGCGCGGATCCGTGCACGGGCTCGAACATGCCCGGGCCGTCGATCCCCAGCGACGCGCTCGGCAGCATCCCCAGCGAGCCGGTGAGCATCGCCGCTTCATCGGAGAGGATGTCGCCGAACATGTTCTCGGTCACGATCACCTCGAAATGACGGGGTGCCGCGACGAGGCGCATCGCCGCGTTGTCGACCAGCAGATGCTCGAGCTCGATGTGAGGAAACTCCCGGTTGTGGAGGTCTGAAACCACCTCGCGCCACAGGCGGCTGGTCTCCAGCACGTTGGCTTTGTCGACGCTGGTCACCCGCGACCGCGCCGCGCGGAACGCCACCCGGGCGATCCGCTGTATCTCCTCCCGGGTGTAGACGCACGCGTCCGACGCACTGTCAGCGGTCCGGGTCTTGTCGCCGAAGTAGATCCCGCCGGTCAGCTCCCGGACCACCAGCAGGTTGGTGCCCTCGATGATCTCCCGACGCAACGGGCTGGCGTCATAGAGTGGCGGCAATGGCTTGATCGGGCGCAGGTTGGCGAACAGGCCCAGGCCCTTGCGCAGCGCCAGCAGGCCCTGCTCCGGACGTGGCTGCTCCGGGTCGGTGGTGTCCCATTTCGGCCCACCGACGGCCGCCAGCAGCACCGCGTCGGCGCCGTGGCAGGCGGCGAGAGTATCAGCGGTCAGCGCGGTTCCGTGGGCGTCGATGCAGGCGCCCCCGAAGAGGTGCTCCTCGTAGTGCAACCGACCCGGAGCCACGGCATCGAGGATCTCGATCGCGGGAGCGGCGATCTCGGGTCCGATGCCGTCGCCGGGGAGGACGATGACCTTGTGGCTCATAGCTCGGGACCGTATCCGAGGGCCGCGCCTCAGGCGCGGCGTGCCGTGAGGTTGAGCCGTACGTAGTCCAGCACCACCGGTTCGCCAAAGCTGTGAAGCACGGCGTCGACGAACGGATCGCGCAGGTCGTCGGGCAGCGGGTCGAGGTGTCGCACCAGGCACACGGTGGCGATGAAGCTGCGCGGCTCGTCGAGCTCGGTCGGACGGTCCTCCACCCAGCACGAGACGTCGGCGAACCCGGCGCGGGTGAGGCGTCGCGCGGTCTCCTCGGCGGTGGCGTAGTTCCACGGCTTGACCCAGTCGGTGAAGTACGGGGCGAACGGCGCCCGCGCCGCCACCTCCTCCGCGATGCGGCGAAAGCGGTCGATGTTCCCGTGCCCGCCGCATTGCGCCACCAGCCGCCCGTCACTCTTCATGTTGCGGTGAAGCGCCGCGAACAGGGCGTCGTGATCTCTGATCCAGTGAAAGCTGGCGTTGGAGAACACCACGTCGACGGGCTCGGGCAGCGCCAGGTCCACCAGGTCCTGACACAGAGCGATGGCTCGGTCGCCCAGCGCCTCCTGGGTGTGGCGGACCATCGATGGCGCCGCATCCACCGCGTACACGGTGCCGTGCGGAACCCGCCGAGTGAGCTCCTGCGTGATCTTTCCCGATCCGCACCCGGCGTCGAGCACGACCTCGTCGCCGGCGAGCTCCAGTCGATCCAGCTGCTCGGCCGCCCACCGCTGCTGGGGTGCGGAGACCCGGTCGTAGGTGGTGGCGTCCCAATCGTGGGCGCTCATCGCTCCGCGCCGCCGCCGGCAGCCGGCGCCCTCATAGCCGCGTCGTCACGGGACCCGAGCGCTCGCGGCGGCGCTCGTAGTCGTCGATCGCCTCGCTGTCCTCGCCCAGGGTGACCGCGATGTCATCGAGCCCGTTGAGCAGCCGGTGCTTGATCTCCCAGTCGATCTCGAAGCTCGCGGTGCCCCCGGGCCAGCGCACCTCCTGCGCCTTCAGATCGACCTCTGCCTCCCCGGCCTGCGCTATCGCAGCGCATTGATTCGCCTCCAGCTGGACGGGCAGCAGGCCGATCTTGGTGGCGTTGGAACGGAAGATGTCGGCGAAGCTGGGCGCGATCACCGCCCGGAAGCCGTAGTCCTCCAGCGCCCAGGCGGCGTGCTCCCGGCTGGACCCGCACCCGAAGTTGGCGCCGCTGACGAGGATCGGGTTGGGCGGCAGATGCCACCCCGGCTCCTTGACCCAGTCGAAGAACAGGAACTCTCCAAAGCCGGTGCGTGCGATTCGCTTGAGAAACTGCTTGGGGATGATCTGGTCGGTGTCGACGTCGTCGCGGTTGAGCACCGACACCTGACCGGTGATCGTCTCGATCGCTTCCATCTACTCGTCTCCCCACTCGCGGATGTCGACGAAGTGCCCTTCGATCGCGGCGGCCGCCGCCATCTGCGGAGAGACCAGATGCGAGCGCGAGCCGCGCCCCTGACGGCCCTCGAAGTTGCGATTGGAGGTCGAGGCCACGCGCTCGCCGGGGGCGGCGGTATCCGGGTTCATCCCCAGGCACATCGAGCACCCGGCGTCACGCCAGTCAAAGCCGGCGCGGCGGAAGACGTCGTCGAGCCCCTCGCGCTCGGCCTGGAGCTTGACCTGCTGGCTGCCGGGGACAACCATCGCGTGAACGCCGTCGGCAACCTTGCGGCCGCCGACCACCTCGGCGGCGGACCGCAAATCGCCAATCCGCGAGTTCGTGCACGAGCCGATGAACACCCGGTCCAGCTTGATCGCCTGCATCGGCGTTCCCGGGCGCAGATCCATGTAGGCAAGCGCGCGCTCGTCCTGATCGCAGGCCGGATCGGGAACCGAGCCGGAGACCTGTACCACCATCCCGGGCGTCGTGCCCCAGGTCACCATCGGACTGATCGCGCCGGCATCGACGGTGATCTCCCGATCGAAGCCGGCGCCCTCCTCGGTGCTCAGGCCCTGCCACTCGTCGGGGACCTCCGCCGGGCCCCCTGGCCGGCCGATGACCCACTCAAAGGTCGTGTCGTCGGGCGCGATCATTCCGGCCCGGCCGCCGCCCTCGATGGTCATGTTGCAGATCGTCATTCGCCCTTCCATCGACAGCGCCACGATCGCGGGACCGGCGAACTCGACGACGTGACCCACCGCTCCGGCGACCCCGATCTGGCCGATCGTGGACAGGATCAGATCCTTGGCCGTGACCCCGAAGCCAAGCTCCCCGTCGTAGCGGATCCGCATCGACTTGGGCTTGGCCTGGACCAGGCACTGGGTGGCCAGCACGTGCTCCACCTCGCTGGTCCCGATACCGAACGCGAGCGCTCCGAAGGCGCCGTGGGTAGCGGTGTGCGAGTCGCCGCAGACGATCGTCATCCCCGGCTGGGTGACGCCGAGCTCGGGACCGATCACGTGCACGATCCCCTGATGTGCGGAGCCCAGCGAGTACAGCGGGATCCCGAATTCCTCGCAGTTGCGCTCCAGTGTCTGCACCTGGATTCGGGAGAGCTCGTCGCGAATCTGCGCGGCGGCGTGGGTTCCGTCGGTGGGCACGTTGTGATCGACGGTGGCCAGCGTCCGGTCGGGGCGCCGGACCTGGCGGCCGGCCAGCCGCAGTCCCTCGAACGCCTGCGGGCTGGTGACCTCGTGCACCAGGTGCAGGTCGATGTACAGGAGGCTGTGCGAGACCTCGTGGGCTTGCCAGATCTTGTCGAACAGGCTCTGCGGCATCGGCCTCTCCCTTGGTCTCTCGAGTGGTTTTGAGTTCGTCAGCTGCGGCGCAAGCCGGCCGTCACCACGGCGAGCAACTCGGCTGCGGCGTCCGCGGGGTTCGCAAAGTGATGGGGCAGATCAGCGTCGAAGGTCACGCAGTCGCCGCGGGTCAGCTCGTGGTGCGCTCCGTCGCAGTGGAGCACCACCCTGCCGGCCACAACCAGCGCCGTCTCGCGGCTGCCGGGCTCGTGCATCGGCGGATCGCCCGGGCCACCGGTGACCGCGCCGGGGGCCAACGTGTGGCGCGACAGCTCCGCCCGCTGCCCCGGCAGCGGCGGCGTCAGAATCTCATAAGCGTGCCCGGAGGCGCGGGCCGGCCCGGTGCGCCGCTCCCGGCTGCGCACGATCGTCACCGCTCCGCCCTCGTCTAGGCGCAGCAGCTGCGACAGCCGTAGATCGAGACCGTGGGCGATCCGGGTGGCCACCTGCAGCGTCGGACTGGTCTCGCCGCGCTCCACCTGGGACAGCATCGGCGCGCTGACCCCGGAGCGCTCGGCTAGGTCGCGCAGCGACAGGTCCATCGCCTCGCGCAGCAAGCGCACCCGGGCGCCGAGCCCTTCCGGCGAGGAGGCGATCTGATCGGTGGCGGCCAGCGCCATACAACCGTACGCTATCACGTACAGTGCCGGCGGTCAGCTTCATCGGCGGCCCCGGTGTCCCCACGCACCGGCGACGGTCGGGAGCAGGACTGCGGCGTCGGCGGCGGCGATCTGCTGGGCGAGCCGCGCCGGCAGCGTGTCGAGCTCGAGCTCGGCCGCGGTGGCGATACCGGCGGCCAGGATCTGCCGTTGCAGCGAGCGCACGACACCGGCGAGCAGCGCCGACCCGGTGTGGTCATGCGGCCCGACGTAGTCTTGAACCCCGAATGACCTGACGTCCTGGAGACCGGCGTCACGAAGCAGCAGTGCCAGCCGCGGCCCGATAGTCGGATTCGCGCCGGCGCTGCGAAACGCCTGCATCACCCAGCGGGTCGCCGTCGTGACCAGCGCCACCGCCGGCTCGGCTCGGACCGCGCCGACATCGAAGTCGATCGCCAGCAGCAAACCCTCTGGCTTGAGTGCGTCGACATGGTGACGGAGGACTGCGGCGGCGTCGGGCAGGTGAAATAGGATCAGCCGGCCGACGACTGCGTCAAGCGGTGCGGCCCGCCTCGTAGGTGCCCACGTCGGCCCGACGGAAGTTGACGTTGCCGGCGCCCGCGGCCCGCGCCCGCTGCTCGGCGATCTGCAGCAGCGTCTCGTCCTGGTCGACGCCGAGGACCGAGCCGTCCGGACCCACCAGTTCCGCGACCTGCAACGCGACATGGCCGAGGCCGGTTCCGAGATCGAGCACGCGCATGCCGGGAGCGATCCCCGCCGCCCGCAGCAGCATCGCGGTGGCCGGGGCGATCGCGGTCGCCTGCGCCTCCAGCCGGGCGATCTCTGCCTCATCGCTGCCCAGCACATACCGCGGCGGGGAGATCGTCATCCGCTCATCCGCTCATCCGCTCATCCGGCCTGCGTCGGCTTGCGCCCCCAGGCCAGGAAGTGCAGGTGCGGCATGATCACCGTGTCGGGATCGGCCAGGTGGGCGCGGGCCGCCCGGTCGAGCTCGTCGAGCTCGTCCTCGGTGAGCAGTTCGCGCTCGACGATCTTGGCGCGCATGCTCTGCACGATGTCCAGGCGCACGGTGCGGCGAGAGTGGCCGATCGGGTACACGTCGGCTCGCGCCTGCACTCCGACATCGATCAGACCCGCCGCGCGAAACAGCTCGGCAAGCCGGCGCCCGAGGTCGGGATCGGCGCCGTCGGTTCGAAACGTGGCAATGAAGGTGTCGGCGAGCCGCTCCCAGGCGGCACTCGGCGGGTAGCAGACCTGGGTGCTGCAGTCGGCCTCGTCGCCGGCCACCCAACCGCCCGGCGCCACCAGCCGAACCATCTCCGCCACCACGTCGGCAGGGTCGGGGATGGTGACCAGGAGCAACCGGGCGTGCACCAGGCCAAAGGACCGGCGAGCAGCCCCGTGTGCCTGGCGTCTCCCTGCACCACATCCACGTTGGCGAGCCCGCGCTCTGCCGCGAGCTCGCGCGCCTGGGCGACGTGCTCGGGATTGAAGTCCAATCCGGTGACCCGTCCGGTGACACCAACCCGTTCCGAGAGCAACTCGAGCGTGCCGCGCGGCCCGCAGCCGAGGTCGAGCACCTTCCACCCGGCGCGGACGCCGACCCGGTCAAGCAGCGCCAACGAGTGCGAGCGAAGCTCGTCCGATTGCCGGCGCAACCGGTCGCGCTCGGCCGGATTGCTGCCGATCGTGTAGACGGGAGCGCTCGCCGGCTCGGGCTGCGCTCCCGACGTGACACCTGTCAATTCGACCATCGTGCATCGACCCCCCGGTCCTCACTGCGATGTGCACTAGAGGTCTTAGCAGCCCAGCTGGCTGCTATCGCCAGGGCCGACCCCAGGCGCGACCCTAGTTCTCTCCCGTCCCTGCGCGAGCGCTCAGCTGGGCGCTCAGCTCCCGCCGGGATCGGATGCCGAGCTTGGCGAAGATGTGACTGAGGTGAAACTCCACGGTCTTGACGCTGAGATACAGCTCGCCCGCCGCCTCGCGATTGGACCGACCGGTGGCGACGAGTCGAGCCACGGCCAGCTCCGCCGGGGTGAGTCCCACCGATCCGGGCTCCTGCTCGGAAAGCACGGGTGCCCCGCACGCGGCCAGCTCCCGGTCGCAGACCTCGACGTGCGGCCGGCTGCGCAGCGCGGCCAGCCGCCGGCGGGCCGACCGCAGCAAGGCGACCGCGTGATCGCGTTCGCGCCCCTGGCGAAGACGACGTGCGTCGGCGATCTCCAGCATCGCCAGCGCCAGCGGCAGTCGTAGACCGGCGGCATGACGCCAGGCGACCTCGAATGCCGCGGCCGCGCCGGCCGTGTCGCCGACAGCGGTCGCCAGCGTGCCGCGCAGCCGGCTCGCGGCGACGAGGGCTGACGCCGGGCTGCTCTCGAACAGCGCCGCATGGAGCTCAGCCAGAGACCGCGCCGCATCCTGGAGGCGGTGCAGACCGATCAGGGCGTCGACCTCGAGCGCCAGCCAGTCGTAGCGCTCCGGGCGGCCGAACCAGACTGCCTTGCCGGTGGCCCGGGCATCGGCCGCGGCGTCGAGAACCCCCGCCAGGTCTCCGCTGATGCTCGCCAGCCTGGCCTGGGCCGTGGCCGCCGCCGTGACCGCGTCGGCGACGCCGAGCGCTTCGGCGCCCCGCTTGGCGGCCTCGACGTGGGCTCGCGCCCGCGGCCAATCGCCGCGCGCCGCGGGCACGGACGCGGCGCAGCTGTGCACGTAGCTGTAGTCCCAGCTTCGGTCGACGCCATGTGCCAACGCGACCGACAGCTCGCCGTGCAGCAGGGCGTCGTCCCAGGCTCCCAGGCGGTACTCGGCCTCGCACAGGCTGCTCAGGCACTGGCTGGAGTAGCGCATCGGCACGCCGGCCCGCAGGCGCGCCGCGGCGGTGTTGAGGTCGGCGATCGCGCCATCGAGATCCTCGACGTACAGCTTGAACATGCCTCGCAGCACCAGCGCGTCGGTCTCCCCCGGGGGCACCTCAGCGGCGCGGGAGGGCAGGAACCCGAACTGGGCGCGCGCCTGCGCGGCATGACCCTCGGTCCACAGGCCGAGGGCGAGCAGGCCCGCCGCGCGATGGCGCAAGCCCGGCGGCGCCGCGGCGGCAGCCACCGCCCGCTCGCCCCATGAGATCGCCTCCCGGATCCGCCCGGTGATCAGGCAGAGCACGATGAGATGGGTGGCCGCTCCCGCGCCGCCGGCGGCCTCTCGCACCGGATCGTGACCCTGCCACGCCCGCTCGAGGCGGGCCTCCGCGGCCTGCGCCCGTCCCGCGAGCAGCTCCAGTTCGCCGAGCAGCGCGCTTTGCCTGGCACTGCGCGGCGCGGTAGCGGCAGCCGGCATGAGCGTCCCGGCCTGGGCCAGCTCTCCGCAGGCGAGCAGGGCCTCGATCGCGTCGAGCACGCGGCGGTCTCGCTCGTTGCGCTCGCTGGTGATCGCTGCCGACTGGGAGAGCCAGGCACCGGCTTGGGCCATCCTGCCCTCGGCCCGTGCCGCCAGCGCAGCCGCTTCGAGATCATCGGCGAGGCGCGCATCCGCCCCAACGGTCGCGGCGATGCGGTGGGCGAGCGCGTCCTGCGGGCCGAGCAGCGCGGCCGCCCGCCGGTGCAGGCGGCGCCGAGCGACCGGCGAGAGGCTGTCATAGACCGCGCTGTGAACAAGCGGATGGACAAAGGCGATCTCGGGGACGGCCTCGCCGGGCAGCTCGGTGAGCAGGTCCACCTGAGCCGCCTCCGCCAGCGCCGCAAGCGGATCGTCGAGCTCCGCGAGCGCGGCGGCGACCCCCAGCTCGCTGCGGCGCCCGAGCGCCGCCGCCGCGATCACGAGCCGTTGCCCGGCCGGGGTGAGCGAGCTCAGCCGGTCGACGATCAGCCGCGCGAGGGCGCGCGGAGCCGGCATCATCGAGCTCGTCCGTGTGATGGCGCCGGGGCCCAGCTCCTCCAGCAGCGCGCGGCAGTAAAGCGGGTTGCCGCCGGTGTGATCGCGCAGCCGGGTGGCCGCGCTCCCCGACAGCTCACCGATCCCGAGCGCCGCTGCCAGATCGACCAGCTCCGGTGCCGCCAGGCCGGCGAGCGCGATCCGATCGGCGCCCCCGGCGAGAAACCGCAACCAGCCATCCCCCAGCCGCTCCAGCTGGCCCGTCCGCGCCGACACAAGCACGAGCACCCGGTCGCCTGCAGCCGGCGCAAGGTGAACAGCAGCGCCCGCGCCGACGGACCGTCGGCCCAGTGAACGTCATCGACGACGACGAGCACCGGGTCCTCGCGGCGTTGCAGGTCGCCGAGAAAGCCGACCAGCTCGGCCCCCACCGCCAGCGGGTCGAGCGCCTCCCGCAGCTCGTCTCCGAGCATCGAGGATCCGCTGTCGTACCCGGCCGCGTGGGCGCTGGCGACGAGCTGACCGACGACGCCGTAGGCCAGCCTCAGCTCCGACTCGTCGCAGCTGGCCCGCACCACCAAGCCGCTCCCGGCGACCGAAACGAAGCGCGCCAGCAAGGTCGACTTGCCGATCCCCGCCTCGCCCTCGATCAGCGCCACCCGCGGCCGGCCCGCCCGCGCCGCTGCCAGGGCACCCTACAGCTCGGCCAGCTCGTCCGCACGCCCGACGAATGCTCTCATCGCGCAACCATTGTCGCCATAACCGCCGACTACCCTGGCGAGGATGCGCTCCCGGCCCGATGTGCTCGTCCTCGGCGGCGGCGGCGTGCTCGGCGAAGCCTGGATGATGGGAGTGCTGGCCGGCATCGAGGACGGCGCCGAGGTCGACCTGCGCCAGTGCGAGTCGTTCGTCGGCACCTCGGCGGGTTCGATCGTCGCCGCTCACCTGGTGGCCGGCCGGGCGCCACGACGGCCCTCCTCGGTCGGCACCGAGATCGAGGTCTCCGGCTCCGGACCGTCCCGGGGCCTGGCGGTCGCCGCCGCCGCGGCGGCGCGGCGTGCCGGTGAGGCGGCACTGGCGGCCAGCGCCACGTTCGCGCCGCTGGCCCTGGGCGTGGCCGCTCCCGGGGGCGCGCTGCTGCGGGCGCTGGCGCTGCGCGGTCTCCCCCGCCCGCCGGACACGCTGAGCCGGCTGCGCGAGCAGGTGGAGCGCTCCGCGGCCCGGTTCGACGGCCGACTTCGGGTCACGGCGGTCGACCGCGCCAGCGGGCGACGGGTGGTGTTCGGAGCACCGGGCGCGCCGGCCGCCACCGTGGCCGAGGCGGTGGAGGCGTCGTGCACCGTCCCATGGTTGTTCGCGCCGGTCCGGATCGGTGATCGCGAGTATGTCGACGGAGGTCTGTGGAGCCCCACCAACCTCGATGCGGCGCCCGCCGGACGCGACACCCACGTCCTGTGCCTGAATCCCACGGCCAGCCTGACGACGAACCAGACGCTGCTGGCGGTCATGCGCAACGTCGCCCGGTCGGCGGTGTCGATCGAGGCGCTGGCCCTGCGGCGCCGGGGGGCGCGCGTGCTGACGATCGCCCCCAACGCCGAGAGCGCGGCCGCCATGGGCTCCAATTTCATGGACCAGGAGCCGCGTACCCGAGTGCTGGCGGCAGCCTACCGGCAGGGTCTGCGGGTCGCCGCGCAGACGAGCAGCCGCTAGCCCCGGTTACGGCGCTCGCACCACCTCGGGCACCGGCTCCAGCGCCGCCTCACGCTCGGCGATCACCCCGCTGCGCCGCACCGCGTTGGAGAGCGCGCGCACGTAGGCGCGGGCGCCGGCCTCGAGGATGTCCGTCGACACGCCCTGCCCGGCGCCGCTGACGCCACCGACGTCCAGCACCACCGAGGTCTCGCCGAGCGCGTCCTGGCCGCCGGTGACCGCGTCGACCCGGAACTCTCTGAGACGGGCATCGACCGCGGTGGCTGCGTTGATGGCGTGAAAGATGGCGTCGACCGGGCCGTCGCCGGTGAAGGAGCCGACCAGCTCCTCCCCGTCGGGTCCGCGGACAGCGACGGTGGCGTGCGGCGGACGGCGATTGGAGGCCTCGACGTCGAACCACTGGAGCGTGTACCCGGCCAGCTCCTGGCGCAGCTCGTCGGTGACCAGCGCCTCCAGGTCCATCGCCGTGACCTGCTTCTTCTTGTCGGCGATCTCCTTGAAGCGTTTGAACGCCGTGTTCAAGTTCTGCCCGGACAGCTCGAAGCCCAGCTCAGCCAGCGCCTGGGCCAGGGCGTGCCGTCCCGAGTGCTTACCGAGGACGATCGAGTTGGCTTCCAGCCCGACGGTGGTGGCGTCCATGATCTCGTAGGTGGTGCGCTCCTTGAGCACGCCGTCCTGGTGGATGCCTGACTCGTGGGCGAAGGCATTGCGTCCGACGATCGCCTTATTGGGCTGCACCGCATATCCGGTCAACCGGCTGACCATCCGCGACGTCCGCGCAATCTCTCGGGTGACCGCGCCGGTGCGCAGGCCGACGTCGGCCTGACGGGTGTGCAGCAGCATGATGATCTCCTCGAGCGAGGCGTTGCCGGCCCGCTCGCCGATGCCGTTGACCGCGCACTCCACCTGGCGGGCGCCGGCCTGCAGCCCGGCGAACGAGTTGGCGACCGCCAGACCGAGATCGTCGTGACAGTGAACCGACAGCACCACGTCGCGCAGCTCGGGGACCAGCTCGTACAGGCGGCGCAGGAACGCGCCGTACTCGTCGGGCATCGCGTAGCCCACCGTGTCCGGGATGTTGATCGTTGTCGCTCCCTCGTCGATCGCGATCTGGCACACCTCGGCGGTGAATTCGAGCTCGGCCCGGGTGGCGTCCATCGGCGAGAACTCGACGTCATCCAGGTACCGCTTGGCGTGCGCCACCGCGGCCCGCGCCTGGCCCTTGACGTCCTCCCGAGTGGTCTGCAGCTGGTGGCGAATGTGGATGTCGGAGGTGGAGATGAACGTGTGAATGCGCGGGCGATCGGCGTCCTTGACCGCGTTGTAGGCGGCGTCGATGTCGGCGACGTGGGTGCGGGCCAGACCGGCGATGACCGGCGGCTGGGCGGCGGCGAACTCAGATCGGGCGATCGCCTGAACGGCGTCGAAGTCGCCGGGCGAGGTGATCGGGAACCCGGCCTCGATCACGTCGACGCCCAGTCGGCCGAGCTGCTGCGCGATCTCCAGCTTCTCCTGGGTGTTCAGCGAGATTCCCGGTGACTGCTCGCCGTCGCGCAGCGTCGTGTCGAAGATGACTACTCGGTTGGGATCGTCAGGCTGGGTCATGGGCTCTCCGTCTGTCTTTAGAACTTGGCTTCTTCTCGCTGCTGGGTTGCGGCTACGTGCGGCCGCCGGCGCGCTATTCCCCCCGAGGGGGGAGGAGAAGAAGCGCAAGGTCGAGGCGGAGAGCCATCGCGGGCATAGCGTAGCAACCACCTCTCGTCCCCGGATTGGCATCCTTCCGGCATGACCGATGCGGATCCTCCGGCCCGGCGCGGCGATCGCAGCAAGTGGCCGTACCTGTCGCTTCTGCCGTTCGCCACCGGCGCATGGGCACCGATCTACGCCGGCACTCAGGCCAACCGGAGGTCGTGGCTGCTCTGGGGCTCGCTGTGGACGCTGCTGGCAGTGGCCGGCTGGGTGGTGTCGATCGCCAGCAACGGCGCTGCTCTGGGTGGCCTGCTCATCATCCTCGCGTGGGCGGGCGCCATCGCCACGTCGTTCTCGATCCGCCGTGCGTTCGAGGCGGAGTTCGCCTCGCCGCTCGTACAGGCCGTGGACCGCGTAAAGGCACGGGAGCTCGACCGGGATCGGGCCCGCAGGATGGCGCAGGAGAACCCGCAGCTCGCGCTCGAGGTGGGCATCGGCCGCCCCGACATTCCCGGCGCCGCCGATGCCGGGCTGGTCGACGTCAACAACGCGTCGGCGGCGGCGTTGGCGCAGCTACCCGGCGTCGACGGCAACCTCGTCGCTCGGATCGTCGAGACCCGCGGGAGAGTCGGAGGCTTTTCGTCGCTGGAGGACTGCGGGGCAACCCTGGATATCGACGGCGCGACCGTGGAGGGGCTGCGGCGGCGAGTGGTGTTCCTGCCGCGGGCGTCCTGACGCGCGGACGGCCAGCGGCGGAGCAAGGGTTACAGGGCGACCGTCTGCCCGGCGACGAATCCGTCGCTGGAGACGATCTCCGCCACCACCTCGGCTGGCGCCGGTGAGCTGGTGGTGATCGCCATCACGGCGAGGTGCCCGTCGCCGCCGGTGCTCTCCTCGCGCAGGCGTCCCACGGCGGCCGAGATGATGTTGACCCCGTGGCGGCCGAACGCGGTGCCGACGCGGCCCAGCATGCCGGGCAGGTCCTGGTAGCGGAACAGGGTGACGTGCTCCTCGAGTTGGACGTCGATGCGCTGTCCCCAGGCCTCGATCAGATGCGGGCGGTTCTGGCGGCCGAACAGGGTCCCGGCGACGCGGACCGCGCCGGTGGCGGAGCTCACCTGCACCCTGACCACGTCGGTGTAGTCGCGCGCCGCGGTTTGTTTGGTCTCCACCACCTGGATTCCCCGCTCCTCGGCGATCGCCGGTGCGTTGACGGCGTTGATGTGGTCCTCGGTGTGACCGGCCAGCGCCCCCAGGAGCGACTGGATCGTCAGCAGGCGAGTGTCGTGCTCGGCCAGCCGGCCGATGAAGTCGGCCTGAATCCGATCCACTGAGCCCCCGTCGGCGATCGCCAGCGCGATCGCGATCCGCCCCAGCGACTCGCACAACGGGAGGTAGGGCCCCAGCACCTCCAGGTCCTCAGCCGCGATCGCCGGCACGTTCACCGCGCTGGTCACGAGCCCGCCGGCCAGCGCGGCGACGACCTGCTCGGCCGCCTGATAGCCGGCCCGGTCGGTCGCCTCCGCCGTCGAGGCGCCGAGATGGGGGGTGACGATCACGTTCGGGTAGTGAAACAGCGGATGGTCGGTGATCGGCTCGGTGCGGAACACGTCCAGTGCGGCGCCCGCCACCTTGCCGGCAGCGAGCGCCGCCTCCAGGTCCTCGTCGACGACCAGTGGGCCGCGCGCGACGTTGAGCACCCGGACGCCGTCCTTGCACTTGGCCAGCGCGGCGGCGTTGAGCCACCCCTCGGTATCCGGGGTCTTGGGCAGATGCAGGGTCAGGAAATCGGCCGCGGCGTAGACGTCGTCAGGGGATTCGGCCCGCTCCACCCCCAGCTCGCGATAGCGCTCAGCCCCGACGTAGGGGTCGTAGGCGACCACCCGCATGTTGAAGCCGCGCGCCCGCTGGGCGACCAGTTGCCCGATCCGGCCGAAGCCGAGGATCCCGAGCGTCTTCTCGTACAGCTCCACGCCGGAGAACTGCGACCGCTCCCACCGGCCGCCGGTGAGCGAGGCGTGCGCCTGGGGCACGTTGCGCGCCAGCGCCAGCAGCAGCGCCATCGTGTGCTCGGCGGCGGTGATGACGTTGGACTCGGGGGCGTTGGCGACCACGATCCCCCGCTTGGTCGCCACCCCGACGTCGACGTTGTCAACGCCGACGCCGGCGCGTCCCACCGCCCGCAGCCGCGTCGCCTTGGCCAGCAGCTCGCCGTCGAGCCGGGTGGCGGAGCGGATCAGAATCCCCTCGTAGGCGCCGATCCGTTGCTCGAGCTCGCCGCGATCCCAGCCGACGCCGAGGTCGACGTCGAAGTGCTCGCGCAGCAGGTCGATCCCGGAGTCGCCGATCTTCTCGGCGACGAGAACCCGCGTGGGGCTCACCCGCACCTCCGCTCGCCGTCCGGTCGGAGGGCCGCCTGACTCATGCGGCTACCCGCTCCAGCACCCAGTCGATGCAGGCGGTCAGCGCCTGGACATCGCCGGGGTCGGTGGCGGGGAACATGGCGACCCGCAGCTGGTTGCGACCCAGCTTCCGGTAGGGCTCGACGTCGACGATCCCGTTGGCCCGCAATGTCGCCGCCAGCGCGGCGGCGTCGACATCCTCGGTGAAGTCGATCGTGCCGACGACCAGCGATCGCTTCGCCGGATCGACCACGAACGGGGTCGCTGACGGATGCCGCTCCGCCCAGCCGTAGAGGTGCGCGCTCGAGGTGGTGGTGCGGCGCACCATCGCGTCCAGCCCCCCCTGCGCCAGCATCCACTCCAGCTGATCGGCGATCAGCAGCAGGGTGACGATCGCCGGAGTGTTGTAGGTCTGGTCCTGGCGAGAGTTGGCGACCGCGATCGGCAGCGATAGGAAATCCGGCACCCATCGCCCGGGCGCCGCCAAGCCCGCCATCTGGTCGACCCGGGCCAGTGCCGCCGGGCTCATCGCCGCCAGCCACAGCCCGCCGTCGGAGGCGAACCCCTTCTGCGGAGCGAAGTAGTAGACGTCGGCGTCGGCGATCTGCACCGGCAGCCCCGCCGCGCCCGACGTGGCGTCGATGAGGACGAGGGCGTGGTCGGAGCCGGCGGGGCGGGTCACCGGGACCATCACGCCGGTGGAGGTCTCGTTGTGGGCCCACGCGATCACGTCCGCGGCCGGATCCGCGGCGGGCGCGGGGGCATCGCCCGGCGCGGCCTCGATCACGATCGACTCCTCCAGGAACGGCGCGGCCCGGGTGCACGCAGCGAACTTCGCCGAGAACTCCCCGTAGGCGAGGTGCAGCGCGCGGTCGCGGGCCAGGCAGCAGGTGGCGGCATCCCAGAACGCGGTCGTGCCGCCGTTGCCGAGGACGACCTCGTATCCGTCGGGCAGCGCGAACAGCTCGGCGATACCGGCGCGGACCCGGCCGACGAGCTCCCGGACCGGCTGGCGGCGATGCGAGGTGCCGATCACGGCGGCGCCTGGCCCGGCGACATACTCCAGCTGGGCCGGCCGGACGCGCGAGGGTCCGGAGCCGAAGCGACCGTCGGCGGGCTTGAGCGCGGGCGGGATCTTCAGGTCTGAAACGGTGTGGGTCACGTGCCCTGCGGGCCGACGGCTACTCCGAGAACTCGGTGTCGATCCAGTCCATGTGCTCGCGCAGCTCCTTGCCGACGACCTCGACCTGATGGCCGGCCTGCTCGGAGCGCATGCGCTTGAAGTTCTCCTGGCCGGCGCGGTTCTCGGCGATCCACTCGCGCGCGAAATCGCCCGACTGGATCTCGGCGAGCACCCGCTTCATTGCGGCCCGCGTCTCGTCGCCGATGATCCGCTGCCCGCGGGTCATGTCGCCGTACTCGGCGGTGTTGGAGATCGAGTAGCGCATGCCCGAGATCCCCTTCTCGTACATCAGGTCGACGATCAGCTTGAGCTCGTGCAGTACCTCGAAGTACGCCAGGCGCGAGTCATAGCCCGCGTCGGTGAGGGTCTCGTAGCCTGCCCGGACCAGCTCGGTGACCCCGCCGCAGAGGACCGCCTGCTCCCCGAACAGGTCGGTCTCGGTCTCGTCCTTGAACGTGGTCTCGATCACGCCGCCCCGGGTGCCGCCGATCCCCTTGGCGTAGGCGAGCGCCATGCCGAGCGCCTCACCGGTGGCGTCCTGGTCCACGGCGACCAGGCACGGGACCCCGGAGCCCTCCACGTACTGACGGCGGACGAGGTGACCCGGTCCCTTGGGGGCGACCAGGGCGACATCGACTTCGGGCGGGGCGACGATCTGCTCGTAGTGGATCGAGAAGCCGTGGCCGAACATCAGCATGTTGCCGGGCGCGATCCCGTCTTTCAGGCCGCTCTCCCAGATCTCGCCATGCAGCTCGTCGGGGGCGAGCAGGGTCACGATCTCGCCGGCGCTGGCGGCGTCGGCCGGCTCCATCACCTTCAGCCCGTGCGCCTGCGCCTTGGCCACGCTGGCCGACCCGGGGCGCAGTCCGACGACGACGGACACGCCCGAGTCCTTGAGATTGAGCGCATGGGCGTGGCCCTGGGAGCCGTAGCCGATGATCGCGACGGTCTTGCCGTCGAGCTTGTGCAGGTCCGCGTCGTCGTCGTAGAACATGCGCCGAGCCTAGCGGGCGGCGGACGCCGGCTGCGGGCGGCACGGGCGGCCGCGCCGGCACCACCCGCGAGCCGCTCGCGCTACGGGCCGCCGAAGCGGCGGCGCAGCGCCATCACGTCGTTGACGTAGCGCTGCGTGTCGCTGAACAAGCCGTGCTCGTGAACCGACCTCAGGCCCTGGTAATACCCCGCCGCCGCCAGTGCGGGGTTGCCGCCGGTCTGGTCCAGCAGGGAGCGCAGCAGGAGCACCCCACCTCTGATGTTGTCGGTCGCCGAGGTGGGCGAGAGCGGGACTGGGCCGGCCAGGTTGCGGTCGATGTAGTTCCAGGTCCCCGGCTCGATCTGCATGACGCCGGTGGCCCCGGTGGGGGATACCGCGTTGTTGTTCAGGCCACTCTCCTGGTAGCCGATCGCCTCGGCCAGCGATGGCGACACACCATCGGCGGCGGCGATCGACCCGACCTCGGACGGGCTCACTCCCTCCGGGGTTGGCTGAGCGCCCGAACCCACTCCGGCGCCGCTCGGCGCCGCCCGGGCGACCGACGGCGACTGCACCGCCGCCGACCCCGAACCGGAGCCGGGGATGGCGATCGTCTTGCCGGCGAGCAGCAGTCCACTGGCATCGAGCCTGTTGTCGGCGGCTAGGGCGTCGACGCTGGTGCCGTAGCGGGCGGCGATCGCCCACAGCGAGTCGCCGGGTCTGACCACGTAGCCGCCGGAGGAGGTCGCCGCCTCAGTCGGCGTCGCCTCCGCCGCCGTCGCCTCGGTGGCCGGCGTCGCCTCGGTGGCCGGCGTCGCCTCGGTGGCCGTCGTCTCCGGGGCCGCGGGCTGTGGCGCCGCCGTGCCGGTGGCGGACTGCTGAGGCGGGATCGCCAGCGACGATCCGGCGGTCAGCTCGGCGTCGGGCGAGAGCCCGTTGGCCGCGGCCAGCTGCGCCACCGACAGACCGTCGGTGGAGGCCACCGACCACAGCGACTCGCCGGGAGCGACCACGTGCTCGAACATCGCCGAGGCGGTGGCGGGGACGCAGAGCGCCGCCAACATCGCCGTTAAACAGAACAGCTTCCATGTGCGCATGCAGCACAGTGTCCAGAGGCCATCCGTAGCGCGACACCCCTGCAACCGTAGGTGCAGGGTGAAAGATTGGTGTCAGGCCGAGGCGATCGCGACGAGCGAGCTGCCAGGCAGGGCGACCGAGCCGTCGTCGGCCGTGTACGGCGCTGCGCCTTGCGCGACCCGGGCCGCCACCTCGGCCTGCTGCGCGCTGTCCAGTTCGCGCAGGAGGGACCCGAACGTCGGCGACATCTCCACCGTCTCCGCGACGTAGTCCTCGACCGTCGCGTAGCCCCGGCGCAGCGGCACCGCCGTGACCGTGACGTCCGTGAACCCGGCGGCGTGAAGCAGCTCGGGGAGCCGGTCGTCGCCGGCGAGCCTGAACATCCCGGGCGCGTCGGGGTCGGGGGGCGGCGCGTGGCCGAGCGCCACCACCGCGTCGTTGGGGATCGTCGCCCACGGGTTGCGCTGACGCACGTCCCAGACCGCCAGCGCCGTCCGGCCGCCCGGTACCAGCACGCGCCGGATCTCGTGCGCCGCGGCGTCGGGATCGACGATGAGCATGATCCCCCACCGGCACAGGACGCCGTCGACGCTGGCGGTCGGAAGATCGATCCACTCCAGCTCCAGCTGCCGGAACTCGACGTTGTCGATCCCGAGCTCGCCGGCGCGGCGGCGCGCAACCTCGAGCATCGCCTCCGCCCCGTCGCTGGACAGCAGCGTGCCCGTGGGTTGCACCCGCTCGGCGGCGATGAAACCGGTGTCGCCGGTCCCGGCGGCCAGCTCCAGCAGCCGCTGACCCGGCGCCGGCGCCAGCCCCTCCACCATCGCGAGCGACACGGGCATCCCCCACTCCCGGACCTGTTCGGCGCGCTCGCCCCAGGCGGAGGCGGCGCACTCCCACGATTGACGCTGAGCGGCGCGGATTTCCTCGGGGTCGACCGCTGGCATGGCCCGCAGCCTACCCGGCGAGCCGAGAATCGGGCCGCCTCAGCGCAGCTCCCGGCGCAGCAGCTTGCCGGTGATCCCGCGCGGCACCCTGGCGACCTCCTCGAAGCGCTTGGGCACCTTGAACGCCGCCAGCCGCTCGGCGCAGTGGGCCCGCAGCTGCGCCGGGGCAAGCCTGGCGCCGTCGGCGGGGACCACCTGCGCCACCACCGCCTCCCCCCACTCCGGGTCGTCGCGGCCGAAGACCGCGGCGTCGGCGACCGCCGGATGCTCGAGCAGCACCGCCTCGACCTCGACCGGCGCTACGTTCTCGCCACCGGTGACGATCGTGTCGGCCTGTCGGCCGAAGATCACCAGGCGGCCCTGGCCGTCCAGCTGGCCGAGGTCGCCGGTGTGCAGCCAGCCGTCGGGGGCGAGTGCCCCGGTAGCCACCATCCGGCCACGGACGAGCACCTCGCCATCGCTCGGGGCGATCCTCAGCTCCACGCCGAGCAGCGGATAGCCGTCGGTGGCGATCTGCGAGCAGGCCTCGGTCATCCCGTAGGAGGGGGCGACGGCGACGCCGGCGGCACGCGCCCGGGAGAGCAGCGCTGGGGCGATCGGCCCGCCGCCCAGCAACACCCGCCGCAGCGTGGGCGGGTCGCGCAGTCCGGCGTCGAGCAGTCGGGCGAGCATGGTCGGCACCAGCGACACGAGCGTGACCGCTTCAGCGGGGTCGAGCAGCGCGGCGAGAGCGCGTTCGGTGTCGAAGCGCTCGTGCAGCAGCACCGTTGTGCCATAGATCGCCGAGCGCAGCTGGATCGACAGCCCGCCGACGTGGGCGAGCGGCATCGGGCACAGCCACTTCTCCGCCGGATCGAGCCCCAGCGCCAGCGCCGAGCCGATCGCGTTCCACATCCAGTTGTCGTAGCTGAGTGCCACCGGCTTGGGGCCGGCGGTCGTGCCCGAGGTGAACATCAGCGTCGCCGTGGCCTCCGGCTCGGGCGGCCGGGGAGACGCCTCGGGGCCGGCGATCGGCTCCTCCAGGACCGCAACCGTCCCGGCGGTCCGCGCCTCGCGCTCTGACCGGCGCAGGCGCAGGTCGATGGGGACGGCGACCGCTCCGATGAGCAGACAGCCATGCAGCGCCGGCACCAGCCGGTCGGCGCCGAGCGCCAGGGCGACTCGGTCTCCGGCCCGAACCCCCCGCTCCAGAAGCGCCCCGCCGACGCCACGGGCCCGGGCGTAGAGCTCTGCGTAGGTGACGGCGCCGGACGCGCCGATCACCGCATCACGGTCGCCACGCTGGCGCGCGGCGCGGGCCAGCCAAGCCTCCATCCCGTGACCTCGCTCCCCCCAGGCCTCCGCGTACGCGCCTAGCTCCGCTTGGTCGACAGCGTCGCCGGTGCGCCGGACCGGGCGGCCGATGGCGCCGGCGGCGCGCTGGGCCGGATCGCCGCTCTCGCGCCGCGGCGCCGTGGCCGGCGGACGCGGAGCTCTTCGGCGAGGAAGTAGGAGCCGACGACCAGCCCCGCGGCCACCACCTGGGCGACGACGGTCTGGACGTTGGGGAAGATCGAGAACCACAGGCCCATCCAGCCGGGGATGGCGATGTGCAGCGGGGTGGTGCCGATCCAGCCCGCCTGCTGGAGCTCCTGGACGCTTTCCCCGACCATCACCAGCAGCACGATGCCAAGCAGCATCCCGGTCGCCACCAGCATCCGCTTGTAGGGCAGGCGCCGCTGCAGCCCGAAGGTGAGCCAGCCGATCGCCGCCACGAACACCAGCCCCAGCGCGACCCCCTCCAGCACCGTGGTCGACCCGTAGCGGAGCCGCAGGTTCTGCAGGAACAGCACGACCTCGAAGCCCTCGCGGTAGACCGAGGTGAAGCCGAGCAGCGCCAGGCCGAGCATCGTGCGCTGGGCGCTGACCGATCCGGCGTCGCCCATCAGCTCCTTGCGACGGCGGTTGTGCCCGGCGATCCAGCCGGTCCAGTAGACCTTGTGAAAGAACCAGTTCATGACGACGAGCAGGACGGCGATCGCCAGCAGTCCGGTCGCCGCCTGGAGATCGAGGCTGCCCGGCCCGACCGCGGCGGTGATCGCGATTGCGATGAACCAGGTGACGACCGCGGCGCCGAACGCGGCCGCCGCGCCCAGGGCCAGCGGCTTGCGGTAGGCGCTGTTCGCGCCCCGCATGCTGGCGGTGAGCACGGCGAGCACGAGGATCGTCTCCAGCCCCTCACGGAGCACGAGAATGGCGCTGTCGACGACCACCGCGAGATGGCTGAGGTGCTCCGTCGGGTTGGTCGGGTCCGGGGTTCCCCCACCGGCGCTGACCAGCTGCCACACGAGAAACGCGGCCGCCGCCGCTCCCAGCAGGCACCAGCCGACCCGCTTGGGCATTCGATGCCTGCCGGAGGTCACAGAGCGCATATTAGGGATCCCTAACCGATTTTGATGCGGGCTGACGCCCGCTGTTGGGTGGCGTCGCCTACAGTCCCGTCCGTGACTGGACTTCCGGAGCAAGCGTGAGCGCCACTCGCTGGCAGTCGGCGGGGGCCTACACCGACATCCGCTACGAGCTGGCGACCGGGGACGCCGCCGGCATCGCGAAGATCACCATCGACCGCCCGGAGGTTCACAACGCGTTCCGGCCCGAGACGGTGGTGGAGATCTCCGACGCCTTCGAACGGGCCCGCGAGGACTCGCGCGTCGGGGTCATCATCCTCACCGGAGAGGGCCCCGATGCCTTCTGCTCCGGGGGGGATCAACGCGTCCGCGGCGGCCGCGGCGGCTACGTCAGCGGCGCCGATCCCGCTGCCGCCGGCTCCCATCAGGCGGTGGGCCGTTTCCACGTCACCGACCTGCACGTGCAGATCCGGCGGATGCCAAAGCCGGTGGTGGCGATGGTCGCCGGCTACGCGATCGGCGGCGGCCACGTGCTCCACGTCGTCTGCGACCTGACGATCGCCGCCGACAACGCCCGCTTTGGCCAGGCGGGCCCGAGGGTGGGCTCGTTCGACGGCGGCTTCGGCGCCAGCGTGCTGTCGCGGCTGGTCGGGCCCAAGAAGGCCAAGGAGATCTGGTTTCTCTGCCGGCAGTACGACGCCCGGCAGGCCCTGGAGATGGGGCTGGTCAACGCCGTGGTCGCGCTGGATCGCCTCGAGGAGGAGACCGTCCAGTGGTGCCGGGAGATGTTGGCGATGTCGCCGTTCGCGCTGCGCATGCTCAAGGCGAGCTTCAACGCCGACGAGGACGGCCTGGCCGGGATCCAGCAACTGGCCCACGACGCCAACCTGCTCTTCTACATGAGCGAGGAGGCCCAGGAGGGCCGCGACGCCTACCTTCAGAAGCGACGGCCCGATTTCTCGAAGTTCCCCCGCCGGCCCTAGCCGGCAGAGAGCGCGAGCGTGAGCTCCATCCGGATCTGGCTGATGGCCGCGCGGCCGCGGACACTGCCAGCGGCGATCGCGCCCGTACTGGTCGGAACCGCGCTGGCCGGCTTCCTGCACGTGTTTCACCCGCTGCGATTCGTCGCGGCGCTGCTCGGCGCGTTGTTCATCCAGGTGGGAACCAACCTGTCCAACGACTACTCCGACGCCCGCCGCGGCGCCGACACCGAGGACCGGCTGGGACCGGTCCGGGTCACCGCCGGAGGGCTGGTGCCACCGCGACAGGTGCTGATCGCCACCTACGTGTCGTTCGGGCTGGCGGTGGTGGCGGGCGCCTACCTGATCGCCGTCGCCGGGTGGCAGTTGCTGATCGTGGGGGCGGCGTCGATCCTCGCCGGCGTCGGCTATACCGGCGGCCCGCGGCCGTACGGCTACGAAGGCCTGGGCGAGGCCTTTGTGTTCCTGTTCTTCGGGGTGGTGGCCGTCGCCGGCTCGTTCTTCGTTCAGGTCACGCATCTCGATTGGGAGGCGTTCGCGCTCTCGGTCCCCGTCGGGCTGCTCGCCGCGGCGATCCTGGTCGTCAACAACGTGCGCGACATCGATTCCGACCGCCGGGCGGGCAAGCGCACGCTGGCGGTCAAGCTCGGCCGGGCGCGCACCCGAGAGATGTTCGCCGCTGTTGTCTATATGTCCTACGTCCTGGCGCCGGTCACCTGGGTGTTCGGTCCCACCACCGCTTGGGTGCTGCTGCCGTGGCTGACGCTGCCGCTGGCCGCCGCCGTCGTGCGGCTGGTCCGCACCCGGACGGACGGGCGGTCGCTGAACGAGGCCCTGGCGCGCAGCGGAATGCTCCAGCTGGCGTTCTGCGTGCTGCTGTCGGCCGGTCTCCTGCTCAGCCGTTGATCGCGCGACGCGGCAAACTGGGACCGACGTCATGAAGCTGAGCCTGCGATCGGTCACCGCCGGGATGCGCGAGCCGTTCGCCGCCGCCCACGGGACCATCCGCGAGCGCGAGCTGGTGCTGGCCACGCTGGAGGCCGCCGGCGGCCTGCGCGGCTACGGCGAGGCGGCGCCGCTGCAGTCATACGACGGCATCTCGGCGGCGGCGGTCACGGCCGCGCTGCGGGATTGCCGGGCGGTGCTGGAGGGCTCCGACGAGGACGCCCCGATCGCCGACATCATCGCCCGCTGCGCCGAGGTCACCCTGCTCCCGCAGGCGCTGGCGGCGCTCGATCTCGCGCTCTGGGATCTGGCCGCGCGGCGAGCCCGGACGCCGGTGTGGCGACTGCTCGGCGCCCCCGAGGCCCGGCCGGTGCCGGTCAACTGGACGATCGCGTCCGCCGACCGCTCCGGCGCCGCCCACGAGGCGGCCCAGGCTCGGGCCGACGGGTTCTCAGCGGTCAAGGTCAAGGTCGCGATCGGCGACGACCCCGCCCGGCTGGCCGCCGTTCGGGCGTTCGCCGGCCCGCAGATGGCGATTCGGATCGACGCCAACGGAGGCTGGTCGCCCGAGGAGGCGGAGGCGGCGCTGCGGTTGATCGCCGCGGTGGGGATCGAGTTCTGCGAGGAACCGGTCACCGGCCTCGACGCGATCCGTCACCTGCGGGATCGGACCGAGATCTCGTTGGCGCTGGACGAGTCGGCGGCCGATGCCGACGCCTTCGCCCTTCCCGCCGCCGATCTCATCTGCCTGAAGATCGGCCGCTGCGGCGGGATCACCGGCGCGATCGAGACCGCGGCCCGCGCCCGCGCCGCCGGGTATGAGGTGTATCTGGCCTCGACGCTCGACGGGCCGCTCGGGATCGCCGCCGCACTGCACGTGGCCGCCCTGATCGCGCCCGATCGGGCGTGCGGGCTGGCGACGCTGGGGCTGTTTCACGGCCGGCCCGATCCGTTCACGCCGCGCCACGGCGCCATCGCGCTGCCCCGCGGGCTCGGCCTCGGCGACGGTCTGCTCAGCTGGTATGGCGGCGGACGTGATGATGCGAGCGACCGCATCGGGAGCCTCCAAGTGCACCGCGTGCCCGGCGCCGGACACCACCTCGACGCGGACGTCCGGCAGGGCGACCGCCATCGCCTCGGCGATGGCCCGGAACTTAGCGTCGCGCTCGCCGACCAAGAGGTCGACGGGCATCGGCAGCTCACCCAGGCGCTCCCACAGCGACGGCAGCGCCCCGGTGCCCAGCCCTCGCAGCGCCGCCGCCAGTCCCGCCGGGGTGTTGCGCCGGCGGTCGGCGCCGATCGCCGCCTGTACGGCCGCGGGCTGGCCGGCCAGGACCGGTGTCTCGCGCCCACCGGTCGGCGAACTGATCGATCGTCATCTCGTCGACCTCGCCGGCCAGCCGATCGTCCGCGGCCCGGCGCTGCGCCCGCGCGGCCGGATCGGCGATCCCCGGGCTGGCTGAAATCAGCACCAGACGGCTCACCCGGTCGGGCAGCGCCAGCGCCAGGTGCAGCGCCACTCGGCCGCCCATCGAGTAGCCGACGAGCACGAACGGGCCCGGCGTCAGCGCCGCCAGATCGTCGATCACCCCGCCCAGCGACACCGGTCGCCGCTCCGCGGTGCCGCCGTGGCCACGGATGTCGGGGGTCAACGGCCGGTAGCGTTCTCCGAGCGCCTCCGTCACCGCCTGCCAGCTTGCGCCGGTGTGGGTGAACCCGTGAAGCAGCACCACAGTCGTCGTCACAAGCCGAGATCATGACCGCCACCGATACCTACCTGCTGCTGCGCGCGTTCTGCGATGAGCTCGGCCGCTGCGGTCTGGAGCACGCCTGCACCTCGCCGGGATCGCGCAACACGCCGATCCTGCTGTCGCTGACCCGGGAGCCGAGGATCCGCTGCTGGTCGCACATCGACGAGCGCTGCGCCGGCTTCTTCGCCGTCGGGGCGGCGAAGGCGACGGGACGCCCGGTGGCGATCACCTGCACCTCGGGCACCGCCGCCGCCAACCTGGCGCCGGCGGTGATCGAGGCCTGGCACGCCCGGGTGCCGCTGATCGTGCTGACGGCGGACCGCCCGCCCGAGCTGCGCGAGGTCGGCGCCGGTCAGGCCATCGACCAGATCAAGCTCTACGGCGACGCCGTCAAGTGGTTCTTCGAGGTCGGCGTCGAGCGTGCCGACGTCGCCTCGCTGCGCTGGATCCGGCAGCTGGCCTGCCGCGCCTACTGGACGGCGCGCAGTGGCCGCCCGGGACCGGTCCACCTCAATCTCCCGCTGCGCGAGCCGCTGGTCCTCGACTCACCGCTGCCCGCCGATCCGGTGCCCGGACGGCCCGGCGACCGGCCGTGGACGAGCTATGCCGTCGCGGCGCCGCCCTCGCCAGGTCCGGCCCGCAGCCTCCCCGCCCGCGGGGTGGTGGTGGCCGGCCGCGACGAGCGCGACCGCGGTTTCGGGGAAGCCATCGCCGCCTTCGCTCAGCGCGCCGGCTATCCGCTGCTGGCCGACCCGCTCTCCGGCGCCCGCCGGGGCGCCGCCGCGATCGCCACCTACGACCTGCTCCTGCGCGACCCGGAGTTCACCGCCCGCGCCCGGCCCGAGGTAGTCATCCGCGTCGGGGATCTGCCGACGTCCAAGCCGCTACGGGCGTGGCTCGCCTCCCTCGCCGGCGTCGAACAGGTGGCGCTGGACCCCGAGGCGAGCTGGCAGGACCCGGCCGGGGTGCTCAGCGAGATCATCGCCGCCGACCCGGTGGCGACGCTGCCGGCATGGATCGCGCCGCGCCACCCCACGTGGCTCGCCGACTGGCGTCGCGCCGACGCGGCGGTGACCGCAGCGATCGAGCGCGAGCTGCCGGCCGAGCTCTCGGAGCCGGGCGTGGCCCGACTCCTGGGCGAGGGGCTGGCCGCCGACACGATCCTGTTCGTGGCGTCGTCGATGCCGATCCGGGATGTCGAGCTGTACCTGGGCAGCGGCGACGATCTCCCGCGCGTGCTGTCCAACCGCGGCGCCAACGGGATCGACGGCACCGTGTCGACGGCGTTCGGCGTCGCCGCGGCGACGGCGCGCCCGGTGGTGGTGCTGATCGGCGACGTGGCGCTGGCCCACGACATCGGTGGCCTGCTGGCCGCGGGTCGACTCGGGCTGGATCTGGCGATCGTGGTGCTCAACAACGATGGCGGCGGGATCTTCGAGTTCCTGCCGGTGAGTAGGGAGACAGACGCCTTCGAGGAGCATGTGGCGACCCCGCACGGGCTGGACTTCGAGCGGGCGGCGGCGCTCTACGGGCTCGGCTACACCCACGTACGGACGCCGGCCGAGCTGGGGCTGGCGCTCGGCGGCCGTGGGACCCGGTTGATCGAGGTGCGCACCAACCGGGCCGAGAACCTCGCTCTGCACCGGCGCGTGGCCGAGGCCGCGCTGCGGGCGCTCACCCCGCCAGCGCCGGCAGCATCACTTCGAGCTTGACCTCGGACTCGGCCAGCTCCGCCGCCGGATCGGAGTCGCGGACGATGCCGCAGCCGGCGTAGCAGCGGCCAACGGTGCCGCGCAGCAGCGCGCAGCGCAGCGCGACGCAGAACTCGCCGTCGCCGGACGCATCCGTCCAGCCCACCGGCCCGGCGTACCAACCCCGGTCAAACCCCTCCAACGCCGGGATCACGCCGAGAGCGGCGGCCGGCTCGGCGCCGACCGCCGGAGTCGGGTGCAAGCGGCCAACCAGCTCCACGGCATCGATCGGTGCGGCCAGCTGGGCACGAATCGGCGCGGCCAGGTGCTGGATGTTGGCCACGCGGACGAGGACCGGCTCGGCGGCCGCGGTCACCCACACCGAGTGCGGGCGCAGGCTGCGGGCGATGCGGCGGGCGACGATCGCGTTCTCCTCGCGGTCCTTGTCGGAGTGCAGCAGCCGCTCCCCGAGATGATCATCGACCGCCGGGTCGGCGCTGCGGCGCGCCGAGCCGGCGAGGGCGACGGTGCTGGCGCGCTGGCCCTCGCGGCGGACCAGCAACTCGGGGCTGGCGCCGATGAAGGTGGCATCGCCGCGGCCGACGGCGTACACGAACGAGCTCGGGAACGCCTCGCGCAGCAAACCGAACACGGCGGCCGGGTCGTGGTCGACCGGAGCGTGCACCTCGACCTCGCGGGCGAGCACCACCTTCTGAAACTCGCCGGCGCGGATCCGCTGCACCGCCCGCGCCACCGCCTCCTCGTAGTGGGCCGGAGGCATGGGGCTCACCACCTCGTAACCGCCCACGGGCGCCGGATCGAGCAACGGAAGGGGACGCGCGACTAGCTCCGACAGGCGCCGCGCCACCCGGGCGCCGGCATCCTCGACGGTGTCGTCGGGCGCGACGTCGACGTTGACGGTGAGCCGGCAGCCGCCGGCGCCGCGAGCCAGCGAGACCTCGGGCACGACCAGCGAAGCGGGCGCGAATCCGCTCCACGCCGGGGAGCCGCCGCCGGCGGAATCGAAAGCGAAGCCGCCCACCGCCGCCAACCCGGCGCCCCCCGGCCCGTCGGGATCGTCGGCGAGCGCCTCGCCGCCGATCGAGCGCCAGCGGGCGGCGATGTCGGAGAACCGCTCCGGACCGGCGGCCTCGAGGGTTCGCGCCACGCCAAGCCCGGCCAGGGCGGCGCGATCACGATCGGGTTGCTCCAGGCAGAACCAAGGCTCGCTGGGGCGGCGCGACGCCAGGAACAGCGCGGTCGGGTCGGTGTCGGCGGCGACGGCGGCGGTGACGCTCGCCAGCGCGGGCGCTCCCGTGCTCCGGGCGCGGCGCAGAGCGTCCCGCAAGCGGCGCTCCAGCCGCCTCGCCGCGGCGGCGTCCAGCCATCGTCCGGGGTCGGTGCGCGCAGCCGTGCGTTGCATCACAGACCAGGCTACCGTCCGCGCCGGTGCCGACCCGAGAGCGGCCGGAGTCCGCTTTCAGGTCTCGCTGCGGCCCCGAGCGATCGCGATCTCGCCCGTGCGCGCCATCTCGATCAGTCCGAACGGCCGCACCAGCGCCTCGAACGCGTCGACCTTGTCACACGTGCCGGTGACCTCCACGACGAGCGAGCGCTTGCTGACATCGACCACCTTGGCGCGAAAGATCTCGCAGATCTGCATCACCTCGGCGCGGGCCGCGCCGTCGGCCGAGACCTTGAACATCGCCAGCTCCCGCGCCAGCGTCTCCCCCGGCTGCAGATCTCGGATCTTGAGCACGTTGACCAGCTTGTGCAGCTGCTTGGTCACCTGGTCAATCGGGTGCACCGCCCCGTCGAGCGTGAGCGTGATCCGCGACACGCGTTCGTCGTCGGTCGGGCCGACGGCGAGCGTGTCGATGTTGAAGCCGCGCCGGGCGAACAGGCCCGCGATCCGCGTCAGCACCCCCGGCTTGTTCTCGACCAGGATCGAGAGGATGTGCTTGCGCCCGGTGCGCAGCCCCGACACCGCCTCGAGCTGATCGAGCGACAGGACCTCCTTGGTTGCCGGCTCGCCCATCAGCGTCTCTCCCTGCGCGCGATCGCCCGCATGATCAACCCACCATGTCCCGGGCGGCCTGGCCGGCTGGGATCATCGGATACGTGTTCTCCTCGCGGGTGACCCGCACGTCGACCACTACCGGCCCGTCGGTTGCCAGCGCCTCTCGCATGTCCGCCACCAGCGTGCGCTTGTCCTGCAACCGGATACCGGTGGCACCGTGCGCCTCGGCAAGCTTGACGAAGTCCGGCCACCGGCCCATCTCGACCTGGCTGTAGCGCCGGTCCCAGAACAGCTCCTGCCATTGCCGGACCATGCCGAGATAGCCGTTGTTCATGATGAACACCTTGATCGCGATGCCCTCCTCGGCGCAGGTGGCGAGCTCCTGCATGTTCATCTGGACCGAGCCGTCCCCGGCGATGCACACCACCGTGTCCTCGGGGCAGCCGATCTTGGCCCCCATCGCCGCCGGCAGCCCGAACCCCATCGTTCCCAGGCCGCCCGAGTTGATCCAGCGACGCGGTCTGGCGAAATCGAAGTACTGGGCGGCCCACATCTGATGCTGGCCGACGTCGCTGGTGACGATGGCATCGCCGCCGGTGGCCTCGTACAGCGCCTGGACCATGTATTGGGGCTTGATCTCGGAGTCCGCGGAATCGGCGTAGCCAAGCGGGTGGCGGTCCTGCCACAGGTGGACTCGTGACCACCATTCCTCCAGCCGCGCCGGATCTGCCTCCAGCGCCCGGTACTCCGCGGTCAGGCGAGGCAGGATGTTGCGGGCGTCGCCGACGATCGGGATGTGCGCCGGCACGTTCTTGGAGATCTCCGCCGGATCGATGTCGATGTGGATGAACTTGGCCCGGGGAGCGAACTCCGACAGCTTGCCGGTGATGCGATCGTCGAACCGCGCGCCGACGGCGATGATCAGGTCCGCCTCGTCCATCGCGTAGTTGGCGGTTCGCGTCCCGTGCATGCCGAGCATGCCCAGCCACTGGGGATGCGGCGCCGGGAAGCCGCCGAGCCCCATCACCGTGCAGGTGACCGGGAAGCGGTCGCAGGTGGCCAGCTCCGTCAGCTCGGGCGCGGCGTTCGCGCTGACCACGCCGCCGCCGGCGTAGATCACCGGCCGCCGCGAGTTGGCCATCGCCTTGGCGGCCAGCCGGATCTGCTTCTGGTTGCCGTCGGTCGTCGGTTGGTAGCCGGGCAGGTGCACGTCGTCGACCGGCTCGTAGGGAATGTCGGCCCGACTCAGGTCTTGAGGGATGTCGACCACCACCGGTCCGGGGCGGCCGGTCCGGGCGAGGTGAAACGCCTCGTGGATCGTCCGGGGGAGCTCCAGGGGGTGCTGGATCATGAAGCTGTGCTTGACGATCGGCATCGTGATCCCAATCGTGTCCGCCTCCTGAAAGCCGTCGGTGCCGAGCAGGTCGGTCCGGACCTGGCCGGTGATGAACACCACCGGCACCGAGTCCATCATCGCGTCGCAGATCGGCGTGACGAGGTTGGTGGCACCGGGACCGCTGGTCCCCAGCGACACCCCGACCCGTCCGGTGGCTTTGGCGTACCCCTCGGCGGCGTGGCCGCCGCCGGCTTCGTGGCGGACCAGGATGTGGCGGATGCCGGCGTCGTAGAAGGCGTCGTAGGTGGGGAGGTTGGCTCCCCCGGGGAGGCCGAATACGACGTCCACACCCTCCGCCTTGAGGCATTCCATCAGGGCGTCAACGGCACGCATAGCGCTGGCCTCCTTTCACGAGCTCATCGTGACGACGCCGCGCCGGGCGCGACCTCGCGGCGAACGCCCCAGTCTACAGCGGATGCGCCGGGCTTCGACCGACAGAGATCCGCTGAGCTTCAGCCGACGGGAGCGGCGGGACGGCGCACCTGCGCGGACGATTCCGCGGCGATCGCCACATCCGGGAAGTCGAGCTCCTCGCCGCAATGCATGCAGACCGCGTCGTGGAGCTTGAGGACGGCGCGGCAGTGAGGGCACTGCCGCCTCAGCTCCCGGTTGTCCCAGCGATAGCAGACCGCCGCCAGCAGTCCCAGGAACGGGACGCAGAACGCGACCAGGAACCAGATGAAGAACGAGCTTCCCTTGGTCCGGCCGACCAGGCCTCCGGCCAGGCCGAAGAAGAACAGGATCACCAGGAGGCCCAAGGCCCTGCATCGCCGGCTCGCTACCAGACGAGTGTCTTGAGTGCCCAGAGAACCGCGACGACGGCGGCCAGAACCACCGCGATCCAGAAGATCGTGATGATCAGCCCGACGAAGAAGTGCACTACCAGCGCCACCGCGGCAACCAGGACGAGGCCGGCCGCCGCTCTGCGGAGAACCGGGGTCCGGGGGCCCTGTGGCTCGAGCTCTGTAGTCATGCTCAGATCGTAGCGCGCAACGCCAGCGGGCAAGCCGGCATTGGCTACGATCAGCTGGGCTTGGCTGCTTCGAGGCGCTGACCGGCGGCGGGGGCAAGCCCGGAGCGAACCCGGGCCAGCCGGTACCGCCGCACCGTCGGCTGTCCCGCGGCCGGCGACGTCGGTCGCCCCGCCACCAGCAGGACCCGTGAAGGTGAGGAAGACTTGTTCATGGCCGGCATGGTGCCCGGCCACGGCGGCGGGCGCATTGGCCACGCGGCCAAACCTCGCCGGCGCGGACCTTCCACGCGGCGAAGCGCTCTGCGGCCCCGGCCCACCGCGGCCGCTCTACGGCTACGCGGAGTGCTTGAGTTCGAACCGCCCCCGCAGCATGGTGAAGCGCTGCCGTGGCCGGAGGCGCGCCGGGCGGCCCGAGAGGACCTCGCGGCCCGCAAACGTGCCTCCGAACACAGGTGATCGTCGAGACCAACGTGCTGCTGCGGTCGCTAGACCGCGATGCGGGCCCGCACGGGAGCGCAGTACGGAGGCGGGTCCAAGCCGCGCGGGCAACCGGTGAAACGCTCACGGTGCTGGCGGCCACGGTGCTCGAGGTGGCGTACGTGCTCGAGAGCGCCGGCGCCGGCTATGGCTGGGACCGCGATGTGATCGCCCACGCCGTGGAGGCGGTTGTCGACGACCCCGCGTTCACGGTGGAACACGGCGAGGCGTTGCGGGAGGCGGCCGCGAGCTATCGAGCGCGCGCGATCGACCTGCATGACTGTTTCATCAGCGCGATCGGCAAGCAGCGCGAGGAGCCCGTGCTCTCTTTCGACGATGATCTGCGGCGCCTCGGAAACATCGAACGACCGTAGGGCCAAAGACGTGAATGCAACGAAGCGCAGGCGATTGATCACGCGACGGCGAAGCGCACGCGATGCCGCATGATCGAGGTGATCGCTCGCTTCTTGCCGTCACCGCGGTGAGCCCGATGTACGCCGCGGGACGTTTCGATCCGCTCAAACGCACCCGTGGATCACGCGCATGGCGCCACGCGACCTGGCACGCGCGGACGCCCTGATCCCGGTCACTGCTGGCCGATGCCCAGGACGTTGCCGCTCGGGTCACGGAACGTCGCCACCGCCTCGCCCGGACCCTGCGGACGCGGGCCGGTGACCGTCTCACCGCCGGCGTCCTCGATCTGCGCCAGCGTCGCTGCGACGTCGGCCACGAGGATGTAGACGAGCAATCCGGGGTGGGACGCCGGCGGACGGCCCGCGACCCAGGTCCCGCTAACCTCGCCAACGCCGTCCTCGAAGTGGATCTCGCCGCTCGGCGCCCGCCGCAGCGTCCATCCGAACACCGCGGCGTAGAAGGCCGCCGCGGCCTCCGGGTCTGACGCCGGGATCTGCAGGTAGGCGATCTTGCCCGGGGCGAGGGTCGGTGGCATCGCGCAAGCGCTCGCTCAGCGGTGGATGCCGGGCCCTGACGTCCCGCCCCAGCCCTCGGGCGCGACGTCGGCGATCGACTCGCTAAAGCCCCACTCGTGCCCGCCGAGATCGCGGGCGGCGTACTGTCGCTCGCCGTAGGGGAAGTCACGCGGCGGCGACAGGATCGTGGCCCCGAAGTCCCGGGCGCGGTCGTGGTGGGCGCGGGCGTCGGAGACACGGACGAGGATCGACTGCGGGCCGGGCGTGACATCGGAGGTCTCGAGGTCGGCGACGACGATCGCGCCGTTGCCGTATGCCATCTGTGCTCGGTGCCCCCCGGCGCGCCAGCGCTCGACGAACCCGAACGCGCCCGACAGCCATTGAACCGCGGCGGCGACGTCGGTATAGGCGAGCTCGGGGATGACGGTCGCCGGGGGCATCGTGCGGCTGTCGACGTGGGGCGCTCCGTGCGCGGCGAGCCCGACGAGGTTGCCGGCGGGATCGACGATCGTCGCCAGGGTCCGAGAGCCGTCGGGCATCGGGCCCTCGCACACTGTCGCGCCCGCGCTGCGGGCCTCGGCCAGCGTCGCCTCCAGGTCGGCGACGTGGATCCAGCCCAGCGCGCCGGCGTCGGGCGCGGACGGGCGGTCGGCCACCCACTGCCCGATCAGCGCCGGGGCCTCAAACTCGTTGGTCCCGTCGATGTGCCAGCCAAAGACCCGCTCGTAGAAGCGCGCCGACGCCGCCGCGTCGGCAGCGGGGATCTGCAGGTAGCACAGCTGGCCGTGCCGGAGCGCGGCGATCGAGGTCGGCCGGTCGTCCGAGGACATGACTAAAGTTTACAGTCATGTCAAGCTTACATCCGCGGCGCGCCGACGCGGTGCGCAACGCCGAGCGGATTCTCGACGCAGCGGTCGAGACGATCGCTGACGACCCGGCGGCCAGCCTGGAGCGGATCGCGGCGCGCGCCGGCGTCTCGCGCCCCACCCTGTACGCCCACTTCGCCAGCCGCGACGCGCTGATGGACGAACTCACGCTGCACTCCTCCCGCGAGGTGATCGCCCGCATCGAGGCGGCCCGCCCCGACGAGGGCACCGCCGGCGAGGCGCTGGCCCGCGTGATCGCCGCCGCCTGGGCGACGATCGGCCGTTATCGCGGGTTGGTCGTGGTCAACCGGCGCCTGCCGCCCGAGAAGCTGCGCGCCTACACCGCGCCGGCGGCCGCGCTCGTCCGCGGCCTCATCGTCCGCGGCCAGCACGAGGGCTTCTTCGACGACGAGCTGTCGGCCGAGTGGCTGCTGACCGCGCTCGTCGAGCTCATCCACGCCGCCGCCCGACAGGTGAGCGCCGGCGCGATGGACGCCGCCAGCGCCGAGTCGGCGCTGCTGCGCACCGCCGACGCGGTCGTCGCGCGCCCCGGGCGGCGGCCGGCCCCGCGCCGGCCCGGTCGGCGTGGGAGATGATCGCTGCCGGGCAGCGACCGGCCGGGCGGTCAGCCTCCGCCGGCGTGGACGGCGCCGCCGGCGGTGGACCCTCGACGCGCTCGGGCCCGTAGCCGAGCACGTCTGCCAGCGCCGCCCGCGTGTCGGCGCCCAGGGGAGGAGCCGGGCGATTCTAGGCGCCCACCTGCTCGCGGATCAGCCGGGTCACCTCTCCCCCGTCGGCTCGGCCCTTGGACTCCCGCATCACGTAGCCCACCAGCGGCCCGATCGCCTTCATGTTGCCGTCGCGCACCTTCGCGGCGGCGCTGGGATCGGCGGCGATCGCCCGCGCCACCAGGTCGGCGAGACCGTCATCGTCGCCGAGCGCGCCCAGCCCCTCGCGGTCGACGATCGTGCCCGGATCGCCGCCCTCGGCCACCAGCCGGCTCAGCACCTCGCGCCCGGCATCGCGACTTATCTGCTTGGCGCTCACCATCGTCGCCAGCGAGCTCAGCGCCGCCGGCGACACTCGCGACTGCCCCGGGTCGGCGTCGGAACCGATCCGCTCCACCAGCGACGGGATCCAGTTGGCGACCTGCACCGGCGCCACGCCGGCGGGAGCGTCAGCGAGCGCGCGCTCGTAGAAGTCGGCCAGCTCGCGGCGGAACGCCAGGTCACGGGCGCGGTCGGCGGGCAGCCCGAGCTCGCGCTGGAATCGCTGCGCCCGGGCCGCGGGCAGCTCGGGCACCCGCGCGGCGGCCGCTGAGCGCATCTCGTCGGTGACCAGCAGCGGCACCAGGTCGGGCTCCGGGAAGTAGCGGTAGTCGTGCGCCTCTTCCTTGGAGCGCAGCGAGGTCAGCCGGCCGGACGTCGGGTCGAAGTGCAGCGTCTCCTGGCTGATCGCCTCGCCCCGCGCGGCCAGCCCCATCTGGCGGTCGATCTCGGCGCGCATCCCCCGCTGCAGGAACCGGAACGAGTTCATGTTCTTCAGCTCGGTCTTGACCCCGAGCTGGTCAGAGCCTCGCGGACGGATCGAGATGTTGGCGTCGCAGCGCAGCGAACCTTCGTCCATGTTGACGTCCGAGACGCCCAGCTGGCGCAGCGTGGTCCGCAGCAGGGTCAGGAACTCGTGGGCCTGCTCGGGCGAGCGCAGGTCCGGCTCGGTGACGATCTCCACCAACGGGGTTCCGCACCGGTTGAAGTCGACGATGCTGCGGTCCGAGCCGTGAATCCGCCCGCTCTCTCCGAGGTGGATCAGCTTGGCGGCATCCTCCTCCAGGTGGACGCGGTGGATCCTCACCTCCTCCAGATGGCCCCCGCGGCAGATCGGGGTGTCGTACTGGGAGATCTGGTAGCCCTTGGGCGAGTCCGGATAGAAGTAGTTCTTGCGCGCGAACACCGAGCGGGCGGCAATCTCGGCGTCGAGGGCGAGTCCGATCATGATCGCGAACTCCACCGCGCGGGCGTTGATCACGGGCAGCGCGCCGGGCAGCCCGAGGCAGACCGGACAGGTGTGGATATTCGGGGGATCGCCGAAGGAAAGCTCGCAGCCGCAGAACATCTTCGTCCGCGTCTTGAGCTGGACATGGATCTCCAATCCGATGACCGCTTCGTACTCCGTGGCCGTGCCGTTCATCGCCGGGCCTGCCCGCCGTCGAAGCCGATCGCCTGCTCGAGCGCGTAGGCCGCGTCCAGCAGCCGGCTCTCGCTGAATGCCGGGCCGGCCAGCTGGAAGCCGACCGGCAGCCCGTCGCTGAGCCCGGAGGGGATCGAGATCGCCGGGATCCCGGCCAGCGGCATCGGCACGGTGCAGAAGTCGTTGAGGTACATGGCGAGCGGATCGGCGGTCTTGGCTCCGAGCTCGAACGCCGTCCACGGGCTGGTCGGCGTGACCACGAAGTCAAATTGCGAGAACGCGGCCCGGAAGTCGTCGGCGATCTTGGTCCTCACCTTCAGCGCCGTCCCGTAGTAGGCGTCGTAATAGCCGCTGGACAGGGCGTAGGTGCCGAGCATGATGCGCCGCTTGACCTCGGGGCCGAAACCGGCGGCACGAGTTCGGCTGTACATCGTCTCCAGGTTGGCGTCGCCGTCGACGCGCAGCCCGTAGCGCACCCCGTCATAACGCGCCAGGTTCGCCGATGCCTCGGCGGGCGCGATCAGGTAATAGGCCGACAGGGCGTGGGGGGCGTGCGGCAGCTTGCAGGTGTCGACGGTGGCGCCGAGTCGCTCGGCCAGCTTCACGGTGGCGTCGAAGCTCGCCCGGACGCCGGGCTCGATCCCGGTCCCCTCGTAGGGCCCGCCGCCACCGAGCAGCTCCTCGGGGATGCCGAGACGGATGCCCCGCAGGTCCTGCGCGGTCGGTAGCCGGATCGGCTCGGGCAGCGCGATCGAGGTGGAGTCGAGCTCGTCGTGGCCGACCATGTGTGAGAGCAGCAGCGCGGCGTCGGTGACGTCGCGGGTAAGCGGGCCGGCCTGGTCCAACGACGATGCGAACGCGATCATCCCGTAGCGCGAGCAGGCGCCGTAGGTGGGCTTGACGCCGACGATCCCGCACAGCGCCGCCGGCTGCCGGATCGAGCCGCCGGTGTCGGTGCCGATCGCCCACGGGGCAAGCCCGGCGGCGACGGCGGCGGCGCTGCCGCCTGACGAGCCCCCGGGGACCCGGGAGCGATCCCATGGGTTCAGCACCGGGCCGAAGCCGGAGTTCTCGTTGGACGAGCCCATCGCGAACTCGTCCTGGTTGGTCTTGCCCAGCAGCGACGCACCGGCCGACAGCAGATTGGAGACCACCGTCGCCGTGTAGGGCGGCCGATATCCCTCGAGGATGCGGGAGCCCGCCTGGCTGGGCACCCCCTCGGTGCAGAACAGGTCCTTGACCGCCACCGGGACCCCGGCCAGCGGCGCGTCGGAATCGGACGCAGGCGCCGTGTCCGCGACCCAGGTGAAGGCGTTGAGCTGCGTCGGCGAGCGCCCGTTGACGGTAGGCGGCGAACAGTTCGGCGGCGTCTATCTCGCGCGCCCGCACCCGCGCGGCCGCCTCGGCCGCGCTCAGCTCGATCAGCTCCTCAGCTCGTTCACCGCCGGCTCCGCCGGGCTGCCGGGCCTGGAGACACTCACCGGCGCGTCACTCGTCGCTGGGACCCGGACTGGGAACGCCGAAGCCGCCGTCGACCGGCTCGGGCGCCTGGTCGAGCACCGCGTCCCGGGGCAGGCACGGCACCGGCTCGTCGCGACGCATCACCCCGGCGACGTCGACGGCGTGCGAGGTCGACGCGACGCCGCTGAGATCGAGCTCACGCATCCGATCGACGTGCGTCAGCACATTGGACAGCTCAGCCGCCATCCGCTCGACCTCGGCTTCGTCGAGCTCGAGCCGAGCCAAGCGGGCGACGTGCAGAACCTGGGCGCGATCGAGCATGCAGCGATCAGTCTAGGAGCGGCCCGGATCCCGAGCCGGTGTGCCCGGCGGCGCCGCCAGCGAGGGCGGTTGCGGTGGCCCGACCGCGATCCGCTCGATCCGGTGGTCGGGCCCCGGCTGCCAGCCGTCCTCCTGTCGCAGCGACAGAAAGCCCCCCACGCTGAGGGCGGCAACCGCGACCACACCGACGTACGCCCCGACCTGCAGCGTCCCGCTCCAGGTCAGCAGACGAATGATCACCAGCAGCGTGGTGAGCCCGGCGAACGCGGTCACGAGCACGCTCATCACCACCGGGATCGCGGGCGCCCGCCGCGTCGCCTGCAGGAACGTGAGGCCGAGGCCGGCGAGCGCGGATACGAGCAGGAACCACCTGAGGACCGGCAGGCTGCTCCAGCCGTGGCGAGTGGTGTGACCGGCGGGCAGCCAGCCCAGCGCGAACGTCGACACCAGCAGGACCACTGCGCTTGACCCGGCAAGGATCTCGCCCCGCCGCAGGCGAGATGGCCTCAGGTCCATCAGCCGCTGCGGGGGCTTCTGGCTCTCCCGCCGGCGTCGCGCGCCCAGGCGCAGTACAGGAGGGCGGCGGTGAGCACCACCGCCGCCCAGAAACCGAAGCCGAACTGGCTGAAGTGGATGTTGAGCAGGAACTTGACGGCAACGAAGAAGGCGGCGACACAGGCCATGAGCAAGCGAGTCCGGGTTCGGCTGCCCTCGACGGCGGGAAGGTGCGTCTGAGGTGAGAATCGTTCCAGGGCGAGATCGGCGATCACCGCCAGGGTCGACAGCAGCGCCAGAACCCCGAGCCAGCCGTCGGGGGTGCCGGTGGCGGTGGACGACACCGTGAGCCGGCCGAGCGAGAAGGTGAACCACGGCAGGAACAGCAGGTCGAGCGCCAGCAGCGCCGCGATGCCGCCGAGGATCCAGTCGTCCCGAGACATTGACTTCCAGGTTCACCCTGGGCCTCCCTGCTCGCTCACCGGTGGCGGCGCCGGGCCCGGGGCGGATCGGCGCCGGCCCGCGCCCGCTGCGCCACGATCGACTCATAGCCGCCCCAGGCGATTCCGAGCGCGCACAACAGGCCGAGGACGGCGCCGAGCTTCTGGTCGATGACCTTGCCGCCGGCCGGCAGATCGATCAGCACGCGGTAGATCAACAGCACCGAGCTGAGCGCTCCGAGCCCGGCGACCAGCCGGCCGGTCTCGGTCTGGGTGCCGTGGTTGCGCTGGGAGACGCGGAGGAGGACGGAGCCGATCGCGACAACGATCGTGGCCAGGAGCACCCAGCGCACCACGCTCAGCCCATCCCAGCCGTTCTCGGCGGTCGAGATCGCGGGCCGGGCGTAGGACGGGTCGGGCACGCCGGCGACCCCGTACCACTCGGTCACGAACATGATCACGAGCAGCAGCAGTCCGCTCCCGGCGCTGATCAGCTCGCCGGTCCTCGCTGCGAGGGCCGGCGCCGACTCGCCGCCGGTCGCGGTCTCGGGGGCGAGTCCGACCTGCTCCTCGGTGGTGACGGTTGCCATCAGCGCCTCACGTTATTGGATTCGCGGGCGTCGCTCACCGCTTGCTGATCGGGGCCAGGTCGGCGACCAGCTTACGCTCGGCGCGGTCCCGGCTGAAGCGGATCACGACGATCCCGCCGGGTTCGACGCCGGTGACGACGCCCTCGCCGAAGGCGGCGTGGACGACATCGTCCCCCAGCCGGAACGCGACCGGCGGGGCCTGATCGACCGCGGGAAGGTCGGGCGCGCCCGAGCTCCAGGACCCCGAGCTCCAGGACAGCGCTCGCGCCCGCAGGCCACGCGGGACCTGCTGATCGGAGTCGGTGAGCTCGGATGGGATCTCGCCGATGAACCGGCTGCGGGCCCCGAAGTTGCGCGCCCCGAACACGGTGCGGGTGCGCGCCGAGGTCAGGCACAGATCGCGCTGCGCTCGAGTGATGCCGACATAGCAGAGCCGTCGCTCCTCCTCGAGACCGCCCTCGTCCAGCGCCCGTGAGTGGGGGAACACGCCCTCCTCGCAGCCGATCATGAATACGATCGGGTACTCCAGGCCCTTGGCGTTGTGCAACGTCATCAGCGTCACCAGGCCCTCGTCGTCCTCGCGGGTGTCGGCGTCGGCGATCAGCGCGATCTGCTGCAGGAACTCCTCCAGCGATGCCTGCCCGTCCTCGGCGCCGGCGTCGTACTCGACGGCGACGTTGACCAGCTCCTCCAGGTTCTCGATCCGGCCCTGGGCCTCGATCGTGCGCTCGTTCTGAAGTGCCTCCAGATAGCCGGTCTCGGACAGCAGCTCCTTCAGCAGGGTCGACAGCTCGGCGCCGGACCGCGCCCGCTCCTGCAGCACCTCCATGGTGCCCATGAAGCGTCGCAGCGATTTGATCGCCGCGGCGCCGAGGCCGGGGACATCCTCGGGAGCGGCGGCCAGCTCCCACACCGTCTCCCCGGTGGTGTTGGCGTGCGCCAGCAGCCGGGAGACGGTGGTGTTGCCGATCCCGCGCCGCGGGGAGTTCACGATCCGGGTGAACGCGCCGGCGTCCTGGGGGTTGACCAGCACCGTCAGGTAGGCGATCGCATCCTTGATCTCGGCGCGGTCGTAGAACTTGGTCCCGCCGATCACCTGATAGGCGATCTCCGCCCGCACCAGCGTGTCCTCCAGCACCCGGGACTGCGAGTTGGTGCGGTAGAAGACCGCGACCTCGGCCCGCGAGGTGCCCTCGTCGACCAGACGCTGGATCTCACCGGTCACGTAGCGCGCTTCGGCGTGTTCGTCATCGAGCTCGCGGACCTTGATCGGGTCGCCTTGCCCGATCTCCGTCCACAGCGACTTCGGCTTCTGGCCCCGGTTGTTGCGGATCACTGCGTTGGCGGCATCCAGGATCGTCTGCGTGGAGCGGTAGTTCTGCTCAAGCTTGACCACGTGGGCGTCGGGGAATGTGTCCTCGAACTCCAGGATGTTGGTGATGTCCGCTCCCCGGAACCCATAGATCGAGTTGTGGGTGACGATCCCGTCGGCGATGAAGTTGTGGGTACCCTCGACGTCCAGGTCATAGACCGGGCCATTCAGCGGGACCCGCGCCACCGACTCCACCACGTCGTACCCGCCCTGCTCGTCGAACATCACCATCCCGGGCAGCACCGAATCCGCCGCCCGGAACGGGAGCGAGTTGGCGGCCAGCCCGGCATGGTTGTCGCCCAGCCGTGCACTGGGGCGTATCGCCACATCACCCAGCGCCGTCGAGATCTGGGCGGCCAGGTGCTGGACGGTCGCCATGTCCCGGGACGCGGCTTCGAACCCCCACCCGCCCGCGCCCCGGCGCGCCGGGCGGACGGTGAGACCGAGCCGCTCCAGCTTCTCGCGCCCAACTGCGTCGTCTCCGGACAGCGCGATCCGGTGCACGGGCTGTTGACCGGCTCGGTGATCGCACAAAGAAACGTCGAGACGGCGGCGACCGCCTCCCCGGAACAACCGTGATGAGAAAGTGTCCATATAGTCCAGTTTCTCGTCAAGGTGGGCGATAAAGCCGGCGAAGTGGACGTGCTCGGGAGTGCTGACCAGCGTTCGTCCCGAGCGGGTGGTGATGGCGACGCCGGCGGAGCGTCGCGAACGGTGGGTTGCCAGCACCTCGGCCGCGCCGAACCGACCGCTGCCGTAGGCCGACAGCACCCGGTCGCCCACCGACACCGTCTCGATCGGACGCTGCGAGCCGTCGGCCATCGTGACCGGGGTTCCCTGCACCAGGCACTGCGCGTCGTCGCCGACCACCATCAGGTTGCGGTGCTCGCCGGCGAGCAGCTGCAGCCACCGGTACTGGGCGTGGTTGGTGTCCTGGTACTCGTCGACGAGCACGTGGCGAAAGCCCGAGGCGTAACGCTCGCGGACCTCTGGGAACAGCTCCAGCACGTTGACGGCGCGGACCAGGAGGTCGTCGAAGTCCATCGCGTTGGCCCGGTGCAGCTCGCGCTCGTAGGCACCGTAGACGTCGGCGACCGTCTGCTCGAAGAACGACCCCACCATGTGGGCGTAGGCATCGGCGTCGCGCAGCTTGTTCTTGGCATCCGAGATCTGAGACCCCATCGATGCGGGGGTGAAGCGCTTGGGGTCGATGCCGAGGTCGTCGAGGCAGCGCTTGATCAGCCGGCGCGAATCCGCGGTGTCGTAGATCGTGAACTGGCGCGTGTAGCCGAGGCGCTGCGCCTCGGCGCGCAGCATCCGGGCGCACGCGGCATGGAAGGTCATCACCCACATGGCCCGTACCCGGCCACCGACGAGCAGCTCCGCGCGATCGCGCATCTCTCCGGCGGCCTTGTTGGTGAACGTGATCGCGAGGATCTCGTTGGGCCGGGCGGCGTCGGTGGCAATCAGGTAGGCGATCCGGTGAACGAGGACGCGGGTCTTACCGGAGCCTGCCCCGGCGAGGATCAGCTGCGGTCCCTCACCGTAGGTGACGGCCTCCCGCTGGGGCTCGTTGAGGCCGGCGAGCAGCGCCTCGAGATCGTTGGTGAGCTCGGTCATCGGACGGTGCACGTTAGCGCCGCTCGCGGCTGCCTCCCGCCGGTCATCCTGTGGCCATGAGAGACCTCCGCCAGGCGTGCGCGATCGTCGCCGAAAGGGCCACCCACGTGCAGATCGTGACCGACGCCGTGCCCGCCTATGCCGCCGGACTGCCGATGCCAGAGCGAGTCGGCACCGCCCCGGCACCGCCGCCCGCCGGAGCGGCCCGCGAGGCGCTGGCCGCGTTCTGGATGACGCTCGATGCGATCAATTTCGGCTCCGGCTGGTTTCCCACGCTGCGCAAGCGGCCAGGGCTGTCGGGCTACCACACGATCGCCGCCGGGCTCCGCGAGCGCTTCGATGCCGCCGGCCCGTGGACCGCCGACCAGCTGACCGAGCTCGATCCCGCCACGCTGGGGCCGATCCTTGGACAGAATCCCGAGCACGAGCTGATCTCGCTGTTCGCACGCTCGCTCCGAGATCTCGGCGGCCATGTGCGCGAGGGGCATGGTGGATCGTTCGCCGCGGTGGCCGACAGCGCGGACGGCTCGGCGGTGGCGCTGGCCGGGATGCTCGGGCGATGGAGCAGCTTCGCCGACTGCTCCCGGTACGGCGAATTGGACGTGCCGTTTCGCAAGCGGGCCCAGATCGCCGCCGCCGACATGCATCGCGCCCGCATCGCGCGATTCGCTGACCTGGATCGCCTCACGATGTTCGCCGACAACCTGGTCCCGCACGTTCTCCGTCTGGACGGCGTGCTGCGTTTCGAGCCCGAGCTGGTCACTGCGATACAGCGCGAGGAGCTGATCAGGCACGGCTCGGCCGAGGAGGTCGAGATCCGCGCGTGCGCGGTGCACGCCGTGGACCTGATCGTGACCGCGCGCGGCGGCGACGCCACGGCGGCCGAGATCGATCAGCTGCTGTGGGAGCGCGGCCAGCAGCCGGCGTACAAGGCCGTGCCGCGCCACCGGTCCCGGTGCACCGCCTACTGAGCGCACCGTGCATCGCCCACTAGGCGCACCCGGTGCACCGCCTGGCGGGCGTCACGTCCCCGGGCTACTCGGCCGCCAGCTCTCCGGCCTCGATGCGCATTCGGGTGATCGCCTCCGCGCCCTCCTCACCGATCAGCAGCTCGGGGTGCATGGTCCCGCTGGCGAAGATGTCGATCGCCGGGAACCGGCCGACGCTGGTCAGCTCGTGGTCGAGCGCGATCACCGTCGTCTCGCCCCCCAGCGGCGCGGAGGCGGTGGCGATCACCGTCACCGAGCCCCCGTCGACGATGTTCCGCGCCGACGCCAGCGCCTTGCGCGCGACGCCGGGGCTGCAGCCGTCCAGCGTGTCGATCAGCACCACGGTGTCCGCGCCGCGCGCGGCGAGGCGGCGGGCCTGATCGATCGCCGGCTCGACGGCGGCGTTGCCCGCGTCCTCGGACCCGGCGATGCTCACCGCCGCCACTGGCGTCGGCAGGTGAGCCGGGCCTGCGTCCCATTGCGAGATCTCCTCGGGACGCACGCCCGCCAGCACGACCGACACCGTCAGCTCGTCACGGCCGGCGAGCTCCCGAGCGAGGCGACGCAGCGCCTCGCTCTTGCCGGCGCGGGCGTCGCCCACGATCACCACCCGTGAGCCCTGGCCGAACGGCGTGAGCCACTCGATCGCCTTCAGCGTCGGATCGTCGGAGCCGATGGCAATGCGGTCAGACGGGAAAGCGGCGGGCAGGTCATCAAAGCGAACGCTGTCAGCCAGCTCGGAGGCCGGTCGGCCGTTGATCGTCTCGATTCGGATCAGCGACGCAAAGCGCTCGGATCGCCGCGGGGCTCGCTTGGGACCGGCGATCCGGTCGCCGGAAATCAGCTCGCAACGCTTGACCTGCGCCGAGGAGATGTAGACGTCGTCGTCGGAGGGCTCTGGCGGGTCGACCCGCACGAATCCCGACCCGTTGGCCAGCAGCTCGACCACACCCTCGACCTGCTCCTCTCCGGGAGAAGGCGCAGCGCCGTCGTCATCGGCGTCGCGCTGCGCTGGCTCGAGGACGGCGTCCACGGCGGCTTCCTCGACGTCGGTCCCCAGCTCGTCCGCGGCCGCGTCGGCCTCGCCGCCGTCCTGCGCCCATACGCCCGCGGGCTCGTCCGCACTCGGCGTCTCGGCCTCGCCTCGCGAGGCGGCCCGACCCCGTCCTCCGCGGCGGCCACGGCGCCGCCGGGGCGCCGAAGTCTCCTCTTCCTCCTCGTCGGGCGCGACCGCGGCCTCGGCGGCCTCGGCGGTCTCGGTCTCGGGGGTCATCGGGTCGGAGTCGGTGGTGGTCGCGGCCGCACGGCGGCTGCCGGAACGCCGGGCGGCCGGTGCGGGCTCTCCAGCACCACCCTCCTGCTTTTCGAGAATCGCGTCGATCAGATCGGCGCGGCGCAACCGCCGGTAACCGTCGATCGAAAGCTCGGAAGCGATCGCGTGGATGTCGGCGAGCGGGCTGGCTTCCAGCGCATTGCGATCGAGAACTGACATGGGAACTCCTTTGCGTTATCGGTGGGCTCCGGTCGCGTTGGGCCAGCGACCGGCGATCTAACAGCGAATCTAGCGTGCGGACCGGTCGGACACGCCCTGGTCGCGCAGCAGCGGCTCGGAGACGCGCAGCCCGGAGTCGATCTCGCCCTCGCCGTCGAGCGTCCGGCGAACCGCCAGGAAGTCGGCGGCGTCGGCGACGTCGTGGACCCGGAGCACGTGGGCACCGGCGCGCACCCCGTGGGCCAGGGCCGCCAGCGTCCCGGCCAAGCGCGCTCGTGGCGGGCGGCCGGTGAGCGCACCGATGAAATCCTTGCGCGACACCGCCAGCAGGATCGGCCGGCCGAGGGCATGCAGCGCGGGCAGCTCGCGCAGGACGGCCACGGTCTGCGCCGGCGTCTTGGCGAAGTCGGGTCCGGGATCGATCATCAGCTGCTCGAAGGCGACCCCCCGCCCCAGCGCCAGCTCGATCCGCTCCGTCAAAAACCGCCGCACATCGGAAACGATCCGGCCGTCGAGCCTGGGGTCGAGCAGCTTCTTCTTGGGTGCGACGCTGGTGTGCATGATCACCAGCGCGGCCCCTGTCTCGGCACAGACGTCGGCCAGATCGGGATCGCGCAGGCCGCTGACGTCGTTGACGATCGACGCGCCGGCGGCGATCGCCGCCCGGGCCACCGCGGGCTTGTAGGTGTCGACCGACACGTGGGCATCGAGCTCACCGGCGACGCGGGCGATCACCGGCACAACGCGCCCGACCTCCTCCTCCGCGGTCACTGGCGGGCGGTTGGTGACGCCCGATTCCCCGCCGACGTCGATGATGCCGGCGCCATCGGCAACCAGGGACGCCGCCAGCCGCACGCGGGCAGCCGTCGACTGCCCCCGGCCCGCGTCCGAGAAGGAGTCCGGCGTGGCGTTGACGATTCCCATCAGCAGGGGCCCGCCGCCGAGGGAGAGCTCGCCGCGACTGGTACGCAGGCGGCGCGGAGGCGAGTTCACGCGCCCGGGCCGCTCATTCGCCGGCGCCCGATGGCGCCGCCGGCTCGGCACCCGCTGACGGCGTTTCCTCGGGCTGCCACGCGCGATAGCAGGCGGTGGCCTCGAGCATCGACGCGTGGGCCTGACCACACCCGCGGCAGTGACCGAGATGATCGACGAGCCACTCGTCGTCGGCGGCCGGCACGGACTCGCCGTCCTGACGCGAGGCGATCGTGCGCAACGCCCGTTCGTTTTCGTCGCACGTCGGCTGCGGCTCGCTGCTGTCCCGGAGCTCGGCGCGCAAGGCCAGCCGGGCGCGCGCCAGCAGCGCAGCCACCTCGCCCGGCGCCGCGCCGGTCACATCCGCGATCTGCGCGTAGGGCAGCCCGAGCAGCTCGCGCAGCGTTAGCGCCTCGCGCTCGGGCTGGGGGAGCCGCGCGCTCGCCGCCGCAAGCTCCCGCGCGACCGCGCCGCCAAGGCTCTCGCCGCCCGCTGTTGCGGGCGGCGCGTCGACCTGCCCTTCACCGGTGCCGGGGGCGGACTCGCGGCAGGCGATCACGGCGGCGCGCACGGCCGCGATTCGGCCGTCGGCGTGCCGGGCCTGCTCCGCCGCGGCGCGGGCGGGCTCCCCCTCCCCCAGTATCCGCACGCACAATCGGTCCAGCTCGTCCATCGCGATCCCGAGCTTAGTGGCCCCGGTCAGGCACTGGATCTCAGCCGAGCTCGCCCGGCAACCCCCTCACCTCTCCCCTCGCCGCTCGGCGATCTCTGCCTTGATCCGATCCACCGTGTCCTGGGACATGCGCCTGATCTCCCAGTGGGTGAGCTTGAGCAGGCGCATCGGCGAGGACGCGACCACCGACGCGCTGCGGCGGCGGTGCTCGAGCAACCCCATCTCGCCGATCAGGTCCCCGGCCTTCAGCGTCGCGATCTTGCTCCCGCCCTGGATCACGTCGGCCGTGCCCTCTTCGATGGCGATCAGCTCGACCGAGTAGTCCCCCTCCCGCATCAGCGTCTGACCCTCAGGCGCGCTGGTCTCGGTGGCGAACGCCGCCAGGCGATGCGCCTCCTCGGGCGAAAGATGGGAGAAGATGGGGATCGCCGTCAGGCGGTTCTCGTCCACGGGCCGGTCCTGTCTGCTCGATCGGGTGACGGCGACTCTAACCGCTGAGCCAGGGGTCAGAGCGCCTGGACCTCGGACGTGACCTCGCTCACCGATGATTTGGCGTCGCCGAACAGCATCGCGGTCTTGGGGTCGTAGAACAGGGGGTTGTCGATCCCGGCGAACCCCGAGGCCATCGACCGCTTGAGCACGATGACCGCGCCCGAGCGGTCGACCTCGAGGATCGGCATGCCGTAGATCGGGCTGCCCGGCTCGTTCTTGGCCGCCGGATTGGTGACATCGTTGGCGCCGATCACCAGCGTCACGTCGGTGCGACCGAACTCCGGGTTGATGTCGTCCATCTCGCGCAGCAGGTCGTAGGGGACGTCGGCCTCGGCCAAGAGCACGTTCATGTGACCGGGCATCCGGCCGGCGACGGGGTGGATCGCGTACTTGACGGTGACCCCCTTGGCCTCGAGCGCGCGCTCGAGCTCGCGAACGGCGTGCTGGGCCTGGGCGACCGCCATCCCGTAGCCGGGGGCGATCACCACCTGGCGGGCGTAGGACAGCTGGATCGCCACGTCCTGGGGCGAGGTTGAGCGCACCGTCCCGCCCCCGTCCGACGCCGCCGCGCCGGCGGGGGCGGCGATCGCGCCCCCGAATCCGCCGGCGACGATCGCCGGCACCGACCGGTTCATCGCTTTGGCCATCAGGTTGGTCAGGATCGAGCCCGACGCGCCGACGATCATCCCGGCGACGATCAGCGCGGTGTTGTCCAGCGCGATCCCGGTCGCCGCCGCCGACAGGCCGGTGAACGCATTGAGCAGCGAGATCACCACCGGCATGTCGGCGCCCCCGATCGGCAGCACGACCATCAACCCGAGCAACCCCGCCGCGACCAGGATCCCGAGCACGAACAGCAGCTGTGAGTGGGTGCCGGCGGCCAGCACCGCCGCCACTCCGACGCAGACGGTGAACAATCCCGCGTTGATCACCGTCTGGCCGGGGAGCTTGATCGGGCGTCCCGGGAGGATCTCCTGCAGCTTGCCGAACGCGATCGCCGAGCCCCAGAACGAGATCGAGCCGACGATCGCGGCAAACAGCGACGGGATCTCGACCTTCAGGACCCACGCAGCGTTGCGGTCGACCTGAAAGTGATGCCGGTACTCGACCCACGCGATCAGCGCCACCGCGCCGCCGCCCACGCCGTTGAACAGCGCCACCATCTGCGGCATCGCGGTCATCTTCACCCGCAGCGCCGCCGGGATTCCGATCCCGGTGCCGATCACCAGTCCCAGCGCGATCAGCCACACCGTGCTCGACCCGTGCAGCACGCCCTTCTGCAACAACGTCGCCACGACCGCGATCGCCATCCCGATGGCGGCAATCTTGTTGCCTCGGACCGCGGTGCGCGGGCCGGTCAGCCCGCTGAGCCCGACGATGAACAGCGAGAACGCGACGATGTAGAGCGCATCGATGAAGTCCGGGCTCTGCAGGAAGACCGCGGGAACGACGATCACGGCCGGCCGTCTCCCCCGCCGTCGCCCTCTGCCTCGTCGGCGGCGTCCGACGCCTTGGGCAGCTCGGGCTTGGCCTTGAACATCCCCAGCATCCGGTCGGTGACGAAGAAGCCGCCGATGATGTTGATCGTCCCGAATGCGATCGCGATCACCAGCAGCACGTGCTCGAGCACGCCGGTCGCCTCGTGCATCAGCAGCAGCCCGCCGAGCAGCACGATCCCGTGGATCGCGTTGGTCCCCGACATCAACGGCGTGTGCAGCGTGTTCGGGACCTTCGAGATCACCGCGAACCCGACAAATCCAGCCAACACCAGGATCGCCAGCTCGGTGATGACGCTCATCGCGCTCGCTCCTCGCTACCGGCGGCGCGGCGCGCCCCCTCGTGAACAATTTCACCGTCACGGGTGATGCACGCCCCGGCGATCACCTCGTCGTCGAAGTCGAGCGCCAGCTCCCCTGACTCCGACACCATCAGCCCCAGCAGCGCCTGGATGTTGCGCGCGTACAGCTGTGAGGCGTGCTCGGCCATCGTGCTCGGCACGTTGAGCGGCGCCAGGATCTTGACGTCGTGGCGGACGACCGACTCCCCGGGCTCCGACAGCTCGCAGTTCCCCCCCGCCTCGCCGGCGAGATCGACGATCACCGAGCCCGGCTTCATCAGCTTGACCGCGTCCTCGGTGACCAGGATCGGCGCCCGGCGCCCCGGAACCAGGGCCGTCGTGATCACGACATCCACCTTGCCGATCGCCTCGGCCATCAGCTCCTGCTGGCGGCCTTGCTGCTCGGGCGTCAGCTCCCGGGCATAGCCGCCGGCGCCCTCTAGGTCACCGCCGAGGTCGAACTCCAAGAAACGCGCGCCCAGCGACTCGACCTGCTCCTTGACCGCCGAGCGCACGTCGAAGCCCTGCACCACCGCCCCGAGACGGCGCGCCGTCGCGATCGCCTGCAGACCCGCCACCCCCGCCCCCAGCACCAGCACCGTCGCCGGCCGGATCGTCCCCGCCGCGGTCATCAACATCGGGTAAAAGCGGCCCAGCTCCTGGGCGCCGATCAACGCCGAGCGATACCCCGAGATGTTCGCCTGCGAGGACAACGCGTCCATCGACTGGGCGCGGCTGATCCGGGGCACCGCCTCCAGGGCAAAGCTGGTCGCGCCCGTCTGAGCGATCGCCCGCACCCCCTCGCCGTTGGTCAACGGCCCCAAGAACGCGATCAGCACCCCGTCGGCACGTAGCCGCGCCGTCTCCTCCGCGTCGGGCGCCGCCACCTTGACGACGACGTCGGCGCCGAACACCGCCGCCGGATCATCAGCCAGCTCGGCGCCCGCATCGGCGAACTGCTCATCGGAGATCAGGGCACCGGCGCCGGCGCCCCGCGCCACCACCACACCCAGCCTCGAGTCGCCGCCCACGAGCTTGCTCACGACCTCGGGCACCAACGCCACCCGACGCTCGCCGTCAGCTGTCTCCTTCGGGACTCCGATCCGCATGCGGCGGTGCAGCGTATCGATTGCGACCCGGTGACGGGCCGCAGGGTCAGCCGATCTCTCTATCCCAGCCCGACCGGCGCCAGCAACACAGCGGCGATGACGCCGGCCGTGCCGGCCAGCGCTTCGGACCCCGAGACCGTGGTCGGGGCGCCGCGGCCCGCACCGGCCGAGGCGGCGACCGGGGAGGGGCGGCGCTTACGCGCTGCCGGAGGCACCAGCGGCAGCGGCTTGCCCTCCAGCGCCATCAGCGCCTCGCCGGTCACCCACACCGGGGTCTGGGTGATGCCGCGCGAGTACTGGATCAGCCCGCCGGGGGCGGCCAGGGCGCTCAGATATGCGGTCGGTGTCGGCGAACCGCCGCGATGGAATCCAGTCCGCGAGACCCCGACCGCGTCCAGACCCTGGATCGCCCACGCCGTCGACTGGGCGTTGGAGCTCGATCCGGGCGCGGACGGGAAGCCGCCATCGTGATTCTGCTGGCGGCGCAGGAACGCCACCGCCCGCGCTCTCACCCGGTCGGCTCCAGGAGCGCCGGCGAGAGCCTCCAGCACGGCGCCGGTGTCGTCGACGTCGCTCGAGCCGCCCGTGCCGGCGAAGCTGAAGCCGCCGTCGCGATCCTGCTGGCTGGCCAGCCAGCGCAACGTCTTCCCGGGGGGCGTGACGCCGGCCGCGCGCAGGGCCAGCACCGCGAACGCGGTCAGGTTGACCTGACCGGCCACCGAGCCGCTGGGCCGGATCCGCCGCTGCAGCGCCGCCACGAGGTCTCGGCCTCCGAAGCTGCGGGGGGAGGCGCCGGCGGCGCGCGCCACCAGGATCGTCCGCTCGATCGATCCCGGATCCGAAGCCGAGCCTGCCCCGCGGCGCAGGTAATCCATCAGGCGGCCGACGCGCTGCAGGTCGTACCCGGCGGATGCCAGTCCCAGCCCGGCCCAACCGGCGTAGAGCGCCACCGACGGCTGGTCGGGCGCCGCCCCGAAGCCGCCGTCGGGGTTCTCGGCCCGCAGCAGGTAGGACGCCGCCGCGCTGCTCGCGCTGCTCGCGTTCCCCGCCTTCCCCGCCCTCCCCGCGCTGCCCGCGCTGCCCGCGCTCGCCGACGATGCCCGGGCGGGCGCAGCGTGGAGTCCGAGGGTGCCGAGGACGACCACGAGGCCGAGCATCGGGGCGACCGTCTCGATCGCCCGCGCACCCCGCACCGAACCCACCCAGTGCACCTGCAGGCGGCGCGCGAAGCGTTGAATCGAACGGGTCAGCGCGGGTCCGAGGGCGAACGCGAACAGGACGCAGCCAACGGCGTGAATGGCGTCGAAGCCCAGGCCGCGGCCGACGTAGAGGCCGAGCGCGAGGCGGCTGTGATCGCTGTAGGTGACCCAGTCGCCGACGTCCTGGAGCACGGTGAACCCGAACCCGACGACGCCGCAGACGATCGCCAGCGGCCACCGACTGAGCGGCGGTGACTGGCGCGGACCGGCCGGACGCCGCCACGTGCGACGCCCCCAAACCACCCCGAGCCACGCCAAGCCGGCGCCGATCATCCCGGTGGCTCCCCATCCCGCCATCTGCCACGGCGTCCACGGCCCCTGCCCGAAGAAGAAGTTCGAGCTCAATCCGGCCAGCGCCCCGACGGCGAAACCGGGGGCACCCCCGAGGGCGTAACCGGAGATCAGCACGATGTCGGTGGTCGGCTTGATGTTGGGGACCGCCGCGAACGCGATCCGGCCCAGGGCGGCGAAGGCGGCCAGGGTCCCCACCAGCGCCACGATGCGCGCGTCGGGCCGGGCCCGCTCATACCAGTAAAAACCGGCGGCCAGGGCCACGCCGAGCACGGCGAACGCGCCAAGCTGCCAGCTCACACCATCGCCTCCTCGGCGGCCGACTCGGGCTGCCAGCTCACACCATCGCCTCCTCAGCGGCCGGCTCGGGGGCACTCAGCAGCGCGGCGCCCTGCGCCGGGGTCAGGGCCCCGCCGGCTCCCCCGAGGATGCGCGCGGTCTCGGTGGCGAAGTAGCTGCCGCCGGCGAGCACCTCGGCGGCGGCCCCGTCGGCGATCGGCGCGCCGTCGGCGAGCAGGACGACGCGGTCCGCGAACGACGCGACGAACTCCGGGTCGTGCGTAGCGACGATCACGGCCGCGGCGAGCCCGGACAGCAGCTCGGCGAGCGCCTGCTTGTGATCTCGGTCCATGCCCCGGGTCGGCTCGTCCAGGCAGATCACCGCCGGCGGATCGGCGAGGTCGCCGAGCACCACCGCCAGCGCCAGCCGCTGCTTCTCCCCGCCCGACAGGTCCCGGGGGTTGCGCCCTCGCAACTCGTCGCCGGCCAGGCCGACCGCGGCCAGCGCGCCCGGCGAAGCCTCCGCGGCGACCGAATCGTGCACCAGGTAATCGGTCGGGTTCTGCAGCAGCAGGGCGACGCGCCCGGCGCCGCGGACGGTGCCCCGCGTCGGCGTCATCAATCCGGCGGCGTGGCGCAGCAGCGTGGACTTCCCGGCGCCGTTTGCACCCATCAGCGCCACCCGCTCACCCGGCGCCACCGACAGCGACACCCCGCGCAGGATCGCCGGACCGGAGCGCAGCTCGTGCCACACCCTGGCAAACGCCAGCGCCGCCGGCGCCCGCCGCCCACCACGGCGCCGCTCCCGCATCGCCGGCGGCGGGGCGTCCGTGTGACCGCCGCCGCCCTTGCCCGGCAGCGCGCCGCACGCGCGCAGGGACGCCCGGGCCCGCTTCACCCCGGGCACCGGCTCCAGCCCCAGCAACGCCAGCAGCCGCGCCCCCGGGGTCTGCAGGCTCGCGGCATTGCGTCCCGCCCACTGCAGGAACTCCGCCGGTGCGGCATCGCAGACGATCCGGCCGGCGGCGAGCGCCACCACCCGATCGGCAGCGCCCAGGCACCGCTCCAGCCGATGCTCGGCGAGGATGATCGTCGCGTCGGAGTCCTCGTTGGCCCGGCGCAGCAACCCGATCAGCTCGTCCCCGGCGACCGGGTCCAGCTGCGAGGTGGGCTCGTCGAGCACCACCACCGAGGGACGGCCGGCGAGCGCCGCCCCGAGCGCCGCGCGCTGGAGCTCACCCCCGGACAATTCCGCCGTCGATCGATCGAGCAGGCCCTCGATCGCCAGCGCCAGGGCCGTCTCCTCCACCCCCCGGGCGACCGCCGCGGGGGCGCTGCCCCGGTTCTCGAGTCCGAACGCCAGCTCAGCGCGGACGGTCCCCGTAACCACCTGGGTCTCGGGATCCTGGAACAGCGTCCCGACAGCCGCCGCGAGCTCGCCCGGGCCGTGCTCACGGGTATCCATTCCCGCCACGACGGCGCGGCCGGCGAACGTGCCCCCGTGAAAGTGCGGCACCAGCCCGGTGATCGTCCGCAGCAGCGTCGATTTGCCCGACCCCGAACCGCCCGCCACCACCACCAACTCTCCCGCGCCGATCTTCAGGCTGGCGTCGATCAGGGCCGGCCTCACCGCACCCGGATAGCTGTAGGTCACGCCGTCCAGCGAGACCGCGCCGTGCGACGAAACCGCGCCGTGCAGAGAGACCGCGGTCACGCCCGCAGACCCCGGCGATCGGCGAACGGAAGCAGCGCCGCCAACAACAGCGCCCCGGCCACCGCCGCGACCGTCCCCGACGCGCCGAGATGCAGCGACGGGTAGGCGGCGAACGGTGCCAGCCCGGCGATCCGGCCGCCGACCGCCACCATGACGATCGCCACCCCGGCGGCGAGGAACTCCAGGTCGTGACGCGAGTACGGGCTGCGATACGCCGGCGGGCGGCGGGCCACCCCGTAGCCACGCACCTCGAGCGCCGCCGCGACGTCGAGCGCCCGGTCGAGCACGCCGGTGCAGGCCGCCCGCATCAACGTCAGCCGGGACGGGGGGCGGCCGGGCCGGCAGCGCTGGGCTTCGGCCAGGCGCCGGCCGTCCCGGAGCAGGATCGGCACCATCCGCGTGGCCAGCGTGGCGGTCAGGGCCGACCGGAACGACACCCGGCGAAACAGCCGCAGCACCTCGTCGGGATCGACAGCGACGGTGTACAGGGTCCCGCAGAGGACCAGGCAGATCGCTCGTAGGCCGAGGATCGCTCCGTACACCGTAGCTTCGAGGGTCACATCGGTCTGGCCGAGCACGGGAAGATCGCCAATCCGGAAGATGACGGTCAGGCCGTCGCGGCTGACCAGCGCGTTGATCAGGGTGATTGCCACCGCCAGTGGCAGCGCCAGCAGGGCGGCGCGTGCCAGCGGGCGCCCCACCCCGGCGGCGGCGCCGGCGGCCACCAGGGACGTTGCCAGCGCCGCCAGCAGGATCGGGTCCGACAGCGTGAGGGTGGCGACGGTCAGCGCCAGGCAATACGCGCAACCGGCGGCGGCACGGGCGCTGTGCAGCGGACTGACACGGCGCCGGTAGATCACCGCGACCCCTGCAGCGGCACCGGCAGCCGCGCGGCGCCGTCAACGGCCAGCGCGAAGTGGTCGTGGAGCGCCTGCGGCGTCAGCGCGGCCGCTGCGGCCCTGACACCGGCCACGTCGGTCCCGGTGATCATCCAGGTCGGCACCGATGAGGTGTCGGCAGTGGCGGCGATCAGCCCGGCGCCGGCGCCCAGCGTCCTGACCACCTGGCCCTGGGGGTTAAGCAGCTCCAGCGCATCGCCGCCGGGACCGGAGAACCGCGCATAGACGCCGCTGGCGCCGGGCCCGTGGGCTATCAGGGCCGCGGCCACCTCGGTCCGGACCTGGCTCCAGGTGCCGACGACGAGGCCGAGCGTGTCCGGCCCCGAGCCGGTGCCCAACAGCTGGGGCGCGGCCTTCACGTGCGCCGCGTCCAGGGCGGCGGTGACCCGCTGGCACGCGGCGCTGACGTCGGCGGCGCACTCGACGGTGACCGGATAGTGCTTGCCCTGGATGCCGTTGACGAACGGCTGCGGGTAGGAGCCGACGACGGCCGGGATCGAATCGGTGGCGCTCCAGTCGTGCAGGTCCCACCAGATGTGATCGCCGGCGTGAACCGGCGTGACCGCAGCGCCCTTGGGAGCTTCGACGCCGTTGACGTAGTAGAACCAATCGTTCTCGGACCCGGAGGGGGCGAGGCCGGCGATCGACTGAACGAAACCGCCGCCGTACCGCGTGGCGACGGGGATATAGCGCTCCAGCATCCGCATCACCGTCTCTGACCCCGGGACCTGCTTCTCGGTGCGCACCCGAACCTGCTGGGCGCCGAACCCGCGGGTCACGGTCAGGCTGACATCGCTGGTGCCTGGTCCGGCGCCGAATCCGCACCCGGCGACGGCGACCGCCACTGCGATCGCCATCGCCGCGAGTGCAGCCCTTAAGGTCATTACTTGACGATCTTGAACAGCAGCCGCTCCCGGGCCCGCAGCTTGATGTCGCAGACGCCGCGGCTCGACGACCTGCCGTTGACGAAGACCGACCAGTAATCGGACCCGTGCGGCTTCACGCCGAGGATCGACGTGACAAAGATGCCGCCGGAGACGCCCGCGTAGTACTTGGCGGTCCAGCGACCGTGGGTGGCGGCACCCAGCGCGCCCGCACCGCTCTTCGCGGAGCACTTTCCGCGCGGTGTTCCGCCTTTTCTGATCCAGCCCGTCTCGCCGTGAACGACCGCGGTCCGGAGGGTCTTGGACAGAGACTTGATCTGCACGGTCACGGCTGGGCCGGAGCTGGCGGCCAGCGCCGACCCGGCTGCCGCGACGGCGATCACGGCTGCTCCCAAGAGAGCCACGACGGTATTGCGATTCATGAGGGCCACCCCTTTCCACGAGGGCTTGCGGCTTTGTGGTCGGAGGTTGGTCTCCTGGCTTACGGGCCTATCAGTCTCGCCTTCCCGGCCGGCTCGCTGCCGGCCAGTGGCTCGTCTGAGACTGACGTCCCCGATCACAGTGGCGGGTCCGCGCCGGACTCACACCGGCTTCCCATGGCCACCGACCTTGAACCGGGCCATCGTATCGCTCCGGGGGCGCCCCGTGGCCCAGTGCGGTCGCGGAGACGATGGGCCGGGGTAACGCTCGCGGCATAGACTGAACCCCCGGGCGACTCATGACAGTGAACCTGACCCGCATCTACACCCGCCTCGGCGACGGCGGCGAGACCCATCTCGGCGACATGAGCCGGGTGCCCAAGACCCACCCGCGGATCGAAGCCTACGGCACCGTGGACGAGCTCAACGCCCAGCTCGGCGTGGCGTTGACCGTGGACGGCATGCCGCGCGAATACGCCGACTGGCTGCGACGGGTCCAGAACGATCTGTTCGACCTCGGCGCCGATCTCGCCGCGCCCGAAGACGCCGAGCGAGAGCGTCTGCGCGTCCTGCCCGAGCAAACGCGCTGGCTGGAGGAGCGGTGTGACGAGGTCAACGCGACCCTCACCCCGCTGCGCTCGTTCCTCCTCCCCGGAGGCACCCCCGCGGCGGCGCAGCTGCACGTCTGCCGGACCGTCTGCCGCCGTGCCGAGCGGCGCGCGATCGCCTGTGGCGAGGAGTGCAGCGGCGAGGCGATCCGCTACCTCAACCGGTTGTCGGACCTGTTGTTCATCCTCAGCCGCGGGGCCAACGGCGGTGACGAGCCGCTGTGGGAGCCCGGCCGCTACCGATAGCCCGGCCGGCGGCCCTCAGCCCTGGGCGCGGCCGGCCGCTGCACGTGGCTTGATCTCCACCTTTACGCGCCCTCGGCACCGGCCTCCCTGCCCGCCTGTGGGCCGCGCTTGAGGCCTGGGCCCCTCGCGCAAGCGTTCCTGAGCAGCCACGGGCACGGCTCGTCGCTGTCAGACCCGGGCGCCCTTCACTCGGTGACCGGCGTCGCGTATACCTCGCGCTCATGAGCGCCCTCGGCGGAGCACTCGGCTGGATCGTGCGCGGCACCGCCGGTGGCATCTCGGCCCTGGTGGGCTCATGCTGATCCTGCCCGTCGTCGTTGGACTGCTGCCCAGCGGGATCGGCGACGCCATCACCAAGTACCTGCCCAGCGAGGCTGGCGGCACGTTCATCAACGCCGCCCACAACGCCGGTGCGCTCTCGCCCGGGACCGGACTTGGCGCGATCAGGAATTGTCTATGGCGCGCTTATCAGTCATCAGTTCGTGGGGGCGCGATCCTGATGCGCCGTGAGCTCGGTGCGCGCGAGCACGTCGGCGGCGACGCTGACGAACGCCTGGAGCGTCAGTGGTTGGTGGTCAGCCAGGCGAGCGCGGTCTGTGATGGCGGTAGGTCGGAGATTGGACCGGTTCGCCCCCGGCTCTCCCCGATTGGGCTCTACGAACCGGCGGTCAGCTGACCGATCGAGAACACGGCTCCCTGCGGATCGGCCAGGACGGCGCTGCGGAAGCCCGGCGTCTCCAGCACCGGCGCGACGACCTGACCGCCGAGGCCCACAGCCTGCTCGACCGTCGCGTCGGCGTCGTCGACCCGGAGGTTGACGTTCCAGTGCGGCGGCACCGCGGCGGCCGTATCGCCGGTGGGCGCCATCACCGCGACGACGTCGCTCGGAACCGTGGCCCACTTCCCCTCCCCGCCCACGTAGCCGGGCAGCCGCCACAGCGTCATCTGAGCCTCGGGCGGGCCGAACGCCTCGGGCTGCCAGCCGAACACCGAACCATAGAACGCCTTCGCGCCCTCGCCGTCGGTGGTGTGCAGCGAGCTCATCGCCCACGTCCCCGGCTCGTTGATGAGCTGCGCGCCCTCGCGAGCACGCGCCTCCCACACGCAGACCACCGCGCCCACCGGATCGAGCAGCACGGCCAGACGGCCCGCGGGAAGCGCGTCGAGCGTACCGAGGAGCAGCGTCGCGCCCACTGCCTGCGCGCGCCCGACAACCTCATCCGCGCTGTCGACGCGGACATAAGTGTTCCACGACGGCGCCACCGATCCCCCCGACTCGGGAAGCGAGCCCACCCCGGCGACATCGCGGCCATGGACCCGCGCGACGAAGTACTCGCCCTTCAGCTCGCCGGGCATCGGCCCAGGATCGGCGAACTCCCACCCGAACAGTGGCCCGTAGAAGTCCTGCGCGGCGCGCGGGTCCGGCTGCAGGGTCTCCACCCAGCACGGAACGCCGGCTGGATATTGCTCACGCTCGCTCATTGATCATTACGCCTCTCTCATCAGATGCATGGCAACCGCACAAGCTCGACCGGGCGTATCCAAGCAGCGACGGGCGGGCGCGCGACGACACCGCACCCGTGTCCCGCATAATCCGTAGGCGGTTTCGGGCGGTCATAAGCGCCGCGGATTTTCGCGTCAAGCTACCAACACACGAGCACGGATTTCCCATACGCGCGCGAACACACCCACCCCAGAGACGCCTCAAAACATCTCTCGAATAAAGGAGCTGGTGAAGGACCATCTCCGGTCCGCTTCACGCCCGACAGATCGTCCGGAGATTGCGCCGCCAGGTTCCCGGATACCCAGGAGACCAATGTCTCGAAGGAGACAAAACTGCGAGTAGCAGTTAATAGGATCCGCGGGGCGGGGCGGCGGGAGCTGACCGGGGGCCTGCGCGGCGGCCGATAGCCGCAAACAGAAGGTACGCCGGAGGCGACTATCAGAGTTGGAAATGTTCCGCACACGGGCGGGCGGACGCCGCGAGCGGGCGGCCCCCGGCCGCTGGGAGGCGATCTCTAATCGCGGCCGAGCGCGGAGGCCGATCCTCAAACGAACAGGTGACACCCGCGATCAGGGCAGACGTTCGGGCAGGGTGCTGAGCTGATGCGACTGCGTCGCGGCGGCGTGTAGGCGTCGGTCCCACGTGGCCAGCACGAGCCCATCGGATCCGAGCAGCAGGGCAGCGGCCAGGTGCAGGGCCTCGAGGCTGCGCAGCCCGTCATCGAGGGCCAGCTGGGCCGCCTGCTCGACGAGATCTTGGTCGACCTCGACCACGCCGAATGAGGGCCACTCCTCGCGCACCGGCTGCGTGGCGGCGAGGCCGGCGGCCAGGCCCACAGCGCGGACGGTCTCGACGAAGGCGATGCGGCAGGCAAACCAGCGGTCGTCCGCGTGCATGGCGGCGCGGACAAGCTCGCTGTCGGGCTCGGCCACGTAGCGCTTGACCAGCGCGCTTGAGTCGAGGTAGAGGCTCAGCGCTCGAGCTCTCGCTCGGCGAGCACCAGCTCAGACGCCGAGCGCGACGGTACTCGCCAGCGGAGGGGCTCGGGTGGGCCGACCCCGCGCAGGCGCGATGACCCGTCCGGCGGCGATGAGCTGGCGCAGGCGATCGTCGCTGGGGCGGGAGCCAGTCGGAACGATGTCTGCCAACGGTCGCCCACGGCGGGTGACCTGGACGGACTCGCCCCGGCCCACGGCTGCCAGCGTCTCTGACAGCGTCTGCTTGAGCTCTCGCACGCCGATCTTGCGCATGTGGCCACAATACCATCTGATGAGGCCACAACCCTCGGCAGAACGGAATAGTCACGTTTTGAGTGGCGAGCTCAAGTGGTCGACGCACCACCTCGTATGGATGAGAGAGTCGCAGTTGCAGCGGCGGAACGCGAGGCCGTCCGGTCGCCACCACACCGCTCGCTGGCTAGCCGATGCTGATCGCGATCGTCCTCGGCGTCGGCGGGCTAGCCGGGGTAGCGGTCGCGTATGCCAACCACAACGAGCTCGATGACTGGTCGCGCTGGCGCCAGCGGCTGCCCTACATCGCCGCAGCGAGGGTAGTGATGATGCACCTGACAGAACTAAAAGCAGCCTCGGAACCGTATGTCCCGGACGCTCCCAGTGCGCTGTCAGACCAGGGATCGCCCGTGAGCATGCGCGGATCGACGGGGACGAGGGGTCAGGCGCTGATCGCGAGCCCGACCAGTCCGTCAGCGGCGCGCGCCAGCCGAGCGTCGGTGGTGAGCAGCTGGGCATCGAGCTGCTCGGCGAGCGCGAGATAGCAGGCGTCATAGGCGCTGGCGCGGTCGCGCAGCTCCCAGACGCGGGAGCGCAGCCCGGCGTGGCGGTGGCGCACCAGCGCCAGCTCCCCAAGCTCACCGACAGCGCGGGCGCCGGTGTGGGGCGCCAGCCAGCCGCGGCGGGTGAAGCGGCGGATGACTGCCAGGACCTCGGGATCGATCAGCTCGGGAGCGTGCGCTTCGCTGACTGAGCCCAGCGCCTGCGCGACCGCGGGCGCGCGCTCGGTGAACAGCAGCAGGTCGACCGCCGCCGAGGCGTCAACGACAATCACCGGTAAACGGTCAGTCGCCGGAGCGCTCGTGGACCAGAGCGTCGGCGGGGGACTCGGGCAGCCGGATCGCAGGCCGGCTGCTCAGCCGCTCGAGCATCTCGGCCATCGTCGGGCGCCGCGCGATCTGCACGATCTCTGAGCGGATCAGCTCAGACAGCGAGCAGCGCTCCTCAGCAGCACGCGCGGTGAGCCGCTCATGAACGTCATCGGGAACGTCGCGCACCTGAATCGTCTTGGCCACCCCCCAACCATACACCCACAGTGGGTGCACCACGGGTTGGGTGCCGCGCTGATCCGGGAAGAGCCGCACGTAGTCGGACCCGGCTCAGCCCGGGGCGGGCTCGGCTCAGGTCCGGCGCAGCATCAGGGTCAGCCCGGAGGCGAGCGTCACTCCCAGGGCCGCGATGGCGCCGGCGCCGACCACGAACGTGGTGTGCTGGTGGGCGAATGAGAGCACCGGCTCGGGGCGCGCCAGCACGATCAGGCCCAAGCCGGCCGCGGCGACCGTCAGCATCGTCGCAACCGGAGCCAGCGCCTGGACGATCGACACGGTGGCGCCGCGCGTCCGCCCACGCTCCTCAGCGGTCCCCGCGCGCCGGGCGGTGTACATCAAGAGCCCGGCGATTGCGAGCAGCGTCCACGTGGTGGCGACGAGGAAGCCTCCGATGACATCGCTCGGGTAGTGCCAACCCAGCTCCAGGAACGAGTAGCAGACGAGGATCGCGAAACCCGCCATCACCGCGGCCACCACCGGCCGGCGCCGCGCCGGAGCGGCGATCACCGAGCACAGGGCCAGGGCCATCGCCGCGGTGGCGTGACCGCTCGGCCACGAACCGGCATCGATCGGGTGCCACGGCACGTAATCGCGCGGCACCGCCAGCAGCGGCTTGAGCAGCTGGGTTGTCTCGTTGGCGCCGAGCAGGACGATCGCGATCGTCACCGCCACCAGTGGCCGCCGGCGCAGGAGCGCCACCATCACCACGGCTGCCGCCAGGAAGACGTAGGTGTGGGGATCGCAGAGTCCGGCGACGAAGCTGGTCAGGCGATCGACGCCGGGCCGGTCCAGCTGGGCAAAGCCATTGAGGATCGACACGTCGGCCCGCCGGGCGAAGCCGACGTAGTGCGACACGTACCAGGTCAGGGCGAGCAGCAGCACGCCGATCCCCGCCCCGATGAGCGAGATGCGGGCGCGTCTGGGCATGGACGGAGGGTAGCCCGCCCTGCCGGCGCCGGTTGGACGCGGCTTTAACCCTCCGTCGTGTCGTTGGCGGCCGAGCCCCCGGAATCCGGCTCGCCGGCGGGGTGGGGTTCGCCGGCAGGTGCGGCGGCGACGTTGCGGGTGACGCGAAACTCGGGAGAGATGCCGGTGCGGCGGACGTGCGAGAAGTGCTCGAGGTCCTCCGGCGAGGCCACCTCGACGGACAGCCCGTCGGCGATCTCGAAGCGGTTGGCCTCGTACAGCAGCTCCTGGTAGCGCGGCGCCCGCGTCCCGGCCTGGTCGGCGGCGCCGTTCTCGCTCTGGCCGTGGGCGGTGCGGGCACCGGCGGCGTGGGTCCCCGCCCCCTCCAGATCCAGGTCGTACTCGCCGAAGCGAAGCATCCAGCGACGGCCGCGGGCCAGCTTCTCGGCGGTCAGCTTGACGGCCACGGTGTCGTCGCCGCCGTTGGCCGGCAGCCCGCGGTCGCCGCGCAGTCCGGCGCGCTCGGCGATCAAGGCGCGGGTCAGGCGATCGTAGTTGCGGCCGTAGGGAGCGGGAACGATGGCGACCGGCCCGCGGGCCGCCGTGTCACCGCGGATCGCAAACGCCACCGGGCCGATGACCACGGAGTCGACCTTGTTGGCTTGTAACCAGCGCAGCACGGCGATCGAACGGTGCTCCAGATGCTCGAAACCGGCGTGAAGGTGTGGGGACGCCGTGTCGATCCCCGGTGGACGACGCTTGAGCAGCATGCTGGTCCGTTTCGCCCCGCCGCCGCGGACTCCTTCTAATCGGCGTCACGGGCGCCGGGCACCTCCGCCGCGGAAGCGGCGAACTCGGCGATCCAGGACGCGATCAGGTCCGGCGCAGCGCGCAGCGCCCAGTGCGAGCCGCCAATCTCGCGCCGGCGCAGCCCGGGGGCGAGCCGGATGGCGGCGGCGTAGTACGACGCGGGAATGAAAAGGTCACCCGTGGGCACGATGAGTTGCACAGGCGCGTGAGGTGGGTCTGTTTGATGGCGCCGCCGGGGGCGGCGCCTGATGTTCTGGCGGTAGAGGCCCGCGCCGCGCAGCCCGTCTTCCGTCACCGTCGCCGCCGGAAACGACTCGTCGACGAAGACGCGCTCGCGCTCGGCGAGGAACCGACGCCAGCGGCCGCCGGCGAACAGGACGCGCCACATGAGCGCGGGGCCACCGGGCAGGCACAGCACCGCGATGTACCAGGAACGCCGCATCCGCCACACGGTGCGCAGCCGGCGGCCCACGGAGCCCGTCGGGGGCGCGTCCCGGAGGGCCGGTCCGGCGATCGACGTGAACGACGCGATGCGGCCGGCAAACCGCGGATCGCAGACGTACTCCCACCCCTGGATCCCGCCCCAGTCGTGACCGACCAGGTGAACCGGGCGGCCCGGGACCAGCGTCTCGCAGACGCGGTGAAAGTCGTCGGCCAGGCACGCGAGGTCGTACGCCGCCGCCTTACGAGGCGCGGTCGATCCCCCGGCGCCGCGGACGTCGTAGGCGACGACGTGGAAGTCCCGGGCGAGTCGCTCCATCACCGGGGCCCACACTCGACTGGTGTCGGGGTAGCCATGAATCAGGACCACCGGAGGCCGGGCGGAGTCTCCGGCGACGGCGGTCGCCAGCGTCACGTTTCCCGAGCTCACCGTCCCGGACGTCGTGGACAGGGGCACCGCGTGGCAATCTATACGCTCGAACGCCGATGGATGCGCAGCCAACCGACAGGCGCCGGACCGACGGCTCACGGCAACGGCGCCGGCAGGTCATCCGCCGCCGGCTCGCCGTGGGCGGGGCCCTGGCGATCGTCGCCGCGGTGGTGGCCGCGGTGGCCGTGGCCGCCACCGGCGGCTCCACATCGCGTCCGCGCGGCTCCGCCCACGCCGACCGGTCGTCGCGCGCCGCCGCGACCCACCGGCGCTCGCGCGCGGCCAACCCCAAGCGGCCGGCGTCGACCGCCGCCTCGCTCGGTCCCGCGACCGGTAAGCCCGGTACCACGCCGGTGCCGGTGCTGATGTACCACGTGATCGCGCCGCCCCCGGCGGGAGCGCCGTTCCCCGGCCTGTACGTGCTGCCGCAGGAGTTCGCCGCCCAGATGCAAGCGCTGAAGAGCGCCGGCTGGCACCCGGTGACGCTCGATCAGCTGCGGGCGTACTGGACCGATGGGGCGCGGTTGCCCGCCGGCAAGCCGTTCGTGATCACGTTCGACAACGGCTATCACTCGCAGTACGCGTCGGCGCTGCCGGTCCTGCGCCGGATGGGCTGGGTGGCCAATGAGAACATGCAGCTCATCAGGGCTGCCGCCCTCGCAGGGGGGACTGACCGAGCCCGAGGTCAAAGCCCTGCTGTCAGCGGGATGGGAGCTCGATACCCAGGGAATCAGCCACGCCGATCTGATCACCCTGGACGCCGCCCAGCTCCACTACCAGGTCGCCACCGCCCGCCACATCCTCCAGCGCCGCTACGGCGTCCCCGTGAACTGGTTCTGCTATCCCTCGGGCCACTACGACAGCACGGTCATCGACGCCGTCAAGGCCGCCGGCTACGTTGGGTCCACGACGGTGATCCCGGGCTGGGCCAGCCCGTCCCAGGACCCCTACCGCCTCCCCCGGCTGCGCGTGCTCGGCGGGACCAGTCCCGCGGCGCTGCTGGGCCAGATCACGTCCGCACAGGGCAGCACGACCGCCCCGCCCTCCTACGGGTGAGTCCGAGGCCCGGTCGGAAGGTGGCGACGCAAAAGGAGCTGCGGGCACTGTCGGCTCGGGTCGGCGCCGCCGCGCTGCGCGACCCGCGGCCCCGGCGGGCGACGGGCGTGGCAGCGGCGGTTGTCGCGGTGGCCGCGGCCACGCTCGCGATCCACTTCCTGGGCAAGATCGCCCCCGTCGTCTCACTCAGCGTCGTCTACCTCCCGGTGGTGCTGCTGATCTCGACCTACTGGGGGCTGGCCCTCGGCCTGCTCACGTCGCTGCTGAGCGCCGCCGCCTTCAACTACTTCCACCTGCCGCCGACCGGCGGGTTCACGATCGTCGACGGCCGCAACTGGGTGGCGCTGGCGGCATTCACGATCGTCGCGCTGGTCGCCAGCACGATCGCCGAGCTCGCCCGGTCGCGCGCGGTCGAGGCCGAGCGGCGGCGCGCCGAGGCCGACCTGGCGTCGGCCGTGGCCCACGAGCTGCTGCTCGGCGAGGACACCGGGACCGCCCTGGCCAGCGCCGGGCGGCGAATCGCCGAGGCGCTTGACCTGCCGTCGGCCGCGATCGAACAGGGGACCGCCAGCCCGGGTCCGCGACGGGCCGCGCTGGAGCTCAAGGGGGTCGACGGGCGGCAGGTGGCGACGCTCATCGTCCCCGCCGAGCTCCCGCCGGACACCGAGCAGCGGCTGCGCACCCAGGTGGTGCCGACGCTGGAGGCGCTGGTGGCCATCGCCCAGCGCCGCGACGCAATGCAGGCCGAGCTGGTGGAGACGGCGGCACTGCGCCGCTCCGACGACATCAAGACGGCGCTGCTGCGGGCCGTGTCCCACGACCTGCGCACGCCTTTGACCGCGGTCGTGGCCGCCGGCGCGGCCCTGGGGACGGCATCGCTGACCGATCAGGAGCGCGCCGAGCTGAGTGCCGCCGTCGTCGACGAGGGCAATCGGCTGGCCGGTCTGGTCGACAACCTGCTGGCGCTCTCCAGGCTGCAGGCGGGCAGCGCCACCCCGCGCTCGGATTGGGTGTCGCTCGAGGATCTGCTCATCGCCGCCGGCGATGGTGTGCGCGGGGAGCCACTCGACGTCCGGGTGACCATCGACGCCGACGTTCCCGACCTGCGCGCCGACGCCGCCCAGCTGGAGCGGGCGTTCGCCAACCTGCTGGAGAACGCCGGCCGCTACGGCGGCGGGCTGCCGATCTTCGTGCACGCCCGCCGCGCCGGCCCACAGGTTCTGGTCAGCGTCGTCGATCAGGGGCCGGGGATCGACGCCGCCGAGCACGAGCGCATCTTCGAGCCGTTCTACCGCGGGCGCACCGCCTCCCGGGCGTGGACCGGGTCGGGTCTCGGCCTCGCGATCGTCAAGGGATTCGTCGAGGCCAACGGCGGGTCCATCTCGGTGCAGTCGCTCCCCGGCCAGGGCACCAGCTTCCTCGTCGCATTGCCGGTCGGCGAGCGCTCGGACACCGAGATCGGCGCCGGCGCCGCCGGTGCACCCTCGTGAGCACCGGAACCCGGGACGGACGGGAGCGGATTCTCGTCTGCGACGACGAGCAGCAGATCCTGCGGGCGTTGCGGGTGATCCTGCGCGACGCCGGGTACGAGGCGCTGCCCGCCAGCACCGGAGAGGAAGCCCTCGACGTGGCGGCGGTGTCGCGCCCCAGCGCGGCGATCATTGACCTGGTCCTGCCGGACATCGATGGCGTCGAGCTCTGCCGGCGGTTGCGGGAGTGGACCGACATCCCGCTGATCCTTCTGTCGGCGGTCGGCGAGGAGGATGCCAAGGTGCGAGCCCTCGCCGCCGGCGCCGATGACTACGTGACCAAGCCGTTCGGGCCCCGCGAGCTGATCGCTCGCCTCCAGGCCAGCCTGCGCCGGGTCGGGCAGCAGCCGGAGGACTCGGTGGTCACCGCCGGCGAGCTGACCGTGGACTTGGGATCTCGGGTGGTCCGACTGGCCGGCGAGGAGATCCACCTCACCCCGACCGAGTTCGATCTCCTGCGGCTGCTGGTTCGCAACCGCGGCCGGCTGATGACCCACCGCGAGCTGCTGGTGTCGGTGTGGGGCGCCGGCTACGCCGACGACACGCAGGTGCTGCGGTCCCACGTCGCCAATCTGCGCCGCAAGATCGAGCCCGCCGATGGTGCGGCGGGCGCGGGTGCGGCGAGCCGCCATCACTTCATCCGGACCGACCCGGGAGTGGGATACCGATTCGCCGCCTGAGGCGCTTTTTGGGCTTGCCGCCGGACTGGTTGCGGGGATCTGAGCAGCGATCGCGTCATCGCGGCTCCCAATTCACGAAATCGGCTTTGTCGCCGTCGATCGCCCCGCTATGGTGAGGCTTTCTAGTGCACAGCAGCTTCGGGGAGTAGATGGCGGACCGTGATCGCGGACCGGAGGTCGGCGGCGTGACCCGGCGCGCCGGCCGGAGCGCGGTCGCCGACGACGGACGGGAGACCGACGCCGCCGGCGGTATCCCCGACGGCTCGCCACCGGGGGCTGGCGGCGCGCCACCGAGCGCCGGTGCGCCCGTGGCCAGGGCCGGGGTCAAGCGCAACTTCAACGAGGCCGCCCACAAGCTCGGCAGCTGGCCGATGCGGCCGGCGCCGGTCAAGGAGACCGAGCCCTCGGCGGCGATCCGCGACGCCTCCGACGACACCCGCGACGTCGTCGCCCACGCCGGCCGGCTGGTGCTGGCGCTGGGAGCGCTGGGGATCGTCTACGGGGACATCGGCACCAGCCCCCTGTACGCCGAGCAGGTGATCTTCAACCAACACGCCCAGGCCGCGCACACCAACCCGGCGGGGGTCTACGGCGTGGTCTCGTTGATCTTCTGGGCGCTGATCATCGTCGTGTCGATCAAGTACGCGGTGATCATCATGCGCGCCCACAACCGCGGCGACGGCGGGATCATGGCGCTGAGCGCGCTGATCCAGCGCCGCAAGGTCCCGCGGGCGGCGGTGCTGGTGACGCTCGGCCTGCTCGGCGCCGGGCTGTTCTTCGGCGACGGCATGATCACGCCCGCCATCTCGGTCACCTCCGCCGTCGAGGGCCTCAAGGTGGCGACGCCGGCGCTGTCGCATCTGGTGGTGCCGATCGCGCTGGCGATCCTGATCGCCCTGTTCGCCGTGCAGCGATTCGGCACCGGGGCGGTCGGGTGGCTGTTCGGACCGGTGATCCTGCTCTGGTTCACGGTCATCGGGGTGCTCGGCGCCCACGAGGTCATCATGCATCCCGCCGTATTGCAGGCGCTGTCGCCGAGCTGGGGCGCCCGGTTCATGGTCGCCCACGGCGTCGCCGCCTGGCTGACGCTGGGTGGGGTGGTTCTCGCGGTCACGGGCGCGGAGGCGCTGTACGCGGATCGCGGGCACTTCGGCGCGACGCCGATCCGGATGACCTGGTTCACGATCGTCCTGCCGGCGGTACTGCTCTCCTACCTGGGCCAGGGCGCGCTGATCCTCCACGATCCTCACACGATCTCCAACCCGTTCTACCTGCTGGTACCGGCGTGGGGACGGCTGCCGATGGTGTTCCTGGCCACCGCCGCGACGATCATCGCGTCCCAGGCGGCCCTCACCGGATCGTTCTCGGTGGCCAAGCAGGCGGTCCAGCTCGGCTTCCTGCCCCGGCTGAAGATCGTGCACACGTCGATGCTGGAGGGACAGATCTACGTGCCGCTGATCAACTGGGGCCTGTGCGTCGGCGTCGCCGCGCTCGTGCTCGTGTTCCAGAACTCCAACAAGCTGGCCGACATCTACGGCGTTGCCGTGACCGGCACGTTCATCCTGGATACGACGCTGTTCATCGCGGTGGCACGCTCGCTGTGGCAAACCCCCAAGTGGAAGCTCGCTCTGATGGCGGCGGTGTTCTACATCGTCGAGGTCTCGTTCTTCACCTCCAATCTGGCCAAGATCGAGCACGGCGCCTGGCTGCCTTTGCTCGTCGGTCTGCTCGTCGCGACGGTTATGCTCACGTGGCGCAAGGGGCGGGACACGGTGACCCGCAATCGGACGGAGACCGAGGGCTCGCTGTCGGACTTCCTGGACGGGCTGCGCGACGTCAAGCCGCCCATCGTGCGGCTACCGGGGACGGCGATCTTCCTCAATCCGGGAAAGACGACGACGCCGCTGGCGTTGCGCGCCCAGGTCGAGCACAACCACGCGCTGCACGAGAAGGTGGTGATCGTGTCGATGGATCCAGTCAGCATCCCCCGCGTGGAGAAAGCCGACCGGTTCGCCGCCGAGATGCTCGGCACGGGGCTGTTCAAGATTATCCACCTGAGCATTCGCGTCGGCTACCACGACAGTTGGAAGGTGCCGCAAGCGCTGGCCCTGGCGCGCAAGCAGGGCCTACTGCCCCGCAACCTCGACCTCGAGCACGCCTCCTACTTCCTCTCCCGGATGACGATCGTCCCCACCGATGCCCCCGGGATGAACCGCTGGCGCAAGAAGCTGTTCGTGGGAATGGCGCGCAACGCCACCAGCCCGATCGACACCTTCGGCCTGCCCAGCCCGCGCACGGTGATGACCGGTTCTCAGGTCACGATCTGACGCTCGCACCCGCCGCCAACAGGCGAGCGTAAACACGGATCGCCGCCCCCACCGGCGATCTTCACAACATCTTGATACCGGCGCCGGATTCCTGCACGTCTCCTTGACATCCCGCGACCGAAGATCAGGGCATGACAACTGGTCGCCGCACCCTGTCGGAGAGCGCCCACAAGCACGACGAGCCCGCGGTCGCCGACGGCAACGGCAACGGACACCGGTCGAGCCGGAACTTCAACGAGGCCGCGCACAAGCTCGGGTACTGGCCGGCGCCGCCGGCCTCGCTCAAGGACCCCGGGCCGTCGGCGGCGATCCGGGCGGCCGCCTCAGACAACCGCGACGTGGTGGCAGACGCCGGCCGCTTGGTCTTGGCGCTCGGCGCCCTCGGCGTCGTCTTCGGGGACATCGGCACCAGCCCGCTGTACACCGAGCAGTTCATCTTCACCGCCCACCGCCAGGCGGCGACGACCGCCATCGCCGGGGTCTACGGGATCGTCTCGCTGATCTTCTGGACCCTGATGGTGGAGGTCTCGATCAAGTACGCCGGGTTCATCATGCGCGCCCACAATCGCGGCGACGGCGGGATCATGGCGCTGACCGCGCTGGTCTCGCGGCGCCGGATCGGGCGGACGGCGTTGCTGGTGACGCTCGGCATCTTCGGCGCCGGGCTGTTCTTCGGCGACGGGATGATCACCCCGGCGATCTCGGTCACCTCGGCGGTGGGCGGTCTCAGCGTGGTCAGCCCGAGCCTGTCGCATCTCGTCGTCCCACTGTCGCTGGGGATCCTGATCGCCCTGTTCGCGATGCAGCGGTTCGGGACCGGAGCCGTCGGCTGGCTGTTCGGACCGGTGATCGGAGCGTTCTTCCTCGCCATCGCGGGCTTCGGACTGCGCCAGGTGATCCCGCACCCCGGGGTCCTGCAGGCGCTCTCTCCGGTGTGGGGCGTGCGCTTCATGCTTGACCACGGCGTCGCTGCGTGGCTGACGCTCGGCGGAGTGGTGTTGTGCTGCACCGGCGCCGAGGCCCTGTACGCCGACCGGGGCCACTTCGGCGCCACACCGATCCGGATTGCCTGGTTCGCGGTCGTGCTCCCTGCCGTGATGCTCTCCTACATGGGCCAGGCAGCCCTCATCCGACTGCACCCCGCATCGGTCGCCAAGGCCTCCTTCAACCCCTTCTTCCAGCTGGTCCCCCATGGTCTGCTGCTGCCGATGGTGGTGCTCGCCACCGCCGCCACCATCATCGCCTCCCAGGCGGCGCTGACCGGGTCGTTCTCGGTCGCCAAGCAAGCGGTGCAGCTCGGCTTCCTGCCGCGGCTGAAGATCGTCCACACCTCCAACCTGGAGGGCCAGATCTACGTGCCGGTGATCAACTGGTTCCTCTGCGTGGGGGTGGCCGCCCTGGTGCTCGTGTTCCAGAACTCCAACAAGCTGGGCGACATCTACGGCGTGGCGGTCACCGGGACGTTCATCCTCAACACGATCCTGTTCGTCGCCGTCTCCCGCGCGCTGTGGCGCACGCCGAAGTGGCGGCTGGCGATCCTCGGGGCGCTGTTCCTGATCGTCGAGGTCGCCTTCTTCACCTCCAATCTGGCGAAGATCGACCACGGCGCTTGGCTGTCACTGGCGGTCGGGCTGGTCATCGCCATGGTCATGATCACGTGGCGCAAGGGCCGGGACATCGTCACCCGCAACCGGACCGAGCAGGAGGGCTCGCTCGAGGAGTTCCTCGACGAGCTGCGGTTCGAGCACCCGGCGATCGTCCGCCTCCCCGGCACCGCGATCTTCCTCAACCCGGGCAAGACGACCACGCCGCTGGCCTTGCGCGCCCAGCTCCAGCACCTGCACGCCATGCAGGAGCAGATCGTGATCGTGTCAATGGACCCGGTCAGCATCCCGCGCGTGGAGAAATCCGACCGGTTCGCCGCCGAACTGCTCGGCAAGGGGCGGTTCAAGGTGACCCATCTCACCATCCGCGTCGGCTATCGCGACAGCTGGCAGGTGCCGCAGGCGCTCGCGCTGGCGCGCAAGCAGGGCCTGCTCCCCCGCAACCTCGACCTCGAGCACGCCTCCTACCTGATCTCCCGGATGTCGATCCTGCCGACCGCCGCCCCGGGGATGGCCCGCTGGCGCAAGCGGATCTTCGTCGGGATGGCGCGCAACGCCACCAGCCCGATCGAGACCTTCGGCCTGCCCAGCTCGCGCACGGTTATGACCGGCTCTCAGGTCGCCGTCTGACGCGCTGGTGCGCGCTGGGCTCGTCGGACCCGGCGTCGGTCATCGCCTCAGCGGTCGCTGTCCGCCAACGCGGCGAAACCGTCAAGGCTCCAGCCGCCGGCGACGGCATCGCGCATGGTCTCCCAGCCCGGGCCGTGGCGATCGAGGTGGCGGTGGGTGAGCTGGACCCGGGTTGAGCCCTCTGTCACCGCGGTGAACGTGATCTCGACCTCGCTACAGCGGTCGGGGTCGGTCTCGATCTGCCACTGCACGTTGATATCCCAGCTGAAGACGACTCGGTGCGGCGGGTCATAGGCGAGCACGCGTGCCCACCGGCATTCGCTGCCGTCGGTGCCCCGGTCGATGATCTGCCCGCCGACGAACGGCTCGAATTCCATCTCGGCCAGCGGCGCTTGGAGGATGTGCTTGTCCGCGTCCCACCAGGCGCCGATCTCGACGGTGAACAAGTGAAACGCCCGTGATGGCGCGAGGTTCACCTCAACCGATGTGCGGACGGTGGTGTCATCGACGAGTTGGGGCATCGGCGTCAGGGTCCTTTCTGTGGTCGGAGTCCGCAAGCTCGCGAAACGTCTCGAGCGAGCGACTCCAGAACGATTCGAAATAGGCCCGCAGAATCGCCAGCGCGTCCGGGTCGACCTGGTAGATCCGCCGCGTTCCGGCAGCGCGGTCGGTGACCAGCTGCGCCCGCTTGAGCACCTGAAGATGCTGCGAGACCGCTGAGCGGCTGATCGGCATGTGCTGCGCCAGCTCGGTCACGGCCGACGGCCGCTCCACGAGTCGCGCGACGAGTTCCCGCCGCACCGGCTCGGCGAGAACTTCGAGCATACGATCTGCGTTAGCCATAACTAACGTTAGCCTACGCTAACGCTTTGCGTTCGTCAAGCGGAGACGTGGGGTGTAATCGGTATCGTGGCGCGGGCCGACCGCACGGATTCCTAGGTGCGCTTGTGGGGGGCGCGCGCGGAACGCCATCCCAGGAGCGAGTGAGAGGAGCGTGAGATGGATCTTCCCGATGAGCGCAAGGGCGAACGCCTGACGCGCCGGCAGTTGATGGAGCGTCTCGGGATGGTCGGCGCCGGCGCGTTTGTCAGCCAGGGGGCGCTCGCGTGGATGGCGGGGCCGAGCTGGGCGTCGGTGATCAAGCGCGCGGCGAGGACGATGCCCGCCGGCTCGGACCTGGGGGCGGTGGAGCACATCGTGTTCCTAATGCTCGAGAACCGCTCCTACGATCACTACTTCGGCGCCTATTCCCGGGGGCGCGGCTTCGATGACCATCCCAGGCACTCGCTGGGCGCCTTTGCCCAGGAATACCCGGGGGGCGCCCACGTCGTTCCCCGCCACACGCTGCTGCCCTTTCACCTCTCAGGCCACCACGGTCTCGAGTCAACCGACGACCTGACCCATGACTGGGGCCCGATGCACGAGTGCTGGAACCACGGCAAGATGGACTCCTGGGTCAAGGTCCACACCCAGGCGAAGTTGGAGGGGCCCAAGGGCGCGATAACGATGGGCTACTACAAGCGCCCGGAGCTGCCGTTCCATTGGGCGCTCGCCGATCACTTCACGCTCGGCGACGCGTACCACGCGTCGATCCTCGGTCCGACGCACCCCAATCGCCTGATGGCCAACAGCGGCACGATCGATCCGGCCGGCCGGCACGGCGGCCCGGTGGTGGCGACCAGCGGCACCTCTGACACTCTGTGGAACTGCACCTGGGCGACGGTCCAGGAGCTGCTGGAGGACAAGGGCGTCTCGTGGAAGGTCTACACGCCCAGCAACGCCGGCGTCAGCGGCAAGTACGCGTCGCTGGCCCGATACCTGACCTGGGACCCGAGCTTCTACGACCCGACGGTTACCACCAACATCGAGCTGACCGACAACGTCCTGCCGTATTTCAACGCGTTCCGGAAGGCTGGCACACCGCTGTTTGAGAAGGCGTTCGGCCAGACGTTCCCGAACGACTTCGCGGCCGACGTCAAGTCCGCCGCGGTTCCGAGCGTCTCCTGGATCATCCCCCCGCTCGGCTTCGACGAGCATCCGTCGGCGTCGCCGATGAACGGCCAGTGGTTCGTGTCGATGGTCCTTGACGAGCTCACCTCCAATCCGAAGGTGTGGGCCAAGACGGCGCTGTTCATCATGTACGACGAGAACGACGGCTGGTTCGATCACGTGCCCCCGCCAACCGCCCCGAAGGGCACCGCCGGCGAGTATCTGACGGCCAACAGCTTCCCGGCCGCCGAGCCCAAGCCCGACACCCTCGGCATCAGCGGGCCGCTTGGCCTCGGGGTCCGCGTCCCGCTGCTCGTCGTCTCGCCGTTCAGCCGTGGCGGCCACACGGCCACCGAGGTGTTCGACCACACCTCTCAGCTGAAGCTGATTTCAACCCGTTTTGGCGTCGAGCTCCCGAACGTCTCGGCCTGGCGGCGCAAGACCGTCGGCGACCTCGCCTCGACGCTGTTTCAGTCCAAGGCCGACACCTCGAGGCCCAGGCTTCCCAAGACCTCGATCGTATTCGCCTCGTCGGGCCCGGCGAGCTACTCGAGTCAGTGGACCGAGTCCGGCGGCTTCGGACCGAGCATCCCGACCAAGCAACGGATGCCCAACCAGCGTGGCGGCTCGGCGCCGGCCAGCGCCTTCTTCAAGCTTGGCAATGACGAGGCGGAGGTTCCCGACGAAGCTCGGACGCCGATCGACATCAGCGGGCCGCCGAACGAGACGGTCAAATCTCGCGGGAACCGGCTGCTCGCGTCATCGTGAGCACCGCTGGATTGGCGAGCGGGAGAGGCCTACCTCAACCATGCCCTCGCGCGTCAGTCAGTCGCGGCGCGATGGGGCGCCGCGACCTCGAGCTGCACCTGCGCGACCGTGGTCTGTGAGATTGCCCGAGATGCCGACCGATGTTCAGCAGCGAGCCTTGACAGCGGCGCGCATGGTTGCGGCGGCGCATGGGCTCGCGACTGAGCAGGCCGAGGTGATCCACTCGGGCAGTAATGTGCTGATTGGGCTGCGCCCGGCACCCGTGGTGGCGCGTGTCATGACCGGGACGGTGGTGTTCCACGACGATCCGAGGCGGTGGCTCGAGCGTGAGGTCTCGGTGCTGGGGTTCTTGGCCGCCTCCCGCGTTGCGGTCCGACCAAGCCCCTTGATCGCGCCGGGTCCTCATCACTGCGCGGGGTTGTGGATGACCTTCTCAGAGTGGCTGCTCCTCGAGCCGCACACCCCGCGACGCGCCGACGCTGACGAGTTCGGCCGAGCGTTGAGGGCCCTCCATCAAGAGCTCCTGCCGTTCGATGGAGACCTCGGTACGTTGATGGATGTTCGCGAGGACATCGAGCGTCTGGGCCGCCTTCTTCGGCCCTCGCCGGCGTTGAGCGCCGAGATGATCGCGGCACTCCGCGCGCGGCTGGTCGCGCTCGATGACGTCGTCTTTCGGTCCACGCTGCCCGTGCAGGCATTACATGGCGACGTGTCACTCACCAACCTTCTGCACACGCCCGAGGGCCCGGTCTGGAACGACCTCGAAGACACCTTTCGCGGACCGGTTCAGTGGGACCTGGCCGGTTGTGTGATGAGCCTTCAGACCCGCGGGGCAGATGCGGGATGTGTGCGACGAGCGCTCGACGCCTACGGGTGGGCTGATGAGCAGCAGCTTGCCCCGTACATCGCCGCGCACGAGCTCTACTACGAGATCTGGCAGCTGTATGACGAGCAGCGCCGCCTCGAGCAGCCTCCACTGTAGGCAGCAGGCTGCGGGCCAGCCAACCAGCCGCAGTGCCGCAGTCTTCGGTCAGTTGCGTCCGAGAACGAGATCGATCCCGACGAGAACGCGATCGATCTGGGCCGCCGATATCCGTCCAACTCGCTCCGTGAGGATGCCCCGGTCGACCGTGATGATCTGCGAGACGTTGGCGACTGAGTCCTTCGTAAGCCCGGTTATGGCCGTGGGCAGGGCGACGTTTCCCGGTGCGGCGGCCAGGCGCTGGTTGCTGGCCAACGGAACGACGGCGACGGTGGCAATGCGGCTGGCGTTGAACAGGTCGCCCTGGACGATGAGGACCGGTCGGCGGAATCCCGCCTCGGAGCCAGACGGATCATCCAGCGACGCCCAGCAGACGTCGCCCTGGCTGATCACCACTCGGTGAAGACGAGCGTTCGGCGCGCCGCACCGTCCACCAGGCCAACGTGATCGCCGGCCAGTTCGCTTGCGAGCTCGTTCAGTACCGCGGTGACGGTCGCCGGGTCACGCCGCGCGAGGTAGTCGACTAGCGCTTCGCGATAGAGCTGGCTACGGCTCTTTCCCAGCCGGTGGCCAGCACAAACCATGAGGAGGGTGCTTGCATCACGTCTGACGGCGCGGTCTTGGCGGTGACCGATGCGGGCTGGACCTTCGAGGCCCGGCGCGCGACAATTACGCGTGTTAACCGGTTGCGACGGGAGGCTCCATGAGCAGCGATTACATCCTTGCCTACGGGACCCACGCCACGCCAGACGATGGTCGCTGCGCGATGGAATGGGTCAGCCACCTGGCCGGCGAGCCCCACAGTGACGATCCGGCGTGCGTCAGCCCGGTGTTGCGGGCGATGTGCATCGCCCTGAACGACGGGCTCGAGCATGGTCCCCGCCAGCGGCTGCGCCCCTATCTGACGCGGACCATCGGCACCGTCGACGACGGCCTGGACACCTACCGAGCGTGGCTGGCGATGGACTGGCTGACCCGCGTCTACACCCCCGCGTGGCTGAATCTCGCCGGTCTGCGGGACACGGCCGACAGCCTGACCGGCTTGGGGCCGGTCACCGACGGCGTCACCCTGCGCCGCGCCCTGGCCGCGCTGGAGACCGGCCGCCGGGAGGCCCATTCCGAGCGGGCTCGCGTGTTCGGCGCGCCCCGTCCGACCCGCTGGGCGGCCGGCGTCGCCGCCGGCGTGGCCGGGCGTGAAGCCGCCTGGGCCTGCGCCGGGGCGGCCGCCTGGGCCGCTGCCCGCGTGGGGATCGGCGACTCGGCCGGTGATCGGGCCCGAGCCGCGGCGCGCGCCGCCGCCGGTGACGCGGCCGCGATCGCCGTCCGCCACTCCCGTGACAGTGGCGAGGCGGGGCGCGCCGGGGCTCACGCCACCTTGGCTCCCACGCTCGAGGCCCTCGCCGGCTCGGCGCTCGCCCTGCTTGACCGGATGCTGCCCACCGAGCTGCTGCCGATCCCCGAGCCAGCCCCCGCCGGCAGGCGGCGGTTCGCCGCCGCGTGACCAACCGCTCCGCGGCCTGAGCTGAGGCCGGACCAAGCTCTTCACAACATCTTGATGGGGGCCGGCGGTTTCTGCATGCCGCCTTGACGGTCAGCGACCCATGATCACGGCATGGACTTTCTCGTCGTGGCTCTCGGCGTTCTCACCTTCGCCATCCTGATCGCGCTGATCTCCGGGATCGACCGGATATGAGCGCTGGCCATCCGAGGGCGAGCGGCGGCGATGAGCAGCCGGATGACTCGCGCGGCCGCCCTTCAGGCGAGCCAGCCGGATGACTCGGGCGCTGCCCGATCTGGCGAGGCAGGATGCCGAGCGGGCAGCAAGCCCGAGGGCGAGCGGCGGCCATGAGCGCGAGTGATCTCTTCGGGCTGATCGTGTCCGCGATCGTCTGCCTGTATCTCCTCTACGCGCTGCTCCGCGGGGAGAAGTTCTAGGACGCCCCATGACCTTCCTCGGGTGGCTGACGATCTTCCTGTTCGGGGTGATCCTCACCATGCTGGCGATGCCGCTGGGCCGGCATATGGCCGCCGTGTATTCCGGCGAGCGCACGTTCATGGATCGGATCGTCGGCGGCCCTGAGCGCCTGCTGTATCGCATCCTGCGCGTCGACCCCCACCACAGCCAGGACTGGAAGGCCTACGCCAAGAGCCTGATCATCTTCTCGCTCTCCGGGTGGCTGCTTCTCTACTTCATCCTCCGCACCCAGACGCTGTGGAGCTTCACCGGCCTGAACCCCCAGGGTTTCCATTCCGCGCCGGCGAACGTCACGTTCAACACCACGTCGTCGTTCGTCACCAACACCGACTGGCAGTACTACGGCGGCGAGACGACGATGAGCTTCTTCAGCCAGATGGCCGGGCTGGCGGTGCAGAACTTCCTGTCGGCGGCGGTCGGCATCGCCGTCGCCGTCGCGCTGATCCGCGGGATCATCGGCCGGACGAGCAAGAGCCTGGGCAACTTCTGGCAGGACCTGATCCGCACCGTCCTGTACCTGCTCCTGCCGCTGTCGATCATCGTCGCCCTGGTCCTGATCTCCCAGGGCTCGATCCAGACCTTCGCCGGGTACTTCACGGCGCACGGGGTCACCGGCCTGACCCAGACGATCGCCACCGGCCCCGTCGCCTCGCAGGAGGCGATCAAGGAACTCGGCACCAACGGCGGCGGCGTCTTCAACGTCAACTCCGCGCACCCGTTCGAGAACCCGAACGGCTTCACCAACCTCGTGGAGATGCTGGCGGTGCTGATCATCCCGGCGGCGCTGGTGTTCATGTACGGCCGGATGACCGGCAATCGCCGCCAGGGCTACGCCATCTACGGCGCGATGATGTTGATGTTCCTCGGCGCGGTGATCGTCGCCTACATCGCCGAGGCCCACGGATCGCCCGCCCAGCACGCCGCCGGTCTTCACACGGGGGTCATCCCCGGCTCGGTCGGGGGGAACCTGGAGGGCAAGGAGCAGCGCTTCGGGATCGCTGGCTCCGCCCTGTTCGACGTCATCACCACAGTGACGTCGTGCGGTGCGGTCAACAGCTCGATTGAGTCCTTCACTGGCATCGGCGGCGCGGTGCCGATGGCCAACCTGTCGGCCAGCGAGGTCATCTTCGGCGGCGTCGGCACCGGCCTCTACTCGATCCTGCTCTACGTCCTGCTGTCGGTGTTCATCGGTGGCCTGATGGTCGGCCGCACCCCGGAGTACCTGGGCAAGAAGATCGAGGCGCGCGAGATCAAGCTGGTCTCGCTGGGGATCCTGATCACCCCCCTGGCGGCCCTGTTCTGCACCGCGATGGCAACGGCCAGCTCGGCGGGCCGGCGGTCGATCTCGGCCGCCGCCACCGGCCCCCAGGGGTTCTCGGAGACGTTCTACGCCTACCTGAGCCAGGCCAACAACAACGGCTCGGCGTTCCCCGGCTACGCCGCTTTCATCCAGCCCCATGCCGGCAATCTCGGCTCGCACGGCATCACGTTCGCCAACCTGCTCGGCGGCTTCGACATGCTGTTCGCCCGTTACGTTCCAATCCTGTTCGCGCTCGCCGTCGCCGGATCGCTGGCCGGCAAGCGGGTCAGCCCCGCCGGACTGGGCACGATGCGGACCGACAACCCGACGTTCGTGGTCCTGCTGATCGGCGTGATCGTCCTCGTCGGCGCCCTCACCTTCTTCCCCGCCCTGCTCCTCGGTCCGATCGTGCAGGGCCTCACCGGACATCTCTACTGATGAAACGCGACATCGTCACCTCGGCAATCGGAATCCTCGTGCTCACCTTGGTGCTCGGCGTCGCCTATCCCCTGGTGATCACCGGCGTCGCCCAGGTCGCCTTCCCCGGCAACGCCAACGGCCAGAAGGTCTATGTGGACGGCAAGCTCGTCGGCTCCGAGATCATCGGCCAGCAGTTCGCCGACCCGGTCATCAACGCCGAGACCGGAAAGGTCAAGCTCGATGCCAACGGCAATCCGGTCACCCGGCCGGATCCGAGGTACTTCCAGACGCGCCCGTCGGCCACCGTCCCGTCCGACAACGCCGCCGCCACCGCGTTCTCCAACCTGGGTCCGAACTCGATCGCCACCGAGCGGGCGATCGCGGCCAACATCAAGGCATACCTGGCGCTGGAGAAGCCGTATGACCCCGGCTTGACCACCGACGAGGTGCCGGTGGACGCCGCCGACACCTCCGCCTCGGGCATCGACCCCGACATCTCGATCGCCAACGCCGACATCCAGGCTCACCGGGTCGCCTCCGTTCGCCACCTCGCCATCGGTGAGGTCGACCGGCTGATCTCGACCTACACCCACGGCCGCGGGCTTGGTTTTTCCGGGGAGCCCGGGGTCAACGTGCTCGCCCTGAACCTCGCGCTCAATCGACTTCCCTAGAGGCCGCTGATGTCCATCGAAACCCCCGCCGCCCCGTCGGATCGCAAGCTTCCGGCGCAGCCCCACGAGCGCCAGGCGGTGTCACTGTTCCGGCGCGACATCGTCAAGCGGGCGCTGCTCGACAGCCTGGTCAAGCTGGATCCGCGGGTGCAGATCCGCAACCCGGTCATGTTCGTGGTGGAGATCGGCGCTGCCATCACCACCGTCACCTGGCTGATCCAGGTGTTCGGCGGCAACGCCCTCGGGGGCAACGATCCCGCTTGGTACACGTTCGTCATCTCCTTCTGGCTGTGGCTGACGGTCGTGTTCGCCAACATGGCCGAGGCGTTCGCCGAGGGTCGCGGGCGCGCCCAGGCTGAGTCGCTGCGCTCGACGCGACAGGAGACGGTCGCGCGGCTACACGACGGGCAGACCAAGGTGGCGGCCGACCTGGCCAGGGGCGACCTCGTGGTCGTCGAGGCCGGTGAGCTGATCCCTGGCGACGGGACGGTGATCGAGGGGATCGCGTCGGTCGACGAGTCGGCGATCACCGGGGAGTCCGCGCCGGTAATCCGGGAGTCGGGGGGCGATCGCAGCGCCGTGACCGGCGGCACCCGGGTGCTGTCTGACCGGATCGTGGTAGAGATAACCCAAGAGCCGGGACAGTCGTTCCTGGACCGCATGATCGCGTTAGTGGAGGGCGCGTCGCGGCGCAAGACCCCGAACGAGATCGCGCTGAACATCCTGCTCGCCGGACTGACCCTGATCTTCATGATCGTGGTCGCCACCCTGCGCCCATTCGGCCTGTTCGCCGGGACGCCGATCTCCGAGACGACGCTGATCTCGCTGCTGGTCGCGCTGATTCCGACCACGATCGGCGCGCTGCTGTCGGCGATCGGGATCGCCGGCATGGACCGCCTGGTGCGGCGCAACGTGCTCGCGCTGTCCGGTCGTGCCGTGGAGGCGTCCGGCGACGTCGACGTCCTCCTGCTCGACAAGACAGGCACGATCACGATCGGCAACCGGCTCGCGTCCGAGTTCATCCCGATGCCGGGCGTCGCCGAGGCCGAGCTGGCCGAGGTCGCGCAGCTGTCCTCGCTGGCCGACGAGACCCCGGAGGGACGGTCGATCGTGGTGCTCGCCAAGCAGTACGGAATCCGCGAGCACGACCTGTCGCACCTGCATGCCGAGTTCGTGCCATTCAGCGCGCAGACCCGGATGAGCGGCGTCGACCTCAACGGCAACCAGCTGCGCAAGGGGGCCGGCGACGCGATCATCGGCTTCGTCACCGGTGAGGGGGGCCGCCCGCCCCGGGACCTCCAGCCGGTGCTCGACCGCATCGGCCGTGACGGCGGGACCCCGCTCGCGGTCGCCCGCGACTCCCAGGTGATGGGCGTCATCCACCTCAAGGACACGATCAAGGAGGGTATGCGCGAGCGTTTCGATCACCTGCGCTCGATGGGCATCCGCACGATCATGATCACCGGCGACAATCGCCTCACCGCGGCCAAGATCGCCGAGGAGTCCGGCGTCGACGACTTCCTCGCGCAAGCCACCCCCGAGGCCAAGCTGAAGCTGATAAAGGAGCAGCAGGGCGCGGGGCGGATGGTGGCGATGACCGGTGACGGCACCAACGACGCGCCCGCGCTGGCCCAGGCCGACGTCGGGGTCGCCATGAACACCGGCACCCAGGCGGCGCGCGAAGCCGGGAACATGGTCGACCTCGATTCCAACCCCACGAAGCTCATCGAGATCGTCGAGGTGGGCAAGCAGCTGCTGATCACCCGCGGCGCGCTGACCACGTTCTCCATCGCCAACGACGTAGCCAAGTACTTCGCCATCCTGCCGGCGATCTTCATCAGCACCTACGCGTATTCGACCCACCCCCCCGCCAAGGGTCCGCTGCACGTGCTCAACGTCATGGATCTCGGCACGCCGCGCTCGGCGGTGATCTCGGCGATCATCTTCAATGCGCTGGTGATCCCGCTGCTGATCCCGATCTCGCTCAAAGGCGTCGCCTACCGGCCGATCGGCGCCAGCGCGCTGTTGCGCCGCAACCTATGGATCTACGGCCTCGGTGGCCTGATCGCGCCGTTCGTCGGAATCAAGCTGATCGACTTGATCGTCCACAACCTGCTCGGGGCGTGAGGACGGCGACGGCGCCCTGGCTCGATTCCGGGATCGGCTCGGCGGCAGTCCGCCGGGGCCGTTACAAGGTGTTCCTGGGCATGGCCGCCGGCGTCGGCAAGACCTACGCGATGCTCCAGGAGGGACAAGCCGAGGCGGTGGCCGGGCGTGACGTCGTGATCGGCTATCTGGAGCCCCACGGGCGCAGCGACACGCTGGTCCAGGCGGAGGGGCTGGAGGTCATCCCCCGTCGCCAGCTCCGCTACCGCGGCACCGCGCTGGAGGAGATGGACCTGCGAGCGATCCTGCTCCGGGCCCCTGAGCTGTGCCTGATCGACGAGCTGGCGCACACCAATGCTCCCGGCACCGAGCACGCCAAACGCTACACCGACATCGTCGACGTGCTCGCCGCCGGCATCGACGTCTACTCGACGGTCAATGTCCAGCACCTGGAGAGCCTCAACGACCAGGTCCTCGAGCTGACAGGCACCCGCGTGCGCGAGACCGTGCCCGATGCGGTGTTGACCTCCGCCGACGATGTGGTGCTGATCGACATCACGCCGGATTCGCTGATCGAGCGCCTGCGCTCCGGCAAGGTGTACCCACAGGAACGCGTCCCCAGCGCGCTGAACAACTTCTTCAAGCTGGAGAACCTCTCCGCCCTGCGCGAGGTCGCCCTGCGCCAGGTCGCCGAGGAGGTCGAGCACAAGCGCATTCCCGTCGACGCCGGCGTCCCCGGCCGCGGGGACCGGTTCGCCGACCGCGCCGCGCCGCGCGCGATCGCCGAACGGCTGCTGGCGCTGGTCAGCCCGAATCCCGGCAGCCAACGCGTGGTCCGTCGCGCCTGGCGCTCGGCGCAGCGCTTAGGGGCGGAGCTCGACGTGCTGTGGGTGACAGAGGCCGCCGACCTCAGCGAAACCGAGCGTGAACAGCTGGCCGCGCTGCGGCGGCTGACCAGCGTGCTCGGCGCGCACCTGCTGGTGGAGCACGGCTCCGACGTCGCCGCGGTCACCCAGCGGGTCGCCGGCGAACGGGGGACCACGTACCTGCTGATGGGAGCGCCCGCTCCGCGCAGCGCCCTGCGGAGATTCCTGCGGCCGCCGCTGCCGCTGCGACTGATGTCGTTGCTTCCGGGTATCGACCTGCGGATCGTCGCCGACCGAACCCAGCGGGCGAGCGACGAGCCATGACGGCCGCCCTAATCGCGCTCGTCGTCGTCCTCGGCGCGGCGCTCGCCGGGCTCGGATTGCGCCAACGTCGCGATCGGCGGCAAGCCTCGTTGCCTGCTCCGGAGCCGGGGGGCCGTCGCATCCTGTTCCCGTTCGTCGCCTCGGCACTGTCGCGGCGCGCGCTGGACGCGGCGCTGCGGCTGGCCCGGGCCGAGGAGGCGACACTGCTGCCGGTGTTCCTGGCGCGGGTGCCGCTGACGCTCCCTCTGGAATCGCCGCTGCCGCGCCAGGCGGCGGTCGCGATCCCCCTGCAGGAGGCGATCGAGCAGCGCGCCGCCGCGTTCGGCGTGCCGGTGGACGCCCGCGTGGAGCGGGGCCGGACTTACCGCCACGCCCTGCGTCAGACGATCGCCAACGAGCGCTTCGAGCGGATCGTGATCGCGGCAGCGATCCGCGGCGGACCCGGGTTCGGACCCGAAGACGTCGCCTGGCTGCTGGCCAACGCCCCCGGCGAGATCGTCGTACTGCGCCCGGGCGCGGCGGATCAGCTGGTGCCGCCGGCGCCGCGCGCCCGTCGTCGCGACGCGGGCGGCTCGTGGGCGCACGCCCAGAGCTCAACCCTCTCCGCCCGTTGACCGGGGGCGCGGCGATGGAGATGATCCGCCATGCTGCCCGGCCGAGCAGCAGTTCCCACCAGCGGACCAGAAGGTAAGCGTGAACGATGACGAGCTTGGGCCGATCGACTACCTGGCGGTCGAGTTTCCCGCCGGGCGGTTCACCGACGAAGACTTCTCGACGCTGCTTAATGCCGTCGATCGCGGAGTCATCCGCGTCTTGGACCTCGAATTCGTCGCCAGGGACAGCGACGGGGCCGTGACCAAGGTCGACCTGAACCAGCTCGACAATCCCGAAGGAGTCGATCTCGGGGTCTGGGAAGGGGTCTCCTCAGGGCTTCTCGACGAGTCCGACTTCGCCGAGATCGGTTCCGCGATCGCGCCGGGGAGCCTCGCCGGCATCCTCATCTACGAGAACCTGTGGGCCGTCTCCCTGGCCACATCACTCGGGCGCCACGGAGCCCGCCTGGTGGCGGACGGCCGCATCGCGCCAGAAGAGGTCATCGAGGCACTCGACGTCACCGAGCCCCACTGACCGGAGGACTCGATTCAGAGCATGCCGCAGCCACATTGAAACGAGAACGTGATGAGCCTGATCAAGACCGCCGCCAGAGTCGCCGTCGCCAGCTCCGTTCACGGACGCGTGCAGCAACGCCAGCAACGGCGCTGGGCGGCCACCAACCAATGGGACCAAACCGAGTACCGGACCGAGAACCGGATCGCGCCAGCCCAGACCGCCGTCACCCCCGCTCCGGCCCATCAGCCAGGCGACCGGCTCGCTGCACTGCAAACGCTCGGTGAGCTGAGGGCAAGCGGAGTGCTCACCGACGCCGAGTTCGAGGCCGAGAAGCGCAAGATCCTCTAGCCGATGCCGCGAGCCCGGCGGGCCAGGCTCGCTCGCCCCTGAGCCGGGGCGGGCGCGCGCCGGGCCGTCGGCAAACGTCCACCCCGCGCCTCGCTCACCGGACGGGCGGACGCTTGCCGACGCTGGGGACGCAAACGTCCGCCGCCAGATCCGGCCCGGGCGCGGACGGACGTTTGCCGACGCTGGGGACGCAAACGTCCGCCGGCAGATCCGGCCCGGGCGCGGACGGACGTTTGCCGACGCTCCGGACCCCGGGCGCGCGCCGCTCATCCCAGAACCTAATCGTGCAACTTGAACGGCACCGTCGCCACGATCACGTCGGTTCGCGCCTTCAGCACTGCCGCCAGCAGCCGGCCCCGCTGGTTGTGCAGGATCTCGTGGCGCCGCCTGCGGGGCAGGACCTCCGGGATCAGCACGGTCACGACCGCGTCCCCTCGCTCGATCGAGCCGACGTAGCTCAGCACGGAGCGCACCAACGAGCGGTGGGGGTCGACGATCACCTCGATCGGGATGCCGCACGCCCACTCCGCCCATTCGCGCTCGAGCCGCTCGCGCTCCTCGTCGTCGGCGGCGACCGATACCGCCACCACCGTCTCCCCCATCGACAGCGCCGCGCTGACGGCGCGTTCGGTGAGCAGGTTGACGGTCGAGGTCGGCACGATGACCACGCTGTCGTGCCGGACGGGGTGCGGTGGCGTGAGGCCGAGCTTGAGCTCGCGGCCGACGTCCGCGTAGTAGAGCTCTGTGCGGTGAAACATGAGCATCAGCAGGGGCACCGCGATCACCACTCCCCAGGCACCCTCCACGAACTTGCTGCCGAGCAGGACGAGCACGGTGATCGCGGTCATCGCCGCACCCACGCCGTTGACGGCGACCCGCAACCGCCAGCGATTGGGACGCTCCTGCCGCCAATGCCGGACCAGCCCCACCTGACTGAGCGTGAACCCGATGAACACTCCGATCGCATACAGCGGGATCAGGTTGTCGACCACAGCACCCGAGACCAGCAACAGCAGCGCCCCCAGGACCGCGAGCGAGATGATCCCGATCCGGTACACCGGTTTTTCGGCCCGCAGGTAGAAGGCATGGGGTAGCCGATGGTCCCTGGCCAGCAGGCTCATCAGCACCGGCAGGCCCCCGAAGCTGGTGTTGGCGGCCAGCCCCAGCACCGCGCAGACGGCGAGGTTGGACACGTAGAACGGCCAGCCGGCCCCCAGTGAGCCGGCGGTCAGCTGGGCCAGCACGGTGACGCCGCCGCGCGGCTGCACGTGATGGATGTGGATCAGGACCCCCAGCCCGACCAGCATGACCCCGAGCAGGATCCCCAGCGTGATCTCGGTCCGTTGCGCTGTCCGGGCTCGCGGCTGACGAAACGCGGGCACGCCGTTGGCGATCGCCTCGATCCCGGTCACCGCTGAACAGCCCGAGGCGAACGCCTTGAGGATCAGGATGACCCCCAGCGACGCCGTGATCGTCGGGACTTCGTGGGTTCCGATCGTCGCCTCGGGGTGGGCGCGCACCAGCCCGAGGAAGATCGTCGCCAGGATGCTCACCAGGAAGATGGCTGCCGGTGCGATCAGGAACTTGGCCGACTCGCTGATCCCGAACATGTTGATCACGGTCAGCAACGCCAGTCCGGCCAGGGCCACCAGCAGCAGATGGTGGTTCAGACTCGGGAACACGCTGGCCAGGCTGGCGGCGCCGGCGGCGAGGCTGACCGCCACGGTGAGCGCATAATCGACGACGAGTGAGGCGGCGGCGAGCAGCGCCGGCCAGGGTCCGAGGTTGGACTTGGAGACGGCGTAGGCGCCACCGCCGTCGGGATGGGCGGTGATCACCTGCGCATACGAGATCACCAGCAGCACGAGCATCCCGGTGATCACCAGCGTGATCGGCAGTGTCCAGCGTAACGCCGATGCGCCGGCCAGGATCAGCACCGCCATGATCGCCTGGGGGCCGTAGGCGACGCTGGAGAGCGCGTCCAGGCTGAGCGCGGCCAGCCCGCGCGGAACGTCGAGGTCGGCGCCCGCTTCGGCGTGCTTGCCGAGCCGCGGTCCCTGTCCGACCGGCACCCTCGGTCCGCGGCGAGGCGGACGCACCAGCGTACGCCCGATGTTCGGCGGCCCCGCCGGTTCTGTGGTCGTGTCGCTCAAGGTCACCCCGAGCCGGGCGGGCGCGGCGAGTGCTCACCCGATGCGCCGGCCTTTAATCCTACGCCCGGGAGTCACCCAGCCGGGCCGACACGCGGCGGCAGTCGCCAGCCAGGCCAACGCGCCGGCGCGTCGCCGCTTCAGGCCTGGTGGGCGCGCTCGATCCTGCCCGCGGCGGCGGTCACCGCAGCGGTGATCCGCGGCAGGTCGCCGGCGATCCGCTGGACCGGACCGGCGATCGACAGGCCCGCCACCAGCCGGTCGCGCCGGTCCAGGATCGGTGCCGCCACCGCCACCGCCCCGGCGTCGAGCTCGCCGAAGGTCACCACGTACCCGTCGGCGCGGATCTGCCCCAGCTCGGCCGCCAGCGCCGAGCCGCCCACCTCGCTGACCAGCCGCTCCCGATCGGCCGCCTCCAGGTGGGCCGCGAGGATCTTGCCCGAGGCCCCCCGGTGCATCGGCCCGCGCCGAAACACCGCATACGACAGCCGCATCGAATGGATCTCGGTCTCCACCACGTGCAGGGCGATCGCCTCCAGCGCGCAGGGGGCGGCGAGGATCACCGTCTCCCCCACCTCGTCGCACAGCTCGGACATCACCGCGCTCGCGGGTGCCACGAGTCGCTCGCGCAGACCGACCTCGGCGGTTCGGCCCAGCGCCACCAGCCGGGTGCCGAGCGCGACCGTGCCCTCGGAGGCGCGCTGGACGAGGCCGTGCTGCTGCAGCTCGCCGAGCAGCCGGTAGGCGGTGCTGGTCGGCATCCCGGCCTCGTCGGCGAGCTCGGGGACGGTGCGGTCGGCGGGCTGCTCGGCGAGCAGCTGCAACAGATCGACCGCGCGCTCCAAGGCGCCCGACGGCATGGGATCTAGATCCCCGGGAGCGGGTGCTCGGACAACGCCGGCCGGCTGCCGGCCACCCGGGCTACGCGGCGGGCGAGGCCGCCCTCCCCGACGAGCTGGGCCAGGCCCTCGATGTCGGCGTTCCAGTCGGTCTCGTCGGTCAGCGTGCCGGCGTACTCGCGAACCAGTCCGTAGGCGCGCCCGGTGCCGCCGCCGAGCCGCGACGGCCCGCCCCGGAGATCGACCGCCTGCGCGGCGATGATCAGCTCCAACGCGACCAGACGATGCATCACACCGACCAGCGTCGACGTGGTGCTGACCGCCAGCGGAGCCATCGAGGCGTGGTCCTCGACGCCCTCGGCCAGCTGGCCGCGGTAGTCCAGCGACACGGGATTGGCGTGGAAGCGCACCTCGGAGGCCAGCGCCGCGAACGAGCGCCCGAGCGGGCGCAGACCCCCGGTTGGCCCCTCCTGGCGGGCGAGCCCGGTGGGAAGCCCGCTGAAGTGATGCCACAGCAGCTTCTGGACGCGTTCGTTGGCCACCTGGGCGGCGTGGGCGATACCGAGCCGGACGTAGTCGAACGCCATTGCCAGCGAGGTCACGTCGAAGTTCCCGACCGAGACGATCGCCGCCTCGTCGATCAGCACCAGCGGGTTGTCGGCGGCCGAGTTGAGCTCTATCTCCATCAGCCCCCGGGCCACCGACAGGGCGTCGTAGAGGGCACCGTGGGTCTGGGGGACGCAGCGGATCGACAGCGGGTCCTGGAGGTTGCGCGCCGCTCCGGGTCGCCACAGCTCGGAGTCCTCCAGCAACTCCCGCAGCCGCGCCATCGCGGTCTGCTGACCGCTGTGGGGGCGGGCCCGCGCCGCCGCCGGGTGGATCACCGACAGGTTCGCGGCGAACGCCTCGAAGCTCAGCGCCGCGGCGATCTGCATGCTCTCGATCAGATCGGCGGCATCGACCAGGACCAGCGATCCCCGTCCCATCGTCACGCCATTGGAGCTGATCAGCCCGATGGCCTCCTTGGCTCCGAGCTCGATCGGGGCGATCCCGGCCCGTCCCAGCGCCTCCTCCCCGGGCATCGTCTCGCCCTCGTACTCGGCCCAGCCGCGGCCGATCGCCACCTTGCCGATGTCGGCCATCTCCGACAGGTCGCCCTGCCCGACCGAGCCGATCATCCGCACCACCGGATGCACGCGCTGGTTGAGCAGTGCCACCAGCAGCTCGATCAGCTCCCGGCGCACGCCGACGCCGGCCTTGAGCATGCCGTTGACGCGGGACACGAGCATCGCGCGGACGACGTCGGTGGCCAGCGGCCGGCCGTAGGAGGCAACCTGGTCGGCCACGGTGGCGAACGAGAACGCCCCGATCTCCTCCAGCGGGATGTGATGGCGGGCGAGCGATCCGAGCCCGGTGTTGAGCCCGTAAACGGACTCGCCGGTGGCCAGCGCTCGGTCCACGACGTCGCGCGCCGCCCGGACGCGGACGAGCGCCGCCTCGTCGAGCACCACCCGTGGCCGGCCCCGCGCCACGGCCAGCACCCGGTCCACGGTGAGCCCGTCACCGCTGAGGACAATCGTCTCGCTGGTTGAGATGGTTGTCACGTTGAAGCCGATCTGTATCCTTGCACAATCTCACTGAACGAGAAGATCTCGGGCAGGATCCTTGATCCGGACGGGTCCGCCCACCGCGCCGGGCTGACCGTGAGCGACGGCCGGATCGTGAGCGTCGGTCCACCGCAGCCGGGGGCGCTCGACTTCGGCGACGCGCTGCTCCTGCCGGGCGCGGTCGACGTCCACGTCCACACCCGCAGCTACGCCGGGGAGGGGATCGAGCGCTGCACCCGGGCGGCCGCCGCGGGCGGCGTGACCACGATCGTCGACATGCCCTACGACGCCGCCGGCCCGATCGACTCGCTAGCCGCATTCGAAGCCAAGGTCGCCGACGTTCGCCGCGAGGCGGTGGTCGACGTCGCGCTGTGGGCGACCGTTCCCCCGCGCGGGCCGATCGAGGACGTCCAGGACCTGGTCGATGCCGGCGCGGCGGCGTTCAAGCTGTCGACGTTCGAGACCCACCCGCAGCGCTTTCCCCGCATCCCCGACGGCCAGCTGCTGGCGGCGTTTGCGGCGATCGCGCAGGCCGGCGGCCTCGCCGGGGTGCACGCCGAGAACGACGAGATCGTGCGCGCCGGGATCGCCGCCGAGCAGGCGGCGGGAGGCGGCCTCGCCCATCCCGACCCGCTGGCCCACGCGCGCTCGCGGCCCCCTGTCGCCGAGCACGAGGCGATCGCTCGCTGCCTGGAGCTGGCGCGGGCCACCGGCGTCCGCCTGCACATCTGCCACGTCTCGACGCCGCGCGGCGTCGCGCTGGTGGCTCAGGCCCGCCTCGACGGCGTCGATGTCAGCGCCGAGACGTGTCCCCATTACCTGTTGCTCGACGAATCCGAGCTGACGCGCCAGGGCGCTGCCGCGAAGATCAATCCGCCGCTGCGCGCCGACCCGCTGCCGGCGACCGGGCTTGACCTGATCTCCTCCGACCACGTCGGCTGGCCGGTGAGCCGTAAGCGCGGGCCCGACATCTTCGCCGTGTCGGCCGGTGCCCCCGGCGTGGAGCTGATCGTGGCCCTGGTTCACGACGCGCTCGGACCCGCCGACCTCGTCCGGCTGGTCAGCGAGGCGCCGGCGCGGCGGTTCGGGTTGTGGCCGTGCAAGGGCAGCCTGGCGCCCGGGGCGGACGCCGACGTGATGGTGCTCGATCCGGCCGCCGAGTGGGAGATCGATCCAACGCAGCTCGTCACCTCCGCCGGCTGGAGTCCCTACGCCGGGCGTCGGCTGCGGGGGCGGGTGATCGCGACGTTCTCCCGCGGCCGGCAGGCGTGGGACGGGGAGCGGGTGCTGGCCGGTCCCGGAGACGGTGACTTCCTCGCCGCGGGTGGGCGGGCCGTCGGCACCCGGTCGACGGCGGGCGTCGGTGGCTGAGACCGCGCTGCGGTGCCGCGGCTGGCGCCAGGAGGCCATCCTGCGGCTGCTGGAGAACAACCTCGCGATTGCCGAGGACCCGGATGCGCTGGTCGTCTACGCGGCGCACGCCAAGGTGGCTCGCGACCATCCGAGCCTGGCCGCCATCGTGTCGGCGCTCAAGCGCCTGCGCGACGGGGAGACGCTGCTCGTCCAGTCGGGCAAGCCGATCGCCGTCCTGCCCACCGGGCCGCGCGCGCCGGCGGTGCTGCTGGCCAACGGCAACCTCGTCGGCCGCTGGGCCACCCCCGAGGTCTTCTACGAGCTGGAGCGCCGCGGCCTGATCGCCTGGGGTGGGCTGACGGCCGGCTGCTGGCAGTACATCGGGGCCCAAGGGGTGCTCCAGGGCACCTACGAGACGTTTGCCCAGGTGGCACGCGAGCACTTCGGCGGCACGCTGCGCCGCCGGCTGGTGGTCACCGCCGGGCTGGGCGGGATGGGCGCGGCGCAGCCGGTGGCGATCACCCGGATGCTCGGCGGCGTCAGCCTGATCGCCGAGGCCGACGCCGACAAGGCCCACCAGCGCTGCACGGCGGGCAACGTCGACGTGGTCACCGGCGACATCGATGAGGCACTCGACGCCGCGCTGGCGGCCCGGGACGCCGGAGAGGCGATCGCCGTGGCGGTCGTCGCCAACGCGGCCGAGCTGCTCGAGGGGTTGCTGACCCGGGCGCTCATCCCCGACGTGGTCACCGACCTGACGGCGGCACACGATCTGCGCAGCGGCTACCTGCCGATCGGGATCGGACCGGCGCAGGCGGCGGCGCTGCGGCGCGGCGATCCGGGGAAGCTCGAGGCGCTGGCCCTGGCCACGCTGGTGCGCCACGTGAACGCCATGCTGGCGCTCCGGGAACGGGGCGCGGTCGTGTTCGACTACGGCAACAACATCCGCCCGCACGCCGCCGCCGGCGGAGTCCGCGATGCCCTGACGATCGACATCTTCACCGCCCGCTACCTGAGGCCGCTGTTCTGCCGCGGGATCGGACCGTTTCGCTGGATCTGCCTGTCGGGCGAGGACTCCGATCTGGCGGTGATCGATGAGATGTGCGCGCAGGAGCTGTTCGCCGACGTGCCGCGGATCAGCGATTGGATCGGCCTGGCTCAGACGCACGTCACCCGGCAGGGGCTACCCGCCCGAATCGCGTGGCTCGGCCACGGTGAGCGGGCCCGGCTCGGGCTGGCCGTCAACCAGGCCGTCGCCGCGGGCCGTCTGCGGGCGCCCGTAGCGTTCACCCGCGACCACATGGATTCAGGTGCGATGACCCATCCCAACATCATCAGCGAGGACATGGCCGATGGCTCTGACCCCGTCAGCGACTGGCCGCTGCTCAACGCCCTGCTCAACACCTCGGCCGGCGCGGACCTGGTGGCACTGCACGCCGGCGGCGGGGGGTACGCCGGCTACTCGCAGAGCGCGGGCATGACGGTGGTCGCCACCGGCGACGGCGACGCCGCCGACCGGCTGGCCGCCGCGCTGCACGTCGACACCGCGATCGGGGTCCTGCGTCACGCCGACGCCGGCTATGACGAGGCGCGACGGTGCGCGGCCGAGCACGGGCTCGGCCTGCCCACGGCGGAGACGGCGGCATGAGGGAGCTCGATCTGAATGCCGTGCAGGCCGCCGTGGCTGGCGGATCCGTGCTCGCCGCCGGCGGCGGCGGATGGGTCGATCACGGTCTGCTCGTCGGCACCACCGCGGTCCAGTACGGGACGCCGCGCCTGGTGACCCTGGACGAGCTCGATCCCGACGCGTTGCTGGCCACGGTGTCGGCGATCGGCGCGCCGGCGGCGATCGGCTGGGAGATGCGCCCCGGCGACTACGTGCGCGCGCTGGAGCTGCTGATCGAGACCGTCGGCCAACCCATCATCGGCACGGTGACCGCCCAGAACGGCTCCTCCACCACGTGCAACGGCTGGGTCGCCTCCGCCGTCCTGGGGACGCTCGTGGTCGACGCCGCCGGCGACGGGCGCGCCCACCCGACCGGCAAGATGGGCTCCTTCGGCCTGGCCGCCGACGACGACCACGAGACCGTGCAGGCGGTCGCCGGCGGCAACCGCGCCGAGAACCGCTACCTGGAGGTGGTCACCCGGGGCACCGTCCGCCACACCGCCAACGTGCTGCGGACCGCCGCCGACCAGTCGGGCGGGTTCATATCGTGCGCTCGCAATCCGCTGCCGGCATCGTTCGTGGCCGACCACGCCGCCGTCGGCGCGATCAGCTTCGCGCTGTCGCTCGGCGAGTCGATCCTGGCCGTGCAGCCGCGTGGTCCGGGGCGGATGATCGAGGTGACTGCCGATCACCTCAACGGGGCCATCGTCGCCCGCGGCGCCGTGCACAAAAAGCTCCTGCGGACCGAGAACGCGTTCGACATCGGATCGGTGCACGTCGGCGAGCTGGAGCTGGGCTTCGTCAACGAGTTCATGACCGCCGAGTCCGGCGGCGAGCGCCTCGCCACGTTCCCCGACGTGCTCGCCACGCTGTCGGTGCAGACCGGACGGATCATCTCCATCGCCGATCTGCGGGAGGGTGATGAGGTTGCCGTACTGCACGTTCCCAAGGCGAATGTGCCTCTGGGCGACGGCGTCCGCGAGCCCAGCGTGTACCCCGAGGTCGAGGCGATGCTGGGCAAGCCGCTGGCCCAGTACGCACTTGCCTGACCGGGACCGCATCGCGCAGCGCCTCGAGGCCCTGTGGACCATCGCGCGCGGTCCTCAGGGGGGTGCCGACCGGCCCGCCTACTCGCCGGCGGAGGCCGCGGCGATGCTCCAGGTCGCCGCCTGGGCGCGCGAGCTGGGGCTGGAGCCGGGGATCGATCCCCACGGCAACCTGTGGGCGCTCCCGGGCGGCTGGGAGGGCGACGTCGTCACATCCGGGTCCCATCTGGACACGGTGCCCGACGGCGGTCGCTATGACGGCGCGCTGGGAACCGTGCTCGGGCTCGAGCTGGTGTCAGACCTGCGGGAGCGCGACGCCGACGTCCGCGCCGGGTTGCTGGTGTGCGCCGCCGAGGAGGCGCCCCGCTTCGGCGCCGGCACCGTCGGCTCGCGTCTGCTGGTCGGCAGCCTCACCCGGTCCGAGCTCGACGACCTGCACGACGTCGCCGGGATCAGCGCCGCCGACGCGCTCGCCGCCCATCTGGAGCGGCTGGCGGACCTGCCGCGGGTCGCTCCGCCGGTGGCGCGACTGCGGGCCCACGCCGAAGTCCACGTCGCCCAGCGAGGCGAGCTGCACGAGCTCGGGGTCGTCACCACGGTGGCGTCGCCGCGCCGGTTCGCGGTGCAGATCCACGGCGAGTCCGGCCACTCCGGCGAAGTGTCGATGGCCGCACGCCACGACGCGCTGGCCGCTGGGGCCGAGCTCGTGCTGGCGGTCGAGGCGGCGGCGCGGGCCGAGCCCGCCGAGACCGTCGCCACCGTCGGCACGATCCGGATCCTCCCCGGGGCGGTCAGCGTGATCCCGGGTGAGGCTCGGCTCGGGATCGATGTGCGCGGCACCTCGTCCGGTTCGCTGGGCCGCGTCGAGGCCAAGATCCGCGCCGCCGTGATGGAGATCGCGCAGCGGCGCGGGGTGACAGCGGAGCTTCACCTGGTCCGGGCCGGCGAGCCGGTGACGATGGATCCCGGACTGGCAGCGGCGGCGCTGGCGGCGGCGGCGCAGCGGGGGATCCCGGCGACCGAGACCTGGTCGGGGGCCGGGCACGACGCCCAGCATCTGACGGCCATCGTCCCCGCGCTGCTGCTGTTCGTGCCGTTGCACGGGGGCGCGAGCCACACGCCCCGGGAGGGAGCAGATCTGGATGAAATCGTTCAAGCGGCCAACGTCGTCAGCGGCGTTCTCGGTGGCTTGCCGCTTGACAGCGGCAGCGCAGTGTGAAAGAACCGTCAACAGTGCAAGGGCGAGGAAGGGAACCGCCACCGTATCGTCGCCGCGGGGCACACACGGCTTCGTGGATCGCACGCGGCCAAAGCCGCCCGCCTGCGCTGGATCCGATCCGCGACGTGCGTTGATGGCCCTGTTCATCGCCAAGCGCGTCGGGCTGGGGCTGATCACGCTGTGGATCCTCAGCGTGATCGTGTTCTTCGCCGCCCAGGTACTCCCCGGCGATCCCGCCCGGGCGATCCTCGGGCCGCTGGCCGCGCCGTCGGCGGTCAAGGCGCTGTCGCACCAGCTCGGCACCGACAAGTCGGTGATCGCCCAGTACGGCACGTGGATCGGCCACGTGGTCACCGGAAGCTTCGGCACCTCGTACCAATATCAGGCGCCGATCGGGCCGCTGCTGGGGACGGCGCTGGTCAACTCGCTGAAGCTGGCGGCGGTCGCGTTTGTGCTGGTCGTCCCGCTCGGGATCTTCGGCGGAGTGATCGCGGCGCTGAACTTCGGCAAGCCGATCGATCGGACGGTCAGCGTCTTCGGACTGACCGGGACGGTGATTCCGGAGGTGGTGTCCGGGATCGTGCTCATCCTCGTGTTCGGGATCTGGCTCAACGTGCTGCCCATCCAGGCGTCCACGCCGCCCGGATCCAGCTTCGGCACGCAGCTGTTTCACCTGATCATGCCGGCGATCCCGCTGGTGCTGATCCTGTTCGGCTACATCCAGCAGATGGCCCGCGCCGGCACCGTCGAGGCGCTCAACTCCGACTACGCGCGGACCGCGACCCTCAAGGGGCTGCCCCGCGGCGTGATGATCCGCCGCCACGTGCTGCGCAACTCGCTGCTGCCGACGATCACCGTGATCGCCAGCCAGACCGGCTACCTGATCGGTGGCCTGGTGCTGGTGGAGACGCTGTTTCATTACAACGGGATCGGCTCGCTGATCTACAACGCGGCCACCCACAACGACTTTCCGATGCTCGAGGCCGGCGTGCTCGTGATCGGGGTGGTCTACATGGTGGCGACCCTGATCGCCGACATCATGTTCACGCTGCTCAACCCACGGATCCGCTACCGGGGCGTGACATGAGCGTCGACACCGTCCCCGTCGAATCAGCGGGCGCCCTCAGCGCCGCCGGGGCCGATCTTCGCGGCGAGCTGTGGCGCACCCTCGTCCGCCAGAAGGCGTTCATCGCCGGTGCGGTCATCCTCGGCTTCTGGATCTTCGCGGCGATCTTCGGTCAGCTGCTGGTTCCCCACGATCCGCTGGCTCAGAATCTGCTGGCGATCAACGGGGCGCCGTCGAGCTCGCACTGGTTCGGCACCGACCAGCTGGGACGCGACGTGTTTTCCCGGGTGATCACCGGCGCCCGGCCGATCCTCATCATCGCGCCGCTGGCCACGCTGCTGGGCACGGTGATGGGGACGGCGCTTGGACTGGTGATGGGCTATTTCCGCGGCGGGGTCGACGATGTCATCGGCCGGTTCGTGGAGGCGTTTTTGGCGCTGCCGCTGGTCGTCACCGGCATCCTCGGCGTGGTCGCCCTCGGGCCGTCCAACGGCCCTTTGATCATCGTCATCGGGATCATCTTCACACCGCTGATCGCCCGCACCGTCCGGGCCGCCGTGCTGGTAGAGCGAGATCTGGATTACGTCGCCGCCGCGCGGCTGCGCGGCGAGAGCTCGCTGTACATCATGTTCGTGGAGATCCTGCCCAACGTGCTCGCCCCGATCGTGGTCGAGTTCACCGTCCGGCTCGGCTACGCCGTGTTCACGCTGGTGACGCTCTCGTTCCTCGGCTTCGGACTGCAGCCGCCCTCGCCCAACTGGGGGTCAGACATCTTTGCCAACTATGGCTTAGTGTCCGCCGGTTACTGGTGGGAGGTGCTGTTCGACGCGGTCGCCATCGCCACCCTGGTGATCGGCGTCAACATGCTCGCCAACTCGATCGAATCCACTCTGGACTCGGCATGAGCGCCGTCTCGCGCACCACGCTCGACGCCGCCAGCCCGCAGGCCGGCGACGCCCTGTCGCTCTCCCACGTCGACATCAGCTACCGGGTTCGCCGCAACGACCAGCGCGTCGTGCGCGACGTCAGCTTCCACGTCGCCCGCGGGGAGTCCTTCGGCCTGGTCGGCGAGTCGGGCTGCGGCAAGTCGACGATCGCGCTCGCCGTGATCCGGTATCTGGCCCGCAACGGGCGCGTCAGCGACGGCACGATCGAGATCGACGGCCGGGACGTGCTGTCCCTGAACCGGTCAGAGCTGCGCCGGCTTCGCGCCGACGACGTGTCGATGGTCTACCAGGAGCCGGGACGGGCGCTGAACCCGTCGCTCCTGGTCGGTCGGCAGGTCGCCGAGGTGTACGAGATCCACGGCATGGACCGCAAGCCGGCGCTTGAGCAGGCCGAGGAGATCCTGACCAAGGTGCAGATCTCAGACCCCAAGGGCGTGATGGGCCGCTACCCGCACCAGCTCTCCGGCGGGATGCTCCAGCGCGTCGTGATCGCGATTGCGCTCGCCTCCGAGCCCTCGCTGCTCATCCTTGACGAGCCGACGACGGCGCTGGACGCGACCGTCGAGGCCGAGGTCCTCGACCTGATCCGGGGGCTGCGCGAGGAGTTCAACACGTCGCTGTTGTTCATCAGCCACAACCTGGCGGTGATCGCGCAGATGTGCGACCGCGTCGGCGTGCTCTACGCCGGCGAGCTGGTGGAGGAGGGTCCGGCGCAGGACGTGTTCAAGAGCCCTCGCCACCCGTACACGGTCGGCCTGCTGCGCTCGATCCCGCGCCGTGACAGCGGCCTGATCGGCGATGCCCGCGCGCCGTTGGCGACGATCCCGGGATCGCTGCCCGCCCCCGGCTCGGTTATCGCGGGCTGCATCTTCGCCGACCGCTGCGGCCTCGCCGACGATCGCTGCCGTGCCGAGGCGCCCCCGATGTACGAGATCGGCGGCGGGCGGGGCGCCCGCTGTCACTACAGCGAACGCGCCGAGACGGTGCCGCTCGGCGACGTCAGCGAGCACACCCCGGCGGCCGGCGCGCGCGACCGCTCCGTCCAGCCCGTAGTGCAGATACGATCGGCGAGCAAGACGTTTCGCATGGGGGGACAGACGGTCCGCGGCTTGCACCAGGTCGATCTTCAGATCGCCGCCGGCGAGACGGTGGGCCTCGTCGGCGAGTCCGGCAGCGGCAAGACGACGCTGGCCCGGGTCCTGATGGGCCTGATCCCACCCGACGAGGGCAGCGAGGTGCAGCTCGACGGCCACGCGGTGGCCGGCGAGGCTCCCAAGCGCTCGACGCCCGACCAGAAGGCGCTGCAGATCGTGTTTCAGAATCCCGATTCGGCGCTCAACCGTCGCCATTCGGTCAACCACCTCATCTCCCGTTCGCTGTCCAAGCTGGGTGGCTACAGCGGCCAGCAGCTGCGCGACCGGCTCATGTCCCTCGTGAAGTCGGTCAGGCTCCCCGAACGCTATCTGCCGATGCGCCCATCCCAGCTCTCGGGGGGGCTCAAGCAGCGCGTCGCGATCGCCCGCGCGTTCGCCGGCGATCCCCGGATCGTGGTCTGCGATGAGCCGACGTCCGCGCTCGACGTATCGGTGCAGGCGGCGATCCTCAACCTGCTCACCGACCTGCAGGCGCGCGAGGATGTCGCCTATCTGTTCATCAGCCACGATCTCGGCGTCGTCCGCTACCTGGCGGACCGCATCGTGGTCCTCTACCTCGGGCGGGTGATGGAGGTCGGGCCGGCCGACGACGTGTTCGAAGCCCCCCACCACCCCTACACCGAGGCCTTGCTATCGGCGGTGCCGACGCTGAACGAAACCGAGCGGCTGCGGATCCGGCTCGAGGGCGAGATTCCCTCAGCCGCCGACCCTCCCTCGGGATGTCCGTTCCAGACCCGCTGCCCGCGCAAGATCGGGGAGATCTGCGAGACGACGGAGCCGGAGCTGCGCGAGGAGGAAGCCGGGCACGGGATCCGCTGTCACATTCCGCTGGCCGAGCTGCGCCGGTTGCAGACCGTGGACTCGGCGCCCGCGAGCGCGCCCGATCAGGTCAGCTGAGCCGTCGGGCCATGCGGCCACGTCACGGTTTCGCCGTTGACCGGGCCCGCTCGGCTATGCGGCCACGGTCACGGTCTCGCCGCTGACCAGCGCCCGCTCACAGCTGAGGGCGACGGCCAGCGTCCCCAGGGCGTCCTCGGGCGTGCAGAACGGGCGAGCTTCACGATCGCCCCGGGCCAGCCGCAAGAAGCGCTGCACCGAGCGGCGCATGGGGTCGCCGTAGCTGCCGGTCAACTCCGAGCCGGCGGCGACGCCGCCCAGCGCGAAGCTCGCCGGCCCGAGCGTCAACCAGATCGACGCCTGCGCATCCAGCACGTCGAGGGCGTGCACGGGCGGGTGACCCTCCGGGGTCCAGGCGACGCTGATCGTGCCGACGGCGCCGCTCGCGAACTGGAGCGTCAGCGCGAGCGCGTCCTCGATCGCCGGTGGCGACTCCCCGGACTGGGCGAGCGCCACGTCGGCGCCGGCGGTGCGCACCGCCACCACCTCACCGGCGATGGCGCGCTGGAGATCGATGTGGTGGCTCGCCCGCTCCAGGATCTGACCGCCCGACTGCACGGGGTCCAGAAACCAACCGCGAGCGGCCACTGGGCCGTAGTTGCGGGAGACGAGCATCGCCACGTCGCCGGGCCCGACGAGCTCGCGGACGCGTTGCAGCAGCTCGCTGCCGCGCCACTGGTAGCCGACGACGCAGACGGCGTCGGTGCCCTCGCCGGCGGCGACGATCGCGCGGGCGTCGGCGAGGTCGCGGGCGATCGGCTTCTCCAGGTAGATGTGGATCCCGCGCTCCAGAGCGGCCACGGTGGGGGCGCGATGGTGCAGCGGCGGGGTGCACACCCAGACGGCGTCGAGCGCCTCGGCGTCGAGCATCTCCGCCCAGTCGGCGAACGCGCGGCCGCCGCGCGGGCCGCTGATCGCCTCGGCGCGGGCGAGATCGGGATCGCACACCGCCACCAGCGCGGCGCCACCGTCAGCCTCGATATGGGGCAGGTGGGACTGAGCGATCCAGCCGGCGCCGATCAACCCGACCCGCAGGGCCGTCCCCTCGTCCCGACGAAAGCGTTGACCGGAAGTGCTCAGAACGCCATCCAGCCGCCGTCGACGAGCAGGTTGGTGCCGGAGACGTAGAGCGAGTCGTCGGAAGCGAGATAGACGGCGGCGCCGGCGACATCCTCCGGACGACCCAGCCGCGCAAACGGGGTACGGGCACGCGAGTAGGCCATCGCCTCAGCGTCGGCGGACTGCGCGACGCCGGTCATGATCTTGCCCGGCGCGATCGCGTTGACGAGCACTCCGTGTCGGCCGTAGTCGACGGCCAGCTGCCGCGTCAGGTTGACCACGCCGCCCTTGCTGGTGGCGTAGGCGACGTGCCCGGGCGGCCCGATCATGCCGTGCTGGGAGGAGATGTTGATGACCCGGCCACGAACCTCGCCGATCGGCGCCTGCTCGATCATCTCCGCGATCGCCCGCCGGCAGCACAGGAACACCCCCCGGAGGTTCACCGCCATGATCGCGTCCCAGTCGGCGTCGCTCGTCTCCAGCAGCGACTTCGACGCCGCACCGGAGATGCCGGCGTTGTTGACCATCACGTCGAGCCGTCCGAACGTCGCGGTGGCGCCGGTGACGAGGGCGTCGACGTCACCCGACTGCGAGACGTCAGCCTGGATCCGAACGCAGGTCCCGCCCGCCCCCGCGATCACATCCTCGGTGTTCTCCCCGCCCTCGCGCGGCTCCGAGCGCACGTCTGAGACCACCACCGCCGCCCCCTCGGCGGCGAGCCGGATCGCGATCGCGCGGCCCAACCCCGACGACGCGCCGGTGACGACGGCGACCCGTCCGCTCAGGCGCCCGTGGCGCTCCACGCGTCTCTGATCTGTCCGAGATGTGCGCGCATCGTCACAGGACTAAAGCAGTTCCCCGGGTTATCCTCCGGCGATGGCGAAGGTCGCCTTCGTGGCGCACTGCGTGCTGAACCAGAACTCCCGCGTCGCCGGCGGCGCGTACTGTCCGGGCGTCTACTCGCCGTTCGTGGCGGAGCTGCGGGACTCCGGCTGGCAGCTGGTGCAGCTGCCGTGTCCGGAGCTTGCCTTCGCCGGCCTGAACCGGTTCTGGGCGGTCCGTGAGCAGTACGACACGATCGCGTTTCGACGTCACTGCCGGCGGATCGTCGGTGCGGTCGCGGGGGCGGTCGCCGCTCATCTCGAGCGCGGGGACGAGGTCGTACTGGTCGGCGTCGACGGGAGTCCGACGATGGGCGTGCACGTGACGAGCTCCGACACCGCGCGTGGGGGCCGGCCTGATTGGCCGGACGGAGACGCCGAGCTGCACGCCGGGCCCGGCATCCTGATCGAGGAGCTACTGGCGGAGCTGAGAACCCGCGGGATCCGGCAGCCCCGGGTCACCGGCGTCCAGCATCCTGAGGCCGACGCTCCCGCCGAGCCGCAACGGGCTGCGCTCGGAGCCTTCCTGAACGCGTGATGGAGCGCGACGTCCGGAGCTTCTGCGTCGCTTTGGTGGCCGATGAGCTGGTCAACGACAGCGCCGCAGGATTCGATGCGCTCGACGTGCTGGATCGCGCGGGCTGGGGCGTGATCGCGCTGCCGCCGGCGTGGTATCCCGAGTCGGTCGCCGCCCCGCTGCTGGAGCAGATCGCTGAGCACATCCACGAGTTCACCAGCCACGGCTATGCGGTCGCCCTGGTCGGCCGGCGGGCGGGGCTCGAGGCCGCGCTCACCAGTGTGGGATTGACGATGCCGGAGTCGATCGTGCCCGGCGACCCTGCCGAGCTGGAGGCAGCGCTCGCCGCCCGTGCCGCCGGTCGCGCGCCCGATGACGCGGCCGCCGCCCAGCGGGCCGGTTCCGCGGGTCGCGCGCCGGATGACGCCGCCGCCGCCCAGCGGGCCGGTTCCGCGGGTCGCGCGCCGAATGACGCCGCCGCCGCCCACCGGGCCGGGTCCTGAAGCTGCCGATCAGGCCACCCGTTGAACCAGACAGTGATCTCGGGCGGGCGGGTGGTGACCCCGGGCGGCGTTCGAGATGTGGACGTCGTCGTCGCCGGCGAGAAGATCGCCGGCCTGACGCCGCCGGGGCACGCCCGCGGCGAGGGCGACGAGATCGAGGCCGGCGGTTGCTACGTGCTGCCGGGCGGCGTCGACCCCCACGTCCACATGCTGTCCGACGTGCCCGCCGCCGACCAGGCGCTGCTCGGCGGGACGACCACCGCCCTGTCGTTCACCTGGCCGCAACCCGGTGAGCCGCCGGCCGCAGCGTTTGTCCGGGCCCGCGATGAGCTGCTCCCCGCGACCAGCTTGGACGTCGGCCTGCATGCCGCGCTGTGGAGTCCGCACACGGTCACCCCCGCCGACGTCGACCGGCTTCACCAGCTCGGCGTGTGCGGCCTCAAGCTGTACCTCGCCTACCCCGAGCTGGGCTTCATGGCCTCCGACGCCGACGTCTACCGGGTGATGCGCGCCGGGCGTGATCGCGGTCTCGCGGTGCAGGTCCACTGCGAGAACGGCGACCTGATCGCCGCGCTCACCGCCGAGGCGCTGGCCGCGGGGCGTACCGGCGTGCGCTCGTTCTTTGAGACTCGCCCGCCAGTCGCCGAGGAGGAATCGGTCCACCGGACGCTCTGCCTCGCGGAGTTCACCGGCGCCTTGGTCTATCTGGTGCACCTGTCCACGTCCGGAGCGCTGGACCACGTCCGCGCCGCCCGTCGGCGGGGGATCTCGGTCTGGGCCGAGGCGGTCACGTGGGGGCTGATCCTGGATGACTCGGTGATCGACCGCGAGGATCCGCGGGTGTACATGGCAGCGCCGCCGCCCCGTCCGCGCGAGCACGTCGAGGCGGTGTGGGCCGGGGTGCGTGACGGGACCGTGAACACGCTGGGCTCCGATCACCACGAACGGGCCTACGCGCCGCCCGATGCACCCGATTTCACCGGCATCCCCTACAGCATCCGCGGGATCCGCGTCCGTCTGCCGATGCTCCTCGCCGAGGGTCTGCGCCGCGACATCCCGTTCCAGCGCATGGCCGAGCTGCTCGCCACCGGGCCGGCTCGGGCCTTCGGTCTGCCCGCCAAGGGCGTGCTCGCCCCGGGCGCTGACGCCGACATCGCCATCTGGGATCCGAATGGCAGCTGGACGATCGGCGACGACTACCCTGCCTGGAGAGGGATGACGATCCCCGGCGCGGTGCGAACCGTCCTGCGCCGGGGCGAGCTGATGGTGCACGACGGAACGCTGGTGAAGTCCCGGTCGGCGGGCCGGCATCTGCGCCGGGAGCGCCCCGGCGGGTAGACCGATCGGGCCTGCCGAGACGCCGAGCTCACGACGCCGCGGGATAGCGTTCCAGCCACCAGCGCGCGATGTCGCAACGGCGCATGAACGACACACCGGGAGTGGTCTGGGCGCGGGCGAGGAACTCGCGCAAGGCGGCGGCTCGGGCCGCCTGACCGGTCCAGCGGGCGTGCACCGCGATGGTCATCATCGCCGTCCGCGCCTCGTAGACCAGCTGGTCCAGCCCCATCGTCAGCGTCTCCAGGAAATCGCGGGGGCCGGTGAATCCCGGCGTGGTCACGAACCGGCTGTCGTTGTAAGTCTTGGAGTAGGGCACGACCAACCACGGTCGTCCCCCGCAGCGGGCGTAGTAGGGCAGGTCGTCGGCGCAGACGTCGCTGTCATATATGAATCCGCCCTCCTCCGAGAGCAGCTCGCGCGTGTTCTCGGTCGGCCAGGAACGACAATTCCACCCCAGCGGACGAGTCCCCAGCGTCCGTTGGTAGCTCTCGATCGCGCGGCGCAGGTGCTCACGCTCCTCATCCCGGGTCTGATGCCAAGCCTCGATCCAGCGCCACCCGTGGCCCATCAGGTCGTGACCCCGGTCGCGCATCCATTGGCACACCGGAGGGTTGAGCTCCAGCGCCACCGCCGAGCCCGATACCGTCACCGGCACCTGCGCCTCATCGTAGATCCGGGCCAGCCGCCACACCCCGGCGCGACTTCCGTACTCATAGTGACCCTCGGTCCCGGGATCTCGCTGGGGCGGGTCCACCCCCGGCGCGGGATACTCCCCCCAGCCATCGTTGCGGTCGTCACCCCAGAGGACCGAGTACTCGGATCCCTCTTCGTAGACGAGCACGAGGTTGATCATCACCGCGGCGCCGTCAGGCCACTCGAATGCCGGCGGCGTCGGCCCGTAACCGACGAGATCCCGCGCGCGAACCGCCGGTGGGATCAGATCAATGACTTCGTCATCCATTGCCGGTTTTCATCTGCGCCTCGGTTCGTTGTGACACTGACATCTGTGCTGGGCACTGTGCCTATCTGTAGGGTTGCCACCGTGACAGTGCCAGCGGGTGCCGCACCCCTCACCATCGACGCCGAGCGCTTCACGTCCGACCTGGAGGAGCTGAACGCCATCGGCTGGACCGGCGACACCGGGCTGCAGCGTACCTCGTTCTCCGATGCGCATGTCCGGGCGCGTCAGTGGTTCACGAGTCGGGCCGAGGCGGCGGGCCTGCGAACCCAGATCGACTCCGCCGGCAATCACTCCGCGCTGCTCCCCGCCGTCGATCCGACGGCGCCAACGCTGATCCTGGGGTCGCACCTGGATTCGGTGCCGGGCGGGGGACGGTTCGACGGCGCCCTCGGCGTCCTCGGCGCGCTGGAGGTGGTGCGCACCGTCAAAGAGCTCGGCCTCCCGCTGCCGGTGGCGCTGGAGGCGATCGACTTCACCGATGAGGAGGGAACCTTCGTCGGCACGCTGGGAAGCTGGGCGATCACCGGGCGGCTCACCCCCGAGATGCTGGCGTCGTCGCGCAGCGGCCGCGAGCTGATGCTCACCGCGCTGGCTCGCATGGGGCTGACCGAGGACGGACTGCTCGCGGCGCGTCGTGACCCGCAGACGATCGCCGGGTTTCTGGAGCTGCACATCGAACAGGGCCCGGTGCTGGAGGCCGCCGGGGTGCCGATCGGGATCGTCACCGCAGTCCGCGGCAATGCGTCGTTTGCGGTCTCGTTCCGGGGCGCCGCCCGCCACGCCGGCACGACGCCGATGGACGTCCGGCGCGACGCGGGTCTCGGGGCGGCGCAGCTTGCCCTCGCGGTGCGGGAGGCCGTCGTCCGCGACTTCCCCGGGTGTGTCGCCAACGTCGGTGACGTGGCCCTGGAGCCGGGGGCGTTCAACGTGGTGCCCGAGCGCGCCCGGTGCAAGCTCGAGGTCCGGTCCTCAGACGACGCGGAGCTGCGCGCGCTGTCGGCGGTCGTCGTCGACCTCGCCCACGCCGCCGCCCGCCGGTGGAATCTGGAGGTCAGCATCGAGCCGGTGGGACGGTGGCCCCCGGCGCCCACCCACCGCCGGGTCCGCGAGGCGCTGGCGAGCTCGGCGCAGAGGCTGGCGCTGAGCGTGATGGAGATGCCCTCGGGAGCCGGACACGACGCCCAGGCGATGGCCGAGATCACCCCCAGCGGGATGGTGTTCGTGCCCTCCCGCGACGGGATCAGCCATCATCCGGACGAGTTCACCGAGGTGGCGGACTGCATCAACGGGGCCAACGTCCTGCTCGGCGCCGCGGTGGCGCTGGCGCAGGCGTGGTGAGGCGGCTCGGCCCTCTCGGTGATCGCCCGGACCGCGGCAAGCCGCGCGCGGGCTGGCGAGCTCACGCGCGGGCTGGCGAGCTCACGTCATGTACGCCTGTCCCAGGAACGTCTGCTGGATCTGGGCGCCGATCACACCGTGCACGCTGGGCGTGGTGGCGGCCACCAAGTTGTCCTCGAAGTAGGGAATGATCAGCGGCGTCTCGTTGAGCAGCAGCGTCTGTATCTGACCCGCCAGCTTCATCTGCGTGGCGAGGTCGATGGTGGCGACGAACTTCTTGTACAGCGAGTCCAGCTGCGGGTTCTTGAAGTGAGCCGCGTTCCACACGCCGTTGCTGGTCAGGGTCGCCTGCAGCACGGTGTTCGGCACGCCACGTCCGCCGTAGTCGACCAGGCTCATCTGCCCGTCGAGCCAATCGGAGTTCCCAAACGTCGCCTTGCCGTAGTAGTTGGCCTGCGTCTCGACCTTGAGACTGACGTTGATCCCGATCTGCTTGGCCTCGGCGGCGAACGTCTGGGCCAGCTGCGGGATCTCCTGGAACTGCTCGGTGAACATCGTGGCGCTGAACCCCGAGGAGTGACCGGCCGCGCTCATCAGCTGCTTGGCCTTGGCGATGTCCTGTTGACGCTGGGGCACCGACTTGTCGGTGGCGGCCTGGATCGGCGCGAACGGGCTGTCGTTGCCCAGGGCGCCGTATCCCTGCAGCAGCCCCTTGATCATGCCCGGCCGGTCGACGCTCAGGGCCATCGCCTGACGGACTCGGGGATCGTCGAACGGCTTCTGGTCACAGCGCATCGACAGCTCGCGATGCAGCGCGGCCGGGATCGAGACGATCTTGTAACTGGGGTTGTGCAGCAGCGCGCTGGCGCCAGCGACCGCCAAGGCGCTGACCATGTCGACCGAGCCGCCCTGCAACGCCAGGATCGCCGGCGCCTGGCTCTGGTAGAACGTCCACGCGGTTCCGCCCAGCTTCGGCTTGGGGCCCCAGTAGTCCGTGTTCGCGGTGAAGCTGGCGCCCACGTTCTGGGTGTAGCTCTTGAGCTTGAACGGTCCGGTTCCGATCATCGTCTTGCCCCACGTGCCGAAGTCGGTGCCCTTGGGCACGATGATCGAGTTGTAGTTGTCCGATGACACCAGGTAGGGAAAGCTGCCGATCGGGGCCTTGAGATGAAACGCGACCGTGGAGTCGTCGACTTTCTTCACGCCCGCCGGGTCCAGAACCTCCCCGAACACCGACAGCGCGTTGGCCGCGTTCTTGGGGTCGCTCTGCTGCTGCATCGTGTAGACGACGTCGTCGGCGCTCATCGGCGCCCCGCTGTGGAACTTGACGCCTTGACGGATCTTGAACGTCCACACCGAGCCGTCCCCGTTGGGCTTCCAGCTGGTGGCCAGCGCCGGGATCAGGTGTGGCCCGGGGTAGCCGGTGTTGTCGGTGATCAGGAAGTCGCCGACCTGAGCGAGCATTATCAGGCCACCGTTGTCGGCGATCGTGATCGGGTTGATCGCCGCCGCCGGCACCTGGTTGGCGACCCGCAGGATCGCGCCCTTCTTGACCGTGCCGCCGGCGGAGGCGCCGCCGCTCGAGGACGAGCTGGCGCTGTTGTTGGCGCCGCCGCAGGCGGCCAGCACCGCGCCCATCGACGTCACCGACAGCCCGAGCACGCTTCCGCGCCGCAGGAAATCGCGACGGCTCAGCCGCCCGGCGACGAACTCGTCGATCGTCTCGTTCTCCAGCTCGCTACTCCGAGACCGGACCTGATCGAGCAACTGCGAATTTACTTTCACGTGCGGCTGCCTTTCTGAATGAGGCGCCCGACCCCATCGGGCGCCATCGAGATGAGCGACGACCTGCGCGGGACCTGTGCGGTCACGAGCCTTTAGACAAACTCCTCATGCCGGGGGACGGTGAGCACGAGCGACTGCCGGGCAATGCTGACCGAGCGCCGATGGCTGGCGGTCACAGTGATGGCACCCGTGCAACTCCGGACTTCCTGACAGCGAATGGCGATGCGGCATGCTACCAAGCCAATTGGTGCAAATGAGCCGCTAACACCGCGTTGTTTTCCCGGTGTTTGCACGCTCGAGGGCAACGTGCATTCGAGGAGTCGTCGCTCCCTCAGGCCCCCCGACTCGGACGCGGCGCTCAGCTGCTGTAGGCGGGCCGCGAGCGGGCCGCGCGCGACCGACCCACCAGGAGCAACGCGACCGCCACGGCAGGCAGGATGACCGCCAGATAGGCGGCCCGAGCGCCGCCGTGCTCCTCCACCATCCCGGCCAGCAGCGGCATCAGCACCATGGCCGCCGCCCAGGCGCCGTTGACCATCCCGAACGCGGAGCCGTCGCCCCCCTCCTCCGTACCCGAGGCCAGGGAGTAAGCGATCGTGCTCACGGCGGCTCTCGGCATCGCGGTCAAGAGCAATGCCCCGACGAGTGCCGACGCCTCGCCGCTGGCCAGCGCCGGGACCAGAGCGACCGACAGTAGCGCCGTCGCCAGCGCGTTGAACCGCAGCGTGCGGGCGCGGTCACCGAGTCGCACGACGGCGACGCTGACGACGATGTAGCAGACCGCCGCCGCGGAGAAGGCGAGGCCGATGCGGCCGCTGGAGATGCCATCCTGGTGCAGGCCCGTGGAGATGAGCAGCTGGCTGACGCCGGACACCGCCCCTGACACCATCAGGGCTCCGGCGGCGGCGCCGACGCCGGGATGCCGGGCTTGGCGAGCCAGCGAGCGCAGCGCCGCGGGTGCGGCCGCAGTCTGCGTGGGCGACTGGTCCGCGGCCGGCACCGGTCGGGCCGGCGCGTCCTCGGGTGCCGCCGGGTCGGCCGCGCTCCGCTTCCGCCGCTCGTGCGCCGCCGGCCCGCTCAGCATCAACGGCATCACCACCAGCGCGGCCACCACCGCGATCAGCAGGAACGGAAGCCCGGTGTCGGTGGCCTGCGCCAGCACGCCGCCGACCGCGGGGCCGACCATGATCCCGACCGATGAGCAGGTGACCGACGGACCGAGCCGCCCGCCGCCGCGCCCGTCATCCAGATCCGACAGCCAGGCCATCCCGGTGGTCCAGATGACCCCGAAGGCGACCCCGAAGACGATCCGCCCGAGCAGCAGCGCGGCCAGGGAGGGGGCGGCTTGAGCCAGGCACGACAGACACAGCAGGACACCCGCCGCGAGCGTCACTCGCCGGGCGCCGAACCGATCCGCGGCCAGCCCCGACGGCACCGACACGGCGAGCGTGGCCAGGCCGGGCAGCGCCAGCAGCAACGCGGTCTCCGAGGCCGAGAGCGCGTACTGCGCCGACAGCCGCGGCAGCAGCGGCACGATCGCCGCCTGCGCAACGCCGGCGGTGAAGAACAGCGCGTAGATCGCCCACAGCCGAGCCGTTGGGCTTAGACGGAGACCGTTCAAGCGATCCGAGGAAACCGTGCAAAACATCTGCGAAACACATTACGATCTGTAAAGGCGTTTTTAAGTGACTCTTTTTGCTTGTTATGACTGATTTGATCGATCAAAATCCGATCGACCTCAAGGCGTTGCGCGCGCTGGTCGCGGTGGCCGATCAAGGCTCGTTCCGGGCCGCCGCCAAGGCGCTCGGCTACACCCAGTCCGCGATCTCACATCAGATCGGAGTGCTGGAACGCGCGCTCGAGGCGCCGCTGTTCACCCGCCCGGGCGGCCGCGGCGCAATCGCTCTCACCCCCGCCGGCGACGTCGCCTATCGGCGAGCGCGCCGGGTGCTGGGCGAGGTCGAGACGCTCGGCGCCGATGTCGCGGCGATTTCCCGGGGTGAGCGTCAGACCGTACGCATCGGCGTGTTCCAGACCGCCACCACCGAGCTGCTGCCGGGCGCGCTGCGCACCCTGCGGGAGCAGCGCCCCGACGTGGAGGTGGTGTTGACCGAGGCTCAGGACAACCCTCGCACGTTCGACCGGTTGGTGGCGGGCCAGCTCGACCTCGCGTTCCTCGTCAACCCCGAGCCGGACGCGCGGATCCGATCGATTCCGCTGCTCGAGGACCCGTGGGTGATCCTGACCCGGCGCGACAGCGAGCTGGCCGCCGCCGAGACGCCGTCCTTCGACCTGCTCGACGGAGTCGATCTGGTCGCCTGGAACCGACGCTGGCGCACCCAGCAAGAGCTCGAGAAGGCGTGGCGACGGCGCGGGATCAGTCCTCGCGTCGTGTATCGCACCGATGACAACCTGGCGCTTCAGCGGCTGGTCGCCGCCGGATACGGTCACGCCTGCCTGGACCGCCTCGGCGCGGCCGGCGCCATCGAACCCTCGCTGACCTGGCTGGAGCCCGAGGAGATCCTGATCCCGCGGACGATCGCGCTCTGTCAGCCCCGCCGCCGTGACCCCAGCGGCGCGGCGCTGATCCTGATGGACGCGGTGCGCCGCCAGTTCGGGGGGTGATCACGGATGCGGGTGCGGAGCTTGACAGCAACCGGGGGCGTGTGGGACAACGCCGCCCAGGATGGCGCTCCCGCTCGCCCAGCCGAAATGACCGAGTCGACGCTGGCGTCACCCGAGCCACTAACGACGATGCAGATGCGGGCGTCCGTCCTGCGCGAGCCGGGCCGGCCACCGGCGGTCGAGACGGTGGCACTGGACCCACCACGCGCCGGCGAGGTCCTTGTCCGCGTTGCCGCCGCCGGCGTATGCCATTCCGACCTTCACCTCGCCGATGGACTGCTCGGACCGGGCCGCTGGCCGATGGTGCTCGGCCACGAGGGGGCCGGGGTGGTCGCGGCGGTCGGCGACGGCGTGACCGCGGTGGCCCCGGGTGATCACGTCGTCTTCTGCATGGTCGCGTCCTGCGGCGTGTGCGCCGCCTGTCGTTCGGGCCGGCGCACCCTGTGTGAACCGGCGGGCGCCCGTGCCCTGGCGGGCAACCTGGCCGACGGGACCTCGCGGCTGCGAGCCGCCGACGGAACGATGCTGCAGCACGGCCTGACCGTTGCCTGCTTCGCGCAATACGCGGTCGTCGCGGCCGCGGGCGTGATCCCGATCCCCGACGACGTGCCGCTGTGGCAGGCGGCACTGCTCGGCTGTGGCGTGGTGACCGGCTTCGGGGCCGTCGCCCACGCCGCTCGGGTACGGATCGGCCAGCGGGTGGCCGTGGTCGGCTGCGGCGGCGTCGGACTGCAGGTGATCGCTGCCGCCCGCTTGGCGGGCGCGGCGATGGTGATCGCCGTCGATCGCCAGCCCGCGAAGCTCGAGCACGCGCTGCGACGCGGCGCCACACATGCCGTGGACGCCACCGCCGGCGACCCCGCCGTCCAGGTGCTGGCAATCAGCGGCGGCGGAGTCGATCGCGCGTTTGAGGTGGTCGGGACTGCCGCGACGATCCGAACCGCCTGGGACGCGCTGCGCCCCGGCGGGACGGCCGTGGTGGTGGGCCTGGCGCCGCAGGGCATCGAGGTCTCGCTACCGGCGGCCGAGTTCCTCGCGGAGAAGGCGATCATCGGCAGTTACTACGGCTCCGCCGACCCGGCACAGACGCTTCCCGGCATCATCGAGCTCGTCCGGACGGGGCGCCTGGGGCTCGCCGACATGGTCTCGCACCTGATCGAGCTCGATCAAATCCCCGAGGCGCTGGATCGCCTCCGTCGTGGCGAGGGCGACCGGTCGGTGATCGTGATCGACACCGGACTGGCGGGCACGACAGCCAGTGGCGAGCAGCATCCCGGACAACCCCTACGAACGGAGCCATAGATGACCGACTCAGACCTCGAGCGGAGCAACACCGAATCAACCGACCTCGACGGGCGAATCGGCGAGGGGTGGAGCGGGGCCGACCCGGACGGGGCCCACGTAAACGTCGTGCTGGCGACGCGCGGGACACCGACGGCGGCGGCGCTGCTCACCACGTTCACGTCGCCCATGCCCGGCCACACGCCGATCCTCGTCGTCGTCGGTGAGGACAAGGACCACTACGAGCCCGTATGGCCACCGACGATCATGATCAACAAGGCTACGGCGACCGAGGAGCTCCACCAGACGATCACCTGGGGCGCCGCCCAGCTCGGCATCGCCCAGGGGGTCCTGGACGCCGTGGCTGAAGGGGTCCTCCGCGCCACCGGCGACGTGCTGGTGTTCGTGACGATCTACATCGAGCCCGGCGCCACCGACGAGACGGCCGTCCGCACTGCCAGCCGGGCGGCGACGCTCAAGGGCGTGCGCATGGCGGCGACCGGACGCTCGCCGGACGCCGTCCACGCGCTCGTCGACCGGCGCGACAGCCTGCGCAGCCCGTTCTATCGCGGCTCCTGAAGATCACCACTATCGAACACTGCGGCGCAACCGCTGGTTCACACCGCATACGTGGACCAACGGGATCGGCATCCTGGCGAACCTCCACGTCTGCTGCGGGGTCGGCGGCGGTCCTTATCTGGAAATACCCGTACGACCCGCCGGGCTGGACGCCGGAGCGCCGGGACTTCATGCTCGCCGCATCCGCTGACGCTCGAGCCGGACGGCTGCCTGGCGGTCGGCGACGCGCCGGGACTGGGCATCACGCTCGACGACGACGCCGTCGCCCACCACGCCGCGAGAGCGGCGGCGTAGCGTACGCACACCGTGCAGGACGCGATCCCGCGTCTGGAGTCGCGCGGGCGCGCGTTCTATGAGACGTGGTCCCCGACCCCCGCTCTCGGTCACGTTCTTGGTAAGCGTGACCGACCGCGCAGAGGCCTAGATCCTCACGGCGCCGGTCTCGTCGAGGGTCCAGCCGGGGTTGTGGGCGACCTCCCAGACGTAGCCGTCGGGGTCAGCAAACGCCCCCGAGGTCCCGCCCCAGTCGGCGCGTGCGGCCGGTCGCCGGACCGAGCCGCCGGCTCGCTCAGCGTCGGCCAGCACAGCGCCGACTTCCTCCGGGGAACGGACGTTGTGGGCCAGCTCGATCCCGGGTGCGCCGTGGCCGCCAAGCGCCGTCCAGAGCCCGAACACCATCCCGCCGGCCTGGAAGAAGCAGACCTCGGCGTCCGGCTGCTGTGCCCCACTCCAGCCGAGCGCTTCGTAGAACGCGCGCGCCCGCTTGAGGTCAGCGACGCCGAGGGTCACGAGGCTGATGCGCTGTTCCATCTCTCTAGAGCATTGCAAAGCTGCGCTTGAGGGCGACATCGTCGCCGAGATGGAGTGCGGCGAGGCGACCGGGCGCGAGTCCTCGTGCACGGCCCGCACCCGAGCGCCCGGCCGTCAGTTCTGTCTTCCGAGACTGGTCTTCAGGCATCCCGCCGGTGGCCACTGCCGGTCACCGTAGGTCCGTCCTTCCCGAGACCTGACTACTTACTTAGGGTTGGAGCGTGGGAGGTCTGACGGCGTGGGAGAGCCATCCTATGGACGGGCCAACCTGCCGGTGCGGTGTTCGCGCTCGGCCGCTGAGAGGGGTCCTTTTGATCAGTCTGATCGTAAGTCGTGGGGTGGCGCGTGTTCTCGCCCGCTCGGAAGCGTCTGTGTCGGGGTCCGCGCCGCGGTGCCTTCGACGCTTGACGGTGGTGCTGGCTCCGCTGGCGCTGGCGTTCGGCGTGATCGCCACCCCGGCCAGCGCTGATGCCCTCTGCCAGGAGGGGGGCTCGGCCCGGGGCCGATAAGCGGGCAGTGCGCGTATTCCTACAACGGCACTGAGCAGACGTTTCCGGTCCCAAAGGGGGTGACAACCTCGCGAACTTGACCCTGCAGTACGTGGAGGGCTCGGCGAGGTTCAAGGCGCTGTCGCCGCAGGCGCAGAAGACGATCATCGCTTTGGCCAATCAGGCGACCGCCGCGCTGGGGCAGATCACCCCGCATCTCACCCCGGCGCAGCTGGCCAAGCTCGTCACCGCCTACAAGGACGGCGTCTCGATCCTGCAGGCCCAGGGGTACCTGACGCCGGGCAGGCGAGCACCCTGGACAGCCTCGCCAACCACGTCCACACCTAACCGCACACCACGGGGGCTTCGCCGAGGCCATTCTGGTTCTCAGCGAAGGCCCCCGCGGCTCCTTCCGCACAGTCGCCTCGAGGGAGCTGGTTGTGCGGGCCGACTACTCGCGGGGATGCACTCCCGAGCTGACCACCGCCGCCGAGGCGCACGTGGCCAGCGCCAGCCGCAGGTCAGGCAGCGCGACGCCCGCCAGGTCGGGGTGATCCAGGTCGAGCTCGATCGTCGCCGGCTCCCCGGTCAAGCCGAGGCTGGCGCGGCCGTTGGCGAGTACCTCGCCCCACAGGTCGCCCCCAGCGGCAGCAAGCAGCGCGAACCGCGTCTGCCTCTCCCGCCGGGCCAGCGTCTCCAGCTCGCGCAGCTCCTCGAACGGGTCGATCCGGATCTGCTCGTCGGTCCCGATCGCCAGGCGCACGCCGGCGTCGCGGTAGCGCAGACCGGGTAGGAACCCGTCACCCAGGTTCCCCTCGGTGGTGGGGCAGGTCACGACGATGGAGTCAGACGCCGCCAGCAGCTCCACGTCGTGCTCGGAGACGTGGATGGCATGGATCACGCTGGTGGCCGGGCCGAGGAACCCGGTGCGCTCCAGCAGCTCGATCGGTGAGCAGCCGTGCTCCTGCTCGCACTCGGCCAGCTCGCGTCGCTGCTCGGCGGCGTGGACGTGGCGCACCAGCCCGTGAGTGTCCGCGTAAGCGGCGATCGCCTCCAGCCAGTCGGCGGGAACCGCCCGCACGCTGTGGGCGGCAACTCCAACGTTGGCGCCCGGACGCAAGGACGCCCACGCGCGAAGGGCATCGACCCGGGCCAGGAAGGTGGCCACATCCGGATCGCAGAAGCGCCGCTGACCCTCGCTGGGCGGCTGCCCCGGCCCGCCACGGTGATAGGCGGCCGGCAGGAGCGTGATCTCCAGCCCGGCGCGCAAAGCCGCCTGGGCGAGCGCGACCGCCATCGCGTTGGGCTCGTCGTACGGGCGCCCGTCCGGCTGGTGATGGACGTAGTGAAACTCGCCGACGGCCCCGTACCCCGCCGCCGCCATCTGAGCGTAAACGCGACCGCCGACCTCGCGCATGGAGTCCGGATCGTGGCTGGAGGCCAGGCGGTACATCTCCGTCCGCCAGCTCCAGAAGTCGTCGCCGGGGGTGAGCCGCTCTCCGGCGCCGCGCAGGTCCAGCTGGAAGGCATGCGAATGCGCATTCGCCATCGCCGGGATCCGCGCCCGGCGGCTCAACGGGTGATCCGCTCCGCAGCCGCAGCGTCGCGCACGTGGGCGATCTCACCCCCGATGATCGCGATCGCCACCGGATTGTGTCCGAAGCGATAGGCGACCGCCTCGGCGGGCCCATCGAGGACGAGGAGGTCGGCGCGTTTGCCCACCTCGATCGAGCCCCGGTCGTGGTGCAAGTCCAGCGTCCAGGCGGCGTTCAGCGTCGCCGCCCCCAACGCCTCGCGCACCGACAGCCCGTACAGGCGGGCACCGAGCCCGATCACCATCGGCATCGAGAACACCGGCGAGGTCCCCGGGTTGGCGTCGGTGGCGAGCACGAAGACGGCGCCAGCATCGATGATCGCCCGCGCGGGGGCCCGGTGCTCCGCCCCCAGGAACTCGGCGCCGGGCAGCAGCACGGCGGCGCACGGCGCGGCGGCCAGCGCAGCGATGTCGTCGCGATCGATCATCGACAGGTGATCGACGCTGCGGGCGCCGGCGGCGAGCGCCACCGGGACCGAATGCATGCACGACAGCTGCTCGACGTGACAGCGCAGAGCGAGACCCGACGCCGATGCCAGCTCGCCCATCCGTCCGAGGTGCCTGGTGCCAAACGCGATCGACTCGACGAAGATGTCCAGGGCGGTGACGCTGCCGCTGGCCACCACCTCGGGCATCATCTCCTCCACCACCGCCATCCAGGAGTCCGCGCTATACCCGGTCGGCACCGCGTGCGCCAGCAGCGCCGTCGTCACCGTCGTCTGGGGGACGAGGATCTCCAGCTCGCGGGCCAGCACCAGCGCACGCATCTCGCCCTCGCGCGAGAGCCCGTAGCCCGACTTGCACTCGAACGTCGTCGTGCCGGCGGCGAGCATCTCCTCGGCCAGCCCGGATGCCTGATCCAGGACCTCGTCGTCGGAGGCCTCGCGCAGTGCCCGTGCCGAAGCCGCGATCCCCCCGCCGCCGCGTGAGATCTCCTCGTAGGGAACGCCGGTCAGCTTCTGCTCGTACTCGCCGGCGCGCCAGCCGGCGAACGGGAGATGGGTATGACAGTCCACGAACCCGGGGATGACCGCGCAGCCGACGGCGTCGACCGTCACCTCGGCGATCGGGTCGGCGGCCAGCGCGGTGATCCGGCCGTCCCGGACGGAGAGCTCGGCGGGGTCAAGCGTCTGGGCCGCCAGCTCGTCGCCCCGGAGATGTTGCATGTGATCCCCCGGGGGGCGCAGCACCTGGGCGGCGTTGACGACCGAGAGCGAGGGCGGGCTCACCTCCCCTACCGCCTTGCCCGTCCGCTCACCAGCCGGGCTCGCCTGAGGCCGGCGGTGGGAGTCATCCAGCTGGCTCGGGGTCGAGCATCGGCATGCGGATGCCGGCGTCGCGGGCGGTGTGGAGCGCCTGTTCGTAGCCGGCGTCGGCGTGGCGGACGATGCCGATCCCGGGATCGGCGGTCAGCGTCCGGCGAATCCGCTCGCCGGCAGCCGGGCTGCCGTCGGCGACCACCACCTGACCGGCGTGGATCGACTTGCCCATCCCGACGCCACCACCGTGGTGGATCGACACCCAGCTGGCGCCGCACGCGGTCATCAGCATGGCGTTGAGCAGCGGCCAGTCGGCGACCGCGTCCGAACCGTCGCGCATCGCCTCGGTCTCGCGCTCGGGCGACGCCACCGAGCCACAGTCAAGGTGATCGCGCCCGATGACGATCGGGCCCTTGAGCTCGCCCCTGGCCACCATCTCGTTGAAGCGGGCGCCGGCGCGATCGCGCTCGCCGTACCCGAGCCAGCAGATCCGGGCCGGCAGTCCCTGGAAGCGCACCTTCTCCGACGCCAGCGAGATCCAGCGGGCGATGTGCTCCTGATCCCCGAACAGGTCGAGGATCGCCCGGTCGGTGGCGTGGATGTCGGCCGGGTCGCCGGACAGCGCCACCCACCGGAATGGGCCCTTGCCCTCGCAGAACAGGGGCCGGATGTAGGCCGGCACGAAGCCGGGATAGGCGAACGCGTCCCCATCCCCATGTTCGAACGCCAGCCCCCGCAGCGCGTTGCCGTAATCAAACGCCGCGGCGCCGGACGCTTGCAGGGCGCGGATCGCCCCAACGTGATCGACCGCGCTCTCCCCCACCCGGCGCAGGTAATCGTCGGGATCGGAGCGGCGCAGCGCCTCCGCCTGCTCCACGGTCAGTCCCGCCGGCACGTAGCCGTTCAGCGGGTCGTGGGCGCTGGTCTGATCGGTGACCACGTCGATCTCCACGCCGCGGCGGACGAGCTCGGGCAGCACCTCGGCCGCGTTGCCCGCCAGGCCGATCGACAGCGGCCGGCGCTCCGCGCGCGCCGCGTTGACCCGGCGCAGGGCATCGTCGAGGTCGCCGGCGCGCTCATCCAGGTAACCGGTTTCGATCCGCCGCTCGATCCGCTGCAGGTCGACCTCCACGCACAGGGCGGCACCGCCCAGCATCGTGATCGCCAGCGGCTGGGCGCCGCCCATGCCGCCGAGGCCGGCGGTGACGACCAGCCGCCCGGCAAGCGTCCCGTCAAATCGCTGACGCGCCGCGGCGGCGAACGTCTCGTACGTGCCCTGGAGGATTCCCTGGCTGCCGATGTAGATCCAGGAGCCGGCGGTCATCTGCCCGTACATCATCAACCCGGCCGCGTCGAGCTCCCGGAACTTCTCCCACGTGGCCCACTGCGGCACCAAGTTGGAGTTGGCCAACAGCACCCGCGGCGCCTGCTCGTGGGTGTCGAACACCGCCACCGGCTTGCCCGACTGGACGAGCAGCGTCTCGGTATCCCCCAGGCGGCTCAGCTCGCGCTCGATCGTGTGGTAGGCGGACCAGTTGCGCGCCGCCTTGCCGGTCCCGCCGTAGACGACCAGCTCGTCGGGCTTCTCGGCGACGTCGGGATGCAGGTTGTTGTGCAGCATGCGCAGCGCCGCCTCCTGCTGCCAGCCGCGACAGACCATCGTGTTCGTGCTCATCGCCGCCGCACGCTACCGCAGCGCCGAGGAGTCGGCCATCACCGGTAAGGCAGCGTCCGGCCGATCCGGTTCGCGGTCGCCTTGGCGAGCATCGTCTGGCCGAGCGCGATGTCGGTGATCGACAGCCCCCGGTGCCAGAACAGGATCTTCTCGTCGACGCGCTCGCGGGCCGGCCGGGCGCCGGCGACGATCTGGCCGAGCTCGGCGTGGAGGTTGGCCGCCGACAGCCGGCCCGAATCGACGTGGGCGCGGAGCGCACCGAGCGGCCCGACCCCCGCTTGACCCCAATCGTCGACAACGATCTTGTCCATCGCCTCGGTCAGGTCCAGCTCCACCGCGCTGACCGTCCCGTAGGGGATCACCAGTGCGCCCGGCCGCACCCAGCCGGTGCGCAGCAGGGGTTGGGGCTCGGTCAGCCGCGTCGCCTCCACGATCACGTCGGCGCCCTCCAGACACTCCTCCCACGTATCCACCGCTCGTATCTGGGGACCGGGCAGGTCCCGCCGCAGCTGGCGCGCAAACGCATCGCGGCTGTCCGGACGGCGGGAGTGGACGCGGATTTCCTCCAGCGCGGGGAGCACCCGATGTAGCAGTCGCACGTTCCAGTAGGCGGTACCGCGAGCCCCGACGTGCCCGAGGACGCGGGCATCGGGTCGGGCCAGGTACTGGGCTCCGATGGCGGTGACCGCGCCGGTTCGCATCTCGGTGATGGCGGTGGCGTCGAGTATCGCCTGAGGCATGCCGGTGGCCGGATCCATCAGCAACAGGAGCGCCATCTCCGACGGCAGGCCGAGCCGGTGGTTATCGACGTAGTCGCCGACGACCTTGACCCCGGCCGCCGACGGGACGGCGCCACGGAGCACGTTGAAGTGGCCGTTGGCCTCCCGGGGGAACAGGTGCACGCGGGGCTCGATCACCGTCTCGGCTCGCCCCTGCGCGCCGAGCACCGCCCGGACCGAGTCCAGGATCTCCGCGTCGGTGAGAGCCAGCCCGTCGATATCGTTGCCGCTCAGGTAGGTGAGCTCGATCCCGCTCACGGCGCCCCCACCGCCTGGACGCGGTGCAGCAGCTCACCGCCGGCGACCGGCCCGGTGGCCAGGCGTTGTACCTCGGCGCCCAACGGCCGGTCCTCGTCCAGTGGCTCCACCCACTCGCGCACCAGCCGGTAGGCGGCCTCGGCGCCGGCTCCGAGCCGGCCAGGCGGGGTGGGCGGGATCAGATCCACCGCCTGGGCGGCGACCACCAGCTCGATCGCCACCAGCGGCCACATCCGCTCCACCTGGTCGCGAACGCGCAGCGCCGCCTGGGTGGCGCCGGTGGAGTCGTCCTCCACGCCATCGGCGCCGACCACCGGGCTCGACGCGAACGGCGTGGCCAGGTGGCGGATCTCGATCGTCAGTGCCTCCGCCGTCTTGCTCAGCGGCGCCAGCCCCGACCGGGTCAAGCCGTGCCGTGACAGTGCGGGCGGGAGGCCGCTGAGCCGCTCGGTCTTCAGGCGCGCCTGGCGCGCGGCGACGATCGCCGCCACCTGGGCGAGCGCGATCGCGGTGGCGTCCAGCGCGAGCGCGAGCGCCGGGACGTGGAAGTTGCCGTTCGAGAGGATCTCCTGATCCTCCACCAGGACCAGGGGATTGTCGGCGGCTCCGCCCAGCTCGGGGGCGACCGCCGCCGCCAGCAGATCGAGCGCCACCCGCAGCGAGCCGTGGATCTGGCTGGCGCAGCGGAAGCTGAGCGGATCCTGAAGCCGCCGCCCGGCGCCGGGCGCGCTCAGCGTCCCGCCGGCGAGCAGGTCGCGCAGGCTGGCGGCCGCCCATGCCTGCCCGGGCGCCGGACGCGCGGCCACGATCCGTGGATCGATCGGGCTGAGGTTGGCTCGGAAACCCTCCATCGACAGCGCCGCGGCGATCTGGACGGCGCGCAGGCAGGCGTCGGCGTCGACCAGCGCCAGCGCCGCCACCCCCGACGACACCGCCGAGCTGGAGCAGATCGCCAGCCCGTCCTTGGGACCGAGCACCACCGGCGCCAGACCGGCCCGCGCCAGGGCGTCCGCAGACGGCAGCCGCTCACCCGCGAACTCGGCTTCGCCCTCCCCAATCAGCGTGAGTCCCACGTGGGCGAGCATGCACAGGTCCGAGGCGCCCACCGAGCCGCTGCGCGGGATGGACGGGTGCACCCCGGCGTTGAGCAGCGCCGCCAAGCCGTCGGCGATCGCCGCCCCCGCTCCCGCTCCTCCGGCGCACAATCCGCTGCAGCGGACGGCCATCGCCGCCCGGGTGAGCTCGGTGGGCAGCGGCGCGCCGACCGACATGGCGCGCCCCCGGACGGTACGCAACGAGTAGGCCGCGCCATCACGGCCGTCGACGCGCTCGGAGACGCGCGAGCCAAGTCCGGTGGTCAGCCCGTAGACGGGCTGCCCGGTCGCCGCCGCTCGAGCCACGACAGCGGCCGCGGCCTGCATCCGCTCGCGCGCCACCGGATCGATCTGCACCGGGACGCGGTCGCGGGCGACGGCGGTCACCTGCTCCGGGCGCAGCGGTGATCCGGTGAGCGTTACGGTGGCGGCCATCGCGCCGAAGATACTGGTCGGCCATCGGCTCGGATCGGGTGGTCGTTCGCGCGCCGGGACCGGGCCAGGATGTGGACGGCCGGGGGTGGATAACGCGGCAAATTCACGTTGGCGGATTCCGATTTGTCACCGCAGGCGGCCCACAGCGTGGAGAACGCGCCAAACCGGAAGGCACGATCCGGCTTTGGCGCTTAATCCGGGCCCGATCCTCTCCATTTGACGGCTCTGGATAAGCCGCTGAACGATGAGATATCCGCACCCGTCGATATCCCGGGACGGGAATCCGTCCCAGGGTCGAGCTCGATTCGGATCGTGGGCATGCACACGCCGGCACCCAGCGCGCCGCGACCCGGGCTCGGGCACAGGCACAGGCACGGGCACGGGCACGGGCAGCGAGGCGCCACCATCGGGGGATGTCCGCCGCCCCCGTGCCGCCTCCGGAGAATGGATCCGGCTGCTCCGCCGTCCCGGTTATCCCGGGTTCGCGCTTCAGCGCTCTGTCCGAGATCGCCGGCCCCGAGCTGCTCGACTACGCCTCCCGCATCGAGTCGGTGAGCTTCAACCTCGCCTTCGTGATCGGACCCGCGCTGGCCGGGGTGCTGGCCGGCGCGAGCAGTGCCACCAAGGCACTGGTCGTCCAGGCGGCCGCTCCGCGTCCGGCGGCGGCCATGGCGCGGATGAGCCGCCCGCCGTCCACCAACTCCACGCCTCCGGGCACTCCGCGACCAACCGTCCGCCGGTCGGCGGCCCGTGGTCCGCGGCGCCCGGATACCGGCGCCTCCCGACCACGCCCCGCGGCCGGCGGCGCGCTTGGTCGCCAAACGCCCGCCCACGACAAAGGTGGGGCGCTCGGTCGGGAATTGCCCGCCGCGGACCGACGCCGGCGCCATCGCCAACACCTGTCTCCATGGAGGAATCGAACCCCGACCGCTCGGGATTAGAGTCCCCGCGGTGTCGGTGCCCGGCCTCATCGAAAGGGAGCGCGCGCCCGTCGTCCTCGACGGCTCGACGCTGACCCCGACGGGGGTAGCCGCGATCGCTCGCGACGGCGCGGTGACCCAGCTGTCTCCGGAGGCGCGCGGCCGCAATGACCAGGCCCGGGAGGCGCTCGCCGGGCTGCTCGCCCGCGGCGACGAGCTCTACGGGGTGACCACCGGTGTCGGCGCTCTGCGTGCCTACCGCGTCCCCAAGCGCAGTCGCGAGCGTTACTCGCTGAACTTGCTGCGCAGCCACGCCTGCGGCGCGGGTCGGCCGTTGCCCGTGTCGGTCGTGCGAGCCGCGATGGCGACTCGCGCCAACCAGATCGGCGCCGGGGGCGCCGGGATCGCCGACGAGCTGCTCCAGGCACTGGTCGGGACGCTGAACTCAGGGCTGACGCCGTTCACACGGGAGCTGGGCTCGCTCGGCACCGGGGACCTCACCAATCTGTCAGACGTCGCCCTTGCCCTGCTCGGCGAAGGACAGTTCTGGCGCGGCGACGAGCTGATCGACGCCGCCGGCGGCCTCGCCGATGCGGGGCTGACGCCGGGCCGGCTGGGACCCCGCGACGGACTGGCGTTCATCAGCTCCAACGCGTTCAGCATCGGCTACGCGGCGCTGCTGGTGGTCGATGCTCGGCGGCTGCTCGACGCCTGGCTCTCGGTGGCGGCGCTGTCATTCGAGGCCGCGGCCGCCGATCCGGTCGCGCTCGACCCGCGGATCCATTCCCGGCGCCATCGCCCCGGCCAGGCGGCGGTCGCCGCCCGGATGCGCGACCTGCTGGCGGGGCTGGAGCAGCGGGCGCGCCGCCCCGGACCCCTCGGCATCCAGGACCCGTACCCGTTTCGCGCCCAGCCGCAGGTGGACGGCGTGGTCCACGATGCGCTGCGCGCGCTCGAGGAGACGGTCTGCCACGAGCTGAACTTCGCCGGTGAGAACGCCCTGATCGTCGCCGGCGAAGACGCCCCCGCAGCTCTCCCCAACGGCAACCCGCATGCCGCGCCGCTGGCCAACGCGATCGACGGCCTACGCACCGCGCTGGCCTCGTCGGCGGCGTTGATCGCCGCGCGCGTCAGCACCCTGCTGGACTCCGGGCTGACCGGCCTGCCACCGTTCCTCGCGCGCCGGGCGGGACCCGAGTCCGGAGCGCTGGTGCTGGAGTACACCGCGCACGCCGCGGTCGCCGAGGTGCGATCCCTCGTCATCCCGGTCGCCGCCCAGACGGTGTCGGTGGCCCGCGGGGTGGAGTCCCACTCCAGCCTGGCGCCGATCGCCGCCCGCCGAGCCCACGAGACCCTCCAGGCGCTGCGAGTGGCGGTCGCCACCGAGCTGGTGATCGCGGTCCGAGCGCTGCGGCTGGCCGGACAGGAGCCGGTCGGCGCCGGCACCACCGTCCTGTGGCGCGCCGCATCCGAGCGTCTGGACCCCGATCTCGGCGATCGGCCCCTGCACCCCGATGTTGAAGCCGCGCGCCAGCTGATCGAGGGGTGGGCGTCCGAGCTGATCTGAGCCCGGTCCGCAGTCTGACCACGCAAACTGGCTGGACTAGGATCGTCGGGCGTGAACGGTGCGGCGGTAGACGAGCAGGCGGTGCCCGATCGCCGCCGGCGGCTGCTGATCCTCGGCATCTGCTCGCTGAGCCTGCTGATCGTGGGGCTGGACGCCACGATCGTCAACATCGCGTTGCCGTCAATCCACCGATCGTTTCACTCCTCATTCTCGGGGCTGCAGTGGACGATCGACGCCTACACGCTGGTGCTCGCCAGCCTGCTGATGCTGTCGGGCTCCAGCGCCGATCGCCTCGGCCGCCGCCGCGTGTTCCAGTCCGGGCTGTGCTTGTTCTCCCTGGGTTCGCTGCTATGTGCGCTGGCGCCCAGCCTCGGGCTGCTGATCGCCGCGCGGGTGCTGCAGGCGATCGGGGGCTCGATGCTGAACCCGGTGGCGATGTCGATCATCCGCAACGTGTTCGAGGACCCGCGCGAACGAGCGCAGGCGATCGGCGTCTGGGGCGCGGCGATCGGCATCAGCATGGCGCTGGGCCCGGTGTTGGGCGGCGCTCTGGTCGACTCGTTCTCGTGGCGGGCGGTGTTCCTGGTCAACCTCCCGATCGGCCTGCTGGCGATCGTGCTCACCGCCCTGTTCGTCCCCGAGTCGCGCGCCGACCATCCTCGCCGGATCGACCCGGTCGGCCAGGTGCTGGTGATCGTGGCGCTGGCGACGTTGACCTACGGGATCATCGACGGGCCGTCGGCGGGCTGGCTGTCGCCGCAGACGGTGGGGCTGTTCCTGGTCAGCCTGATCGCCTTCGCCGCGTTGATCGGCTGGGAGCTGCGGCGGCGCGAGCCCCTACTCGAGGTCCGCTTCTTCGCCAGCGCGCCGTTCTCGGGCGCCACTGCGATCGCGGTGGCCATGTTCGCCGCGATGGGCGGCTTCCTGTTCCTGAACACGCTGTACCTGCAGGACATCCGCGGGCTGTCGCCGCTGACGGCGGGTCTCTACACGCTGCCGATGGCGGGGCTGATGATGGTGATGGGGCCGGTGTCCGGCCGGATCGTCGCCCACCGCGGCACCCGGCTGCCGCTGGTCAGCGGAAGCCTGCCAGTGATCGCCAGCGGCCTGATCCTCACCCAGCTGACCGGGCATACCCCGTTCTGGCTGCTGATCGTCGCCTACGTCCTGTTCGGGCTGGGGATGGGGTTCATCAACCCACCGATCACCAACACGGCGGTTTCCGGGATGCCGCCGTCCCAGGCCGGCGTCGCCGCCGCGGTCGCCTCCACCGCGCGCCAGGTCGGAGGCACCCTCGGCGTCGCGGTGCTCGGCGCCCTCGCCGGCGGCACGCTCGCCGAGATCGGGCCGGGCTTCACTGCCGCTACGCACGTCAGCTGGTGGATCGTCGTCGGGCTCGGGATCCTGATCCTCGGGCTGGCGATCCTCTCTACCGCCGGCTGGGCCCAGGCGACGGCGGCCCGCACCGCCGAGCGCTATGGCGATCAGCAACGGCCCGGGGCGGCACCGTCCGGCTCCGGCGACGAGCACCCGGAGCTGGTCGCGAGCTAGTGGTCCGTCCCGGGCGGCGGCTCGTCCCCCGGCCCGACCGCCGCACCACCGACTAGCGTCTCGAGGTCGATGCGCCCGGCCCCCGACCGCCCCCACGTCGAGCTCCGATCCGCCGGCGACGTAGAACCGCTCGTCGTCCTGTCGTTCCCCTATGACCGGTCGCTGGTGGAGCTGGTGCGCACCATCCCCCACCGCCGCTTCGACTGGGATTTGCGCGAGTGGTCGGCGCCGGCCAGCGATTGGGCGGCGATGAAGGTCACCGAGGCGCTGGAGCGCTATCCCGAGCTCATTGCCAGCCGCCAGGTGACGGAATGGCTGGCCGGGGTCCGGCAGCGCTGGATCGGCTCGGTGGCCACGAGCCGCTACGACGGGCGGGGCTGGTTCGTGCTCAACACCCTCGCCGGGCCGGTCCCCGAGCCGCTGCGCGAGGGCGCGGTGGAACGCGACGGCAGGCTGCTGGTACCGCTGACCGCCACCGCGGTGCACACGCTGCGCGCCCAGCGCTCGGCGCGGCTGGACGCGGCCGCCGAACGGTGTGCCCAAGTGATCGAACGCGGCGGGGACCCGCCGCCGGCCCGGCTGGTGTGGGTCCGTGGCGTCGACGGCGAACAACTGCGGCTGGAGGTGCTCTGGGATCCCGACGTCGGCGTGGCGTTCACCCAGCTGCCGGGCGCCGAGGGTACCCGAGCGGTGCCACTGGATCCGTGGCTGGCCGAGTCACTCGATGCCTTCATCGCTCGCCACGCGGTCTCGGTCACCGCCGACGCGGCCTCGGTGCTGGACCGGCTGCTGACCGAGCACCACGCTGCCGCCGCCACCGTACGCCGATCGCGCGCCACCGCCGCCGATCCAATCGAGCCGGTCGCCGCTGTGCTCGGCGGCGAGCCGGCGCCGTTTCAATGGGCGGCGGTGCGGTACGCGCTTCAGGCACGGGGCACGTTCCTGGCCGACGAGCAAGGGCTGGGCAAGACGGTCGAGGCGCTGGCCACGCTCGAGGCTGACGGCGCCTTCCCCGCGGTGGTCGTGTGTCCGGCGTCGATGAAGCTCGGCTGGGAGCGCGAGACCCGCCGCTGGCTGCCGCACCGCTCGGTGGCGGTCGTCCACGGACGGGGCGTCGTCGCCCCGGCGGCCGAGATCACGATCGTCAACTATGAGGTCGTCGCCGCCCACCATCAGCGGCTCACCCGGACCCAGCCGCGGGCGGTCGTCGTCGACGAGTCGCACTACTGCAAGAACCCGCAGGCCAAGCGCACCCAGGCGGTGCGCCGGCTGGCGGCGGCGGTCCGCGCCGACGGGCTGCGGCTGGCGCTGAGCGGGACGCCGGTGCTCAACCACGCCGAGGAGCTGATCGCCCAGCTGCGGATCATCGGAAGGATGGAGGACTTCGGCTCGGGAGCCAGCTTCGCCCGCCAGTTCCGCGGTCGGGTCAGCGAGGAACGGCTGCACTGGCACATGCGGCGTGCCTGCTTCGTGCGCCGGCGCAAGTCCGAGGTGCTGCCCCAGCTGCCGCCCAAGCGCCAGGTGGTGATCCCGGTGGCGCTGACCAACGAGTCCGAGTACCGGCTGGCCGAGCGCGACGTGATCGCCTGGCTGCGCTCCCAGCCGCTCGATCTCTCAGAGCTGAACGCCAAGATCGCCGCTACGCTGCGCGCCCAGCGCCTGGCCCAGCTCGGCACCCTCCAGCGTCTGGCCGCCCGGGGCAAGCTGCCCGCCGCACTGGCCTGGATCGACGCCTTTCTCGCCTCGGGCGAGCCGCTGGTGGTGTTCGCCCGCCACGTCGAGGTGCAGCGGGCGGTGCTGGCCCGATTTCCCGGGGCCTCTCATCTGGTCGGCGATGATTCGCTGACCGCGCGCGAGGCGGCGATCCGCGCGTTTCAATCGTCCGACGGCCCCCAGCTGATCGTGTGCGCCACCCGCGTCGCCGCGCAGGGGATCACGCTCACCCGGGCCTCGAACGTCGCCTTCCTGGAGCTCGAGTGGACGCCGGCGATGCACGATCAGGCCGAGGACCGCTGCCACCGGATCGGCCAGCGCGACGCGGTGACGGCGTGGTACCTGCTGGCCGCCAACACGATCGATGAGACGATGGCTCGGCTGATCCAGGGCAAGCGCGCCACCATCGCCGCGGTCACCGACGGGCGCGTCCTGGAGAGCGACGGGCTGGTGGACGGCGTGGTCCGCGAGCTGCGCGACGGGCGGCCGTTTCGCCACCTGCGCGCGGTAGGGTGAGCGCGTGCCCACCCGGCCGGCCGCGCCTGTCCGCTCTCCCAACGTGCACCCCGCGTGCCGCAACGTCCCGGGAATCGACGCGAACGGCTTCGAGGAGCTGTGCCACCTGGTCACCGAGCAGGATCCCGACACCGCGCTATGCGGCCGCGATGTGACCGGCTACCCGTGGAATCCGCCGTGGCCGCGGTGCGAGGCGTGCCTGGCGATCGCCCGCGGCGAGCTCAATTAGGGGATCACGTCCCGGCGGCCCGCCGGTAGCGCGCCACCGCGATCGGTGCGAACACCACCATGATGATCAGCGCCCACACCACCGCCCCCCACACGTAGTTGCCCGCCGGGGTGCCGATCCACAACGAGCGCATCGCATCGACGAAGATCGTGAACGGGTTGACGCCGGCGAACCACTTCAAGGGCTCGGGCATGGTCGCCGGCGGGACGAACGCCGAGGAGATGAACGTCAGCGGGAAGATGGCGATGAAGCCGACCGAGTTGGCCGACTCGGGACTGGAGACGATCAGCCCGACGAACGCGAACACCCACGAGAACGCGTAGCCGATGAGCAGCAGCAACGCGAAGCCGGCGATCACGTGCAGCGCCGGGGTCTGGAACGAGAAGCCGATGATCAGGCCGGTGACCACCAGGATGCAGACCGACAGGGCGTTGGTGACCACGTCGGCCAGCGTGCGACCGGCGAGCACCGCCGGGCGGGCCATCGGCAGCGAGCGGAAGCGGTCGATCAGGCCCTTGTGGACGTCCTCGTTGAGCCCCAGGGCGGTGACAAAGCCCCCGAAGGCGATGTTCTGCACGATGATCCCGGGGATGAGGAACTCCACGTAGGGGATCCCGCCGGTGTTGATCGCTCCGCCGAAGACGTAGCGGAACAGCAGCACGAACATGATCGGCTGAACCGTGAAGGCGAGCAGTAGGTCCGGGCGGCGTGGCAGGCGCACGAGGTTGCGCTCGGCGATGATCATCGTGTCGGTGACCAGCCGTCTCATGCTGCTGCCGCCCCCTCGTCCTCTTCGGGCGTCCCCTCGGCGGCGTGGCCGGTGAGCGACAGGAACACGTCGTCGAGCGTGGGACGGCGGACGTTGACGTCCTCGATCCCCACGCCGGCGTTCGACAGCCGCTGGACCGCCTCCACCAGCACCCCGCGCTCGGAGCTGACGGCGGCGCTGACCAGCGTGCCGTGGGTGCTCGGCTCGCCCTGGGTCATCGGGCCCAGCGCTCGGATGGAGGCCTCGGCGTCGCCCGCGTCCTCCAGCGAGACCTCCACCCGGTCGCCGCCGACGCGGTCCTTGAGCTCGTCGGCGGTGCCTTCGGCGATCACCTGTCCGTGGTCGATGACGGCGATCGCGTCAGCCAGCCGATCGGCCTCGTCGAGGTACTGGGTCGTCAGCAGCACGGTGGTGCCCTCGGCGACCAGCGCCTCGATCGTCTCCCACAGGCTGATCCGGCTGCGCGGGTCCAGTCCCGATGTCGGCTCGTCGAGAAACAGGACGGGCGGGTTGGCGACGAGGGCCGCCGCGAGATCGAGGCGGCGGCGCATGCCGCCGGAGTAGGTGCTGGTCACCCGCCGGCCGGCGTCGACCAGGTCAAAGCGCTCCAGGAGCTCGGCGCCCCGTGCCTTGGCCCGCGCTCGGGGCTCGCCATAGAGACGGCCCACCATCGTCAGGTTCTCGAGCCCGGTCAGGTTTTCGTCCACGGCCGCGTACTGGCCGGCGAGGCCGATCCGATGGCGCAGCGCGGCCGCGTCCTTGACGACATCCAGCCCGGTGACCGAGGCCGTCCCGGCGTCGGGGATGAGCAAGGTCGTCAGCACCCGGACCAGCGTCGTCTTGCCGGCGCCGTTGGGGCCCAGCAGACCGAGCACGGTGCCGGTGCGCACGTCGAGATCGACGCCGCCCAAGGCCCGCACCGAGCCGAAGGTCTTGACCATTCCGCGGACGACGATGGCCACCTCCGCCTCCGCGTCGCCGAGCGCGCGGGCGGGGGCTGAGGCCTGAGAGGAGGTGGACATGCTCCTCACGGTACGGGATCGACCGCCCCGCCGGTTGCCACCGCGTGAACGGACCGCGGTGTCAACGCCGGGGAGAACGTCGTCGTCCGGCGCTCCGGGCCAGGCGCCGGCGGCGCGTCTGGATGCGGAGGCCGAGCCCGATCGCCACCCCCAGCAACAGCACGCCGGCATAGCCGATCGGCGCCGCGAAAACCAGGAGGATTGCGATGCCCAGCATGGCCAGCCAGATGGCCGGCCGGTAGACGCGCCAGTCGTCGACGGTAGGTGGTTGGCTCACGTTCCCACCCTACCGACCGATCACGCTGAGCTCAGCGGCAACCCGCTTCTGGATCGAGCCGACCGCCCGAAACGCTTGGCGCAGCTGGTCTCGCATCAGGTCGCTGAGCTCGGTCAGATCCACGTGATCGTCGGGCGGTTGGCCGGCACGCAGCTGCGCCACCTGATGTTCGAGACGCAGGTTGTTGATCAACTCGAACGCGTCGCGCAGCGTGTGGGCGTCCGGCGCGGCGAGCGTGCCGGCGTCGCCGGCAGCACGCAGTCGCTCCATTGTCGACGCGCTGGTCACGCCGGCCGAGATCGCCCCCCACCGGGCCAGATCCCGGATCGGCACGATCCCGCCCCGCTTGAGATCCAGCCGGCCTCGGTAGGGACCCGTGTGCTCCACCACCAGCCCGCGCAACCGGCCGGTCGACGGTCGGTGCGAGATTGCGAAGCGGGCGAGCAGGCGCAGCAGCCGGGGTGAGCTGGTGGCCAGGCGGAAGGTGTCGGACACGGGGGTGCCGGTGTGCACCCCCCACACCGGCCGGCTGTCGACGACCACCGAGGAGAGAATCAGCGCCTTCTCCTGGTCGGGATCGGCGATCCAGCTGCGGGCCAGATCCTGCCACGAGGTCACCGAGCGCACGAATGGCGCTGCGTCGGCGTTGACCCCGTTGTCGTCGGTGCGCAGACCGCACGCGCGTAGTCCGGCGACCACCTCGCGAGCGATCTCGAGCAGCTGCGCCCGGACCGCGGCATCGTCGCCGTCGGCGTCAAACCACACGATCGCGCTGTCGAGGTCGGAGCTGGGCAGCGCCTCTCGCCGTGCCTGGCTGCCGAGCGCCATCCAGGCGAACTCGACGCCGCTGTCCTCGCCTTCGGCCGTCGCCAAGTCCAGCAGCCGTCGCGTCAGCGCGTCGATGCAGACCGCGTAGACGGTCATCACGTTGGCCGCCGCGACGCGGGCGTCGTGCAGTGAGACCACCATCGGGCCCAGCTCGCCGGCGACCCTGGCGAGCTCGGCGGCACTCTGCGCGCGCGCGATTCGCTGACGCAGGTAGAACGACGAGCGGGTGCCGGCTGCCACGAGGTCAACCTCCTCCACCACCCCGAGGACGGCGCCCGCGGCCGAGACGACGGGCAGGTGACGCAGGTCCCGGTCGAACATCTCCAGCAGCACGTCGCCCGCGGATCGATCCGCGGCGCAGGTGTAGGCGGGCGCCGACATCGCGGCCGACACCGGAGCGTCTGCGCCCAGGCCGGCGGCGACGACCCGGGTTCGCAGATCGGCATCGGTGAGGATTCCGAAACCCCTCGGGTGGGTGGGACCCAAATCCACGACCACCGCGTGGCCGGAGGCGTCGGTCATCAGCCGCGCCGCCTCACGGATCGGCGTGTCGGGCAGACAAACGGCGGGGCGACCCCGGATCAGACTGGCCACCGGCTGGTCGGCGGCGTTGCGGGCCGGCTCACGGGCGAGCGCGTGCAGCTCGGTCGGCGCCTCCAGGAGCGAGCGGGCCACGAACCGCAGGCCCGGCGGTCCCGACAGCAGCTCCTCGGCGAGCTGGCCGCCGATCCGGTAGCAGCTGACGTCGCGGGCGGCGCGGGCTTCGAACCCGGTGGAGAACCCCGACAGCATCGACGCGTGACCGAACAGCTCGCCTTCGCGCAGCACGTCGACGACCTTGCCGTCCTCGATGAGCTCCACCGTGCCGTCGCGCACGACTCGCAGGTCGCCGACCGGATCGGCCCCCTGCGCAAAGATCGTCTCTCCGGCGCGGTAGCACTCCAGCTCGGCGTCCGCCGCGACCCGCTCCACGGTGGCGGCGGCCAGCGCGTCGAATGGCGGATGGCCCCGCAGGAAGCGGGCGGTCTGCCGCGCTTCCTCGGGCGCCATCTCGCTATCGGAAGCGGGCGACAATCACGGCATCGCGTCGCCGAGCGGCATCGTCTCGCCGGGCAGCGCGGGGACGTCGGCGCGGTGCTCGGCCAGAACCTCGGCCGGCTTGCGCTTCTGCACCAGGAAGTAGTACAGGCAGCCGATCACGAACGAGGCCCCGATGAACTCGTAGGCGCCGAAGCGGAAATACCACTTGGTCCCGTACACGGCGGCGCGTGGCCAGGCGACGTTGAACGCCACCACCGCGCCGTATACGACCGCGATCAGGTTGACGATGAAGCCGAACCGGCCGAGGCTGAAATAGGGCCCATGCTCCGCGCGCGGCCACTCCCCGCTCAGGCGCAAGCGCAGCATCGACCACGTCACCGCCAGGTAGGGCAGATAGAACATGATGATCGCGATCCCCGTCAACGCCACGAACGCCGACTGATTGGCGATGTTGACGGCCAGCAGCGCCAGCGCGCAGAAACCGACGAACAACGCCGGGATGATCGGCACCCGGGCCCGTCCGGAGACGCGGGCGAGGTGGCTGCCGGCGGGCAGGCGCCCGTCCCGGGCCATCGAGAACAGCATCCGGATGCAGGCGGTGGTGACCGCCAGCACGCACACGGTGATCGCGATCGCCGAGTCGATCAAGAAGATGTTGCCGAGCGTGTTGCCGAGCACCTGCTTGAGGATGTAGGGCAGGCCGAGCAGGCCGATGTTCTTGTCGTGGATGTTGTGGACGGTCATGAGCGCGAACAGGATCAGCAGGGCGCCGATGATCCCGGCGGCGATCAGCGCGCGGATGATCTGCGGTGGGGCGTTGCGCCGCGGGTCGTGGGTCTCCTCGGCCAGCGTGCCGGCGGTGTCGAAGCCGTACATCACGTACACGCTCATGATCCCGCCGATGAGGAAGGCGCCAAAATAGCCCAACGAGTGACCGGCGCCGGTGCCGTTGGTGTGGAGGATGACGCCGGGGCCGCGGGTGAAGTGGAAGATGAGCAGGATCACCAGGATCGTGGAGCCGATCAGCTCGGCCATCACCCCGAAGTTGTTGATCCGGGCCATCGTCTTGACCCCCAGCATGCAGATGATCGTGGCGAAGATGACCAGGATCGCGCCCAGGATCAGCGCGTTCTTGGCACCGTCGGCAGTGCTGTAGGAGCCCACGTCGGCCGCCCCACCCACGAACTGAAGCTTGCTGGTCACCTGGGGCAGCACCACCTGCCAGGCGACCGCGACCGCGGCGACGGTCACGATCGAGCCGATGATCAGGATCCAGCCGGTCATCCACGAGGTGAAGTCGCGCCCGATCCGCTTGGACCACTGGTACACCGATCCGGCGAGCGGAAACTGACCGGCGAGCTCGGCGAAGCACAGCGCCACGCACATCTGGCCGAAGAACACGATCGGCCACGACCACCAGACAGCCGGCCCGGCGTTGTTGAAGCCGAACCCGAACAGCTCGAACACGCCGGTGAGGATCGAGATGTAACTGAATCCGGCCGCGAACGAGGAGAAGCTCCCCAGCGACCGGTCCAGCTCCTGCTTGTAGCCGAAGCCGGCGAGCTCGTCGCTGTCGCCGGCGGCGGGACCACCCCTCGGCGCGTCAACCGTTGCCATCAATCAACCTCCCCGTGCGCGCGTTCCCGCGCGGCCCTGTGAACATGATCGCAGTGCCTGGCGATCGGAGCCTGGGCACTGCTGCTGCGAGCCATTGACCAAGTCGAGATCCGGCTGTTATATATCAGTTGTCTGACTGTGTCAACGAGCGGCCGCGCGCCACCAGACGCGGGGTCTGACGGGAGCGAGCCGATGGCCACGGGCACCGAGCAGGGAATGTTCATCGGCGGGGGCTGGCAGGCGAGCCAGACCGGCGAGACGACGGGGGCGACCAGCCCCGCCACCGGTGAGGCGATCGGGTCGGTGCCGCGGGGCGATCGCGACGACGCCCGAGCGGCGATCGCCGCCGCTCGCGCCGCCGCCGATGGCTGGGCGCGGCTGACGGCGTTCGAACGGGCCGCGAAGATGCACGCGATCGGGGATGTGATCGAGTCCCGGCGCGATCACCTGGCGCGCACCCTGACGCTCGACCAGGGCAAGCCGCTGGTGGCCGAGGCGTTCGACGAGGTCGATGAGCTGGTCGAGTACTGGCGGATGGCGGCCGAGGACGCCAAGCGGCTCGGCGGCGAGCTGCCCAACTCGTTCTCGCCCGGCAAGCGCGTCCTGCTGGCCCGCCGGGCCCGCGGCGTCGTCGGCGTGATCAGCCCGTGGAACTGGCCGTACACGATGCCGGCCGAGCTGATCGCCCCCGCGCTGGCCTGCGGCAACGCGGTCGTGTGGACGCCGGCGCCCACGACCTCGGTGTGCGCGATCGAGCTGGCCCGCTGCCTCGCCGACGCCGACCTGCCCGAAGGCGTGTTCAACCTGGTCACCGGCCCCGGGCCGGTCGTCGGCGACGAGATCGCCCGTCATCCGGCGGTGGACGGCGTGGCCTTCATCGGGTCCACCGCCACCGGACGGAGCGTCGCCCAGGCCGCCGCCGGCAAGGCGACGCTGCTGGAGATGGGCGGCAACGGGCCGGTGGTGGTGCTCGACGACGGCGATGTCGAGGCGGCCGTCCGCGCCACGCTCACCGCCTGCTTTCTCTGCGCCGGTCAGAGCTGCACCGCCGGGGAGCGGATCCTGGTGCACCGCGCGGTCTACGACGAGTACCTCGAGGTGCTGGGGCGGGCGGTTACCGAGCAGATCGTGCTCGGCGATCCGTTCGCCGCGCAGACCACGATGGGACCGCTCAACAACGAGCCGGTGGCGGCGAAGATGGACGAGCATGTCGCCGACGCGCTTGATCGTGGCGCCGACGCCATCACCGGCGGCGGCCGTGCCGCCGCCTTCCCCACCGATCTGTACTGGGAGCCGACCGTGCTGGCCGGCGTGCCCGCCGACGCCCGGGTGGCGGTGGAGGAGACGTTCGGTCCGATCGCCCCAGTGGTGGCGATCGAGTCTCTCCAGGACGCGATTGCCCTCGCCAACGCGTCGCCGTATGGCCTGCTGGCCGCCATCTTCACCGCCGATCTGGCCCGCGGCCTGGAGTTCGCCGATCGCGTCCGGACCGGGTGGGTGAACATCAACGAGTCCAGCAACTACTGGGAGTCGCACCTCCCGTTCGGCGGCCGCGCCGGGTCAGACAGCGGCATCGGTCGGGTCGGCGGCAACGGGGTGATGCAGACGTTCACCGAGCTGCAGACGATCGTGCTCAGCCCCCACGGCGGGTGAGCGGGTGCAGCCGGACTCAGGCGCTACCGGCGGCGGCTGCGTCGGTCTCCCGGCAACCAGGCGCTGAGATCGTCCAAGCCCTCGCCGGGGAGGGGGGCTGTTATGCGCTCAGCGCCGGCTAAACACCACCCCAGCGACGAGGAGGATGCCGATCAGCACCGCTCCAATCGCCGCCTGGCCGATCGCCAGCAGGACTACTGCTGCCACCGTGACCGCAATCGTGGGAACTTCTGTACTGAACGTGCCTTCATAGGTACCTCCTTCCAGCAAGCAGCAGATGCCCATGCCCGTGATGGTGCTCAATACAATCGGAGGCCATCGCGGAAGGCGAGGGCCGGTCTGAAGGTTACGCGAGGTGCTAGCCGACTGCATGTCGGCCGAGAGTGCCGACACTCGCCGAAAGCATCTGCGGCGAGTGCCTGGCCACCGCCACGCATACCCGATCATTTCGGCGCCTTACCCAGAGCCGTCAGGGTGAAGCGATCGGCATGAATTAAGCGCCAAATCGTGATCCGCCTTTTGGATTTGTCGCGTTCTCCACGCTGTGCGCTCATCTGGTGACAAATCCAAATCCGCCAGTGTGAATTTGTCGCCTTAACCACCCCCGCCGGACGCTGCGGCGAACCCCCCTTCCCGGACTCGATCGCGGACTGCGACAGCCACGATCCGATTCGCGGCGAGCCTCGGTCGGGAAGTTCAGAAAGCGGCTCGGGCTACGAGGAGGGCTACCGAGCCGCTGGTAAACCAACAGGCGAAAACGCATCAATGTCCGTCAGAGACGTGATCCGCTTCGTTACCTCACGTCCGCAATCGCAGTACGCCGATCGCCAGGGTGTAGACGAGCCCGGCGATCGCGCCCAGCCAGGTGTAGGGGCTGCCACTGTGGCCCTCGCCGATTTGAACCAGGAACCCGATGATCACCGCGAGGATGACTGCCAGGCCGGACACAGCGGTTGCTTTGAGGTCGATCATCGCGAAGCGCTCGTCGCGTCCGTCGCCGCGTAGTCCGCGAATCGTCTCGCTGCGTCCCCCGGCTAGTAACACCAACCCCATGGCGGTCATGACGCCCAGCGCGAATAGACCGTCGCCCGGATGTCCGCCGATCCAGAAGGCGGTGAGCATGATCGCTCCGAGCGCGACGCTGAAAAGCGGCATGAACCACCGGGACGTCCCCTTGCGATTTGGGTTACACGGTGCCGTTGACATGAAAGACCTCCTCTACTGGTGTCTCGAAGAATCGCGCCAGCGCCAGCGCCAGCGGCAGCGATGGTGTGTAGCGCTCGGTCTCGATCGAATTGATCGTCTGGCGAGAGACGCCCATCGCCTCGGCCAGCCGGGCTTGTGAGATGCCACGGGTGCCGCGTAGGTGGCGAACCTCGTTCCTCACCAATGACAAGGTAGCTTTACATCGAGCCTCTGTCAAGTCAACTTGTCAACTCAAGCCTCGTGCCGCTACGGCAAGGGACGCCGCGCCCAGAGGCCGCAAGCTTTCCTGAATGCCCGCTCATGCGATGATGTGAGCATGAGCCATGGTCGAGATGATGCTGATCTGCCGTTCCTCTCGGCGGCCACGGCCCGGTCGGTCGCCGAGACGATGCAGGCACTCGCGACGCCCAGCCGGGTGCGCATCCTCAGCCGGCTGGGCGCCGGCCCGTGCTCGGTGGGACAGCTGGCCCGGGAGGTCGAGATGGAGCAGTCAGCGGTGTCTCAGCAGCTGCGCGTTCTCCGCCACCTCGGGCTGGTCGTCGGCGACCGGGACGGCCGGCAGGTGATCTATGCGCTGCATGACGATCATGTGCACGCGATGCTGACCGAGGCCGTCTCGCACACTGAGCATCTCCGTCTCGGACTGGCTGCCCGCCCCGCCGCGCGGGCGCTCATCGCGTGAGCAGCAACGGGCCCGCGTTGCTTGCCGCGGCGGCGGGCGTTGGCTTCGGGCACGCGATCTTGCCCGATCACTGGGTGCCCTTGGCGGTGCTCGGCCGCACCCGCCGCTATCCGCTGTCGCGGGTGGCGCGGCTCTCTGGCCTGGCCGGGATCGCGCACGTGCTGGTCTCGATCGTCCTCGGCGCGGTGATCATCGCCGTTGGGCTGCAGTTCCGCTCAACCATCCAGAGCGCGCAGGACACCATCATCGGCTGCATCCTGATCGCTACCGGCATCGGGTTCGCCATCTTTGAGCTCAGCGGTCACGGCCACAGCCACGATCACGACCACGAGCACGCACACGATCCCAGCCCCGATCTCGGCCGGGTGCAATCCCGGCGCGGGGTGCGCGGACTGGCGGCGGTGATGGTCCCGTTTGGCGCCGCGGCGTCTCCCGATCTCACCATCCTGCCCGTTTTTCTGGCGGCCACGACCGCCGGGGTCGCGACCGCGGTGGGATCGCTGCTGATCTTCGCCGCCGTCACCATCGGCACGATCGTCGGCCTCACGCTCGCCGCGACCCGCGGCGGCTATGAGATCCGCGGGCAATGGCTGGAACAGTGGGGCAACGTTTTTACCGCCCTCGTGCTCGTCATCATCGGCCTGCTCGTCCTCACCGGCACGATCTGATGATCGGCCGGTCCGCGTGGGCGACTAGCGATCGGGTCCAGCTCAGCCAAGCGTCCGGTAGAAGGCGCGGATGTCTCCGACGAGCGGGTGGGCGGGTCGTTGGTGTGCATACCCTCGGAGTAACACGTGTCGGCTGATGAGCCAGCGGTCGCGGTCAACCAGTAGAGCGCTACGTCCGCGAGGATCGCATCCCGGGGTACGGCGTCCTCGGGCAGCTCGGTTGGCTGCGTTGCTCCATTCCTTGAACTTCTCGACGATCCAGGCCAACTGGCCGACCGGGGAGTCGGTGAGGCCGTAGGAGAGAGTCTGGGGCCTGGTGGCCTGGATCTGGAAGTCGCCGTTGCCCTCGGCCAGGAAGTTGCCCGATCGCTGGGCGCGTGCTTTCTCGACGGGGGAGAACGTGGCCAGCTCTTCTTCCGGGATCTCGCCGTAGGGAATGAAGCCCACGGTGGCCGCGTTGACATGCACGCCGATGACGTGCTCGGGGTCGACCCGGCCGAGGTCGGGGGGACGAAGGCTCCGAAGTCGCCGCCTGGGCAACGTAGCGTTCACCCCGAGACGCCGCATCAAGTCAGCCAGCGCGCTGGCGATCCGCTTGCTGTTCCACCCGGCTTCGGTGACCGGTGTGGAAAAACCGAATCCAGGCAGCGACGGGATGCATGACCCACGTCGCCTCGGCGGCCTACCACCTGATGCGCCGATCGGGACCCCTCCGTGCGATTCGGAACAGGCGGTAGGCGAGACCGAAGTGCAGCGCCGCAGTCACGGCCAGTAGCCATGCCCACTGGCCGCCATCGCCTGAGCCGTACAGAACGGCCGTCAGGGCGAGCAGGTAGATACCGATGCCGACGCGCAAGCGGGCGACCTGACGCGGGTACCTGGATCCGCGCGTGAAGAGGCGCTTGATTGATGGATAGCCGTCCATGATCCCTCCTCGGGTCAGTTGTCGGAGGTGGCGGTGTATGAGGTGGACCCCTCCGGCGGTTTGCTTTGTAGGGCAAACCTACTGCACTTTGCCTGACAAAGTCAAGGGCGAGATTTTCAATTTGAACGTTTGCTGCGCCTGCGCACGGTCTCGACGGCTGGCGGCATCGCAGACGTCGCGTCGGGTCGCAGGTGCAGGGCAGCAGCTCCGGCCCTTGACTTTGCACTGCAAAGCACGGTAGAGTTTGCGCCACAAACCCAACCGAGGGAGCGAGCGATGAACGGGACGTCCGACATCGGCAATACCGAGACCTACGAGGATGAGGGTGGAATGGATCCCCGCCAAGCGGCGCGCCTGCTGGCGCAGACCCAACGGCAGACGCAGCGCGAGTTGGACTTTCGGTCGCCGTGGCTCTCGCTGCTCGCGGCGGCGGCGGCGCTGATCGCCTTCGGCTCGGTGTGGCTGTCGGTCCGCGGACAGCATCCCTATAAGTGGCCGACCCCGGTTGGTCTGTTGGGGCTGTACGCCGTCCTGGCCATCCGGATCGGCTCGGTGCTCTACGCCCATCGCCGCGCCAGCGCCGGCGTCAGTGGGCGCTCGGTGCGCCAGACGCGCGCCGAAGGGGTGGCCTTGGCGGTGGCATTGGTCGCCGTGTACGTGATCATGGGAGCGCTGGCGAGCGCCGGGGCGAGTGACGGGGTCGTCTACGGCGTCTATGTCGCCACCGCGACGATGCTCGTCCTCGGCACGTTCGGGGCAGCCCGCTCGGCGATACGGGAGGACTGGCGGGAACTCGGCATCTCGATCGCGGTCATTCTCGTCGCTGCCGTGAGCGCGTTCGCCGGACCCCGCGGGGTGTGGTTGAGCAACGGCGTGGGCCTCTGCGTGGTGCTCCTGGCAGACAGCGCCGTCCAGGCATGGCGCCTCCGCGCGCCTCGATCAGACCGATGACCACTGACGCGCTCGACCCGTTGATCCACGTCCCCGCGCGACTGCAGATCGTGGCCACGCTGGCCGCATTGCCCGACGGTGACGCGCTGTCCTTCACCCGCCTGCAGGAGATGATCGGGCTGACCCCCGGCAACCTGATCACCCACCTGCGCAAGCTCGAGGAGGCCGACTACCTGACCAGCGAGAAGACCGGGAACGGCCCGGCGTCGCGAACCTCGCTGGCGCTGACCCACCGGGGTCGCGGCGCCCTGGAGGAGTACACCGCGGCGCTGCGCGCCCTGCTCAATGGGCTATAGAGGCGGATCCGAGTAGCCCGCGAAGCGGCACCCTGGGCTCAGCCGTCCCCCGCCGGCGTCGGCTCGGGCGCCACGGCCGCCTTCGCCCGGCCGTCGGTCGCGCCCGAAGTCGCCGTCGGCGTGTGCCGGTAGAAGGGCTCGTCGATCGGCGCAAGCGGCGTGTTGCCGAGGATCATGTCGGCGCTCTTCTCGGCCAGCATCATCGTCGGCGCGTAGATGTTGCCGTTGGTGACGTAGCGCATCGACGAGGCGTCGATCACCCGGATGCCCTCGAGTCCGTGGACCTTCATGCTGGTCGGATCCACCACCGAGTCCTCCCCGGTGCCCAGGCGGCAGGTGCACGACGGGTGCAGCGCCGTCTCCGCGTCCTTGGCTACCCAGTCGAGGATCTCCTGATCGGTCCGGACCGACGGCCCGGGCGACAGCTCCCCGCCGTTGAACGGCTCGAACGCCGGCTGGTTGAGGATGTTGCGCGAGATGTTGACCGCCTCCACCCACTCGCGGCGGTCGGTGTTCGTCGACAGGTAGTTGAAGCGGATCGCCGGATGCTTTCGCGGATCCGTCGCGGTGATCTTGATCGTGCCGCGGGCGTCGGAGTACATCGGGCCGACGTGCACCTGATAGCCGTGACCCTGCGGGGCCGAGCCGTCATAACGGATCGCCACCGGCAGGAAGTGGTACATCAGGTTGGGATAGGCGACATCGTCGTTTGACCGGATGAAGCCGCCGCCCTCGAAGTGGTTGGTGGCACCGGGCCCCCGGCGGCCGAGCAGCCACGCCGCTCCCACCCAGGGGCGGTTGCGCATCTTCATGGCGGGGGCGACCGACACCGGCTGCTTGCTGGAGTACTGGATGTAGACCTCCAGGTGGTCCTGGAGGTTCTCGCCCACCGCCGGCAGGTCGCCGACGATGTCGATACCCAGGGCCCGGAGCTCGCCGGCGTTGCCGACACCCGACAGCTGCAGCAGCTGAGGCGAGTTGATCGCCCCGCCGCAGAGCAGCACCTCACCGGCGTCGATCTGCTCGGTGCGGCGGTTATGGAGCACGTCGACCCCGACGGCGCGGGTCCCGGCGAACCGGACCTTGGTCACGAGCGCCCGGGTGCGGACCTCCAGGTTCTCACGGTCCATCACAGGGTGCAGGTACGCGCGAGCGGCGCTCATGCGATGGCCGCGGTAGATGTTGCGATCAAATGCGGCAAAACCCTCTTGGCGGTAGCCGTTGACGTCGTCGGTGAGCGGATAGCCGGCCTCCTGGACGGCGGCGAAGAACGCCTTGAACAGGGGGTTGACCGCCGGGCCGCGCTCGAGCTTCAGCGGCCCGCTGTGACCGCGCCACGGCGTGTCGGGATCGGCCAGCGCGTTCTCCATGCGCTTGAAGTAGGGCAGACAGTGGGCGTAGTCCCAGTCCTGCATCCCCGGGTCGGCCGCCCACCGCTCGTAGTCCAGCGGGTTGCCCCGCTGGAAGATCATCCCGTTGATCGAGCTGGACCCGCCGAGGACCTTTCCGCGGGCGTGATACACGCGGCGCCCGTGCATGTACGGCTCGGGCTCGGACTCGTAGCGCCAGTCGTAGAAGCGGTTGCCGATCGGGAACGAGAGCGCCGCGGGCATGTGGATGTACAGGTCCCACAGCGAGTCGTTTCGGCCGGCCTCCAGCACCAGCACTCGGGTCGCTGGATTCTCGCTGAGTCGGTTGGCGAGGCAGGATCCGGCGGAGCCCCCGCCGATGATCACGTAGTCGTAGCGCATGTCAGCTTCCCCTCTTTCTTCTCACAGGACCGAGCGGATTTCCCGCTCGAAGGTCTCGATGTGCTCGGCGATGATCGCGCGCGCCCGCATGGCCTCGCCGGCGGCGATCGCTCGCAGCAGCTCGCCGTGCTCGTGCACGCGGGTGAACAGGTGCGGCAGCCGATCCAGCACCAGGTACCAGATCCGCAACGACAGGTTGAAGTAACGACCCAGCGAGTCCTGCAGGTACGGGTTACCGGCGCAGCGGTGCACGAACCGGTGCACCCGGGCGTCGAGCGCCATCAGCGCCTCGATGTCGTCACTGCCCCGGCTGCGATCCAGCTCATGCAGCAACGCGGCGAGCTGGTCGAGCTGCCCGGGAGTGATCCGCTCGGCGGCCCGGTAGGCGGCATGTCCCTCGAGCTGGATGCGGACGTCGGAGATGTCGGCGAGATCGGTGATGTTGATCTCGGAGGCGAACGTGCCGCGGCGCGGGAACACCGTGACCAGGTTCTCGAGCGCCAGGCGCTTGATCGCCTCCCGCACCGGCGTGCGCCCGATGCCGAGCTCGACGCCGAGGAGATCCTCGTCGATCGGGGCACCCGGCACGATCTGGAGGGTTACGATCCGGTCGCGGAGCTCCGCATAGGCGCGGTCGGCGAGCAGCTCACGCGGACCCCCCGGCTGAGTCGCCTGCGTGCTCACCGATCATGCACCGCGGGTGATGACAACTGATATATGAGTCATCGGTTACGAAGTCTAACATTGGGATGATGGTGCGCCAAGCCTCTCGGCGGGTTCCCGGGGCGAGCACCCGATGAGCTCCGCCTCCGGCATTCACGACGCGGAGTTGGTGGCTGAGCGGATCGCCGGCGGCGAGGTGCGAGTAGCGCGCGAGGTCGTCACCACGCTCGCTCGCCACACGCCCTTGCTGAGCTCGCGCAGCCTCTCCGAGCGCTGCGGAGGACGGGTCGTGCTCAAGGCGGAGAACCTCCAGCGGACCGGGTCGTTCAAGCTCCGCGGCGCTGTCCACAAGATCTCGCGACTGGACGATGCGACGGGCGTCGTGGCCGGCAGCGCCGGCAACCACGGCCAATCCGTCGCCTACGCGGCACGCGCGCGCGGCATCCCCTGCGAGGTGTTCATGCCGCGCGAGGCGGCGGTGGCGAAGGTCGCGGCCGTGGAGGCATTCGGGGGTGTGGTGCACCTCGGGGGCGACTCCGTCGACGAGTGCGTCGCCGCCGCGCTGGAGCGCGCGGCGGAAACCGGCGCCGGCTTCGTCCACCCGTTCGACGACCCCGACGTGATTCTCGGTCAGGCGACACTCGGCCTCGAGCTCCTGGAGGACGTGCCCGACCTGGCGGCGGTCGTGGTGCCGGTCGGTGGCGGCGGGCTGATCTCCGGGATCGCCGGCGTGGTCAAGGCGACGCGCCCCGACGTTCGCGTGACCGGCGTTCAGGTCGACGCGTGCGCCCCGTTTCCCGAATCGATCCAGCGCGTGGCGCCGATCACATTCCGGCCGCGGGCGACGATCGCCGACGGGATCGCGATCAAGCGGCCCGGCGAGATCACACTGCCGCTGGTCCGGCGCTGGGTCGACGCGATGGTCGTCGTCTCAGAGGAGGACATCGCCGACGCCATGGTGTGGCTGCTGGAGCGTTCGAAGCTGGTGGTGGAGGGCGGCGGTGCCGCCGGAGTGGCGGCCGTCATGTCCGGCCAGGTGGCCCCCGCGCCCACCGGGGCGACGGTGATCGTGCTCTCCGGCGGCAACGTCGATCCAGGCCTGCTGGCCGGCATCGCGCACCGCCACGAGACGCTCGCCGGGCGGCGGCTGCGGCTGTTCACCCGGATCTCAGACCGGCCGGGCGGACTGGCGGCGCTGCTGACGCTGATCGCCGAGGCCGGGGGAAACATCGTCCAGGCCGACCACGTGCGCGAGGCGATCCCGCTGCAGGTCCGCGAGACCGGAGTCGAGATCGCGCTCGAGACCCGCGGACGCGAGCACGGCGACGCGATTGTCGCCGCGCTGGAGTCGGCCGGCTACGAGGTTCGGCGCCTGGATTAGCCGGCGGCGCCCCACCGCCGGCACGAGACTCAGTCCCCCAGCTCCGCCCGCCGCCGACTGACGAACTCGCGCAGCTCGGCATCGACCGCTTCCTCGATCGGCGGCTGCTCGTACTCCGCGAGCGTCTGGGGCCAGATCTCGGCCGCCCGGACAGTGGTGTTGCGCCCACCCTTCTTGGTCCAACGGTCGAAGTTCTCGGTCGAGGACAGCAGCGGCCGGTAGAAGCACTCGCGGAAGCGCTCGAGCGTGTGCGCCGCGCCCAGGAAGTGGCCGCCGGCCCCGACCTCGGTGTGGGCGTCGAATGCCAGTGATGCCTCGTCGATCTCCAGCGGCGTGAACTCGTGCTTGAGCTCGCGCAGCAGCTCGATGTCAACGATGAACTTCTCGTAGCAGGACACCAGCCCGCCCTCCAGCCAGCCGGCCGAGTGCATGACGAAGTTAGCGCCGGCCAGGAAGGTCGGCAGGAACGTCATCAGCGATTCGTAGGCGGCTTGGGCGTCGACCGTCTGCGACGCGTTCAGCGCGCCGCCGCCGCGCCAGGGAAGGCCAAACCGCCGGGCGATCTGGCCGGTGCAGAGCACGCCGATGCCCGACTCCGGCGTCCCGAACGACGGCGACCCCGACTGCATGTCGGTGTTGGACAGAAACGAGCCGAAGACCACCGGGGCGCCGGGACGGATCAGCTGCGCCAGCGCGATCCCCGCCAGTCCCTCGGCCATCTGCTGGACGAGCGTCGCCGGCAGGGACACCGGGGACATCGCTCCCATCAGCAAAAACGGGGTGATCACCACCGCCTGGTTGGCCTGGACGTACTCGAACATCGCCGCGAGCATCCGGTCGTCGTAACGCAACGGGGAATTCACGTTGATCAGCGAGATCGACGCCGGCGCGCGTTCGATCGCCTCGCGACCGCCGAACAGGATCTCCCCCATGCGGATCGTGTCGGCGGCGTTGGGACCCGAGGTCACCGAGCCCATGTAGGGCTTGTCCGACAGCGTCTGCAGTGCGTAGACCATGTCCAGGTGACGCGAGTCCAGCGGCCGGTCCTCGGGCTCGCAGATCGTCCCTCCGGGCGAGTCCAGCTCGGGATAGAACTGGGCCAGGCGCACCAGGTTCTCGAAGTCCGCCATCTTGGCGTCCCGGCGGACATCGCCTTCGCGGATGAACGGGCAGCCGTACACCGGGGCGAACACCATGTGGTCTCCGCCGATGTGCGCGTTGTGAGCCGGGTTGCGCGCCTGCAGCGCAAACTCGCGAGGCGCCTTGGCGACCTGCTCGAGGATGAACTCGGGGTCGAACCGGACCCGGTTCTCATCCTCGACGATCTGGCCGGCCCCCCGGAGCAGCTCCACCGCCTCGGGCAGCAGAAACTCGATCCCGAGCTCGGACACGATCCGCCGCCACCCCCGGTCCAGCGTCGCCATCGCGTCTTCGCTGAGGATCTCGTACCGGGGCATGCCATTCACGAACATCTGGCCTTCCTCCTCGCCGTCGGGGTGACGGTTCGCCAACATATCGAGCGCTTGACGCGGCGTTCCGCTGCCCTAATATATCCGGCGTGGAACAACAGTTCCAAAAACCAGGGGATGGTGCTCTCCGTCGCCCGACGGCGATCGACCGCGCCTCCGGGGACACCGCCCCCCGCGGGACCACGGCGATCGACCGGGGCGCCGAGTTGCTGGTCCGCGTGCTGGAGTCGGCCCGCCCGGTCGCCCTGGCCGAGCTGGCCGCAGCGAGCGGGATTCCCAAGAGCACCGCGTCGCGGCTGGTCAGCGCGCTCGAGCGCCAGGGCCTGGTGCAGCAGGACGGCGAACGCGGCCGGCTGCGCCCCGGGCCGGCGATTCTCCGCGTCGCCGAGCGCAGCCTGCTGGAGCGCAGCGTCGTGCAGCTCGCCGGCCCGTCGCTGGACGCCCTCGGCGAGGCGACCGGCGAGACGATCAACCTGGCCGTTCCCGCCCGCACCGGTGTCGAGCACGTGGCCCAGGTGGAGAGCCGTCACTTCCTCGGCGCCGGCCAGTGGCTGGGCCGCTCCGTCGACTATCACTGCACCGCGGTGGGCAAGGTGTTCATGGCGTTCGGGCGCGCGACGCCGGCTCGCCCACTCGTCGCCATGACCGCCCACACGATCACCGATCCCGGGCGGCTGCGCGCCGAGCTGGCCACCGTCCGCCGCACCGAGTTCGCCGAGGCGATCGACGAGCTGGAGGTCGGGCTCGCCGCCATCGCCGCCCCCGTGCGGGGCGCCGGCGGCGAGGTGGTTGCCGCGCTCAGCATCTCCGGTCCCACCTTGCGCATGACCCCAGAGCGCATCGCCGCCCTGGAGCCGATCCTGATCGACGAGGCGCGGAGCCTCAGCCGCCGTCTCGGTAACACCCAGCAAGGAGAACACGCCGCATGACACACGAGGAGATCCTGCAGCTGCTGTATGACGAAACCCTGGTCGGCAACGCGCCGGCGGTAAAGGACGGCGTGAACGGTGGGCTCGAGGACGGGCTGGAGCCGGAGCGGATGCTCTACGACGCGCTGATCCCGTCGCTGGAGGAGGTCGGCGCCCGGTTTGAGCGAGGCGACTACTTCGTCCCCGAGATGCTGATCGCGGCCCGGGCGATGCAGGGCGCCCTGGACATCCTGCGCCCGCTGCTGGCCGAGACGGGGACGGCGCAAGTCGGCACGTTCCTGATGGGGACGGTGAAGGGCGACGTCCACGACATCGGCAAGAACCTGTGCAACATCATGCTCGAGGGCGCCGGGTTCACGGTCATTGACCTCGGCGTCAACGTGCCGCCGGAGCGATTCGTGGAGCAGATCGGCGAGCACAACCCGGATGTCGTCGGCTTCTCCGCGTTCCTGACCACGACGATGCCGATGTTCAAGGCCAACATCAACGCGCTGGAGAAGGCCGGGATCCGCGACGACGTGATCGTGATGGTGGGTGGCGCTCCGGTGACCCAGGAGTACGCGGACGCGGTCGGCGCCGACGGCTACTCGGCCGATGCCTCGTCGGCGGTGAAGAAGGCCAAGGAGCTGATCGGGCTGCGCCGGGAGAAGGTCCTGGCGTGAATGCCGCCGGCGTGATCGCGACCCTGGAGCACGCGGTCAAGAAGCCGATCTGGGGCTGTCAGATGTGTGGTCAGTGCGTGCTGCACGACACCGGCCTGACGTGTCCGATGACATGCCCCAAGACGTTGCGCAACGGGCCGTGCGGCGGAGTGCGCGCCAACGGCCATTGCGAGGTCAAGCCGGAGATGCGGTGCGTGTGGCTGGACGCCTACGAGCGCTCGGAGCGGCTGCCGGTGTGGCGGGGCCACATCGACAAGCTGCGCCCTCCGGTGGACAATCGCCTGAAGGGCACGTCGTCGTGGTTGAACCTGTTCAGCGGCCGCGACCGTGAGGTTCCCGCGGGATGGGCTGCGGATGTCGAGCCTTGAGCGCAAGCTCGACGCCGGTGACTTCGTGGTCACCGCGGAGCTGCCCGTGATCGACGCCGGCGGCCATGCCGAGATCGCGCGGCAGCTGGACCCGATGCGCCACTACGTGGACGCCTTCAACGCCACCGACAACCCGGCGGCCCATGCCCACTGCTCACCGCTGGCGGTATCGATCGGACTCATGCAGGCGGGGGTCGAGCCGGTGATGCAGCTGGTCTGCCGCGATCGCAACCGGCTGGCCCTGGAGGCCGACCTGGTCGGCGCCGCGATGCACGGGATCGAGAACGTGTCCTGCCTGACCGGCGACGACGTCACCGCCGGCGACGAGCCCGAGGCGCGACGGGTGTTCGATCTGGACAGCATCCAGCTGATCGCGCTGGCGCGCGCCCTGGACGGTGGACGGTACCTGTCGGGGCGCCCGCTCACCCCGCGACCGCACTTCTTCATCGGCGCCGTCGAGAACCCGGGCGCGCCCCCGTTCGCCTACCGGGTGCGGCGAACCGCGAAGAAGGCGCTGTCCGGCGCCCGGTTCCTGCAGCTGCAGCTGTGCTGGCGCACCGAGCTGCTCGAACGCTTCATGGGCGCAGCACACGACCTGGGCCTGTCGCAGCGGATCGCCTTGATCCCGTCGATCTGCATCCTGCGAACTGTCGGCGGCATGCGCTTCGTGGCTTCACACGTGCCCGGGATCGACGTCCCCCCTTCGGTCGTGGCCCGGGTGGAGCAGGCTGCCGACGCCGAGGCCGAGTGCTTCGAGATCGCCTATGAGCTGGCGACGCATGCCCTGTCGCTGCCCGGGGTGGCGGGCCTGCACTTCATCTCGTTTCGCAAGGACGCGGGGATCGCCAAGTTGTGCGGTCGTCTCGGAATCCCTCCCCGAACTGAAAGAGAATCCAATGGATACAGTGCTTCGGTCGCGCTCGGGTAGCGTGACGATCGGCGCCGGGCAGCCGTTCTGCGTGATCGGCGAGCGGATCAACCCCACCGGCCGCAAGCGGTTCGCCGAGGAGCTCCGCGGTGGCGACCTGTCGACGGTGACCCTCGATGCCGAGGCCCAGGTGCAGGCCGGCGCGAACATGCTTGACGTCAACGCCGGGATCCCGCTGGTCGACGAGCCCGAGCTGCTCAAGGCGATGCTGGGCACGGTGCAGGAGGCCGTCGACGTGCCGATCTGCATCGACTCCTCGGTGATCGAGGCCCTGGAGGCGGGCCTGTCGGTGTACGACGGGCGAGCCCTGGTCAACTCGGTGACCGCCGAGGACGAGCGCCTGGAGGAGATCCTGCCGCTCGTGGCCCGTCACGACGCGGCGGTGATCGGGCTGGCCAACGATGAGACCGGGATCCCCGAGACCCCGGCCCAGCGGCTGGAGTGCGCCCGGACCATCGTCTCCGCGGCCAATGATCACGGAATCGCCGCCGAGGACGTGATCATCGACCCGCTGGCGATGACCGTCGGCGCCGCCACCGATGCGGTCACGATCACGCTGGAGACGATCGCGCTGATCCGCGCCGAGCTGGGGGTGAACATGTGCCTGGGCGCCTCCAACGTGTCGTTCGGGCTGCCCCAGCGTCACGTGCTCAACGCCGCGTTCTTGCCGATGGCGATGGCGGCTGGATTGACCAGCGCGATCATGTCGACGGCGCCGGTGTGCGTGGAGTCGGTCCGGGCCGCGGACCTGCTGCTCGGCCACGACGCCTGGGGCGCGAGCTGGATCGCGGCTCACCGGGCGCGCCAGGCGGCCGAGCGGGCCGCGCAGGAAGCGGAGGCGGCGCGGGCGTGAGCGCCGCGCTGCCCAGTCGCCGCGAGGCCGACCGCGTGGAGCTGGTCGCCCCCGACGACGGGGCCCAGCGCGTTCGGCTGCGCTTCCTCCCCCACGGCGCCGAGGTCCGCGTGCCGTCGGGCACGCCGGTGTTCGACGCGGCGAGCTGGAACGGGATCGCGATCGACTCGACCTGCGGCGGGCACGGCACCTGCAAGAAGTGCAAGGTGCGCGTGGTCTCGGGCGAGGCGCCGGTGTCGGCGGTGGACCCGCGTGCGTTCAGCGCCGATGAGCTGCGCGCCGGGTGGCGGCTGGCCTGCCGGGCCGGGGCCCGCGATGACCTGGTGGTGGAGGTCCCGCCGTTGCAGACCCGGCCCAAGGCGGCGCTGGTCGGGGTCGGCCGCCACGTGATCCTCCGCCCGTCGGTGCAGAAGCGCCATCTGGTGCTGTCGGAGCCGACGCTGGAGGACCAGCGCTCCGACCTGCAGCGCGTGCTCGACGATCTGGACGATCTGGAGCCGTACGCGTCGTTGGCGACGCTGCGGGAGCTCGGCGGCGTTCTCCGCCGCGCCCACTTCGACGTCACCGCGGTGGTGTGCGACCAGGAGCTGATCGGGGTGGAACCCGGCGACACGACGCAACGGCGGTTCGCGATCGCGTTCGATCTCGGGACGACGACGGTGGTGGCCACGCTGCTCGATCTCGAGAGCGGCCAGCCGGTGGCGGTGCGATCGATGCTCAACCGCCAGCAGCCCTTCGGCGCTGACGTGATCACCCGGATCTCGGCGACGATGATGGACGACGCCGCGCTTGGCGCGCTGCGCGACCGGGCCCACGAGACGATGGCCGAGCTGGCCCGTGAGGTCTGCGCCGAGGCCGAGATCGACCGAGGTGAGGTCTACGAGATCACCGTGTGCGGCAACGTGACGATGATGCAGCTGGCGCTGGGCATCGACCCCGAGCCGCTGTCGATGGCGCCGTTCGTGGTCGCCAGTCACGAGTTCCCGCCCGCGCTCGCCGGCGACTTCGGCGTCTCGGTCCATCCCCGGGCGCCGGCGTTCGTGTTCCCGTCGCTGGGCGCGTACGTCGGCGGAGACATCGTCGCCGGGATGCTCGCCACCGGTCTGACCCGCGACCGGCGGCTGCGCCTGTTCATCGACGTCGGCACCAACTCTGAGATCGCCCTGGGGTCGGTGGACCGCGTGCTGGCCACCGCCGCGCCGGCCGGTCCCGCGTTCGAGGCGGCCCAGATCCGCTGCGGGATGCGGGCGGCCGACGGTGCGATCGAAGGCGTGCGGATCACACCGGACGGGGCATCGCTGGCGCTCGACGTGATCGGCGACACCGAGCCGGTCGGTATGTGCGGCTCGGGGCTGGTCGACGCGGTCGCCGAGCTCGTCCATGCCGGCCTGCTCGACCACTCCGGCCGGTTCATTCCCGATGAGGATGCCGCCGAGAGCTTTCCGGCGCTGTCCGACCGCCTCACCATGATCGGTCAGGAGCGCGTGTTCGTCCTGCACTGGCGGGGCGCCGATGGCGAGGCGAGGGCGAGGGCGATCCGGAATCGTCGGTGTTTCTCTCCCAGCGCGACGTACGCGAGCTGCAGTTCGCCAAGGCCTCGATCGCCACCGGCTGGCAGATCCTGCTGCGTGAGCTGGGCATCGAGCCGTCGGAGATCAGCCAGGTGCTCCTCGCCGGGAGCTTCGGCGCCTACCTGACCCCGCTCAGCGCGGTCCGGATCGGGCTCGTCCCGGCGCTGGCGCTGCCCCGGATCGTGTCCGCCGGCAACGTCGCCGGCGAGGGCGCCAAGATCGCCGCGCTTTCGCTGCGTGAACGCGCCGAGGCCCGGTCGATCCTCCGCGAGGTGCAGTACGTCGAGCTCTCGGGACGCGCCGACTTCAACGACCTGTTCATCGACCAGCTGGCCTTCCCCGGATGAGCCGCCGCGCCGTGATCGCGTGCGGGGCGCTGGCCTTCGACGTGCGCGCGATCGCGCGGCGGCGCGGCTGGGACATCGACGTGGTCCCGGTGCCCGCGTTGCTGCACAACCGCCCGGAGCGGATCCCGGCGGCGGTTGCCGAGCTGTGCCAGAGCCGCGACGTGGCGGCGGTGGCCTATGGGGACTGCGGGACCCAGGGCGCGCTGGACGAGCTGGTGGGTTGGATCGCCTGTACGGGGATAGCTGCTACGACGTCCTCGGGCGCGACGAGGTCGCCACGGCGCTGGCGCAGGAGCCGGGCACGTACTTCCTCACCGACTTCCTGGCCCGCACGTTCGAGCACACCGTCGTGCGCGAGCTCGGCCTGGACCGTCACCCCGAGCTGCGCGACGACTACTTTCGCCACTACACGCGCGTCGTGTGGCTCGCGCAGCGGCCCACCCCGGCCACCCGGGCGTGCGCGCGCCGCGCGGCGGACCGCCTGGGCCTGCCACTTCAGGAGATCGCGGTCGGCAACGACGGCCTGGAGCGCGAGCTGGAGCGGCTTCTGGCCTGACGTGTGGCCGATTTGGGACGCCGTGTCTCCTTCATCTGCCGACCCTCCGTCGCCCGCCCGCACCGCTCGTTTGACCCGCGGCGGGTCGGCCGACTGGAGTGCACCGCCTGGGTCAGCTACTACCAGCGCGACTGGCCGGCGCTCCTGCGCGCCGCCGTGGGGCTCATCCGCCACACGTTCGGCCTGCCCTGGCACCAGACGCTCTACGGCGCCTGACTGGTCCTCCGCGCCAACCAGCCGAGCAGCGCGCGCTGGCGATGCGCCACTGCGACCGCTGGGTGGCCGACGGCCGCGCTCTCGAAGACCTGCTGATCGTCACCGACCCCGACCCGAAGGTGCGGGCGGCGGCGCTGCGGTTCTTAGCCGCCCAGCATCATCCCGACGCAGTCCGTGTTCTGCGGGACGCGCTGAGCGACTCAGACCCCTACGTCCGAGCAAACGCAGTCGAGAGCCTCGTCGAGCTCACGGGTCTGGAGGCGGAGCAGTAGGTCATGCCGCTGGTCGACGATCCAGCACCGTTGGTGCGCGACACCGTCGCCGCCGCACTTGAAATGGAGCGCGAGCACCCAGGTGGCCAGTGACTCAGCCGAGGGACCCCGCGGACCCCGAGCGCGTCGCGGATCACGTTGGTTGGGGTCTTCTCGGGGCGAGCTCTGAGCCGGGCCGCCACGCGACCGCCTCGGCCTCGGTCAGCATCTCCGGCGGGCGTCGGTGAGGCCTCGACGTGACAGAGAAAGAAACGAGGTCCCCACCGGCACTGCTCAACGATCGCCATCGGCCGCTCCAGTCACGTCCCCTCGACGCGACGCCAGGGAGCATCGTGTCTCAGGTGGAGCCGGGTCGGTAGACGTCGGCTCGGTGGGCCACTCGGACGATGACCACGGTCGACGCGTCCTCGTCGATCCACAACAGCACTCGGTAGTCGCCTCGGCGGGCGCTCCTGAGCCCTTCCAGCTCGCCGGTGAGCGGCCTGCTCAACCGCGCTGGATTCTCGGTCAGGATAGTGGTGATGAACTCGACAATCGCGACGGCCGCCCGCTCCGGCAGTCGGTGCAGCTGTCGGCGCGCGGATGCGCTGACCCGGAGGCGATAGGCCGGGGTCACTCGGGGAGACGGAACTCGGCGCGCAGTTCCTCCGCGCCCGTCGTCTCATCGGCTTGGCCGTCGCGCCGGGCCGCTGCGATGTCTTCACGGACGCCGGGCTGCGACAGCCAGAACAGCGTCTCGTGCAACGACTCGAGGTCCTCTGCGGCCATGAGCACTGCCGCCGGGCGGCCGTGTCGCGTGATGGTCACGATCTCGTGGGTCCTCTCTGCCTGCTCAACCATCGCAGACAGCTTGTCCTTGGCTTCGCTCAACGGCACGGAGGTCATGCTCGCAGAGATTAGCCTAAGAATTGGCCTGAATCAAGGATCCCGATATTCGGTCAGATGGTGGGCGCCGCCCACTCCATGCGGTCACGAAATGTCCAGGAACGTGACCGGATAGACAGGTCCGGACGCTCGGATGACCGGCCGACTTCTCCGCTCTTGGCGGGTGCTCAGGCCGCAATGGTGGACCTCCTCGCTCACGCGAAACGTATCGTTGATAGCCCTGACCGCGATGGCTTGTAGAAGAGCAGCCGCGCCGTGCACCGCAAATCTGTGACCGCAGCTATTGCGGTGGCGACGTCGGCCATATCCGGGTGTGGCGGCGCGACCCCACGAAGACTCGCTCAGCACCACCGGTCGGTTGCCGCACGTCTTCCACCGGGACCGTCCGCGTCCAGTGGCCCGCTGGCTCGGGTCCCGTCCGCGAGCCCGGTGCCGATGACCCCGACTCCCGCCGGCGCGCTTGCGCGCTGCCGTCAGTCGAAACTACTACGTCCCATGTGCCCGCGGCGTGTGCCGCTGTCGATCCATCCAGCTCGCTACGACCTGGCGGATGGCTGCGCGAACGCCGTGCGGATAACGCTTGCAAGCAGCCGCTGCACTCTGCCGGTGTGGAGCTCTGAGGTGTTCTCGCCGCCGCCCGACCGTCGCCCAGGAACCCAAGTGAGAGCATGGGACGGGAGGGAATGGTTCGCTCCGTCATACGCTGCAATGGACCCGCCCCCGTACCACGTCCATGTCGACATCCAGGCGGCGACCGGCTCGATACCACCGTCGATCGCCGGGCCGAGCTTCGCCGGGTCGGAGGCCGCGCATCGTGTCACCGATGCCCTGCTCAATCCCAACCGGGCTCGAGCCGCCGCCCTCGGCTGGGTGCGCTGGCACGGAACATACGGCCAGCTAGTCCTGGCACCGACGGGTCCCAATGGCGGCGGCGAGGAGGCGGGACATCTGATCTTTTACTTCACAGCCGGCGGCGTGAACTACGACATCAGCCTCCATGCATGGGCCTCGAAAGAACGCATCACCGGCCGCGGCGTGAATCGGGTGGTCAGAGCTGCTCAATCGGGGCCGGGATTGCCCCACGTAATCGCGACGCTGAAAGCCATCGTCGGCTCCACGCCGGCTGCCATGCGATAACGACGCCACAGTCACCGTTGGCTCGAAAACGTGCCCGTATCGCGTCACGTCAATAGCCTCTGCCGAGTGCCTGAAGATCACGGTCGGGGATCAGAGCTGGTGGTTCGTGCGCTGGCGTGGACGCGGCGGCCTCCGGAGCTCATCTGCGATCACATCGAGCCGTGGGAGCACGGGACCGTCTTTCGCGCCAGCCGCTATCCAAGCTACTTTGACTTCAACGTGGTACGGGTTGCCACCACCCCCGGCATGAGCGTCGAGGAGCTGATCGGATTCGCCGATGTGGCCCTGGGCGGGCTCGAGCATCGGCGAATCGATTTTGACTGCGCGCGCGCCGCCGAGCCTCTGCGCGGCGGCTTTGCGGCTCACGGCTTCAAGGCGACGCGGCTGGTGTGGATGCATCTCGAGGGTGCCCGTCCCAGTCGCCCCGAGATCGCGGTCAGCGAGGTGCCCGACGACACCGTCAACGCTCTGCGCACCGCCTCTCATCAAGAGGATTTCCCCGGACGAGACGACTCCCAGTTCCAAGCCCAGGCCCGCGAGGTCAGACGCGCGCTTGGCACGCGGGTGCTGGCCGTGTACGACGATTCCCGACCGATCGCCTACGCCGGGCTTGACCCCGGCGACGGCGAAGCCGAGATCCGGGTGCTCTACGTGCTGCCCGAGTACCGCGGCCAGGGCCATGGCACCGCCCTGACTCAGGCAGCGGTCAACGCCGCCGGGAGCGTCGAGCATGTTTGGATCTGTGCCGACGACGAGAATCGCCCCAAGCAGCTCTACGCCCGGCTTGGCTTCCGGCCCGTCTTGACCACGACCCAATTCCTGCGACTGCCATAACCAGCATTCCGCCGGCCCAGCTGTCCTAACAACCGCCACATAGGGCTTGACTCACCTTAATCCGACGCAATAGCCGAGTGCTGGTTCTGACTGCGAAGGGCTAGCCTCGGCAGGTGCCCAGGCGAGGCAGGGGTATCTACCGAGCGCTTGTCGCCCGCCGGGCTGCCCTAGCTGTGACCCGCGGCGTCCGCTACTTGCAGGTGGACGCCTCCGACAACAGCCTGCCGATCCTTGAGCGGTTGGGCTTTATCGCCGTCACGACCACCACCCCGTACGTCTGGACGCCGTTGGGCTAGAAGACGAGCAGCCGGATCCGGGAGTCATCACCAGCCTTGCTTTGAACGCAAGAGCGTCCGATAGTCACGTTTTGCCCCGCGGGCTCAATAGCGGGGTCGCGAGGGCCCTGAGCAGAAACGTGACTCGGCGGAGCGAGAGCGCCTCGGCGACCGATGGCCCGCGGGAAGCGACCCTCATCAAGGCGTGACAAGCACGCCGTCCGGATCTACGATTCGCCTGTGCCCGGCTGACGCTGACATGCAGCCATCACCGACCCGGCGCTGTCCGCCCTCGCTCGCCTGGCCAGGCGAGCGGGTCGATTGCGGCCCGAGCCCGCGCGGCTTGGCGGCGGCGCCCGAGCACCGCCTCCTTGCTACCTGCCACTTCGACCCAGCGTGCACGTCTAGTCGGCGGCGCCCGCCTCCACCAGCAAGGTGGCCACGTCAGCGACCCGGAGGTCGGCGCCGACGCTCTGCACCCCGTCGTCAAGCATCACCGTGCAGTACGGGCAGGCAACCGCCAAGGTCTCCGCGCCCGTCGCCGCGGCCTCGCGGACCCGGTTCTCGTTGATCGCCGACGCCCGCTCCTCCATCCACATGTGAGCACCGCCGGCCCCGCAGCAGAACGTCTGCCGGCCGCTGCGGGCCATCTCCACCGGCGTCCCGACGGCGCCGATCAGCTCCCGGGGCGGCGCCAGCACGTCGTTGTGGCGCGCCAGGTAGCACGAGTCGTGGTAGGTGATCGGCAGCGTCTCCGAGCGTCGGGGCGACAGCCGCCCCTCGGCGACGAGCCGGGCCAGCAGCTCGGAGTGATGCACCACCTCGTAGTCGCCGCCGAAGTCCGGGTACTCGTTGCCCAGCGTGTTGAAGCAGTGGGGGCAGTTGGCGATGATCTTCGTCACTCCCGCCTGGTTGAGCGTCGCCACGTTGCGCTGCGCAAACTCCTGGAACACGTACTCGTTGCCCATCCGCCGCGCCGGGTCGCCGGTGCACGCCTCGCGGGGTCCGAGGATCGCGAAGTCGACACCCGCCTTCGCCAGCAGCCTCGCGGTGGCCTCGGCGGTGTTACGAGCTCGCTCGTCGAACGATGACGCACACCCCACCCAGTACAGGTACTCGGGCGCGGGATCGCCCGGCTCCAGCACCCGGATGCCGAGCTGCGCCGCCCACTCGGCCCGCTCTGACTGCGCCTTGCCCCACGGGTTGGAGGCACGCTCTACGTCACGCAGCATCGGCTCGGCTTCGCTCGGGAACGTGGACTCCACCATCACCAGGTGACGGCGGAGGTCGACGATGTGGTCGACGTGCTCGATGGACACCGGGCACGCCTGGACGCACGCGCCGCAGGTGACGCAGTCCCACACCGATTCGTCGGGCACCGCGTTGGGCACCAGCGGGGCGAGTTCGGCCGCGTCCTCGCGCGCGGCGACGATCGCGCCGCCGTCGCTGAACACCTGGTCGCGCAACCCCATGATCAGCAGCTTGGGCGACAGCACCTTGCCGGTGGCGAAGGCCGGGCAGGCGTCCTGGCAGCGGCCGCATTCGGTGCACGAGAACGTGTCGAGCATCTGCTTCCAGGTCAGGTCGGCGGCCGTGCCCGCCCCGAACCGGATGTCCTCCTCGGCTACTTCGGGATCGTCGAAGCGCAGGGGCTCGAGCCGCCCGGGCGGACCCGTTCTCCCGTACCAGACGTTGAACGCGGCGGAGGCGATGTGCAGATGCTTGGAGCGAGGCAGGTACGCCAGGAAGGCGAGGATCGTGATCACGTGCGCCCACACGAACACCCGCTCCAGCACCCGGGTCACTCCGTCGCGACCAAACAGATGCGACAGCAGGTCGGACGCCGGGGCCGCGGAGGCGGGCCACTCGTTGAGCCCGAGCGCGATCCGGGTGGCGTGCCAGAGCAGCAGCGTCGTGGCGATGGTGGCGATCAGAGCGAGGATCACATCGGCCTCGCCCAGGTGGCTGCCCTCGAACCGGCGCGGGCGCTGCACCTTGCGGATCCACAGCGCGCTGACCACCCCGATCAGCACCAGCACCGCGAACACGTCGGCGAGAAACGCGTACCAGCCCTGGTGCCCCAGCCACGGGAAGGTGTCGTGCTTGTCGACCACGCCGATCATCGCGATCACGATCGTCGGCCCCAGCACCAGGAACCCCCAGAAGATGAACGCGTGGATCAACCCGGGGCCGATCCGCTGGAGCAGCTTGCGCTGACCGAGCACGATCGTGCCCTCGTGCTCCACCCGCCGGGGCACGTCGCCCGCGCGGCTCACCGCGGCCCCCGATCGCAGCAGCGCGACCAGGAAGCGGACGCGGACGGCGAACAGCGCCACGCTCGTGGCCAACAGCACGGCGAGCACGACGGCGGCGATGATGACGCCTATGTTTCCCTCGCCTTCCGGATCTCCGACGAAATCGCCGGAACCACCTGATGCAGATCGCCGATCACCGCATAGTCGGCGGAGGCGAAGATCGACGCCTCCCCGTCCGGGTTGATCGCCAGCAGGCGCTTGGCTCCCTTGCAGCCCGCCATGTGCTGGGTGGCGCCGCTGATCCCGCAAGCGATGTATATCTCGGGCGAGATCTTGGTGCCGGTCTGGCCGACCTGGTCGGTGTGCGGCCGCCACCCGGCGCTCGTCACCGCCCGGGAGCAGCCGACCGCTCCGCCGAGCAGCTCGGCCAGCTCCTCGATCACCGAGAAGCCCTCGGCCGAGCCGACGCCGCGGCCGCCGGAGACGACGACGTCGGCATCGGTCAGCGACACCCCACCGGTCTCGGCCGGAATCCGGTCAACGACGCTGACGACGCGGTCTGGCTCGGACGCCGATGCGCTCACCGGCACGACCTCCACCTCGCCCAGCGCCGCAGCGGCGACCGCATGCGGCGCGGCGGTCAGCAGCAGTGGCGAGCCGTGCACCCCCGCCTCCTCGAGCAGGCTCCCGCCCCATCGCATCCGGACCACCGACGGCGGATCGCCGGGCGTGACCGACATGCAGTTGGCCGCCATCGGCTGGTCCAGCTTGGCGGCAACATGGGCCAGGACCTCGTTGCCGCGGTCGGTTCCCGGGGCGACGACCGCCTCCGCCGAGCGCTGCTGGGCGAGCTCCACCAGAGTTTGCGCCCAGGCCGCGGGTGCGTACGCGTCGCCCTGGATGGCCACCGCGGTCACGGGCTGCCCGAGCCCGCCGGCAAAGGCCGCCGCCTGTTGGGAGAGCTCGTCGTCGGCGCTCTCGATGAAGACGAGCGTGGCCATCACATCACCCCGAGCTCGGCCAGGACCTCTACGACCCGCGGCGCCGCCTCCGGGCCGCGCCCGAGCACCTCGGCCTGCTTGCTCGATCCCTCCGGGAGCAGAAGGCGGCGCATCTCGAGCCTCGAGTCGCGGCGGGCCGCCTCGGTGCTGACCAGCGGCTTGCGCTTGGCTCGCATTCGACCTGGGACCGATGGATACCGGGGGAGGTTGATGCCCTCCTTGACGGTGACCACGGCGGGCAGCGGCAACTCGTACACGTCGCGGCCGCCGGCGATCTCCTGCTCGCAGTGCAGACGGTCGCCGTCCACCGTGAGCGCCTTGATGCCGGTGACGCACGGTAGCCCGAGCGCGTGGGCGACGCGGATCGCCACCTGGTAATTGCCGGCATCGGCCGACTCGTTGCCGAACAGGATCAGGTCGTAGTCGGGCTCGGCGCCCATCGTCATCCCGCCGACGATCGCCGCCGCCGTCGCCTGGGGATCGGACTCGCCGCCGTCGGTGACGAGATGGATGCCCTGATCAATGCCGATCGCCATCATGTCGCGCAGCTGCTCCTCGGCCTCGGCGGGGCCGAGCGTGAGCACGGTAGAGGAGCCGCCATGCGCCTCCACCAGCCGGATCGCCTCCTCGGCGGCGCACTCCTCGTGGGGGCTGACGGTGAAGCCGAGGTGGCGCGTCTGGATCGCCTGCTGGTCGTCGGTCAACGTGATCTTGCCGCCGGTCAGCGGAACTCGCTTGACGCACACCAGGATGTTCACGAGCGCACCCTGGAGTTGTCGGGATCGAACACCGGGGTCGAGTCGTTGCTGGCGACGGTCACCGGATAGCGCTCGCCCATGTACTGAACCTGCAGGTGAGCGCCCACCGAGGCGTGCTCGGGCGGCAGATACCCCATCAGGATGTGCTTGCCGATCGACGGGCCGGCACCGGCGCTGGTTACGTACGAGCGTCGGCCCTTGGCGTCGGTGATCGGCTCGCCGTCGCCGGTCAGGATCGGTTCCCCTCCCAGCATGTAGCGCCGGACGCCGGTGCTCGAGGTGTGGTCGTCGACCGTCAGGGTGCACATGGTCGCCGCCGGCGCCTCGTCGCGCTGGCGGACGTGGGCGGCCTTGCCGACGAAGTCCTCGTCCTTGACCCTCCCCCACGCCATCCCGGCCTCGACCACGTCGTACTCGCCCTCGAGCTCGGCGCCATAGGCCCGGTAGCACTTCTCCAGGCGCCCGGTGGTGCCGTACACCCCGGCCCCGACCGGGACCGCGCCATGCGGCAGCCCCGCCTCGGCGACGATGTCCCACAGCCGCGCCCCCTGTTGTATCGGCACGTACAGCTCCCAGCCGAGATCGCCGACGTAGGAGATCCGGCTGGCGATGACCTCCAGCGGACCGACCTCGATCGGCTTCCAGCGCGCGAACGGGAAGCCGTCGTGAGAGACGTCGTCGGGGGTGATGCTCTGCAGGATGTCACGCGCGCGAGGGCCCCACAGCCCGAGGGTGGTCAGCGAATTGGTCTGGTCGTGGATCTGCGCGGAGCCGTCCTCGGGGAGGTGGTCGGCAAACCACTTCAGATCCGACATCCCCCAGGCTCCGCCGGTGACGACGCGGAACCGGTCGGTGGCGATCCGCATGATCGTCAGGTCCGCCTTGAACCCGCCCGACGGCAACAGCACCGGCGTGTAGACGACCCGGCCGACGGGAACGTCGATCTGGCGCATCGCCACCCGCTGGACCAGCTCCAGCGCGCTCGGTCCCACGACGTCGAAGACCGCGAACGCGGTCAGGTCGGTGAAGCCGGCGCGGTCGCGCAGCGCCAGGTGCTCGGCGTTGATGATCGGCGACCACCAGCGGGCCTCCCACTCGGCCTCCCGCCGGCTGATGCGGTCGCCGAACTCTTCCAGCAGCCCCACGTTTGCCTCATACCACTGCGGGCGCTCCCAGCCGGCCGCCTCGTAGAACACCCCTCCCAGCTCCTGCTGGCGCTCATAGAAGGGAGACAGCTTGACTCGGCGGTCGGACTCCCACTGCTCGGAGGGGTGGACGATCCCGTACATCTTGTTGAAGCCCTCGGCGACACGGGCCCGGATGTGCACCTGGGTCTTCTGATGCGGGTAGGCGCGGGCGATGTTGGAGTCATAGACGTCGATCTCGCTTTCTCCATGCACCATCAGCTCGGCCACCGTCTTGCCCGCGCCCGGCCCCTCTTTGATCCAAATCGCCGTCGCCGACCACAGTCCTCGAACCTCCGGGGTCTCGCCGATCAGCGGCAGACCGTCGAAGGTAACCGACAGCAGGCCGTTGATGGCGTAGCGTACGCCCACCGACTCGTCGCCGACGATGTCCGGCATCAGCTCCAGCGCCTGCTCCATCTGCAGCTCGAAGTCTTGCTGGGTGAACGGGAGCTCGGTGGGACTCAGCGCCGAGGCGTCGATCGACGGAATCTCGTCGGCGTCCATCATGATCGCGCGGTGGGCATAGGAGCCGATCTCCAACCCGCCTCCATCCTGGCGCTCGTACATGTTGGTGTCCATGTCGCGCACGATCGGGTAGTCGACGAGGGTCTTGGCGTCGGCAAAGCGAGCCACGGGCCCGATGTCGATCATCTGGTGCACCGCCGGGGTCAGCGGGATCCGAGCGCCCGCCATGCGGGCGATCCGCGGGCTCCAGCAGCCGCCGGCGATGACCACGCGGTCGGCCTCGATGTCACCGCGATCGGTGCGCACACGCCGGATGCGCCCGTGCTCGACGTCGAGCCCGAGGACCTCGGTGTTGGCCGCCACCGTCATGCCGGCTTGCCCCGCCCGCTCCCGCATGATCGTGGCCGCTCGCAGCGAGTCGACCACTCCAGCCCCCGGGGTGTAGAACCCGCCGAGCAGGAGCGCCTCGTCGATGAACGGAACCAGCTCCTTGATCTGCGCCGGAGTGAGCAGCGACGTGGGCTCGATCCCCCACGTCGTGGCCGACACCACCCGCCGGTCCAGCTCCTGCATCCGGGCCTCGCTGCGAGCGACCTCGATCCCACCACACTCCAGGTAGACGTCGAGGTCCCGGTACTGGCGCATGCTCTCCAGCGTCAGTGCCGTCATCTCCTTCGAGTGATCGACCGGAAAGATGAAGTTGGAGGCGTGCCCGGTCGATCCGCCCGGGTTGGGCAGCGGCCCCTTGTCGAGCAGCGTGACCTCGGTCTCGCCGAGCTGCGTCAGGTGGTAGGCGACGCTGTTGCCCACGATCCCGGCGCCGATGATCACGACCCGCTGCCGGGACGGCAGCCGACTCGATTGCGGTGTCGCCATAAGACTGATATATCAGATGCAGGTCACAGTCGTCAACGCGACGGCGACCGACCGCGGACGGCGCCGCCGGGGCGCCCGAAGACCTTGCGGCGGTGCCGGGCTTCACCCGCAACTTCCGGCTCGGCGCCGGGTTTGGAGCGGCACGTTAGGGTGATGTGAGCTTCTCGACTCGGAGCGTCCCAACATGAGCAAACGCCATCGTGCCCACCTCGCGGCAACCGCCTTCGGGCCGCTGCTGATGGCCTCGGGAGCGCTGGCCGCGGGAGCGTCGGCGGCGGCGATCTCCGCGAACAGGGCCTGCTATGTCAACGTCGACCCGGCGGCGGGACAGATCATGACGATCACCGGCAGCGGCTTTGCGCCCGGCGACACCGTCGCCCTCAGCGGCGGGACGGTGTCGGACACCGCCACCGCCACCGCCGGCGGCGACGTGGTGTTCACCACGCGCGCGCCGGAGCTGCCGTTTACCGGGCCGGGGGCGAAGCGCACCCGTTTGACGGCCACCGACAAGGGCAACGGCTTGTCGACGACCATGATCGTCCGGTCGGCCAACCTGTCGGTGGCGACCAAGCCGGGCAGCGTCAAGAACGTCAGGAAGGACAAGGTGATGTTCAGCTTCTCGGGATTTGCCCCCGGCAAGCACATCTACGGCTTCTACGCGCGCAAGAGGATCGTCGCCCACGTCAGGTTCGAGAAGGCGTCGGGGCCGTGCGGCGTGCTCACGCAGAAGGCGCTGCTCTATCCCAGCGGCCATCCCCCCAAGAACCAGTACACGGTCACCTTCGAGAGCACCCCGAAGTACTCCAAGCGGGCGTTCCCGCGGGTCACGGGGAAGCTGAGCATCCTGCCCCTGTAGGCGCCGGCCCTCCGGCACCTCGGACGATGCACCGGCTGGCAGGATCTGCGGCGATGTCGTCCCAGAAGGAGCTGATGCTGGCGGGCAGGCCCTACCTGGCCGACGACGCCGAGCTGCTCGCTGACCGCCGGCGCTGTCGGCTGCTGACCGAGCAGCTCAACGCCACCAGCGTGGCCGAGCCGGTTGCCCGGCAGGCGCTGCTGCGCACGCTGCTCGGCGCCGTCGGCGACGCTACCGAGATCCTGTCGCCGTTTGCCTGCGACTACGGCTATCAGATCAGCGTTGGCGCCCGCACGTTCATCAACTTCGGAGCGGTGATCCTCGACTCGGCCCCGGTCCGGATCGGCGACGACGTGCAGGTGGGCCCCGGAGTGCAGCTACTCACGCCCCTGCACCCACTGGACCCGGAGCAGCGCCGGACGCGGATCGAATCGGCTCATCCGATCGTGATCGCCGACGGTGCCTGGCTCGCCGCCGGAGTGATCGTCTGCCCCGGAGTCACCGTCGGCGCCGGGACGGTGGTCGGCGCCGGCAGCGTCGTCCTGCGCGATCTGCCCGAGCGTTATCTGTGCGTCGGCAACCCGTGCCGTCCGATGCGCGAGGTGTGAGCCCGGCGCCGGCGCCGCGAGCGGCGGCGGCCGAGCTGATCTGCCCCCGCGCCGCTCACGCCGGCTGGCGTTCCACGCTGACCCGCGTCCGCACCGCCAACAGCGCCGCCAGCGCCGTCGCGGCGCAAGCCAGGACGAACGGGGCGCTCACTCCGGCCGGGCCGATCACCGCCCCGCCCAGCGCGGAGCCGGCCGCCAGGCCGCCGATCAGGGCCGCGGCGACCCAGGTGAACGCCTCGGTCTCGATGCCGGGCGTGACCGCGCGTCCGATCAGGGCGTACTGGCAGGAGAACACCGGCGCCATGGTCAGACCGGCGAACAGGCTGAACACCATCCCCTCGGGGATGGTGCGGGCGGCGATCAGCGGCGCCGTGCAGAGAACGCCGGTGAACAGCAGCGAGCGATAGCGGGTTCCCAGCGGGACACGCCACCGCCGTGACCCGTACCAGAGCCCGCCGGTCATGCTCCCGACGCTCCACAGTGCCAGCAACAGCCCGGAGTCAGGGCGCGACCCGGCGTGCAGCGCCAGCGACGGGAGCCCGACCTCGATCGCCCCGAGGCCAAATCCGGTGAGCGCCACCGGACCGAGCAGGACCCGCAGCTGCGGGATCGCGAACACCGAACTGCGGTGCTGGCGTCGGCGGCGAGAGCCCGCGCCCCGCGCTCCGGGTGAGCTGACGAACAGCAGCGTCCCGGCGACGCACACCGACGCGCTGACGAGGACGGCAAGCGACGGGGAGGTGAACTCGATCAGCACCGCCACGACCAGCGGCCCGGCTATCCAGATCAGCTCCTGGATCACCGACTCCAGCGCGTACGCGATCTCCCGGACCTCCGGATCGGGCAGCAGGTCCCCGAGCAGCGCGCGCACCGCCGGGGCGATCGGCGGCACGAGACCGCCGGCGAGCGCTGCCAGGACGACGAGCACCGCCACCGGCGCCCGGGCGCTGGCAGCGGCCACCAGGCCGGCCAGCGCCGCTGCCGACAGGATCGCCGACGGCATCAGCACCCGGCGGCGTCCGAAGCGGTCCACGAGCCGGCCCTGCACGGGGGCGCCGGCCGCGGTGCAAAACGCGAATGCGCCGACGGCGATGCCGGCGGCGGCGTAGGAGCCGGTGGCCGAGCGAACCAGCAGGATGATCGCCAGCGAGGACATGCCCTGAGGCAGCCGTCCGATCAGCGCGGTGGCAAAGACGCGGGCGCACCCCGGCGCGGCGAGCACCGTTCGATATCGCGTAATCATCTGCTCGAGCCTACAAGCGGCGGGCTCGGGCGACGGCGACTCGCCCCGAGTTCAGCTAGCGCCCGGCGATCCGGTTCGCCACCGTGGCGATCCGCGACTCGTGCCGCTGACTGCGCTCCTGATGATCGGCGAGCCGGTACAGGTTGTAGATCCCCCGGGCGCCGGCGAAGCGCAGGGGCTCCGGCTCCCAATCGCGGGCCGGGTGACCAACCCACGGCAGCCGGCTCAGCTCGGTGTCGCGTCCGACCACCAGGTCGCGCAGCGTCCGGCCCGCCAGGTTGGCCGCGGCGACGCCCTCGCCGGCGTAGCCTCCGGCGTAGCCGATCCCGGTGACCCGGTCAAGGCCCACCGTCGGGCACCAGTCGCGGGAGACGCCGAGCACGCCATGCCACGCCCGGGCGACGGCAACCCGCTGAAGCGATGGGAACAGCGCGGCCAGCCGGGCCCGGAGCTCATCCACGGTGCGTTGCGGAACGGGGCCCTCGCGGGCGGTGCGAGATCCGAACCGGTAGGGGACGCCGCGCCCCCCGATCGCAATCCGCCCGTCAGCGGTTCGCTGAGAGTAGGTGTACAGATGCGAGCCGTCGAGCAGCGTCTCCGCTCCCTCCCAGCCCAACGTCGACCACGTCGCTGCCTCCAGCGGCTCGGTCACGATCATCGAGCTGTTCATCGGCAGCAGCCTGCGGTGCTCGCCAGGGAGGTCCGCCGTATACCCCTCGGTCGCCCGCAGCACGTAGCGGGCCCGCACGTCGCCGTCGCCGGTCATCGCCAGGCCGGGCGAAATGTCCTTGACCCTGGTGGACTCGTGGATCACGGCGCCCGCCCGCTCGGCGGCCGCCGCCAATCCGTCGACCAGCCGAGCGGGTTGCACCCGAGCACAGTGGGGCGAGTACAGCGCTCCCCGGGGGTCGTCAACGTGCACCCGCGCGCCGAGCTGGTCGGCGTTCAACAGCTCCCAGGCGAGGTCCTCGCCGAGCTCCTCGCGCTCGGTCGCGGCGTTCACCCGCAGGCGCGCCAGCTGGGTGTCGCTCTGGGCGACGATCAGCGTGCCGTCCTGCTGCCAATCGCAGGCGATGTCCTCACGGGCGACGACGGTCCCGACCTCGCTAACCGTCTGCTGGATGGCTCGTACCATGGCGCGCGGGCCATCCGGGCCGCCACGGTTCCGCCACCCCGCGAACGACCCCGAGATCTTGCCCAGCACCCAGCCGCCGTTACGACCCGACGCACCGAACCCGACCTGTTCGGCCTCGAGCACCACGACGTGCAGGCTGGGGTCGGCCCGCTTGATCTCGTAGGCGGTCCACAGGCCGGTGAAGCCGCCGCCGACGATGCAGACGTCGGCCTCCCGATCCCCGCTCAGCGGCGGCCGGCGCGGACGAGATCCAAGCTGGTCAAGCCAGAACGACGGCGCGCTGGACATCCGGCGAGGCTCAGAGCATCGAGTCCGCCGGCGCGAACTCGTCCTCCGGGGTGACCACCTCGATCGGATCGCCGTACACCATCCGCTTCTCCCGCTTGAAGAACGCCGGGGCGGTGAGCCGCCGGAACAGCATCAACAGGACGCCGCCGAGGATGCCGAGGATGCCGATCCAGTCGGGCACGCCGAGCCCCAGGAACGGCGGGCTGGTGTCGTTGACGGCATGACCGTAGAAGATGAACCCCCGGACGAAGACGAACATCAGCACCGCGAAGCCGAACAGCGGCACCACGCCCATCGTGAAGAAGTTCCGGGCCGACTTGAGCAGCTCCCGCCGGTAGAAGATCACGCAGGCCAGGCCGGTGAAGCCGTAGTAGAACGCGACCAGGAAGCCCAGTCCGGTGACGCAGTCAGACAGCACATTGGTGGAGACCTGGACGATGACCACGAACCAGATCACCGACAGGACGCCGGCCACGATGGTGGCGTAGGCAGGCACCAGGTTGCGCGGATGGATCTCGGCGAAGCGGGCGGGGATCGCGCCGCGCCGCGCCATCGACAGCGCGGAGCGAGCCGCGGGCAGGATCGTGGTCTGCGTCGCCGCGGTCGCCGAGGTCAGCACTGCGATGATCAGCAGGAAGTGCAGCGGACCGAGCACATCCCGCGACAGGCCGCCGGCGAAGATGTCGTTGGCGTTGTTGCCGAGGTACGTGGTCCCGGCGTATGCCTGGGCGGCGGTCGTGACCAGCAGGAAGATCCCGATCAGGATCAACGTGGAGACGATCGCGGCGCGGCCGGGGGCGGTATCGGAGTTCTCGGTCTCCTCGTTGACCGACACGCCGGAATCCCACCCCCAGTAGAGAAAGACGCCGAGCAGCAGTCCGAGGGTGAGCGGAGTGATGCCGACGCTGAACGGGTTGAACCAGTCCAGCTTGATCGGCATCGAGTGCTTGGGATGGTTGGCGTAGACCTTGATCAGCGCTACCACCGAGAAGATGATCAGCGTCACCATCTCGAAGCCGAGCAGGAACTGCTGGGTCCGCGCCGAGAGCTCGATCCCCTTCCAGCAGATCCAGGTGAGCGCGATGATGAACACGACCCCGAGGATGGTTACGGCCAGGATGCTGTTCGCCAGGGAGTTGAGGTTGAACAGCTGAAAGCCGTAGCTGCCGGCGATCTGGGCCTGGTTGGCGTTCACGACGATGTCGGCGAACAGCACCGCGAAGCCGCCGACCCAGCCCCAGCCCGCGCCCATCGCCCGGCTCATCCACGAGAACGTGGTGCCGCAGTCCGGGTCGGCCTTGTTCATGTGCTTGTACGCCCACGCGATGCAGACCATCGGCAGGAACGAGACGATGATCACGGCGGGCGTGTGGGTGGTCATCCCGCTGATCACGGCGATGAACCCGATCGTCGCCGCCAGGCTGTAGCCCGGAGCGGTCGAAGCGACCCCAATCACGAGGTTGCTGAGGTAACTGATCGCCCCCCGTTTGAGCTCGGGACGTTTGGCACCTCCAGCGGCGGCGTCCTGTGTGGTGATCGAGGTGGCTTCCATCCGTTTCCTCCCTGAAAGTTGTCCCACGGCTACGGCATAGGGTGGTGGCCGCGCCGGAGCGTATCGCGATCCGGGGGCGTTGACCAATGCTGTCCGTCCAACTGCAGCCCTGACCCTGCGCCATCTCGGCGTGCCCGAATCGATGTGATGGAGGTTGGTAGCGCATACCGCAATCAACTCGCCTCACCCCGGTCAGATGGTGGTGGGGGCGTCTCGTGCCCGGCGCGACGCGCCGATCGACGCGCAGATCACGAGCGCGATCCCGGCCAGTGCTCGTCCACTCAGGCCCTGACCGAGGACCAGCCAACCGGCGACCGCCGCCATCCCCGGCTCGAGGCTCATCAACACTCCGAACAGGGATGTGGCGATCCGCCGCAGCGCCTCGAGCTCGAACGAGTACGGGATCGCCGACGACAGCATCCCAACGGCTGCGCCGAGACCCAGCGAGCGCGGCGCCAGCAGGTGGGAGCCGGCGGCCGCCACCCCGGCCGGCAGGGTAGCCAGCGCCGCGATGCACATCGCCAGCGACAGGCCGGTGCCCCGTTCGAAGGCGCGCCCGACCCGCGCGCTGAGCAGGATGTACGCGCCCCAGCAGGCGCCCGCGAGGAGCGCGAACACGATCCCGAGCCCGTCGACCCCGTGGCCGCCGCCGCGCGTCAGCGCGACGATCCCGAGCGCCGCAAGAGCGATCCACACCAGGTCGATCCGTCGCCGCGATCCCCCCACCGCCACCGCCAGCGGACCCACGAACTCCAGCGACACCGCGATGCCGAGCGGAATCCGATCGATCGATTCATAGAAGCTGAGGTTCATGCCGGCCAGGACCAGCCCGAACGCCACCGCCAGCGGCAGCTGCGCCAAGCTCCGCCCTCTCAGCCGTGGCCGTGAGACGGCGAGCAGGACGATGCTGGCGGTCGCCAGGCGCAGCAGCACCGCCCCCGCCGGGCCCACGCTGTTGAACAGATGAACCGCGAGCGCCCCTCCGAACTGGACCGAGGCGATCGCCGCGACCACGAGCCCTCCGGATGGCGCGCGCGTCAGCCACCCCGGATCCGACCCGCGTCTGGTCACCTCGGCCACCGCCCGATCGTAAATCGCGCGGGCGGCCCCTAACTATCTCGGCGGTGAGGTGGAGCCAGCCGGTGTTGAGGTGGAGCCCGCGCTCATCGGACGACGAACGTCGCCTTGCCCACCATCTTGCCGTAGTGCGCTCGGGAGCGCTTGCCGAAGCCTGGCCACACGTACCACTCATACCGTCCTGGCTTCAGCCGGTACCGATGCCCGTCGAACCGCCACGACCGGCGCATGTGGAAGCTGGGCCGCCTCGGCCACGCGCTGAGGATCTTGCCCTTGCGGAAGAGCTGGACGTTGTAATAGGTCGCTTTCGGGACCGAGGTCCACGTCAACATCGGGGGGCGGTGGACCCTCGCCCCGGGCGTCGGCGACAGCAGCCGAGCGGCCGGCGTGAGCACCACGGTCCGCACCGTCGCGTTGCCCGCCTGATCCTCGGCGGTGATCGTGTAGGTGTAGTGAACGTGGTCTCGCACCTTGGCGTCGCGGTACCTGCCGGTGTTCGACTGCCACACGAGGCTCGAATGGGCGCCGCCGAGGCCAGGGGTGCGCGTGACCTGGAGCAGCGTGAGCGGCGCCGGGCCCGTGGCGCCGGCACGCCAGCTGAGCTCGGCGACTCGATCACCCGTGTCCCCGGAGATGCTCAGGTTGGGCGGCGTCGAGTCGTAGTTCAGAGCGAAGCTGGTCTGCGCGGTCTTCCCGGCGTTATCAGTGCAACTGCCGCCGAGCGTGGCGCCCACGGCGTCAGGCCCGCCGTAGCTCTCGTCGGGCACGCACGAGGCGATGCCGGAGAAAGCACCCCCCTGGAACGAGACCGAGACGGGGTGGTTGTACCAGCCGTTGGCGTCGGGGGGGCGGGACGGGGTGGCGGTCGCGGTGGGGTTGGACGGTTCGACCTGAATCGGAAAGTTGATGGTGCCGTCTGCGTTAGAGCAGTACTCATAACCGGCAGTTGGCTCCCCGGGATACCAGAGTCATTTGTGTCCTGCGGGAAGTACTGACTCGCACAGCCGCCTTCTGATTGCATGTTATGGAGATCCCAGGTCACGGTGACGGGAGCTCGTGTACCAAAAGCCCCGGACTGATCACAGGCTGCCCCTGAGCTGCCCCGAGGGCGTGCAGACTGCGGTGAGCAAGGCCTGCGCCGACGCTGCTGCCGTCGAAGCGAGCCAGACTCCCACGCCGAACAGCAGCACCATCACCAGGCGAGCCTCACGCCACCGGCCCCCCGTACCACTCCTCGTACATCCGCCACACGCGCCACAGCAGCACCGAACTCCCGATCATCAGGATGATGAGCGCGATCGCGCCGAGCAAGAGCGGCAGGCCATCACCGGACGTGCTCGAGGGTGCGGTGACCGATACATGCGGTGGCCGTGCCAGATCGGCGGTGACCGGCGCCGCGCGCAACAGCGCATGCAGGCGGCTTGAGCGGTGAGCATGCGCCCGCGCCCGCACGTCCCGCCGAACTGTCTGGGCGCGTAGTTGGCCGGGACGCGCGCCGATGGCTCCGGGAGGCCTGCCGATCGCGTCGGCCCGACCTGCGACGGCGAGGCGCCCGCGGCCGAACTGCCGCTCGGCGTAGTCACCCCCGTCGCCGCCGGCGAGGCATGTGAGACGGCGGTCGCCGGCGCGGAGGCGGGGCTGGTGGCGGTGACCGGCGCGACCGGGGGGCTAATGGTCGCCGGCGGGCTGGTCGTCGCCGGCGGCGCCTCGCCAGCGCTCGAGGGCTGCTGTGGGGTGGTGGTGGAGCTCGGCTCTGATCCGGCGCTGGGTGATGAGCCGGAGCTCTGCACCCCATCCGGCGTCGGTGCCGGGGCGCTGGTCGTGGGCGGGGCGGGTTGCGGGGACGGACTCGTGGTCCCGGCGGCCGTCGCCGCCCCCGGCGCGAGTACCGTCAGCAAGGCGAGGATCGCGCCGATCAGGATGAGGCGGCGGACCCGTGGCCCGCGACTGCTACGCATGATCGACCTAATGGACGCCGGTAGCTTGATGGCTCCTGACAAACTCCGCCTCCGCCTGCCGAGTCAACCACGCCTGCGACGCCGTGGTTGCGGTTGGGGCGCCTGGGCTCACCTTCATGCACACTGCATCCGCTCGCTGCTGGAACGTGCGCCTGATCCGGGCGTTATTGATGCCGTCGACAAACCAGCCTCGCAGGTTGGGCATCGGGCTGGACACAATCTCGGTGATCGCCCCGCTGTACGCGCCGCCGCCGGTGACGTAGTAGCCCTTCGGGCAGATCGCGTAAGCCTTGACGAACTTCCCCGGCGGCACGCTGACCCTCGGTCCGAGAATGGCTATCAGAGCCTTGCCGGGCGAGCCTGTCGCTCCGGTCCTGGCGGCGCCCGCCAACGAGTTGACGCCGAGCACGGCGAGGCCGGTGGCGGCCAGGACGATCATCGTCTTGCGCACTAAGCGTCTCCCCTCTGGCTGGGCCCGCCGTGCGGGCTGTGTGCCATTGCGCCTCTCTGGATTACCAACGGGCTATCCGCTCGCAGGTATTCGCGGCTCATTCTAGATCTTCTTACGTCCGGCGCCACCCGGAGTGAAGTCCAAGCGCCAACCCCATCGCGGCTGCGGCCGCGAGCGCCCCGATAAGCGCGAGCGACCAGCCCGGACCGCTTGACGTCGCCGTCTGCTCGGCTGAACGCGAGTGCGATGCCAGATGCCGCCCCTGCCGACCATGGACCGCGAGGACCGGCACCCTGTCGACCGATGCAACCGATCGCGAAGTAGTCGGCGAGACTGGGGTGTTCAGCGGGACGGCGACCGCTTCGGCGTTGGTGAGCGGTGCGAACTCACCGGCGCCCGGAACCACCGTCGTGCCGGGCGCCAACGGATGAGACGGGGACGCCGGGTCGGCCGCCCTCTCCGTTACCGAGGCGCGGCCGGGGTTTCCGTCGTGGTCGCCTTTCGCCGGCGTCCAATCCCCCAGGCCATCCGCCGCCCAGGGTCGCGATGCCGGGTTCGGCCGGGCCGCCCGAGGGACCGGAGACGCCGGCGCGGTCGGAGACGCCGGCCCGATCGGAGACGCCGGCCCGATCGGAGACGCCCCGCCGCTCGCAGGCAACCCGACAGCTGGAGTCGCCGCAGCGACTGGAGCACTCGACGACGCCGGAGCCACGGCAACCACCGGGGTGGCCGGAACCACACCCGCAAGCGGCGCCCCCGGCGCCGCCCCCCCAACAAGTCCACCCGACGGGGCTGATGGCGTTGGCGCGCCGGTGACCACGACAGTGGCCTGTTGCAACGCCTCGGCGGTCTGCACCTCCACCGCGTCGTAGCACCAGAACAAGCACCCGATCTGGAGTTGCCAGATCAGCTCGGTCGTGGTGTTGACCACTGGCGGAGTCGTCGCTCCTGGAGAACCGGGGCTCCCCGACAGGACCTGGACGGTGCTGTTGGACTGCTCGGCTTGCTGGCGCTGCTGTGTCCCGTCGCAGTAGAAGATGCATCCGATCTGAAGCTGCCAGATCCCTTGACCGGTCTGGTTGACCACCGGCGACCCGACCCCGGCCTGCACTGTGGTCGCCACCTGCGTGGCGCTCTCGAGCAGGTCGCCGGATCGGTTCGGTCCCACCTGAGTCTGCGACGAGGTCTGGTCGGTGACGTTCTGTTCGGCGGCCGCGACCGGATCGGGCACCTCCAGGGTCGGCCGACCCAGCTCTGCGAGGAGCTCAGCCAGTGCCTCGGGTTCTGGCTGGTCGCCCGCGGCCTCCCGTGGCGTCGTGCCAAAGCAGTAACCGAGACATCCCAGCTGAATTTGGGTGATGCTCGATCCCCCACCCGGCGAGCCGGGATCCCCGCCGCTGACCACGCCGGGGGTGGCGGACTCGGGGGTGGCCGTTGCAGCGACCGGCGGAGAGGCAACCGTTTGCACGGTCGTGTTCTGCTGGGCGGCGGTTTGAGTCTGGGTGACGCCCTGACAGTGAGACACGCAGCCCGAGATCTGGATTTGGACGATCTGCTGCACCGTCGTGTTAGACGCGCCGGCGGCGGGTGTGCTGTCGGGGCCGCCGGATCCGTCGGGCCCGCCCGCAATGCCGGCCGGTTGCGACGTCTCGCTGGAGGCGGGTTGGTTCGTCTCGGTAGTGGGCACCGTGGGTGGCGCATCCTGGCCGGCCGGAACGGGCGGCGCGTCCTGGGCGGCCGCGACCGGCGGCGTGTCCTGGGCGGTCGCGACGGGCGGCGAATCCTGGGCACCTGCAGTCGACGAATCCGCGGGAGCTTGCGCGCCCGTGGTATCGGCGGGCACCGGCGCCGGCGAGGGTGCCGCTGAAGGAGCTGGACCATCCGCGGGGGCCCCGCTAGCGCCTGCGGTCGCGCCGACGGCGGTGGTCGGGCCGACGGCGGTGGTCGGGCCGACGGCGGTGGTCGGGCCGACGGCGGTGGTCGGGCCGACGGCGGTGGTCGGGCCGACGGCGGTGGTCGGGCCGACGGCGGTGGTCGGGCCGACGATGGCGGTCGGGCCGACACCGGTCTGACCGCTCGGTTGATCAGCACGCGCGGGCGTCGACCGGCCGAAGGCGGCGAGGAGCAGCGCGACGGCCAGGAGAAGTCTGGTGCAAGACAAGAGGCGCATTCCGGTTCGAGTGCGGCGCCGGGGCCCCGGCCACCCCATCTGCGGGCGGCCGGGGACTCGGTTGCGTTACCCGGAGCGCCCGGCCGGACCGCGTTCAGGCGGCCCGGCGGGCTCCCGGGGTAAGTCAGCCGCTGTTTTGCTGCTGACCCCCGTTCTGATCAGTACTGGCGTCGTTGCCGGCCAGGCTGCCGGCCAGGTTGGTGGTGTTCTGGCTCGCGCTGTTGGCGCCACCCCAGATATCCCACCCCCCGATGTCGACCGGCACGTTTGCGTTGACCAGGTTCTGGCAGGCGTCTGCCGAAGACGCCGCCAGCTGCGCGGTCAGCGCGTTCTGGGAGCTGAACTGCGCTTGGCCGGCACCTCCACAGCCGATCAGACAGCTCGAACCGGCCGATTGGCTCTGGTCGTTGTTCTGCGTGGTGTCGGCGTTGTTGCCGGCCCCACTCAACGCACCGTTGGTGGCGTTCTGGCTGGCGCTGTTCGCACCACCCGAGATGTCACCACCGGCGATGTTCACCGGCACGTTGGCGTTGACGGCGTTTTGATTGGCGCCTGCCTTCGAGAACTCCGCCTGCAGCGTGGCTGCGTTCTGCTCTGACCCCTGCACCTGACCCGCGCCGCCGCAGCCGATCAGACAGCTCGAACCGGCCGATTGGCTCTGGTCGTTGTTCTGCGTCGTGTCGGCGTTGTTGGCGGCCCCACTCAACGCACCATTGGTGGCGTTCTGGCTGGCGCTGTTCGCACCACCCGAGACGTCACCACCGGCGATGTTCACCGGCACGTTGGCGTTCACCGCGTTCTGGGAGGCGTCCGCTGCGGACTCCGCCTTCTGAGCGGTAAGCGCTCCCTGGCTCGAGAACTGAGCCTGACCCGACGCCGCCGCAGCCGACCTTGCAGTCGGAGCTCGCCGACTGACTCTGATCGTTGTTCTGCGTCGTGTCGGCGTTGTTGGCGGCCCCACTCAACGCACCATTGGTGGCGTTCTGGCTGGCGCTGTTCGCACCACCCGAGACGTCACCACCGGCGACGTTCACCGGCACGTTGGCGTTCACCGCGTTCTGGGAGGCGTCCGCTGCGGACTCCGCCTTCTGAGCGGTAAGCGCTCCCTGGCTCGAGAACTGAGCCTGACCCGACCCGCCGCAGCCGACCTTGCAGTCGGAGCTCGCCGACTGACTCTGATCGTTGTTCTGCGTCGTGTCGGCGTTGTTGGCGGCCCCACTCAACGCGCCATTCGTGGCGTTCTGGCTGGCGCTGTTCGCACCACCCGAGACGTCACCACCGGCGACGTTCACCGGCACGTTGGCGTTCACCGCGTTCTGGGCCGCCCGTGCCTGCGACTGGGCGTCCTGCAGGGTCGCCGACCATTGCGACGAGTCCTGCGCCTGACCCGCACCACCGGAACCCGCCGACGGGCTCGAGCTCGGGTCCTGCGACTGCGTGTTGCTCTGGGTCGTGCCCGCGTTGTTGGCGGCCGCGCTCCCTGCCAGGTTGGTGGCATTCTGGCTGGCGCTGTTCGCGCCACCCGAGATGTCACCACCGGCGACGTTCACCGGCGCGTTGGTGTTCACCGCGGTCTGGTCGGCCTGTGCCTGCGACGCCGCCGACTGCAGCGTCGCCGCCAGTTGCGCGGATTGCTGCGCCTGCCCGGCCCCGCCGGAGCCTGCGCTGCCCTGGTTGCCATCCGCCATCGCGCTTGCCGGTACGGCCATCGCGACGAGGGCGACCCCCAGGGCGATCATTTTCGATCGCATCCTGTTGTCTCCTGAATTCGATATCCGCTCCCCGTTTGGGCGAGGAGCGCTTGAACGTGGCCGCCGCGGCGCGTAGCCCGGCGGCCGGCGACGCCCGGCAGCCGCCAGACGAACGCCGCTGTTGGAGAACCGGCGACCCCTAACCGGGGCGTTCGAGTCGCAGCGTCAAGAGCGTGGATCGCCACGCGGAAAGCTCCAGCGACAGGCGACCGCCGACGAGCGCGAGCATGCAGAGGGCAAGCGCACCCACCAGGAGCACGGCGGTGGCGCCGACACCACCGCCGGCGGAGGCGGCGGCGGCCGTAGCGCCCGTGGTGATGACCGGCACGCCACTGGCCGGCTGCACCGCGGCCGCCGGCGCCGGCCGGCGCCGCGTCGGGCGTACCGGCGGCCGAGCGTTCGCTCCCGCACCCCCTGCCCGCCCAGACGCCGCCACTGGCGACCGCGCCGGGACCCCACGGGCGGAATCGATCCCCGCCGAGGCGATCCCCACCGAAGCGGACAGCAGCGGCACCGGCGCAGCCGGGCGGGAGGAGGCGGCGGCGAGCACGACGGGTCGCGGTATCACTCGGCCGGGGGGCCGCCGGGCGGCCCGAGCGTCCTGGCGCCCAACGGTCGGGCCCGAGAGCAGCCCGGGTAGCCACCCCGGCCAGGGCCGGTGACTCTGTAACAGTGGCGCCGGCGCGAATGGACCCGCCGTGGCGCCGGGACCGCCGGGATCAGCCGCATGCAATATCGGCGCGAGCGCTACCAGCACGCCGCCGAGCCGACCCGTCACTTCACCCGGGAGCGACGGTAGCCGCGCGAGCGGAGTCGGCCACGCGAACGGGAGGGCCGTGGGCGAGAGCAATCCGGCGAGCAGGTCGCCAAGCCCATGCTCGGACGCGATCGAGCCACCATCCGCGATCGACTCACCATCCGCGGGCAGGTCCGGCAGACCGTTCCCGGCCGGCTGGGGATCGCCCGCGGGGCGTGGCGCAGTGGAGCTGGCGAGACCGGTTCCGGTTGGCGCGGGGGCGACGGGCGCCGCGGCAGACGGATCAGCACCGCCTCCCGAGATCGATGACCTGTCCGGGGCCACGGCGGCTGGCCCGGAAGGGCGGGTGTCGGCCGCGGCCGTGTCCGCGGGCGCGACATTGTCGGTGGGCGCGACAGTGGGCGTGGGCACGACATTGTCGGTGGGCGCGACAGTGGGCGTGGGCACGACATGGTCGGTGGGCGCAGCCGTGCCGGCGCCCGTCCCAACCGCCCTGGCGGCAGGCGCGGCGATATCGGCCGAGGAAGCGTGCACCGCAGTCGGCGTCGCAGCCGCGACCACCTGGGCCGGCGTGACCGGCACGACGCCGCCGGCGCCCGTAGCAGCGCCGGTCGCGATCTGCGCCACCGCCGCGTGGCCGACAGACGCGAGCGCCGCCTGGGCGGTGGTCACCACCGCGGTGGCTCCCCCGGTCATCGCGGTCGCCGCGCCTGGGGCCGCGCCCAACCCGGTGGCAGCTCCGCCCAAGCTGTCCGCCTGGGCGTCGCGCGGGAGCACCAGGAGGGCGAGCACCAGCACGACCGCGCCCAGGAAAGCCATTCGGGAGGGTGATGGCTTCATGACTGGCCCACACGAGCCCCCGTGGCCTCGCCACGTTCGTGTTGTCCCCACACCCATGAGATTCCCGGTGCAACCCATGGGTGATCCGCTCGCGGCGTGGTGCGTGAGTTGGTACTATCGCCTAACACCGCCTTAGAGGGGGCTTTCGGGGCCGGGTTAGAGGGGGAACGGTGAGCACAACGCTGAGTACTACCGAGCAGGCGCTCGCGCAGGTAACGCGGGAGCATCTGATCGAATCCCACTTGCCGCTTGTTAGGTCAGTGGCGCGCCGCTATGCCGGCCGGGGCGCGGATCTCGACGACCTGATCCAGGTGGGCTCGATCGGGCTGATCAAGGCCGCCGATCGGTTCGATCCCAAGCGCGGTAACGCGTTTGCCAGCTTTGCGACGCCTACCATCGAGGGCGAGATCCGCCACCACCTGCGTGACCGAGCGACGACGGTGCGGATACCACGTGACGTGCAGGATCTCGGCAAGCGGGTGCGCCGCAGCCAGGAGGAGCTCGGGGGAACGCTGGGCCGCGCTCCGACCGTCACCGAGCTCGCCGACGCCGTCTCGGCCGACGAGCGCGACGTGGAGCGCGCGCTCGCGGCGCGACAAGCCCACGACTCGGTGCCGATTACAGACGCCGACACCCCTGAGCCAGTCACCACCGCGACGCCGTTCGGCGACAGCGACGACCGCCTCGTAGCTGCTGGAGCGAATGCGAGCGCTCGATGATCGAGAGCGACAGATCGTCTACCTGCGCTTCCACGCTGACATGACCGAACGTCAGATCGCACGTGAGCTCGGGATCTCGCAGGCGCACGTGTCGCGGCTGCTGACGAAAGCGCTGGCGAAGATGCGTCAAGCTCCGGACGATCCGGGGAGCAGTGATATCGGGGCCGACACGGTGGTATCACCGGCAAGCACAGGTCGGGGGGCCGAGATGGGCGGCGTCAGCGCACCGCCGGCGAACGCGGCTTCCCCCCGCTCCGAGCCGGCCAAGGGCAAGCCGTCGCCGAGCCACAGTGGGCGCTTTCTGGTGCGCATGCCGAGCAGCCTGCACCAGCAGCTGGCACGCGCCGCCGAGTCAGAGCAGGTGAGCCTCAACCGGTTTGTCACCGACACGCTCGCCGCGTCGCTGTCGCCGGATCCTCCCGATCGCGCCGTCGCCCCACGGGAGCTTCCCGCCGACGCGCCGGACAGTCCGGCGAATCTCGGGCGGCCGAATCCGCGGACCTTCCGGCTCGCTCTGACGGCCGGCCTCGCGCTGATCGTGGTCACCGGGATCGTGGCCGTGGTCCTGCTCGTCCTCGCGTTAGAGCGCGGACTCTGATCGCTTCGTCACTGAAACCCACCGCGTCGGGCGAGCTCACCGCCCCCGTAGGGAATCTCGAGCTTTGCTACGAGACGTTCGGTGTGGCCGACTCCCCGCCGCTGCTGCTCATCATGGGCCTAGCGTCGCAGATGCTCCTCTGGGATGACGAGTTCTGCGAGCTGCTGGCGGCCCATGGCTTCCGGGTGATCCGGTTCGACAACCGGGACGTTGGCCACTCCACCTGGCTGCGTGAAGCGCATGTTCCGACCCGCTGGGAGCTGGTGACCCGCAGTCGACGCGCCGCGGCCTACTCACTCGAGGAAATGGCCGACGATGCCGTCGGCCTGCTCGATCATCTCCAGATCACGGCGGCGAACGTCGTCGGCGCCTCGATGGGCGGAATGATCGCGCAGCTGATGGCCATCAACCACCCGACCCGGGTCCGCTCGCTGGTTTCGATCATGTCGACCACCGGTAACTCGCGCGTTGGGCGCACTCGGCTCCGTCTCGCCTTGCGGATGCTGCGCACGACCCCACGCGACCGGGCGGGCTACGTCCAGGACCACGTCGACACCTACCGCCTGATCGGATCGCCGGCCTTCGATCTCGATGAGGAGCGCAAGCGCAGGCGGGCGGACCGGTTGTTCGATCGCGGTATCAATCCCGCCGGATCGGCCCGTCAGCTCGCCGCGGTGGTGACGGCATCGGATCGAACCGAGCGGCTGCGCGATATCAACCCTCCGGTGACCGTGATCCACGGAGATACCGATCCTCTGGTCGGCGTCTCCGGCGGGCGAGCCACCGCGGCGGCGATCCCGAGCGCGAAGCTGTTCATCCTCGCCGGGATGGGCCACGACCTCCCGCGCGAGCTCTGGCCGCAGATCATCGAGGCGATCACCCGGAACGCCGCCGCAGCACCCGACGATCGTCGGCGAGCCGCAGGGTGACACGGCTGGCGTCGAGATGCTCGAGCCACGCCTGGGCATATTTGCGCGACGTGCCCAGCTCGTCGCGCAGGCGAGCCAGGGTGACACCGTCCTCGGCGCCGGCGAGCTGCTCGACCAGTCCACGCACCTGCGCGACGGCATCGGCATGGGCGTACAGCGAGCGCCCGATCCGATGCACCCGGCCCGCGGCCCGGAGCTCCGGGAGATGGCGAGCTTGCTCCCCCAGCTCGGCCTCGCTCGGCGGCTCGTGACCGGCGGCGCGCAGTCGCCGCTCGAGGGCGATCGCCCCGGCGTCCAGCGCGGCGGGCGCCGGCGCCACCGTGGCGCGATCGGCGCCACCGTGGCCGCGATCGGCGCCGCGGCCGCGCCCGGTGAGTCGACGGTTTGGGCGCCGGTGGCGACGATGAGCGCGCCGCCGAGGGTGTCCGGCGGACTGATCCGGCGTACCACCAGCCGGTCCCCTTCGGCGGCGATCAGGGGACGCTCGCTCCGCATCTGCCACCGCCCGTCGCCGAGCCGGATCGCTCTGGCCGGCGTGTCGCGGGTCCCGTGGTGCAGTTGGACGCGCTCGCGGTCGCGCAGCGGTTCGTGCAGGGCGAGGCTCACCTCGATCCGACGAGTGACCCGCGCGGCGGCGCCGTCTCCCAGCAGCACGTCGCCCCGCGCCACCGTGCGGCGGTCGACGCCGGTCAGATTGACGGCCACCCGCTGCCCCGCCGGCGCCTGATCCACCGCATGATCGTGCACCTGCACGCCGCGAACGCGCACCGACCGGTCACCGGGAACCAGGCGCAGACGCTCGCCCCGCCGGATCGCGCCGGCCCAGAGCGTTCCGGTGACGACGGTGCCCGCGCCCTTGATCGTGAACACGCGGTCGATGTGCAGGATGGCTGGTTCGCCGCCGGGACGCTCGTCGTCGATCTCGGTTGCGACCTGTTTCAGGGCGGCCGCGACATCGGCGACCCCCGCGCCGGTCCGCGCCGAGCAGGCGACGATCTCGGTCCGCGGAAGCAGCTCCGCCGCCGCCGCGCTCGCTGGCCCGGGATCGGCGAGGTCCGCCTTGGTGATCGCCACCACTCCGCGGCCGACCGCGAGCGCCTCGAGCACGCGGAGGTGCTCCAGCGTCTGGGGCATCGGCCCGTCGTCGGCGGCGATGACCAGCAGGAACAGGTCGATCCCGGTGGCGCCGGACACCATCACCCGGATCAGGCGCTCGTGGCCGGGCACGTCGACCAGCGAGAGCTCGCGGCCACCCGGCAGCCGCAGCTGTGCGTAACCCAGGGCGATCGTGATGCCCCGCGCCTTCTCCTCGGGCAGCCGATCGGTGTCGACGCCGGTCATCGCCTGAACCAGCGCGGTCTTGCCGTGGTCGATGTGGCCGGCGGTCCCGACGGTCAGCGGCGCGAGCCGCTCGCTCATCGCCGTCCGGCGCAGACCGCCTGCGCCACCGCGGCGAGCTCGTCGTCGCCGAGCGTCCGGGGATCGAGCAGCACCCGACCGCGCTCGATCCGCGCCAGCACCGGCGGCTCTCCGTCCCGCAGTGCTCGCGCCAGCGTGTCGGCGCCGGACCTGCCGGGATCGATCGCCACCACCGGACCGGGAAGCTCCCGCAGCGGCAACGCCCCGCCCCCCACGCGCGATACGCCATCGACGATCTCGCCGCCGGTCGCCTCCGCCAGCGTTTGCGCCCGCCCCGCCAGCTCGTCGGCAGAGGCAGTGAGCATGGCCAGCACCGGCAGCTCGCGTCGCGCCAGCTCTGGATCCCGGTACAGGGCAAGCGTCGCCTCCAGCGCCGCCAGCGATAGCTTGTCGATGCGAACCGCGCGGGCCAGCGGATGAGCCCGAGCGGCGTCGACCGCCGATCTGGTGCCGACGATGATCCCCGCCTGGGGACCGCCGAGGAGCTTGTCACCCGAGAAGCAAACCAGCGCGGCGCCGGCCCGCACCGAACGGCGCACCGCGGGCTCCTCCGCCAGCAGCGGTAGCTCGTCGGCGAGCACGCCCGAGCCGACGTCGTCGATCACCGGCACCCCCAACGAGCACAGCGGCTCGATCTCGACCGACTCGACGAAGCCGGTCGTCCGGAAGTTGGATGGGTGGGCGCGCAGAAGCGCGCCGGTGTTGGCGTTGATGGCAGCCCGGTAGTCGCTGAGTCGTGTCCGGTTGGTCGTCCCCACCTCGACCAATCGCGCCCCTGCCTGCGCCACCACCTCGGGGATGCGAAAGCCACCGCCGATCTCGATCAGCTGCCCCCGAGAGACGACCAGCTCGCGATCATGGCCGGCCAGCGCCGCGGCGGCCAGCAGGACGGCGGCGGCGCAGTTGTTGACAGCGATCGCCGCCTGCGCTCCGGTGAGCTCTCCCAGGAGTTGCTCAACGTGGTCTTGCCGGGAGCCGCGCTCGCCCGTGCCGAGATCGAGCTCCAGGTTGCTGTAGCCGATCGCGGCCCGGCCGACCGCTTCCCGGGCAGCGCGGGCCAGCGGCGCTCGCCCCAGGTTGGTGTGGACGATCACACCGGTGGCGTTCACCACCCGCCGCAGCGACGGGCGCAGCCGTCGCAGGCTGCGGTCGACCAGGTCGACGTCGTTCTGCGCTCCTGCCAGCAGCTCGGCGCGTCGCTCGGTGAGCACCGCCCGGGCCACCGACACCGCCAGGCGGTCGACGGACGGAAGCTCGCGGAGTGCCGCGCGGCGGTCGGCGCCGTCCCCGGGGTGATTCATGCGTTACCTACGGAGCGGCGAAGGAGTCGAACCTTCCCGCCGTGGGATCGCCACGACTCCCCGGCTTTGAAGGCCGGTTGGGGCACCGGCCCCGGCCGCTCCAAGCGAGGACTATGAAAGCAGGATCGCGCCCGGCTCACCGTTCACCATCTGTCCGATCACGGTCCCGTCGAACTCGGCGGCGCGGTCAGCCGGCAGCGCCACTAGCAAACCCCCCGAGGTGGCGGGATCACATGCCAGCCGTCGGCGCGGCTCGCTGACGCCGGCGGCGAACGTCGTGAATCCCTCGGCGTAAGCGTGGTTGCGCTCTCCCCCGCCCGACACTCCCGTGCCGTCGCCGAGGGCATCGAGCGCGCCGGCCAGGGCGGGAACCGCCGCCGCCTGCACCTCCGCCGCCAGCCCGCTCTCCCGAGCCAGGTTGTGCAGGTGGCCGAGCAATCCGAACCCGGTGACATCGGTCACCGCGTGGGCCTCGGCGGCCAGCGCCTGGCGGCCCGCGGTGGCGTTGAGCGCCACCATGGTCTGCACCGCCAGGTCCAGCTCGGCATCTCCGATAGCCCCGCGCTTGCGGGCGGTGGTAAGGGCACCGACGCCGAGCGGCTTGCTCAACGCCAGAACGTCCCCCGGCAGCGCCCCGGCGTTGGTCAGCATCTCGGCGGGGTCGACGGTGCCGGTGACCGCGAGGCCGTACTTCGGCTCGGGATCGTCGATCGAGTGGCCGCCCACGATGGCGCACCCCGCCGCCTCGGCGACGGCCAATCCGCCTTCGAGGATGCGGCGAAGCACCTCGGGACCGAGCCGCGACAGCGGGAACGCGACCAGGTTGAGCGCGGTCAGCGGCGTTGCCCCCATCGCGTAGACGTCCGACAGGGCATTCGCGGCGGCGATGCGCCCGAAGTCGAACGGGTCGTCGACGATCGGCGTGAAGAAGTCGACGGTCTGGACGAGGGCGAGGTCGGGGGCCAGCGCGAACACCGCGGCGTCGTCGCCGGTGGCCGATCCGACCAGCAGCCGCGGGTCGCTGGTCGTCGGCAGCCCGCGCACGATCGGCAGAAGCTCGCCCGGGGGCAGCTTGCAGCCACAGCCGGCGCCGTGGGACAGCGAAGTCAGCGGTACGGAGGCCACCCGGCAAGGGTACGGGGCTTTGCCCCCGGACTCCGGCCACCAGCTGCGGGTTGGGATGGGTTCCTCGGTACGCTGGGGCGATGCGCACGTTGCTTTCCGATCCTCCTCCTGCCCCGTTTGCGCAGCTGCTGGCAGATCGTCGGCGGTGGGGAGCCGATCGCGCGCAGCGGCGAGGGCTATCAACCGCTTGCGCGCAGCCGCTTGATCGAGCTCGACGCCGATGAGCTGGCTCGCCTGATCGACTGGCCATCGCTCGAAGCCCAATAAGGATCCCGAGCGCTGCCAGTGTTCGCGGGCTGACGCCGGTTTGCTTGCCGGGGGCGTGCCCGGGTACCGTGCCGCTCGTGTCCAACGCACGCCGCGTGATCCCGCCCTTCCTGCGCCAGCTGCGCGGCGACCGGCTGGGACTCGGACGCGCTGCCCAGTCGGCTCACTCGGAGCAGCTGGTCGCCCGCACCCAGACGGCGGACCGGGTGGTGCAATCGATCTGCCCGTACTGCGCGGTCGGCTGCGGGCAGAAGGTGTACGTCAAGGACGAGAAGGTGATCCAGATCGAGGGGGATCCGGACTCGCCGATCTCCCGCGGCCGGTTGTGCCCCAAGGGGTCGGCCTCCGAGAAGCTCGTCAACTCGGCGATGCGCGAAACCAAGGTCAAATACCGCCGGCCGGGCGCCGACGACTGGGAGGAGCTCTCGCTGGAGCAGGCGACCGAGATGATCGCCGACCGCCTCCTCCGGACGCGCGAGCAGACGTGGGAGGAGGAGACCGACGACGGGGAGCCGCTCAAGCGGACGCTGGGGATGCACTTCCTCGGCGGCGCGACGCTGGACACCGAGGAGAACTATCTGATCAAGAAGTTCTTCACGGCGCTGGGGGCGGTCTCGGTAGAGAACCAAGCCCGCATATGACACAGCTCCACGGTCCCCGGTCTGGGGACCTCGTTCGGGCGCGGCGGCGCCACCACGTTCCAGCAGGACCTACAGAACTCCGACTGCATCCTGATCATGGGCTCGAACATGGCCGAGCAGCACCCGGTGGGCTTTCAGTGGGTGATCGAGGCCAAGGAGCGCGGGGCCAAGGTCATCCACGTCGATCCGCGGTTCACGCGTACCAGCGCGATGGCCGACCTGCACGTCCCCATTCGCGCGGGTACCGACATCGCCTTCCTGGGCGGCGTCGTGAACTACATCTTTGAGCACGAGGGCTGGTTTGAGGACTACGTCCGGTCCTACACGAACGGCCCGGTGATCCTCAAGCCCGAGTTCCAGGACAGCGAGCAGGCCAGTGGCTTCTTCTCGGGCTGGAATCCAGCGGACAGCGCCTACGGGATCAGCACCTGGGGCTATAAGGGGACCACCGGCGCTGCCACCGCGGGCAAGACCGAGCAGACGGCCGACGTCTCCGGCGACCAGGCCCACGGCGCGCACGGCATGAAGCTGGAGGCCGGCGAGCCGCCCGAGTACGACGACTCCATGCAGGACGAGCGTTGCGTGCTGCAGGTGCTCAAGCGCCACTTCGCCCGGTACACGCCAGAGACGGTGGCGGAGATCTGCGGATGCGCGGCCGCCGACGTCATCAAGGTGGCCCGGGCGCTGTGTGAGAACTCGGGGCGGGAACGGACGTCGGCGGTCGTCTACTCGGTCGGCTGGACGCAGCACACCGTCGGTGTGCAGAACATTCGGGCCGCCTCGATCGTGCAGCTGCTGCTCGGCAACATCGGCCGCCCCGGCGGCGGCATCCTGGCGCTGCGCGGCCACGCCAACATCCAGGGCTCGACCGACATCCCGACGCTGTACGACATCCTCCCCGGCTACATCCCGATGCCCCACCCGCAGTCGCACCCGTCATTGGCGCAGTTCATAGAGGAGAGCGGCCCCGACACCGGCGCCTGGGGCAACCTGAGCCACTACGTAGTGTCACTGCTGAAGGCGTGGTGGGGCGACGCCGCCACACCGGAGAACGAGTTCTGCTACCAGCACCTGCCGCGCATCAACGGAGACCACTCGCACTACGCGATGATGCTCAAGATGCTCGACGGCGGGGTCCAGGGCATGCTCTGCGTCGGTCAGAACCCAACCGTGGGGTCGGCCAACTCCAAGTTGATGCGACTCGCTCTGGCCAAGCTCGACTGGCTCGTCGTGCGCGACTTCCAGCCCACCGAGACGGCGCTGTTCTGGCGCGACTCGCCCGAGCACGAGTCCGGCGAGGTGCGGGCGCAGGACATCCAGACCGAGGTGTTCTTCATGCCCGCCGCCGCCCACACCGAGAAGGACGGGTCGTTCACCAACACCCAGCGGCTGCTGCAGTGGCGTGACAAGGCGTGTGAGCCGCCCGGAGAGGCTCGCTCGGAGCTGCACTGGATCTATCACCTGGGCGTGACGATCCGGGGCAAGCTCGCCGGCTCCGCGAACCCCAACGACCGCCCGATCCTCGATTTGACGTGGGATTACCCGCTGCAGGGCCCGCAGGGCGAGCCCGACGCCGCGAGCGTGCTGCAGGAGATCTCCGGCCGCCGGGCCGATGGCTCGTTCCTGGACAGCTACGACGACCTGAAGGACGATGGCTCCACGACCTGCGGCTCGTGGATTCACTGCGGTATCTACAAGGACGGGGTCAATCAGGCGGCTCGCAGGCGGCCGGGCGCCGAGCAGAACTGGATCGCCCCCGACTGGGGCTGGGCGTGGCCCAAGGACACCCGGATCATCTACAACCGCTGCTCGGCCGATCCGGAGGGCAATCCGTGGTCGGAGCGCAAACGCTACGTCTGGTGGGATGCCGGGCAGGAGCAGTGGACGTCGCTGGGCGACTCGCCGGACTTCCCGGCGACCAAGGCACCCGGCTACAAACCCGACCGCGGCGACAAGGGGATGGCAGGACTCCGTGGCGACAAGCCGTTCATCCTGCATCCGGACGGTCGCGGCTGGCTGTACTCGCCCACCGGACTGGTCGACGGCCCCCTGCCGACGCACTACGAGCCGCAGGAGTCCCCTTTTCGTAATCGGCTCTACGCCCAGCAGCAGAATCCCACGCGGCAGGTGTTTCACCGGCCGGAGAACCCTTACCACCCGGTGGACGGGGAGCCGGGCGCAGACGCATTCCCGTTCGTGCTCGCCACCTACCGCCTGACCGAGCACCACACCGCGGGCGGGATGTCTCGCACCGTGCCCTACCTGGCCGAGCTGCAGCCCGAGTTCTTTGTCGAAGTGTCGCCGCAGCTGGCCACCGAGCGCAGGCTGGAGCATGGAGGCTGGGCGACCGTCGTCACCGCCCGCGGCGCGGTGGAGGCGCGGGTGATGGTCACCGCCCGGATCAAGCCGCTGATGATTGGGTCCCACCCACCCCGGACGATGCATCTGGTGGGCGCGCCGTACCACTGGGGCGGAGTGGGGATCGTCACCGGCGACTCGGCCAACGAGCTGCTGCCGCTGGCGCTGGACAACAACACCCATATCGCCGAGTACAAGGTGGCGACCTGCGACATCCGTCCCGGTCGCCGGCCGCGGGGACGTCAGCGGCTGGAGCTGGTGGAGGAATACCGCCGGCGGGCGGGAGTTAAGGACTGATGAAGCTCGAGACCTACGCGTGGCCGTCGACCTACGGCGAGCCGGCCCGGCCGCGGATGGGTTTTTTCACCGACACCTCAGTGTGTATCGGCTGCAAGGCGTGCGAGGTGGCGTGCAAGGAGTGGAACCAGATCCCGATGAGATCCGGATCCCACCCACTCCAGTTCACCGGCAAGTCCTACGACAACACCGTCGATCTCGGGGCCGACACGTGGCGGCACGTCGCCTTCGTCGAGCAGCAACTGCCGGTCGATGCCACCGATGGCGGTTCCCTGGTGCAGGTGGCAGAACGGGGCGCCGCGATCCAGGCCGGTGTCCAGACCTACCAGGAGGGCGACGGGATCCGCTGGCTGATGGCCTCAGACGTCTGTAAGCACTGCACTCACGCCGCCTGCCTCGAGGTTTGTCCGACCGGCGCCCTGTTTCGCACCGAGTTCGGCACCGTGGTCGTGCAGGCGGACGTGTGCAACGGGTGTGGCTACTGCGTGCCCGCCTGTCCCTTCGGCGTGCTCGACCGGCGCGAGGAGGACGGACGCGTGTGGAAGTGCACGCTCTGCTATGACCGGCTCAAAGCCGACAAGGAGCCGGCGTGCGCCCAGGCCTGTCCCACCAACTCGATTCAGTTCGGCGAGCTCAGCGACCTGCGCGAACACGCCGAGCACCGGCTGGCGGCGCTGCAGGAGGCCGGTCAGGCGCAGGCGCAGCTGTACCTGGCCGATGACGACGATGGCGTCGGTGGAGCGGGCGCGTTCTTCCTGCTCCTCGACGAGCCCGAGGTCTACGGGCTGCCGCCCGACCCGGTCGACACCGTCCACGACATCGGGTCGATCTGGGCCGCCGCCGGCGCCGCCGCCGTCGCTCTCGGTGCCGGACTCGCCGCCGCCGTACTCGGTGGCCGGCGGTGAGCAAGCTGCGCTCCTACCATGGCCAGCCGGTGATCAAGGAGCCGACGTGGACGTGGGAGATCCCGTGCTACTTCTTCACCGGCGGCCTCGCCGGCGCATCCGCGGGACTTGCCTATCTGTCAGAGCTGCGCGGCGATGAGGTGCTCTCCCGCCGTGCCTGGGGGGTGGCTCTGATCGGCATCGGGGTCAGTCCGGCGCTGCTCATCTCCGACCTCGGCCGGCCCGAGCGGTTCGTGAACATGCTGCGCATGTTCAAGATCACGTCTCCAATGAGCGTCGGCTCCTGGGTGCTGAGCGTCAGCGGCGCGACCACCGCGGTCGCCGCCGCCCATTCCTGGTTTGGGCTGTTCCCCCGCCTCGCCAGGATGGCGCGGCCCACCGCCGCCGTCTTCGGACTGCCGCTGTCGACCTATACCGCGGCGCTGGTGGCCAACACCGCCGTTCCGGTGTGGCACGAGTCGAGAGGGACCCTGCCGTTCGTATTCGGTGCCGGCGCCGGCCTCAGCGCGGGCGCGGCGACGATGATCGCCAGCCCGGTCGATGACGCCGGATCGGCGCGGCGCCTGGCCGTCGGTGGCGCCATCGCCGAGATCGCGACCAACGAGCTGATGCGACGCCGGCTGGCCGAGCACGCCGAGCCCTACCAGCAGGACGTCCCGGCCCGGTTCGGCGACATCACGCGCGTTTGCCTGATCGCGGGATCAGCCGTCTCCCTGATCCGCGGCTCGCGGTCACGGAGCGCCGCGGCCGTCGCCGGGACGCTGCTGCTCGCCGGCGCCCTGAGCGCGCGCTGGAGCGTATTCAAGGCCGGGTTTGCCTCCGCCGCCGATCCCAGGTACGTGGTCGATCCCCAGCGCCAGCGAGCCGACTCCAAACCGGGAGGCGGGGCGGCGCGGCGACAGGCCAAGCTCGCCGCGGGCGATCCTCAGCTCGGTTCCCCGGCGACGCTGCGCTGAGCTGCGCGGCTATCCGTCTGGCGCTCGGAGGAGCACGACGTGGTCGGGGTTGATCCCGACGAGTTGCCCGGTGCCGGCGTCCGGAATCCAGGCCAGCTCCATGAGCGAGCCGCGAGCGGCAGCCAGGATCGCCGCTTCCACGTCCTTCGGGCCGCCCTTCATCAGCAGGCGCTCGCCCCCGACCATGATGACCTCGGTGGTATCCGTCATCGCGCCGCGGAGAACTCCCTCAGCTATCGAACTCCGACACGTCGTAAGCGTTGCCCGAGAGCACCTCGAAGCGGACGTCGCGCGGCTCCCCGCCCTGCTCGTGATAGACAACGAACGGCTGGCGGGGGCCCATGTCGAAGATAGCGATCACCGTGTCGCCGCAGATCGGATCGGCCCGACCGACCGTGGTCACGCAGTCGAGATTACCGCGGCGGGTCCACAGCTCGAGGATCTGGCGCTCACGCGGCGCCCGACCCAAGTCTCGCTCGATCTCCTTGCGCATCGCACGATAGGCCTGGACCGTGGCTGCGGGGTCGATCGTTCCCGGGATGAAGAACGCGGTCACGCTGGGTCACAGGCCACGGTTGCGGGCGTCCTTGCTCAAAGCGACCGCCAAAGCGGCCGGTTCGGTCCGCGTCTGAAGCTCGTCGATTCGCTTGTCGTGACGCTGGACCTCTCGATACACGGAGTCCTGGAGTCCCTGGACCAGTTTCTCCAGGTGCGCGACTCGCGCCTCCAGGGCCTCGATCGCCGTGGGGGGAGGGCCGGTCTCGCTCATCGGAGCGGATCGGGGGGAAGAGGGAAAGCGCTGGCGGGTCTGGCGAATCAGCGTGGCCAGGCCATTGCGGCCCGGTCGACTCACCGCTTGTCGCGACGCGTTCGCGAGACTGGCCGCCGTGAGTACCGGCTTCGCTCGTCGTCGGTCATCTGGCGAATGACCAGTGACCCGGTGCGGACCTCCTCGCGGATGTTCGCCAGCTTCTCCTCGCGCTTGCGCTCCGCCCGCTCGCGCGCCATGCTGGTCGCGGACGAGCGGTTGGGCTTCGCCGCCGGTTCGGCGGCTTGGGCCGGGGGCGTAGCCGTGCGTGGAGTGGCGATCCGGGCGATGGGCCCCATCTCCCTTCGGTTGCCGGCGCGTTGGATGTGCGGAGGTATGCTGCGTCGGCGAGCAGACCCCACGGGGCAAGACTGCAGTTCGAACGTAGCACCCCCACCGGCGTCTGGCAAATTCACGATTTCCACAGCGCGCCCGTGATCCGCTAGGCTCTGGTCCTGTCCGAGCATCCGCTCGGCGCTACCGCAGTGCCACGCGTCATCGCAGTCGTTGCTTCTCAGCTCCTCCGCGTTTCGCAGTGCACACGACTGGAGGAATGCCAGATGGCTACAGGAACCGTGAAGTGGTTCAGCGACGACAAGGGCTTTGGGTTCATCACTCCCGATGAGTCGGGCCAGGACCTGTTCGTGCACCACAGCGCGATCCAGGGCAGCGGCTACAAGTCGCTGGCCGAGGGTGCGAAGGTCAGCTATGACGCCGAGCAGGGCCAGAAGGGTCCCGCCGCCGCCAACGTCCTCGCGCTCTAAGGAGGCACCGCGTGTCCTCACGCGGCAAGAAGAAGACGACTATGGCAAAGCTCGCTCGGGAAAGCCGGCTGCGAGAACGCCGTCAGGAGAAGAAGGCCAAGAAGGACGCTCGCCGGCGGGCGCCCCTCGGCGAGGCCGCCGGCGAAGATCAGTATCCGACTCCGGACCCGGACGGATCCGGAGTTACGCCGCCGTGATGTAGGCCTCGATCGTGGGGCCTATCCACGCCGCGACCTGCGACCTCGACCCCGAAGGCCAGCGGCTCCGTCCCGCCCACGTAGCGCGCCCAGGCGGCCCCAGCAGCTGTGAGGAGACGAGCGCGCTGGTCCTCGCCGTCTTCGCCTCGTCACCCTGCACCGGGCGGTCGGCCCACACCCGCTCGGTGAGGAACTCCCGCACCGCGGTCGCGACCTCGGGGGCGCTGGACATCGCCTGGGCCAGCGTCACGAAGGCTTTCCCCGGCTCTGTCGTGCCCTCCTCATAATTCATCCCTGATGAATCCTAGTCCTGGGGCAGCCGAGCCAGAGCGGATCGACAACGGGACGTACTCGGCGCCAGGCGTGGCCCGCCGGGCTCAGGCCGCCGGGGCAGCGCCCGCGCGCACGTGTCGCCGGATGGTGTTTGCGGCGATGCTGCTCGTGCTGGTGCAGGCGGCGATGGGCATGATCGTCAACCTCTACGTGAGCGTGCCTGCTCATCATTCCGGTGCCCAGGCCTCCGATTACTTCACGGGGTCGTTTCAAAGCGTGATCTGGGCGATCTCGCACGGCGCCGCCGCCCTGGCCATCCACGCCGCTCTCGGGTTGGCGCTCGTCGTGATCGTCGTTGGGGTAGGCATGCGATCGGTCAGGCTTCGCCGCCCCGGCGTCCTGGCGTGGTCGGTGCTCGCGGCAGCGTTCGTGATCGGCGCCGGCTTCAACGGTGCCAGTTTCCTTGACTACGCCCACAACACCAACTCGCTGATCATGTCCCTGCTCGCATTGGGTGCCGTGGCCTGCTACACCTTCGCGCTGCTGCTCCTCTCTGAGCCCTAGCTAGCCGGACCTTCCGACGGGGACGCAGGGATCGCCTGAGGCCCGCCGCTGGCCGCACGGGAGCTCGAGAGCGGGACCTACCAGCTCGCGGGAGCTCGTCCGCCCAAGGCGCGGCCGGGTAGGGCTAGCCCCACCGAGCAGGATTCCGGCTGTCCGGCTGGTGTCGGCGTCGGCCGGGGTTCACGCTCTGGTGTGTGTTGGAATCCATTTCATCGATCTCGATCAAACGCGCCGCTCCGGGGCCGGCGACGCCGGGTCGTTCAACCTCGTCCCGACGCTGAGCGCGAGCGAGAACATCACCCTCCCCCGCCGACCTCGCCGGGACCAAGGTGTCGCCGGCATGGTTCGATCATCTCGTCGCCCAGCTCGGCATCGCCGACCGGCTGTCGCACCGACCCAGCCAGGCTTCTCCTTTGACCGCGATCGACAACTGTCGCCGTACCGGCTGGTCCACGGCAGAGCGCCAAGCGATGCGGATGACGTGGTGATGGATGCGGCGACCGCGAGCAAGTACCACTTCGCCGTGGGTGACAGGGTGCTGATCAACCTGCCCGCACGGCCGGAGAGGTTTGCGATCACCGGGATCATCACCTTCGGCGACGCCGACAACCTGGCCGGAACCACACTTGCCGGCTTTGCCCCACTGACGGCACAGCATCTGTTTGGATCGCCTGGGTACTACGACACGATCGCTGTCCTGGCGGCGCCGGGGGCGGATAACGTCAGGCTGCAGCGAGCGATCGGCCGGACCCTGCCGCCGGGCGTGCAGGTGGTCGGCGGTCAAGCCCTCGCCAACGAGCTGTCGAGCGCGGCCGACAACGAGCTGTCGTTCATCTCGAGGGTACTGCTGGTCTTCGCCGCGATCTCGCTGTTCGTTGGCGGCTTCACGATCTTCAACACGTTCTCGATCACGGTGGGTCAGCGCACCCGCGAGCTCGCACTCCTGCGCATCGTCGGCGCCAGCCGGTGGCAGCTGCTGCGGTCGGTGCTGGGCGAGGCGGCGGCGATGGGATTGGCCGCCTCGCTGATCGGCCTGGGACTCGGCGTCGTCGCCGCGCTCGGCCTCAGGGCATTGCTGAGGGCGTTTGGCATCACACTGCCGTCCGCGCCCCTCGTGTTCGCGGTCCACACTCGGCTCCTCGCCATCGCGGTGGGCGTCGGCACGGCGTCACCAACGTCGCCATCCCGGTTGTCAGTCTGGTCGGGTTCCTGATCCTGTCCGCCCTGCTCGGTCTGGCTGCCGCCGCCTGGCCGGCTCGCCGGGCCACCCAGCTGCACCTGCTCGCTGCGATCGCGGCCGAATGACCTCCGCGGCTGGTTTCGATCATCGATTGGCGCCAGAATCCTCCGCAATGAAGGCGAAGCTCTGGGTGGTTGCGGTTGCTGGGGTGATGGCGGGCTGCGGCGCAGTGTGGCTGGCGGCCCACCAGCCACCGGATCGCCCGACCGAGCCCGACGCCGTGCTCACTGTGCTCGTCGGCGCTTCGCTGCTCGGGTGCGGACTGGCCTCGTGGCGGGCCCGCCCGGAGAACCGGCTCGGCCCGATCATGGTGTTCACCGCGTTTGCCTGGTTCGCCAGCCAACTAAGCGAGGCGTCGGCACCCTGGCTGTACACGATCGGATCGGCAGTCCAGTACGTGTGGGCCATCGGTCTGGTCTATCTGCTCCTCTCGTTCCCATCCGGGCGCCTGCCAGGCCGGATGGACCGCTGGCTGGTTGCCGGGGTGTTCGCTCTGCTGGCCATGCAGTTGCTGGCGATGCTGTACGGCAACAAGGCGGGCCTGCGCTGCCCCGGCTGCCCGAACAACCTGCTGCAGGTGGTCCACGACAACCAGAAGGCCCAGACCTGGTTGAACCTGGAGCGCCTCCTCGGCGCCGTGCTGATCACGACGATGATTGCCGTGCTCGTCAGGCGCTGGCTGCAGGCGAGCGCGGCGCAGCGGCGCGCGGTGGCGCCGGTGCTGGTGGCGGGCTGCGCCTCGCTTGCCGCGCTCGTCTGGACGGTCTCCTTCGACTTGCTGGGCGATCCGTTGAGCGCGCTGCCCGCGAACGTGTGGTTCTACACGACCGCCACCGTGCCGATCGCGGTCCTGTATGTGTTCCTGCAGCGACGATTGGCCCGGGGCCAGGTCGCGGGGCTGGTGGTTTCCCTCGGCGAGCCCAGTGCGTCCGCCGGGTTGCGCGAGGCGCTCGCCCGAGCTCTGGCGGACCCATCGCTGGAGCTTGCCTTCTGGTTTCCGGCCGACGAGTGCTACGTCGACGGAGACGGGGTGACCGTCAAGCTCCCCGACGAGGACAGCGGCCGGCGCGCCACCTTCGTCGAACGCGACGGACAGCCGATCGCCGTGCTGGTGCATGATCCCGTGCTGGAGCACGACGCCGAGCTGGTGCAGTCGGTGTGCGCGGCAGCCAGTCTCGCGCTGGAGAACGAGCGCCTTCAGGCCGAGTTGCGCGCCCGGCTGGTCGAGTTGCAGGCGTCGCGGGCGCGACTCGTCCAGGCGACGGACGCCGAGCGGCGGCGGATCGAGCGCGATCTCCACGACGGCACCCAGCAGCGACTGGTCTCGATCGCCATGTCGCTCGGGCTGCTGGAGACGAAGCTGCCGGCCCAGGCGACCGCGGCGCAGCCGCTGGTGCGCGAGACCCGCGAAGCGCTGGCGCTCGCGCTGGAGGAGCTGCGCGAGCTGACGCATGGCATCAATCCTCCGCTGCTCACCGAGCGCGGGCTCCCGGCGGCGCTCGACGAGCTGTGCCGCCGTGCGCCTCTCCCGACGCGGCTTGACCTGGCCGTCGATCGGCGCCTTCCCGACCAGATCGAGAGCGCCGCCTACTTTCTGGTCAGCGAGGCTCTGACCAACGCCGCCAAGCACTCCCACGGCAGCGAGGTCCGGGTGGCCGCCACCTACGGTGCTCGGCGTCTCACCGTCGAAGTGGCCGACGACGGTACCGGTGGAGCGACCGCCGTCGGCGGCTCGGGACTGCGTGGCCTGGCCGATCGCGTGGAGGCGCTGGGTGGCGGATTCACGATCTCCAGTCCGCCGGGCCGGGGCACGATGCTGCGCGCCGAGATCCCGTGCGCGTAGCCCTGGCCGACGACGCCGTGATCCTGCGCGAGGGTCTCGCCCGCCTGCTCCAGGAAGCCGGCTTCGACGTCGTTGGACTTGCCGCCGACGGTGACGCGCTCCTTAAGTTGGTGCAGCGCACCCAGCCAGACGTCGCGATCGTCGATATCCGGATGCCGCCGACGCACACCGACGAGGGGCTGCGCGCGGCGAAGGCGATCCGCGAACGGTGGCCGTCGATCGGGCTGCTCGTCCTCTCCCAGCACGTCAACGCGCGTTACGCGCTCGAACTGCTCGCGTCCGGGACCGACGGCGTCGGTTACCTGCTCAAGGAGCGCGTATCCGATCTGAATGAGCTGGCGGCGAGTGTCAACCGGGTCGGGCAGGGCGGCTCGGTACTGGATCCGGCAGTCGTCGACGAGCTCGTCGGGCGCCGCCGGCACGCCGACAACCCGCTCGAGCTCCTCACCGATCGCGAGCGGGAGGTGCTCGCCCTGATGGCCGAGGGCCGATCCAACCGGGCGATCGCCGAGCGCCTGTTCGTCACCGAGCACACCGTCGAGAAGCACGTCAAGAACATCTTCGGCTCGCTGCGCCTGCCGCCGTCTGCGGACGATCACCGGCGCGTGCTCGCCGTCGTCACCTTCCTCAACTCGTAGTCGGGATCCCCGGGCGCTTGGTCGATGGTGCGCGCCCCGCTTTCACCTCATGCCTTCCGAAAACCGCGTACCGCCAGAGGCACGAAGATCAACAGCAGAGCGGCGAGCCAGGCGAGGGTACCCAGCACCGGGGCGAGCGCATGGCCGTGGCCGATGGTCAAGGCTCGAGCCGCGTTCACCACCAGGCTGACCGGGTTGAGGTCGGCGAAGGCGTGCACGATTCCCGGCATCCTCGCCGTGGGTACGAACGCCGAGGACGCGAACACGAGCGGGAACACCCAGATGAACCCGATCGATTGTGCGGTCTCGGGGTTGCGCACTGACACACCGACAAAGGCACTGATCCACGAGAACACGTACGCGAAGGACAGCACCAGCGCCAGCGCCAGCACCACCTGGTAAACGGGCTGGCTGGGCCTGAAGCCGACGGCAATGCCGATCAGCAACATCACGATCAACGTGATCGCGTTGGTCACCAGGTCAGCGGCAGTGCGGCCGATCAGCACCGCTGAGCGGGCGATCGGCAGCGAGCGGAAGCGATCGACGGCGCCCGCCGCAAGATCCTCGGTGAGGCCGAGACCCGTCGTCAACGCGCCGAACACGGCGGTCATGACGATGATCCCGGGGATCAGGAAGTTGACGTAGCTGACCCGGCCGGTATCGATCGCTGAGCCGAACACGTAGCGGAACAACAACACGAAGATCACCGGCTGCACGAACAGGTAGCCGACATACATCGGCCGGCGCAGGATCTTGCGCAGCTGACGTGTGGCCATCACCCGGCTGTCGGCGATGGTGTCGGCGAGCGTGAGATGGTCGCGGTCGGCCGTGGCGTGGGCTGCGGTGCTCACTGGTGATCCTTTCTCATGCGGCCGCCGGCGCGAGCCCTTGGTCGGTCGGCTGCTCGGCGGCAGGACGGCCGGTCAGGGCGAGGAAGACGTCGTCGAGGCTGGGCTGCTGGAGCTCGATCGAGGCGATCGCCAGCCCCCGGGCGTCCAGCCGGCGCAGCGCCTCCACCGACGCGACGGGATCTGCCACCGCCAGGCGGATCTCGCCAGCGGCCTCGTCCACGCGCGGCTGCTCGCCCGCGCCCAGGTCGGCCAGCGCCGCCGAGGCCTGCGCGAGGTCGCTCGAATCGGCGAGACGGATGCTGAGTGCGTTGCCGCCGATGGCCGCTTTGAGCTGCGCGGGGGTGCCCTGCGCGACGACCCGCCCGTGGTCGACCACGGCGATCTGCTGCGCGAGACGATCGGCCTCGTCGAGGTACTGGGTCGTGAGCAGCACGGTGGTGCCCTCGCGCGTCAGCTCGTCGACGATCCCCCAGAGCTCCTCACGTGAACGAGGATCCAGGCCCGCGGTCGGCTCGTCGAGGAGGACCACCGGCGGGCGGCCGATCAGGCCCGCGGCGAGGTCGAGCCGGCGGCGCATGCCACCCGAATAGGCAGCGACCCGGCGGTCGGCCACGTCGACGAGCGAGAACCGCTTCAGCACCGCTCCGGCGCGTCTGCGTGCCTCGGCGCCCGGTAGGCGGTAGAGCCGGCCGATCATCTCGACGTTCTCGCGCCCGGTGAGCTCGCCATCGACCGCCGCAAACTGGCCGGCGAGACCGATCCGGCGGCGCACCGCCAGTGGCTCTGAGACGACATCGCAGCCGAGCACGGAAGCCCGCCCCGCGTCGGGCTCGAGCAGCGTCGCCAAGACGCGGATGAGCGTGGTCTTGCCCGCTCCGTTGGGGCCGAGCAATCCGAACACAGTCCCGGCCTGGACCTGAAGGTCCAAGTCGGCGAGCGCCGTCACGCCGCCGAAGCGCTTGCCAAGCCCCGCCACCTCGATCGCCGAAGTCGTTGTCATCGCCGTTGCCTCGGGTTCACCGTGCTAGTGGTCATCCGACCGAGTCGACGTAGACCGACGGGCCGCGGCGGCGGATCGCGATGTCGCCGTAGCCGGTGCGGGCGCGTACCTGCACGGTGTCGGCGCCCGACGGCGGCGGTTCGGTGGCGTCCAGGGCGTTGTCGAGCTGGCCGTAGCTCGTGTGCAGGTCGAGCCACGCCGCAGTCCCGTCGAGGATGGCGATCTCGATCCCGCCGAATCCGGTCTCGGCCACGACCGAGCCCCGTCCGGCCACGACCGAGCCCCGTCCGGCCACGACCGAGCCCCGTCCGGCCACGCCGACGCGGATCTCGCCGTTGGCCGTCTTGGCCACGACCGTCGCGCTGGAGCGCTCGATCGCGATATCGCCGTTGGCCGACTTGACGCTCAGCTCGCCGGTGATCTCACCGACGCGAACGTCGCCGTTGGAGCTCTTGATCAGTGCGGCACCGTCGATCGCTTCGGCCCGCACATCGCCGGAACCGGTGATCAGCTCGGCATCCCCCATCGCCCGCTCCAGAGCGATATCGCCGGCAGCGGTCACCAGCTTGACTGCTCTGGCTCGCTCGAGGCGGATCTCGCCGACTGTCTTCAGGCGGCAGTCGCCAAGCTGCCCGATGCACCGGAACGTCCCCAGCGACGACGCCCCGGTCACTCGGGAATCCGCCGGAAGCTCGATCGTCACCGCTACCGACCCGCCGTAGCCGAACGGGCTCCACGACCTCCACCGCCCGGTGGCCTTGACCAATAGCCGACCGCCGGAATACTCCACGCGCGTCTGCTCGGCAGCGTTCACATCGGCCCGCTTTGCGGTGTCGCTCGGACGCACCTCGACCACCGTGTCCGGGCGATCGCCCGCCGAGATGTTGACATCGCCGACGATGAGCTCGATCGCCGCGAGGATGGGATCGGGCGTCTCGAAGGTCGGCATCGCTAACGCCCCCAGCCGGTGTAGCCCTGACCGCCCCTGGGAGTGCTGTGCTCACGCCGCACCCCAGTCTCCCCGCGCTCCGCAGCGGCGGCCGCGGCCCGCACCAGCCAGCTGTTGATCGACAGCCCCTCCCGGTCCGCCGCCTGCTCGATCCGGCCCTTCAACGTATCGGGGAGGCGCAGGTTGACCCGGGAGACTCCCCCGTCCCCGATTCCGGCGGGCGCGGGCAGCGACCCACTGGCAGCCCAGGCCTCGGCGGCGCCCGACGCGTCGCCGGCCCCGTCCCCGGCGGGCGCAGCCACCACCACGAACTCGGGCTCGCCGCCGCGGAGACGCAGCTCTACCGACCCGGGCGCGAGCTCCCGCGTGATCTCCGCCGCCGCGGCCGTCAGCGCGTCCAGGAGCATCAGCCGGACCGCCGAGTGCAGTGGTGCGGTCAGCCGCTGGGCGAGCGCACGGGCCTCGTCACCCCCCGCCTCCGCCGCCAGCGCCAGCTGCTCGAGGAGATAATCGATATGCGGCGCCAACTCCATGGCACCATTGTGGTGCCACTATGGCACCATGTCAACACCTAATCGGCGAGCTACGGCGTATCGGGCCACGTGGCGGTGCCCGGGACACCGTCGCCGTCGGCGGGCTTGGGACCACCCACGGCGATGACGTCGAGACCGTCCGGGCCGGCCTCGAAGGCACGAACGACCTCCGGCGCTACCCGGACGACATCCCACTGGTGAAGCTCCTGGACGTGGTCATCAAGCAGCACTCGTCCCGAGCCGGCGACGACAACGTACGCCTCTTCCTGCTCTCGGTGACTGTGAGCCATCGGACTGCGCAGGTTCGGCGCGTAACGAAACAGGCTGACCCCAAGGTCGCGCGAGTCGAGGTGCTTGCGCCCGAACCGAGCTTCCATCCCGGGAGCGCGATCGCCGGCGGAGTCCTCGACTTCCAGCAGATTTACGGTGGAAAAGCCAGGCACAGGGGGTCTCCTTTGTCTTTTAGGCGAGGTGGCGCCGGCGAGCCGATGTAGGTTTTGAGCGCAGACCGGGCCTTGCGACGGTCGGATCGCGAGCGCGGGGATCGGTGAGATCGCGACGAAGCGTCACTCCCCGCCCGCGGCCGATCAGCTCGGCGGCCGCTTCGATGTCCGGCGCCAGGAGCAGGTATGCGCCGGGCAAGGAGATCAGCAGTGCAACCACTCCGACCGCGACCAGTAGCCAGCCGGTGTGGCCTCCGAGCCCGATGATGATCAGTGCCAGCCCAACCGCACCTACCAGCAAGATCGCGAGCAGCCTGAGCGGAGGGCGTGAGCGGCGTGGATGCATCAGTGACCGAGCCCATTATCCCCCTGCTTCTCGGACCACGGCTCGACCTCCACCTCCCACTCGCCGTCGAGGTGCGCGGCGATGTCATCGGGCTGGCCGAAATCAGTGACCGCCTTCCTCGCGCTGGGGACATAGCATGGGTTTGATGCACGACAGCGTGGTTGTCGGTGAGTTCTCTCACCAGGCAGAGGGGTTCGATCGCGCACCGGTGATGAACGCCGCGGAGACGCTCGACGCCTTGATCGAGTTGACGCCGGAGGGCGGCGGGGGCCGCTGGCTCGAGGTGGCGTGCGGGACGGGCATCGTCTCGCGGGCGCTGGCGATGCGGGTGGGCGAGGTGCTCGGCGTCGATCTCACCGGCGCGATGCTCGACGTCGCTCGGCGCAGAGCCCAATCAGCGGGCCTGGCCAACGCGCGCTATGTGGTCGGGGACGCCACCGACCTGGCGCTGGCAGACGCTTGCTTTGACGGCGCGGTGACCCGCTTTAGCTTGCACCATATCCCGGTGGCGGGCCGGGTAATCGGCGAGCTGGCTCGGGTGGTTCGTCGCGGAGGCTCGGTGATCATCGGCGATCACGTGACCGACGAGGATGGCGCCGCGGCGGCATGGCATCAGGAGATCGAGCGTCTGCGTGACCCTTCGCACTGGCGCTGTCTGACCGCCGCGCGGATCCGCCAGCTCGGCCACGCGGCGGGGCTCCAACTCAGCGCAGAGCGTCTGATCGCGTTCGAGCTTGATTTCAACGAGTGGTTGGGGCGTGCCAGCGGCGGCGCCCGAGCCGGCGCGCTGGTGCAGGCATGCCTGGCCGAGCGCCCCACTGGGACAGATGCCTTCATGGTCACCGGCGCGGGCGAGAGCCGCAAGCTGCGGCTGCAGTACTCGCTGACTTGCTGGCGGCGACCCTAGGACCGCCGACGCCGGACGACGAAAGGGAGGGCCATGGCACGCCACGAGATGGACGTCGAGGTGCTCGGGCCGTGGTCGCTGGCGACGAGCAAGGCCTTCTGGGAGGGATTCGCCCCGGCATCGTTGCCCAAGCGGGGCCACGCGCACCGGCTGCGGGCGGTGTTCTGTGCCGAGGGCGAATGGAGCCGTGTGGAAGCCGACGTGACCCAGCGCGGGAGCATGGCCAGCATCGTCCTGAGCGGCGACGGCGACCTCGAGGCTGCCGGCGCTCAAGCGTGCCGCTTCCTGTCTTTGGACGTCGATGCCCGTGGCTGGCCTGAGGTCGCCGGGCGCGATCCCGTGATCGCGCACGCGCAGGCGCAGCTGCCCGGGCTTCGGCCGTGCGGCTTTTACTCGCCCTACGAGGCGGCGGCGTGGTCGGTGCTGTCGCAGCGCATCCGGATCGTCCAGGCAGCACGATTGCGCGACGACCTGATGCGTCGCCACGGTGACGACGGCGCGTTCCCGGCACCGCAGGTGCTGCGTGATTGTGAGCTCGACCTGCCAGGTCGTAAGGCCGAGTATCTGCGAGCCGTCGCCGAGGCAGCGCTCGAGGGGCGTCTCGACGGCGAGGCCCTGCGATCGGTGAAGCCAGATGAGGCCGTTCAGGCGGTCCAGGCGATCAAGGGCCTGGGCCCGTTTGCCGCCGAGCTCGTCATCATCCGCGGCGCCAACGCGCCGGACGCGTTACCCCGGCACGAGCGGCGCCTGGACGCCGAGGTCGTAAAAGCGCTACGGCTCCGGCCACCCCCTCGCCGCCGTCTCCGAGGCCTGGCGGCCATTCCGCAGCTGGGCCGCCGTGCACCTGCGCGCGCTGCGTGAACAGTGAACCAGTCAGGTCGGCGAACGCCGCCGAGCGCCGGCGCGTGCCTACCCGCGGTCCGTCGGGGCCGGCTTGGGGGCGACGTGCTGGAAGCCGAACCGGCCCTTGATGCAGAGGTTGCCGCGGGTGATGTCGTGGTCGTCGGGGGAGCTGACCTTGACGATCTGGTTGTCCTGCACGTGCAGGTTGAGGTTGCAGCCGACGCCGCAGTACGGGCAGACCGTCTCGGTCTGCGTCTGCCGGGATTCGTCCCAGGCATCGGCCTCGCGCAGCTCGTGCTCGGAGCTGAACATGAGCGCGCCGGTGGGACACACGGCGATGCAGTTTCCGCAGTAGACGCAGGCCGATTCGGGCAGCGGGTTGGCGTACTCGGTGGAGATCCGGGCGTCGAAGCCCCGCCCAGCGACGGTGATCGCGAACGTGTTCTGCCACTGCTCACCGCAAGCGTCGACGCACTTGTAGCAGAGGATGCACTTCGAGTAGTCACGCACGTAGAGATCGTTGTCGATCTTCGTTGGAGCGTGCACGGTGGCGGCGGTCTGACCGTCCGGGGTCTCGTGGTAGCCGGTGCGCTTGTGGTCGCGCTCGGGGTCCGGCGGCGCCGGGGGGCCGTAGCGCTCGGGGTGGGCGTCGTAGCGCTGCAGGTAGTCCTGCGCCTTCGCGGTGACGGAGAGATCGACCGAGGACGCCAGGAACTCGATCACCATCTTGCGGCTACGACGGACGCGGGGCGAATCGGTGTGGATGACCATGTCCGCCTCGACTGCGCGCGAGCACGCCGGCACCAGCGCACGGGCGCCTTCCATCTCCACCACGCAGATGCGACACGCGTTGGCCGGGGTCAGCGTCTCGCCGTAGCACAGGGTCGGGGTCTCGATGCCCAGCGCGGTGCAGGCATCGAGCACCGTTGAGCTCTCGGGCACTTCGACCTGCCGCTCGTCGATCGTGAGCGTCACCAGTCGCGGCGGCGGCGAGGTGGGAGCCATCGGCAGTTCGATCATGCAGTCGTCCTTTAGTTGAAGACTCCGAGACGATCGATCGCCGACTCGACCGCCGCCGAGGCGGTCTGCCCGAGCCCGCAGATCGACGCGTCGCGCATCGCCTCGCCGATCTCGGCGATCAGCGCCAGCTCATCGCCGACCGTCCCGCGCGTCCGGCCGGACACGAGCCGCGCCAGAGCCTCTTCCTGGCGTACCGTGCCGACCCGGCAGGGGACGCACTGCCCGCAGCTCTCATCGCGAAAGAACGCGGCGATCGTCATCAGCAGACGACCGATGTCGACCTGATCGTCGATAGCCACCACGACGCCGGAGCCAAGGGTGGTCCCGGCGGCGCGGGTGTCCTCGAAAGTCAACGGGAGATCGAGATCGTCGGGCGTGACGAAGCTGCCGGCGGCGCCACCGAGCAGCACCGCGGACAGCCTCCGCTCCGAACGGACGCCCCCCGCCAGCTGCAGCAGCTCGCGCAGCGTGGTCCCGAACGGCACCTCGTAGGTACCCGGTACCTCGACGGCCCCCGAGACGCAGAACAGCTTCGGTCCGGTCGAGTGCTCGGTCCCGATCGCCGCGAACGCCTCGCCGCCCTCGAGCACGATCGGCAACGCGTTGACGAGCGTCTCGACATTGTTGACAACCGTCGGCTGGCCGAACAGACCGCGTTGCACCGGGAACGGCGGCTTGTTGCGCGGTTCGCCGCGGTATCCCTCGATCGAGCCGAAGATCGCGGTCTCCTCTCCACAGATGTAGGCGCCCGCGCCTTTTCGCAGCTCGATGTCGAAACGCGGCCCGTGCGAGAGGACGTTATCCCCGAGCAGCCCCCGCTCGCGGGCCTGCTCCAGGGCGTGCTCCAGCCTGCGCTGCGCGAGCGGATACTCGCCGCGCAGGTAGATGTAGCCGTGCTCGCAGCCGGTCGCGTACGCGGCGATCGTCATCGCCTCGATCACCGAGAATGGGTCGCCCTCGAGGATCACCCGGTCCTTGAACGTCCCCGGCTCGGACTCATCCGCGTTGCAGATCAGATAGTGCGGGCGGCGGGGCTGGCGAGCCACCGCGTCCCACTTGCGCCCTGTCGGAAACGCGGCCCCGCCGCGCCCCATGAGCTTGGAATCGAGGACCTCGCGAAGCACTCCCTCCGGGCCGAGATCCAACGCTCGCCGCAACGCCGCGTAACCACCGTGGGCCCGGTAGTCGTCCAGGCTCTCCGGATCGGCCTGCCCGATGCGACCGAGTAGCCGCAGCCCCGGCTGCCCCGACTGCGGCGGGATGCCCGAACGGGGCGGCGGCGGGGTCGCGCCGTCCATGACCCCAAGCAGGTCGCTGGCGTTGACGTCGGTCAGCTCGCGCTCCACCGGGGCGTCGCCTGATTCGATCACCAGCGCCGCCGGCGCCCGGTCGCATTGACCCAGACAGGGACTCGACAGCCAGCTGCGGCCATCGAGGTCGGCTCCGGCCGGGCCCACCTGTTCGGTCAAGGTCGCGATCAGAGCCTCCGAACCGGCGCAGCGGCACACCACGTCGTCGCAGACGTGCAGAACTCGCGGCGCTCGCGGCGCCACCGAGAACAGGGCGTAGAAGGTCGCCACGCCGTAGACGTCCGCGGGCGGGATCGTCAGTCGCCGCGCGATGTAGTTCAGGCCGCCGGGACTGATCCAGCCGGCCTGCTCCTGTAGCGCGTGCAGCGTCGGCAACAGTTCAGGGCGCTGCGCTCGCGCCGCGTGTCCGCCATGCGCGGAGTGCCCGTCGTCGATTCGGTCGGCTCCCACCCAACTCGACATCGGCGGGCCGAGGAACGCGTCGACCGCGTCGCGCTCGGCTGCGGTCGGCTCGGCGTCGAGCAGGTGGACGTCCACGCTATTCGCCGGCCTCGCCGCTGGCCACCCCGGCCGTCTCGCGATCCGCCCCGTCGCGCTTCTCGACGCGAACCGCGGTGGCCTTGAACTCCGCCGTCCCCGACTTGGCGTCGCTGGCGTCGATCGTCAGAACGTTGACATCGGTCTGGTCTGGGAAATGCATGGTCATGAACGCCAGACCGGGGCGCAGGCCCGGGTCGAGACGAACCGGCGCCTCGATCGACCCGCGGCGAGAGCTGACCCGGACGATCTCACCCGGCTCGAGGTGGAGACTCGCCGCATCCTCGGGGCACAGATCGAGGGTTTCGCCCCGGCGCAGCGGCGAGCTGTAGAGATTTGTCTGCACCCCGGTGTTATAGGAGTCAAGCCGTCGGCCCGTGGTCAGCCGGATTGGGAACTGCTCGTCGAGCTCGTCGATCGGGGGCGCCCACGCCGTGATCGAGAACGGCGCCGGGGACCCTCCCGCCGGCTCCTCCCACAGCCGCCCGTGCAAGAACGGCGAGCCGGGATGATCCTCGCTGGGACATGGCCACTGCAGCCCACCGGTCTCCTCGAGCCGCGCGTAGCTCATCCCCCGGTGCATCGGGCTCAGCGAGCGCACTTCCTCCCACGCCTCCTCGAGGGTGGGCTGGCCCCAATCGTGCCCCAGGCGGCGGGCCAGCTCGCAGATGATCCAGTGATCGTCGCGCGCGAGTCCCGGGGGGTCGAGCGCCTTGCGCATCCGCTGCACCCGCCTTTCGCTGTTGGTCACCGTGCCCCCGTCCGCCTCACACCACGACGCCGAGGACGGCAACACGACGTCGGCCATGTCGCAGGTCTTGGTCATGATGATGTCCTGGGCGATCAGGAAATCGAGGCCCTCCAGCAGCGCCAGTGATTTCTTGGAATCAGCCTCAGACTGCGCCGGGTTCTCACCCAACACGTACAGCGTGCGCAGCTCGCCGGCCTCCATCGCCTCGAACATCTGCGTGAGGTGCCAGCCGTGCTTCGGCGGAAGCGTGGTTCCCCACGCCGCCTCGAACTTCGCCCGCACTTCGTGATCGTCCTGGACATCCTGAAACCCGGGGAGCTTGTTCGGGATCGCGCCCATGTCGCCGCCGCCCTGCACGTTGTTCTGGCCACGCAATGGATTCAGGCCCGAGCCGTACCGCCCCACGTGCCCGGTGAGCAGCGCCAGGTTGATCAGCGAGAGAACGTTGTCGACCGCGGTCACGTGCTCGGTGATCCCCAACGTCCAGCACAGGATCGCCCGCTCGGACCGGGCGTAAGCGTGCGCCAGCTCGCGAATCGTCTGCGCCGGAACCCCCGTGACCCGCTCCCCCTCTTCGAGCGTCCAGTGCTCAACCGACGCGCGATACTCCGCGAACCCCGAGGTGGCCCGGTTGATGAATGCCTCGTTGGCCAGGCCCGCGTGAATGATCTCGCGCGCGATCGTGTTCGCCAGCGCGATGTCTGACCCGACGTCCAGCCCCAGCCACGTATCGGCCCACTGGGCCGATCCCGTGCGGCGCGGATCGATGACGTACAGGGAGGCGCCACGATGAACGGCCTTGAGGACGTGATGGAAGAAGATCGGATGCGTCTCGCGGGCGTTCGAGCCCCACAGAATCAGCAGATCCGTTTCCTCGACCTCTCTATAGGACGACGTACCGCCGCCCGCACCAAACACCGTCGCCAGACCGACGACGCTAGGAGCGTGTCAGGTGCGGTTGCACGAGTCGATGTTGTTCGATCCCATCACAGAACGCACGAACTTCTGAGCCAGAAAGTTGACCTCGTTCGACGCCTTCGAACAGCTGAACATGCCAAACGACCGCGTCGCGTCCTGTGTCCGAGCGCGAGCGAGACCCGCCGCCGCGACGTCGAGCGCCTCATCCCAACCTGCAGGACGAAGCGTCCCGTTCTCGCGGACCAACGGCTCCACCACCCGACCACGTTGCCTTTTCATCCGATCACCTCCTTTCCGCTGCTCCGGAGCCTGAACGGCTTGTACGAATACGTCCAAAGGCTAGGAAAAATCGTCCCCGACGGCAACCCATTCGCACCAAGAAGCCCGAACACTGCGTTGAGATGAGACCTCATCGGAGCGTCAGGCGCCCAACCCCTGCGCCGCCTCCCACTTCTCGAACGCCGCGATCACGACACGAGCGATCTCTCTGAGGTCGTCCGGGTCCTCGACGAACTTCGGCACCGTGAACTCGGCCGCCTCCTCCTCGTCGTCGCGAACCACGGGAACCGTGATCGACTCCGCCTCGTGATCCTGCCGGAAGGCCCCGTAGCTCCAGCCCTCGACTCCCGGGATCTCGCTGACTGCGTCATCCGCCACGTCAACAGCCTAGCGCCACCACGCTCAGAACCGTCGCCGTCGCCACCGCGTCCTCGCCGGACCCCCGCACAGCCACAATTACACAACTTCGTCACCGTCTCGACCAGGTTCATCGCCCACCGCCCGCCTCGTCTCACCGGTTGGCCCGCAGTGGAGGTCGCTACTCGCGACGACGTAGTCCATCGAGGATGATGGCGAGCAGACGGCGGCCGCGGGCGTCGGACTCGGCGCGAGGATCTCGCTCGACTCGTCGACCAGGCGGTGCACAGTGCGGTCGGCTCGATGTCCTCGTCAGCACCGCCGGCATCAGCAAGATCGGCCCGATGACCAGCCTCGACGTCGACGGTTGGTCGGCGATGATCGACGTCAACCTGCGCGGAGTGCTGCACGGCATCGCCGCAGCGCTGCCGGTGTTCCTCCGTCAAGGCCGGGGTCACTTCGTGACGACCGTGTCCACCGCTGGGCTGAAGATAGTGCCCAACCAGTCGGTCTACGCCGCAACCAAGAACGCTGTTCGCACCCTGCTCGAGGGACTGCGCCAGGAGTCGACCGACGGCGTCATCCGCACCACCTCGGTGTCGCCCGGCTACGTCCGCACCGAGCTCGCCGACTCGATCGACGACAGCACAGTCCGCGACGAGATACGTCGCGGCATGGACGAGTTCGCCATCCCGCCGAAGGCCGTCGCCCGCGCCATCGTCTTCGCCATCGAACAGCCCCACGACATCGAGATCGGCGACATCACGATCCGCCCCACCGTGCAGGGCTAGCCGCCGAAGGCTGCGTCGACGAGCTCTCCCCTCGTCTCGGCGGTCGGATTCATGGGTAGGAAGGCGCTACCTGTGTTGGAGACTACGGTGACCCCCGGGGGCTCCGCCGGCGCTGCGCTCTACACCCTGCCAGCGCCGGCCCCGTCTGACTCGCGGCAGAGCGAGCGATGACCACCCCTCCGCCGCCGCGCTTCGGGCCCCCGGACGCCAGTGCGGCTCCGCGCTACACCGGGCCGCGGACGTTTGCCCGGCTGCCGCACGTGACGGTCCCGGTCGAGGGTGCCGAGGTCGCCGTGCTTGGCGTGCCGTTCGACACCGCGACCAGCTTTCGGCCGGGCGCCCGGTTTGGACCGGAGGCGATCCGGTCTGCGTCCACGCTTCTGCGCCCCTACCATCCGGGGCTCGAGATTGATGTGTTCGAAACGGTGTCGGTGGTCGACGGCGGCGACCTCGAGATCACCCCGGGTAACGCCCGGCGCACCGCCGAGCAGATCGACGCTGCCCTGCAGCCGATACTCGGCGCCGGAATCGTGCCGCTCGTGCTCGGCGGCGATCACTCCATCGTCCTCGGAGAGCTGCGAGCACAGGCAGCGGTGCATGGGCCGGTCGGCCTCGTGCTCCTCGACGCCCACGCCGACACCTGGGATCAGTACTACGGCGAGAAGTACTTCCACGGCACGCCCTTCCGCCGCGCCGTCGAGGAAGGGCTGCTTGACCCCTCGCGCTCGCTGCTGGCCGGGATGCGCGGTCCCCTCTACGCCGCCTCAGATGTAATGCAGCCGCGTGAGCTGGGGTTTGAGTTGATCAGCGGCGAACAGCTGCAAGCGCTCACCCCCGAACAGTACGGTGATCGGGTGCGCCGGAGGATCGGCGATGGACCCGTTTACCTGTCGTTTGATATCGACGTCCTCGACCCCGCGTTCGCGCCCGGAACCGGAACGCCCGAGGCGGCCGGCCTCTACCCACGCGAGGCGCTGGCGTTCCTGCGCTCGCTGGCGGGAATTCCGCTCTCCGGATTTGACGTTGTCGAGGTCTCCCCACCGTATGACTCCACCGGGCAGGTGACAGCGCTGAACGCCGCCGCCATCGCCTACGAGATGCTCGCGCTGCTGGCCATCACGCGACGCCCACCCGACAACGAGGCGAAGCGAGAAACCGAGCGATGAGCCCCAGAGACGATCTCGCCGATGGCCCGGCTAACCCGATGGAACCGAGCGTGGTCGCATTTGATGTCAACCCGGTCGAGCACGATGTCGGCGTGCGCGACCGCGAGCGCGCAATCGGCGATGTCCGCTGGGCGCACGTCGAATATGCGCCAGGGGCGAGACGCGACGGCTGGTGCACCCAACCGCACATGGGCTACCTCATCGCAGGAGAACTTGAATACGTCTTCGAGGACGGCCGGACGCCACTTCGCCTCAGAGCCGGCAACGGCTTTATCCTGCCTGCGCTGCCCGGGCACGCCGGGCGAAACCACGGCAGCGAGCCCGCACGCCTATTCATCATCGACGCTCTCGCGACCGGACCTCCGACCTAGCGGATCGCTGAGAATCCAACCGCTGGTGGGCAAGCCAGAGGTCGCTCGCTGCCGCTTGCGCGATTGCTCCCGTCAGACCGCCGCGGGCGTCCGGGCGGGGGCGAGCACGAAGTCATAGTCGATCCGGTAGCTGTCGTCCCCGGCGCGCTCGGGATGGACGATGAGCTCGTCTTTGACCGCGCTGGCCACGTCGTTGTGGAGGTGCTCGGACGTATCGATGAACAGCTGGGTGACGAGCGGCTCGAACCCGTCGGCGGAGACGATGAGGTGGATGTGGGCAGGGCGCCACGGGCTCCAGTCGGCGGCGGCGGTCAGCTTGCCCGTGGGGCCGTCGAGCGGAATGGTGTAGGGCCCGGGGATCACGGTCCTGAACTGGTAACGGCCGTCATCGGCGGCGAGAACCTGGCCGCGAAGGTTGCCGTCAGGCGGTCCGGGCATGAAGCTCGAGTAGCGGCCGTCGGCGTCGGCCTGCCAGATGTCGAGTCTGGCTCCGGACAGCGGATGGCCGTCCATGTCGGTTACCCGGCCGGTGACGAGCGTCGGTTCGCCGACCTCGTCGGGCCGGTGCGGAAGCTCGTAGGGCGCGTCGAGCATGGGCGCGTCGGGCAGATGGAAGGGCCCGAGGATCGTCCCCTGGGAGCCGTCGCGATTGCCGTAGACGTGATCCTCGACCACGTGCTCGACGTAGACGTCGCCGAACAGCGGCCACTCGCCCGCCGCGCCGACGTCGATGAACCATTGCTTGGCGGTCTGGTACTCCTCGTAGGTGATGTCGTTCTCGACGATCCCCTCGTGCAGGCGCCGCAGGAAATCGGTGATCAGCTGGTTGGCGCGCTCAGACATGTCGCTCTCCTTCACTCCTCGTTGTCCAGGGTTGACGGGTGACGCGTGAGTGCGGTCACCTCGATCTCCATGTACTCAAATAGCGGCAGGCCGCTGATCAGCTCGTGCAGCTCGTCGCCGGAGGCGACATCGAAGATGCTCACGTTGGCGTAGCGGCCAACCACCCGCCACAGATGGCGCCAGCGGCCGTCGCGCTGCAGCGCCTGCGAATAGGCCTTCTCGCGGGCCTTGATCTCCTCCGCGGTGGCCGGATCCATGTCGGGCGGCAGGCGGACCGTCATCTGCACCATGAACAGCATCAGTGATCCACGCGGTAGAAGTTCAGGGCCGCCTCGTCGAGGCGGATGCCGAGCCCGGGCTCGGCGGGGATGCTCGCCCGGCCATCGGCGATCCGCGGTCCGCCGGGCAGCAGATCGCCGTCGAGGTCGGCGAAGTTGGTCACCTCGGCCGGGCGGGCCGCCGTCTGCGCGGTGGCGCCGGCGAGCGCCAGGGTCGCGAGCGCTCCGGTCGCGCCCTCGTACTGCGAGCCGACGACCACGTCGAGCTCGGCACCGGCGCAGAAGCCGAGGATCCGCCGCGACTCGGTGAACCCGGTGCGCGCCGCCTTGACGCTCACCACCGAGATAGCACCCTCGGCGCGCGCGGCGGCGACGTGCTGGAGGCTCACGCAGCTCTCGTCGCCGATGAGCGCGACCGGGCTGGCCGCGGCGATCCGCCGCCGGCCCTCGCCGTCGCCGACGGGCTCCTCGACGGCGAGCACCCCGAGCTCGCACAGCCGCGGAATCGCGTCCAGCGCCTGCTTGACCGTCCAGCCCCGGTTGGCATCGACGTACAGCTCGGCCTCCGGAAGCGCCTCCCGCACCGCCCTGACGGCCGCCACGTCGAGCTCCGGCTCGCGGCCCACCTTGATCTTGAACGTCTGCACACCGAACCGCTCGGCCGCCTCCACCGCCTCCTGCGCCATCGCCGCCGGCGCGTCGAGTGAGACCATGTGGGCGACGGCGACGTCCTCGGCATAGCCGCCGAGCAGCTCGCCGACGGGGCGGCCGAGCAGCTGACCGACGAGGTCCCACACGGCGAGATCGACGGCGCCTCGCGCCACCCGGTCGGCGTCCGGATCGCGGACGAGCTCGTAGAGAAGCTCGGGGCGCAGGGCGCTGCGGCCGACGAGCCGCGGACCGAGCCGGTCGCGCACCGTGGCCAGAATTGTCGCTTGGCTGCCACCGTAGGTGTAGGGCCGCGACTGCGCCTCGGCGTGACCGACAAGGCCGCTCTCGGAGTGGAGGCGAACCAGCACGTTGTCGGCTACGTCGATCCGGCCGGAGGCGAACACCCCCGGCCGGCGCATCGGCAACCGCACGGGAATCGCCTCAACCGCGACGACCCGGGCGCCGAGGTCAACCGCGGCGGTTGCCGAGGCGATGCTGTCCTGCTCGACGGTTACGCCGTGCCACCACCGTTCATGAACGGATTGACGTCGGTCGGGTTGATCAGGTCGGATGCCGTCCAACCGTCGAGATCGTATTCGGCCAGGCACTGGTCGGCAAACCCCTTGTATTGATCGGCTGATCCGGTCGCGATGGCGCTGAGCAGCACCTCGGGCGGGATGTTCCCGTGGTTGCCCGCGTACCGGACCGAGCCCTTCATCACCTACCCCTCCCCCTTCCGCTCCGTGGTCCACGCCGCCGTCGCCGCCACCTGTGCCGAGAACGGCTTCGCGCCCACGGTGGCGATGGTGGTGGCCGAGACCGCCACCCTGATCAGCTTCGTCGCCGGGATCGCCGCTCCCCCGCACCCGCAGGAGGACACGCGTACCGGGTGAATCGCAGGATGGCGTGAGCAGGGCAAGGTCCAAAGCACCGAAGACCTCACACAGGCGAAACAAGCCAGAACTCCTGGGCCGTCTTCGGGACCGAGGGGTCTTTTTTGATCGACCTGTGGCGCGATCCGATCGATGCACGATCAGACCCGCCCGACGTAGCGGGAGCGGTGCGACGGATTCATCAGCTCGCTCCAGACAGGATCATCGTGATTACGACCAGCGTGTTTGACCTCGTGCGTGGACCTCTTCTTGACGCCGGGTTGCCCCGAGTCGACGAACGCGTGCCGTTTCCTGGAAGCGGGCAACAGCGCAAGTTCGAGCAGGCATTCGCTCGAGCATTGAGCAGTCGGCCACGGGCACAGTAGGTGCAACCGACGGATCGCCTCATCTCGACCATCGCTCGTCGCTTGAGCGCATATGCCTGCCCCTCGCGCGGAGACCGCGACTCCGAGCACGATCGCATTCGCCCCGGCCCCTGATCAGAAGCGGACGAGCAAACGGGGTCTCCCGGTTGAGGTCGCTGACGCCGGGATGGATCGGTTCCAGATCCGGAATCGCGGAGGCGGACGTCCGCGAGCCGCGCCGACAATGGCGCGTTCCTTTCGAAACGAGGTGTGACGCGGCGTTGGCGAGGCGTATCTGACGAACGAGGTCCGCATCGTGCTGCGGACCGCTGACCCTGGACGCGGTCAACCCGCGGGTTGAGGCCTGAGATCACCCCGTTGTCCAACCCTCGGGCCGACGACACGGGGCCGCCATGAGCAGATCATGACGGCCATGACAACCACCGATTACCTCATCAACGCAGTGTTCGCCACCGTAACTTGATGACGTCGTTCAGACCACCGAGCGCGAACGTACGTCAGCAGAGCATGTGGCGGCAACCAGCACACCGCCACAGGCTCTGCGCGAACGGACTCCGGGGGTCAGCGTTCCACCGCTGGAGTGGCGATGGGCGCTGGAATGGCGATGGGCGGAACGGTCTCCGACCGCTCGCCGATTCGTGCGACGTCGAGGGCGATCAGGCCGAGGTTCGCACCGGCAGCTGCTCCGACGATCGTGGTGATGACCGCCATGATCCCGGCTGTTGCGTTGAACCCCAGCAGCGCGCCGACGAAGGCGCCCGTCAGCGCGACCCCGATGCCGAGCCTCGTGGCCCTGGCCGGCCGGTCGCGGTTGACCCAGGCCCAGTAGGTGCCGAGGCCGATCGGCGTGCCGATGGAGAGAACAGCCATGAGTTCGCTGTTGAGGGGCACTGTCGGCAAAGCCACCAGCACGATGATCAGGCCGATGAACCATCCGCCGAGGCCGAGCACCAGCAGGTAGATGGAGCGCAGCATCGCGCTCGCCTTGCGCCCGAAGCCGCCGCGCTTGTGCGCCCGGCGCCACATCAGTAGCAGTGACAGGATCGTGAGGAGTCCGACGACCGTCATCGCGCCGAGGCCGTCTTCGGCGTAGGCGCCTTGGCTGGAGCTTGGGCTGAAGTCGACCTTGTTGCGGGTGTAGAGGGACGTGTCGACCTTGCCGGTCTCGAGGTAGGTGTTGATCAGACGGGTGCCGGCTGCCGGTTCGTAGGGCCAGAAGTCGTCGGAGTGGCCGAGGTTCGAGAGCACCACCTGACGGCCGTTCGCGAGGTGGGGCAGGAGCTCGCTGGTCGCATTCTCGGGCGGCGTTGCGAAATCGAGGTTGCCGCCGACCAGCAACGTCGGAACGTTCGAGTTTTGCACGTGGGTGTACTCGTTCTCGTCCGGGTTCGCCGGCCAGGCGTCGACGAGGCTGCCGCCGGCCCAGATCAGGTCGTTGCCGGGAGAACCGATCAGCGATCCACGGCCTGCTCCCGACGCGAAGAAGTGCTTCGCGTAGGTGGCGTCGCTGCGGCTGATCGCCGCCAGGTCGCCCCAGACGAACGCGCTCGGAAAGGTGAGCCGTGCCATCAGCGACAGGAACCACGCACCGCTTGCGTCGCCCTTGCCGGCGGAGAGGAGTGAGTCGATCGTCAGTGGCGCGGCGATCGAGTTGCCGCCGGCTGAGGTCTCGTTGATCAGGCCGAAGAACGCGGCGGCTTTGAAGTCGCCCTTCTCGATCGGCAGGACCAGCCAGTGACTGGGAACGTGAGCGAACACGGACTTCACCGACGCGGCGAGATCCGGCGTCCGGCTACGACAGCTCGCCGCCTGGGCGCAGAGCGCGGAATAGCGCTGGATCTGCTCGCCGGTCGTCTTTGCGTCCCAGAGGAAGTTGCCGGGTGGATTGACGCCGATCATCACCGAGCGATGGATGCTCTTCGGGTAGCGCCACGCATAGATCATCGCGATCCGGGTGCCCGCGCTTTCGCTCACCAGGTCGATCTGGTGGTAGCCGAGGGCGTGGCGGGCTGCGTCGAGGTCGTCGACTTCTTCGGGGATCGAATAGCCGGCGAGATCGACACCATCGCTGCGGAGCCGGTCGGCGCACGACCGGTACGCCGCGGCGACGGCGCGGTACGACTGCTCGCTGAGGAGGTCACCTGAGTCCTCCATTGCCGAGCTCACCTCCGGGCAGTCGAGCCGGACGGAGCCGTCGACGCCGCGGTAGCCGACGAGCACGACGTCGTGGTTGGCGGTGAAACGGCTCGCGTCCGGGAAGACCATGTTGGTGATGCCGGGGCCGCCTTGCAGGCGGAAGATCGGGTCGCCCGGGTGTGCCGAATGCGCACGGATCCGGATGACCGGCAGCGCGATCAGCCGCGAGTGCGGGTCGGCGCGGTTCTCGGGCACGACGAGCGTTCCGCAGTCGGCGGCGTAGGCGCCCTTTTCGGTGGAATAGGTGCACGGGTGCATGAGTCAGCTGGCCTGCATGCGCGCCGGCAGGCACGGACACGGCCGTCGAACTGCCGGCGAAGTGGAGGTAGCCGAGCCCGAGCGTGAGGACGGCGATCAGCGCGAGGCCCGTGATCCGGCCTCCCCCGAAGCGTTTTGCGACGGTCTTCTTGCCGTTACTGGAGAGATCGCTGATCTCGACGGCAGCCAAGCCCTGGCTCTTCGCCTTTCCGCGCGCGAGGAACTTCTTCAGTAGGGCGTGTGGTGCGGTCATCACTGCTCCTCAAGTGGGTGCAAGTTGCCTGGGGATCAGTCTGGGACCGCCGCCTGCGCGTGTCATCGCCCGCAGGGCGCGTCTGCGCTCCTCCTCAGCGCAGATCTTTGCCGCTCGCTTCTCTGTCGAAGGACAGAGGCGCGTCTACGCGCCGGGCGTGACCAGTCCGCTCTCGTACGCGAGGACGACGGCCTGCACGCGGTCGCGCAGCCCGAGCTTGGCGAGCAGGCTGGAGACGTGGGTCTTGATCGTGCCCTCGCTGACGAACAGCTCGGCGGCCAGCTCGGCGTTGCTCTTGCCGTGCGCCAGCATCGTCAGCACCTCGCGCTCGCGCTGCGTCAAGGCGTCCAGCCGCGTGCCGAGCTCCGGCGTGGCCGGCCGGCGTGCGAACTGTTCGATGATGCGCCGCGTGACCGACGGGGCAAGCAGAGCCTCGCCGGCACACACGACGTGCACCGCGTGCAGGAGCTCCTCGGGTGGGGCGTTCTTGAGCAGGAAGCCGCTGGCGCCCGACCGCAGGGCCTCGAACACGTACTCGTCACGCTCGAACGTGGTCAGGATCACCACACGACTGTGCAGCTCGCCGTCTTCGGTAATCCGCCGCGTGGCCTCGAGTCCGTCACCGTCGGGCATCTGGATGTCCATCAACACGATGTCGGGCCCCAAGCGCCGGGTGCTGGCCATGGCCTGCTCGCCGTTCGCCGCCTCCCCGACAACCTCGATCTCGGGATCGGACTCAAGAATCATCCGAAAGCCGGCGCGAACCATCGCCTGATCATCGGCCAACAGCACACGGATGCTCACAGACCACCGTCCGAAGTTGGCAGCGGCGTAGGCGAATGGGTGATGGAAGGCCTGTAGCGCGCGGTCGCGGGCGACAGCAAGGTCGAAGCGGTGGCCGTCCCGCGTGTCGTCGGCCGAGACGGTCACCGCGTCCTGGCGGGAGTGCCTGAGCGGCAGGACGTGGATGCCGTCGTTCTCGCGGGCGGCGAAGGCAACTGCCTGAGTCGAGGTGACCGCCTCGGAAGTGCGGAGAAGTTGAACATGGGTGGTGCGGTCATCACTGCTCCTCAGGTGGGTGCAAGTTGCCTGGGGATCAGTCTGGGACCGCCGCCTGCGCGTGTCATCGCCCGCAGGGCGCGTCTGCGCTCCTCCTCAGCGCAGATCTTTGCCGCTCGCTTCTCTGTCGAAGGACAGAGGCGCGTCTACGCGCCGGGCGTGACCAGTCCGCTCTCGTACGCGAGGACGACGGCCTGCACGCGGTCGCGCAGCCCGAGCTTGGCGAGCAGGCTGGAGACGTGGGTCTTGATCGTGCCCTCGCTGACGAACAGCTCGGCGGCCAGCTCGGCGTTGCTCTTGCCGTGCGCCAGCATCGTCAGCACCTCGCGCTCGCGCTGCGTCAAGGCGTCCAGCCGCGTGCCGAGCTCCGGCGTGGCCGGCCGGCGTGCGAACTGTTCGATGATGCGCTGCGTGACCGACGGGGCAAGCAGAGCCTCGCCGGCACACACGACGTGCACCGCGTGCAGAAGCTCCTCGGGTGGGGCGTTCTTGAGCAGGAAGCCGCTGGCGCCCGACCGCAGGGCCTCGAACACGTACTCGTCACGCTCGAACGTGGTCAGGATCACCACACGACTGTGCAGCTCGCCGTCTTCGGTAATCCGCCGCGTGGCCTCGAGTCCGTCACCGTCGGGCATCTGGATGTCCATCAACACGATGTCGGGCCCCAAGCGCCGGGTGCTGGCCATGGCCTGCTCGCCGTTCGCCGCCTCCCCGACAACCTCGATCTCGGGATCGGACTCAAGAATCATCCGAAAGCCGGCGCGAACCATCGCCTGATCATCGGCCAACAGCACACGGATGCTCACAGACCACCGTCCGAGGTGGGCAGCTTGACGCACACGTCAAACCCGCCGCCGGATACCGACCCCGCCGTCACTTGGCCGCCGTGCAGGGCGGCACGCTCGCGCATGCCGATCAACCCCAAGCCGCCCGGGCTCGTCCCTGACAGCGCCGTCGCGCCGCGGCCGTCATCGACGATCTCGACCTCAAGCTCATCGGGCCAGTAGCGCACGTGCACGTCGGCGCGCGACGCCGCCGCGTGCTTGAGGATGTTAGTCAGCGCTTCCTGCACGATGCGGTACGCCGACACGCCGATCATCGGCGGCAACGAGCGTTCCTCCCCTTCGATGCTGACCGCGACAGCGAGCCCGGACTCACTCATGCTCGCCGCCAGCCGCGGAAGCTGGCTCAGCCCAGGGCGCGGAGCCAGATCGTCCTGGTCGCCGGCCTGCCGCAGGAATCCGAGCAGGCGGTGCAACTCCCCAACCGCCTGCCGGCTGGAGACCTCGATCGCAGTCAACGACTCCTTCGCCTTGACACGGTCACTGTCGATCACGACCCTGGCAGCGCCGGCCTGGACGCCCATCATGCTCACATGGTGGGCGACGACGTCATGCAGCTCCCGCGCGATCCGCACCCGCTCCTCGAACACGGCGTGCTCGGCCTGTGTCGCACGTGACTCCGCCACCTCCGCCCGCTCGGCCCGCGCCCGGACGGCAAGGCCCGCAACCCAGGCGACGGCGAAGTCGACGGGAATGAAGACGAGCTGGTAGACCGAGTACCCGGGGATCTTGTAGACGACGGTCGCCACAGCGCCGAGCACGATCGCCAGTCCGAGGCCAGCCCGCCGGACGTCCCGAAGGTTCCCGAGCAGGAATGCGACCGCCAGCTGCATCGGGAAGAGGGACTCGGGGTACGGGATCAGCAGCGGGTCGACGAACGAGATTCCCGCGGCCAAAAGAAAGTAGGCCGCCGGTCCGGCAAACGGAAACCATTGCCGCGCGAACACGGGTAGCACCAGAATCGCGAGCGCGGGAAGGCAGAACCACAGCGTCGTTGTCGGAGCTCCGGACGAGCCGCGTCCGAGCACCACGTTAAGCATCGCCACGATCGCCAGCAGCGCGATCAGCAGATCAAACCAGTACGTGCGGGCGAGATGATCGCCTCGGCTCACGCATCGAACGTACTCCACCAGCTCGTGGACCGCCCCCCACCAAGATCAGACCCGGGATCCCTCTCAAGTACTACCCACCTCGGAACCGGCCGCCTGGCAAACGACGCCGCGCCGGCGACACCTCGCCCTAACGGCGCCCACACGCTCGGGACGACGCCCACACTGCACCACTGGCGCGGCGCACGGCGCTGCCGCCACCCGCCCCCGGACGAGGCGCCGGAACGCTACCGGTCACTCCCCGGCGCTCACGGCCAAGACCGCCGCATCGCCGCCGCTGCGGAGCTCATCAAGAACGACCGCTTCCGATCCGCCAGCTGCCAAAGGAGGCCTCGAGCCCGGATGTCCGTGCCGACGTCAAACCAGGGCGCAGAATCCAAGCGCTGGTTGGTACCGCTCCTCGCCGGATGCGGGTCTGTCGCGACTGCTGGCTCGCGCCCTGAGTCAGCGCCGCGAGCCAACGCTTCTCCATGAACTGCCTCGCGAAGTCGGGATCCTCCCACGGCGACTTGGCCTTCGCCAGCTCGCGCAACAGGCGATTGGCGTCCTCCGAATCGAACCCGAGTACGCCTGAGACCCGCTCCGCGACGGGTAGCCTGCCCCCACGCACGTAACGCGTGACCTTGCCTCGGTCAAGACGCTGCTCGCCGACGTCGATGCCGACCAGAAGCCCGCGCGCTCGCAAGTCACGGATCGCGTTGACCTTCCACGTCATGTGGCGCGAGCAGCAGAGCGCGGGCTCCCCGCGAACCTGTCGAAGGCGAGTCTGCGCCTCGGATGCCGTCGGTCGGCTCTGGCTCTGAGACGCGATCGTGGCAGGTTCCTCACAGCCGGGGTGATGGCACTGGCCGTGCGGGACCTCACAGGCTTGGTCATCACAGCCAGCACATCCGCAGGCGCCGGCCTGGGCGAGAAGACGCTCGCGAAGCGCGGCGTGCCGAGCCAGCGCCGCCGCCCCAACGTTGGGGCGGCGGCGCTTGTCGCTCGAGGCACACCGCGGCGAGCAGTACAGCCTCGGGTGGCCGCCAACGCGACGAGATCGCACGCTCGTGCTGGCCGCGATCCTCGCCGGGTTCTCGCAGCCGCGCCGCCGCCGACAGCTACGAATCCATCCGTACGCAGATGTCCCGTTGCGTACGTTCCTGCCAACATCAGCAGCATGGCGCCGAGAATGCTGGCTTACGTACGGGTCTCGACCGACGAGCAGGCTGCGTACGGCTACGGCCTCGCCCACCAGGAGCGCGTGATCCGCGCCGCGTGCGAGAAACGCGACTGGGAGCACGCCGAGCTGTTCCGCGACGAGGGTCAGAGCGCCAAGACGCTGGAGCGCCCAGCGCTGATGGCCGCGCTCGATCAGATCGCCGCCGGCGATGCGGACGGGCTCGTCGTCGCCAAGCTCGATCGGCTCACCCGGTCGGTGATCGACTTCGCGATGCTGCTGGAGTGGTTCACCGCCGCCAGGGCGACCTCGTCGCGCTGGACCTTCAGGTCGACACGAGCACGCCCGGCGGCCGCTCGTCGCCAACGTGTTCGCGAGCGTCGCCGAGTGGGAGCGCGACACGATCGCGCAGCGCACCCGGGACGGCCTCGCCGCGGCGCGGTCGCAGGGCAAGCCGACTGGGCGGCCGTCCGTCGCAGACCGCCCCGAGCTCGCCGCTCACATCATCGACCTGCGCGAGAAGGCGCTCTCGCTGCGCCAGGTCTGCGACGCGCTGAACGCTGAGGGGGTGCCGACGGCGCGCGGCGCGAGCGAATGGAAGGTCAGCGCGGTGCAGTCCATCCTCGGCTACAAGCGCCGGCCACAGCGTCGACGGATCGCGAACCTGCCGGAGCTAGTGACGCATCGCGGGAGGCCGTAGTTCCTCCCACGTGTAGCGGCTCAAGTGGCCGCGCAGCTGCTCCGGTGACCAGGACGCAAACGCCTCGAGCACCTCGTCCGGGCCCTTGAGCCTCAGGCACTTGGCGACATTCTTCAAGACGTACGGAAGGCAATCTGATCGATGGGTGTCGATCTGCCAGGTCACCGTGGTCTTCTTTCCGTCGCTGGAGATCACTGATACGCCATAGAGGCGTCCATGCCGGACCTCTCGGCTCTCGTCTGCCAGCTTGGCTGAGGCAGCGGCTAGGTCAGAGCTGCGGGCTCGTGGTGCCAACCGCGTGCTGCGTCGTGGCCGCGACGAAGAACACTGAGAACGGTTCGCCGATGATGGTGACGTGCCTGGGCGCGCTCGTAGATCTCAACCAGTCTTTTGAAGATGGTGGTCGCGATCGTCAGGTCCTCCACCGTGTGACTCTCGAACTGGGCCAGGAAATCGGCGTAGTCCTCCGTGGCCTCGACGAACGCGGCGATCGCCGTCTGCTTGTCAGCGTCGCCGACGATCACGTCGTACTCGGTGCTTCGAAACACGTGGTGGCCGTCCTCCAGCCAGTAGGCAACCTCCGAGAGCACGACGCCCTCCATGCCGATGAACCCGAATTCGGGATGGTCAGCCGTGCGTGCTGCGTCTGCAGTCTGTGGCGGTGCCTGGTGTAGCGCGCTCATGGGCTTCCTCATTGGCCGGGCGTCAGCATCCGTGAGCCCCGGCCTGGGGCATGCTACCGACGCCGTTGCTCGGGCGCACCAGGAGCCGCGACGCGACAAGATGGCCGAACCGTGCCGCAGGACCTTGACCCTGAGCCTGACCCGAGAACCGAGAAACGACGAAAGCCCCGTATCTACGGGGCTTTCATGAGTACCGCTACCGGGATTCGAACCCGGGTTTCCGCCGTGAGAGGGCGGCGTCCTAGTCCCCTAGACGATAGCGGCCAGAGATATCGGCGTTTGCACCGATCGCCAAGCGGCCAACGAGCTTAGCGTGCGCATCGTCCAGCAGTAGTGACGGCTCCGACCGCTTCGCGAAGTTGTGCGTCCTAGGCAGATGCGATCATATGTTCGCTGGTGGTTGCTGAGCGACGTCCTCCACTGATTGCTAACTTGGGAGCTGTCCGCGGCTGTGGCGAAATCTGGTAGACGCGCACGGTTCAGGTCCGTGTGGGGGAAACCCCTTGGAGGTTCGAGTCCTCTCAGCCGCATCGGGGAGCCTGAGGCTTCCTGGTGTACTCGCGCGTCATCGTAGACGCCGCGTTGGATATGTCCCGGGCCGGGTCCGGCGCCGACGTGATCGCGCATCGACTCGCTGTACCGCGAAGGACTGTGCGGGGCTGGCCGACCGGCTCCATTCCCCACTCGGCTTGCACTGGACAGCGGCCGGTGCCGGGATCACGTACGTCTCTCGCAAGGCCGACGTCGCCGTCCTGGACGGATTCATCGGGACGAAACGATGACCTGGGATCACGGCCACCCGTGCTCGTCGGCCATCCCTCCCGCCTCGCCGCGGTTGCGCGCATCGAGTGTCTGCATCACCGAGGACGGGGGGTGGCGCACGATTCCGGAAGCCAGGTAGAGCGCGTGGCCTAGCCCCCAGGCTCTCCACCGCGGGGCCTGGTCGGTCGTGATCCC
>CAWHMI010000010.1:0-101057 GCA_963830395.1 uncultured Actinomycetota bacterium
CCGCTGCGGTCGGGATCGACGTGGTTGAGATTCTCCTGGATGAGGACGTAGAGCACCGGGTAGAACTCGGCATAGGACGCCATCAGCTCGGTGATCAGGCGTCGCACCTTCTCCGGCGCGGTCCCGTCGCCCTCCTTGATCGCCACGGCGGTGGCCAGGTTGACGCCCACCGCCTCGCTGACGATCTCCTGAAAGAGCTCGTCCTTGCTGCCGACGTAGTAGTACAGCGACGCACGGTCGGTGCCGAGCGCGATCGCAACATGATTGAGCGTCGTGCCCTGAAACCCCCGCTCCTTGAAGACCTCGGCGGCCGCAGCGACGATCTCTTGGCGGCGATCGACATAGCCACTGCGCGCACCACCTCGTGCCGCCGCCCGACGCTGAGCGATGTTGCTCATTTGTCTCGTTACCTGGCCAGCCATCGGGACCCCTTTGTTCAAGCGGCTGCTAACGGTACCGCGGCCAGTGCTCGAGCACGGTATCCAGCGGCATAATCCGGGAAATTGCTGTCACGTCAACTTGATCGTTGATGTTGACAGGGCAGGCAGGTTCTGCCAGAGTCGCCGCCGAGGAGAGGCCCACCGCCCGCCGTCACGCCACCTCTTCGCCATGACCGCCACCAACTTCCAGCTCGGCGGCATGACCGCTGTGGTCACCGGGGCGACGGGCGGGATCGGCGCCGCGATCGCGAGCGGGCTCGCCGCGGCCGGCGCTGCGGTCGGCTGCCTGGACCGGACATCTGATGCGGCGGAACAGACCGCCGTGACGATCCGCGCCGATGGCGGCCGCGCGGTGGCCCTCGCCGCCGACGTCACCGATCCGGCTTCCCTCGGCCACGCCGTGGCCGAGCTCGAGGCCGAGTTCGGTCCGCTCAGGCTGGCGGTCAACTCAGCCGGGGTGCACAGCACTGCGCCGGCCGAGGCGATGGCGCTCGCTGACTGGCAGCGTCTCATCGACGTCAACCTCACCGGTGTGCTGCTCTCCTGCCAGGCGGAGGGCCGGGCGATGCTTCGCGCCGGCGGCGGCAGCATCGTCAACATCGGCTCGATCTCCGGGACGATCGTCAACCGCGGGATCCACCAGGTCCACTACAACTCCGCCAAGGCCGGCGTGCTCCAGCTGTCGCGGAGCCTGGCCGTCGAGTGGGCGCGCCGCGGGATCCGCGTCAACGTCCTGAGCCCCGGCTATGTGCGGACCGGAATGGCCCGGGGCGTGAGGACGACGCGAACGCTCGAGGAGTTCCTCGATGACATCCCGATGCGACGGCTCGCCGAGCCGGCCGAGATGGTCGGACCGGCAATCTTCCTGCTCAGCGAGGCTGCGTCCTACTGCACTGGATCCGAGCTGCTCGTCGACGGCGGCGTGACCCGCTGGTGAGCATGGCCGAGTTGCCGTCCGGATCTCGGAGCCGCTCGGGCCTCGTCATGCCGACGCACGACTGAACGGGCCTGGCGCCCGGGTGAGCCCGGCGGCTCAGGCCGGGGCGAGCCCGAGCAGCTCCCGCGCCTGGTCGACATCGGCGATCGGGCGGTCGAGCGCCCGCGTCACCTCGGCGAGACGCTGGACCAGCCGCCCGTTCCCGGGGGCCGGCTCACCCCGGCGCAGCATCAGCGTGTCCTCCATGCCGGTACGCGCGTTGCCCCCCATCGCCAAGCCGATCGCGGTCATGCTCAGGTTGTGGCGGCCGATGCCGATCGCCTGCCAGACCGCACCGGGCGGAAGCCGGGACACCACGTGCACGATGCTCTGCGCCGACGCCGGCATCCCGCCGCGGACACCGAGCACCAGCGAGAACTGGAGCGGCTCTTCGAGGAGGCCCTCGGCGTGCAGCGCCAGCGCCATCTCGACGTGGCCAGTGTCGTAGAGCTCGAGCTCGGGCTTGACTCCGAGCGTGCGCATGCGAGCCGCCAGGCGTCTGACCCCGCTCGGCGGATTGCGGAACTCGTCGTCGCCGAACGTCATCGAGCAGACGTTGAGGGTCGCCATCGCCGGGCGGGTCTCGATCAGCTGCTCGCGGACCTCGAACGGGACCCCGAGCCCGACCCCGGTGGAGAGCTGGACCAGCGCGGGACACGCCTCCTCGATCAGCCCGACGACACGCCGGGCGATCTGGAGATCACCGGTCGGCCGCCCCTCGGCGTCGCGGAGGTGGACGTGCACGACGCTCGCGCCCGCCTGCGACGCCTGCTTGGCCTCGGCGGCGATCTCCTCCGGGCTCGTCGGCAGCGCCGGGTTGTCCGCCTTGCTCGCGATCGGCCCGGTGAGCGCCGCGGTGAGGATGGCGGCGCTCATGACGAGCGCTGGGCAACGGGAGCCTGGCTGGTCTCCCGCAGCTCCTTCTTGATCACCTTGCCGGAGGGATTGCGCGGCAGCTCGTCGATGAAATCGATCGAGGTCGGGCACTTGTAGTGGGCGAGCCGGGCACGGGTGAACTGGATCAGATCCTCCGCGCTCGGTTCCGCCCCGGGCCGCAGGGCGACGACCGCCTTGACCGTCTCACCCCACTTTGGATCGGACACCCCGATGACGGCCACCTCAGCAACGTCGGGATGTGCCGCGAGGACGTTCTCGACCTCAGCCGGATAGACGTTCTCCCCGCCAGAGATGATCATGTCCTTGATCCGGTCGGTCAGGAAGAAGTAGCCATCCTCGTCACGGTAGGCGCCATCTCCCGACCGCACCCAACCGCCCTCCACGAGCGTGCCGGCGGTGACCTCGGGCTGGTTGAAGTAACCCTTCATGTTCATCGCCGATCGCACCCAGATCTCGCCCGGTTCACCGGGCGCCGCCTCCTCGCCGGTGACCAGATCGGTCACCCGGACGGTGTGCCAGGGCAGCGCTTTGCCGACCGAGCGCAACCGCGGGGCATCCGGGCCGTCCGCGACGTGCTCCTCCGGCGCGAGCGCGACCACGGTGCCGGCCGTCTCAGTCATCCCGTAACACCCGATGAAGCCGCAGCCGAGGATTTCGAGCGCGTTGCGCAGCAGCGTCTCGGTCATCGGCGCCGCGCCGTAGGCGATGTAGCGCAGACTCGAGAGATCGCGCTCGCGGGCCTGCGGAGACTCGATCAGCCGCTGGATCACCGCCGGGACGAAGAACGCATGGGTGACCCCCTCGCGCTCGATCGTCTCGAGCACCAGGTCGGCCTTCACCTCAGAGAGGATCACGGTGCGCCCGCCGAGGGTGGTGGTGGTCAACCCGGTTCCCGCGCCTCCGATATGGAACAGCGGAGCCACCACGAGGTGGACCGAGTCGGGCGTCATCCGGAACAGCTGCTCGGCCATCACCTCGATGTAGGCGAGGTTGGCGTTGGTCAGCATCACTCCCTTCGGCCGTCCCGTGGTGCCGGAGCTGTAGAGCACGAGCATCACGCTGTCCGGCGCCGTCAAGACGCACGGGTCCTCGGGCGAGGCCGCGGCCAGCCGTTTCTCGTAGTCATCACCAAGCGTCACCACGCGCATATCCGACCGCCGCTCGTTCACCGAGGGCACCTTCCCGGCGAAGGCCGGATCGACGATCAACAGCGACGGCAGGGCGTCAGCCAGGGTCGCGGCGAGCTCGAGCTCCGACAGCCGCCAGTTGAGTGCGACGAGCGTCGCGTCCGCCTTACTCACGCCGAACGCGATCTCGAAGAACTCAATCCCGTTGGCGACCAGCACCGCGACTCGGTCGCTTGGCCCGACGCCCGCGTCGACCAACGCGTTGGCCACGCGCGAGCTGCGCTGGTGCAGGTCACCGAAGCTCGATCGCTGCTCGCCGAAGACGAACGCCTCATGGTCCGGGCGCTCGCTGGCGAGCCGTCGCAGGACCTCTGCCAGGCTCCATCCGGCTGCCCGATCGCTGCCCATGACTCTCTCTTTCCACTCAGTGGCCGGCCCGGAGGGGGCCGTCTGAGAGCGGAAGCTTAGTCCGGCCGCGACCCGTCAGCAACTGTGTTGACGGACGGTCTCAACGGCCAGTGGTAGAAGCCACACCCGCTCTTCTCTCCCAGCTCGCCGGCGGCCACCTTCTCCCGGAGGATCTCAGGCGGCGCGAAGCGCTCGCCGTAGACGCCCTGCAGCGACTCGGCGACATCGAGTCGGACGTCGAGGCCGACGATGTCGGAGAGCCGCAACGGCCCGACCGGGTGCCGGTAAGCGAGGGTCACCGCCCGGTCGATGTCCTGCACCGAGGCCACTCCGGCCTCGAGCATCCGCATCGCCTCGAGCGCCGCAATCAGGTCGAGCCGGCTCGTGGCGAACCCGGGCACGTCGCGGACGACCACCGACTCCTTGCCAATCGCTTCGGCCAGGCGCCGGGCTTCGGCGACCGACTCGTCGGAGGTGGCCGCTCCGCGGACCAGCTCGACGAGTCGCAGCGACCATACCGGGTTGAAGAAGTGCATCCCGATCAGCGCCGCCGGGTCGCTCAGACCGGCGGCGAGCGCGTCGATCGAGAGCGAGCTCGTGTTCGTGGCCAGCAGCGCAGGGCGCCGCTCGAGGGCCGCGGCGAGCACCTTGCGCTTGAGCTCGAGCCGCTCGGGCACGGTCTCTACGATCAGCTCGAGCCCGGTCGGGAGCTCGCCGATTGAGCCGACGTGCCGGACCGCGGACGGCAGTGCCGCCGCCTGGGCCGGACTGAGCTTCCCGCGCGCGAGCCCGGCCCCGGCCCGCTCGGTCACCACGCCAAGCAGCGCCGCGGCCCGCTCGTCGTCTGGCTCGACGATGAGCGTCTCGAAGCCGGCCGCCGCGAACACGTAGGCGATCCCGACACCCATCGTGCCGGCACCGATCACGCCAACAGCGCCGTTGACAGCGTTCACGGGGTGAGCCTAGCGCTGCCACCGATCAGCGACCGCCCATCAGAGCCGACCGAGGTCGGCGGCGTCACCACCCCGGGGCAGCACGCGGAACTCTCCGCATGAGTACGCGGGGGCTAGGTCAGAGCGGGAGCCTCCGGCAGACCCGCCAGCGCCGCGTCCCGATCGGTCTCCGAGAACTCCGGATCCTCCAGCTCACCGGCCAGGTAGGCGTCGTAGGCGCTGAGGTCGAAGTGGCCGTGGCCGCACAGGCCGAACAGGATGACCCTGGCCTCGCCGGCCTCGCGCGCGGCCATCGCCTCCTCGATCACCGCCCGGATGGCGTGAGCGGGCTCCGGTGCCGGAATGATCCCTTCGGTCCGGGCGAAGCGAACCGCCGCCTCGAACGTCTCGTTCTGCCGGTAGGCGCGCGGCGCGACCATCCCCGCCTTGACCAGCCCGCATACCAACGGCGAGCCGCCGTGATAACGGAGACCCCCGGCATGCACCGGCGGTGGCACGAAGCCGTGCCCGAGCGTGTACATGGGCATCAGCGGCGTCAGGCCGACGGTGTCGCCGAAGTCGTAGGCGTAGACGCCGCGCGTCAGGGTCGGGCAGGCCGCCGGCTCGGCGGCAATGAATCGAGTCTGGGCGCCGTCGCGGATCACCCCGCGCAGAAACGGGATCGTGAGCCCGCCGAAGTTGGACCCGCCGCCGACGCAGCCGATCACGGTGTCCGGATACTCGCCCGCCATCTCCATCTGCGCCAGCGCCTCCTGGCCGATAACCGTCTGATGCAGCAACACGTGGTTGAGCACCGAGCCGAGCGAGTAGTTGGTGTCGCTGCTGCGGGCGGCGACCTCGACCGCCTCGGAGATGGCGATCCCGAGCGAGCCGGTGGTGTGCTCGCTCTGCGCCCGCCCTCCGGCGGTCAGATCCGACGGCGAGCGGTGCACGGTGGCGCCCCAGGCCTCCATCATCGACCGCCGGTAGGGCTTCTGGTCATAGCTGGAGCCGACCATCCAGACCTCGCACTCCAGCCCGAACATCCGGCAGGCGAACGCCAGCGCCGATCCCCACTGTCCGGCGCCCGTCTCGGTGGTCAGCTTGCGGATCCCGGCCGTCGCGTTCTCGTAGGCCTGGGCGACGGCGGTGTTGGCCTTGTGCGATCCCGGCGGCGAGCCACCCTCGTACTTGTAGTAGATGTGGGCAGGGGTATCGAGCGCCCGCTCGAGGCGTCGCGCCCGGTACAGCGGCGTCGGCCGCCACAGCCTGTAGGCGTCGCGCACGGGCTCGGGAATCTCTGTCTCGGGCTCGGCCGACACCTCCTGGCCGATCAGCGCCATCGGGAACAGGGCCTTCAGATCGTCGGGTCCGGCCGGCTCCTGGGTACCCGGATGTAGCGGCGGGGGCGCATCGCCGGGAAGGTCCGCCATCAGGTTGACCCAGTGCGTCGGGATGTCGGCCTCGCCGAGCATGAACTTGACCTGCGCCTCTCCCATCGCCCTCTCCTTTTGCGGGGTGAGCGCGCGATTGTATGAGAGCATCGCCGGGCCGGCCGCGGCGGCCACGGCTAAGTGGTTCCGGTCGTCGTACTTACGACCGGGGCCACTAAGCTCGCCTGGTCGGGCCGGCCTCTCCACCTATCTGCCAATGCGAGAAAGCTTGCGGCGCTCCCGACCGTTGTTTTCCCACCAGAACAAGAGACGCAGGGGGCAGACACTCAGGCTGGAGGCCGATCGTGTCGATATCACCGATGAGCATGGATACGGAGCGCACTCATCCTCAGCAGGCGCAGTTCGCCTGGACACGGGCAACCGCCCGCGCGTCGGTGGATCTGCGCACCGTGGTGTCGGCGGGAGCCATTGTGCTCGGCGGCATCGCCCTGGTGCTCGTCGGACACCCCATCGCCTGGCTCGCCGGCGCCATCGTCGGCGTGGGCGCCGCCGCGGTGGGACGGCGTCGCGGTGACCGCCCCGGCGACCAGCGGGGAGCCGCCGAGCCCCGCCCAGCCCGCCGGACCGAGCTCGCGCTCGCGCCGCTGGAGCACGCAGGCTGGCGCTTCGTACATGACGTGAGCGGATCCGAGGGCGTCTACGACCACATCGCGGTCGGAAGCGGCGGGGTGGTCCTGATCGAGAGCTTGGGCCCGGGAGGCGTGGTGACGATGGGATCCGGCACGCCCATCCTCGAGCAGCGCCGGCAGTCCAGCGGCGAACCCGAGCGCCGGCGGATCCGCCCTCGCGCCGTGGCCGAGGCCACCGCGTTTAGAGACGATGTGTTCCGCCTCACCGGGCGCCGGGGTTGGGTACAGGCAGTGGTGGTGTTCTGGTGTGACTTCCCGGCCGGCTGCGTCGTCGACGGTCGCTGCGTCTACATCCACGGCTCGCGGCTGACCGAGTGGCTCCAGCGCCGCCCGCACCAGCTGGACCCGGCGGAAACCGACGAGGTGTTCGCCGCCGTGCAGCGCCTGGCGCGGGCCGGCGGCGAGCTCTCGCTGCCGATCGCCGCGTAGGCCGGGCGCGGCCCCGGCCGGGGCCTCGCGACGCGCGCGCCGAATTACTCGCCGAGCAGTCCCTTGGCGCGCAGCTCGTCACGCGCCAATTGGGACTTCTGCAGCCCGTCCAGTCCCATCCCGTGCAGCACCTCGGCCGCCTTCGAGAACTGGACGTCGCGGTAGTCGACGATCTCCAGGAGGTTCCCGCTCGGATCGTGGACGCGGAGCGAGCCGGAGGGGCGGACATCGACCCCGGCGTCCCGCAGCGCCCCGCGCAGCGCCTCCTTGTCGGCCACCACCAGGCCGACGTGGCGCGCGCCGTCGCCGGGAGGATCGCCCTCGCTGAGCGCGATGAACTGGTCGCCGAGATCGATCCACGCCATCTTGCCGCGGCGCCCGCGCAGCTCCAGCGCGAAGAACCGCCCGTACCACGACAGCGCCTCGTCGAGGTCGCGCACCTCGAACGCCACATGGTTGATCCCGATCGGCCGCACGCTCATTTCCGCTCACCGCACACGATAATCGAACCTCCCCGGCCCGCACCAACGAAGGAGCCTCGCCTTGGACTGGTCGATTCCCGACGACCTCACCGCACTGCTGAGCTCGATCGACGAGTTCATCGAGCGCGAGCTCGTGCCGCTGCAACGAGCCAACCCGGAGTACTTCGATCACCGCCGGGAGTTCGCGCGCACCGACGTGGCGCGGGGTGGGGTTCCCTCCGAGCGCTGGCACGAGCTGCTCGCCCGCGCCCGGCGCCTGAGCATCGACGCGGGCTTCTACCAGTACCCGTTTCCCGCGCAGCTCGGCGGCGGCGACGGCTCCAATCTGGCGATGGCGATCATCCGCGAGCACCTCGCCCATCGTGGCCCCGGGCTGCACGCCGAGCTCTCCCACGAGGCGTCGGTGGTGGCCAACGAGCCGCTCGTGTTGGTGCTGCACGAGTACGGGACGGCGGAGCAGAAGAGGCGCTATCTGGACCCGTTGGTGGACGGCCGCACGGCGATCGCGTTCGCACTCACCGAGCCTGGTCACGGCAGCGACGCCACCTACCTGAGCACGCGCGCGCGCCGTGCGGGGGACGGGTGGGTGCTCGACGGGGCCAAGCGGTTCATCACCGGGATCGATGTGGCGTCGGCGGTGCTGGTGTTCGCCCGGACCTCGGGACAGGCCGGAAAGGCGGCCGGCATCACCGCGTTTCTGATCCCCACGGACACGCCCGGTCTCGATGTCCCCTACTACTGGTGGTGCCTGAACATGCCGACCGACCACGGCGAGGTGACTCTGGACGGCGTCCGGGTCGGCGACGAGGCCGTGCTCGGGGAAGTCGACCGCGGCCTTGATTGCGCCCAGCTGTTCGTGCACGAGAACCGGATCCGCCAGGCGGCCTCGTCACTGGGCGCGGCTCAGTTCTGCATCGACCGGAGCATCGCCTACGCCCGGGAGCGGGTCATCTTCGGCAAGCCGCTGGCCGAGTACGAGGGCATCCAGTGGCAGCTGGTGGAGCTCCAGACCGAGGCCGAGCTGGTGCGTAACACGCTGTACAAGACCGCGTGGCAGATGGACACCCAGGGCGGACCCTCCACCAGCGCCAAGCTGAGCGTGAGCGACAAGGTTTCGATGGTCAACTACCGGGCCAACCGACTGGCCTGCGATGCCGCCGACCGCGCCATCCAGGTCCACGGCGGCTTGGGTTACACCCGACACGAGCCGTTCGAGTACATCTACCGCCACCACCGCCGCTACCGGATCACCGAGGGCTCGGACGAGCTTCAGCTGCGCCGGATCGCCGGCCGGCTGTTCGGCTTCACCGGCTCCGGAGCGCCTCCAACCCCCGGCTCAGCATCGCCGGCGTCGTGACCGCCGCCAGCTCGAGGCCCGGGTCGGGCTCGGGCAGCCGGCGATTGCGCTTGGCGATCGCCATCACCGTCGCTCCCAGCTTGTAACGGCAGCATGCCTCAAACCACGGCAGGTCGGCGGGTGGCAGGGGCTGGTCGGCGGCCGCCAGGTACTCGGCCAGCAGCGCTTGCGCGCCCGGCATCGCGTCCGCCGCCGCCTGATTGGCGGGGTCGCGCGCGGCCACCCGCTGCTGCACGGGGTCGGCGAACATCATCAACCAGGCCAGGTCGACGCGCGGATCGCCCACCGACCAGATCTCCCAGTCGATGATCGCCGCCAGCCGATCGCCGACGAACTGCATGTTGCCCAGGCGGTAGTCGCCGTGCAGGATCCGCGATGGGACGGAGACCGGGACACTCGCCGCCAGCGCGTCTCGCAACTGTGCCTCGTTGCCGCGGAGATCGTCGCCGGTGGTGGCGAACAGCCGCGCCCAGCGCTCGAGCTCCTGGCTCGGGGTCACCGCCGGCTCCTCGCCCAGCCCCGCCCGGATGGGCTCGATCGCCTGCAGCCGGGCCAGCATTCTCGCGGCGGCCCGGGCGCGGGCGTCGATCACCGCGGGGCGTGGCGGGTGAGTGCTCACGTCCCATTTCGGCTCGTACGCCTCGCCGGGGACGAGCTCCATGACGAAGAAGGGCGGGGAGCCGTCATCCTGGGTCAGCACCGCCGGGACGACGACGCCGGGGGCGCCGTGGACGGCGGCCAGCACCCGCGCCTGGCGCAGGACGTCACGATTACGGACGGGCGGTAGTCCCGGCGGCGCGACCTTGATCACCACCGCCCCAGCCTGTTCTCCGGCGCCGGTGAGCTCCGCGGCGAAGGTGAGGCTGGAGATGCCGCCGTGCAGCGGACGCAGCTCCGCGAGCCGGGCACCCGGCCAGCGACGCTGCACCGCCCGCTGCGCCCGCTGCGCCAGCTCCGGCAGCGACAGCTCGGTCACGGCTGCGCGCCGGCGCGGCCGCGCACGACGCTGCTGGTCACCGACATCGAATTGAGCGTCTGGCCGCCGTCGATCACCAGCTCCTGGCCGGTGACGCTGCCGGTGCCGGGGGAGGCGAAGTAAGCGACGGCGGCGGCGATCTCGTCCGGCGCCACCATCCTTCCCGAAGGGATCCGCTGCAGCCAGGCGTCGATGATCTCCCGCGGCATCGCCAGCACCCCGGCGCTGGCGACCAATCCCGGCAGGATGACGTTGGCGGTGATGCCCAGCGGCGCGTTCTCGGCGGCGACCGTCTTGACCATCCCGACCAGTCCCGCCTTGCTGGCGCTGTAGGCGACCTGCGCCGGCATTCCGTACCGGGCGGCGAAGCTGGAGATCACCACTATCCGTCCGAAGCGTCGCTCGCGCATCCCCCGCAGGCAGGCCTGCACCACCCGGTAGCTGCCGGTGAGGTTGATCGCCAGGTCTCGCTGCCACCGCTCCAGGGGCATCGAGTGGGCGCCGCCGAAGATCGTCGGCACCCCGGCGTTGGACACGAGCACGTCGATGTCGTCCAGGGACGGCAGCTCATCGGCCACCAGGTCGACTCGGTAGGTGCAGCCGGGCTGCTCGTCGAGGGTGACCACGTCCAGCCCGTCGTCGCCCAGCCGAGTGGCGATCGCGGCGCCGATCCCGCCGGGGCGGGCCGCCCCGGTGACCAGTGCCTTGAGCCGGCGGTTGCGATGCGCGTCGTCGGCGGGCGCGTCCACTAGGCCATCGTAAGCCCGCCGCTGACCGACAGCGTCTGACCGGTGATGTACTCGGTGTTCTCGGCGGCGAAGAACCGGACCGCCGCGGCCACGTCCTCGGGCTGTCCCAACCGCTTCATCGGCACCGCCCGGGCCAGCCGCTCGAGTACCTTGTCGGCGTCGGGATGGGCTTGGGCCACGTCGCGCAGCATCTCGGTGTCGGTCGGCCCCGGGCACACCACGTTGGCGGTCACGCCCATCCGGGCGGTCTCGCGGGCGACAGTCTTGGTGAACGAGATGATCGCGCCCTTGGCGCCGGCGTAGACCGACTCCAGCGAGGAGCCGACCCGGCCGGCGTCGGAGCTGATGTTGACGATCCGCCCCCAGCGCCGATCGATCATCGACGGCAGCAGCGCCCGGGTGAGGCGCAGGCCGCCCTTGAAGTTGACCTCCAGCACCTCCTGCCAGAACTCCTCGTCGGAGTCGACGAACGGTTTGAGCTCATCCCAGCCGGCGACGTTGACGAGCACGTCGATCTCGCCGAACTCCCGGATCGCCGTCGCGACGCCGTCGGCGACGCTCGCGGGGCTGCGGACGTCCATGTCGATCGCCAGCGCCCGGCCCCCGGCCTCCACGATCCGCTGGGCGTTGGCCCGCGCCAACTCGGCGCGAATGTCGGCGATCACCGTCGCCTTTCCGTCCTGGGCCAAACCGCGCGCGACCGCCGCTCCGATGCCGCGGGCGCCGCCGGTGACCAGCGCGACGCGCGGTGGGGGGCTGGTTGGCATGGCGCGGCACGATACCCAGATGTTCAGTCAATCTCTCGCCGGCCGGACCGCGGCGCTGAGTGGCTGGTATTCCCACAGCGCGAGTAAGGTCAGCACCAGGGCGATCAGCAGCCCGAGCACGGCCGCTGACACCACCGGGCCGACGGCGGCAAGGGCCGCCAGCGCCGCGATCGCGGCGCAGCGCTTGACCGAGCCGCGGCCGATCATCCGGACCCTGAACAGCAGCTCGCCGAGCAGGTAGACGATCGGCCCGGCCAGGGTGACCGCCAGTCGCGCAGTCCCGAGCGAGTGGCTCGGCTGCCCGGTCAGGTAATCGGCTCCGACGGCGCTGAGGATGATCCCCGCGACGATCGGCAGGTGCAGGTAGGTGTAGCCGTCCCGCGCCAGGTCCACGGCCTTCTTGCTGTCGCGCATGTGCTGGCGGGACTTAATCGCGACCTCCCCGAAGTACAGCCACCACAGCGCCGAGGTCTGCAGGAACGCGATCGCGAGCGCCGCCACCACCGCCGGAGTCAGCTGCGCCGACGCCGCGGTCGCGCCGGTGACGACGATCGATTCCCCCAGCGCGATGATGATGAACCCCTGGCAACGCTCGGCGAAGTGCGAGCCCTCGATCGGGTGGCCAACCTGGAGGCGACCGCGGCGCGGGAGCCAATACCAGAGCAGCGGGGCGGCCAGCTCGATCGCCAGCGCCGGCGCCCACAGCGCCAGGTGCTCGCCGCGGGGCAACCACGCCCCCGCGAACCAGAGAACGCCGGCCAGCAGACTCCAGGCCAGCAGCCGCGCAAACGTCTCCCCGAGCGGGTGCTCACGCGCCACCAGCAGCGCGCCGCCGGCGTTTCGGCCTACCTGGAGGCCGACATAGGCGGCGACGAACAGGACCGGGTGACGCGAGAACGCCTCGGGCAGCGCCGCCGCCATCAACAGGCTGGCGAGACCGACCGCGATGATCAGCAGCCGGACCGGGATGGACTGCGGATCCAGCCAGTTGACCATCCACGTCGTGTAGATCCACGCCCACCAGACGACCAGCAACAGGAACGCCATGTGCCAGAGGGAGGTCCAGCTGAGGTTCGAGATCAGCAGATGGGAGAGTTGGGTGACCGCCAGCACGTATACGAGGTCGAAGAACAGCTCCAGCGACGTCGTCTCCTGGGCGTCGCCGTCGCGTGCCCGCAGGTGGCGATCACGTCGATCTGAGACCGCCGCGGTTACGGCCACATCTTCCATTGACGGTGGTTGCAACGCGCACCAACGATAATGAACCGAGGACATGGCCCCCGCCGACCCCCCACCGGCCCCCCGCCGCCCGAAGGAGTTCGTTGCCGACGGGCTTCCGGCCTGGGTCGGATTCCTCACGGTTCACTCCCGGGTGATCCGTCGCCTCGACGCCCAGCTGGCGGCATCCCACGGCCTCACGCTGAACGAGTTCGAGGTCCTGCTCAAGCTCCAGGAGGCCGGCGGCAGCCTGCGGATGTCCGACCTGGCGCAGGCGGCGCTGATCAGCCGATCCGGACTGACGCGGATCGTCGACGAGCTCGAAGCCCAGCAGCTGGTGGCACGGCAGCCCGACGAGGAGGATGGGCGCGTCTTCCTGGCCACGCTCACCCGACGCGGGCGAGCGCGCTTCAATGCCGCGAGCCGGGCCCACCTCGCCAACGTACACGCGCTGTTTCTAAATCCACTGACCCGGGAGCAGCGAAGGACGCTCGGTGACGCCTGGGCGGCGATCCAGGAGGCGTTGCCCGAGATCCCCGACGAGCGCGAGGTGCCGCACCGCGGTCGCCGTCGGCTGCGCTCCCGAGCGTAGCGCCGGCCACGGGCGAGCACCCCCGAGATGGTTTGATCTCCAACTACCCCCGGGTAAGATTGCCCCCGTGACCGTGCTCGACAACGTTCCGGTCTCTCTGGCGGAGTGGCAGGCCGCTTACGGCCTGACCGCCGAGCGCGACGTTTCGTTTACGACGTTGTCGGGGGAGGCGGTCCGGCCGTTGTATACCGAGCGTGATCTGCCGGCGGATGCGGCCACGATTGGGCTGCCTGGGCAGTATCCGTATACGCGTGGGGTGTATCCGTCGATGTATCGCGGTCGGTTGTGGACGATGCGTCAGTTCGCTGGGTTTGGGACCGCGGAGGAGACCAACGCGCGTTTTCGGTATCTGTTGGATCGCGGCCAGACGGGCTTGTCGACGGCGTTTGACATGCCGTCGCTGATGGGTCATGACTCGGATCATCCGCGGTCGCTGGGGGAGGTGGGGCGCGAGGGGGTGGCGATCGACACGGTGCGTGACATGGAGACGCTGTTTGGCGGGATCCCGCTGGGGGAGGTGACGGTGTCGATGACGATCAACGCGCCGGCGGCGATCATGCTGGCGTTCTATGTGGTTGCCGCGGAGCGCCAGGGGGTGGGGCCGGAGGCGCTGGGGGGGACGATCCAGACTGACATCCTCAAGGAGTACATCGCTCAGAAGGAGTGGTGCTTTCCGGTTGATCCGGCGATGCGGCTGGTCACCGACATGGTGGCGTGGTGTGCTGAGCAGATGCCGCGCTGGCATCCGATCTCGATCAGCGGCTATCACATTCGCGAGGCGGGTTCGACGGCCGCGCAGGAGCTGGCGTTTACTTTGAAGGACGGGCTGACCTATGTTGAGCATGCGGTCGCGCGGGGGCTGAACGTCGATGCTTTCGCGCCGCGGCTGTCGTTTTTCTTAACGCCCAGATCGACTTCTTTGAGGAGATCGCCAAGTACCGGGCGGCGCGGCGGATCTGGGCGCGGGAGCTGCGCACCACGTTCGGCGCTCGCCAGCCCGAGTCGTTGCGGATGCGGTTTCACACCCAGACCGCGGGGGTGTCGCTGACCGCCCAGCAACCTCTGAACAACATCGTGCGTACGGCGATCGAGGCGCTCGCCGGGGTGCTTGGCGGCACCCAGTCGCTGCACACCAACTCCTATGACGAGGCGCTGGCGCTGCCCACCGAGGACGCGGTGCGGATCGCGCTGCGCACCCAGCAGATCATCGCTGAGGAGACCGGGGTGGCCAACACCATCGATCCGCTCGGCGGCGCCTACTTCGTGGAGGCGCTGACCGATCAGATGGAGGAGCAGGCCTACGCGTATTTCGCCAAGATCGACGAGCTCGGGGGTATGGTCGAGGCGGTCAAGCGGGGGTTCCCGCAGCGCGAGATCGCCGACGCCGCGTTTGAGCTGCAGACCGAGATCGACGCCGGCCGGCGCACCGTGGTCGGCCTCAATCGCTTCACCGAGGGTGAGGAGCAGGCGACCGAGATTCTGCGCATCGACCCCGCGCTGGAGGCCAAGCAGATCGCGCGGGTCCAGTCAGCCCGCGCTGACCGCGACGAGCCCGCGGTAGCCAGGGTGCTCGCCGCGATCAGAGACGCGGCCGCCGAGGAGGCGCACAACCTGATGCCGCTGCTGATCGACGCCGGGCGCCTGCACGTGTCCGAGGGCGAGATCGTGCAAGCACTCCAGCAGGTATGGGGCGACTACCGCGAGCAGCCCGTCTTCTGAGGCCGGGGGGGCGAGCCGCAGGCGGCCGCGCGGAGGCTCACACGTGCGAGAGGCAACATAAGCACGTGAGCATAAGCACGTTATAGGCGCCTATGTTGCCTCTCGACCGCTGAAGGCGGCAGGCCTACTGCTGATAAGCGGCAGGCCTGTCGTTCGCTGGGCGGCAGGGCTCAGGCTTCGGTGGTCAGCACCATCCGGAAGCGGGCGTCGCCGCTGAGCATCTTCGCGTAGGCCTGCGCCGCCTGCTCGAGCGGCATCGTCTCGATCATCGGCTTGACGTCGGCGAGCACGCTGAACGCGAGCGTGTCCTCCGAGTCCCGGGAGGTGCCCGAGGCGTGACCGGCGATCGTCGTTGACCCGCCGATGAGCGCCGCCGGCGGAATCCCCAGCGGGTCCATGGACGCGCCGACCACGACCAACGTGCCCCGCGGACGCAGACCGCCGAACACCGCCGCCAGCGCATCGGCGCTGGTCACCGTCGACAGGATCACGTCGGCGCCCCCGAGCTCCGACAGCGCCTGCGCGGGATCGCCGGCGGCGCTGTCGATGTAGTGATGGGCACCGAGCTGGTGGGCGAGCGGCGCCTTGTCGCCGCCGCGGGCGATCGCCACCGTCTCGAACCCGAGCTTGACCGCGAACTGGACGCCGAGATGACCGAGGCCGCCGACGCCGAGCACCGCCACGCGATCCCCGCCGCGGGCGCCGCTGCGCCGCAGCGCGTTGTAGGTGGTGATCCCGGCGCAGAGCAGGGGCGCGGCGTCCGCGGATGAGAGCTCGTCGGGCATGGAGGCCATCGCGCTGGCCTTGACGAGCACGTAGTCGGCATAGCCGCCGTCCATGGTGATCCCGGGGATCTCCAGGTTCTCGCAGTTGATCAGGTCGCCACGGCGACACCACTCGCAGTAGCCGCAGCTGCCGCCGAACCAGCCGACGCCGACGCGCTGGCCGACCTCCCAGCCCTTCACGTCGATCGCCGAGGGACTCGATCACGCCGGCGATCTCGTGGCCGGGGACGAGCGGATATGACACGCCGGGATAGCCGCCCTCCTTGGCGAACATGTCGCTGTGACAGACGCCGCAGGCGTCTACGCGGACGACGGCCTCGCCGAAGCCGGGTTCCGGCACGTCACGCTGCTCGATCTGGAAGTCTCCGCCGGCCTCCTTGACCACCACTGCTCTCATGCTTGCCATGGAAATTCCTATCTCTTTGAGTCGCGGGTCAACGACCCAATCGTGTCTCTTTGAGTCGCGGGTCAACGACCCAACATAGCCGCGGTCCCGCCGCTGTGGCGGGCACGGTGCGGCCGCGCGGACGCTAGCCTGCGGAGCCTTGGCGGACCGAGCCCGGCCATCCTCTGACATCCGCGCGGCGGGGCGGCGGCTGCGGCGCGCGATAGTCGAGATCCGGTGGCTCGCGCAAGTCGTCGTCCTCCCGCCCCGGGTCGCCTGGTTTCAAGCGCGGGCGCGGCAGCTGGCGTGGCACACCGGGGATCAGTTCAGCCTCACCTCGGCGACGCGGCCGCGCGATCTGCGCCGGCTGCTGGTGGTGGCGCGGGGGCGCGGGCGGGTGGTGGAGCTCGGTACGGCTACGGGCTGGACGGCGATTTCGCTGGCCCTGGCCGACCCGCGGCGCCAGGTCCTGACCTGCGACGTCGTGCCGCGCGCCGAGCCCTACCGGTACCTGGAGCTGGTCGATGAGGCGGTGCGCAGCCGGATCGAGCTGGCGATCCGGCCGGGCGCTGACGGACCCGCGGATGGCGCCGCCGTCGATCTGCTCTACATCGACAGTTCGCATGAGCGCCAGGCGACGGTCGCCGAGGTCCGGGCGTGGTGGCCGGTGCTCCGTGACAGCGGGGTGATCGTCTTGGATGACTACACCCATCCCGGCTTCCCCGGCGTGCGCGAGGCGGTGGCCGACCTCGGTCTGGAGGGTGGCCGACGGGGGACGCTGTTCGTCTCGCCGGTGCCGGCGCTGGCGCCTGACGCTACCGGTGGTGCCGGCGCTGACGCCTGACGCTACCGGCGCTTCGGCGGCTCGCCGCTGAGCTTGTCGGCGAGCTCGTCGATCAGGTCCGATACCCGATGCGCGGCCGGCGACCGTCGAGTCTGGGCAAACCGCTGCGAGAGCTCGGAGGCGGCGTCGTCGACGATCTGGGTGAAGCTGTCGTCGGTTGAGAAGTAGCCGAGCTCTTCGTCGGTCGGACGCTCGGCGTTCGGGGCGCCGATCATCTCCCGGACGTCACGTAGGGTCTGCTCTTGCGCGGTGCGGGCCTCGCGGACGGCGCGCTCGCGGGCAGCCAGCGCCCCCTGGAGCTCACGCTCCATCTCGGCCAGGCGAGCATCGAGGTCCGAGTCCGACTGCGAGCCGGTCGCACGGCCGCCGGCCGGTCCGGGCTGGGGGGGCGCGCCCGCCCGCCCGGTCCGGTCTGCCCTCCGGCCGTCTGCCGTCCGGCCGCGCCTGCCCGTCCGGCCGCGCCTGCCCGCCCGGCCGCGTCTGCGCCCGGCGCACCCCGTGCGGTGGCGCCCGCCGCGCTCGCGCCCCGCCGCAGCCGGCGGACGTGGGTCCACGCCTCCTGGACGGCCTCGAATCGCTCGGCGGACTCCGGCGAACCCCCGTTGTGGTCAGGGTGGTGGAGCTGCACCAACCGACGGTAGGCCGCGCGCAGCTCGGCGTTGGTGGCGGACGGCCTCACGCCGAGGATCTGGTAGGGGTCAGACATGGTCAGTGATAAGGGTAATCACGGCCGGTTTGAGATCTCCCTGCAGCCCGCGCGGAGGCAGAGAACGACGTCCGAGACGAGCACCAGACTCAAAACCATGATCCCGCGTCAACCTGGAAGGAGAAAGCGAAGGAGTGCGTACCCGGCTGTTTCCGCGGACCGTTCAAAGCGAAATCGACGATGACCGCCCGGTTTGCTGGCGGGCTCGTCCGGGTGCTGCGCCCGGCGAGGCCGCGGCCGCGGCTACCGCCCCTGACGGCCGGGAAAGGTGACAAATTCGAACGGGCCGCTCGGATTTGCCACCAGATTGCCGCTGAGCGGGGTTAACGCACCAAATCTCCGGGCGCGATCCGGATTTGGCGCAAAACCCACGTCGGGCTGGCGGGTCACGGATCGCGGGTCGCGGTCGCTCGGCACGCCTGCTCGGCTGGTTGCACTCCTTTCGGGACCCGCCCACGATGAAAACCCGGCCGGGACAGCGCTGGCCCGCGCCCGCGGCAGCGCCGCGCTTAGACAGATAGCCCCGGGCGGGGGCCATCGGGCCTGGATTGGGCGACAAATTCGGATCCGGCTGGCGGGTTTGTCGGGGAATAGATGCTGGGGGTGGAGTTGTTGACAAATCGTGTGGACGATTTCGGATTTGTCGGGTTTGCAGGTCGAGGCCGGGTTCTCTCGGCGGCGGCCGTCGTGCTGCGTCGGTGCTGGTCGACGCCGGCGGCCGTCGGTGCTGGTCGACGCCGGCGGCCGTGATTCGTCTGTCAGCCAGGGATCGGCAGCCGCGTCCACGATCGGGAGGACAGCTTTTAGCTAGTCGATCAGCGGCGGGTTTCGCAGCGACGCGTTGATGTGCTCGGACAGTGCGGTGGCGGCAGCGCGGCGCGCCGCCAGCTCCTGGCGGTCGTCCTCGGCGCCGGCCAGCGCGGCGGTGTAGGCGGTGTCGGCGGCCTCCCAGAGCTCGCGTTGCCGAGTCGTCTCGCGCTGTGCCGACCGGCGCCGCGTCTCCACCTCGTCGGCGATGACGTGGGCCGGGGTATCGGCGGGGTAGCTGACTGGGGTGTCCGCCCGCCGCGCGAACACGAACGTGTGGGCGTCGGTGAGCACCGGCTGGTAGAGGACGCGCTCGACCACCGTGGTTGCGTCATCGAGCACGCGGGTGTGCACGCCCAAGCGCGGGTAGGGCGCCAGATCGGCGAGCCAGCCGCGGCCCTGTGCGTCGCTGGCGCGGGTCCGGCGCTCGTCGATGGTTAGCCCGGCGTATTCGGCGACGTGAACCCATCCCCAGTGGGTGGCGACCAGGACGGCGCCGATCACCACCAGCAGCACCGCGGCTAGACCGCCGCCGCCGAAGACGAGCTGGGCCAGGCCGTAGATCAGCATCGCGCCGCCGACGACCAGCGTCGCTCCCGTCATCAGCGACCCGGCCGAGACCAGCCGATCGTGCTCGATGGTGGCTATCGCCCGGCTCGGTCGGGGCGGAACGTCCGGGATCCCGTCGAGGTTCTCCTCGAGCAGCCGCGGGTCGGCGGGGACGCCCAGGAAGTGGATCGTCTCACCGCTGTCGTCCATCGTCTGTAGCGGTGCAACCGCCTACCTGGGCGGACCCATCGGCGCCCCGTTGGCGGGGTGCTGGGAGGCGTCGGCGGCCAGGCTGCCGGTGAGCATCCCCTCCTGCACCTGGCTCATCAACGAGCCCACCGATGCCGGCGAGTGCGGCAGCAGCAGGGTCGTCATATTGCCGTTCTCGCCGACTGACCGCAGGGTGTCCATGTACTGCGTCAGCGCGACCAGACCCATTGCCTCCTTGGGGTCGATACCGGAGCTGCCCGCGATCAGCGCCAACGAGGCCTTGAGACCCTCGGCGATCGCCTTGCGCTCCGCCGCCACCCCTTCGCCGTGCAGGCGCATCGATTCCGATTCAGCCTCGGCCTTTTTGATCCGCAACGTCTTGTCGCCCTCGCCCTGGGCGGTGGCGGCCTCCTGGTTACGGCGGGCAGCGTTGATGTTGTTCATCGCGTCCTTGACGCGCTGGTCGGGCTCGATGTTCGTCACCAGCGCCTTGATGATCTCGTATCCGTAGTCCGCCATCTGCTTCTGCAGCGTGTCCTGGATGTGCTTGGCGATCGTGTCGGCGTCGGCATACGCCTCATCGAGATCGAGCGTCGGTATGTGTGAGCGGACGACGTCGAACGCGTATGACTTCATCTGTACCTCGGGATCGTCGAGCTTGTAGAAGGCGTCCTTGACCTTCTGCTCGTCGGCGCCGACCATGTACTGGATCGCGAGCTTGACCACCACGAACACGTTGTCCTTGGTCTTGGTCTCGATGTCGGCGTTGAGCTGCTCCACTTGCAGGCTCATCCGGCCGGCGACCGATTCGACGAACGGTGACTTGCGCTGCAAACCCGGGCTGGCGACGCGGACGAACTTGCCGAAGCGTTCGACGATCGCCCGTTCCTGCTGCTCCACGGTGAAAAAGAACAACGGCATAAGACGTCCTTTCAGATGAGCGGCCGACCGGCTACCCCGATCGCTCCCGCTTTAAGACCAGTTACATACAAAAACCATGGCCATCAAGGCTACGCCCCTCCGGAGGCGGGCTCAAACACGTGGAACGGCTTGCGAGAGCGCCGCCGGCGACCGGCGCCGTTCAGGTTCCGCTGGGCCCGAACCGCTCGGTCCGGATCCGGCCGGGATCGTGGCCGATCTCCACCAGCGCCGTGGCGCCCGTCTCGACGAACGCGTTGGGTCCGCAGATGTAGATCAGCGGCTGCTCAGATGGCGCCCAGCACACCGTCTCCAGCAGCTGCCGATCGATCCGGCCGCGGTGTCCCTGCCATTTCTCGGGCCACGCGCGAGTCAGGGTGAAATCGACGCCGATCCGGTCATCCGCGCGCAGGCGCGTCAGCTCGTCGCGGTAGATGGCCTCCTCCCAGGACCGGGTCGAATAGAGCAGACGCGCCGGCACCGATCCGTCGATCGCCACGTGGTGGCGCAGGATCGACCGGAACGGAACCACCCCGGATCCTCCGCCGAGCAGCATCAGCGGCCCGCCGAGCGGCGCGTCCCAGATGAAGTAGCCACCGATCGGCCCGCGCAGCTCCAGCTCATCTCCCTCCCGGAGCTCCTCCAGCAGGTAGGGCGAGACCTCGCCGTCCTCGATCAACTCGACGGTCAGCACCAGGTGATCGTCCTCGGGCGACGAGGCGATCGAGTAGCTGCGCTGCGCCTGATAGCCGTCCTCGGCGGTGAGGCGGATGTCCACGTGCTGGCCGGCCCGGTGGCCGGCCCACTCCGGGGCGTCCAGCACGATGCTCTTGACTCGGACAGTCTCGGTGACGAGCTCCGCGACCGAGGCCAGCTGCCAGTTCAGTCGCCCTGGTAGCGCTGCTCGCGCCATGGGTCGCCGTGGTCGTGGTAGCCGTAGCGCTCCCAAAAGCCCGGCTCGTCGGTGAGCGTCAAGGTGAGACCGCGCACCCATTTGGCGCTCTTCCAGAAATACAGGTGCGGAACCAGCAGCCGGGCGGGGCCGCCGTGCTCTGCCTCCAGCGCGTTGCCGCCGTACCCGTAGGCCACCCACGCCCGGCCGCCGGTCACGTCGTGAACGGATACGTTGGTGGTGTAGCCGCCGTCCGACCACGCGGTCACGTAGCCGGCGGTGGAGTTCACGCTCGACAGCAACGTGTCGACCGACACCCCGCGCCAGGTGGTGTCGAGCTTGGACCACTTGGTGACGCAATGGATGTCGGTGGTGATCGTCTCTGCCGGGAGGGCGAGGAACTCCTCCCAGGACCACGACATCGACTGCGCCACCGCGCCGTCGACGGCAAAGCTCCACTGGTCCAGCGGCGTGTGCGGCGTCGGGCCGGCCGACAACACCGGGAAATCGGTGGTCACGTACTGGCCGGGCGGCACCCGCGCCGGATCGACTGTGGAGCGGCGACGGCCGTGAAAGCCACGCGAGATAGGTGTCATCGGTTGTCCCTTGGGTGAAACGGCTGAGGAACTCGGGGGCCGTGGCGGTGACCTCGCCGGGTCCCGTCGACTGATCCGTTCATTGTCCACGATGTCGGTTCCGGCGCCATCTTCTGGCAGCTTGCGGGTGCGGCGTGCGAGCATTCATCCCATGGACGAGCACCACCGGGTCGCGGTCGTCACCGGCGCCGGGTCGGGAATCGGGGCGGCGGTCACCATCCGGCTGCTCGCCGCCGGCTACGACGTCGCGCTCGCCGGCCGGCGCGAAGATCGGCTGCGCGACACCGTCGCCGCCTCCGCCACCGGGCCGCAGGAGGCGCTGGTGAGGCCGACCGACGTCAGCGATGCCGCCGCGGTCTCGGCGCTGTTCCGCACCGTGCGTGACAAGTGGGGCCGGGTGGACCTGCTGTTCAACAACGCGGGTTCGTTCGGCACTCCCGGTCCACTCGACGAGCTGGCTGTCCAGGACTGGCAGGCGGTGGTGGACACGAACCTGACCGGCAGCTTCCTGTGCGCCCAGGAGGCGTTTCGGACGATGAAGTCCCAGCGGCCCCAGGGGGGTCGGATCATCAACAACGGCTCGGTCTCCGCTCACGTGCCGCGGCCGTACGCGGTGGCCTACACCGCCACCAAGCATGCGGTCACCGGTCTCACCCGGGCGATCTCGCTGGAGGGGCGGCCGTTCGAGATCGCCTGTGGCCAGATCGACATCGGCAACGCCGCCACGGATCTCAGCGCCCACATCGGCAGTGGCACGCCTCAGGCCGACGGCTCGCTGGCCCGGGAGCCGATGATGGATGTCGGGCTCGCCGCCGACGCGGTGGTCGCGATGGCGAGTCTGCCGCTCAGCGCCAACGTCCAGTTCATGACGATCATGGCGACGAACATGCCCTACATCGGCCGCGGATAGGCACGGTCGGAACGGCGGCGCCGTCCGAGTCGCCGGCCGGTCACGCCGCCGCACCCGACTCCGAGGCGTCGCGCGCGATGATCTGGTCGGTGACCGCCGCGACGTCGTCGCCCACGATGTCGGGCTGAGGTCCGAGCGGACTGAGGACCATCCCCGGGCGGGCGACGAACGCCGCGCGGGCGCCGGCGGCAAGCGCGCCCGCTACGTCCCACGAGTGTGCCGCCACCAGCCGAACCTGGTCCAGCGGGACGCCGTGGGCCTCGGCGACCGACCTGGCGCGCGGCGATCATGCGCAAGGCTGCCCGCTGGGCGGCGCCGAAGTCGATGTAGTTACCGGTGAGCCCCCCGACGAACGAGAGCTGGAGCATCTGGGCGAACCATTGGTCGCGCAGCGAGGCGTCACCCATCAGGTCTGGAATGGCTCATCCAGCGCCCGGAGGTCCAGCAGCGTCTCGTTGACGTCGAACGCGATAACCCGGGTCATCTCAGCCCTCCTGTGCGAGTGAAGCGGATCCCGCTGCGAGTCTCGCGCACCGTCATCCCGCGTACAGCGACGGTCCGGGAGCGAGCCAGGCGCGGGGGACGCCCGGCCGGGTGGGGATGGGCGGGCGCGGGCTCGCCGCGACTGCCGACCCGCCTCCGTCTCCCTGAGGCTGGATCACGTGCGATCGCCTCTACATCACCTATGATCGGCTGAGATGCAGGTCGAGTTGCCTGTCCGAGCTTCACGCCGCCGACCCGGTCCCGAGGACGATCGCCACGATCTCCGTGAAGACCGGCAGAAGTGTCGCCAATGAGGATCATCGCCGTCGAAGAGCACATGTTCCCGCGGGATGTGGCTGCAGCCGCAGGGCTGGATCTGGGGCCACGAGCCGAGCGCAGAGCAGACGCGCTCGACGAGCTGGGCGCGGAGCGGCTTCGCATCATGGATGAGGCGGGCGTGGACATCCAGGTGCTGTCTGCGGCACTCGGCGGGGTCATCCAGAGCCTCGAGCCCGAGCGGGCGGTGGAGTTCTCTCGGATGCTCAACGATCGGCTGACCGACGCGGTCGCAACTCATCCGACGCGCTTCAAGGCCTTCGCGTCCCTGCCGATGAGCGCGCCGCAGCGGGCCGTCGGTGAGCTGCGCCGCGCCGTCGAGGACCTGGGACACGTCGGAGCCATGATTCACGGCCAGACCAACGGCGTGTTTCTCGACGACCCGTCTGTGCGGCCGATCCTCGGAGCTGCGGAGCAGCTCGGCGTGCCCATCTATCTGCACCCGGCGCGCCCACCGCCTGCGGTGCGGGAGGCGTATTTCTCAGGGCTTGAGCCGGACATCGCCCTCGGCCTGGCGACCGCCGGATGGGGCTGGCACGCCGAGTGCGGCATGCACGTGCTGCGGATGGTCGTGGGCGGAGTGTTCGAGGACCTACCGAATCTGCAGGTGATCGTCGGCCACATGGGGGAGAACCTTCCGTTCTCGCTGACCCGATCCGAGGAGATGATGGGCGCAGCGCTGGAGGGCACGTCGATCGGGATCACCGAAACCGTGCTCGGTCATGTCCACATCACGACCTGTGGCTACCACACCGAGGCGCCGCTGGCTTGTGCGCTGACCGTCTTCGGCGCGGACCGCATGATGTTCTCCATCGATCATCCGTTCGGCGACAGCGCCCGCGCCACCGCCTTCCTGCGCAGTGCACCCGTGAGTTCCGACGAAAGGGACAAGATCGCTCACGGCAATGCCGAGCGGCTGCTGCGCCTATGAATCCGGACATGGGATTAAACCCCGAGCCCGCGACGGGGTTGAGCGGTCGCACGGTGATGGTGACGGGTGGCGCACGCGGCATCGGTGCCGCCATTGCCAGATCGTTGGCCGCCAAGGGAGCGCACGTGGTGATCGGCGACCTCATCGAACCGGAGACGACGCTGGCCGCCATCAGCGAGGCCGGCGGGCAGGCCTGGGGCGGCATCTGTGACATCGCAGAGCCGGAATCGATCCGGACGTTCGTAGCGGACGTCCTCGAGCGAACCGGCAGGATCGAGGGACTGGTCAACAACGCGGCGATGTTCTCCAGCCTCCGACCCACGCCGTTCGAGCAGATCTCCGCTGAGGACTTCGACCGGGTGCTGCAGGTCAACGTACGGGGCACGTTCGAGGTGATCAAGGCCGTGATGCCGGCCATGCGTCGGCAGGGTTACGGGAAGATCGTCAACATCGGGTCGAGCACCGTCTTCAAAGGGGCGACGATGCTGCTGCATTACGTGTCCTCCAAAGGGGCAATCTACGCAATGACTCGGGCGTTGGCGCGCGAGGTCGGTGGTGACGGCGTGCGGGTGAACACGCTCGCGCCAGGATTGACCTTGAGCGAGGGTGTGAGAGATGCCGGAAACCTCTCGCCGGAGCGAATCGATGAGGATCGGGTCACCCGCGCGCTCCCACGCGAGCAGATTCCGGAGGATCTGACCGGCGCGGTCGCCTTTCTGCTCTCACCAGAGAGCGATTTCATGACCGGCCAGACGCTGGTCGTCGACGGCGGCTCCCAGCTGCATTGACGAAGGCTGAAAATAAGGAGAGAACAGCGGTGAACCAGACGAGTGCAGCACCTTCCGTACTCCGGCCGAACACCCACTACATCGGCGGCGAGTGGTGCAAGCCCGGCGCCGAGACCTTCGCCGACTACAACCCGTACAACGACGAAGTCGTGGCCGAGATCGCCGCCGGCGGTCGCGCCGAGGCGCAGGAAGCGGTCGCAGCAGCAGCGGCCGCCTTCCCGGCTTGGGCAGCGATGCCGCCGGTCCGGCGCCAGCGCCTGTTCCTCGACGCCGCGGACCTGATCGACCGGCGCGCGAACGAGATCGTCCGTGCGCTGGCAGTCGAGACCGGCACCAGCGCACGGTTCGCCAGGTTCCAGATCGACTGGTCGTCGAACCTGATGCGCCAAGCCGCTGGTTGGGGCTACCTGCCCTACGGGGACGTCCTGCGCAGCGACGTTCCCGGTCGGTTCGCGATGGCGACCCGCAAGCCGCTCGGGGTGGTGGCCGGGTTCACGCCCTGGAACGGCGCGTTCAACCTGGCTTGGCGGACGATCGCGCTGCCGATGGCATTCGGGAACACGGTGGTGCTCAAGCCTTCCGAAGAGGCGCCGATCTCCGCCGGTCTGCTCCATGCCGAGATCCTGCATGAGGCGGGATTCCCGCTGGGCACGGTGAACGTGGTAACGCACGCCCCGGGCGACGCGGCCGCGGTGGCGGACGTGTTCTTCGAGAGTCCCGCGGTGCGCTGCATCAACTTCACCGGCTCTGCCGGTACGGCACGCATCTTGGCCGAGAAGGCTGGTCGAGCGCTGAAGCCGATCGTGCTGGAGCTGGGTGGCTACAACCCGCTGTTGGTGCTTCGGGACGCCGACCTCGGGGAGGCGGTCCGAGCCACAGTGTTCGGATCGTTCTTCCACCAAGGCCAGATCTGCCTGAACACCCGCAAAGTGCTGATCGAAGGCCCGCTGCACGACGAGTTCCTCGATCAGTTGGCCGCCAAGGCCGGTGCACTGCCATCCGGCGACCCGACCGATCCCGAGACCATCATCGGCCCGCTGATCAACGATCGCGCCGTGGCGCAGATGCAGGAGGCGCATCAAGGACGCGACCGACCGCGGAGCACGGGTGGTGACCGGAGGGGATGTGCGCGGGCGGGTGTTCGCGCCGACCATCCTCGCCGATGTGCCCGAGGATGCGATCGTCACGCTGGGCAGCGAGGAGACCTTCGGGCCGCTGCTCGTGGTCGAAGCCGTGGAGGATGCCGAGGGCGCCCTCGCGCGGGCGCAGGCCACCCCCTACGGCCTGAGCAGCGCGATCATGACGAGCGACCAAGATCGGGGCCTGGACCTCGCGCAGCGCTTCGATACGGGCATCGTGCACATCAACGGTCCGACCATGGCCGGCGAGCCGTCACTGCCGAATGGGGGCGTCAAGGACAGTGGTTGGGGTCGCTCGGGCCACTACTCGATCGAGGACTTCACCGAGATTCGACTTACCACCATCACTCACGGCGCCGGGTCCTATCCTTTCTGATCTATCTCTCGGGAGTGCCGGCCGAGACTGGCGGGTCGGCACTGCGGCTCGCATCGGCCGGTCCCCGGCCGATTCGCAGGAGCTGCGCAAAGGCCGCCATGCGCGTTGAGGACAGGCCCTGGTACTTGGCGAGGCCGACGGCAAGCAGCAGCGCAACTCCGTTGAACAGGTCCGGAATCCACACCGGCGCCCCAGCCAGTTGCAGCCCAGTGGTGCCGGTGGCCAGAACATAGATCGCGATGACGGAGCCCCAGACGTTGACTCGGCCTCCGCGAAATTGCGTCGAGCCCAGGAACACGCCCGCGAGCGCTGGCAGCAGATAGTCGGGACCGACGGTGGGGTCGCCGACGCCCAGCCGAGCGCTGTTGAGGACGCCGGCGGCCGCGGCGATCACCCCACAGGCGAGGAGGCACGAAACCGTGACGAGCGGTGTCCGCACCCCTGCCAATCGCGCCGCCTCGATGTTGCCGCCGGTGGCATACACGCGCCGGCCGACGGCGGTCCGCTCGAGCACGTACCAGACAACGATCGCGACGACGAGCAGGATCCATACCGGGTAGGCGATGCCGAGCAGGGTGCCGGTCGCGATGCTTTGAAACCCGATGGGGAGATTGAGTATCTGCTCGCTGCCCGAGATCCAGCTGACCAGCGCCAGCAGGATGGAGCTCATCCCGAGGGTGGCGATGAACGAATCGATGCGAGCGCGCGCGACGAGTAGCCCGCTGGCGGCCCCGATCACGCCGCCGGCGAGTAGCGTGAGCGCGATCGCGGGTACGACCGCGACCCCCCGCGGCACGAGGAGCCACGCCACGAGGATTCCCCCGAAGCCGACTTCGGCCCCGACGGCGAGGTCGAACGCCCCGGCGGCGAGTGGGATGGAGAACGCGACGGCCACCAGACCGACAATGGCCTGGTCGTTGAGGAGCGAATGCCAATTGCTCGAAGTCAGGAAGGTGCTCGGCACCCACAGCGAGAAGATGATGAACAGGACAACGAAGAAGTAGACCGCGCTGATCCGCTGTGGAGAGACAGCCCGGGCGAGCCGGCGCCACGGGGGCGGACTCTCAGGCATCCTCGACCTCGGCTCGGTCGCCAGCGTCATTGGGACGAGGCCAGCCGGCGGAGGCCTCTCCGAACAGCGTCGCGACTTCTGTCTGGCGCATGCCGAGGCTGGCGCTGACGAGGTTGACTTCGCTGAGCGCTGACTTGTCCAGGGTGCGCGCAACCCGGCCCTCCCGCATGATGAGCACGCGATCACAGAGAAACGCCAGCTCCTTCATGTCGGAGGACGCGACCAGCACCGCGGCGCCGTCTTGGGCCGCGTTAGCGATCAAGTCGTAGATCGACGCCTTGGCGCCGACATCGACCCCTTGGGTCGGCTCGTCGAGCAGCAGGATGCTCGGGTCGTTGCGCAGCCATTTCGCCAGCACCACCTTCTGCTGGTTGCCCCCGCTAAACAGATTGAGTGGACGGTCTGGGTCGGGCGGGGACAGTTCCACGCGGCGGGTCCAGGCATCGACTTCCGTTCGTTCGGACTTGGAGTCCAGACGGCCGAAGCGTCGACGCAGTGGAGCGAGCCGCGGAAGCGTCAGGTTCTCTGACGCGTACATCTCCATGATCGCCCCCCGGGCTCGGCGATCGGCCGGTATGAACGCCAGCCCAAGTTTGATCGCTTCGTGCGGGTCGTCTTGATCCAGCGGCTCACCGGCGAACCGTATGTCGCCTGCGGTGCGCTTCAGGGCGCCGAACAGGAGGCCGGCGAAATGCTCCTGACCCGACCCGAGCAGGCCGCCGACACCGACGATCTCGCCCGGTGACAGGTCGATCGAGGCGTCGACCACGCCGGCTCCGGCCAGATGCCGAACGGAGAGAACCGGCTCGCCGGCGAGGTCCCGGGGGGCAAGCCGCGCTTGCGCCAGCTCTCGGCCGGTGATCAAGCGCACCAGTTCGTCGTGATCCACGGCGGTGGTCTCGACGTCGGCGACCAGGCGACCGTCTCTGAGCACGACGATGCGATCCGCCAGGTCGAGGACTTCGTCGAGGCGGTGCGAGATGAAGATGATGCCGGCGCCCTCGCGGGCCACACGCCGCACGGCATCGAACAGCCGGCTCACCTCGCTGCCCGGCAGCGCCACGGTTGGCTCATCGAGCACGAGCACGTTGTCTGCGTGCTTCCAGCCCGACAGCGCCCGAGCGATGGCGACGATCCTCTGCTCCGCCGCCGACAGGCTGGCCACCGGCGCCTGGACGTCGAACGGGTCGCCGAAGCGCGCGATCAGGTCCTCGACCGCGCGGCGCTCGGCCCGAATTCGAACCGGCGCCAGGGCGCCGCGGCCGAGACTTCGACCCAGGTCGAGGTTCTCGATCGTGCTCAGCGCAGGGATGAGGCCGAGGTCCTGGTGAATGAAGTGGAGGTGCTCGAGCGCCGCGGGCCCGGTCAGCGTCTCGCCGGTCGCGCTCCGCAGGTCGACCTCTCCGGAATCGGCGCTCAGGACACGGGCGAGGATCTTGACGAGCGTCGACTTGCCCGATCCGTTCTGGCCGACGACAGCGACAACCTCTCCGCGATGAACGTCGAGCGACAGGGCATCCAGCGCCCGGAGACCGGGGAAGGTCTTCGTGAGGTCGCGAACCCTCACGAGCGGGCGGCGGAAATCCTTTTCGCCGCCCGCGCAACGCCCTGGCACTCCTACCGCCACAGCTTCGCGAACCGCTCGGCGAAGTCCGGGTACCCGGTCCAGCCCATGGCTGGATTGAAGGTGATGTCCTTCTGCTCCAGGAACTCGTTGATCGGGGGGCCGCCCTTCTCGGCATCCACCAGCGGCTCGTGAGTGGAGAGCCGGGCCAGAGCATCGACGGTCTCCCACACTGACACCGGGAGATCGGTGTCCAGCGCGGAGGTGATCTCGCCCGCCTTGATGTACCCGAGGACAGCCGGCGGCGGCGCGTAGCCGGTGACCGTGATGTGCAGGTCCGCGACCTTGAGCGCCGCCGGGAGACCCGTCGCCGCCTCCTCGCTCGCGAACGCCGCGGAGTTCGTGCCCGGATGGGCCTGCAGGTCCGAGACGACGAGGCTCGGCGCAGAATTTCCGATGTCCGCCGCCGGCACGTCTACGTTGCGGACATGACACGAGGGACACAGTGCGGCGATCTCACGATCGAATCCCTGTTCCTCGTAGGCCGAGAACGGCAGTTCCGGCGTCGCGTAGAAGACGGCGTTGGTGCTCGCGTGCCTCTGAAGAACGGTCCACGCCGCCATCAGCTTTCCGCCGAGCACCGAGATGGCCGGATCGGCGACGGTATCGAAGCTGATCCCGTAGTGCGGCGCGTTGACCACGCCGACCGAGACGACGGGGATGTGCATCTGGTCCAGCTGGCGGATCTGCGCCTCGGTGGTGTCGCCACTGACACCGGGAAGGATCACGCCCGCGGGCTTCTCCGAGACGATCGTGCTCATCGCGCTCTGCTGAGCTGTGACACTCGGACCGGCCTTGACGACCGACAGCTGAACCCCGAGGGTCTTCGTTGCTCCCTCGAACAGCTGGGCGAACAGGGCGCACACCGGGGTGGCGCATTGCAGCAGGGCGTATTTCGTACCGGCGGGCGGATGCTTGACGAGCGGCTGCGCCACGGGAAATGGACTGGTCTTGCCCGTGTACGGCGCCACCACGGCCTGCGCTGCAGCCAGGTTGACGCTAGCCGATGTCCCGCCGCTGGCCGACGCCGACTTGCTACTGCTGCTGCTGCTGCTTCCGCACCCAGCGAGAGCCACCAGGCTGAGCGCGAGGCATGCCCCCACCAAACCGGGCGTGCGTCGGGTGGGTCTGATCTTTGCCGCCATCTCTCTCCTCCTCAGGGTCATCCTTGTCCGACGCGATCGTGATCGATCCTAATATAATCGATAATCGCCGAATGTATGCTCGTAGGAGATCTCGGCGTCCCGAGGTCACGCCTTGAACCGGTCAGGTCGGGACTTCCCGAGCTCGACGCAGGTCCTGGTCGCCGGCGGGGGGCCGGTGGGGCTGGCGGCGGCGATCGAGCTGTGCCGGCGGGGCATCGACTGTCAGGTGATCGAGCCTCGCCAGGAGGTCTCACACGCTCGCCCACGCTGCAAGACGATCAACGTGCGCTCGATGGAGCATCTTCGGCGTTGGGGCATAGCCGAGCGGCTCCGCCAGCGCGTTCCGCTGCCGGTCAGCTGGTCCAGGGACGTCGTCTTCTGCACCTCGCTCACCGGATACGAGCTGTCGCGCTTCAGTGGCGTGCTCGGCCTCGCGGCTGAAGGAGACCGGTTTCCGGAGCTCGGGCAACAGGCGCCGCAGTACGTGCTCGAGGAGCTTCTGCGAGATGTCCTGGAGGAGCTGGCACCCGGATCGCTGCTCACCGGCAGCCGCCTCGTGGGCGTGCAGCAGGACGAGCGGGAGGCGCGGGCCACGATCACGAAAGGGGGAGGCGAGGAAGTCACTATCAGTGCCGACTTCGTGCTCGGCTGCGATGGTCCCCGCAGCGTCGTCCGCGAAGCGATCGGCTCGGCCTACGTCGGTGAGCGGGCACTGCGACCGAACTTCGGAATGGTCTTCCAGGCTCCCGACCTGCTGGACCGCTGCGCGCACGGGCGCGCCGTCCAATACTGGGTGGTGAACCAATCTACCCCGGCTGTGATGGGGCCGATCGATCTGCAAGGCACGTGGTGGATCATCGCCTTCAACGTGGATCGCGATACCGGCGAACGAGATGCGGCACGGCTGATCGAGGGAGCGGTAGGGGCTCCGATCGGTGCCACCGTCCTCTCGAATGACCCGTGGACGGCGCGCATGCAGCTCGTCGATCGTGCGCGTAGCGGCCGGGTGTTCCTCGCCGGCGACGCCGCTCATCTGAACCCGCCGTTCGGTGGGCACGGGCTGAACACCGGGGTGGGGGATGCAGTGGATCTCGGCTGGAAGCTCGCGGCGGTAATCGACGGCTGGGGTGGTTCGCTGCTACTCGACAGCTATGAGGACGAACGCCGCCCGGTCCAGGCGGCGGTGATCGAGGCCGCGGTGGCGAACATGAGGGTGCTGTCCACCGAGCTCCTCGCCGACGAAATCGACGCCGCCGGCCGGGAGGGGCAGCGGGTGCGCTCGCTGGCCGACGCCAACATCCAGGCCAGCAAGCACGCTGAGTTCCACGCCCTCGACCTAGTGCTCGACCTGGGCTACGAAGCCTCGCCGATTGTCGCCGTCAACCGCCAAACCCAGCCGGAGCCAGGAGGGGTTCGCCCCGGCGCCCGCCTGCCCCATGCCTGGCTCGCGCCAGGCCGGTCACTGTACGACGAGCTGGGAGAGGGGATGACGCTCCTCGTCCTCGCCGATGGCCGCGAGCGCGACGCGACGGCGATCGTCGGCGCGGCCGGCGCTGCGAAGGTGCCGCTGCGGGTTCTCGACCTGGGTGAGCGACGCCCGCGCGGCTACGGGGCCGACCTCGTCCTGGTGCGGCCCGACCAGCACATCGCCTGGTGCGCGGACCAAATCCCCGGCGACGCGCGCGCCCTCATAGACCGAGTCCGCGGGATGGCGCAGAGCAATAACGATGATCGATTATAGTCTGATCGATTCTACCGGAGGAGGAGAGAGATATGGCCGGGTTCGAGGCTCGCGATAGAGCCGACATCTTCGTAGCCCACGATTTTCCCGAGCAGGAAATCGATCTGGGCGAGATCCGTATGAACTACGCGACCGCCGGCGACTCGGAACTACCCGCGCTTCTGCTCGTTCCCGCCCAGATCCAATCGTGGTGGGCATACGAGAAGGCGATGGCGCTTCTACAGGAGCACTTCCAGGTGTTCGCCGTCGATCTACGCGGTCAGGGCAGGTCGACCCGGACGCCGGGGCGATACACCCTGGACAACATGGGCAACGACCTGGTCCGCTTCATCGACGAGGTCATCGGCCGGCCGACGATCGTCAGCGGCAACTCCTCCGGAGGCGTGCTTGCCGCCTGGCTGGCGGCGTACGCCAAGCCCAGGCAGCTTCGCGGAGCGATGTGCGAGGACCCGCCCCTGTTCGCTTCGGAGACCCACCCGGCGTGCGGCCACTCGATCCGCCAGTCGATCGGCCCGATGTTCGCGCTGGCGAACAAATGGCTCGGCGATCAATGGTCGATCGGGGATTGGCAGGGCATGCAGGGTGCCGCGCCCAAGGAAGTTCCGATGTATGTGCTGGGCGCCCTGGTTCGCATGCGGATAGCCGAGCCCCCCGATCCGGCCGGTCCCGGTGACCCACCGCAGAACTTTCGCGAGTACGACCCCGAGTGGGCCCGGTCGTTCTGGACCGGCGCGGCCAGCGCGAGCTGCGATCACGAGCGCATGCTCGCGGCCGCCAAGGTCCCCGTCCTGATCACGCATCACTACCGCGAGATCGACCCCGGCACCGGAGCCCTCATGGGGGCTGTCTCCGATCAGCAGGTGGCGCGCGCGCGGGAGCTGATCACCGCCGCAGGTCAGACCTGCCAGGTGGTTGACCTGCCCGACATGGCTCACGCCATGCATCAGCACGACCCCGAGAAATTCACCACCACCGTCCGCGATTGGGCGGCAGATCTCGACACCGGCGAACTCTGGTGAGGGTCGCGAATCACGCGGGTCGGCTCGTCGTCCTCGCATCCGACGCCGACGTCGACGGGGGCCTGCACGGTGCTGTCGGCATCGATGTCCACCGCGCCAGCGAAGGGACGATTCCCGCCGAGCCTGAGCTGGCCTACGAGTATTGGGACGCGGTGCTTGCCCTCGCTGGCGATCCGCCCGACAGCGCGCAGGTGACGATCGACCGTGATCGATTGGGCTCGCCGTCACCACAGCCGCGGCAGATCTTCGGGATCGGGGTCAACTACGCCGACCACGGCGCCGAGGCCGGCATGGCCGTGCCCGCGGTGCCGCTCGTCTTCACCAAGCTGTCGACGGCGATCACCGGACCGTACGGAGCGATCCCGCTCTCGACCGAGACCGTGGATTGGGAGGTGGAAATCGCGGTGGTGATCGGTCGGCGGGGCCGGAATGTGGCGTCCTCGGCCGCGTGGGGGTTCGTCGCCGGAGTCACTGCCGGTCAGGATCTGTCCGACCGTGACATTCAGTGGCGCCCGGAAGGGACTCCGCAGTTCGGCTTGGGCAAGTCGCTGGCCGGCTTCGCGCCCCTCGGCCCGATTCTGGTCACTCCCGATGAATATCCGGATCCCGACGCTATCGAGCTGGCCTGTCTGCTCAATGGGGAGGAGGTCCAGCGCAGCAGCAGCGCACAGATGCTGCTCTCCGTCCCGGAGATCATCTCGTACCTCAGCGGGATCGTGACTCTGCACCCGGGCGATGTGATCTTCACCGGCACGCCCGCCGGAATCGGGATGACTCGTACGCCGCCGCGATACCTGGAAGCTGGGGATAGCTTGGAGAGCTTCGTGGCGCGAGCCGGCAGCATGGCGCACACGTTCACGGCGGTCCGAGCGACTCAGCGGTCCGACCACTGAGACCGCCTCCACCGCACGCCGATCAACGGTAGAAAATGCGGCTTGGCAGCTAGCCAAAATCCATTCGAGGAGAGACCGAATGTCCACAACCGCGCATCCCATCCTTCACCACGCAACGCTCAAGACCACCCGGCAGCAGCAGATGGCGGACTGGTACGGGACGGTCGTCGGGATGAAGCCGAACCATTACGGCCCCTTCGGGGCCTGGCTCACGAACGATGCCGCCAACCATCGCATCGCCCTGCTCGTCGCTCCCGGACTCGACGATGACCCGGGCAAGATCGCGCACACGGGGATGCATCACCTGGCTTTCGAGTATCCGGACATCGAGAGCCTGCTCTCCGCCTACGAGCGGCTCAAGAACGAGGGGATCACCCCGCACGCCTGTCTGGACCACGGGCTGACGACATCGCTCTACTACGTCGACCCGGACGCCAACAGCGTCGAGCTTCAGGTCGACAACTTCGGGAGTTGGGAGGCATCGAGCGAATGGATGCGCACCGCTCCGGAGTTCCAGACCAACCCGATCGGGGTCAACACCGATCCGCAACTCCTGTTCGAGGCGTGGAAGGCGGGGGCCGATGCCGCTGAGCTGCATCGGCGAAGCTTCGCCGGCGAGTTCGATCCGGGCACCCCGCTCGATCTACGGCTTCCCGACGACGCCGACGACACCAAGGTCGAGACGATCTGAGTTGGGCTGAGCTAGCCGGTCGCTGGGGTCAATCCGTCCGTCGGCGGCGCGGTGATTGTCTGCTGGAGGCTCTTGACGACCTCCCGCTCGTTGTTCAACAGGTGATCGGTGAGCGCCACGGCCATCTTCGACGAGTCTCGGGATCGCGCGGCGTCGAGTAGCGGCCGGTGACGGTCGTACGGGGAGCGCGCGAACAGAACGTCGGTTTCGATGTAGACGATCCGCAGGTAGCGCTCAACCGCGTGCCAGAGCTCGGTGATCATCCGCTCAGTTCGAGACGAGAGGACCGGCACGAGCAACGCGTGGTGGAACGCGTTGTGGCTGTTCCAGAAGTCGTCGGAGTCGACGGCTTCGCTGGTCATCGCGCCCAGCTCACGCTCGAGCAGCGCAAAGTGCTCATCAGTGAGGTCGGGTGCTGCCCGGGCGGCGGCGTCGACCTCGATCAATCTGCGCAGACGGTAGATCTCCTCCAGATCCTCGAGCTCCAGGGGCGCCACGATCGCGGTGCGGGCCGGACGTAGCACGACCAGTCCTTGGCCCGACAGACGCTGCAGGGCTTCGCGTACCGGGCTGTGACTGACACCGAGGTCGGTGGCGAGATCGCTGATCGAAAGCGCCTCTCCCGGACGCAGCCTTCCCACCAGGATGGCTTGGCGAACAGCATGGCTCACCCGATCAACCAACGACTGGGTTTCAGCCGAGATAGGGGCGATGCCGGTTTTCGTCGTCAAAGGACGTGCTTTCGTCGATTGGGAGGCTCTCAAACCGGCGACTCCTAGTGCGGATGATAGTTCACGCCGGATGGTCAGGCGTGGTTGTGCGGTGTGCCGGCGCACCAGACGTGCTTGATCTGGCGCGTCGCGGTGATGTCGTGGATGGGGTCGCCGTCGATGAGCACGAGGTCGGCCCGGCGGCCCGGTTCGATGACGCCGCGGTCGGTGAGGCCGAAATGTTGGGCGGGTAACGAGGTGGCGGCCCGGAGGGCGTCGACGGTGGACAGGCCGGCGTCGACGAGCAGCTCCAGTTCGTGGTGCAGGCTCTCGCCGTGTCGGATCGCCGCAGGAGCCCCGTTGGCGTGGTTGGCGTCGGTGCCGGCCAGGATGGGCACGCCCGCCTCATAGAAGGCGGTGACGGTTGCTCGCGCCGGAGCATAGGTGGACCCGGGAGGATGGGACTGCTCGATGATCCCTTCCATCATCGTAAGCGTCGGCACCGAGATGCGGTTCTCGGTGACCATCCGCCCCACCGCGGCCTTGTCGAGCGCCCTATCGAGGGGGGCGTGCGTGACCACGTCGACCTGCGCCTCCTGGGCCATGGCGATGTCAGCGAAGCTGGAGGCGTGCGCGATGGTCAGCTTGCCGTGCTCGTGGGCGGCAGCCACGATCGCGTTCAGCGTCGGCTGATCAAGACCATCCCGAGCGAGGATGATCTTGATGTAGTCCGCCCCATGAGAGATCCAGTCGCTGACGAAACCGGCAGCCTGGTCGGGACCGGCTACCTGCGCTTCAGGAGGAGCATCGAGCATCCGCGCGTGAGCGCTGCCCGGGGCGCAAGCCGGCTTTCCAGGGCTCCGTATGTCGGTCACCCCGCGTAGACCGCGCAGCTCGTTGACCACCGCCCATGGAGTGCCCATGTCCAGCGCGGTCGTGACCCCAAACGCGCTGAGCTGCTCCAGGTCCTCCCGCCCGTACAGGTGGACGTGGGCGTCAATCAACCCGGGCAGCAGCACGGCACCATCACAGTCGATCACCCGGCCACCCTCCGGATCGATGGCGATCATTTCGCCGTCGATCACCACCGTGTCAGGCTCACGCAGCCGCTGGCCGTCGAACACCCGAGCGCGAGTCAGAACGGTCTTGCTGCCGTCGCTCGCTGTGATGAAGTTCGCTTCGATGCTCACAATGTTGTCTCCAAGTCGGCCTCGCTTACTCGCTGCAGAGTTGCGCGATCCGGATCGGTGCTTGGTATCGATAATCGATTAGCGATACTATTCCCACTCCGACGATGACCGCCCGCGTCACAGCAGCACCCCCGGAGGCCCCGTCGGTCGACCTGGACGTGCTGGCCTCGGTCCAGCGGCGGGTCCTGTGGCTGGCAACATCGATTGTCCACCACGCCAACAAGGTGCGGGGCGCGACCGCCGAGGTGAAGGTCGGTGGTCATCAGGCGTCCTCGGCCTCGTCGGTATCGATCATGACCGCGCTCTACTTCGCGCATCTGCGCGGCCCTGACCGCGTGTCGGTCAAGCCCCACGCCTCCCCGGTCCTGCACGCGATCGAGTATCTGCTGGGGCAGCTCGATGCCGCCTATCTGACGACGCTGCGGGAGTTCGGGGGGCTGCAGAGCTATCCGAGCCGGGCCAAGGATCCGGTCCCGGCCGACTTCTCGACCGGCTCGGTCGGCATCGGCGCCACCGCTCCGATCTGGAGCGCGCTGGCCCACCGCTACGTCGCCGGCCACTTCGAAGTGCCGCAGGGCGGACGGCAGGTGGCGGTCGTCGGCGACGCCGAGCTTGACGAGGGCGCCTGCTGGGAGGCGGTCATCGACCCGGTCGTGGCCCAGCTCGGCGAGGTCCTGTGGGTCATCGACGTCAACCGGCAATCGCTTGACCGGATCGTGCCCAACATGGCGGTCGACCGGCTTCGCCGGATGTTCGAGGCGGCGGGCTGGCACACCGAGACGGTCAAATACGGCCGCTGGCTGCACGAGCTGTTCGCCCGCGAGGGCGGCGAGGGGTTGCGCCAACGCATCGACGAGATGACCAACGAGGAGTACCAGCGCCTGCTCCGGGCCCCGGCCGGCGAGCTCCGCAAGCGGCTCGTCGGCGACGGCCGCCCCGCGCTGGCGCGGTTGCTGGCGCAGTGCAGCGACGCCGAGGTGGTGAGCGCGATCCGGGATCTGGGTGGCCATGATCTCGGCCGTTTGCTGCATGCGCTGCGCGACGCCGAGGCGGTCTCGGACCGGCCCTCGGTGGTGTTCGCGTACACGATCAAGGCGTGGGGACTGCCGACGCTCGGCCACCCCGGCAACCACTCGGCGCTGCTCACCACCGCCGAGTGGGAGCAGCTGGCGGTGGCGCTGGGAACCTCGGCCGAGGATCCGTGGGCGCCGTTTGACGAGGCGTCGCTCGAGGCCCGGCTGTGCCGTGATGCCGCCGAGCGCCTGCGCCGCACGCAACCGCCACTCGCCGACCCTCCCGACCCTCCGGCACAACTGGGACGTGACCATACGGGCAGCGTCTCGACCCAGCAGTCGCTGGGGCGCTTCTTCGTCGACCTGGCCCATTCCGCTCCCGACGTCGCCGCCCGTGTCGTCACCGTCAGCCCCGACGTCGCTTCCTCGACCAACCTCGGCGGCTGGATCAATCGCGTCGGCATCTGGCATCCCGGAGACCGGATCGACTGGTTCGCCGACGACACCAACACGCTCCTGCGCTGGCGGGAGAGCGAGCACGGCCAGCACGTCGAGCTGGGCATCGCCGAGGGCAACCTCGTCGGGCTCCTCGGTGAGCTCGGATCCACCTGGTCTCGCTCCGGCCAGCCGCTGCTTCCGGTCGGCACCATCTACGACCCGTTCGTCAACCGCGCGCTCGAACCGTGGTCGTTCTCGCTGTACGCCGGTGGCCAGTCGATCCTGATCGGCACGCCGTCGGGCGTGACCCTCGCCCCCGAGGGCGGGGCCCACCAGTCGATCATCACCCCTTCGGTGGGGCTGGAGCAGCCGCGGTGCGTGGCCTGGGAGCCGGCGTTCGCGCAGGACTTGGAGTGGGCGCTGCTGCACGCGTTGGGTCAGCTGGGCCGCCCGGCGGGATGCTCGGCCTACTTCCGGCTCACCACGCGGCCGATCGACCAGGCCCTCGCCCGCCTTCCGACCGAGCCCGCGGCGCGCGAGCTCCGGCGCCGGCAGACGCTCGCCGGCGGTTACCTGCTGCGGCGCAGCTCGGTTGCGCCCGCGATCACGATCGTGGGCATGGGAGCGACGGTCCCGGAGGCGCTGGCCGCCGGTGAGGAGCTCGGTGCTGCCGGCTACCCTGCCGACGTCGTCTGCCTCACCTCGGCCGATCTCGCCTTCCGCGCGCTCCAGGCGCGTAGCGGATTGGCGGCGGGCGACGACTGGATCCTCGAGCAGATCTTCCCCGCGCAGCGCGCGGCGCCGATGGTCACGGTCCTCGACGGTCATCCCCACACGCTCAGCTTCCTGGCCACCATCCGCGGCGTCCCCGTCGCCTGTCTGGGAGTGACCGATTTCGGACAGTCAGGCGACGTGGACGATCTCTACCGGTACTTCGGCATCGACGCCGAGACGATCGTCGGTGCGGCGCTGGACGTGATCGCTTGACTGCGATCACGATGCCGCAGCTGTCCGACGCGATGGAGGAGGGGACGATCCTGACCTGGCTCAAGGAGCCGGGGGAGCACGTCGAAGAGGGCGCGGAGCTGGCCGAGATCGAGACCGACAAGGCCACGGTGACGTATGAGTCGCCGGCTGCCGGGACGCTGGAGATTGTCGCCGCGGCCGGTACCACGGTGGCGGTGGGGGCGGTGATGGCCCGGATCGGGGTGGCGGACGACGATCCTTCCCCCGTCACCGCCGGCCCATCGGTCGCGACCAACGGTCCGGTGACGTCGATCGGCGCCGCCACGACCGATGGCGAGCCCTCGGTCCGGGCCACCCCACTGGCGCGGCGCCTGGCCGAGCGACACGCGGTGCAGCTCGGCGAAGTCCGCGGGTCGGGGCCCCGTGGACGGATATCCAAGCACGACGTCGCCCGATTCGCCGGCATCTCGCTGGCTCCGCCGGGCGCCGAAGGGCGGGCTTCACCCGCCGGGCGCCAGTCACCGCCGCCCGAGCCCCAACGCCGGCCGGCGCCGGCGCCCGAGACCGAGTCGGCGAAGGGCAGTGTCACGATCGTGAGACCGACCCGACTGCAGCAGGTGGTGGCCCGCCGCATGAGCGAGGCGAAGGCGACCGTGCCCGAGTTTCAGGTTGAGGCCGAGGTGGCCATCGACCCGGCGATCGAGCTTCGCGCGCAGCTCAAGCGGGAGGTCGGCGGCGACGCGCCCTCACTCAACGACATCGTTGTCAAGGCCTGCGCGCTGGCCCTGCGTGCCCACCCGCGCGCCAACGGCGCATACCGCGACGGAGCGTTCGAGCTCTACGGCCGGGTCAACATCGGGGTGGCCGTCGCAGCACGGGACGCCCTGGTCGTGCCCACCGTCACCGATGCCGACACCCGCTCGCTCGGCGCCATTGCATCGGAAACGCGCCGGCTCGCCGCCCGCGTGCGGAGCGGAGAGATCACGCCCGGAGAGCTCTCCGGCGCCACCTTCACCGTCTCCAATCTCGGCATGTACGGAATGTCGGCGATCACGCCGGTGATCAACCCGCCGCAGGCGGCGATCCTGGGCGTGGGGGCGGCGCGTCCGGTGGCGGCCGTGGTCGACGGCGAGGTGGTGGGGCGGCAGGTGATGACGCTGCGGTTGACCTGCGACCACCGGATTCTCTACGGCGCGGACGCAGCTCAGTTCCTGGACGCGATCCGCGGCTCGCTGGAGCGTCCGCTGACGCTGGTCCTGTGACTCGCCCTCAGCGGGTGAGTGGTTGCCGATCAGGCGGGTGCTCGCGGCGGCGCGAGCGACGATCCCACAGATCGGTGGGGCGATGGTGATCGCGCAGTCGCGCCCGGGCCGGCTCTGCGTCGGCCAATGGGATCCCGCCGCCCGGCGTCGGGGGCGGTGACGGGGGCCGTCGCGGGCCGCGCCCACCGCTGTCGTCCGAGTCGGGGCCGGAGCCGTCGGAGCGTCGTCGGGTGAGGACCGGCGCCAACGCCACCGCGAATACGAGCAGGAGGGCAACCAGGCCCGGTATGTCGAAACCGTTGGCTGCAGACGATGCCGGCACAGAAGAAGCGTAGCTCGACGCGGCCGAGAGCGGGGTGTAGCCGTCGCTCTCGCCGATCCGATGTTCGTGGTCGTACGTGTCGACTCGATCTCGGCCGGGTACGATGCGATTCGATGAAGGAGTTCAGCGATCCCCAGTAAGAAGACAACAGCGAGACTGGGCGTGACCGGGACGGTGGCGATGATTCGTCACCCGAGGCTGCGACGCGCGGCTGTCCGAGCGGCGCGCCCGCCCGTCAAGGTGGGGTGGAAGGTGGGCAAGGCCGCCGGGAAGCGCAAAGCGCGCCGCCAAGCTCGACAGCTCGGCGGGGTCAGCCGGACGATTGGTGCGGCGGCGCAGGTCTACGGACCAATGGCCGCCGACGTGCTGGGACTGGCTCAGACCCCCAAGCCCAAGCGGCGGCTACCGGCGTTCGCGGCTGGGCTCGCCATCGGAGCTGGTGCCGCGTACTTCGCGGCTCGCACCCTGGGCGGCTAGCCCACCACCGCGCGGCATCGCCTGTCTCGCGTTACAGACCAGTTACCACGCTGCGCCCCGGCCTTGACAGGCCGTCGCTAGCACATAAGCTCGCGGGCAAGCTCACGAGGGAGAGGCATGGGTCAGAGAAACCGCAGGCTGCTGTTGGTGGGGTTGATCGGACTCGCGATGATCGTTGCCGGCTGCGGCGGCTCCGGCAGCTCGAGCTCGAGCTCCGCAGGCGCGACCGGCGCGGCCACCGGCTCGACGACGCCGGATGTCGGCCATCTGCCCACCGCGAAATTTGCGCTTCATGCCGGCCTCGCCTTCGGCGCGTTTCACCGTTACATCTACAAGCCGCTCAAGGACGGCACCTTCTCAGGCGGAATTCTCAAGCACAAGGTGGCGCTGGTGAAAGCCGGCCTCGCCGGACTCTTCGCCTATCACGAGCTCAAGCTCGCGCTGACGGACGCGCAGGCGAGTCCGAAGCTGCATAGCCTGGTGGCCCCGTTCACGGCGCTCGGAGACAAGCTCAAGTCGATCGGCGAGAGTGCCAAGAGCGGGAACTTCGATCCGTCGACGATCACCTCCGCCAACGGCGACGTGACCAATCTCTCCGGGCTCGCCAAGCAGGCCGGAATCTCGGTGTCGCCTCAGGAGCCGTCGGCGGGGGCGCTCGCCGGAGGCGGGTGACGTCGAGCCGGCCGACAATCCGCGACGCCGGTGTCACCAGGAAAGGTGGTTCGCGTCCAGGCGGACCTCGTGGCGTCAGCCGGCGCCCAGGACCAGGCGCCCGCCGCGGTAGTCAAAGATGACCGATCCGTAGTGGATCATCTGATCGGCGCCCAGCAATCCGGTGACGGGAGCGGACGACGCAAGGTTGACCGTGGCCAGCGATTGCGGCAGCAGTGGCCGGCCGGCTACAGACCAGCGCCCGCTCGCGCCTCCGGCAGCCGCCGCCGGGCTGGAGATCGTCGGCGAGTTCAACCTCGGCGACCCTGACAACTACCGGGTCGCCGACGAAGCCCTGCACCGGCCAGGACCAGACGAGTTGTGGAATGCCACCGCTGCGCTCGTGGCCGAGATCCTCTCACCTGGCGATGAGACCTGGGAGAAGCTGCCCTTCTACGCTGCTCACCACGTCGACGAGCTGCTGATCGTCGACCCCGACGAGCCTGCTATCCACTGGCTCGCGCTCGACCGGGCGCAAGCCGAGTACCGCCCGATTAGGCACAGCGCTTTGATCGACCTCGGCCCGGACCCGCTCGCCGGACAGCTCGACTGCCGATAAGCCAGGGGCGGACCCGTGTCGAGCACCGATGGCCAGACTCGCCCCGAGCCCAACCGCTGGGCCGTCCTGGCCCTGCTGGGTATCGCTCAGCTGATGGTCGTCCTGGACGCGACAATCGTCAACATCGCGCTGCCGTCGGCCCAGAAGGCGCTCGGATTCTCCACCGACAGCCGACAGTGGGTCGTGACCGCCTACGCGCTGGCGTTCGGCAGTCTGCTCCTGCTCGGCGGCAAGCTGGGAGACCTAGGCATTCGGGATCTTCGGCGCGATCGCCGGTGGCGGCGCCTCGGTCGGACTGCTCCTCGGCGGCGTGCTCACCCAGGTCCTTTCCTGGCGTTGGTGTCTCTACGTCAATCTGGTGATCGCGGTCCCGACGGCGATCCTCTCGCTGCGACTGCTGATCAACCAGGCGCAGGCCAACCGCCCCAGCATCGACGTGCCCGGCGTGCTGACCGCGTCCGGAGGCCTGTTCGCGATCGTGTACGGGTTCTCTAGCGCCGAGACCAGCTCGTGGTCGGATCCCGCGACCATCATCTCGCTGGCCGCCAGCGTCGTGCTGCTCAGCGGGTTCGTGCTGATCGAGCAGCGTCACGAGAATCCGCTGCTACCGCTGCACATCGTGTGGGATCGTGCCCGCGGCGGCGCCTACGTCTCGATCGTCCTCGCCGGCTCGGGCGTGTTCGGCGTGTTCTTGTTCCTCACCTACTTCATGCAGCAGAACCTCAGGTTCTCCCCGCTCATGACGGGCGTCGCCTTCCTGCCGATGACCGCGATAATCGTGATCTCGTCGACGACCGCGCAGACCCGCGTGCTGCCGCGCACCGGAGCCAAGCCGCTGATCGTCTTCGGCATGACGCTCGGCGTGATCGCGATGCTCTGGCTCACCCGGCTGACCCCGAGCTCCACCTACGCCAGCCACGTGCTGCCGGCGCTCATCATCCTCGGCCTCGGGATGGGCACCATCTTCGCCCCGGCGTTCGGGACCGCCACCCTCGGCGTCGATCGCACCGAGGCCGGTGTCGCCTCAGCGATGGTCAACACCTCCCAGCAGGTCGGCGGCTCGGTCGGAACCGCTTTGCTGTCCACCCTGTTTGCCAGCTCCGCGGCCGCGTTCGCCCACAGCCACGTGGGGACTCACGACCTCCAGGCCGCCGCCATGGTCCACGGCTACACCACCGCGTTCTGGTGGGCCGCCGGGATCTTCGGCGTCGGCTTGCTGTTCGCCATTCTCGTGCTCCCTCGGACCGCCCCGCCAACTCGCCAGAGCGAGACCACCCGCGACGTCGAGCCGGCGATCGCCGCCGAGCAGAGCTGACGACCCCAATCGTCAGCCGCCGAATCGGGATGCGCCGCTGGCATGTGCGCATCGTGCCGAAGGGATCCGGGCACGTCTTCGTGTCCTGGAGCATCAGTTCGTGTCACGACCGATTCGCTCAGCGGGACGGGGCGGACCCGTCGAGCTGCACCGTCAGCAGCCCGGCTTCCTCATCGCTCATCCCCTCGACGCGAAGACGCGCGCCCAGCTCCTGTATCGCGCGGCCGAGCCGGTCGAGGTTGACTCGATCGTGGCGCACGACGCAGTCGGCGTCGTTCGTCAGCCTCTCGGCCGCGTAGCCGAGAGCGGCCAAGCCGCCAACGACCACATACCTGACGCCGTGGCGTTCCAGCGCCTCGACAAGCCGTACGACGTCAAGCTCAGGCGAAGACGGATCCTCAGGCGCAGCGGCATCTCGGCCGCGGGCGCGCTCAGTCTCAAGCTCAGCGACGAACTCACCAGACCCGGGTTGGCTTCTTCATCGAGCTGGACTCGCGGAGGCGATCGTCGACCTGACCGCCACCTTCTCGCGCGAGTCGAGCCGTCGTCCGTCCCACGTCATCGACACGGGACCCTGAATTCAGGCTCAGCTCAAGTCCAGATCAGACGGGGCCGTGCGCAGGTATCCGATCACCGCCGGGTCGGAGGATTGCCGGCGCTCGACGGGCTCTCCGGTACAGGCGCATAAATCCACCACGGCGTGGTCGTGTGTGACCTGCACCACGCGCCAATGGGCGCCGGCGGATACCCAGCGCTCGAGGTGTTCGACGGTCAACGCCTCGGTCGTCATCGACGCCAATCTACTCCCCAGAGCAGGTCCGAGACCAGCGCGGGCGTGGTAGGAGTGGGCTGGCGCGGAGGCGGCGCCAGGCGTCCCCGGCTGCCCCCGGCCGCCCGGAGTGCTCCCGGCTCGGGCCGTAGGATGATCTATCATCGATAGCTGGGTCCGGGTGGTGAGCAACGCCACCGCCGACCGGCGTGAGCTTCACCTTGGCGACCAAGACCGGCATAGCTCCCATCTCGCTCGCGACCCAGTCGCTGGTGGACCGGGTCAGCCACGCGGTCCGGCGCGCCATCCTGGAGGGAAGGCTCCGTCCCGGGGAGGCCCTGTCGATCAGTGATCTCGCCGCCGACCTGGGCGTCAGCCACAGCCCGGTGCGCGAGGCGCTGCAGCGTCTGTCCGGTCAGGGGCTGGTGGTCCTGCGTCCCGCCCGAACCGCGATCGTGGCCCCGCTGGAGCTCGACGACCTCCGGGAGATCTACCGCCTGCGCAAGCTGATCGAGGTCGATGCGGCGGTTCGCGCGGCCCCACAGCTCACCAAGGACGACATCTCGCGGCTCGAGCGCGAGCTGTCGGCGATGAGCGACGCCGCGGTCGACTCGGACGAGTTCTGGGATGGCCACACCGCGTTTCACAGTGCGCTGATGAGGCCGGTGATGACGCCGCGCCTGCAGCGAATGGTCACCGAGCTGTGGCACGCCGGCGAGCGCTACCTGCGGATCGTCTACATCGAGACCGACGTCCTGGCCACCCGCTCGCCCTACGACCGCCACGCGCCGCTGCTGCAGGCGGCGCGGTCGGGCCGGGGCTCGACGGTGGGCAAGGCGCTCACCGAGCACCTGGACGGCAACGAGCGCGAGATCGTCAAGAGCCTCCAGGAGAGCATCTCCGACCAGGCCGGCTGAGCGCCCCTTTGCTTTAGATCGCCTCGACCGGCGTGTCCTGGGCCTCGGCGGGCAGTCTCAGATCCAGCGGCGTGCCGGGATCGAACTCGCCGGCAAAGCTCCCTCGATGGAGCTCTGAGGCGTCGGCGCCGGCCTTCCACGCCTCGAGCAGCCTGTCGGGATCGGTGTTGACCCCGATCGGGTTGCGCTGAAACTCCGGTGCCGTGCGCATCCACTCACTCGAGGCGTTCCAATCGCCGAAGTTGTCGGCCTGCAGCTCCACGCTGTTACCGTCAGGGTCCACGTAGTACAGCGACGTCGTCAGCCCGTGATCCAAGCACGCGTGGGGGGTGATTCCCTGGCCGCGGAGACGCTCGTAGGTAAACAGCAGCGCGCCCACGTCGGGGTACTCGAAGGCCAGGTGGTGCATGCCGGTGTGGGCGATCTTGCCGGGGTCGTCGTCGAGCCCGGGGGCGACGAGCAGCGCCACCCGGTGGTTGGCCGAGTCGTTGGTGAGCCAGGCGCCGAAGGGACCGTAGTGGTTGGGCACCAACCCGACGGCGTTGCGATACCAGTCCGCCATCTCCGCCATCCGAGTGGTCTTGAGTGTCACGTGGTGAAGTACTGGGTTGACCGTGGTCGTGGCCATGCGATCTCTCCTCGGGGGCAGTTGCTCGCCAAAATCGACTCTACATCATCGATAATCCTGTCCCGCGGGAGGCGCGTCCGGGGCACGCACGACGAGAGCACCAATCTCGGGCGCCGCGAGCGCCTTCGTCGGTGATCGTCCCGGGGGGCAGGGCGCCGGGGGCGGGCGCTGGGACCACCGATGTCACATAATGTATGCAAAGCTTTTGACCACGAGATGAAGCGCCCCCTGATTCTGGTCACCTGCTGGCGCCGGGCCCTGCCGACCTTTCTCGGCCCCGACACGGTGCTGGACACGCTCGATCCGGCGTACGCGGATCGGGTCGCCGAGGCCGGCGGGCAGCCGCTGCTCGTGACTCGCCCGCCGGGAGCCATCGATGAGCCGGCGCGCAAGCTGATGGCGCTGGCCGACGGTGTGCTGCTCACCGGCGGCGGCGATGTCGATCCGGCAAGCTACGGCGCGGCTCGGGAGGACGTGAAGGAGGAGGACCTCGACGCCGACCGGTTCGAGCTGGCCCTCATCGCCGCCGCCCGAGCGCGGCAGCTACCGACGCTCGCCATCTGCCGCGGGGCCCAGTTGCTTGCCGTGGCCCACGGCGGCCGGCTCGCCCAGCGCCCGGGAGAGAGCGACGGACACCCCGAGCTGATCGGCCTGGATGGCGAGCAGATCCGCGCCGCCCGGCACCCGGTCACGCTGACCGGCGGTTCCCGCGTGCAGCGCGCGTTTGACCGCGCGACGATCTCCGTGAACACCATCCACCACCATCAGATCGCGCAGGCCGGTGATCTGGAGGTCACGGCGCGCGCTTCGGGCGGCGTGATCGAGGCAGTAGAGCCGCGGTCGGAGTGGGACTGTCTGGGCGTCCAGTGGCATCCGGAGAAGATGGCTGAGCCCGAGCAGCGGATCCTGTTTGACCGCCTCGTGGAGGCGGCCCGGCGCGCGGCGGCTCCGGCACCGGGGCTGGCGGCGTGAGTCTGCGCGGGTACACCGCTCCGCTGTCTCCCGATGGCCGCGCCGGCATCGTCCCGCCGCCGCCGTGGCACTACTCCGGGGACTTTCTGATCGCCGAGTACCGCACCGATCCGGAGGCGGTCGCCGCGCTCCTGCCCGCCGAGCTGGAGCCGGCCGACGACCCGGGCGCGATGGCCGCGATCTTCGCCGACTGGCAGTCGTGCTCAGCCGACCGGCGCGAGCTCACCGACCCGATGCAGTCCCAGTACCGGGAGTTCTTCCTGGTGGTGGGCGCGCGCTTCCAGGGCGAGCCGGTCAGTCGCTGCGTCTACATCTGGGTCGACAAGGACTTCGCGATGTACCGTGGCTGGATCCAGGGGTTTCCCAAGAAGCTCGGGTCGATCCACATGACGCGGCTGTTCGCCGCCGGCCAGGCGACCCCGCGGCTGGTCGCGGGTGCCCGGTTTGGAGCCACGTGCGCCGCCAACGACCGTCAGATCGCGCGGATGGAGGTAACCCTGGAGCACGTCTCGGCCACCGGACCAACGGTCAACGACCCGCCGATGCACAACACGCGGCACTACCCGGCCGCGTCCGGGGACCGCCCCGACGTGTTCGAGCTCGTCCGCGCGGGCGGCCGGGATCGCGACGCAACGCCGATCTGGGAGGGGAGCGCGGAGCTGAGGCTGTTCGACGACACGCTCGAGGACCTGCAGGCGATCGCCCCGCGAGAGATGCTCCGGGGCTACCGCTTCACCTTCGGGTATACGGTGGATGGGGTCGAGGTGGTCGCCCAGCACCGGGAGGACACGCGGGTATGAGGCACGTGCGCATACGGCAGGACGACTGCGTGCGCGAAGGCACACTCGAGGCCGACACGGTTCACGCCTGGCAACTCACGGTCAACGCCGACGAGGTCCAGCAGTGGCTGGCGCCCGTGTCTCCTCAAAAGATCATCGCCACCCACCTCACCTACCGCTCGCGCGCGGTCGAGTACCGCATGGCGCGACTGCCGCAGACGCCCTCGTACTTCATGAAGCCACCGTCCTCGGTCTCCGGTCATCGCGCCACCGTCGTCCGGCCTCCCGGGTGTCGCTTCCTCAACTACGAGGGGGAGGTGGCGGTGGTCATCGGCCGCCGCTGCCGTGACGTCAGTATCGCCGACGCGCTGAACTACGTCGCCGGCTACACCGTCGCCAACGACTGGGGGGTGCACGACTTCCGCCACGCCGACCGAGGCTCGATGCTGCGGGTGAAGGGCCAGGACGGCTTCTGCCCGCTCGGCCCGGCGCTGGTCGATGCCGACGACGTCGACCCCGAGGATCTCACCGTGCGCACCTACGTCAACGGAACTCAGGTCCAGGAGGGCCACACCGGCACCGACCTGATGTTCTCGTTCGCCTATCAGGTGGCCGATGTGGCCCGTCTGATCACGCTCGAGCCCGGCGACGTCCTGCTCACCGGGACGCCGGCCAACTCGCGACCGGTACAGCCCGGCGACCACGTGGCCGTGGAAGTGGAGGGCATCGGCCGACTGGAGAACACCGTGGCGGAGTCCGAGCAGACGCTCGAGCTGGTGGGCGAGCAACCCGAGGTCACGGCGCAGACCCTGCACGTGGCGCTAGCCGTTCCCGAGGAGGAGGCCGAAAGAGAAGTGGAGCTCAGAAAATGACCATTCCCGGCGTGCTTCACCCGTTCGCCGCGCCCGCGCGCCCGGCCGACGAATATCTGGAGATCGCCCGGGCCGAGGGCTGCCGGCTGTGGGACACCGCGGGCCGCAGCTATCTCGATGGCACCGCGTCGCTGTGGTACTGCGCCGCCGGCCACGGCCGCAGCGAGATCGCCGACGCGGTTCACGCCCAGATGACCAGCGTGGAGGCCTACCACACGTTCGCGCGGTTCACCAATGGTCCCGAGCAACGGCTGGCGCAGGCGTTGCTCGAACTCGAGCCGATCGCCGACGCTCGGGTGCTGTTCACCACCAGTGGCTCCGAGGCGATCGACAGTGCGCTCAAGCTGGTTCGGGCCGGCCACCGAGCCGCCGGTGACGCCGGTCGCACCATCTTCCTCAGTCGCCACTACAGCTACCACGGTGTGATGCTGGGCGGGACCTCGATCGGGGGGCTGCCCGCGAACCGGGCGCCGTTCGGCCCAATGCTGCCCGACACCTACCAGGTCCGCCACGACAGCCTGCCGGCGATGCGCGAGGCCGTCGCCTACCACGGCCCGGGGCGGATCGCCGCCATCGTCGTCGAGCCGGTGATCGGAGCCGGTGGCGTGTTCCCCCCGCCCGCCGGCTACCTGCAAGGGCTGCGGGAGCTGTGCGACGAGTGCGGCGCGCTGCTCATCTTCGATGAGGTGATCACCGGCTTCGGCCGCCTCGGGTCGTGGTTCGGCAGCCATCATTACGGCGTCTCGCCCGACCTGATGACGTTCGCCAAGGCCGTCACCAGCGGCTATCTCCCGCTCGGCGGCGTCGTCGTCGGTCCGCGAGTGCGCGGTTGGCTGGAGAGCGAAGACGGCTACCTGCTCGCCCACGGTGGCACCTACGCCGGACATCCGACATGCTGCGCCGCGGGTTTGGCCAACCTGGAGATCCTCCGCGGCGAGGGGCTGCCCGAGCGGGCCGCCGAGTCCGGGCGGCGGCTGGCCGCGGGTCTGGCCGCGCTGGAGGGACGGCCCGGGGTGGTTCAGGTGCGCGGCGAGGGGCTGATGCAGGCGGTCGCTCTGGAGCGGTCGGTGACGGCGGGCGCGCTGAGCGAGGCGCTGCTCGCTCGCGGGGTCATCGGCCGCGGGTTGCCCTACGCCAATGCTGTCGCCTTCTCCCCGCCGCTGATCATCTCCGCCGACGAAATCGATCAGCTGGTGAGCGCGATGGGCGAGGCGCTGAGCGAGGTTGCCGCCGCCGTCTAGGCGATGCGGCGGGTTGGGCCGATGCCGGCCACCGGCACAGCGGCGCAGGCCCCGGGCCAGTCGCCGGCGCCGTTGGCAATCGCCAGCGTCGTCGATCAGGTGTACGAGGCGATCCGTGACCGGATCACCACCGGGTCGCTGCCCCGGGGGGCGCGAATCCACCAGGAGGATCTCGCCGAGGAGCTCGGCGTATCGCGGACCCCGGTCCGCGAGGCGCTGCGCCGCCTGGCCGCCGAGGGGCTGGTACAGATGCGCACCAACCGGGGCGCGCGGGTGGCCGATGTCGGCCGCAGCGACATGCATGCCGCCTATGCCGCGCGGCTGGTGATCGAGCCCGGGGCCGCGCGGCTCGCCGCGCAGGAGGTGGCGCCCGCTCCGCTGGCGCGGATGCGCACCGCTCTGGCCGCCCAGCGTCGGGCGATTCCCGGCGTGTCGCCGAGCTTTGACGCCAACCGCGAGTTCCACATCGCGCTCGTGCAGGCCTCCGGCAACCAGTTCCTGCTCCAGTTCGTGGAGCGGCTGTGGGTGGCGCGGATCGGCGAGGTCATCTACGAGCGCCAGAGCGAGACGCCGGAGCGGATGGGAATGGACGCCGACGAGCACGAGCAGATCCTGGTCACGATCGAGGCGGGCAACGGCCGCCGTGCCGAGGCGCTGACGCGGCGCCACCTCACCGACGCGATGCGCCGCTCGCTCGATCTGCTGGGGACGGCTCGCGGCATCGACGCATGAGCCCGCCCCAGTCGACCGCGAGCCGTAGCGCAGAGCGCGCGGCAAGGTTCCCGCTGGGGACGTCGTTGCGGCTGGCGGACCTGGAAGCCTATGACCACAGCGCCCGGCTGCGTGAGCTGCGACAAAACGAGCCGGTGACCTGGTTCCCGGAGCTCGGCGCTTGGCTGGTGACCTCGGCGGCGCTGATCGATGAGGTGCAGAGATCGCCACAGCGGTTCACCGTCTTCTCGGACGCCAACCCGAATCGGACGATCCTCGGCGACATGATGCTGGCGTTCGACGGCCCCGAGCATGCCCGCCAGCGCGTCCCGTTCCAGCCCGGTTTCCGGCACTCAGCGGTGCGCGAGAGCTTCACCGCAGTCGTCGAGGGTCATGTCGAGCGGCTGATCGCCTCCTTCGAGGCTGACGGCCACGTCGAGCTCGCGTCGCAGTTCGCCAACCCATTTGCCGTCGGCGTCGCCGGCGACATCCTCGGGCTCGGGTTCGACAAGGTCGACGAGGTCCACGACATCTACAACGACTTCGCCGCCGGAATCGTCGAGTACCAGAAGCCGGAGGCGCTCCAGACCGCCTACGCCGCGCGCGACCGACTGCGGAGGCTGCTGATGGAGGGCATCGACCGCCGGCGCGCGACGCCCGACGGCTCGCTGCTGTCCTCGGTCCTCCACGGCGAGGCCACGCTCGCCGAGGAGTCGCTGCTCGCCAACCTCCGCCTGGTGCTCTTCGGGGCGATCGAGACCGTCGAGTCGATGATCCTGAACACGACCTGGGTGCTGCTGCACCATCCGGACCAGCTGGAGCGGGTGCTCGACGAGCCCTCGCTGTGGCCCGCGACCGTCCAGGAGGGTCTTCGCTATGTCCCGCCGGTCGGCTACAGCGACCGCTGGGCGACCGAGGACACCGAGCTGGGCGACGCCGTGATCTGCCGGGGCGAGTACGTGATCCCGGTGTTCCACGCCGCCAACCGTGACCCCGAGGTGTTCCCGGACCCCGATCGGTTCGACGTCGATCGTCCCAACAGCCGTCAGAACTACTCCTTCAGCAAGGGACCGCACATGTGCATCGGCGTCAATCTGGCGCGACTCGAGGGGACGAAAGCGCTCGAGGCGCTGTTCGGTCGCCTGCCTGAGCTGCGCCTGGACCCCGGCCATCCGACCGAGCCGGAAGGGTTCAACTTCCGCCGGCCACCCCACCTCCACCTGCGCTGGGATCCCGTCTAGCGGATCCCGCCGTTTCGGTGGGGTTCTCCTAGCGGATCTCGCCGTTTCGGCGGGGTCCACCAGGCCGGCGAGCCCGGTGACCGCCCGCCACGGCCTCGATCGCTCGCCTCATGCCTCGGCGCGGACGCGGTTTCGCAGCGTCCCCACGCCCTGCACCTCGACCTCGACGGTGTCACCGTCCCGCAGGTAACGCGGCGGCTGGCGCGAGTCACCGACGCCGCTGGGGGTGCCGGTAGCGATCACGTCGCCGGGCTGGAGCGTCACCCCGGCGGTCACGTAGACGATCAAATCGACCACCGAGAACAGCAGGTCGCGGGTGTTGGCGTCCTGCATCACCTCTCCGGACACGATCGTACGCACGCCGATGTCGCCAAGGTCGACGCCTTCCATCGAGGCGATGCTCGGGCCCATCGGCGTGAACGTGTCAAAGCTCTTGCCAAGCGTGAACTGGCGCAGCGGCGTCTCCAGCTGGGCGCGGCGTCCGGACACGTCGTGCAGGGCGGAGATCCCGCCGATCGCGTCCAGCGCGGCCTCCGGGGTGGCACGGTAGGTGGGCCGGCCGATGACCACGGCGAGCTCGCCTTCGAAATCCGGGCGCGTCTCCTCCCGCGGGATCACGATGTCCGCCTCGTGGCCGATGAGCGACGAGGGGAACTTGGCGAACACGACGGGGACCGACGGCACGTCGAGCGCGGACTCCGCGGCGTGCGCTCGGTAGTTGAGCCCGATGGCCACGATCTTGCCGGGGATCACCGGATGCAGGACGCGCACGTCCTGCAACCGGTACTCGGGCCCGGAGGCGGCAGCGATGGTCTCCCACGCCTGCGGGGAGGGGACGAACCCCGCGGCGGCGGCCGGGCCGCCGTCCCGGATCACGTCCGGCTCGTGAAGTGTCCCGACCCGAACGCCGCCCATCGGATCGACGAACCGGACCGCCTTCATGTTCTTGACCCTCTCATACCGGGCGGATATTGTATTCAAAAGGCGTGCTCGGGCTTCGTCGTATCCACCACACCTGTCTGCGCGTCGCCGATCTGGACGAGGCGATCCCCCGCTGGTCGATCCAGTTCGGGCTCACCCTCCGCGAGCGCGACGAGCGGCGCGCCTGGCTCGCGTGCGCCTACGAACCGTACTCACTCGAGTTGATGCTCGACGGGCATCCCGGGCCCGACCACACCGGCTACGAGCTCAAGCGTGGCATCGATCTCGCGGACGCGATTGCTCACCTCGACGGCCTCGGCGTGGAGCACCGGCTGCAGGAGGGCGCCGTTCACCTCACCGACCCCGACGGCCACGGAGTCGAGCTGGTGCCGTGGCAGCCGGATCCGGACCCTCGCCCGGCGATCGCTCGCTCCACCTCCACGCTCGCCGGTTTTCACCCCCGTAAGCTGGGCCACGTCAACTCGCTCACCGGCGATCTGTCCGGCATGACCAGCTTCTACTGCGACGTGCTGGGCATGGCGGTCACCGACCGACTGGGGGACGAAGGCGCGTGGCTGCACGTCAACGCCGATCACCACTGCACCGCCCTGGTGGGCAAGGGGTATGCCCACTTCCATCACCTGGCGCTCGAGCTCACTGACTGGGGGGAGCTCCGCGTCGCTTTAGACCACCTCGCCCAGCATGGCCGCTGGCTCGCCTGGGGGCCGCTTCGCCACGCGCTGGGCCAGAACCTGGCGGCGTACGTTCGGATCCCCGACGAAGACTGCTTCGTCGAGCTCTACTGCGACATGGAGCAGCTCGAGTCCGACCACGAGCCGCGCGACTGGCCAGACGATGCCCATTCCTCCAACACCTGGGGCATCCTCCCGCCGCGCTCGTATTTTCGCTTTGACCCGGCGGCCGTCGCGGCCGAGCGCCAAGGGCTCGAGGCGCTCGGACATCCACTACCGGCAGGAGGCAGCTGATGAGCACCGTCGAGCGCAGCCAGGCGCAGGGGGCCCGCACCGGCGAGCAGTTCCTGGAGGGACTGAGCCGGGGCGGACGGGAGATCTGGCTGCGCGGCGAGAAGATCAGCCACCCGCTGGAGCACCCTGAGCTGCGCGGCGCCGCGGTGAGCCTGGCCCGGGTCTTCGATCTCCAGCACGAGCGGGCCGACGAGATGCTCGCCGCATCCCCGCACGACGGCGAGCGGCTCGTCAACGTCACCCACCTCGTGCCCCGTGCCGCCGCCGACCTCACCCGGCGCCGGCGCGCGGTCGAGCTGGTGGCGGCTCTGTCCGGCGGGACGATGGGGCGGACTCCGGACTACCTCAACGTCACCTTCGCCTGCTTCGCCGGGCGCTCCGACGTGTGGGCGCGCCGCGGCAACGAGCACGGTGCCGCCCACCTCGTCGCCTATCAGGCCTACATGTGCGACCACGATCTCTCGACCACGCACGCGCTGATGAACCCGCAGGTCGACCGCACCAAGCCGGAGGCCGAGCAGGCGATGGGGCAGGTGGCGCTGCACAAGGTGGCCGACACCGACACCGGGATCGTCGTCCGGGGGGCCCGCATGCTCGCCACCCTGGCTCCATTCGCCGACGAGCTGCTCATCTACCCGGGCTCCGATATCCGACCCCAGGACGGTCGCTACGCGCTCTCGTTCGCGGTCCCGATCGCGACCCCGGGCCTGCGCTTCATCTGCCGCGACAGCTACTCCAAGCAGCGCGACCCCTACGACTATCCGCTCTCCTCGCGGTTCGACGAAATGGACTGTGTGGTCATCTTCGACGATGTCGAGATCCCGCGCGAGCGCGTCTTCCTCGACGGCGACACCGTCGGCTACAGCGAGGTGATCACCGACACGGGGTGGCGGGGGCACATCATGCACCAGGCGTTCACGCGCGCGTACGTGAAGCTGTCGTTTGCCCTGGGGTTGGGACACATGATCGCCAACGCCACCGGCGTGGTGCGCTTCGATCACATCCAGGAGAAGCTGGGGCAGATCTGGGCGATGGGCGAGCTCGCACGCTCGGCCCTGGTGGCGGCGGAGACCGGCGCGCGGATCGATGCCGGCGGGGTCATGTATCCCGACGACCGGCCGTTCATCGCGCTGCGCGGCGAGATGCCGAAATGGTTGCCGCGGTGCAACGAGTACATCCAGCTGATCGGCGGCGGCGGCTTCATGGCCACTCCGGCACGGGCTGATGTGCAGGGCCCGCTCGATGATCAGATCGCGCAGTACTTCCAGTCGGCGGGGGCCGACGCCAGGCGCCGCATCGCCCTGTTTCGCCTGGCCTGGGACTTCCTCGGCTCCGAGCTCGGCGGCCGCGGCGAGCTCTACGAGCGCTTCTACCTGTCGGACTCCTGGCGGATGACGGCGCTCGCCTACAACATCGCCGACAAGTCGTTCCCGGAGTCGCTCGTCGAGCAGTTCCTCAGCGACTGATGGCGCGCCGCCGTCCGTTGCGCCGCATCGACCCGCGGTCGCCGGGCCGGCGCTCGTGACCCGCAGCGCGCTGATCACCGGCGGCGGGAGCGGCATCGGGGCGGCCGTGGCTCGCCGGCTGGCCGGCGAGGGTTGGGGCGTCTGCGTCAGCGGTCGCCGCGCCGAGCCGCTGCAGGCGGTCGCCGCTGAGATCGACGGCGTTGCCATCACCGCCGACACGAGCGACCCCGCCGCCGCGCAGGCCGCCGTAGCGGCCGCGGTGGAGCGCTACGGCTGCCTCGACGCGCTCGTCTGCAGCGCCGGCACCGGGGCCTCGGGCGCGGTCGCCGATCAGACGATCGCGCGCTGGGACCAGGTGATCGCCACCAATCTCACCGGCGCATTCCTGGCCTGCCGAGCGGCACTCGCTCACCTGGTGGCGCAGCGGGGAGCAGTGGTGACGATCTCGTCGCTGGCCGGGCTGAGAGCCTCGCCGGCGTCGGCCGCCTACTGCGCCTCCAAGGCCGGGTTGATCATGCTCACCCAATCGATCGCCGTCGACTACGGACCCCGGGGGGTGACGGCCAACTGCGTCTGCCCCGGCTGGATCCGCACGGCGATGGCCGACGGCGAGATGGACGGGCTGGCCACCCGGGCCGGCACCGACCGCGAGGGCGCCTACCGAGTCGCCGTCGCCGACGTGCCCGCCCGCCGGCCGGGAACGCCCGAGGAGGTGGCTGACGCCGTTGCCTGGCTGGTCTCGCCCGGCGCTGGGTATGTCAACGGCGCGGTCATCACGATTGACGGTGGAGCGGCGCTCGTCGACGCCGGCTCGCTGGCGTTCGGACGGGAAGGCGCGTCGACAATGTCATCCACAGAGAGGTAACGAACATGAGCCAGGAGCTCAACGCGCAGGAGGTTGACGCCGGGCTGGCCGCAAGCGTCGGCAATCTGTCCGAGGTCGGCATTCGCGCGGTCCGCCTGCAGTACGCGGATCTGCACGGCATCTGCCGCGGCAAGGACATTCCCAGCGCCGCCTTCCCGCACGTGATGGAGGACGGGATCGGCTTCGTGGAGGCGATCATGACCGTCGATCTGCACCACACCGTGGTCGCCGGTTTCGAACGCGGATTCCCCGACATCATCGCCCGGCCCGATCTCTCCACGCTGGCGCGGCTGCCCTGGCAGCCCGACGTTGCCGTCTGCATCGTCGATCTGAAGGAGACCTTGAGCGACGAGCCCTCGCTGCTGGACTCCCGCGGCGTGCTCAAGCGCGTGCTGGCCGAGTACACCAGGCTCGGACTGGTCCCCGTGCTCGGCCCCGAGCTCGAGTTCTACCTGTGCGCGCCTGACCCGGCCGACCCGCGCGGCTTCTCTCCCTACGCCAGCCAGGACAGTCCCGTGTACACCGTGGGCGACGTCGCCGACCCCAAGGGAACGCTGTCGCGCATGCTCGATGCTGCGGTGGCGCTCGGGCTCGATGCGGTGGCCGCCGCCCACGAGTACGGACGCAGCCAGTACGAGATCAACCTGCGCCACTCGGCGGGGCTGCACTCGGCGGATCGGGCCTTCCGCTTCAAGGCGCTGGTCAAGGAGATGGCCGCTCGTGACGGCTTGCTCGCGACCTTCATGGGCAAGCCGTTCAACGGCGACGAAGGGTCGGGCTTTCACCTGCACATATCGCTGATCGACGAGGAGGGGAACAACCGCTGCGAGGATCCGAGCCACGCCTCGGGGCTGGCCGCCGTGACCCGCCACTTCACCGCCGGCATCATCGAGCACTGCCCGGCGATGATGGTGTTCTTCAACCCCACGGTGAACGCTTACCGGCGGATCAGCGCCGAGGCGCTCGTGCCGACCCGCGCGAGCTGGGGCCACGATCACCGGATGACCCTGGTGCGGGTACCTCGCGAACGCGGCGAGGCGACGCGCATGGAGGTCCGGGTCGGTGACGGCGCCGCCAACGTCTACCTCGCCTATGCGGTCGCGCTGGCCGCCGGGCTCGACGGCATCCGTCGTGAGCTGGAGCCCCCGGACCCGATCGAGGGCTTCCTCTACGACCTGCCCGAGGCGCAGCAGGGCGCCGCGTTGCCGACCACGTTCCAGGACGCGCTCGACGCACTGGCCGGCGACGGCGTGATCAAGGCGGCGCTCGGCGAGCGGCTGGTGGACACCTTTCTGACGATCAAGGCCGCCGAGCTCGAGCGCTTCCGCGCCTGGGTCACCGATTGGGAGTTCGCCGAGTACGCCCACCGGCTGTGAACACGACGGTCCCCGCTCAGACGCGTGCGGCTTCGCTTCTCAGCAGGTCCCACGCGCGCCGCACGTCGGCCTCGCTCGTCCGCATCTGGCCCACCGCCAATCGCAGCACGTAGCGCCCATTGAGCACCGCGTGCGAGATGAAGATCTCTCCGCTGGAGTTCACTCTCGCGAGCAGCTCGCGGTTGCGGTCCTCGCCGCCGGTGAGGGCGAAGCACACCACCGAGAACGGGCGCGGCGCGCACAGCTCCCACCCGGGCTCGTTGGCCACCCAGCGCTCGAACATCGTGGCCAGCGCCACGCCGCCGCGGACGTGCGCCCGCAGCCCGTTCGCTCCGTGGCAGCGCAGCACCGCCCACAGCTTCAGCGCGCGGAAACGCCGCCCGAGCGCCGGCCCGTACTCGCTCAACGACAGTGCGTCCTCCGCATCGGGGGTGCGCAGGTACTCGGGAATCAGGCTGAACGCCCGCCGGAGGTCGTCGGGCCGTCGCGACCAGAACAGCGAGCAATCCATCGGGGTGAGCATCCACTTGTGCGCGTTGACGACCAGCGAATCGGCGCGCTCGACGCCCGCGAATGCCCAGCGATGCTCAGGGCAGACCATCGCCGAACCGGCGTAAGCGGCATCCACGTGCAGCCACGCGCCGGCTCGCTCGCAGGCGTCGGCGATCGCCGGCACCGGGTCCACCGAGGTCGTGGCCGTGGTCCCGACGGTGGCCACCACCACCGCCGCCTGATCCAGGCCTTCCAGAACGTCTGAGCGCATCCGAAACTGCGCGTCGCACGGGAGCTTGCGCAGACGCATGCCGAGCATTCGCGCTGCCTTCTCCACCGACGAGTGCGCCTGCTCGGAGCACACCACCAGATCGCGGCCGGTCGCCTCGCGGGCGGCGATGATCGCCGCCAATGTCGAGGTCGAGGCGCTGTCCTCGATGTGCCCGTGCCAGCCTGCGGGCAGACCGAGCAGCTGGGCACACCAGTCGAGGACCACGCGCTCGAGCTCGGTCGCGGCGGGCGCCGTGCGCCACAGGATCGCCACCGAGTTGAGCGTGGCGGCGAGCAGCTCGGCCAGGATCGCCGGCTCTGCGGAGCTGGTGGCGAAATACGCGAAGTAGCGCGGGTGCTGCCAGTGGGTCATGCCCGGCAGCAGGACCTCGTCGAGATCGCTCAGCACCGTTGCGAACGGCTCCGGTTCCTCGGGAGGACTCGCGGGCAGCCGCGCCCGGATCTCGCCGGGTGCCACCTGAGCGAGCACCGGCAGCTCGCCGACTCGCTCGAGATAGCGGGCGGCCCACTCCAGGGCGGCCGCGCCGTCCTGGCGCAAATCGGTCATCGCGCCGCGGCGAGCTTGCGACCGGCGTGGCGCACCGGTCAGCCGGCCGGCTGCGCCGGCTGCGGGATCGGTTCGTCCAGCGCCGGTACACCCTCGTGCTCGATCGCATGGCGCGCGGCCAGCCGCACCTGCTCGGGGCGGGTGAAGTGGAGTATCCCGTACCACACGGCCGAGATCACGATGGCGGCGACGGCGATGAACACCGCCCGGTCGTTGGGGAAGGTCGGGAACGGGTCGAGCGCTCCCTTGAACGCGAGGATCGGGGTGGCCAGCCCGATCAGCACCGCGATCACCTTCCACCACAAGCCGCCCTCCTCGTGCCGGCTGGTCCACAGCAGCTTGAGCGCGAACAGCGCCAAGAAGACGTAGATCAGCTCCACCAGGTAGCTGCCGGCGGAGGTGGTGATGTTGAACGCCTCGATCGGGTTGGGCAGCTTGACGGGGACGCCGTAATGGGTCACTCCCGCCCAGACCAGGATGGCGACGCTCCAGGCGGCGATCAGCAGGTTGCCGACGACGGGAGTGTCGTGGCGGGAGGTGCGGGCGGCGGCAGGCGGCAGCAGTCCGTCCCGTCCCAGCGCGAAGATGATGCGCGAGGCGGTCACCATGATCGCGATGGCCAGCGACAGCGCGTCGAGGATGATCACCAGATCGATCAGCACGCTCAGCCAGTTGCCGACGTAGGTGGTGGCCAGGGTGCCGAACGGACTGGCCGCGGCGAACCAGGCGCCTTTGGCCAGCGCCGCCTTACCGAAGCCGATGGTTCCGGCATAGGAGACGATGATGTAGAGCACCGCGGCGAGGCCCACTGCGGTGACCACCGCGATCGGGATCGATCGGCGCGGGTTCTCGGTCTCCTCGGCGATCGACGCCGCCGCCTCGAACCCGATGAACAGGGTCACCGCGAACAGGATCCCGTTGAACACCGAGTTCCAGCCCCCGGTGCTCGGGGTGAACGCGCTGAGGGTGTTGCCACCCACCCCGCCCTTGGCGATGATCACCACCGCCAGGACCAGGAACGGGATGACCGAGAAGGCGGCGAGCATGAGCACGCCGCGAATGGCGATGCGCACGCCGTAGTGGTTGAGCGTAAAGGCGACGATCAGCGTCGCCGCCCCACCCGGCCACCACGGAATACTGGTGTGCAGATGGCTGGAGAAGAAGCCCTGGATGAGGAATCCAAGGCCGATGTAGATGCCGCCGGCGCCGAGGAAGAGCGTCCCGAGCAGGTAGACACCGGCCGAGAAGATGCCGAACGAATTGTGAACGGCGCGCGACAGGTACTCGAAGATCGCCCCCGCTCCGGCGAACCGCCGGGCGTAGATGGCGATCACGTAGGCCAGGCCCAGAGATCCGATGGAGCCGAGCAGGATCGAGAGCGGCGTCGAGAAGCCGGCCACGTTGGCGACCAGGCCGCTGACCAGGCCGATGGAGAAGATCGGGCCGATCGCCAGCGCCTGGCCGACGGCGTGCAGGGTGGTCAGCTTACGGGGGCCGAGGTGCGCCGGTGACGCGGCACCGCCGAGTTGCCCACTGGTCGACCGGACGCCGCCGGCAGCTTCACTGGCCATTCCCTCTCCTAGGCTCGTCTGACCGCATCCACGCTCGAGGAGTGGATACATTACTCACGCGCGGCCGAGCTCGTCAAGCGGGGCGAGACGCCGGAGGGGGCGGCCAGACCAGGCCGCGGAGGCGGCGGCGAAGGGGGGCGGCGGAGGCTGGCTGGCTGGCCAGCCGGGCCCACGACCCGCGATCACCAAACCGCGCTCGGATGCCTCCACCCTGAGCGTCGATCACCAACCCGCGCTCGGATGCCTCCACCCTGAGCGTCGGCAAACGTCCATCGACTCGGGGTGGATGGATCTGCCCGGACGTTTGCGTCCCCAGCGTCGGCAAACGTCCATCGGCCTCGCCCCGATGGCTCTGCCCGGACGTTTGCGTCCCCAGCGTCGGCAAACGTCCATCGGCCTCGCCCCGATGGCTCTGCCCGGACGTTTGCGTCCCCAGCGTCGGCAAACGTCCATCCGTCTCACATCGGTGGTTCGCCCGGACGTTTGCGTCTCCACGCAGAGGGATGGGAGGCGGTCCCGCGGCCGTTGGTCACTCCCCGCCCATCATGGATACATTACGCAGAAACTGGTACTGTCCTCCCTCATGGGAGCGAGCGCGACGCACTTGCCGTCGGTCAACCTCCTGGACCACGACCTGTTCGCCGACCACGAGCCGTGGGAGGTCTTTGACCTGCTGCAGCGAGAGGCGCCGGTCTACTTCCACCCCGAGCCCGAGGGGCGGGGGTTCTGGGCGCTGACCAAGTACGACGACGTCTCCGCGGTGCTGCGCGACCCGAAGACGTTCTCGTCGGAGGTCGGGGGCTCGGCGACGATCGAGGACCTGCCCCTGGACGTCCTCGCCGCTCGGCGCAACTTCCTCGAGTTCGATCCGCCCAAGCACGGCCGCTACCGGCGGCTGATCTCCACCAGCTTCACCCCGGGCGCGGTCGGCCGCTACGAGCAATGGCTACGTGAGCTGATCGGCCGCCGGCTCGACCGGGTGCTGCCGATGGGGTCTTTCGATCTCGTGCACGAGCTGGCGGCGCCCGTCCCGATCCGGGTCCTGGCGCACGTGCTGGGGCTGCCCGAGGCGGACCTGCCGCGGCTGATCGCCCTCGGTGACCGACTGCTGGTCGACACCGACCCGGAGTTCGTCGGCGAGCTCGCCTTTGCACCCGAGCGGGAGGAGGATCGCTACAAGCCGTTCGGGTCGCCGTGGGCCGAGGAGCTGTGCGGTATCGGTCGCGCCTATTACGCGGGCCGCCGGGCGTGTCCCCAGGACGACGTGCTCACACTTCTGGCGCAGGCTGAGGTCGACGGCGAGCCGCTGTCCGAGCGCGACCTGGACAACATGTTCGCGCTGCTGATCGTCGCCGGCAACGAGACGACCCGCCAGGCGATCGCCCTGGGCACGCTGGCGCTGGCCACCCACCCAAACCAATTCGCGCGCTTGCGCGCGAACCCCCAATTAATCCCGTCCGCGACCGAGGAGCTGCTGCGCTATTCATCGCCGGTGTGGTTCTTCCGGCGTACCACCACCCAGCCGGTGCAGGTGCGTGACGTGACGATCGACGCCGGCGAGAAGGTCGTCGTCTGGTTTGCCGCCGCCAACCGCGACGCCGACCACTACCCCGATCCACACCGCCTCGACATCGCCCGCAACCCCACCGATCAGTTGACCTTCGGTCGCGGCGGCCCGCACCACTGCCTGGGCGTCCACCTGGCGCGTCAGGAGGTGCGCCTCTTTTTGGAGGAGCTGATGGCCCGGGTGGCGGAGGTGGAGCTGGCGGGCGAGCCGGAGCGACACCGGTCGAACTTCACCAACGGGCTGAAGCGACTGCCCGTGTCGGTGAAGCTCGCCTAGCCGCGTGGCCGGTCCCGACGCTCCGGTGCCGCGGCTCGTCCTCGTTCTCTCGGAGAACTGGACGATGACCTCGCCCCGTGATCTGGGGGCGCTGGTGCGGATCGCCCAGGAGGCCGAGGCCGCCGGGATCGACGGGGTGATGCTCTCGGAGCACATCGTCCTCGGGCCCAGCGCGGGGGCGCGGGGCAGGCCCGACAACCCGCGGGACTACGCCGCTCCCGGCAACCAGGACCCCGCCACCCCGTGGCCGGACTCGATCGTCCTGATGAGCGCGATCGCTGCCGCCACCACCCGGCTGCGCCTGATCGGCGCCGCGATCATCGCCCCGCTGCGCCACCCGCTGGCGCTCGCGCATCAGCTGGCCACCCTCGATCTGCTCGCGCAGGGACGGCTGGTGGTTCAGCCAACCGTCAGCTGGCAGCGCGAGGAGTACGCCGCGCTGGGCGTGCCGTTCGCCCACCGCGGTGAGCTGCTCGACGAGCACCTGGCCGCCTGGCGCGAGCTGTGGCAGCCCGGCCCGGCGAGCTTCAGCGGCCGCTGCTACCAGTTCGCCGACGTCTACCTGGAGCCCAAGCCCTACCGGCCGGACGGGCCGCGGCTGTGGTTCGGGGGCAGCTCGGTCGGGCCATGGATCATCCGGCGGCTGGTCGCCCACGGTCACGGCTTTCACCCCTTCGGCCAGCCCACGGCGGCCGAGATGCGCCCGCTGGCCGAGCAGATGGCGGCCGCCGGGCGCGACCTGTCGGAGCTGGAGATGGTCGGGGGCATCCGCGGCCGCTTCCCGGCGCCAGACGCGGTTGCCGACGTCGCCGAGGCGGCGCGCGCCATCCCGGCGCAGCTGGAGGCCGGCTATACGACCATCTGCTTCAAGCCCTCGCAATTCACCGACGACCCGGCGCAGGTGGGGGCGCTGTGCCGGCGGCTGGTGGCGCTCAGCTCCGGGTGAACTGCGACGTGCGTTCGCACACGGTCTTCACGTCGCAATAGAAGTCGAATGAGTGGCGGCCTCCCTCGCGGCCGATGCCCGAGTCTCGGGAGCCCCCGAACGGGGTCTCCAGGTCGCGCACGTAGAAGCAGTTGACCCACACCGTGCCCGCCACCACGGCGGCGCCGACGCGGTCGGCGCGAGCTTCGGACCCGGTGTAGATCGTCGCCGCCAGCCCGTAGTCGGTCCCGTTGGCGAGACGGATCGCCTCCTCGTCGTCGTCGAACGCCTGCAGCGTGAGCACCGGCCCGAATACCTCGTGCGCGAGGATCTCGGCGCCGGACGGGATGTCGCGCAGCAACGTCGGCGGGTAGTACAGGCCGCCGAGTGAGCGGCCTCCGAACGCCAGGGTGGCACCGGCGGCGACCGCCCGCTGCACGTGCCCGGTCACCCGCTCCAGCGCGACGGGGTGGATCAGCGGCCCGTAGGTGGTGGCGGTGTCCCGCGGGTCGCCGACGCGGATCTTCCGCACGCGCTCCGTGAATCGGTCCAGGAAGTCGTCCAGGACCGAGCGGGCCACCAGCAGCCGGGTGCCGGCCAGGCAGACCTGGCCCGAGTTGTCGTATTGGTAGGCGGCGGTGGCCGCGGCCGCGTCCAGGTCGGCATCCTCGAACACGATGAACGGCGACTTGCCACCCAGCTCGAACGACACCGGCGTCAGGTTGGCGGCGGCGTCGTGATAGACCGTCCGCGCCGTCGCCGGCGAGCCGGTGAACGCCACCCGGTCGACATCGGGATGCCCGGTGAGGGGAGCGCCGGCATCGGCTCCGGTGCCGTGCACGATGTTGATCACGCCGTCCGGGACCCCGGCTCGCTCGGCGAGATCGCCCAGCAGCGAGCAGGTGAGCGGGGCCCACTCGGGAGGCTTGAGCACGACCGCGTTGCCCGCCGCCAGCGCCGGCCCGACGCGCCAGGTGGCGAGCATGAACGGCGCGTTCCAGGGAGTTGACACGGCGACCACACCGCAAGGGTCGTAGCGCACCCGATTGCGCTCGCCGCCGGGCAGGGTGCGGTCCGGCTCCGCCAGGCGCTCCAGCGCGTACTCGGCGAAGAAGCGGATGTTGTTGGCCGCCCGGGGCAGGACGCGCAACGCCATCGCCTCGTGCAGCGAGCCGTTGTCGACGCACTCGACCCGGGCCAGCTCGGGCACCGCCGCGTCGATCGCATCGGCCAGCCGACCGAGCACCTGGTGGCGGCCGGTCGGCCCGAGTGCCGCCCACGCCGGGAACGCGCGCCGGGCGGCGGCGACCGCCAGATCGACCTCGTGCCGGCCGCCGGCCGCGACCTCGCCCAGCTCCCAGTTGTCCCAGTCGATCGGGCTGCGCACCGTCAGCCGCGCCGTGGAGGCGACGCGCCGCCCGGCGATGTAGTGGTCAAGCGGCACGCTGACGCCCTCGACCTCGGCCCGAGCTCCGGGGCGGCCGGTGTCGACGTTCACGATCCGACCCGCGCATCGATCGCGCGCATGCTGTGCAGCAATCGCCGCAGCAGCGCTGCCAGCTGCTCGCGCTCGTCGGCGCTCAGCCCCGCCACCAGCTCGGCCTCGCCGGCGTTGAAGCGGGGATAGAGCGCCTCGATCGTGTCGCGGCCGGCGGCGGTCAGCTCCACGCGCACGAGTCGCCGGTCGCTGGCCTCGCCGTGGCGCCGCACCAGCCCGTCGCGCTCCAACGTGTCACACAGGCTGCTGACGCTCGGGCGCGCGCAGGACATCGAGGTTGCCAGCGCGCGCGTCTCCATCGGCCCTGAGATCCACAGGTTGAACAGCAGCGAGAAGCCACTCCAGGAGATTCCCTCGGGGCGGAGCACGCGGCGCTCCAACTGGGTCCGCGCCGCCTGGGCCGCCCGCCACGCGTTGGCGATCACCGCCATCGCGCTGAGGTCGATCGCCAGCCCACCGACTCGCTGCAGCACGTCGCGCTCCTCGGCGATCATCGGCTCGGCCCGGGCGCCCATCTCTTGAGAGGACATTAGATTCTCACGATCCCTTGTCGGAGCGCGTGGCCGCCAGCGCGGCCGCCACGTCGGCCACGACGGCGGGGATCGCCCGCACATCGCCCTCGGTCGTCCGATGGTTGACCAGGCAGGCGCGCAAGCAGGGGGTGCCGTCGAAGTCGGCGGAGGCGAGCAGGATCCGACCGTCGGCCGCCAAGGCCCGGGCCAGCTCGGCGTTGTGAGCGTCGGCGTCGACACCGGCGGGCGGGAGGTGGCGAAAGCAAACCGCGGAGAGCAGGGGGGTGGCCAGCAGCTCGAAGCGCTCGTCGGCGTCCAGCAACTCAGCCAGCAGCTCCGCCTGAGCCAGGTTGCGCTCGATCGCGCGGCGGATCGCGTCCGCGCCGTGGACGGTGAACGCCAGCCACAGCTTCAATCCGCGCAGGGGGCGCGAATACTCGAGCGTCCGGTCGACCCCCAGATGCTCTCCGCTGTGGGGCATGTAGGTCTCCTCGTGGGAGAACACTCGCTCCAGCGACTCGACGCTGTGCATCAGCAGCACGCTGCACGCCTTGGGGACGTAAAGCCACTTGTGGGCGTCGACCGTCGCCGACTGCGCCCGGGCCAACCCACGGAACAGATCGCCCGCCCGGCGCGTGGCGGCCGCCGGCAGGCCGTAGGCGCCATCGACGTGAAGCCACACCTCCCGCTGCTCGCAGATCCCCGCCAGCGCATCCAGGTCGTCGACTGCGCCGGTGAGCGTGGTGCCGGCGGTGGCCACCACCGCCACCGGAACGACGCCCGCCCGCCGGTCGGCGTCGATCGCCGCGGCGCACGCCTCCGGATCCATCCGCCGCCTCGAGTCCAGGGGGATCGCGCGGACCTGGCGGCCGCCGATGCCGAGCACCTCGGCGGCCCGCCGCACCGAGTAGTGGGCCTCTCGGGAGCAGTACAGCGCCATCCGGTGGCCGGCGGCGCCCTCGTGGCGCAGGCCGGGCAGCGCGTGCTCGCGGGCGGCCGTCAGCGCCGTCAGGTTGGAGACCGTCCCGCCCGCCGCCAGCGCCCCCACCGCGTCTGAATCGAAGCCGACGAACTCCCCGAGCCAGCGAATTGTCTGGGCCTCGAGCAGATCCGCCGCGCCGGCGCTGACCGCCACGTTGACGTCGTGGGACGCCATCAGCGCGTCGCCGAGCACACCGATCTCCAATCCCGAGGAGCCGATGTAGGCGAAATAGCGCGGCCGCGATTGCGCCAGCGAGACGTCGAGCACATCCGCGGCGTCGTCCAGGGCCGAGATCGGCGAGGAGCCGGCGGCGGGAAGCGGCCGGCTGAGGAGCCGGTGGTGGCGCTCGCTGGGGAGCGGCTGCTTCGCGCGCGCGTGATCGAAGCTGCGCCAGGAGGCGAGGATCAGGCTCGCCGCGTGGTCAAGGACCCGCTCGCGGTCGGCGAGCGGGAGCGCCGGGCCGTCTTCGATGTTCACGCTCACGGACGTTAGAGTCCTCACGACATGGAGTCAAAGCCCGGCCTGATCCTCCAGCATGGCGAAGACGGGCCTCCGGCACGGTTCGGCGAGTGGCTGCGCCGGCGCGGCCTGGCGTTCGTCGTGCACCGCGTGTGGGAGCAGCCGCCGCCCGACCCCCGCGACCACGGATTCGTCGCCTCGCTGGGCTCCGAGCGGTCCGCCGCCGAGCGCGACGCCTGGGTGCCGCAGGAGATCGCGACGTTGCGCGCGGCGATCGCCGCCGACGTGCCGGTGCTCGGTCTGTGCTTCGGCGGGCAGGCGCTGTCGCTCGCCCTGGGCGGCGGCGTCGAGGTCCTGTCCGCTCCGGAGATCGGCTGGATCGCCGTGTCCAGCGATGACGTCGCCATCCCCGCCGGACCCTGGCTGCAGTATCACTTCGACCAGATGCACCTGCCTCCCGGGGCGCGGGAGCTGGCCCGCAGTCCCGCGGGCACGGCCGCGTTTCGCCACGGGCGCCACCTCGGCCTCCAGTTCCATCCTGAGGTCGACGCCGCGCTGGTGGACACGTGGGCGCGCAGCGACCCCAAGCTGGCGGCCACCGGGATCACCCCGGAGCAGCTGGCCGCGCAAAGCGCCGTCCACGCGCAGCCGGCTCGACTCCAGGCCTATCACGTGTTCGACTCCTGGTGGGACTCCCAGTAGGCCTCCGGGCAGCCCCGCCTATGGCGCCGGCCGCCAGACTGGTGCATGTTCCTCGGCGATCAGAACGAGGCGTCCGCTGGCGCCGCCGTCTGCTAGCAGCCGGTGGGCGGCGGCCGCTTCGGTGAGCGGGAAGCTGTCGGAGACGGTGACGTCGTAGGCGTCGGCCTGAGCGAGCGCGGTGAGTCGCAGCCGGGCGTCGTCCCGGACGGCGATTCCCCAGTCGTCCTGTCCCTTAGCGCCGCCGAGGGCTTGGATCCCGGTCTCCTTGGCCCGATCGAACGCGACGATGGTGGCGATCCGCGAGCGGTCGACGACACAAGTCAAGCGGGAAGCTTGGATGGCTTTATCGGTACCGATGAGGTCGACCGCGGCATCGATTCCATCGGATGCGACGTCGGCGACGCGTTCGGTGAGGCCGTCGCCGTAGGTGACAGGCGTCACCCCATAACCTCGGAGCACCTCGAAGTGTCCCTCTCCGGCCGTGCCGATGACGTTAATGCCGTCTAGCGCGGCGAGCTGCGCCACGGACAAACCGACGCCGCCGGATGCGGCGTGTACCAGCACCGTCTGTCCGGGTCTCGCGCGGACCGCAGCCAGAACGTGAGTGGTGGCGTAGTCCGGATCGTTGTAGATCTTGTAGTCGCGGTGGTTGACGCCTGCTGCACGGATCTGAATCGCGACTTCGCCTTTGCCCGGAGGAGGATTCTCGGTGCAGACGACCTGAAGCATCTGCGGGTCTCCGAAGCCGGTGGCGACGATCTTCATCTAGTCACTCCCTGTCGTGTGCTGGCGTTTGCGCGTCTCGCGGGCGGGCGCGCCGCATCGTCCTATGGCCGCGCGAACTCGATCACGACCTTGATGTCGTCCGGCTCACGCTCCAGCGCCTGTGCGAACTCGTCAACGCCGACGCGCCGGGTCAGCAGCTGCTCCAGCCACGACCGGTCGGCTCGGGCGAGCACCTGCGCCGCGCGGTAGTAGTGACGGCGGTTGGCGTTCACCGACCCGAACAGCACCAGGTTCTTGAGCACCGCGTCGCTGGCCAGCGAGGTCAGCCTGCTCTGCGGCATGAACGGGGCACCGACGCCGGTAAGGCACACGATCCCCCCGGGCGCAGCCGCCTCGGCGGCGTCGCGGATCATCGTCGGCACGCCCGTGCATTCGACGACGATGTCCGGGTTCAGGCCGATCTCGGACACCGCTCCGCTGTGGTAGGTCGCGCCCAGCGCTTGCACCAGTGTCGGCTTGCGGCCGCTGGTGACCCGGTCCAGGACATGCACCTCACGCCCGTACTGCACACCGATCAGGGCGGCGAGCAGCCCGATCGGCCCCGCGCCGATGACCAGCACAGTGGTCGGATCCCAGAAGCTGCGCCGGCCGATCGCCGCGATGTGCTCCCACGCCTTCGCCACCACCGTGGTCGGCTCGAGCAGAACCGCGAGCACGCCCAGGCTCTGGCCCACCTTGACCGCGTACTCCGGTTCGATCCGCCAGTGGTCGGCCATGAACCCGTCGACCTGCTTGATGCCCCGCTCCGTGTAGCCGCCGTTGGAGCACATGTCCCACTCGCCGACGGCGCAGCTGGGGCACGGCATCGGATCGGGTCGCCGCACGATCCCCACCACATGATCTCCGACCGCGAACCCGCTCGGACCCGGATCGAGCACCCGGCCCAGCGACTCGTGGCCCAAGATGAGCCGCTCGCGCCCCGGCGGCGGCCACCCATACAGCCCGCCGGCGATCTCGACATCCGTCCCGCACACGCCCACCGCCAACGCTTGAACCAGAACCGACCCAAGCTCCATGTCCGGCTCGGCGACCTGATCGAGCCGCGCTGACCCGGCACTTCCGGGACTGACGGTCACCGCCCGCATCAGCACCTCCTCGTAGAACGGTCACGTCCGCGCCGGCCGCAAAGGCAGCACATCGCTTGCCGGCCTGCGCCGCGGAGCAGCATACCCGGGGTCGCCACTCAACCTGGTCCGACGGGCGGCCCGCGCGCGCACCATGGGGAGCGCTCACTGGCCGGGAGGCCGGGGCCGTGGCATAGGCTTCGCCCATGCCCAAGCTCGTCGGCCTCGACGTTGGCACCTCGTCGATCAAGGGACTGGCGATCGACGAGACCGGAGGGGTGCTCGCGCGCGCCGAACGCGATTATCAGTTCGCCTCGCCGCATCCGGGGTGGGCCGAGCAGGATCCTGACGTCTGGTGGACGGCAGCTGAGGCGGCGCTTGACGAGCTGGGAGCAGCGCAGGCGGACGGCATCGGCCTGACGGGACAGATGCATGGCCTGGTGGTGCTCGGACACGATGACCGGCCGTTGCGTCCCGCGATCTTGTGGAATGACGGTCGCGCCCAGCGCCAATGTCAGGAGATCGAGGCTCGCGTCGGCCGACGCCGGCTGATCGAGCTCAGCGGAAATCGCGCGTTGGCCGGCTTCACCGCGCCCAAGCTGTTGTGGCTGGCGGAGCACGAACCTCAGGTCCACGCGCAGATCAGTCGCGTGATGCTCCCCAAGGACTATGTGCGCTTGAGACTGTGCGGAGAGCTCGCCACCGACGTCACCGACGCGTCAGGAACCCTGTGGTTCGATGTCTGCGCCCGGTCCTGGAGCAGGGAGTTGCTGGACGCGCTGGAGGTGGATCCTGATTGGCTGCCGCCGGCGCTCGAATCGGACAGCGCCAGTGGGGTGACGCGCCGCGGCGGCGTTCCGGTGGCGGCCGGCGCCGGCGACCAGGCAGCGGGAGCGCTGGGCGTCGGCGTCATCGATCAGGCCGGTCCCGCCTCGGTGGTGCTCGGCACGAGCGGTGTCGTGTTCGCCGCGCGCGAGCGCTACGCGACCACTCCCGACGGGAGCCTGCATGCCTTCTGCCACGCGGTGCCATCGGTATGGCATGTCATGGGCGTGATGCTGTCGGCCGGCGGCTCGCTGAGCTGGCTGCACGACAAGCTCGGCAACCAGCTCGGCTTCCCGGCGCTGCTGGCGGCGGCCGAGTGCTGGAGTCCGGGGGCTGAGGGCCTGCTGTTCGCCCCCTACCTGGCCGGCGAGCGCACTCCGCACGCGGATCCGGACGCCCGGGGGGCGTTCGTCGGGCTCAGCACGCGCCACGACCTGGGCGCTCTGGTTCGAGCGGTGCTCGAGGGAGTGGCCTTCGGTCTGCGCGACGGACTCGATCTCGTCGCCGGGCTCGGGGGTCGGCCGGCATGGGCTCGCGTGTCGGGGGGCGGCTCGCGTGCCGACCTGTGGCTGCGCATTCTCGCCAGCGTGCTCGAGCTGCCCCTGGAGCGAACCGAGGTGGACGCCGGCGCGGCCTATGGGGCGGCGTTGCTGGGCGGCGTTGCCGCCGGGGTGTTCTCGGATGCGGCCCAGGCGGTGGCCGCCTGCGTGCGGCCCACGGTCACCGTGGAGCCGGATCCGGCACTGGTCAGCGCGTACGCCGAGCTCCGGCCATCGTTTCAGATGCTCTATCCGGCGTTGCGGCGGTTGCGTACCCGCGAGTCAAGCTGAAGAGACGTGTTGTCGCGAGAAGTGGCCAGCAGGGCCGCGCTCTCGTCCAGGCACCGGATGGCTTCGCCTAAGCGGTGATCGGGCGCCCCGAAGTGGTCAGGCGCGGCCCCCGTGGATCGGGGTCGCAAGGACCTTGTCCGAGCAACCGCTACGCGCGTCGGATCGCTGACCTCGGCCGGCGTGAGCACGATCGTTGTGTCAAGCGTCAAGATCCGCATCCCGAGGACGCGGGCCAGGACCGAAGCCTGGATCAGGACTCCGTCGGGCAGGCGCCTCGCGGGATCGGGGACGGCGCTCAGCGCGGTCGGAGCCCGGATCCCCGGGGCTCGGGGGGCGGCGAGCACTGAAGTCTTCAAGTCGCTGCGACGCGTTCGCCACCCCCGCCACGATCTGGGCATACCGTTCACGCCCCGCTCGGGCGCCGACGACATATCCGGCGATGAACAGTGCCACCTTCGTGAGCTTCACGAATCGTCTGTCGCCCCCTCCGTGCGTCGCCGCAGTGAAGAGATCCCGGCGCTGCCCGCCGTGAGGCCGACCACCCCGCCGGCGATCAACCCGGCCTTGAGGAACGTGGCACGCGAGACGCTCGCCTTCAGCCCGCTCGCCGACCGGCCACTCGGCAGAGCGTTCAAGATGTCCGCGGCACCATCCATCGAGCCGCTGACCGTGTCGAGAACCGACTGCAGCTTGCTTTTGCGGCCCGGCAGTTTCATCTCTGGGAGTTTCATCTCGGATCCTCTCCGTCAGCGACCGCGGCGCGATGCCTTGGTTATCGCGTCGACCAGCTCGCTCTTGGTCATCGTGGTCCGGTGCTCGATGCCGATGCTGGCCGCCAGCGCGACCAGCTCGGACTTGTTGTGGGACTCGAGGCCCCCGTTGGGCGAATCCTCGCCGAGCTCGCGGGCGGTGCGCCGCGCCGTCGTCTTGGCCGTCTCACGCATCTGCTCGGTCTCTTTGACCCGCGCCTGCGCCTCACTCGCTTGCTGCTCGGCCTCGCTGGCGAGGGCCTGCGCCCGTCGGTTCGCTTCCTCGGCGGCGGCGCGCGCGGCGCCCGCGGCCTCGTCCGCCAGTCGCCTGGCCTCGGCGAGCTTCTCGGTCGCGTCCTCGACGAGCTCCTCGGCCCGCTGACGGCAGTCCTCGGCCTCACCCTGAGCTTCCCGGACCTCGCCGTCGACCTCCGCCTTGGCCTCCTGCTGCTGCTCCTGCGCATCCGCCTCGGCGGCGTTCCGTTCGCGCTCGACGGCCGCCTCGGCCTCCTTCTGGGCTTCGGCGATCCGCTGCTTGACCTGCCGACTCGTCTCCCGTTCCACCTCGCGCAAGTGGGCGCGGCCGTGCTCACTCACCTGTCGAGCGTGATCGGAGCGCTCGCGGGACTCCTGCGCCGCCGCCAGCGCTCGGTCTTCGGCCTCTCGAGCACGCTCGCCGGCTTCCTGGGCTCGCCGCATCCGGACGTCGACGGAATCCCCTCCCACGGGCGCGGCGTCGACCACGGCGGCCTTCACCCTGCGCCCGCGATCGCGGGCGCTCGACGTGGCGGACTCGGCCGCGGTTCCGACCGCCTCCGCCGGTTTGAGTACGCGTGACAGCAGCCAGGCGGCGTTGGACGGCATGTCTCGCATACCTGCCCGGGCTTGCTTGGACAAAGACATCAGTGGGTCCCTCCCTCGAGGCGTAGGACAGCAAAGGCTCTAAATGAGACATTATCATCTCACAAAGCGACTAGACTAGCGGGAGAGGGAATGTCCGCGCCTGCTCCCAGACCAGCGCTGCAGCAGCGTGTCGCCGCGGCGATACTCGGTGGAGCCGCGCACATCTTCGCGCTCCAGGGCGAGCAGGCGAGCATGAACGACGTCGCCGAGGCGGCCGGCGTCGCCCGAGCCACCGTGTACCGCTACTTCCCCAGCCGCGAGGCCCTGATCGACGAGCTGGCGCGGGTCGCGGGGAGCGACGTCGAGGCCCGCCTGGCGGCGGCGCGGATCGATGAGGTGCAACCCGAGGAGGGCGTTGCTCGTGCCGTGCGTGCCCTGGTGGACGCCGGCGACTCGTTCGTACTGTTGGCCCGCGAGCGCCGGCGATCCGATCCGCAGCGGTTCGAGCGCCAGATCACCGCGCCCCTGGCCCGGCTGTTTGTGCACGGGCAGGACAGCGGGGACATCCGCGATGACATCGCGAGCCCGCGCCTGACCGAGTCGCTGGTCGGACTGGTCGTCGGTGTGGCCACCTCGACTCCGCCGCTCGGACACGAGGACATGATCGCCACCATCATCAGCCTGTTCCTGGATGGAGCCCGCGCTCGCGGTCCGCGACGGCGATGAACGACCATACCTACGTCATCCCCGTGCGAGTGCGACCCGTGGTCAATTTCAGAGGTGAGGAGGAGCAGATGGAAGAGGAGACCGACCGACAGGCCCGCGACGAGGCGAGCGACCAGCGGGCCAAGGATCGGCCGGCTGGCGATGGTCAACCGGATCGGCAGACCGACGACCAGCCGGAGGGCGATGAGGCATCGGATCAGCCCACCGGCTACCAGATGCAGCAGTCCTCGGCCGAGGACTCGCTCTTGCAGGAGCTGGTGGGCTATCTGCGGGAGAGCCGCACCGAGCTGCGCGAGGAGTGGGCGCGCCGCATCAGCGAGGCCGAGCTCCTCGGCGTGATGTCCGATGAGGAGATCTTCTCGGAAGCGACCGAGGTCTATGACAACTACGTCGACGCTCTGGAGACGGGCAGCATCGAGACGCTGCAGACCTACGCCCGCGAGCTCTCGGAGCGGATCATCCCCCGCGGCGTCGAGACCCACGAGGTGCTGGGCATCGTGCTCCTCCTGCGCGACGTGCTCGCGCGGTCGCTGTTCGCCAGATACCAGAAGGATCTGGAGCTGCTCAATCGGATCCTCGACTCCTACGAGCCGGCGGCGAACCGGATCGCGGTGACGGTCGGAGTCAGCTTCGTGGAGGAGCGCGAGCGGGTCATCCACGAGCAGCAGGAGGCCATGCGCGAGCTGTCCACGCCGGTCCTGCAGCTTCGCGAGCAGCTGCTCATCCTGCCGATCATCGGCGTTCTGGACTCGGCGCGGGCGCGCCAGCTCACCGAGCAGCTGCTGGGCGCGATCCAGGAGCACCGGGCCAAGGTCGTGGTCATCGACATCACCGGCGTGGCGACGATCGATCGCACCGTGGCCAATCATCTCGTGCAGACCGTCGAGGCATCGCGTCTGATGGGCGCGAGCACCATTCTCACCGGCCTGTCGTCGGAGATCGCCCAGACGCTCGTCGATCTCGGCGTGGACCTCAGCATGATGAAGACGGTCGGCGACCTGCAGGGAGGGCTGGAGGAGGCCGAGCGACTGGCCGGCTATCGCGGCGACGGCGCCAGCCCGGCCGAGCTCGAGACGTAGTGGCGGCGTCGATGTCGGTAGCGATCCTCCGTCAGGGGGACTACCTCATCGCCTCCATCCAGTCGGACCTGTCCGACACGGAGGTCATCGCCCTTCGCCATGATCTGGCCGAGCTGGTCGGCGAGCATCGTGTGCGCGGGATCGTCATCGACGTGGCTGCCCTCGACGTGATCGACTCCTTCGTCACGCGGGCGCTGAGCACGATCGTCCTCACTGCGAAGCTGCGCGGGGCCGAGACGGTCATCGTCGGCATCCATCCCGATGTGGCGATCGCCATGGTGCAGTTCCGCCTGAACCTGGGGTCGCTGCGCGTGGCCCTTGATCTGGACGCCGCGACGGCCCTGCTCGATCGCCTGACGCGGGGGGACGCAAGGGATGGAGGATGAGGTCAGGGTGACGATCACCTCCGACGGCGATCTCGTCACCGCTCGCGCGCGGGGACGCGCCCTGGCGCAGCGACTCGGCTTCCCGCGACCCGATCCGACCCTGATCGCGACCGCGATCTCCGAGATCGCGCGCAACATCGTCGTTCATGCCGGCGAGGGCGAGATCATTCTCAGGCCATTGCAGGAGGCAAATCGCTATGGCCTGCTCGTGGTCGCCACCGACCACGGACCGGGCATCCGCGACCTGGAGGCGGCGCTGCGAGACGACTACAGCGGGAGGGGAGGTCTCGGCCTGGGCATGGCCGGGGCAAGACGACTCATGGATGAATTCGAGGTGGACTCGAATGCCGACACCGGCACCACGGTGACGATGCGCAAGTGGCGATTCCGCGACGAGCTCGCTCGGTTACGTGAGGAGCGCCGCCGGCGTGCGTGAGCGCCCGGTCGCGGAATCGGTCGAGTGGAGCGTCGCCGCCAGGTGCCGTCGTGGCGAGGTCACGAGCGGGGATGTGGGGGTCGTGAACCTGCTCGCTCAGGGCGCGCTGGTGGCGGGGATCGACGGTCTGGGACACGGCGCGGAGGCGGCCCGCGCCGCTGGCCGGGCGGCCGAGGTGGTGCGCGCAAGCTCGGGTGAAGACCTCGTCGCGCTGGTCCGGCTCTGCCACGAAGCCTTGAGAGGCACACGGGGAGCGGCGATCAGCGTGGCCTTCGTCTCGCCCGCCACCAGCCGGATGACCTGGCTCGGCGTCGGCAGCGTGGAGGGACGGGTCCTGAGTGCAAACCCCAGGGCAAGGCGACCGAAGGGATCTCTTGCGCTGGAACGCGGGACTCCCGGACATGAGCTGCCGAGCCTGAGAACCGCGTCGCTGCAGGTGGCGCCCGGTGACGTGCTGCTCCTGGCCACCGACGGGATCGAGGCCGGCTTCGCCGACTCGCCGGATGTCTCGGGTTCCACCCAGACGATCAGCGACCGCATTCTCGCCGATCACTCCAAGCGGGCCGACGATGCCCTCGTCGTGGCGGTCCGCTACCTCGGTGGGCCGGCATGAACGGTGGCGCGAACCGAGACCCACAGTCGCTGCACCGAGCGTACCGGTCCGCCCTGGACGACTATCTGCGAGACCCAACCGAGAAAGCGCTCCGAGTCGCCTACGAGCTCGGACGAGAGGCGGTGAGCCGGGAGCTGAGCGTGCTCGAGCTGGCCGTCATCCATCAGGAGAGCCTGCTTGCGGCGCTCGCGGACGCGACGGATGCCGCCGAGGTGCAGCGGCTCACCAGCACCGGGGGTGACTTCTTCCTCGAGAGCCTCTCCAGCTTCGAGATGGTCCAGCGCGGCTTGGAGGCGGCCCGTCGGGCGCTGCGCAGTGAACGCCGCAACACCGAGCTGTCACGTCAGCTGTCGACCTTTCTCACCGACGTTTCGCTCGCCCTCGACGCTTCCAATTCGCTTGACGAGATGCTGCGGCTGGTCGCTGAGCTGGCGCGCGAGCTCATCGGCGCCGACTGCTGCGTGGCCACCGTCGGGATGGCCGACCAGCCCCGCACCGCCGAAGGGGCCTCGCACCCGCAGGAGGACGTGCGATGGACGACAATCGTCCGCTGGCTCGACCTGGCCGCGGTGTATGACCTGGTGCGCCGGAGCGGTGGCTCGGTGAGGATCACCGGCGAGCAACTCGCTCGTCTCCCCGGGTTTGCGATCGCGGGCGACCAGACGCCGCTTCAGGGCTGGCTCGCCGCGTCGCTGACCGCCCTCGACGGCTCCGCGCTTGGCGCGATTCAGCTGTTCGACAAGCAGGAAGGGCGCTTCACCGGCGATGACGAGGCCGCTCTCGTCCATCTCGCTCAGATGGCGTCGGCGGCGGTCGAGAGAACACGGCTGTACCAGAAGGGCAGCTAAGGGCCACTCGGAACGCGTCAAACCGGCGTGGGAAGCTGCACCGGATCGGTTGCCAGGCAAACGAGCCCACCGTCACGCCGAAGCTGTGCGAGCGCAGCAGCGCGATTGCCTGGTCCACGCCGTCGGCGGCGGCCTCGAGTCCAGCGCGCACCGCGCGGCTGATACGTCGACACCAGCCCCCGGAGTCGGCGTGCGCGCCGCGCTCCCCCAGCGCCCGCAGCAGCCGGGGGCTGAGGCAGACGAGGACGATGCCGAGAGCGGTGATCAGCGCTGGTACCAGGGTGAGCAGCCACGAACCGGTTCCCGGGATGACCCCCACGAACACGCCCAGTCCCACGATCACGAGGGTGATGAAGTTCGCGGCGCTGGTGACCACGAAGAACGCGACGGTGCGCCGCGCGATGTGGCTCGTCGACATGCCGGCCTGACGCAGCGCCCACACGCCCAGCGCGAGCCCGCCGGCGCCGCCCGCCGGGAGCAGCGTGTTCGCGGCCTGCTCGGCCATCGCGATGTCATAGCTCAGCGACCATGCCATCCGCGCGCAGAACGTCGAGCGGAACGCGAGCAGATACCCCAGACACGACGCGACCTCCGCGAGCGCCAGCGTCACGATCCACACCGCATCGACTCCCTCCAGCCGCGCCCTGACCTCGGCCAGCCCCGGCAATGCGCCGATCGCGATCACGACCAAGCCGATGACGGCCGCGATCTCGACGACCCGAATGACGAGATGCCGGTAGTGCAGCTCGTCCGGCATCGCGCCACCGCTTGAAGTGGAGGCGGGAGCAGCGATCTGGCTTGTGATCCTAGTGGTCGTGGACGCCCGATAATGGTGGTCGATGGCGCCGAAGCTGACGGAATTGATCCTTGATCGGGCCCATAACGCCGTGGTGTCGATGGACGGGCGAGGGTTGGTCACGTATTGGAATCCGCGGGCGGAGATCACGTTCGGGATCAGCCGTGGGGAGGCGATCGGGCGCCCGGTGGCTGACCTGATCGTTCCTGATCGGTCGCGCGCGGCGCACCGCGCGGGGATCGCTCGCTTTCTCGCGGATGGCTCGGGCCCGCTGCTGGATCGCCAGATCGAGATGACGGCGCTGCGGGCAGATGGCACTGAGTTTCCGGTGGAGATGACGATCTCGGCGATCCGGGACGGCGCCAGCTGGACCTTTCACGCGTTCGTGCAGGACATATCGGAGCGCCGGGAAGCCGAGCGCGAACACAAGCGCCTGGTCAGCGAGCTACGTCAGGCGTTGCATGGAAGCGAGCGGCGGTTTGAGGCGATCGTCGGCTCGCTGGCCGATCCGGTCACGATTCGTGACCGCGAGCACCGGTTCGTGTACGCGAATCGCGCCGCCCTGGCTCACCTGGGCTTTGACTCCTGGGACGAGCTCCGCCGTACGGCGCCTTCGGAGATCATGGCGAGCTACGTCGTCAGTGGAGCCGATGGCCGCGCGATCTCAATGGACGACATTCCGTCGGTGCGAATCCTGCGCGGCGAGCCGCCGGAGCCCTTGCTGATCCGGACGGTGAATCGCCAGTCGGGCGCTCAGCGCTGGAACCTGCTCAAGGCCGCGCCGCTGCTGGATGAGGCCGGTGCGGTCGAGGCGACGATCACGATCATCGAGGACGTAACCGAGCAGAAGCGCGCGGAGCGACAGGCTTCGTTTCTGTCCCAGGCCAGTCAGGTCCTGGCCTCGTCGCTGGATTATGAGCAGACGCTGCGCAACGTGGCCGAGCTGGCGGTGCCTGACATCGTCGATTGGTGTGCGGTCGACCTGGTCGATCCGGAAGGGGACACGCTTTCGGTGGCGGTGGCGCACGTGGATCCGCAACGGCTGACGCTGGCGGAGCAGTTGCGCCGGTACGAGCCGGCGGGGCGTGATCCTGAACAGGGCCTGGGCCGCGTGCTGCGGACGGGAGAGCCGCTGCTGTATCCGGAGATTCCCGACGACCTGCTCGTGCAGTCCGCGGTAGATGATCGTCATCTGGAGCTGCTGCGCGCGGTCGGATTCCGGTCGGCGGCGCTGGTCCCCATGCGCCTCGGCCGCAGGATCCTGGGCGCGATGACCATGGTCAGCGCCGATTCGGGCCGCGTGCTGGACCGGTCAGATGTGGAGTTGGCCGAGCAAGTCGCGGCCCGGGCGGCGGTAGCGATCGAAAACTCCAGGCTCTACAGCGAACGGTCGCTGATCGCTCACAAGTTGCAACAGAACCTGCTTCCCGAGCAGCTGCCCGAGATTCCGGGATATGAGTTGGCCAGCGTGCTGATTTCGGCGGTCGAGGGCAATGAGGTGGGCGGTGACTTCTACGACGTATGGGACGTCAACGGAGGTTGGATGGTCCTGATCGGCGACGTGACCGGGAAGGGGGTGGAGGCCGCCGCCCTGACTTCGCTGGTGCGCCATACGATGCGCGCGATATCCGAATTCGAAGTCAGCCCCGCGAGGCTGCTCGCCCACGTCGACAGCACCTTGAAGAAGCAAGGGATCCGGTCGATCTGCACGGCGCTGTGCCTGCGCCTGGAGGATGATCGAGTCACCCTCGCGGTAGGTGGCCACCCGCTCCCGTTGTACATCACCCCGGGTGAGGTCAAGCCTGTAGGTGAGCCCGGTCCGCTGCTGGGCGGATTTCCCGACGCGAGCTGGCACGACGTTGAGCTGGAGCTCGCAGCGCACAGCACATTGGTCACCTATACCGATGGCGTCACCGATGCGGTCGGCCGGGATGGGACGCGCTATGGGCTTCGGCGGCTGCGCCAGACGCTTGCCGAGTGCCGGCCGGACCAATCGGCCGCCGATGTGATCGCCGGCTTGACTCGCGCGTTGAACGAGTTCCAGGTCGGTCCACATGCCGACGACACCGCGGCGCTCGTGATCCGCCGCCTCGCCTCTCACCGCGAAGGGAGCGGCGAAGCGCTCACCGCGGCCCCGGAACGATTGTCGGGCTCGACGTAGCCATTAGGCAGGTGGTGCAAGCGTCCCGACGACGCGGGAAAGGTGACAAACCGTGACGGGGCGTGCGGATTTGTCACCAGACTGCCGCTCAGCGTGGCTAACGCGACAAACCTCGGGGCGCGTCCCGGGTTTGGCGCGAAACTCACGTTCCGGGGATCGTCGTCGCGATGGCAAGCCAGTGGAGGGCCGCTCCCGCCGGGCTCGTCGCTCACACTGACGGCGGTTGCTGAAGCGACAGGACGTTGCCGTCTGGATCAGCGAACCATGCTACGCGCGAACCTCCCGGCGCGATCCAGACATAGTCCTCGTCCTGTGTCATGCCCTCATAACATTTGAACATCACTCCCGCATCACGAAGCGCCCGGATCGTCGCAACGATGTCCACGACGCGCCACCCGAGCACCGTGTAAGGCGCCTCTTTGACCTGCTCGACCAGCGTCACCCGCAACTGCGTGCCGTTCGCGTCGTAAGCTCTCGCAAAGTCGCTGGCTTCAAGCAGGCGAAGCCCAAGCACCCCGCCGTAGAACCTACCTGCCTCGTCGAGATCACAGCTCGCCACGAACGCTACGAGGTCGGCCTCTGCCAACACCTGCCAGATCCTAATCCCTCAGTCTGAAGGGGGAGATAAGCCCCGCCGGAACGATCGGGTATGGGCCAGGCGGGTAACCCCTCGGCGAGGTTGTAAAACCCGCCGGCAGGTTCACCGCCTCCTCCTACGAGGCTGCCAGTCCTCGAAGGAAGTGCGGTGAACCTGCGTGCCGCTCTCCATTCGACTCGGCCCGAGTCACCCCGGTTATGAGCCGTGCCGAAGCGGCCTAGTGGCCCCGTTCGTAAATACGACGACATTCGAGCGGCCTCCGGCGGCGCCTGGCTTTGTCCTCGGATGCTCGTGCAGCGCTGCTGCACGTCGCATCCTGCGTCCGCGCCAGGCATCCACCGGAGACCCCTCTCGGTGTCGCCGTCCTTACAAACGGACCACTCAGGCGTGCAGCGCCGGTGCAAGCTCTGGCTCGGGCTCGTCTCGCGTGCGGCGGTCGCGCTTCGCAAAGAACTCCGCACCCTCGATGTTGATGTGGGGCAGGAGCCGGTCGACCCAGCCGGGGAGGTACCAGTTGATCTTCCCCATCTTGATCATGAGGGCCGGAACGAGCAGGCAGCGAACGATGGTGGCGTCGAGGAGCACCGCCACCGCCAGACCGATCCCGAACTGCTTGACCGTCGGGTCGCCGTTGAGCACGAAGCCGCCGAACACGAACACCATGATCGTCGCGGCGGCGGTGATCACGCGGGCGCTGGTGATGAGGCCCTTGACCACGCTGTTGCGGTTGTCCTCGCCGGCACGGACGTGCTCCTCGATCTGGCTGACCAGGAACACCTCGTAGTCCATCGAGAGCCCGAATAGGATCGCGAACATGAACAGCGGCACGTAGGACACGATCGGCACCGCGCTTTCGAGCCCGATCAGGCCGTGCAGCCACCCGAACTGGAAGATCGCGGTCAGCACGCCGTAGGAGGCGGCGATCGACAGCACGTTCATCACCGCCGCCTGGACGGGGACGACCAGCGTGCGGAAGGCGAGCACCAGCAGCAGGAAGCTGAGCCCGATCACGACCAGGATCTGGAGCGGGAGCTTGCTCGAGATGTTCGAGGCGAGATCCACGTTGCCCGCGGTCGTGCCACCCACGTAGGCCTTCAGGTTGGTCCCCTTCTCCGCGCCGGGGATCACGCTCGAGCGCAGCTTGCCCACCAGGTCGGCCGTCGCCTGGTCCGCCGGGGCGGTCTTGGCGATCGCATTGAAGTAGGCAGTGGTTCCGGCCTTGTTAAGCGCAATTGGCGTGACTGCCACCACCCCGGAGGTGTGTGAGACGTCCTGCTGGAGCGTGGTCAGGCGCGAGTCGCTCGTCCCCTTTGCCGGCGACCCCAGGGAGGCGGCCACGATCAGCGGCCCGTTCACCCCTGGACCGAAGTTGGTCGAGATCAAATCGTACGCCCGGCGGGCGGTGGTCGAGGTGGATAGGGCGGCGACATCCTTCTGCCCCAGGTTGAGCGACAGCAGCGGGATCGCCAGCGGCAACAGGATGGTCAGTGCCGCCAGCCCCGCGAGGACCGGGTGCCGCGCGACCCGGTGGGCCCACCGCGACCACAGGCCGGGCTTGGGCTGCGCTTGAGGGTGCCGGCCACGGACGCGCAACGCGTTGATGTGCGGGCCGACGATTGCCAGCATCGCCGGCAGCAGGGTGACCGCCGCGAGAACCGCGACGACGACCGCGACCGCCGCCATCAGCCCCATCGTGGTGACCAGCGGGATATTCGCCACGGCGAGCGACACCAGGGCGATCGTCACCGTTCCGCCCGCAAACGCGACCGCCCCGCCGGAGGTTGCGGCGGCGCGGGCGATCGATTCCCGCAAGTCCAGCCCCTCGCTCAGGCCGCGGAAGTGCCGGGTGACGATGAACAGGGCGTAGTCGATCCCGACTCCGAGGCCGATCATCGTGGCCAGCGTCGGCGCCACGGTGGAAACAGTCATGGCGTGGCTGAGGATCCGGACGATCGACAGCGTCACCGCCAAGCCGATGATCGCCCCGAGGATCGGCAGGAGCATCGCCACCACCGTCCCGAACGTGAAGGTGAGGATCACCATGGCGGCGATGATCCCGATCAGCTCGCTGGACTCGGTGGAGGGCTTTGACACCTTCTGACCGAGCTGGCCGCCGGTCTCCACCTGGATTCCCGCCGCCTGGGCGGGCTTGTCCGCCGCGTCAATGATGTTCTGGGCGTCGCCGACTGAGAGTGCCCCGGGACTGACCGACAAGGTCACCGAGAGGTAGCCGGTGGACTGATCCTTGCTGAGCGCGGAGGCGCCCTGCTGCGTCAGCGGATTGACCACCGAGGCGACATAGCGGGCCTTCGCCACGTCGGCCGCCGCCTGGTTGACGGCGCCCGAGTACTTGGAGTCGGTCAGCTTGCCGCCGGCCACGTGCAGGACGATGGGACTGGATCCGTTCGCCTGATCGGGAAACGACTTGCTGAGGGTGTCGGTGGCGCGCTGGCTGTTGGTGCCCGGCAGCGTGAGGTTGTCATTCGTGTTGTCGCCGAGACGCTGCGCCACGGCAACCAGCGCGACCGTCATCAGCAGCCATACCGCGAGCACCAACCAGCGTCGCCGCGTGCAGAACCGCCCGACCGCATAGAGCACACCTGTCATGACCAGACCCTTTCCTCTCCGACAGCGCGTGGCCGTCGTTTGCGTTGCCTCGGGGGCCATCGTCCGCTGGCCCCCGGCAGCTCACAAGAGGGGAACCCCGCGTGTTTTCCCTACCTTTTTCGGGGTGCCCCCGGGCTTCGGGGCGGCCCGCACTGCTACCCGTCGATCGCCGCCGCCAGTTGAAAGCGAGATCGGATCCTGAGCTTCTGGTAGGCGCTGCTCAGGTGACGCTCGACGGTCTTCTCGGTCACGAACAGCGCCTGCGCGATGTCACGGTTGGTCGCACCCGCCGCAGCTTCGCGGCAAACCCGCCACTCCGCCGCGGTCAACGCGCTGCGGCCGGTCAACTCGGTCCGCGCGCGCCGGCCGGGCCCCGCCTGGAGGTCCGCGCGAGCACGCTCAGCCAGGGCCAGCGCCCCGCACTCGTCAGCGAGCGCAATCGCGCGACGCTGGGCGTCGCGGCCCTCTCGGCGCCGTCCCAAGCGGGTGCGCTCGCTGCCAAGATCGGTAAGCGCGTGAGCCAGCTCGAGCCGCGCCCGGCTGCCCTCCAGGACCGACACGGCCTCCTCGAGCAGTTCGAGCCGCTCGTCGTCCCCGGCCGTGGCGGCAGCCGCGCGCAGTGACGCTCCCAGCGCCCCGGGGGCTCCGACACGACGAGCCATCGCCAGCTGCTCGGACGCGAGCTTCGCCGCCGTCTCCTTTTCGTCCAGCGCGGCGAGCGCCACAGCGGCGTGTGCCTTCCAATCGCTCGGCCACAGCATCCCGAGGGCCTCGAGCCGCTCGCCGCACCACAGCAGATCCACGACGCCTTCGCGCGCCTGACCCTGAGCGATCCGCAGTCGCGCCCGCGCGATGACGAAGTCCGTATACGCGTGGGTTCCGTCCTCGCGAACCCCGAGCCTCTCACCCCTTCTCACCAGCTCGACCGCCTCCGCGAGAGCTCCGCGCTCGATGTGCACGACGATCGCCACCGCGACGAGCTGCAGGAACAGGAAATGCGGTTCCTCGATCAGCAGCAATCCGGTCTCGGCCTCGACCTGGGCGTCGTGAAGTGAGCCCTGCGCGAGGGCGACCCCAGCGCGCTGCCCGTGGATGATGCCCTGCCGCGTGGCGTGCCCCTCCCGCCGGGCGCGGTCCAACGCCACGTCGAGCAATCGAACGGCCAGCTCGTAGCGCTCGCTGAGCCGCAGCATCCACAGCGCGAGGAGCGCGGCGGTGTTCTGCGCGCTCGGGGGGACCCCCGCCGTCAGCGCCGCCTGGACCTCGTCCGCGACCGCTGCCGCCGAGCCCCCCCGCAGGAGCTGCTCGTGGGCGACGTGGATCCTCGCCACCGCCTCGAAGCCGGGCTGGCCGCCTGCCTGATCACGAAATCGTTCCAGCAGTGGGTGCAGGCGGCCACGCAGGCGCGGGACCATTGTGGCGACTATCACCAGCTCGGCGGCGAGGTCGAGCGCGCGTTCAGGATCAACGGGCCGGACCTCGTCGGCCGCAGCTGCCAGCGCCTGCACCGCGGCCTCCGCGGAGCGGCCGCCCGAGACGATCGCACACCGAGCCAGCCACGACGCCGCGTCGGCTCGAGTCGTCAGGTCTGCGGCAGATTGCAGGCACGCCTGCAGGTGTTGTTCGGCCGCCTCGAACTGCATCGCGGCCACCTCGCATCGGCCGAGCTCGGTGAGCATCTCCCCCCGCGCCTGCTCCCCGGGAGACTCGGCGAGCGCGCGGCGCAGACGCTCGGCGGCGACGCGCGGAGCGCCACGATGCGCCGCGCTCACCGCAGCTGACCGGAGTGTCTGCACCCGACGTCCGTCGCCCGTCGGCATGGTCAGAAGCAGGTGGGCGGTGATCCGCTCGGGCGCCGCGCCCGCCAGCGTCAATGCGTCCGCGACGGCGGCATGGCGTGTTTGGCGCTCGCCGGGCACGAGATCCTCGTACAACGCCGCACGCACGATCGGGTGCACGAATCCGAGGCGTTCACCCCGAGCGAAGATGTCAGCGCGAACGAGGTCATCGGCCGCGTCCCGGGCCCCCTTCTCGCTCAGACCCGACACGCGAGCGGCGAGCTGCAGGTCACTCTCGTCTCCAAGCACCGCGACGCTACGGGCAAGCTCGGTTGCCGATGGCCCGAGGGCGGCCAGACGATGCAGGACGAAGCGACTGACGGCGCCGGGTCCAACCGACTGGACCGCACTCGCCGCGGCAGCCGATGGCACGACCGCGGCGGCGATCAGACCCTGAAGCAGCTCCCGGAGAAACAGCGGATTGCCGTCCGTTGCGGCATGGCACGCGCGGCAGAACTCCTCGTCTGCCTCGGCGCCGAGGTGCTCCCGTGCCAGCGCGACCGCGGCGGGCTCGCTCAGCGGTCGCGGATACAGGGCGACCGCCGACGGACGCGCGGTCAACTGTGACCACAGCGACGCCGCGTCGGACGCCGGGGTATCGGGAGTGCGGCTCACCAGGACCATGGCAACGGGGAGCCCCTCGATCCGCTGTGCGAGATAGCTCAGAAACCGCAGTGAGTCGAGGTCCACCCACTGGCAATCGTCGACCAGGACCAGCAGCGGGCCCTGGTCGGCCAGGTTCACGATCAACCAGTACAGCGAGTGCAGCGCCTCGAAGCCGACGTCGCCATCCCGCGCCAGCTGCTCGTCGGGCGTGAACAGGCGAGCCGCGGGAAGCGCCGCTCCGCCGAACAGGTCTGCGCGGTCTCGTGCATCGCCGGTCACCGGCTCGAGCAGCTGGCGCACGACGCCGAACGCAAACGGCCGTTCAAGCTCCGAGCCCCGCGCCGTCAGCGGCGTGACCCCGACCTGCTCGGCCGCGGCCCGCGCCCCTCGCCCCAGCTGGGTCTTGCCGATGCCCGCAGGTCCCTCGATCAGCAGGAGGGTTCCTTCCCCGGCACGCGCCCGGTCGAGTCCTTCGCGCAGTACTCCGAGCTCGTGCTCGCGCTCGAGCAACGCTCCCCCGACAGTGGACAGCACCACTCGACGATACACCGCGACCACTGGCGCCGGTCGCAAAACACGCGGGGAAACCCTCGGGGATCCTCCCTTGTAAACCTGGCTGCCCCGCCAGATCATCGGTCGCCATGACGAGCGTGAGCGAGCTCAACAAGCGCAAGGTCCGCCTATTCGTGGAGGCCGTGTGGAACCAGGGGCGGCTCGAGCTGGTCGACGAGCTGGTGGGCGCGGATTACCTGGGCCGTTTCTCGTGGCTGCCCGAGGGAGTGGTCGGACCCGAGGGCGTCCGCCGGCTCGTGTCGACGAGCCGCCGTCAATCGGCGGACCTGTACGTGAAGATCGAGGACCAGGTAGCCGAGCACGACCTGGTCGTGACCCGGTGGCGAGCGATCGCCAGAGCGTCCGACGCACACGCTTGCACCAGCTGCCGGGGCTCCTGTTCGGGCATCTCGGTCATCCGCCTGCTGGCCGGAAAGCAGGTCGACTCCCACACTGCCGTCTCGGCCACGATCGACACCGCCGCATGAACCGAGACGTGACCATCGTCCTCTTTTCCGCGGTGCTGGCGACCCTGAACCCCTCGCTGCTTGCCGCCACGACGGTGATGTTGCTCCTCCCGCAGCCAAAGCGACTCATGCTGGGCTACCTCCTCGGGGCGTATGCCTCGAGCATCGCCTCGGGTCTGGCGATCGTCTTCTCGCTGCACGGGTCGAGCGCCGTCACGGGATCGGGCCGCCTGCTCAGTCCGAGCGGCGACATCGCGGTCGGGTTGCTCGTGCTCGCGGTGGCGATCACGATGGCAACCGGGCGTGACGCGGTGCTCCGGCGCTGGCGGGCCCGTCGCAAGGAGGCCCGGGCGGGCAGCTCACCAGCTAAGCGGCCCTGGCAGACGCGGATGCTTGAGAAGGGCTCCGTCGGAGTGGCGTTCGTGGTCGGTGCCGCGATGAGCTTTCCCGGGGTCGGCTACGTCAACGCGCTCGATCACATCTCGCATCTACACCCGTCGACCGGGACGATCCTGCTGCTGATCGCGTACTTCTGTGTGATGCAGCAGATTCTCCTCGAGGGAGCGCTGCTTGCCTCCGCGTTCGCCGGAGAATGGACGCAGGCGGCCATCGTCAGATTCAAGGCGTGGTTCGCGCGCCACGGCCGCCAGGTCGCGATGATCGGGCTGTCCGGAATCGGCATCCTCCTCGCCGGGCGCGGGCTCCTCGCGGTCTACTGATCGCGCCGTGCGGTTAGCTTATGAGCTGCGATTGGCTCCTCGCCTGCCTCAGGCAAAGGGCTCAATTTGCAGGGATTTCAGTTGATGGGCACGGCTGGGCTCGAACCAGCGACCTCTCGCGTGTGAAGCGAGCGCTCTCCCACTGAGCTACGCGCCCGGGCGGGGCCCGATTCTATGCGTCTCAGGAAGCTAGTGGTGGGTGCGTTCAAAGACGGCGGTGCGGCGGCATGGTCGCGGCCGTTGCGATGGGTAGGTAGTCCGCCGAGCGGTCTAGGAGGCCTGGCCGAGAATGTAGGGGCGCAGGAACCTCGCGAGGGCATCAGCGCCCTGCGCCCCCATGTGCAGACCGTCGTAGGCAAACCAGCCCTTGCCAGCGCTGAACCGGTTCCACCCGGCGACGTGGAGTTGCGGCCAGTGGTGGGTCGCGCGTTCCAGGGCGGCGTTGATCCCAGCGTAGGTCGAGGCATAGCCGCCGGCCTCCCGGAGGTTCACCCAGACCACTCGCCGCACGCCGTGGGCCAGCGCGAACCGCATCACCGCGTTTATCCCGGGGACGAACCCGGCAGAATCATCGTTGTAGCCGACGTCCATCACCAGCACCGATCCCAGCGAGCTCCCCAGGCTCTCCAGGGTCTGCATCGCAGTTGGCGGAGTCTCGCCCTGATAGGGGCAGCTCGGAGCGATCAACCGCCGGCAGACCCGCAACTCGAGCCGGATCCTGATCCCCCGTCTCAGGATTCGGGCCGCGGACGGGGTCTCATCGATCGACGCCGAGACCGAGTCGCCGATCATCGTGGCTGTGACCGGGGCCGGGGGCGTTGCCGCTGCCGTCACCGCCGGACTTGAGGAGGCCGACGCCTGCGTCGGCGAGGTGCTCGCCGCGGTGCGGTGGACCTGCGGCGGGCCTCCGGGCGAGCCAGCACGAACCGGATCCACGGAAGCGGTCCGCTGGACGGCTGTCGCTCGGGAGGGGCTCGCGTTCGGCGAGCCCGACCCGCGAGTGTTGAGCAGCACGAAGATGGCCACGATCACCCAGGCAGCCAGGCCGAGTGTGATCGCAGCAGGGCTCTGACGGCGCGATCTCAAGAAGTGCAGCTCCGATTGCAGGTCGCGTCCCTGAGCTGCTGCGAACTGGCCGCGGCTCAGGTGCCCGCTGGGGTCAGTCTAGTGGGATCGCACCCAGACAGCTGGCCTAGGGGCGGGGGTGGGGCGGCCGCTAGAGCCGGACCAGGTTCGCGGCCGAGAGGCCGCGGGTGATGCCGCGCAGGTCGATGAACAGCTGCGCCCGCCGGGCCAGCGCCACGTGGTCTATTCCGGGATGGGCGGTGACGAGCACGACGGCATCGGCGTTGTCGGTGGCGTCGGCGAGGGCGACGCCCTGGAGTCCGAGATCGGGCAGCGCGGGCACGTGGGGGTCGTGGTAGACGACCTCGGCGCCACGCTGCGCGAGGACCTCGATGATGCGCAGGGCGGGCGACTCGCGGATGTCGCCGACGCCCCCCTTGTAGCTGACCCCGAGGATCGCCACTCGCGAGCCCTTGACCGGCTTGGCGTCGTCGTTCAGCGCCCGCTCGATGCGCTCGACGCAGTACTGCGGCATCTGCTGGTTGATCTTGCCGGCCAGCTCGATGAACTCGGTCGACATGTGGAACTCGCGGGCGCGCCAGGTCAGGTAGAAGGGATCGACCGGGAGGCAGTGGCCGCCCATGCCGGGCCCGGGTTCGAAGCGCATGAACCCGTAGGGCTTGGTGGAGGCGGCGTCGATCACCTCCCAGATGTCGATCCCCATGCGGTCGGCGAGAATCGAGAGCTCGTTGACCAGGGCGATGTTGACCGAGCGAAAGATGTTCTCCAGCAGCTTGCTCATCTCGGCGGCCTCGGGAGTGGACACCGCGACGATCCGGTCACAGACGCGTCCGTAGAGCTCGACGGCGCGATCCAGGCAGGCCGGCGTGACGCCGCCGACGACCTTCGGCGTGTTGCGCAGCTGGTAGTCGGTGCGGCCCGGGTCGACGCGCTCGGGCGAGAAGGCGACATTGAACCCCTCGCCGATCCGAAGGTCTGACTCCTGCTCCAGGATCGGCACCAGCGTCTCCCGGGTCGTGCCGGGATAGGTGGTCGACTCGAGCACGACCAGCTGGCCGCGCTGCAGCACCTGTCCGAGCGCGTGGCCGGCTCCGGTCAGGGCGCTGAGATCAGGCTCGCGGTTGGGCGTCAGCGGCGTGGGGACGCAGATCAGGACGGCGTCGGTCCGGGCCAGCGGGGCGTAGTGCGCGGTGACCTCGATCATGCCGAGCACGCTGCCCAGCCGCTGCGCGGAGATGTCCTCCACGTATGACTGACCGGCGGCGATCGCCGCCACCTTGCGCGGATCGAGGTCGACCGCGACGACGTGCTCGCCCGCCTCGGCGAACGCCACGACGAGCGGTAGACCCACGTATCCGAGCCCGATCACGCCGATGGCCATGGTGGCGTTGAACATACCGAACGGCTAGGATTGTTCGTGGACCGTGCTAGGCGGGGTGCTAGCGGTACCCTGTACCCGTAATCCGCTCTAGCGGGGCTGAATTCCCTCTCGAGGGGCTAGATGCCCGGGGTCAGCGCCCTGTTTGAGGCGGTGATGGTCTGGTCCCGTTGCGATGGAGGCCTGTGAACCAGGTCAGGTCCGGAAGGAAGCAGCCTTAAGCGGTCACCTTCAGGCGTGACGGGAGTGCCGGATCGGAGTCATCAAATGGCGGCCGCGCTCCGGGGACGGCGTCGACAGAGGGTGCACGGTCCACACACCCGGGTGCGAAACCGCGGCCGGCGCGGGCGGTCGGGTGCCGCGGGTCACGACACTAGACTCGACCTAACCGTGTCCACCGGCCCCTCGCTCTACCGTCGCCACCGCCCCCGCAGCTTTGCCGACGTCGTCGGCCAGGAGCAGGTGGTGCGCACGCTCGCCAACGCGGTGACGCGCGGCAAGGTGCATCACGCGTACCTGTTCGTCGGTTCCCGGGGAACCGGGAAGACGAGTACCGCCAAGATCCTCGCCGCGTGCCTGAACTGCGAGCACGGCCCGACGATCGAGCCCTGCGGCGTGTGCGACTCGTGCGTCTCGATCGCCAGCGCCACCTCGCTGGACGTGATCGAGATGGACGCCGCCTCCAACAACTCGGTCGACGACATCCGTGATCTGCGCGAGCGCGTCGCCTACGCCCCGGTCTCGGGTCGCCACAAGGTCTACATCCTGGACGAGGCCCACATGCTCTCCCAGCAGGCGTGGAACGCCTTTCTCAAGACCCTGGAGGAGCCGCCGCCGCGCACGATCTTCGTCCTGGCCACCACCGAGGCCCAGAAGGTGCTGCCCACCGTGGTGGATCGCTGCCATCGCTTCGACTTCGGCCGGCCGACCGTGGAGCAGGTCGCTCAGGTCGTCGGCCGGGTGGCGGCGACCGAGCAGATCTCCCTGGAGGCGGGGGCGGCGGCCCTCATCGCCCGCCACGCCACCGGCAGCTTTCGAGATGCGCTCGGGACGCTGGAGCAGCTGGTCACCTACGCCGGCGATGAGCCGATCACGTCCGCCGACGTGCTCGCGGTGCTGGGAGTGGCCGACGCCGAGCAGCTGTTCGAGGCGCTCGACGCGGTGATCGCCCACGACCCGGCCGCCGCCCTGCGCGGCGCCGCCAAGCTGACCAGCGCTGGCCGTGATCCCGGGCAGCTCCTGCGCGACCTCGAGGTCCACGGGCGCGAGCTGCTCGCGGTCAGGATGCTCGGCGAGGTCCCCGAGGAGCTGCGGATCACCCCGGAGCGTGATCAGCGGCTGCTGACCCAGGCCAACGCGCTGGCCGGCACCGACATCGTCCGGCTGCTCGGTCTCGTCTCGGAGGCGCTGCAGGCCACCGCCAACGGAGCCCAAGCGCGGATCCAGCTGGAGCTCGTCCTGATCAAGGCCACCGCCCCGGAGGTCGATCCGTCGGCGGCGGCGCTCCTGGCACGGATCGAGCGCCTGGAGGCGGCGCTGGGAGCGGTCAAAGGGCTGGACGCGGCGCCGGTGGTGCCACCGCTGGCGCCCCCGGACACTCGGGAGCCGCCGGCGACGTCACCCCCGGCCGCGGCGCCAGCCGCGGCCCCCCCAAAACCCGCCCCGCCGGAGGCCAACGGCACCCCTGAGCTGCAGACCGTCGTCGCCTGCTGGCCGGCGGTGATCGACGTCGTGCGCCACGAGAACCAGATGCTGGCCGCGCTGCTCGCCGACGCCCGCCCGGTGGCCCTGCACGACCGCGACGTCACGGTGGCGTTTCCCGCCGGAAAGGCGTTTCTCAAGCGCAAGGCCGAGCAGGACGACTACCGGCGGGCCACGGCGGAGGCGCTGCGCTCGGTGATCGGAACTCCGCTGGTGCTGCGCTACGAGCTGCGCGAGGAGGAAGAGCTGCCCGCGCCCGCGGCGGGTGGCCTCTCCCACGAGGAGCTCGTGAAACGATTGGTGGAGGAGTTCGACGCTCAGGAAGTGCTCGACGATCCCGACGAGGAGGCCTAGCCCGACATGCCCCAGCCCAACATGCAGCAGCTGCTCAAGCAGGCCCAGAAGATGCAGGAGGACATGCTCGCCGCCCAGGAGTCGCTCAAGGACGAGGTCGTCGACGCGTCGGCCGGCGGGGGCATGGTGATCGTGAAGGTGACCGGCGACCTGGTCGTCAAGTCGATCACGATCGATCCCGAGGCGGTGGACCCCGAGGACGTCGAGCTGCTCCAGGACATGGTGCTGGCGGCGGTCAACGAGGGCATGCGGGCCGCCCAGGAGCTGGCCGCCTCCAAGATGGGCAACATCGCCGGCGGGCTCGGCGGCGCGGGCGGCCTCGGCGGTCTCGGGCTTCCCGGCCTCTAACCGCGTGTACCCACCTCCCGTCCAGCGGCTCATCACCGAGCTGTCGAAGCTTCCTGGCATCGGCGGTCGCACCGCGCAACGGCTCGCCTTCCACCTCCTGCGCGCTTCCGACGAGGAGGCGTTCGCGCTCGCCGACGCGATCCGAGAGGTCAAGCAGCGGATCGGACTGTGCCAGGTCTGCTTCAACCTGGCCGACGGTCCGCGCTGCCGAGTGTGCGCCGATGAGCGGCGCGATCCCGAGCTGATCTGCGTCGTCGAGGAGCCCTCGGACGTGATCTCGATCGAGCGCACGCATGAGTTCAGCGGGCGCTACCACGTGCTCGGCGGCGCCCTGTCGCCGATCGACGGGGTCGACCCCGAGGACCTGAAGATCGCCGAGCTGTACGACCGGGCGCAGGACGGCTCGATCCGCGAGGTGGTAATCGCCACCAACCCGACGACCACCGGGGAGGCGACCGCCCTGCACATCGCCGCCGGCCTGCGCGAGCACACCCCGGAGATCTCGGTCACGCGCCTGGCCTCGGGGCTCCCGGTGGGCGCTGACCTGGAGTACGCCGACGAGCTCACGCTCGGGCGGGCGCTGTCCGGCCGGCGCGCCGTGTAATTCGGCTGACCGGACATCTTCACCGACGGCGGATTGGTTTTCTGCCCTAACCGGTAGGCGGTCAAGCGAGGAACATGGCTCGCGGCACGATGGACTCCATGAGCAACGTGGACAAGCGCCCGAGCCAGCAGCTGGATGCGGAGGCGCCGCCGCCATCCGCCGGGCCGAGGGTGCGCGGCCGTCTCGCGATCATGCTGGTTCTCGTTCTCGTCTCTCTCGCCGCAGGGACGCTGGTGATTCGAGCAAGCCAGCACACCGCGCGAGTGGTGGTTCCGCGTGCCCCGCCGACGGCGCGAGCCGGATCACCCGTGCTTGTGCAGGAAGACCTGGTGACCGGCAGCGCGTCGTCGGTCCCATCCGCGAACGGGTGGGGCGCCCAAGGCGACCGCCTGGTCAGGGCGTCGAACGGCGACCTGTACACGGTGTACCTAGCGGACGGAAGCGACTCGGATCATTTTCGATGGGTCCTTGCCAAGGAGCGCGCGGGTACCACGAGCTGGCAGACGGCCGCAGAGGGCGTCACCGCGTCGGAGCCGGGCAACCCGCCGCAGGTGCTGCTGGCGCCCTCGGGGACCGTTTACGTCGTCACGATCTCGTCCTGGGACAGTCCTGGGGCGGGTGCCCCACAGATCTGGGATTCCGCCTCCGATACGACCAGGGTGATACCGGGCCACTGGTTGACCGGCGATGAGATGAGGCGGGCCGGGCCACTGTATCCATCGGCGGGCATCGATGCCAAGGGCAACATCTACGTGTGGGAGGACGTCCCGTGCGCGAGCTTCACTTACGCTGACGGACGGGCCGTGAAGTGCCGCAGCGCAAACAGCCCGGGGACATACTATTGGGCGTTCCTGAGCGCAGCCGATGGTCGCTGGCACGCCGAGCAGTGGCAGAGCGACTACCGTCAGGCCTACAACTTCCTGCTGGCGCAGAGCACGAGCGACTTGGTCGTTATCGGCACCCGTGACATCCGCCAGGCTCCGGCAGAGGCGCCGTACGCCTGTCCGGGCAGTGGCGGCTACTGCTTCGACCAGGTTCGAGCGGCCAAGTGGACCGATCTGAGCAGGCCCGCGGCGTCACTCACCGTGGTCCGCACCGCACAGGACGCTCCGGGGTACGGCGGTGGCCTGCGCGCGTCTGCCGAGGATGCCTACGTGGATACCGATGGGCGAGCGCACGTGTTGGCGAGCGTCGTGGACGCGAGCACGAAGGGCAGCTACGAGAGCCATCACCTCATCATCGATGCAAGCGGAGCGGTGAAGGACGTCGAATACGCAGGGGTCCCTTATCCCAACCTTTCACGGATCCTGCAAGACCGGTCAGGTCGCTTCTGGATCTACTCGGTAGGCCCGGACCTGGCCACCGGTCACGGTTGCAATGCGTTCATTGCCGGGGGCATGCCGGGAGACACGGACGGGACAGAGCTCGGGAAGGTGACGGTGATTCCGTTTTCCGGCAGCTACGACTGCAGCACCGAGGAGCGCAACTTCGACGCGTCTCCGCGGTCCGGGACGGCCCGCACGAACTTCATCGACGGAGTCGTCGAGACCAACGGTGGGCGGGATTGGGTGCACTACCGGATCGCGCTGCCCAGCCTTACCGGGAGGACCAGCTAGTGGTCGTCCGGATCGCTGTCCACGGAGGACCAGCTAGTGGTTCACTTCACGCAGATGAACGATGTGCCACGGGCAAACGTCCGTGCGGCGAGCCTGATCGGCGGCAGCGTCCTGGCGGCTCGCAGCGCGACCGGCTTGGCCCACCCGCGATTCGCGACGTCCTCAGGTTCGAGGTAGTCGATCTGGTCGAGCACGCGGGAAAAGCCGAGACTCCTCAGATGTCTCGAGAGACCCCAATGCGTGAACTGATTGAAGTCGATGCCACAGGACTCCACGATCCCCGGGCCTTGTCGGGAAACTCGGATGCGCCGGCGTATCGGGTAAGGAAACCAGCCGTAGAGGGGAAAGGCGCTGTACTCGCCCGAACTCAGGCTGAACTTGTTCGTCGAATAGAAGTAGAAGACGCCGCCCGGGCGTAGCGCCTCGTAGACCCTGGCCAGTGCCCGACCGTAGTCTCTCACGTGCTCGAAGACCGCCGAGGAGATCACGATGTCATATCTGCAGCGACCAAGGTCAGCGTCCTGGACATCACCCAGTGCGATATCGATGTCCACACCGTGGCGGCGCGCGAGATCCCTCGCGCCGTCGAGCACCACGGGGTTGAATTCAATCGCGGAGCAACGGAGGCCTCGTTTGGCGCAGATGATCTCGAACCAGCCCAATCCGGCGCCCACCTCGAGGAAGCTCGTCTCCGCCGTAACGGGATGAAAGCGCTCCACCTTACGCAGGATGGACTCGAACTCACGCTCGAACTCATCCAACGACGTCGCGCCCCGGCTGGCGACGTAGTCATGGCTGACGTCAAAACGATGAGCGGCGGCTGGGTTGTGCTCGGAGCAAACTGTCGACATAGCTGCACCCCCGGTCAGGTCACGGTGCCACGTTTGCGGGCAACGCAATTCGGTAATGCAACCAGTCCGCGCCGCCGTTGGTCGCGACAACGCCATCGATGTAGTTAGCCAAGGCGGTGCCAGAGCTCACGGTGACATCGTAATTGCGCGTCTCGGTGCTGCAATCGAAGCGGCGTGCGAATGGGATCTCGGTGACCGGGCCGAATTGGGTTCCTTCTGTCGTGCCGGCAACGGCGGCGGCGATGAACGCGTCGCACCGATGTTCGTCGGCGAGGTCGGGCCCGATGGAGTACAGCCAAAAGCGCCCGCTCCGGTCCTGGACGATTCTGGACAGATTGGGATACGGAATGCCGGCGTACCCCACGTCCTGGACGTCCCCGTCGGGGTCGATCTCCAGCTGTTGGCTCTCGTCGGTGCCATGGGTGCTCGCGTCGGCGACGCTCAAGAGGACGTGTGTCCGGCCCAGCGTGTCGACGTAGGCGTCCTCGGCGGAGACGCGATGATCACCGTGATAGCCGGGGGCGTCCGTCGCCGCGAGACCTACGATCAGCGACGATGGCGGCTGGGCCAGATTGGTCCACTGGGCCTGAATGGCCTGGTCGAAGCAGTAGTAGCTGCCGTTTGGTTCTCGTTCGGACGGGCACGCGTACGGCGCTTCGAAGGGCGCCTGAAGGATGTCTCGCGTGCCCACCACCCTGAGGTCATGTGGTGATTGCGGCAGCAGGAAGTCGTAGGCGTAGCGAAAAGCGCTCACCCAGCGCTCTGGATGCCAGAGACGACTCCGTGCCGGGCGATACGCCCAATAAACCGTGCCGGGTACGTTCACGCTCTTGCACCGCGTTGGGCGACCGTTGGCGTATCGAAAGTCCTCGCAGGGAACGTTTTCCCACACGTACATGTCGCCCTGTTTGTCGATGGCCGCAGCGGGATAGAGCGAGTCGGCGCGCTTCATGGCTGCGCCCATCAACCAATGGCCACGCACGATCGACTCGCGCCTAGAAGCCGAGTCCCAGATCTCCGGCGCGCCGCGCGCGGGGCTGTCCCACGCAGAGATCGTGATCACGAACACGGTCCCGGAGTGCCCGATCAAGACGGCGGGGGGATTGCCCGGCTCCGCGGCGGTCACGCCGGAGGCGATGACGCTCCAGCGGTGCCGGCCGGCGGGACGCTTCGCCAGCACCCATCGAAAGTGCTCCCGGTCAGCCCCTTTGGCCACGTACACGGTATAGAGAGCTCCGTTGCGGGCCCGGACCAACCGTTCGCCGTCGGCGCCCCAGGCGTTCGCGGACGGAACGGAAGACGCCCTGCTCGTTACGAGCTCCTGCTGCACCAGGGTCGGAGTCGCCGTCTGCGCAGAGGCCGCGGCGGGCCACATGACGTCAACGGCGCAGGCCGCCGCGATCACGACCAGAGCAAGGCGCACGTGGATGGGCAAATACGAAGACACAGACTGAAAGCCCCCGGATCTGGCAGTACCGATCTTAGACTCGCGCGAGCCTACCGGTCAGAGCCGAGCCGGGCCGGCGAGAGGAGCACCCAATCGAGCCGGAGCTTTGTAACCCACTGCCGCCCGGATTGAGTTGGTGACCAGATCAAGCGGGTGACGGCTCCTCAGGTACCATTCGTGAACATGCTACGCGTGCCCAGCATGGAACGAGACACTTTGCGTCCCGCGACTACCGAGCACGGGCTGCGTGCCACCATCGCCCGGGACACGCTTCGCTCCCTTCACCCCTACGGCCTGACACCACTGACGTGGCGCCGCGTGGTTATACAGCTTCTGCTCAGCTCGGAGTTGCGCCTCGTGGTCGCGTTCCGGCTCTACGCGTGGCTGGACGATCAGGGTTCGTACCAGCTGGCCTACATCGTCTACATGCTCGTCCGTGGCCGCACCGGCTGCGACCTTGCATTGGGGGCACAGATCGGGCCGGGACTCCGCCTTGAACACCGTTCTGACATCGTGATTGGCACGTCGGCCGTCTTGGGCGCGGATGTCGATGTCTACAACGGCGTCAGCGTCGGAAAGCGTCGCCCCCCGCGCGAGAGCGAGATGCCAAGGATCGGGGACAGGGTATCGCTGGGGACCGGGGCGAAGATCCTGGGTGGCATCACCGTCGGGGACGATGCCATCGTCGCAGCCAACGCCGTCGTGATCGGCGACGTCGAGCCCGGAGTAACCGTTGCGGGCGTACCCGCGCGGCCGGTGGGGCGCCGCTCAGACTGAATCCACTCAGGCTGAATCGGCGCGGCGCTCGAAGACGAACTGATTGTTGCCCCAGTTGTGACGGGCCAGTTCCAGAACCTTTGTGCAACGCAGGCCGCACGAGCGCTCGCAGAAGTCGATGACCTCGGTCGCGGTGGCGAACTCGTACGGATAGCCACCAAGCCAGTCGATGAGATCCGTCCTCAGGGCCATGCCACGTGCACGACGGTATTCGCGCGCCTCGCGAAGCGGATTCTGGACCCTGCAGAACTTGACGAATAGCCACGCCAGGCCGACGCCCAGGTGCATCACCGCTTGCCCGGGCCTCGGCGCGCGGTTATAGGCACGCTTTATCTGACACCAGCGCTGGGACGTCAAGAGGCCGACACTGACCCGGTTGTAGATGGCGATTGCAAATCGGCCGCCCGGCTTGACCAACATGGCCGCATTCTGGATCGCCGGATACATGGCGCCGGTGTGGTGTAGGACTCCCCAGGAATACACGACATCCGCCGGTTGGAGCTCATCGAGCAGTCCCGGGTCGAGGATCGAGCGGTGCAGGATCTCCCAGCTTTCCGGAGAGCCGGCCCGCGCGCGGAGCTGGCGCGTCGATGCGACCGAATCGGCGTCGACATCAACGCTGATAACACGGGCGGCGCCGGCCCGGTGTGCGCAGAGCGAAAACAAGCCGCTGCCGCAACCGATGTCGAGGAACGTCCTGCCCTCAAGGGATCCCACCAGCTCGTCCAGGGACGCCGCCGCGATGCTTTCGCGCTCGCCGTCAAGTTCTCTGGAGATGAACCGCTGCCAGTTACGCCCGAACGCAAACGCGTCGGGCGGGGCGGTGGTCGGCGGCAGAGCTGTCTCGGCGTGACCAACTGGAGGCTGTTGCATGGCCTGGAGCCGGTGGGGGGATCTTGCCTCGGCGGTCATCGATCAGGACTCAAGGCGCAAGTGTGATGCGGCGTGATGTGGAAGCGTAGGTACTTTTCTCCCCCCAGGAAGGGCATCATCTCCGGTTGGCGATCACTCCCGCCTGGGCCGAGCGCGCGCGGGGACGCCGAACGCGATTTCTCCGGATTGGACGTCACTGGTGACCACCGCATTGGCCGCGGCGCGGGATCCGTCCGCCATCGTCACGCCACCGAAGATCTTTGCGCCCGGATCGAGGATCACGTCGTTGCCGATCGTGGGCACCTTGCCGCGCGATGCGCCGATGGTGACGCCCGGGTGCATCGCACCGCGGGCGCCCACGCGAGCCCTGGCGTTGACGATGATCGGTCCGTAGTGCGGAAGACATAGCCCGGGGCCACACGTACCCGGCGGGATGCTGAATCCCAGCCACACTGACAGCCTATGGAAGTAGATACGCACCGCGGCCATGACCGGCCACCACGCGTATCGGTGGGTCCGGGAGTGTAGATACTCGACGATCCTGAGCAGCAGCAGCCACCGAACTATGGGGCTTCGCAACAGGATGGTCGGTCGGGCACCGGCGTGGTTGACGCGCATGTCCTCAGCGATGAAGATTCGCAGCTCTCGCAAGCTAGCAATCCTGGTCTGTCCGGTCACCGATGCCGGCGATGGCACCGCTTCGTGAGCGGATGCGTCGGCCGCCTGAGCGGATGCCGGGAACGGCTCGGGTTCGCCGTGGTTGCGCTCAATCTCGCGGTCGAGCGACAAGTGCCACCTCCTCGGATGCATGCCCCGTCATCGCGGGGCGACCGGCGACGGAGTCCGTTTGCGGGGGGTCTTGGCGCCGCCGGCTCGACCGCGGGAGCGGGAGCTTGGGCGGTCGGGGAAGCGTGGTGCGCAGCCCGGCGGCGACACTCACGAACACCGCGATCACAATCCCGGCCCGGACGGGTGCGGGGATAGGGAGCAGGAGCCCGATCGCTGCGGCCACTCCCGTGGCGGCGATGACCAGCGTCGTGGCGCGGATCATCGCCGACTCCCGCCGCGTGACCATCCGCGCCTGGTACAGGTACACCAGCTGGCCGCTGAGGATGATCGCGTTCGCGGCCGAGTAGCCCACGGCGACTCCCACCGGCCCGGCGGCGAGGCCGACGCTGGCGACCAACACCACGACGCAAGCCGTGCGTGCGACGCCGAACGCGATGGCCGCTCGGTTTCGACGGTCGGCGATCAGTGCCGGGCTGAGCACCAGGATCATGCCCTCGGCGACGAAGCCGATCAACGCCGCTCGCATGATCACGCTCACCACATGTGTGTCGTGGGCGGCGAAACTGCCGTGCTGAAAGGCGAGGCGGACGAGGCTCGTGGATGTCACCAGCCCCACGGCGGCGGCGAGGGAGAGGGCCAGCATCGCCACCGCCCCGGTGCGCACGATCGAGTGTTCCAACGCCTGTCGCGCCCGGGCGCGGGCGTAGGTGGACCATTCCGGGAGCGCGCCCAGCGTCAGTCCTCCGACGATCAGTAGCTGTGCCACCGCCAGCGCGCGGTACGCGTAATTGAAGTACGCGCCCCCGCTTCCCGACCCACGGGCGGCGACGAAGATCTCGAACGGCAGGATGAACTGCGCCAGCAGGTAGGCACCAAGAAACGCGATTGTCAGCCTTCCGGTTCCGGCCAAGGCATGCGCGCTGACGTGGAGCCGCCGGCAGCCGGTGCCCGCGAGCAATGCGATCTGTCCCAGCGTGCCCACCGTCAGGAGCAGGTACAGCGTCTGAGCTGTGACGTCATGACTGATGACCATCGGTACGGATGCGACAAGGGAGGGGAGCGCCGGCGCGACGGCGGGGACGAACCGCGATCCGCGGGCCCAGGAAACAGCGGCCGACTGGCCGACCAGGACCTGACTGAAGCCGAACAATGCCGAAAGCCGCAGCACGGCGACGAGGTGAGCGCCCGGGCGGTTCAGTGTGGCTCCGAGCGCGACAGCGAGGGGCGAGGCGCAGGCCGCGAACGCCAGGAAGACGATGAGCGCAAGCAGCGTGAGCCAGAGGATCCGGCGGATTCCCGCCGAGAGCACTTCGCCGTTGTGAGACAGCAGCCGGGGGATGTAGATGCTCTGCGTGGTGCCGACGAAGATCGCGCCCAGCGCGACGGCGATCGTGAAGGTCAACGCGTACGTGGACGCCGCCACCGTGCTCCCGAAGCGCGCCGCGAACAGGACCTGGAAGATCACCGTCGTGGTGTAGTTGAGCCACGTGCCGACGGTAGCCTTCAGCATGGGAAAGCGAGGTCATGCAATGCCGGTACCGTTCGTGTGGACGTGCAGTGCCGCACGAATGAACTCCGACCGATCCTGAAGCGGTTGCCAATCGAGATCGCGCTTGACATCTGTGCAGTCGAACCGCGATGTGCATCCCATCGATCTCACGTCCCGGAGCGTGGGGAACCCCACGCTCCGGCCGGTGGCTCGCTTGACCAGCCATTTCGATACCGCGACCGATAGATGTTGCGACGGAAGCCTGGGATGGAACACGAGCGGCCGCTCGAGCGCCGTCCGTAGTTCGTCTACGCACTCTCGCGCGGACATCCGCACGTCTCCAACGAGGTTGTACGTGTTACCGACCGCGGCGGGTTTCTCCAAACCAAGCCTGATCGCGGTTGCCACATCGGTGGCGAGAACCAGCGGCAGGGGATTCTTGCCGAGATTCCAACCGATGCAATGGACTGCGCCGCGCCAGACGCCAAAGCCGCCGTGAAACGGCGTGCCCCCGGAGCCGAGCACGATACCTGGCCGGACGATGCACACTGGCAGCGAGTCCTCATGAAAGCTCTGCCGCAGGACCTCCTCGGCGCGCGCCTTCCCCCAGGCATATGGACCCCGCTCGTCGAGGCGAGGATCGGTCGGCGTGGCGCCGGAGATAACCGAGCCCGCCTTCCCCAGGTATAGAGAT
>CAWHMI010000011.1:0-296440 GCA_963830395.1 uncultured Actinomycetota bacterium
TGCGTCCCGAGGTGCTGCCGATCCCGCCGTCAATCTCGCCGTCGAGCCTTCTGGCGCGCTGCTGTACGGGGTCGGGTCGGGATACACGGCCTGCGAGCTCAGCTCGTCGGGGGCTGGTAGGTCGCGATGATCACGCCGGTCGTTGTTTGGAGGCTGTCGACCAACCGGAGCGTGACAAGTTGGTTGTCGTGCTCGAACAGGCGGTGACCGGAGCCGAGGACGAGCGGGTGGATCATCAGCACGTATACGTCGATCAGCCCGTGGGGCAGGAGCGAGCGGATCAGTTGCCCGCTGCCCATGATCACGAGATCACCGGGCAGGTTTCGTTTCGAGCTCGCCGACGGCGGCCGGGATGTCGCCGTGCAGAAGAGACGAGTTGGCCACTCGAGCTTCGTCGTTGGGCTGGTGGAGGCCACCCATTTCGGCGCGTGGTTTGAAGGCGTCCTTGAACGGACCGCCCTGCTCGTCCCAGGAGGTCAGCATGTCCTCGTAGCTCCAGCGGCCGAGCAGGAGCCCGCCGTCCGGCTTGCCGATTCGCCCGCCGAGCGCTCGGCCCATCACCTCGTCGTTGCCGGGGATCGCCCAGCCACCGTGGCTGAAGCCACCCCGGGTGTCTTCGTCGGCTCGCCCAGGACTCTGCATCACACCGTGGCGACATTGAAGCCGACCTCCGTGACCTCGCGCACCGGCTGCTCGCCGGCGTGCTGCAACCACGCTTAATGCGGCTGCGCAGGCTGGTGATCGGAGAAGCGAGCCGCATCCCCGAGCTCGGACGCACCTTCTACGAGCGCGGCCCCGGACGCACCATCGCCACCGTCGCCGCCGCTTTCGAGCGCCTCGCCGCCCGCGACGTCCTGCACCTAGATGACCCCGAGCTCGCAGCGAACCACTTCAACTGGCTGATCATGTCCGCTCCCCTCAACCAGGCGATGCTGCTCGGCACCGACACGCCACCCGCCCCGGCAGACCTCAAACGCATCGCCGACAGCGCCGTCCGCGTCTTCCTAGCCGCATACCACAAGACTTGACCAGCCGATCGCGGGTGCGGCGAAGCCGCTGACCAGGGCCGACAGTCGACCCTGAGCCGCGGCCGAGACGTTGCGGTTCGTGGCCGAATCCGGCCTTCCCTATGTCCGCGCAATTCGGGACAGTCGCCTGACGGGCCGAGGTGTTTGCAGCCCGAGCGATGCAGCGTACGCGCAGAATGGACTGTCACACTCGGCCCGGCTACCTCGTCTAAGGGCAACACTGACAAAGGAGCGAATCGTGAGGATCTTTGTTGCTGGTGCGGCCGGAGCGATGGGCAAGCAGCTGGTGCCGCGGTTGGTCGAGGCGGGCCACGAGGTTTGGGGTACGACCCGCGCCGAGTCGAACCGGGCGGTGATTGAGGAGATGGGCGCGACCGCGGTGGTCGTCGATGCGCTCAATGCTGACCAGGTCGGTGGTGCCGTCGCCGAGGCGGAACCCGAGGTGATCATCCATCAGCTGACGGCGATCGGCTCGATGGACATTCGGAACTTCGACCGCTCGTTCGCGCCGACAAACCGGCTGCGGACTACTGGGACCGACCATTTGCTCGCCGCGGGGCGCGCCGTCGGCGTCAGGCGGTTCATCGCCCAGAGCTACACGGCGTGGCCGTATGCCCGAACAGGCGGGCGGGTCAAGACCGAGGAGGACCCGCTCGACCCGACACCGGCACGCAGGATGCGCGAGTCTTTGGACGCGATTCGTCATCTCGAGACCGCTGTCAGCGGCGCGGAGTGGACGGAAGGGATTGTGCTGCGCTACGGCGGGTTCTATGGTCCGGGCACGTCGATGCATCCCGGCGGTGAGCAGTGGGAGCAGGTCCGCAAGCGGAAGTTCCCCGTCGTTGGTGACGGCGGCGGTATCTGGTCGTTCATCCACATTGCCGATGCTGCCGAGGCGACCGCGATCGCGGTCGTCCGTGGCCGGCCCGGGATCTACAACATCGTCGACGACGACCCCGCGCCGGTCGCCGACTGGCTGCCGGCATTGGCCGAGAAGATCGCCGCGCCGAAGCCGTGGCGAGTGCCAAAGGTCATTGGACGCGTCGCTGCCGGCGAGGTGGGAGTGGTGATGATGACCGAGATCCGCGGGGCCTCGAACGCCAAGGCCAAGCGTGAGCTTGGCTGGCAGCCGCGGCATCCGAGCTGGCGGGAAGGGTTCGGGACATGAGCGACGAGCTGCTCCAGGAGCTGAGACCGGCGTCGTTCGCGATCGCCTACCGGATGCTCGGCAGCGTCAGCGAAGCCGAGGACGTAGTCCAGGAGGCCCTGCTCCGTCTCCACAGTGCGATCAACGACGGGCGGATCGAATCCACGCGGGCGTTCCTGGTGACTGTGACGACTCGTTTGGCGCTCGACGAGCTACGTTCGGCGCGCAAGCGCCGAGAGAGATATACCGGTGAGTGGCTCCCCGAGCCGATCTTGACCGACAGCGAGAACGATCCGGCGCACCGCGCCGAGATCGCCGACTCGCTGTCGATGGCGATGCTGGTGCTGCTCGAGAGCCTCTCGCCCGAGCAACGAGCCGTCCTGCTGCTGCGCGATGTGTTCGATTATCGCTACGAGGAGATCGCCTCGATCGTTGGCAAGAGCGAGGACAACGTGCGCCAGCTCGCGAGTCGGGCGCGCAAGCACGTCCAGGAGCGAAGGCCGCGCTTTAGGACCTCGCGTGAACAGCAGGAGGAGCTTGCGCGAAGGTTCTTCGCCGCCGCCCAGGAGGGCGACCTGGGCGCGCTCGAGGCGCTGCTGGCGCACGACGTGGTGCTGACCGGCGATGGTGGCGGCAACGTGCCGGCGCTCGCACGCTCGCTCCGCGGCCGCAGCCGCGTTGCGCGCGCGCTGCTCAACTGGGTCAAGCTCGGCAGCCGGATACCCGACGCGTCGATCCGGCCGGTCGAGGTGAATGGCGGCCCGGGGGCGCTGCTGCTCGACGGCAGTGGGCGTCTGATCGCTGTCTGGACGCTGGAGATCAGACACGATCAGATCCACAGCGTAGGCTCCGTAGTCAACCCCGAGAAGCTGACGCATCTCGGACCAGTCTCCGATCTCGCCGCCTTACTGCGCCGCGCCGCGCAAGACTGACCGGCCCGTCCCCGCGCCGTTCGCAACGAGGTTTCACCCGCCGACTTCAAGCTTGTCTCGCAGAGCGCCGCGACCGCGACCAGCGACTTCAGTCGTGGCGCCGAGCAGGGGCCGCGGGGTGCTGCCCGGGGCGATGCGGAAGCGGGCCCTACTCAGAGCGGCTGCGGTTGTGAGGGCGGGAGACCAGCGACCGATCGCCTGGGAGGCGGGATCGCGAGTTTGCCGACGGTTGTCGCGTCGCGACCGATGAGTTTCGCGGCGGTCGCTGGTCCTCATCCGTGCAGCTTGTGTCAATCCATCTCTGGAAGGAAGCGGCGTATGGCCTCACTGGTCCTGAAGATGTCCGTTTCGCTCGACGGCTATGTCGCGTCAGTCGACGGGAGCGCCGACTGGAAAGCGGTTGGACGCTCCGATGACTCCACCAGTTGGGTCGTTGAGACCGTGAGCAATGCCCGTGCGCACCTCGTTGGTGCGGCCACCTACGCGGAGTGGGCCGGCTATTGGCCGGGCGCGTCCGGGCCGTTCGCCAGCGCGATGAACGAGATCCCCAAGGTGGTGTTCTCGAACTCGCTCGCGTCCGCCGACTGGGGCGAGACAGAGATCGCCGCCGGTGGCCTGGCCGAAGCCATTACGCGGATCAAGCGCGAGCGCCCCGACGGATACCTGCTCGCCCAGGGCGGGGCGCGGTTCGCTCGCTCGCTGGTCCAGACCGCGCTGATCGACGAGTACCGCCTCGTTGTCCATCCAGTGGTCCTCGGCGCGGGCGATCGGCTCTTCAGCGCACCACACACGATCGAGTCGATGAACACCACGCCGTTCAGCAGCGGAGCCGTCGCTCACGTCTTCGCGACGCGTCTGTAATCGAGCCCTATCGGCGCCTGCCCTGGTATCCGCGCGCACAGCAGAGAAGTTGCCAGCAAGGACGAGATGCCCGTCCCCATTTCGATAGCAGCGCCGGGAGCGGGTCGTGTGGAACTTTGTCTCGCTCGGGCGCTTCAAGAGGCCAGACCAGGGTGCACACCCGGGCTCAGCTCGTGTGTAGCAGCGAGGCGTTGCAGCAACGCGACGAGCGTCGCTTGTTCGGTGACGCTGAGCCCTTGACCCAGTTCTTGGTCGAGCGTGGGGATCAGTCGGGTTACGCGGGTGACCGTCGCCGAGCCGGATCTCGTGAGTCGCACGTCGAATGCCCGCCGGTCGATGGTGCTGCGGTGACGCCGGACCCAGCCGGCCGCCTCCAGGTCGTCGATCAGGCCAACCATGTTGTTGCGATGGATCCCGAGTGCGTCGGCCAGCTGCTGCTGGGTCTGGCTCGAGGTGACTGCCAGGTTGCTCAGCACCCCGAACGCCCGCGGCGAGACGCCCAGCGGTTTGAGCCGCTGCGTGAACAGCTGCGCTGAACGCGCGCCGACCTGTGAGAGCAGGAACGACAGGGAGTCGGCGTACGGCACGGCGGGATCCGAGCTCATCGCAGGATTGTACGCGCACTATTCGATATTGTCATTATCAATGACAATCATCGATGGGGCGTAAAGGAGCACGAGTCATGCGGATCGCGGTGGTCGGAGCGAACGGGCGGGCGGGACTTGAGGTCGTCAAGCAGGGGCTGGAGCGGGGTCATCAGGTGAGTGCGATCGCACGGCGGCCCGCTGCGGTCGGGCTGGAGCACGAAAACCTCAAAATCCATGCCGCCGACGTGTTGGACCCGGTCGCGCTGGCGCCGGCCCTCGCTGGCGTCGATGCCGTCGTCTCGGCGCTTGGGATCGGGACTTCCAGGGCGGCGACGGTCGTCTATTCGGACGGGATCAAGAACATCGTCAGCCTGATGGGGCGGAGCGGCCCCACGTCGCTTGTCGTGATCTCGGCAACTCCGGTCGGCCCGCGCGCGGAGCACCCGTTCATCGACCGGCGCATCGCTATGCCGATCCTGGAGTCGTTCCTCCACGCGACCTACGAGGACATGCGCCGGATGGAAGCCGTGTTGCAGAAGAGCGACGTCGACTGGATTTCGGTCCGCCCGCCCCGGCTCGTCAACCGCGCGGCGACCGGTGCCTACCGTCTGAGCACAGAGCCACTTCCTCGCGGTCGAAAGATCACCTCCGCGGACCTCGGGACGGCGCTGCTCGACGCCATCGACCGGAAAGACCTCTACCGGAAGGTGGCATTCGTGGCCAACTAGAGTCGGCGGCTGAGCTGGCGGGGATCAGCTCCGAAGTCGCGGCTCCTGCCGCCGCTGACCTCGTCAGGGCGGGAGTACTCGGGGATGAAGCGCCGCTGCGTTTCCGGCACCCGATACTCGGCAGCGCGGTGCGCGACAACGTTTCCCTGCACGAGCGGGCGAGGGCGCAGCCGCGCGCGGCTGAGCTACTGCGGGCGCGGGGCGCCGCTCCTGAGCGCATCGCCCTGCAACTGCTGCACGTTCCCGCGAGTGCCGACCCCAGGATCGTGAGCGAGCTGCGAGGTGCGGCCGGGCATGCGCGTGACCGGGGCGCGCCCGCGACGGCGATGGTGCTGCTTCGAAGAGCGCTCGACGAGCAGCCCCCGCCGCCGGAGCAGGCCGCGGTCCTGGTCGAGCTCGCGCGCGTCGAGATCGATGAGGGACGGCCGTCCCAAGCATGGGACCACCTCATGCGGGCCTACGAGTGCGCCGATGACCCCCGCGTCCGTGGAACCGCAGTGGCGCTGCTGGCCCATGCGGTGCCCGAGCGTGGCGATGGCCGCCAGCGGATCGCCGGGCTTGCTGAGCAGACGCTGCCGGAGCTTGCCGACTACGACCGCGAGCTGGCTCTGCGCGTACGCGCCAACCTCGTGTTTGAGGGAAAGGCGCTCGATGACGTCGACGTGCCAGGTGACACAGTCGCGGAGGCTCTCCTGCTCGGCCATCTCGTGTTTGCGCGCATGACTCCGGACGCACGCGCGGAGGATCTCGCCGAGATCGCCCGCCGCGGCGCGCGCCAGGTGGATGCGCTGATCGAGGAGCCCGCGATCGCGCTCGGCTTCACGGGGATCGCGCTCGCACTGCGGTGGACCGATCAGCTCGACATTGCCGAACGGGCGCTTGACCGCGCGATCGAGGCAGCTCGCCGGCGCGGATCGACAAGCGACTTTGCGATGGCCCTGACCCAGCGCGCGAGCGTCCACAGCCGGGCGGGCCGGCTGCGGGAAGCCGCAGGCGACGCGCGCCTCGCACTCACCGCGGACGTCGAGGAGCCCTTGCTGTTTGCGCGTGGTATCGCTCCCTTGGTTGGTTCGCTTCTCGACCAGGGGCAGGTGGGCGAGGCGGCGCAGCAACTTGCGGCTGTCGTCACAGACACGCGCGACCTCCTTGACTTGCCTCCGATGACGCCGGTGCTCCTAGCGGATGGCAGTCCAGGCCGCACGGCGCGAATACCCGCGGGCGCTGGCCACCTGGCGCGAGGCGTCGGGACGAGCGTCGAGACTGCGTGGGGGTCTCGCGGCGTCCTGGATTGAGGATCTCGCGGTCATCGCGGACGACCCCCACGCTGTGGGCGATGCTGCGGCCGCATGTGCGGCCGCAGACTATTGCCCGTGATGTAGCGGACCGATGGGGGACCCCGGGCGCGCGCGGCCAGGCGCTCTGTATACAGGCACGGGTGGGGGGCCATCCCCGGACCGATCGACGCATTGCAGGAGGCAGTGGCACTCCTTGAGAAGAGTCCAGCGCGGCTCGAGCACGCCCGCGGGCTCGCCGCGCTCGGTGGCGCGCTCCGGTGCTCCGGGCGACGCGTCGACAGCCGTGCCCCGCTCCGCGACGGGTATGAACTCGCGGTGAACTGCGGGGCGCAGGCGCTTGCCGAGTCGGCGCGCGGTGAACTGCGCGCCAGTGGCCAGCGCGTCCGCCCCAAACCGCGCAGCGGCGTCGACGCGCTCACGGCAAGCGAACAGCGGATCGCCGAGATGACGTCGGCCGGCATGTCCAACCGTGAAATCGCCCAAGCGCTGTTTCTCACCGTGAAGACGGTCAGATGCATCTGACGCACCCGTATCGCAAGCTCGACGTCAACGGCCGCGCGGACCACGCTCGGGTGCTGGGCCCGCGAGTGTCGGGGCGAGTACAGGGTCGGCCCCGTCGCGCCTGACGCTCCCACCCCGGAAGATCACCTCACAGATCAACCACGCGGTCTCGGGGGTTATTGAGACCGCGGCGAGCAGGAGGATCAGCGATGGCAATCGCCTACATCCATGAGTTCGACGTCGGCGCCGATCGCACGACGAGCAACTACGACCGAATCCACCAGCGGCTTGGTCGCGATGCGGACCCGGCCGACGGCATGATCGTTCACGTCGCGGGGTTCTCTGGCGACAAGTTCCGAATGATCGATATCTGGAAGTCCGCCGAGCAGGAGGAGCGCTTCAGGACCGGGCGTCTGCTCCCCGCGCTCCGCGAAGTTGTCGGCGCAGACCTGGGGCCACCGCGAACGCAGAGCTACGAGCTGCACCACGTGGTCGCGCCGCGATAACGAACCCGGAGCGCGGCCGGATCGGCACCAACTCCGATCCGGCCGCGCCCGGCCAATGCCCAGGACGTGCGTTGGCGCCGACGCACTCGCCGCCGGCGACGTGGCTGGCATCCATCTACCGGAAAGCCGATAGCGCTTGATATGGCCGTGGCCGAGCAGGACGATGGCGAGATCGCCGGCGGTGATCGCTGCGATTGAGGCCGTGCTGGCGAAGCCCCGCGCGAGCGGGGTGAGGGCGACGCCGGTGGGCGTCGCCCCGGGGCCCGTTTCAATACGTGACGTTGATCACGAAGTCGGTGTTCTTACCGATGTTCGTGGGCCTGATCAACCCGTGGGCGTGGCCGTAAATGCCGGTTCCGCCGTTGATCCGAACCGGTGGTGCGCTCTGCGACAGCGTGACCGTCTCGTCGTTGCCAAGGATCATCGACCCGCCGATCGCGATCTGGCCATCGCACAGCGCCGTCGGACCGGTGCTGCTCATGCTCGTGATCGTGCAGCGGAGGTGGTCCGAGCCCGTGGCTTTGGTGGCGTGGTGCCTGTGGTTACCCACGTACATGGTTCCCGTGTCGTCGATGACATCGCCGATCGTGGGCTGGCTGTTCGGCGCGAGCGGCTGGCCCTGGGGATTGACGAACGTGCTGCTCGTCGTCCGCGAAAAATAGTGCAGGGTTACGCTCTTCGCGCCGGCCGGGGGAACTCCGACGGCCAGTGTCAGCAAGACGCTCGCCAGCGCGATCGGTCCGGCTGGGCTTCGCCGAGGTTCCCTGAGCTGAGATGTGAGCCTGTGTCTCATATTTGTGAGTCCTCCGGTGGGTATTTGCACCCTTCGCTTTCGCGGGCCACCGGGCACAGCGAGCGTGGTGACCCAGGAGGAGGAAAGGGAGCGTTGGTTTGCGGTCATGTCAGTCGGGTCCAGCCTCGATCAAACGTGATGCACTAATGGTCGGTCCGTCGCCAGGAGGCGGTCCGGCGCACCAACACCGTGGCTATCGCCAGCACGAAGAGCGCCCCCAACGGATGAAGGGCGCCCACCCAGCGATGCCCGTTGGCAAGAGCGACCTGCGTCGTCCCGATCACGGCGAGCAGCAGCGAGAGGATCAAGTCGGTCCTGGGTAGCCACGCGAGCAGCGCGGCGATGAGGACGGCGCCCTCGAGCGCGTTGGCCGTGAAGCCGACCGCTCGGTGAGCGTTCAGCGCGCCGGGCCCGGCACCGAAGATGTAGGCGCCGATCAGGTACACCTGGACAAAGACAGCCACGACGACCGCCAGCGCGAGTGTTGCGTGCAGCCAGCGGGCCCACGGTCGGAGGCGGCGCAGTTGCGCACGCTGTCGGGCGCGACCGATCGGCGCGAGTTCGATCGGCGCGGTGGCGGCGTCGGAGGCTCCTCCGAGCTCCCCGGCTCCGATAGGACCGCTCGGAGCCCCGCCCTGCCGCCCATTCGGCTGGGCGCGGGCCGGTTGCCTTTTCGTTGCTTGCCTCTGAGCGTTTCGCCTCGGCATGCCGCCACGCTACGCACACGCGGCGGTCCGATCATCAGCGCGAACGCGGAGCGTACCTAGGCAGTAGCACTGATCGATAGAGCAGTAGTAGCGCGGTTGGACGCGCGCGAAGGGGTGCGAAAATGCGGCGATGAGGGGCTGGGCGCCAATGCCGCTCCCGACGGCCGGCGATGACGCGAGGGTTCGCCGAGCGGCGGGCCTGACGTGGGCGCTGTGCGTGGTGATGGCCGTTGCGAGCGCAGTGTTCTTAATGCTCGGCCCGGGGCGGCCGCTGCGTGACGATGTGTTCGGTGGAGTTGGCGGCTCAGGCTTTCTGGTGATGTCGCTGGCGTTCGCGACCGTTGGTGCGCTGGTCCTCGCGCGGGTGGCTGACAACCGGCTCGGCTGGCTCTTTTGCCTGATCGGCTTGCTGACCGGCGGTGTCGTCCTTTGCTGGGTGTACGCGGACTACGGGCTATATGCCACCTCAGAGCGGCTACCCGGTGCCGCGCTTGCGGCGTGGTCTCCGGGGGAGGCGTCGGCCGCCGCGTTAGGTTTCGCGGTGCTGCTCTTCCCGGATGGGCAGCTCCCCTCCCGCCGCTGGCGCGGTGCTGCTTACGTTCTCGGGCTGGCCGCCATGCTGCTCTTGGTCAGTGACGTGCTGCGACCGGGGAAGCTGAACCCGCCGTTTGGGACTGTTTCAAGTCCGCTGGGCGTCGTCGGCGCGCGCGGGGTCATGGAGGCCGTCAACCGCGTCGGTTGGGGGCTGGTGCCGGTAGGCATTGCGCTGGGAGCTGCGTCGCTGCTGGTTCGGCTTCGCCGCGCGCGGGGCGTCGAGCGCCAGCAGCTCGAGCTGGTGCTGGCCGTCGGCGCGATCGTGGCCATGGTGGTCGTCCTGGACATGTGCACTTGGTTTGTCTGGCCGCACGGCGGGTTGCAGGTTCGGATCGCCGCGATGGGGATCAGCTTCGCCGCTTTCCCGGTCGCGGCCGGAGTGGCGATCCTGCGCTACCGGCTGTTCGACATCGAGGTTGTCGTTAACCGCACGCTGGTCTACGTCGCGCTGACCGGTCTGCTGGCGGCGGCCTACGTCCTGACGATCCTTGCGCTGGGGACCGCTCTGGGACGCGGCTCGGCGTTGGCGACCGCCGGGGCGACGCTCGCCGTCGCGATCGCGTTTCTCCCTCTGCGAAAGCGCGTCCAGGATGCCGTCGACCGTCGGTTCAATCGGGCGCGCTACGACGCGTTGCTGCAGATCGCTGACTTCCTCGACCGGTTGCGTGCAGGCCGGGCTGCCCCGGAGGCGATCGAGGCCCTTCTACGAAAGCTCGTGGACGATCCGCGGCTCGAGTTGCGCTTCTTCCTGCCCGACAGCGGGCTCTATGTCGACGTGCACGGGATGCCGGCAGCTGACGTGCCCGGCGATGACCGGCGGCGAACGCCGATCGAGCGAGCGGGGGCCCCGGTCGGGATGGTCTTGCACCGGCGCGCGAGTCCGGAGCAGCCGGATCTCGTGCCGCGGCTGGTGGAGGCGGGAGGACTGGCGATCGAGATCACCAGACTGCGGGTAGAGCTTCGCCGCCAGCTGGCGGAGGTGGAGGCCTCGCGGGCTCGGATCGTGGGCGCCGGCTACGAGGAGCGCCGGCGGATCGAGCGAGATCTTCATGACGGCGCCCAACAGCGCCTGGTCTCGATCGGGCTCGCGATGCGCCACGCGCAGCACGAGCTCGGCGCGGGATCGCCCAGCGGGGCCGCGCAGTCGCTCGATGGCGCTGTCGCGGAGCTGTCGGTGGCGATCGATGAGCTTCGCGAGCTTGCCCGCGGCCTCCCGCCGGCGCAGCTGGACGCGGGACTGGCGCCGGCGTTGCGAGAGCTTGCAGGCCGGGCGCCGCTCGCCGTGGAGGTGCGAGCGACCGCCGCACGGCTGCCGCCCGGTGTCGAGGCGGCGGCGTACTTTATCGCCTGCGAAGGGCTCACGAACGCGGTCAAGCATGCCCACGCTTCGCGGATCCTGCTGAGCGCGGCACAGCGCAACGGAACGCTCGTCGTCTCGGTCGCTGACGACGGCATCGGCGGCGCGTCAACCCGGAATGGTTCGGGTCTGAGCGGTCTCTCGGATCGCGTCACAGCCCAAGGCGGGACACTGATCGTCGAGAGCGGATCAGGGACGGGCACGACGCTGACCGCGGAGCTGCCATGCGAGTCGTGATCGCGGAGGATCAGGTTCTGCTGCGCGAAGGTCTCGGGCGACTGTTCGCCGACGGTGGTCACGAGGTCGTGGCCTCGATGGGCGACGCCGAGCACCTGTTGCCCGCGGTCGCGGGGCATCGTCCGGACCTCGTTGTCGTCGACATCCGGATGCCGCCGAGCTTCACCGACGAAGGCGCCCGCGCCGCCACGGAGATCAAGCAGGCGTCTCCGGAGATCGGCGTGCTCGTCCTGTCGCAGCACATTGAGACGACCCACGCGGTCGAGCTCGTCAGCCTCGGTGGCTTCGGCTACCTCCTCAAAGATCGAGTGCTCGACGTAAGCGAGTTCCTCAACGCGGCCGAGCGCGTGGCAGCGGGCGGGTCGGCGCTCGACCCGCACGTCGTCGCCCGGCTCCTGTCACCTGCGGACCGAGGCGGTCCGCTCACAGAGCTCTCCGAGCGCGAACGCGAAGTCCTGAAGCTCATGGCGGAGGGGCTGACGAACAGCGGTATTGCCAAGCGTCTTTACCTGAGCGAGCGCACCGTCGAGGCACACGTGCGCCACGTGTTGATGAAGCTCGAGCTGCCCGACGGCGACGACACTCACCGTCGTGTCCTCGCCGTGCTCGCCCATCTGCACGCGACCCAGTTTCAGTACTAACGCGTCGCCACATCCAGGGCAAGCCGCCGATGCGGGCGGTCGCATCCGACCCTAGAGTCAGCCACACGAGCGCCGCGATACTCGCGAAGACAGGGCCGTCCGTCCGCAGGCGAAATCCCGAGTTTCACCGGCATCAGGACGCGCCACTGAGAGCTGACGCGATCGTCCCAGCGCGTCTACCTATGCAGAGTCTCGTCGCGAACAGAGCAGCGCCGGCGCGTTCAGCGCAAGGTCTCGAGCACCAAATTCGTCGGTGAACCAGACAGCTGCCTCCACGCAGCTCCGGTCGCCTCCACGTCGCCCGCGACGCGGCCGTGGCTGCCGCTTCGGGTCCGGGAGGACCCGGAGCAGAATTGGCGATCTGGTGGCTGGTGCGGCGACGAAGCGGCCGTGCTCGACGAGCAGGCGGCTGTTTCGGGCCGGGTGGGTGACTGCACGTGGTGGTTCGCGCCCGTAGGCTGGGTCGGTGATCGCGCCACGGACTCAATATGCGCGCAGCGGCGGTGCGAGTATCGCTTACCACGTGGTGGGGGATGGCCCGGTGAACTTGGTCTACGCGCCGGGGCCGGCGTCCCAGGTTGAACTGATGTGGCAGGAGCCGGTCACGGCGCGCTATCTGCGCCGGATCGCGTCGTTCGCGCGGCTGGTGATGTTTGACCGGCGGGGGACGGGGCTGTCGGATCCTGTCGACAGCCCGCCGACGCTGGAGCAGCAGATGGACGATGTGCAGGCCGTCATCCGCGCCGCTGAGCTGGAGCGGACGAGCCTGTTCGGTGTCAGCGACTCTGGCCTGTGCGCGTTGTATGCCGCGACGCATCCCGACGAAGTGACGTCAGTGGTGTTGTGGGGGGTAGCCGCGTCGGGAGCGCAGGCTGTGAGTCCCGACTACCAGAACGCTATCTTGACCTTGGTCAAGGATGGCTGGGGCACGGGAGGACTTTTGCCCTTCTACGCCCCCAGTCGCGTGGGAGATGAGCGCTTCGCGGCGTGGTTTGCCCACTACGAGCGGGCTGCGGTCAGCCCGGGCATGGCGCGACGGTTGCTTGAGTTCGCCCTGCAGGTCGACATCCGCGACGTGCTTCCTACGATCGGCGTGCCTACTCTCGTCCTGCACCGTCGAGGCGATGCCGTCGTCTCGATCGATCTCGGCCGCGCCCTCGCACAGCGCATCCCCAATGCCTGCTTCGTCGAGCTTCCCGGAGCGGACAACTATCCATGGAGCGGCGACGTGGAGAGCTGGTTCGGGCGGTTTCGCGACTTTCTCACCGGCGGCCAGCGCGTACGTCGAGTCCCCGAACGAGTGCTGTCCACCGTCCTATTTACCGACATCGTCGAATCGACCTATCGGGCCTCGGCGCTCGGAGACGAGCGCTGGCACGAGCTGCTCGACGAGCACGACACGATCGTGCGAAACGAGATCGAACGGTGCAACGGCCAGGAGATCAAGTCGCTTGGCGATGGCTTTCTCGCCACGTTCGATGGACCGACCCGCGCGGTGCGCTGCGCCGAGGCGGTCGTCGAACAGGTGCGTTTGCTCGGCATCGAGGTGCGCGCCGGGCTTCACACCGGCGAGTGCGAGCTCCTCGACGGAGACGTGGCGGGAATCGCCGTACACATCGCGGCTCGCGTGGCGGCGCTCGCCAGCGGCAGCCAGGTGCTCGTGTCGAGCACCGTCCGAGACCTCGTGGTCGGCTCCGGCCTGCGGTTCGCCGACGCCGGCGTGCACACGCTCAAGGGCGTGGCCGACAACTGGAGGCTTTACTCACTCGAACCCCCGCTGACCGCCGAATGAGAACCGGCTCGACGTCAAGGGTCCCGGCTCCGCGCTAAGGATCCACGATGGCGCGAACGCTTCTCTCGGCCTCGACGGTCGTCACGGTCGCCTGTCGCCAGACGCTGGCGACCAGTGTGGGAGCAGTCGCGCGAGGACTGCGCGGCTCGCGTGCTGCGACATCTCATCCTGCCGGCTTGCCCACGGTTAGCCGGACGCCCGCTTCGCGCGGCCCGCAATCTGCCCCAGCACTCGAGCGCGCTGGAATTGCCGACACGCACTCTCCTGGTGTTGCGCGACGTACCCGGCTCCTGCATCCACGCACCAGCAGGTCTCTCGTCGACCGCGACACTCGAGACTGTCGCTTCGCTTCGGGCGATCGAGAACCTGAAGCGGCAGCGCCGACCTCACGCCCCCCGTCGGCGACACGGGGGGAAGCGACGCTGCGTGGCGGTTCGTGCCGTTTCGTGACGCTGCCGGCAACAGGGTCGCCGCGAGGAACCGCATGGAGATGCTCGGCGCCGCGTGCCCCATCCCGCATCGAGCACCGCGGCGACATGAACGAGATCGGGGCGCGTCCGTCTGCGTGGCTGGTTCGCGATGGTGGCGCGCTAGCGTCGCCGCCGGAATCGTCCGTGGATGGTGAACCCGTGTTCGCGCAACCCACGACGGGTAGCTTGGGTCCGTTCGATGAGTTCGCTGACAACATCGTCGCGGCCGGCATGGTCGCTGGCGTTTCTGTGAGGTATGCAATGAAGCTTTACTACCGACCGAAGACCTCAGGCCGTCCGATGCGTGCCGCCTGGCTGCTGGAGGAGCTCAGCGCCGACTACGAGACGGTCCCCATCGAGGACACCGATTCCGATGAGCATCACGAGCGCTCGCCGCTTGGCCGTGTGCCCGTGCTCGAGTTCGATGACGGCACGATGCTGTTTGACTCCACGGCGATCCTGTTCGCGCTCGCCGACCGTCATCCCGAGGCGGGCTTGCTCGCGCCACTCGGTACCCGCGAGCGCGACCTGGCCTACCAGTGGTCGCTCACCGCGATGACCGAGCTCGAGAAGGCGGCGATCGGCTACCTGATGCGCGAGGACGATGACTCGCGCAAGCTCTATCGCTCGGCAGCCGCCGCGTTCTCTGGCGCCCTCGAGGGCCGCGAGTTCCTCGTCGGGGATTCGCTCACCGTAGCCGACATCGTCACCACCGGCGTGCTGTTCGTCTCCGAGCGCAGCAACTTCGTCTCTGAGGAGTCGCCGCCGCCGCTTCAGGCGTACTTTGCCAGGCTGAGCGCACGGCCCGCGCTCGCGCGCGCCGCTCACCGGGTCGAGTCGGTGTTTCAACCCGCTTGAGCGTGAGCCGGCTTGGCTCGGCTCGTTCCGCCCGTCAGCCTTGGCCGCGAGGACCCGGCTGACACGCCTGACGATAGACCTGCTCACGAACAGGCAGACGCGTCGGCGGCGGGCCAAGCGCTCGCCGACTGCTGCTCCGAGACTACGGACGATCGGGCCAGCAGTGGCCGCTTGGCGGCCGCAGCGGCTACGGAGCGGCATCTCTAGTCGTTGCGATGCTGGGCGACCCAGGGGCCGACGCCGCCAATCCGCTCGATGGTGTAGCGGACGATGTAGCCCGGTCCCTCCGCCGCCGGGAACTCGGAGTCGGACGACGTGTAGACCTTGGCTAGGCGGTTCAGCAGATCCCAGGCATCGTCGCTGGGGTCGACCGCGGCTCTGGCGCGCAGCACCGCATACGGGTTCAGGAAGGCCTTGTGGTCGCGCGGGCCGTCGAACGAGAGCACGACGCGGGGGTCGCGCTCGATGTTGCGCAGCTTCTTGCGATGGCTCATGTGGCCGCTGACCACGTCATCGCCGTCCAGGCCGATCCAGATGACCGTAACCTGGGGGCTGCCGTCCGGGTTGATCGTGCTGAGATGAGCCATCGGCCCGGATTCGATCAATCGTCGCAGTGGGTCTGCTAGAGAGCTCATGGAGGAAGTGTGACGGAGCGAGTTGCGCGGCATGTGCCGCCACCACGCGGTCAGCGGCTGCAGGTTCCCCTGCGCAGGTCGAAGGGCCACCAAGCGCAGCCGTCGCTGCGTCGCTGGTCCGGCGACAACGAGAAGTCGCGGAGCTTAAGGCCCGCAGACCTTTTTACTTGTCGTGGTCGGTGGCTGCAGCGTGCTTGATCGGGCGGCGGCCGATGAGATCTGCCAAGGTGGTCGAGAGCGTTCCCTCAAGCCCAACGCCGGCGCAGAGCGACGAACCGCTTGCCTTCGCCACGCGCGCGATCACCGCGATCGTGACGGCGCGGGAGGTCACGACAGCGTGAATGTGAGCATGGGGAGCGACGCCCGGCAGGCGGTGCCCGACTGCCAACGCACCCGGATGCTGCGCCCGGCAGCTGTGAGCAGAGTCCACGGGACGCTCTGCTCGGTGACACGCAGGGGCTTGGGAAGCGGCGGGATGTGAGGATGCTCAACCGCGCGGCCGGCGACGTAGCTGACGCGGTAGATCACCAAGCCGGCTCTGATCCTGGCCCGGGGGATGCTGTGCAACGCGACGGTCTGCACCGAGCGCGGCCGATCATCGGTCGGGTCGTAGGCGAGCCGCAGCTCGAAGCTGCCCGCTGGCTTCGCCACGCTGTTGCAACCCGTTCCGCCAGAGGGGTTATGGCAGCCGCGGCCGGCCGCGATGAGCAGCGGATGCAAGTCGGCGGCTCGCTCCGCCACGACGGTCACCGCTTGACCATTCGAGTCGCGGGTTGTGCCGAGCTGACGCAGACCGGGAAGGTGGTCGATGACGGTCATCGCGGCTGCGCGCTGATTGAACGTCGTGGGGTCATCCGCAAGCATCGCGGCTAGCTCTGCCAGCTGCGCCAGTGCGGAACGCTGCTCAGCGGGATCGGGATAGTCGCCAGCGAGCCGGCCGCTGAGGGGCAGAGCCTTGAGGCAGTTGGCGTGTCCGGCACCGTGGAGATCCCGGGCGCGTCCCAATCGGCGAACCCCGGCGGACCGCCGTCAGTTACGAAACCGATGTCCATCAGCTTGGGCCTGCCGGGGATCGTCGTTCGCAGAAACTCATGACCGCGCTGATCGACCCACTTCTCAAGCGTCTGTGGGCCTGACTGGCCGCGCCCGTTGGCCACGGTCGGGACCGACGTGTCAAGCGTGCGGCTGTACCACCACTCAACCGGCGAGGTCTTCGCCGATGGGGCCGCCGCGCCCCTCGCCTGAACCGTCCCCGACGACCATTCCCACCAGACAAGGGCAGCCGCAAGGACCACGACAGCCATCACCCCCGACAGCCGAACGGTGCGCGTTCGCGGCCGCATCCGTCAAGTCTCCCACGGAAGCCGACCTCAGAGTGCTGCCTTCACGCCTCACCAGGCGTGTCGCTCTCCGATCGGCGGCGATCCGGCATTCTGCTCCCGCTCGATCGGCGATCAGAGCAGCCGCGGCGAGCCCGTGGCTGCAGGGGCGACAGTGCGGCAGCGCGAGTGGTGGCCCGTGGAGCCGGTGGCCCGGCCATGTTGGGACGCGATCGCGCTGATGGTGGGCGCCGCGACACGGTGGTCGCGGCGGCGTCGCTGCTGCCAAGCTGTTGGCATGAGTGATATCCGTAGCCCCACGGTCATCGTCGCCAACGGCGTGGCCATGCCCCTGCTTGGCCTGGGCACTTGGGAGGCGTCCGGTCAAGAGGCCTACGACGCCGTCCGCGTCGCACTTGATCTCGGCTACCGGCTGATTGACACCGCGACGATGTATGGCAACGAGACGGCGGTCGGTCGTGCCGTGCGCGATAGCGGTCTCCCGCGCGAGGAGGTGTTCGTCACCACCAAGCTGCGCGCCAGCGATGGCGGGCGCGAGCGAGAGACGATCCATGCCAGCCTCAACGCGCTGGGCCTGGACTATCTTGACCTGTGGCTCATCCATCGGCCGGTGGCCCGTGGCGCGGGGGCTGGCACCTGGCAGCGGTTCGTCGAGGCGCGCGACGTCGGGCTCACGCGGGCGATCGGCGTCAGCAACTACAGCCCGGCCGAGATCGACGAGCTGACCGACGCGACGGGCGTCGTGCCCGCCGTCAACCAGATCGAGTGGACGCCCGCCCTCTACGACGCCTCCACGGTCAGCGCCCACCGCGACCGCGGCGTGACGCTTGAGGGCTACAGCCCGTTTAGGGCGGCCGACCTGCGCGACCCGGTCCTCACCGCCATCGCCAAACACCACGGCGTGACCGTCCCGCAGGTCATCCTGCGCTGGCATCTTGAGCACGCCTTCGTCGCCATTCCCAAGTCGACTGACGCCCGGCGGATCGCTGAGAACTTCGACGTCTTTGGCTTCTCCCTCGCCGGCGAGGTGGTCAAAAGGATCGATTCTCTCGCCGGCTGAGCGCCGCCACAACGCCAAGACGCATCCGGAACGCGGCCCCCATCTCGACAGCCGCCGCAGCGATCGATCGCTTCGCCCTAAAGCGCAACACCAACGTCTCGGCGCCAGATCCGCACTGGTTGAGGACTTCCGCTTCGGCGCCGCCGGCAGGAGAGCAACAGCCGGGCGCTAGTCGCCGGTCCGGCGACAAATGGGGTGTGTCGCCGTGTGCGGTTATGCGAGTCGCAGCAGCGGTAGGAGCACGCGTGCTCGAGCAATGGTGGATCGCACTAGCGTCTACGTAGCCCACCCGAGAGCGACGTCCGGCGTCGCCTGATCTGGAGGCACGCATGATCATCGTCACCGGAGCCACCGGCCAGTTGGGCCGCGGCATCGTGCAACAGCTTCTGGCCCGAGTCTCCGTCAACCAGGTCGGGGTCAGCGTCCGGGAACCCAACAGGGCGGCTGACCTGGCCGACCGAGACGTGTCAGTACGCCGCGGCGACTTCTCCGATCCCAGCACCCTCGGCGCGGCATTCGAGGGCGCCTCGCAGGTGCTCGTCGTCTCGACCGACACGCTCGCAGAAAGGGGTGTCGCCCAAGCCAAGGCCGCCATCGACGGCGCCTATCGCGCCGGCGCTCACCGGGTCCTGTACACCAGCCACCAGGCAGCGAACCCGGAGTCGCTGTTCGCGCCAACGCTCGACCACGCCGCCGTCGAGGCCCATCTGGCGAGCCGGGGCCGGCCGTACACCTCGCTGCGCAACGGCTACTACATGACGAGCCTGCAGTTCCACATCGCGGACGCAGCGCAGAGCGGCGAGCTCGTGGCCCCAGCCGACGGGCCGGTGTCCTGGACGGCGCGCGATGACCTGGCCGAGGCCGCCGCAGCGATTCTTCTCGGGGAGGGCCGCTTCGACGGTCCGACTCCGGCGCTGACCGCCGGTGAGACGGTCGATCTTGACGATGTCGCCACTACGCTCTCAGAGCGCTCTGGCCGAGCGGTGCGTCGCATCGTGGTCGATGACGACGACTTCGTCGCCCGCCTTGTCGAAAACGGCACTCCTGAGCCCTACGCCCGACTCTTCCTCGGGTCCTTCCAAGCCGCTCGCCGCGGCGAGTTCAACGTGACCGATCCGACTCTTGAGCGGCTGATCGAGCGCTCGCCCACCACGGTCCGCGATTTCTTCGCCACCGCGGACACCGCCCAGGCTCAATAAAGGCGCGCTGTGCCGGAGCGGACGTCGCGCCAGCCCACTTGCGCAATCACGCAGATGAAGGCACGTCGCCCGCACGAAGACGGCGCTGCAGGGCTTCTCCTTCAGCCCCGCTGGCCCGCAACGCAGCAGCGCCACCGAGACTGCTCAGGCGGCGACGAACCGGAAGCCAGAACCGAGCTTCGCAGAGTGCCGCTTCGACCCGATCATTAGCTCAGGCTCTGCTAGCACCTGGACCTCGGTTCCGCGCGAAGCGGAGCGCGGGCGGAGGACGGTGAGAAGCTCGTTGTCGCGCGAGAGCAGGTGCGAGGCCGCGGGCTGCCATCGGGCTGGCACCGGCAGAAGACAAGTCCGACTCTTCGACATTGCCCCTCGGCAACGAGAGCCGCCGTGCGATCGCGGCTGATGCAGTCACTCGTCCCGTGGGGCGAGCCCAGGAAACGGCAAGTTCACCCACATCAGTAAGCCGAGAGGAGCAGTGAGATTGTCCCGGTTGACGCCCCGTCACCGAGACTCTTTCCGGACGGGTCTTGCTGGAATCCGGCCGGCGAGAGCGTCGGGGAAGTTGGGAAGGTCGCACCGGCGCGGGCAGAGCACCCATATGGGGTTCCCTATGAGAAGCGTGCTGCGCCTGCAGGTCGCGGGCGACGTTGCCGACGTGACGCGCCCGCTCTGCGCTCGGAGCGGAAGCGGACCTCTCGTCCGGCTAGATCCCCGCTCGTAACGTGTGCGGCTCGATCACCCGGGGCGACCTGCGCGCCTGACCAGCACCAAGCTGCTCGCCACCAGCCACGCGAACAGCACCACCGCCGCTAGCAGCAGCACGCCGTAGACAAGCGAGCTGTTGTCTGTCGGCGCGAGCATCGTGGTGGCGCTCGCGACCCCGAGCACGACTGCGATGGTGCTTAGCCACCACAGCCATCCGGGGAGCGTCCGCTCGTGCCGGATCGCGGCCGCAAACGCACCGGCGGTCAGAGCGAGCGGCACCCCGATCGCCGGGCCGCCAGCGAGGTAGGAGAGAACTACCAGCGCATGAGCCAGCGCCGGATCACTCCCCACCGAGTGCTCCGCGAGCGTCCGGTAGCAGAGCGCGGACAGCGCCAGGAACGCCGCGGCGATGATCCCGCCGGCGAGCGTGACCGCGGCCCCGCGGGCGCTGGTGGCTCGCAGCCGTGCGTAGAGGTATGACGCGAACGCCGCGAGCGCGGCAGCCGCGAGTAGGTGAAAGAAGCTCAGTGCCCGCACTTCGGAGACATTGGCCAGGAAGTACTCGCGCAGCTGGGGCGCGGTCGCGTTCAGCGCCGGAAAGTTCGTCGTCGCGAGCACGTCGGCGAACAGCAGCCCACACGCGAAAAGCGAAACGGTAAGCGCTCCGGAGGCCGCCCACACCGCCTCCACCCGTGCTGACATCACCTCCTCTCTCACGTCGTTACTCACCAACCCATTCCAGCACGCGCAACGGTCGCCGCCGTGATCCGCGGCGCCACACTTCCGCTTGCCGCTGAGGCGGCGACGCCGGCGTATGCGACGGCGTCGCTGCCATTGGTGTCGAGCGACAGGGCAGCCGGGTGGCCTCCTCGACCGCGTCCGCGCGTTCGCGCGTTCGCGCGTTCGGCATACCGGCCCTCGTGAGGTTCCAGTAGGAACGGCGGGGTCGCTACTGGAACCTCGCTCGTGCTTTGGCAAGAAAAAGCGCGCGGGCTGCGATTCCGGGCCGAGGTGTGCGAACAGGCCGGGCAGCGCGCCTCGGTCACCAGGTCTGACGGGCCGCAGTGTGTCGGCAAACACCAAGTCTCGGCCGGCGGTGCTGAGCACACGCGGGTGCTTGCGGACGTGGTCATGGGTCAGCTCAGACACTCGTGCGGCGGGTTTGGGCTTGCGTGCTGCGTGACGCTCGCCAAGCGTGAGGGCCTGAGCCGACGCGTTGTGAGAACCCGGCCGACGTAGCGGCGTGGGAACGACGGCGACCGGGCGTGACGTGCCTCGCCGACAAGCCGGGCTTGCTCAGCGCGACAGACCAGCTCTGAATGTCTTGCCTGGACGAGGAGGTAGGTGAGTTGTGGGTTCATGCGGTCCTCCGGTGAGTGAGTGGGGGTAGTTGTTCGCGGGCGTGCTGGGCTGACGGTTGGGGGAGTAGGACATTCAGACGGCGTTGGACGCGTCCGGCCGCGACGCGCCGCGTCGTTGCTGGGGTTGTCCTGCTGCAAGGGCGGGGCGAGGGTTGTGCCGCGATTGGCGGCAGCTCGCGGCGATCGCCATTGCGAGGGCGCCTACCCCCCGGCAGGTCTCGGGCGGCGATGAGTGCAGCGCGTGGCCGTTCAGGTCGCCGTTGGTCCTTGCCGCGGGTTGGGACACGCTAAGCGAACTTGTCGATCGGCCGGTACGGCGCCTCTGGGGGTGCGCCGACGCACGAGTAAGTGAGCCCCTGGGCCCCGGAGACCGGCTGGCGCACTGACTCCGGAGTGACGTGGATCATCGTGTGTGGTCCGAACTCGACGCCGTCGCCGTCGACATCGATCCAGCCGCTTCCGCCGAGGTTCACATAGAGCTCTTGCTGGCCGGTGCCCGACTCGCCGTGCCGCGGCCCGCCGACATTCGGCGGCAGCTCGAAGACTTGGCAGCCGAATGCCGTGATGCCGAGGTCCCTGCGGGCGAGCCTCACAACCCCGCCGTAGCGGGTCGAGAGCTCGTCGATCGACTTGCGCAAGTAGCTCACCTGACCGCTGCTTTGCGTCCTTCGGGCGGGTTAGGCGCGCGACGGCTCGGCAGTTCGCGGTGGGGCGATCCGTTCTCCCGTAGACCGATGCGGTCGTGGAGCCTGCGCAGCGGCTTTGGCGCCCACCAGTTCCACTTGCCGAGCAGCTCCATCAGCGAGGGGACGAGCAGCGCGCGGATGATCGAGGCGTCGATCAGTACCGCGAGCGCGGTCCCGACGCCGAGTTCTTTGATGAACACGAGCTGGGACGTAGCGAACGCGCCGATCGCGACTGCGAACAGGACTGCCGCGGCGGTGACGATCCGTCCGGTCCGCTCCAGTCCGATCGCGACGGCCTCCGAGTCCGACGCGCCGCGGTCGCGGGCCTCCTTGATTCGCGAGAGCAGGAAGACGCCGTAGTCGGTCGCTATCCCGAATGCGACGGCGGCGAGGAAGATCGGCTGTGTTGCGTCAAGCGCCCCCTGGCTGGTGAACGACAGCAGCCCCTGGAGGTTGCCGTCTTGGAAGATCAGCACCAGGCTTCCGAGCACGGCGCTCAGGCTGAGGAAGTTCATCAGGACCGCCTTGACCGGCAGCACGACCGACCCGGTGAACAGGAACAGGACGATCAGCGTCGCCGCGATGATCACGCCCAGGACCGCCGGAAGATGGTCGCTGAGGCTGTGCTCGAGGTCGAGGTAGGCGGCGGTCTGGCCGGCCACCCCGAGGTAGTCGGGCGCGCGGATCGCGCGTATGTCGCGCACGAGCTGCTTGGTCGCGCCGCTCAGCGGCCCCTCCACCGGCGCGACGGCCAGCAGGGAGTTGTTCGGGCCGGCCGGCTGCGCCGGCGCGACGGCAGAGACGTCTGGCAGCTCGCTGATTTGCTTGGCGAGCGCGCGGACCTGAGGCGAGCCGTTTGGTGCGCCGACGACGACTTCGACCGGCGAGGTCCGGTTGGGCGGGAACTTGCTAGCAAGCGCGTCATCGACCACTCGCGCACTGGCGGTGCGTGGCAGCACGCTCGCCGTGACAGGTATGAACTTGATTCCCGTGAACGGGATTCCGAGCGCGATCAAGAACGTGGCGCTGAGGACCGCGATCCGTGCCGGTCGTCGCACCACGAATCGCGACAGCCGGTACCACGCTCCGCGTTGGGCCGGCCGGGCGTCGCGGTCGGCCGCGTGCTGCAGCCGCTTTGGCGCGAGCGCGTTTACCCGGGGGCCGAGCACGGCGAGCAGCGCCGGTAGCACGACCAGCGCGAGCGTCGCCGCGACGAGCGCGACGATCGCTCCGGCGATCCCCATCGAGTACAGGAACCGCTGCGGGAAGATCGCCAGTGCCGCGAGCGACACCGCGACGGTGAGCGAGCTGAACAGGATCGTCCGCCCGGCAGCCTGAAGCGTGCGCCGCAACGCCTCGGCGCCGAAGCCCGACACGGTCGCCTCCTCGCGATAGCGGGAGACCATAAACAGGCTGTAGTCGATCGCGAGCCCGAGACCAAGTCCGGTCACGAAGTTAAGCGCGAACACCGACAGGTCAGCGAAGCTCGAGAGGACCCGGAGCGCGAAAAACGTCACAACGATCGCGAGTCCACCGAGCAACGGCGGTATCAGGGAGGCGACGAGCGAGCGGAAGAACAGCAGCGACAGCAAGAAGATCAACGGGAACGCGAGCAACTCGGCGTGCGCAAGGTCATGGCCGACCTGGGTGTTCGCCTGAGCGCTCGCGATCTGCTCACCGCCCAGGCGCACGTCACGCTGCCCGGCGAAATGATTCGCGATCCGCTGCGCGGCGTTCTGCAGTTGCGTGTCGGAGCGCGGCTTGAAGTACGCGACTACGTAGCTCGAGTGTCGATCCCGCGAGACCATCGCGGGGTCGTGGCTCTCATAGAAGCTGACGACCCTCGCGACCTCAGGCTGGACGCGGAGCTGGCCGGCGACCTGCTCAACGCGCCGCTGCGCTGCCCCTGTCCGAACGTCACCCGCGCTCACGATCGCCACGATCCCAGAGTCGATCTGGCGGCCGGCCGCCGCCTGGAACCGATTCGTGGCCTGGACCGATTGTGTCGCCGGGTCCTCGGAGCTGTAAGGGCTCATGTGCTTCGCGACGCCGAAGCCGAACGCGCCAGCGATCGCTGCGCCGATCACCGCGACCAGGAGCACGCGGCGTCCGTGTGCGTAAAGGAACCTGGCGAGGTTGTTGAGCATCTGCCTACTCCTCTCTCGCTAGCGAGCCCGGGTCCGGTCGTCGGCGGGGTCAGAGCCGATCTTGCGTCTCTGGGTGGGGTGGTCGTAGGGCTCGGTGCCGAGCTTGCGTCCCTGGGTGGGGTCGAAGGAACGAGCGTCTGGCTCCTGGGGGGCCGTATCCGCCGGAATGGGGACAAGGGTTGGCCGCCTGTCGCTTTCGGCGTGGTCTGGCTTGCGATTGGGAGCAACGGTGGTTGTCATGGTGTTGTCTCCTCTTGGGGAGTTGGGTTCTTGGGCGCTTCGATGTCCTCAGCGCCTGCGGGATGACCGTCTCCACGAGGCCGGTACGACGTCGTAGACGTCCCCGGACGCCCTGACGCGTGGGGTGATTGCGTTGATCGGCACCGCGCGTCCGAAGACTCATGTCGTTGTGGGCGCGAGTCCGTAATCGAGAGCGGCGAGCTGCTGTCGGCGGGTCGCTGTTGCATTGCTCGTTCGGCCTTGATCTGTGGTTCAGATGTCGTCCTGTGGACCATCGCGATTGCTGTCGTCATGTCAGGGGTGCATTTCGTGCTCGTCACCCACTTGCGCGTCGAGTCCATCGGCACGCCGGTCCGGATCTCGAGCAGCCGCCGCTGCGCGTAATCCATCTCGGCCCAGAGTGACCTGACGCGGCCAATCATCCGGCGGAGCGAAGATCCGTCGTCGGTGTCCGCCGCCGCCTCCTGAGGACCTTCCTCAGCTGGTTGGGGCGCCACCGGCTCCCCTCGGGGCGCATAGGCGTACGGGTGGCGGAACGCGTCGACTGAGTCGGCAGGAGCGACCTCGAACGCAAACGACTCGCCGACGCGACCGTCTGCGACGCTAATCGAGACCTGATTCGTGCCCGAGTTCCACAGCAGCCTCACGTCAATGCCGTCGTTGCTGCGGTGATCCAGCTCGTGGATCACACTGCGTCTTGTGATCGGGCTGGTTAAGCGCTCGGTCATCGGTCGGCTCGAGTCTGAAATCCCTCGTCGGCTGCATCGGCGGAAATGACGGTCTCCACCAGGCCGGTGACGACGTCGTAGACGTGCCCGGAGACGGTGACGCGCCGGGAGATCGCGGGTGCGGAGCGGAGGCGTTCGACGTCGCGAATAACGGTCGCCGCCGGGTCGAGGACGGCGCGCTCGCGCAGGTCCGCTTCCTCGGCGCCGATCCGCTGCGCGTAGCGGCGGCGGAAGGTATCGTCGGCGAGCGCGCCGGTTCCGCACTGGGTGTGGTGGATCACGGCGACCTCGAACAGCGGGCCGGCGGGCAGGACGTGTTCGGCGAGTTGGCCGACGAAGGCGACATCGTTGATCACCTCCGGGGTGACCCGCCCGCCGACGTTGCGGACGACCATCGCGTCGCTGAGGCCGAGACCGAGGAAGTGCGCGGGTTCGACGCGCGGATCGAGGCAGGTGATCACCAACAGGCGCAGGTTGGGGAAGACGACCGCACCGTGGTGGCCGCCGGCGGCGGCGAACGCGCGGTTGCGCTCCAGCGCGGCCTCGAGGTTGGCGGCGCCCGGCTGGCCCGGGCTGGTCAATTCAAACCCGCTCGCCCGGCCGACCTCCGAGCTGGTGCCAGTGACGAGCGGGGTGGGTAGCTGGGTGCTCATGGTGTTCTGTGGCCTGTCGCTTGGGGTTGGGGTCAGCTGTGCGCCGCGGCGGTGGCGGGCGTGCCTAGTGCCGGCACCTCTGGCGTGTCGTCGTGGCTGGTCGTCGGTTGGGCGGGCAGCAGCGCCAGCGCCATCACCGCGCCTGCGGCGGCGATGCCCGCGGCGACGTAGTTGGCCGCGTGGAAGCCCTGGAAGAAGGCTGAATTAGCAGCGTCGTGGATGGCTGACGCGAGCAGCGGAAGGCCGGCGTGGGTCAGCTTGCCGGCGGCAGTGAGCGCGGCACCGACCGATGCGTGCGCGGTCCGCACGACACTGGCCGACAACCCCTCGGGGAGCACGCTCGTGAGTCGGCTGGCGTAAAGCGACGCGTACACGCTGCCGATCACCGCGACGCCGAGTGTGCCGCCCAAAAGGCGCGTGGCGTCGTTGACCGCCGACCCGACGCCGGCCTTGGCCTTCGGCACGACGCTCATGATCGCCTCGGTCGCGGGCGCGCTGGTAAGTCCCATCCCGGTCCCGAGAACGACCATCTGAGCGGCAATCGTCCCGTACCCGGTCGTGACTGATGAAGTCGAAACCCAGAGGTAGAACGCGGCCATCGAGAACAGCCCGGAGGCAACGATCAGCTTGGTGCCGAACCGGACGGCTAGCTTGGTGCCGAGGATCGAGGAGATCGCGACGAATGAGGCGACTGGCAGCAGCCGCACGCCGGTTGACAGCGGACCCCAGCCCTTGAGGAACTGGGCGTACTGGGTGACCAGGAAGATGAATCCGGACAGCGCGAAGAACGAGATCGCGACCGAGGCGCTAGCGGCGGTGAACCGCGGGTTGCGAAACAGGGTCACATCGAGCATCGGCTGCTCGGTCCGCCGCTCCCAGGCCACGAACGCCCCGGCCAACAGTGCCGTGAGGGCGAAGCTTGAGAGCGTCCGGACGCTGCCCCAGCCGTGGTTCGGGGCCTCGATGATCGTGTAGACGAGCAGCCCGATTGTCGCGGTCGACAGCGCGAACCCTGCACGGTCGGTGCGGGGCGCGTGCGGGTCCCGCGAGGTCGGTGACGTAGCGGGCGGCCAGGACGCCGGCGATCGCGGCGATCGGCGCCATCGCGAAGAAGATGCTGCGCCAGTCAGAGAGCTCGAGCAGCCACCCGCCGACGATCGGCCCGAGCGCGATCGCCGCGCCCGTGATCGCGCCCCAAAGGCCGATCGCCAGCGCACGCTCCTGCCGCTCGGTGAACACGTTTGAGATCAGCGACAGCGTCGCGGGGAACACCATCGCTGCACCCACGCCCATCACCGAGCGCGCGGCGATCAGCTGGCCGGGACTGTCCATCAGCCCGCCCGCCAGGCTCGCCACGCCGAACACCGACAGGCCCGCGAGCAGCATCCCCTTGCGCCCGAACCGGTCAGACAGACTGCCAGCGGCCAGCACCGATCCGGCGAACAGCAAGTTGAACGCGTCAACGACCCATTGCAGCTGCGAGTTCGATGCGTGCAGCTGGCGCACGAGCGACGGCAGCGCGACGTTGACGATCGTCGTGTCGAGATTGATCACAAACGCCGCCAGCAGCAGCGAGATCAGGATCAGGGGCTTGCGATTCACGGCTACTCCTCGGGAGCGGATTAGTTGGATGAACGTCACGGCAGCCCGCCTTCAGCGCACAACATGTCGGGCGAACTGCTTGACGGGTCAGCGCTGACGCCCGTCTCCGGCCGCACATCGAGCTGTGGCGCGTACGCACGCAACAGGTCGGCTACGCCTCTGGTCAGGTGGAAGGGATCGGCTACGAGCGAGCCATCGTTCAGCGACAAGGCGGCGCGAAGCTCATCCCCGACCTCAGCGACGACTACGGGCTGATCTGGAGGCTTGGAGCTGTCGAGCGCCGCGAGACGGGCAAGCGGATCGTGATCCTTGGCCGAGTAGCGCCGGAGTGTCACCGCCCCCCCGGGGTTAGCCAGCTCGGTCGACAGACCCGAGCGCCGATGACCCGGCGCCCTCGCGGACCGGCGCGTTTTCGCGGCTCGTCGGGCTTCCGCGGCCCGTCGCGCGACGGCGGCGTCTCGGTAGAGATCGTCGATGTGAGCCCGGGCAAGCATCATGCGTAGATGTGGATGACTCATGAGCCGAGGATCGGACCACGTGGGGTGAGCTGTCGTCACCCCGATCTGACTCACCCCGGGTGAGTCGCTACTCGCGCTGAGCTCAGAGCAGGCCGAGTTCGCGGCCGCGCGCGACCGCTTGGCGTCTGTCGGTCGCGCCGAGCTTCCGGTAGAGGTTCTTGCTGTGGGTCTTGACCGTGTTGCGCGAGACGCCGAGCTCCTGGCCGATTTCCCGCGCCGAGAGACCCGTCGGCAGGAGGCTGAGGACCGCCGCCTCGCGAGCGGTCAGCTCCTCAACTGTGGCCAGGCGCGAGCCGTGTGGCTCGGAGACGAGCCGAAGGCTGCGCTCGGCCTTGTCGAGCAAGCGCGGCACGAGGGTCCCGGGTTCGGGAGCGTGGGCGCTCAGCTCTCGCGCCTCTCGCACCAGCGCCATCGCGCTGCGGCGGTCGCCGAGCTCGCGGCGCGCCTCCGCGAGAGTGACGAGCACGTATGCCAACCCGACCACCCCACCCCCGCGTCGCGCGAGGGTGACCGCTCGCGTCAGCTCTGCCTGCGCCTCGCTGGGCCTCCTCTGCTTGCCCAGCAGCCTCCCCTTTGCGAGGTGCGCGAAGGACCCCATCCAGTACTCCTGGAGCTCCGACTCAGCGATCACGTCGAGGGCCGTCTTGACGTTGACGTCGCATGTCTGCCAGTCGTTGTGGTCCGCGGCGATCAGCGCCAGGTGTCCGTACGCAGCCACGGCAGCGACCGGATCGCGCTCGCGGCCAAGCTGCCCGGCCCGAGTGAGGAAATCGACGGCCGTAGCGTCGTCGCCGAGCCACCGGGCGGTCGCTCCGAGCACGCTCCCAGCAAGCGCGTGGTCGCGCAAGCTGCCGTTGAGCGGCAACACCTGTTCGGCTAACTCCCTACTGAGGCGCACGTCGCCGAGCAACTGCCAGGCAGCAGCCCGCCGCACCGTCGCCCGCGACGCGAACGTCGGGTCCTGATCGAGCCTGTGGTTCGGAGCCTGTTCCGCGCGGTCCAGCCACGGAAGGATCTCATCCTGGCGGCCGAGCGCCAAGGCCGCGCCGGACCTGCCAACGCACAAGCGAGCGTCCGCGACGACGTATTCAGCCGGAAGCGCGTCGAACCATTCAGTCATGACCGTAAGCGCCCGCCCGATGCCCCGCTCGCCGGTCGCGAACGCCGCCCCGTAGGCAGCGATCAAATCGGCAGCCTGGTCGAGGTCCCCGGCCGCGACCATGTGCGGGACGGCCTCCGAGATCATGCCGGCATCCGCGAGCCACCGACCAGCACGGCGACGAAGCTCAACCGACGCTCCGGGCTCCCTCCGCTCGAGCTCACCCCGGAGCAATTCGGCGAACAGATGGTGGTAGCGATACCACTCACGCCGCGGGTCGAGCGAGATTAGGAAGTAATTCGAGCGCTCGACTCGGTCAAGCATCTCCCGCGCTCCGCCGGCGCCGGTGACCGCCTCACACAGCGGCGCGCAGAATCGGTCGAGCACGCTGGTACAAAGGAGAAACCTCAAGACCGCATCCGGCTGCTGGTTGAGCACCTCCCCGACCAGGTAGTCCACGATCCGGCGATCGCCAGCCGAGAATCCTGCGATGAACTCATCCGCATCGCGACGGTCGCGCAGCGACAGCGCCGCCAGATACAGCCCCGCGGCCCAGCCCTCGGTGCGCTGATGAAGGCGGCTCACGGTCTTGACCGCCAGACCGAGCTGGTGAACTTCGTTCAGCAGGTACTCCGCTTCGGGCTCGGAGAAGCCGAGCTGCTCGGGATCGATCTCGCTGAGACTTCCGCGCGCGCGCAACCTCGCGAGCGGCAATGGCGGCTCTGATCGCGAGGCGATCACGAAGTGATGGTTGCCCGGCGCATGCTCCAAAAGGAACCCCATGCCCGCATGGATCGCCTCGTGCTGAATCACGTGGTAGTCATCGAGCAGAAGCACCGTCTCGCTGGGCGTCTCGAGAAGCTCGTTGATCAAGGCCGGGACGGCCTCTTCCATCAGATCGACACCCGGAGCCCGCAACAACGACAGCGGCCCCTCGCCAAAGTCGGGAAGCACCGAACGCAACGCCGCGATCACGTAGCTCCAGAACCTGACGGGCTCGTTGTCACCCTCGTCCAACGAAAGCCACGCCACCTTGCGGTCGCTCAGTGCCGTCAAGCGCCACTGCGCCATCAGCAGCGACTTGCCGCTGCCCGCCGGACCTCGGATCACCGTCAGCGGTCGCACAAGACCCGCCCCCAACGCCTCAACCAGCCCCGTCCGCGGAACAAGCTCCCGAGGCAGAGGAGGCTCAAGCTTCGTCCTCAGAAGCAGGAGCCTGGGTTCCCCGGGCGCGACGCTCACAGCCGAATTATCGGGTCGGGACGGCTTTGGGTCACGCGGCCAATTTGATCGCGCTCGCGTGAGCGAGGTCTGCGATCACGTCAGCGACGCCGCGCGGGGCCGCGGCCCAGGTCGCCGCCGGTCTCGACCATCGCCACCCGGACGGCCGGTGTGGTCGCGCCGCAGCCAGCTGAGTCGTCGGGGTGCCCGCCGCCTCGGTGACAACGACGGTCAGGGCCGATCCCACCCCCTGTCCTTTGGCGCGGGGGTCGACGGCGATCATGTAGATCTCTCCCCAGGGCGCTTCGTGACGCAGCCGGACGGCGACGAAGCCGCCGGGCTGGGCGTCGATGTCGGCCAGCCACACCCGGTGGGCGGCATCGGCGAGCACGTCGCGGACCTCCTTGGCCTGGGCGGCCCGCCATCCGCCAAGAGGCCGCAAGACCAACTCCGGTCCCAGCAGCTCATCAACGGACCCGAACACCGGCCGCCAGGCACGCAGCGAGACGACACGCTCTTCGTCAGACGGACGGTACTCGGCAGGCGGTCGCCTTCCCCGGGCGCAGCGTCGCACACTGATCGCTGCTGACGGAAGGTGCACGCCGTGGCGAAGCGGATCGGTCAGCGGTGCTGGGTCGGGGTTCGGGATAGCCTGGGCTTAGTGAGAGGGGAAATGCGAGTGCTGCTGGTGTCGGGGAGCCTGCGCGAGGGGTCGACGAACACCGCGCTGCTCAAGACGGCCGGTGTGGTCGCGCCGAGCGGCGTGACGACGGTGCTCTACCGCGGGATCGCCACCTTGCCGCACTTCAATCCCGACGACGATCGCGAGGGCCAGCCTGTTGATCGCGCGGTCGCCGAGCTGCGCGAACAGGTCGCGGCTGCTGACGCGCTGTTGATCTGCACGCCCGAGTACGCGGGTGCGCTGCCCGGCGCGATGAAGAACCTCCTGGAGTGGACGGTGGGCGATGCAAGCACCTATCACAAGCCGGTCGCGTGGATCAACGCGTCCGGGCCCGCAGCGCCGACGGGCGCCGCCGACGCCCATGATTCGCTGCGCAAAGTGCTGGGCTACGTCGATGCCGACATCGCCGAAGAGGCGTGTGTCCGCATCCCGGTGGCGCGCGACGCGGTCGGTGAGGATGGGACGATCGCCGACCCGGAGATCCGCGAGCGGATCGCTGGCGCGCTCCACGCGCTCGCCGCCCATGTGGCCCGCGAGCAGCCGCCTGGTGGACAGACGGCCGAGTCGGTGCTGGATGCCGATGCGGCCTTCTCCGCGGCGCTCCTGGCCCAGGACGATCGGGCGCTGGGGGCGTTGCTGGCCGAGGACTTCGTCATCGTCGAGGTCGGCAGCGGCCAGGTGCATCCGCGCGGCGCCTTCCTTGACGCTGTGCGCAGCGGAGCCGTTGTCTTCGAGGCGATCGATCGGTGGCCGCAGGAGACGCTGGTCCGCCGGTACGGCGACGTCGCGGTCGTCGTGGGGCGCACGACGATGGCCTTCACCGACGACGACTCGACGTTTCAAGCCGACAGCCGCTACACCCACGTCTACGCCCGCGACGGGGGCAGCTGGCGGCTGCTATCCGCCCAGGGCACACCAATCCCAGAAGCCGTCCAGCCGGGCGGGGTAGACGACCCGCCTATGGCCAGGACCGGTGGCTGAGCACCAGCCGGTAGCCATCGGGGTCAGCGATGGTGACACCCCACCGATCCCAGTACGGATTGCGTGCGGCCACCCGCTGACCGCCGGAGCTGACCAGGCGCTCAACGACCTGCGCCTCGACAGGGCCGTCGAGGTAGAGCACCAGAAGATCTTCCTCGGTCGGCTCAGGTGGCGTCTCGCCTTCCGGGTCGCCGACAAGCTCCAGGTGCCATGCGGCTTCTGGCCATCCCAGCATTACCAGCGCGTGACCCCCGTCCGCATCCGCTCCCGCCCGGTACAGCACCTCAAGCCCAAGTCCTTCGGTCCAGAACCGTTCAGAGCGCGCGAGATCGCTGGACGGGCGAGCGATGCGCAGGTGGCTAGATGGCGCGGGCCGGACATCCATCAGTATGTCCACTCACCCGATGGGGTCGCGCCATCATCTGCGCGAAATCGAACGCTTAGTGTTGTCGCCACCGGCTAGCAGCATCGGCGAGGCCCGGGGCGCGCGACGTGGTCTCGGTTGTTGAGCCACCTGTTTGTCGACGCTGCGAACGCCGCATCTCATCTGCGGTGAGATCCGGTTTATCGTCGGCGCCGCGGGATCCGTGGCGACAAAGAGCAATCAGTCGCCCCCAGAGTCTCCGGTATCGCGAGCGTCAGGCCACCTGCCGGTCGAGCGCCCCGATCGCATTCGTCGCGTGCTGGTTCCCTCCAAGTGCAGCAGCCTCGGCCCCACTGCCGCGTCGGCGAGAGGCCGTCGCACAAACCAAGCCGGTTGTGCGACGGCCTCACGACACACCAGAAACGATCCGGTTGACGCCCGTGCCCTCAATAGCCCGGTGGGTTGCGTTAATCTTTGCGATATCGCGACCGTGCGGGACGAGTTAGTTCTGTCGGGCTTGATCGTGCGCGTCCGCGAGCAGCCGGACCACCCGCCGCGCGCCGGCGCCATCGGTGTCGAGCGTAGGGTTGAGGATGACAACGCTTGCACCAATGAGCTGCGAGGAACCGACAGCGACGCCGAGCAGCTCGCCCAATTGCTCCCAGCTGAGCCCTCGCTCGTCGGCATAGTCAACGGCGGGCAACGCGGATGCCGACAACACGTCGAGGTCCAGATGCAGCCAGAAACCATCGGCGGTCTCCGTGAGCCGCGCAAGCGCTCGCGTCGTGTGGCCAGACGGGTCCTGCTGCAACTCGTCAGACACGACGATCGCCATTCGCGGCGCGAACCGGCGGGGGTTGGGCGCCCCAAGTCCTTGAGCGTCGTCCTCGTCGAACGGGCCGAGCACAACGACCCGCTCGTCCGACAGCGCCGGGACGCGATCCGCGAACCCGACGAGGGGCGGCGGTCCGACCCCCAGCAGCGCGGCAAGCTCCATGTCGGCCCCCTCACCCGTCGGGGAGGTCTGTCCATCAAAGCAGTCGAGATGGCCGTCGACGAATAACAGTCCGGCGTCGGGGCGGACTCGCGCGAGCGCCGCCCAGACCCCGAGCAGCAGCGTGCAGTCCCCGCCAACGAGCAGCGGCCGACGACCCGCGGTCAGATGCATCGAGACGGCATCGCGCACGACCGCCGACAGGCCGAGCAGATCGATCAACCCGATTACGCCCGTCTCCCGATCGCGGACGGGGTCAGCGACGACGACCTGCAGGTTGCCCGCATCGATCACGCCGAGAGAGTCCGCAAGCCCCTGCGCACGCAGCGCGGCAGGCATCCGTTCACAGCCAGCAAACGCGCCCGAGCAGTCCGACGGGACACCGATCATCAGGTCGAAGATCGATCCTCGGGCCATCACCCGTGCAGCAAAGGCGCGCGGCGAACCATGCTGGTCACCATCATCCCCCAAAACGACGCAAGCCATGCCACCGGCTGCTCACCCAGGCACACCCCACGATCGCAGTGCTGTCGCCGCACGGCTGACGCCTGACGACGACTCGTGCTGCTCGCGGTCCGGCGCCGGCCAAAGCAGAAGTCGCCAGCGGCGCGCTCGGTTGGCGACGGAGCAGGACTGGCTGATCCGAGGCGACTCCCGTCGCGCTGCCGGAAGGGAAGCACTTTGTCTGCGGGTCGCGACGATGCGGCCGTCAGCGCTTCGATTGGGTGTGTCCGGGTGGCGACTGGGTCAGCCGCGGAATGCACCGACACGCACCACGGCGCGCTCGTCAGCGGGACAGGTCCACCACCACGCCTCCCCATAAATGTCGACGGGCGCCATCGAGTGAGCGTGTCCTGGACACCGCGGACGAGGCTCGCCCCACGCGCTTCGGGTCTCCGGGAAGAACTGATCCTGAAGCCAATAGGCCACCTCGACGATCTTCTCTGCGTCAGGCGATCGCTTGCGAGTCGCCGGCGCGCCGAACCCAGCGCTGCTCGTTTCTCCGGGTTCAGAGAACACGACCATCTGGCGAGCGGCGTCGTAGCCGACGCGGAGGTCAATTACAGCCGGCTGCTGAAAGTCTGACAGCACGACCTCGATGATGTCGCTCAACCAGTCGGGTAGTGGCCCGAGCCTCTCGTCCGATCTCCACAGCGGCATCGGTCCAAGTTATAGCCCTGTCGCACCGATCGACCCGCAGCAGTCTCGACCGCGCTGACTGCATCTGAGGACTTCCGGCGCGCTCGAGCAACGCCGCCACTGCGGCTCACGAACGACCGGTCGCGCCAAGCTTGATTGCCGCGACGATCAGGACTTCCACTCCGGCTTGGCGGATAGCCAGAGCGGCAGCGCCGCGACCAGGCCCGTGTCGGCGACTACGCGGAAGCGGCGCCGGCTGTCCTGACAGTGATCGTCGCGGTCTGATGAAGGCGATTCGGCGTGTGAGATGGGACCGCGTCGCACTCGTCGTTGGAGAGGGCCTTGCCCAGGTACAGGTCGGACACCGGGGAGTTGCCTGCTGTTGAGGTTCGTCTGCAGCAGTTAGCGCTGCAGCGCATAACGAAAGCGACACATGGCATAAGGATTGAGGTCAGGGTCGCGACCGCTTCGGTTGCGCCTGTCCGAGCAGCGGTGCCGTCGGGACGTGACGGGAGCGCGTTACGCGCACTCATTGCTGGTGGTGGCGAAAGGCGTTCCCGGCGCGGTGGCTGGCGCCGGTGGGCTACGCCAGGCCGGAATCGACGTGCGGCCTGCTCGAGCGGCGACTTGGCGACCGCGCCCGGGCGCTGGCGGCGGCGCTGCCGCAGCTCCCGGGCGTGGTGCGAGCGGTCGGGGCTCCGGGCCGCGGCGCGGGTACGGTCACCGCGACCATCCCGCCCCGTCCGCGGCGCCGCTAGAGCGCGGCTCCACGGCGACCGCTCCAGCCGCGGAATCCTCGGCGGAAGATCATTAAGCGGGCCAGAAAGAGGAGCGGGATGAGGATCCACAGGCCGCTGGCCACACCGACAATCAGGTGAATGGCGACGATCGCCAGGATGATCGGGACGATCGGGATCATGCGCAGGCCGCCAAGCAGGCCGAACCCGGTGCGGCCGCCCGCGCGGTGCCGGGCCGTATCGTCCGGCAGGTCGCGCGTGAGCTCGGCTAGTTCGCCCACGGTCTTCGCGGCGAAGCACCTGTCCAGGCGCTCCTGGAATTCCTCCGGGTCGATCCGGCCGTCGGTGTGGTGCTGGCGCAGCCGGTCGGCGGTGGCGTCGCGGTCGGCGTCGCTCGCGCGCAGGTTGGGGTCCCGGATGATCTGGCTGATCGTGTCGTACCGGTACATCGTTGCTCCTTCGGTCTGTGTGGTTCGGTCGTGTGCTGCAGGGAGAAGCATGCTCTGCGGCGGGCGATTTGTCGTCGGGCGAGGGGCGGCTTCTGTGCTGCTCCCGGTGTCTGACCGCAGCAGCACCGTGTACTCCCGCCGGCGTATCCGCGGCTGCGCCCGGGAGCCGATGACGACCCCCGCGGGCGGGGTTATCGTGCGGCTGTGACCCCGTGGGACTGGATCCGCCGCAGCGACGTGCGCCTCGCCGCGTTTTGCGGGGTGATCCAAATTGCGGCCACGGTGGGGGCGGCGCATCACGCGTCGCGCACGCACAGCTGCTGGTGGGCATCTGCGTGTCACCCTGCGACGCCGCTTGACGCCGGTGCCTACGCGCTGCTGGCGCTCGGCCCGCTCGCGCTCGTTTTGCGGCGGCGGAATGTGCGCGAGGTGCTCGCGTTCGTGTTCGCCGTCACGGTGGTGTACGTCGCGCGCGGCTACCCGCTTGGCCCGAACTTCTTGTCCCTCGGCCTCGCGATTGTTTCGGCGATCTTCGCCGGGGAGCGCTTGCTCGCGTGGGCCGCGGTCGGAGCCGGCTGGTTGGTGTTTCTCGGGTTGCCCTGGGCGCTTGGGCACTCCGGCCCGCCGAAGGTGCTGGCGGCGCTCGCGATCGCCGCCTGGCTGCTCGTCGCGCTGGCCGGCGCCGAAGGGGTGCGCAACCGCCGGGCGCGCTTCGCGGAGGCCAAGCGGGCGCGTGAGCTCCAGGCCCGCCGCCGGGCCGACGAGGAGCGGCTGCGCATCGCCCAGGAGCTCCACGACGTGCTGGCGCACAACATCTCGCTGATCAACGTGCAGTCAGGTGTCGCCCTGCACCTGATGGACGAGAGGCCTGAGCAGGCGCGGATCGCGCTGACGGCGATCAACGAGGCGAGCGCCGACGCGCTGCGCGAGGTCGGCTCGGTGCTCGGCGTCCTGCGCGAAACCGGCGAGGAGGCGCCCCGGGCCCCGACGGCGGGCCTGGATCGCCTTGACGACCTCGTGACTCGCACCACCGCGGCTGGGGTCGGGGTCACGCTCGAGGTGCACGGCGAGCGCCGGCCGCTCCCGGCGAGCATCGATCTGGCAGCGTTCCGGATCGTGCAGGAGGCGCTGACCAACATCGTCCGCCACTCCGGGGCCGGCGCCGCGACCGTCGAGCTGACATACGGTCCCGGTGAGCTGACGGTGCAGGTGGATGACGACGGACATGGCCCGGCCGCCTCCGGCGGTCGCCGCGAGGTGCCGGCGATGGACGGCGAGGGCGGTGGCAACGGCATCCCGGGCATGCGCGAGCGCGCGGTCGCGCTCGGCGGCACGTTCGACGCTGGCCCCCGATCGGGCGGCGGGTTCCGCGTTCGCGCGCGGATCCCGGTGCCGGGCAAGTGACCGCCGTGATCCGCGCGCTGCTGGCCGACGACCAAGCGCTGGTGCGCGCCGGGTTCCGCGCGCTCCTGGACGCGCAGGACGGGATCGAAGTGGTCGGCGAGGCGGCGGACGGCCGGGAGGCGGTCGACCTGACGCGGGCGCTCATCCCCGACGTCGTGCTGATGGACATCCGCATGCCGACGCTCGACGGAATCGCCGCCACACGCGAGATCGCCGCAGACCCGGCGCTCGCTGGCGTCCGGATCGTGATCCTGACCACGTTCGAGCTCGACGAGTACGTGTTCGACGCGATCCGGGCCGGGGCGGCTGGCTTCCTGGTCAAGGACACCAAGCCGAGCGAGCTGATCGAGGCGGTACGGGTGGTGGCCGCCGGCGAGTCGCTGCTGTCGCCGTCAGTCACCCGCCGGCTGGTCGGCGAGTTCGCCGCGCGCGCCAAGCAGCCGCCCCGCTCAGACGCGCTCGAGGAGCTGACCGACCGCGAGCGTGAGGTGATGGCACTCGCCGCCGCCGGCCTGTCGAACGAACAGATCGCCGAGCGCCTCGTCGTGAGCTCCGCCACGGCAAAGACGCACGTGAGCCGGGCGATGATCAAGCTCGGCGCCCGGGACCGCGCCCAGCTCGTCGTGATCGCCTACGAGTCCGGCCTCGTGCGACCCGGCTGGTCCAAGTGACCTGCGCGTGGGAGTTGCTCGTCGACTTCTTCTACGCGCGCCCGCTCGGGCCGCGCGATCGGGGCGCTGCAAGAGCGCCTCGCCCGACCGGCGGTGCGCCGAGCACTCAACGCGGCTAGCCCGGCCGAGCTCGCCGACCTTTGCCCGTTCGTGTCAGAGACGCATGCGATCGAGCATCCGCTCGTAGGTCACCTCGAAGTGGGGCCGCGTACTCGTCCCGCTGAGCGACTCGGGGCGTGTCATCCAAGCCCGCCGCTCGCTTCTGCTTGCACGAACGCGCGACATCCGGGGTCGCCCCTCGGCGTGTGGTTCGGACTGCTCCTTCGAGTCGGTCGCGGTCAGGTCCGGCAGTCCGGGCAGGGCTGCCCTGGCGACTGAGCGGAAGCCACGGCTGAGCGCGGCAAGGCAGCGGCCGACGTCGCCGCGGCAGACGGGTGAGATCTGGCCGTCACCGGCCGGTAGCCGCAGTTGCCCGCCAGCGCGGGCCCTGGTCACGAAGGTCAGTAGGAACTCAGCGTAGATCGAGGCGCGGGCAATCGAGAAGCCGCAGCCGCTGTCGCGCAGCATTTGCTCCGTGTAGCGATTGCCGACCGCGTAGCAAAACGGCGAGTGCTGGTCGGCGTCGAGTCCGCTGAGCGCGACGACGTGGGTCACGCCACAGTCGGCCGCCGCGGCGATCAGGTTGTGGTGGTGCACGACGACCTCGGCGACGGGGCCGTCGCTTGAGACGAGGACCAGCGTGTCAACGTCGCGTAGCGCGACCCGCAACGCCGGCAGGTCCGTGTAATCGGCGACGGCGCCGACGACCTGCCCGCCGCGCGCGCCCAAGGACAGCGGGCGCCGCGCCAGCGCGACGATCACATCGTCGGTCTGGGCGGCGAGGGCGGCGACGACGTGGCCGCCGATCCGACCGCCGGCGCCGGTCACCGCGACCCGGCGCGCTGGTGCGCGGGACCCGGGGGCGGCCGGTTTCGGGATCGGTTGGTCTGGCATTGTCACATCGCGCGGGTCGGTGGTGTCTGGAGCCTGATGACACCGCCCGAGAAGGAAATGTGACCGATGGATGACACGCAGCGCCTCGCCGACCGCTTCGAAGAGCACCGACCCCGCCTGCGGGCCGTCGCCTATCGGATGCTCGGCTCGACCAGCGACGCCGACGACGCCGTGCAGGACGCGTGGCTGCGCGTCAGCGATGCCGACACCGCGGAGGTGGAGAACCTCCAGGCCTGGTTGACGACGGTTGTCGCCCGCGTCAGCCTAAATGTGCTGCGCACACGCCGCCGGCGCCGCGAGCGCCCACTCGAGATCGACGTTTATGTGCCCGACCCGCTCGTCACCCCCGAGGATGGCGCCGATCCGGAGTACGAGGCGCTGCTGGGCGATGCGGTCGGGCTTGCGCTCGCGGTGGTGCTTGAGACGCTCGGACCGGAGGAGCGGCTGGCCTACGTGCTGCACGACATGTTCGCGATCCCCTTCGACGAGATCGCCGCGATGCTCGACCGTACCCCGGCCGCCGCCCGCCAGCTTGCCAGCCGCGCCCGGCGCCGGGTGCGAGCCGCCGCGCCCGACCCAGATCCGGACCCGGCCCGCCAGCGCGAGGTCGTCGACGCGTTCTTTGCGGCGGCGCGGGACGGCGATCTCGACACGCTGGTCGCCGTGCTCGACCCCGACGTCGTGCTCCGCAGCGACGCCGGCGCCAGGCGCCCCCGCGACACCGTGCAGGTGCGCGGAGCGCGCGAGGTCGCCGCCCGCGCGATGACCTTCGCTGACCTGTCTCAGTACGTGCGGGCGGCGCGAATCAACGGGGTCGCGGGCGTGGTCGTGGCCTCCGGCGATCGTCGGTTCTCGGTGATGGCCTTCACGGTCATCGGCGGCAGAGTGGCCGCGATCGACTCGCTGGCTGACCCCGAACGGCTGCGCAACCTGAACCTCCCGACGCTGAACGCCTGATCATGACCGATCGCGGCGGCCAATCCCCCGACGCGCGCCGCCCCGCACGTCCCGACCCCGCCGACGCGGTGCAATGCGCGCTGTCGGTACTGCTCGAGTCCGTCGCGCCGGCAGAGCGGACGGCATACATCCTGCACGAGCTGATGGGCCTCTCGCTGACCCAGACCGCCGCGGTACTGCACCGCTCACCGGCTGCCACCAAGCGGATGGCCGAGCGCGCCCGACTTCAACTGCGCGAACTGGCCCCCAGCGCACGCACGCCCCCCTGACCACCCGGTCACATCCCAAGGGCGGGCGGTGTCTCACTTCGCGACAACCCAAATCCGCCACCCCGGCGGACCCGACCAGGAAGGGATCACCATGCAGACCAACAAGAAGATCGCCGTCGCCGGAGCGACCGGACGGGTTGGCAGTCACGTCGTCGAGATCCTGAAAGGCGCGGGCCACGACGTGGTCGCGATCTCGCGCTCAACTGGCGTGGACATCGTCACCGGCGAGGGTCTCGCCGACGCGCTCGAAGGTGTCGAGGTGATCATCGACACCGCCACCGGATCTTCGCCCGAGCAGCAGGCGGCGGTCGAGTTCTTCACCGCCTCAGCGCGCAACCTGCAGCACGCCGGACAACGGGCGGGTGTGCAGCGGATCGTGGTCGTCTCGATCCTCGGCTGCGATCGCTTCCAGGGCGGCTACGGCGCATCCACGCTCGTGCACGAGCGGGCACTGACCAGCGCCGGCGAGATCCCGGTCAGCGTGCTGCGCGCGACCCAGTTTCACGAGTTCGTCGAAGCGCTCGTGCAATGGGGCACACGCGGCGACGTGACCTACGTGCCCGAGATGCGCACCCAGCTGATCGCCGCTCGCTCCGTCGCCGAGCGCCTCGTGCACATGGCCAGCGACCCCGCGCCGCGTCCGAACGCGACCACACCGATCCTCGAGATCGCCGGACCACGGCCCGAGAGCCTGGTCGAAATGGCCAAGCTGCTCGTCGCACACACCGGAAACTCCCTGCAGGTGCAAGCGGTCAAGGACCCTAGCGATCCCGACCACGACCTCAACGTCTCCGGCGGGCTGCTCCCCGGCCCCGACGCCGAGATCGCCGGCCCGACATTCGCGCAGTGGCTCGACACGCGGGTCCCCGTGGCAGCGACCGTCAATCCGTAAGCACTTGGAATCCATTCCGCGCGGCGCCCAGGTGGCAGGCCCGGGCGCCTGCCGGGATCGCGCGTCCGAGGCGACCTGCGATGGACGGTGCGACTAGTGCGTGCTACCGCAATCGGCGGCGAAGCGGAAGTATCGCGCGATTAGCGGAGCAGGTCTCTTGCCTTGAAGCCGATCGCCGCCCTGCTTGTCGCCAAAACCGCGGCTCGTGCTTGCAACCTCGCTGCTAGCGCCCGGGGCGATCCAGGAGTCTCAGACGCAGTCAGGTCGCGTCTCAGGAGCGCTGTAAATAGCGGCGGTGCTGTCAAGAGCAACGGCGTAGGTTCCCTCAAGTCCTGCGAAGACGATGAAGGAGGCCTACGCCGTGAGACGTACCGTACCGCCGTCGGCGGAGATAGAAGCCCGGATCGAGCACATGCTGTCGGTCGGGGTGGGTGAGAACCCGCGCGAGTCGTGTCGGAATGGCCAGGCTGGGGCCGGTGATACCAAAGGGCTGTCGAGGACGAGTTCGACGCGTGGCTGGGCCGCGCCCGGTACGAACGCCGGCCGCACGATGACGGCGAGGACGACGGTGAGGAGAGTGGGCTGCGGAACGGGTTTTGACCCCGCCGGGTGCAGACGGCGGAGGGCGAGCTTGAGATCGAGATCCCGCAGGTCCGCCAGGCGGCGGAGACGTTCGCGTCCAAGCTGTTTCCGCGGACCCCGAAGTTGCTGCGGACCGAGCCGTTCAAGGCGTTGGTGATCGGCGCGTTCGTCCGCGGCTTATCGATGCGTGACGTTGAGTCGCTGTGCGAGCTGCGCGTAGATCCTTCTCCTGCGGTGATGACTGGCAGGTTGCCGGACCGGTCCGAGGCCGATGCTCATCGTCCAGCGTGCTCGCCGCGTGGCGCTCCTGGGCCGGGCGGGAGCTCGATCTCCCCGCGCGCGGCGTGTTTGCCGCACCGGTCGCAGTGGAGGTCTAGGCCGATGTTGCCTCCGCAGCCGGCGTGGAGGGTGAGTCGGGGTGGGCCGCCCTGGGTTGGGTAGTGGCGGTCGCCCCATTTCATGAACACGATCAGGGCGGGCGCGAGCTCGCGTCCTTTGTCAGTGAGCACGTACTTCGGCCGGCCGGGTCGCTCTGGGTCCGGAACGCGTTCGAGCAGCTGCTCGTCGCACAGCCGCTTCAGCCGGTTAGTGAGGACGTTGGAGGCGATCCCGAGCTTGGCCTGAAACTCCTCGAAGCGCGTTAGGCCGACGAGGGCGTCGCGGAGGATCAGCAGCGTCCAGCGCTCCCCGATGACCTCCAGTGATCGGGCGATCGAGCAGACCTGGTCTGGATAGTCGCGCTGGAGCACGATCTAATCATAGCTGACTTGCTTGACAAAAGCCAGAGTGCTTGCATAGTCTGCCTTGCATGATGCAATCTAGCCTCGCCGAGGAGCCCAAAAGCGCCTCGAACAGACCCAATCCCCGCAAGGAGACAAAACACCATGACAACCACCGTTACTCCCGAGATCAAGCAAGACCACCCCGAGAGCCAAGAGTGGCCAACCCTTGCTCCGGACCTCCCTGATACGACGCGCGAAGGCCGCGCGAATCGGTTCGACCCGACGCAGGGACGCAAGCTCGGCTCTGACCCGTACGACGACCCCACCCAGGGGCGCAAGCTCGGCGCCGACCCCTACGACGACCCCACCCAGGGACGCAAGCTCGGCGCCGACCCCTACGACGACCCCACCCAGGGACGCAAGCTCGGCGCCGACCCCTACGACGACCCCACCCAGGGACGCAAGCTCGGCGCCGACCCCTACGACGACCCCACCCAGGGACGCAAGCTCGGCGCCGACCCCTACGACGACCCCACCCGAGCTCGCTAGAGAGGGAGTAGCCAAATGCTCGACAACCTCGCCACGCTTCTTCGCGCACCCCGCCGCGTGCTCCTGGTCGCCGTGATCGGCGCGGCGATCGCCCCCAAACGGTCAATTCTCACCCAAACGGGCACAACATGAATCATCTACCTGCATATCTGTGGGCCCTCACGTACGCAGAGGTCACAGGCATCGCCGCGGCGACCGCATATGCGCTGTATCGCGGCGCTCGCGCCGCCGGTCTCGGCGATCGAGTCTCGACGAGGATGGGGATCGGCGCCGCCATTCTGTTCGGCGGCTGGCTTGCCGTAAGTAGTCTGGTCGCAGGCGGGGGCAGCTACCGCTCACGCCTCGGGCACGGCGTCCCTTGGCTGCCACTGGCAGTGCTCGGCTTCTTCGGCTTGCTGTTCGCGCTGACCCGCGTGCCGTTGATCAGGCGAGCCCTGACCGCCCCAGGTGCTCAACAGCGGCTGCTGTCGCCGCACTCGTTTCGGATGGCAGGGATCGTGTTCCTGATAGCGATGCTGCTCGGGAAACTCCCAGCGCTCTTCGCTGTGCCCGCCGGTTTTGGTGACATTGCCGTTGGCCTGGCAACGCTATGGGTCGCGCGCAAGGTACGCGAGGGATCGCAGGCCAAACCGCTCATTTGGTTCACCCTCCTCGGGATCGCAGATCTCGTCTCGGCGCTGACCCTGGGAGCCCTGACGGGCTTCCTCCAAATCGTCCACGTGAACCCGGCCGCGACTCTGAACGCTGACCTACCGCTCGCAATCATCCCCACGGTCGGTGTGCCGTTGCTCCTGGCGGTGCACCTCACATCGCTGCGCGTGGTATATCGGGATCGCGCGGCCGACCGAATCGCGGACAAGCTGGTCGTCACTGCGCTGACTGCGCAGCACCGGCGGGCCTGATTCGACTCCCCCCGTCCGTAGCCACCGCCGGGCGGGCGGGGCACGCGCGAAGCAATCAAACCCACAAGAGCAATAAGGACCACGATGAACACCACCACGAGCACAACGGAGTTCCTTGACCTGCCCGACGGGCGGCTGGCCTACAACGACATCGGCGATGGCACCCTCGTGCTACGCCACGCGTTCCAGCCAGCGGGCGTGTACCTGGACTCCGCCACCTACGGCCTGCCGCCCAAGGCGGCGCTCCAAGCGCTGTCGGCGGTGACTGCCGCCTGGGCGAGCGGACGCTATGACCCAGTCAGCTGCGATCAGGCAGTCGGCCGCGCACGCAGCACGTTCGCGCGACTGCACCGCGTCTTCGCGGAGGATGTAGCGATCGGCCATCAGGTCTCACCAATGGTCGGTCTCATAGCCGCGTCCCTGCCTCCGCGAGCGCGCGTGCTGGCGGCCGAGGGCGACTTCACCTCGCTGCTGTTTCCCCTGCTCGCCGCCGGCTGCGACGTGCGCACGATCCCGCTGGAGCGGCTCGCCGACGCGGTCGACAGCCACACCGACCTGGTGGCCGTCTCAGCCGTCCAATCGGCTGACGGACGGATCGCCGATTTGGACGCCATCTCCAGCGCAGCAGCCAGCTATGACGCACTGACATTGGTCGACGCCACCCAGGCGTGCGGCTGGCTCCCCCTCGACGCCCGGCGCTTCTCAGTCGTGGCGACGGGAGGGTACAAGTGGCTATGCCACCCGCGCGGGACCGCGTTCATGACGATCGCGCCCGCGCTGCGCGATCGCATCGTCCCGCTAGCCGCCGGCTGGTACGCCGGCGAGCATCCCTGGGACACCTGCTACGGGACCCCCCTGCGACTCGCCAGCGACGCCCGCCGCTTCGACGTCTCGCCCGCTTGGCTGAGCTGGCATGCCGCCGACGCCACGCTGGAACTGTTCGAAGCCGTCGGGCTCGGACGCATCCACGAGCACAACCTGGCGTTGGCCAACCGGCTCCGAACAGGCCTCGGGCTCGAGCCGGGCGATTCGGCGATCGTTTCGCTCGACGCCGCTGACGAGGCGACCGAGCGGCTGGCAGGCGGCGGGGTGAAGGCCGCGGTCCGGGCGAACCGTGTACGGCTCAGCTGCCACCTCTACAACGATGAAGAAGACGTCGACCGCGCACTCGAAGTTCTCACCGACCTTATCCACGCGGGCGGGTCATCCTCGCAACGCTCCGGATAGCTCGCGCGTAGTCGCGCACGAGCCCGAGAAGATCATCGACACACGCACCGGGCGCAATGCATCCGTCGGGCTCGCTTGCGGTTCGCGCGAGATGCAAGCGCCGAGCCCGGGGTCGACGGTCCCACTATGTCCCGCGCCTCCGGTCGCCTCCTGTCGCTGTGCTCCCAACGGATGCTTGCCGTTGATAGAAGGCGTCTGGATGCGGCCAACCGTCTGGCCGAAGCGTAAGTCCGGTAGATCGGCGCCGCGCCGCGTCGGGACGCGGGGTTGGTCACCGAAGGAGTCGCCCGCACCGCGCCGGTCCTGTCACGAAATGCGGTCGTCGCCGGTCCGGCGCTTCCGTCTGACTGCGGTCGGAGAGCTTCGGAGCGCGGCAGCCCCCGGGTGTGACCGGGGGCTGCTCGCGGATGGTTGCCAGTTGCTGCTCTCCTTCTTTTGCTACTTCCTGTTCTTTGACTTGATGGTGGCGATCTGTGCCTGCTCTGTCAAAAGAGCGTGGACCGCTTGCCTTTTTGCCGACGTTTGTTGGAACCGTACGGTTCTTGCGCGCGCTGCGCGCACCGCGGCTTGCAGCCGGCCGCGGTTCACGTGTGCCTGCTCTGGCGCCCGGGTTACGTGCGGCTGGCCGGCGTCGGGCGGGTAGAACATCGACGCCGGGTTGGCCTGAATGAAATCGTAGGCAAACTCGTCGGCGGGTACTGTCGCGTCGGCTCGTGTGTTTGGCGGCAGTACTTGCCAGGGGACGATCTGACGGAATGCCTTCCAGGCGGCCGTGGGTGCGGCACCGAAGGCTCGCGGCGCGGTGACGCCACTTCCTGGGGTTGCCGCCAGGGCCTCTCCTTGTAGCTGTCGGGTGTTCATCCAGTAGGTGGCGGTCAACATATCCTCGCCCAGCACCCAGTTGAGGTCGTCGACGATCAGCCGTGCTCTGGCCACTTTGGCCGTGCTCGCCGCTTGGAGATCCTCGACGTTCTCAATGATCGAGTCGCCGAGCGCTGGTACCGGATTTTGCTCGGAGAGGATCTCGTACTCCAGCGAGGCCAGATCGTAGTCGTTGGCCTCGGGCGCGAGTCCGGCTCCATCGTCTGGTGCCTGAAAGCGTCCGAGGCTGGGATCGTTGGGGCCCGAGATGACGGTAAATCCGTCGGGGGCGGGGAACTGGTTCTGGAACCGGTCGGGGATCTCGATGTCATTGACAGCGACGTTGGCGAACGCGTTGGTCAACGCCTCGATGTCGTTGTCCATGGGATATGGGTCCCAGTTGGCGTTAGACATGACGTACCCGTGCTGACATCCGGTTGCGGGTCCCACACCGCGACCGACGCAAGCGCGGTCGTCGGGGCCGCCCTTGACGTAGTACTGCATGAACCACGGCGTCCTGAGCTCTGGCGCGCTGCTCGGCGACCACCCCGGCGCTTCGGTGGGGTTGTGGTCTGAGGAGTTCATCTGGATTGCCAGATCGGACTTGAGGTTGTTCCACGCCTGCCACACGGCGCCGGTGCGCTGGGTTATCGCGCGCAGACTCTCGGGGTCTTGGATGATGCGATACGGCGCCCCCGTCGCGGAGACCTGGTCGAGGTTGAACAGATAGCTTCCCGTCAGTTCGTCGGTCACCTTGGCCGCGTCGTAGTTCAGCCACGGGAACGGCCGGTCTGCCTGCACGGGCGCACTTTCGGGGGTGATGCTGCTGTTCATCCCGTCAAGCAACTGCGCGGTGATCAGATCCTGCCAGTCAAGCGTCCGTTTGGCGTCGTAGGCCAGCAGCGCCGCCTGGCCGGTCGAGTAGGCGTTCGTGCTCGTCAGCGCCGCATCATCCGCGCCAAATGGAGCGACCGGCGCCTCGAACCGTCCGGGCTGGTCTTGCAGCGGCTTTAGGCCAGCCTCGGCCAGCGCGCGGGATGCGGACATCAGCACACCATGGAAATACGCCCGGCCGACCCCGACCATGGTGGCCTCCACATTATCCATCTGCGGCAAGTCGCCCTCGCCCGGCGAGCCGCGCGACTCCACGACCGGCGTGACGTCGCGGTTGAGGAGGTCGATCAACATCTGAGTCAGCTGCGGGGTCGCCGCCTCATAGGACATCGTGTTGACGCGGACGGCCATCATCGCGCGCACGATCTCCTCGTCATTGACCTGCGGCGGCAACCCCAGACCGCCTTCCTCGCCGTACTGGAAGCTCGCCAACTGTTGTGCCGCGACGAACGCCCGGTTGTTGGGGTAGCCCGGCTGGCCCTTCGGGATGGGCGCCGTGGACAGTGGGTCGCCCTTGAACAGCACGGTCTGGCGTCCGGCACCGGTGCCGCGGTTAAGAAGTAGATTGGGATGCCTTCCCGCGAGCCTTCTAGGAGCAGGTAGTAGGCGTTCAGCGACCGCTGGCGGGCAGCATGGGTGAGCTGAACCTTGGCCCCGTACCGCGCGATCGCCACCAGCTTATCGACGGTCAGGTTGCTCCCGTTCAGCGTAATCGTCTGTCGCGCATCGATCGGGTCGATTCGGTTATAAGCAGACGCCGCTGCCACCTGGAAGGCCAAGGTCACGGCACCCACACCGACAATAGTTGCCAGTGTCGCTTTCACACGCCGACGTACTCGCATAGCACCAGCTTCCTCCTCGCTAAAGCATCAATCAAAGACCATCTCACCGAAGCCAACTCCGCCGACCGGCGCCAACAGCCACCGGCACAGGCACACGTTGGAGCCGCACACACACGACTGACTGCCACTTCGGACGCTCACACACCTGTCCCAGCGGGACATCCATTTAGTCCGCCGCTGACGACGACATCCCTCGCCATGGGATGCTACTTGGCGCAGCAACGCGCGAAGGTAGCTTCTTCCGAGGGCCTAGGGGCTCAAACCAGAATTGCACCGACATCAAGGTGGGCGGTCACACCATAAACGGTGGGGTAAAGAGAGCCTTTCGAGTGGCGCTCACCTCCTTCCTCTCCCGCGGTCATCTACCGCTGACGCGCAGGCAAGCTACCACAGGGGGCAGGGGCGTGCAACAATTTGTTCAAACGGAGTCTTCCCTGCTTAGCTGCCCGACGAGGGAAGTGAAGCTACCAGGAGGGATTAGAGCTTACGAGAAGGATTTAGGAGGAGTGGCGCATACAACCGGCAGAAGACTGAAGGCGACGGCACTTGGTGTCGCGCTGTGTGTAGTAGCTGCAGGTTGCGGAGGAGCCGCCAAACGGGCGCCAACACAGCAAGACGCGAACGCCATAGCAACGTCGGTCTCCGAAATCGTCTATGAGTGCCAGTCGGTCGCAGCCGGATTCATTGCGACTCCCAATAACGCGGCTCTCGCCCGCGACGTCAAAACGCTACTCCACAGCTACAGGCAGGTACGCCCCGGCGTCCCCTTTGCGCTCGACTCCGCATCAGGAGCGACATTTACCACCACCCTGCGCCGAGAAGTCACCCTAGCCGAGTCCAACCTAGCAAGCGGCTGCGCGCGCCGGCTGGCAGCGCGTCTACGCAGCGCAGCCGGCTAGCCAGATCACGCCGTAACCGAAACTAATGATCTCGGAATCGCTGGCACCAAGGGCCGAGCGACAGGGACGTGTGGGTACTGGGCGCCGCGCAGCGCGGCCGCCTATGCCGCTGGTCTGCATCCTGCTGCCGCTCGGCCTCAGCGGGCCACCGGTCGGCGCCGTGCGCCAGCACATCGGGCGACAGCAGAAGCAATCGGCGCAGCGCTGCCGCCGAGATCCTGACGAGCGATCTTCCAGAAAGCGCTCACCGGGACCGCGCACGCTGAGCACGCTCCCGAGTCCGGCAATTGGCGCGTGGTCTCCGTGGATAGGAGGCGTCTGGATGCCGCCCGTCGCCCCGGCCAAAGCACAAGTCCCGTAGATCGGCGTCGCGCCGCGTGCGGGCGAGCGGTTGGTCGCCATGGCAGTGACGCGCCCTGCGCCGGCGCTTTGATGGATGCGATCGGACGATGGGTCGCGGGACGAGGCGCGCCGCTTCAGCCCCCATCCCGCTCGATCATTGTTGTCGCGCGCCCCAGCCCTGGAGCAGCGCGGCCGCCCGCTCGCCCGGGAGCGCTCGCGCGGTGATGCCGTCGCGGCCGGTCATCGTCTTTGCGCTTAGCATCGCGTTGACGATCGCTTCCTCGGTGGCCTCGATCACGGAGTAGAACAGTCCGGTGATGTAGGTGTCAGACAGCATCTGGAGTGGCACTGTCAGGGGGCTGTCGTGCCCCAGCTCACCAGCGCTCATCCCGCGATTGCCGGTGGCGAAGCAGAGAAATATGTCGCCGCTGGTGTGCTCGCCAGCCCCGCCAGTCCGTGCGACGCCGAGTCCGGCTCGTTGCGCCAAGCGAGCGCACTGGTGAGCCAGCAGCGGCGCGTCGGTCGCGACGATTGCGATGATCGATCCGGCTCCTGACGCAGCGTCGAAGTCCGCAACGGGCAGCGGGATTTCCTCCGCGCCGATCATTTGCCCGACCGGAGCGCCGTTTATCGCCAGCCGTCGGCGTTGTCCATGGTTTGCCTGGACTAGGACCCCAACCGTGTAGCCCCCTTCTTCGGCCGGCTGGACGCGAGAGGCGGTGCCGATGCCGCCCTTGAAGCCGTGGCAGATCATACCGGTGCCGCTGCCGACTGCACCTTCGGTGACCGAACCGTCGGTCGCGCTGGCGAGTGCGTCGTGGACGTGTTCGGGCCGAACGTGGAAGCCGTTGAGGTCGTTAAGCAGGCCATCCCATGTCTCGCCGACGACGGGCAGCCCCCAGAAGTGTCCTGCTTCAGCACCACGGTGGCGTACCTCGTCGGCGATCAGTGCGTCGCGGACGACGCCGACGCTGTGGGTGTTGGTCAGACCTATGGGAGAGGTGAGCAGGCCGGACTCGCGCACCCACTCGAGTCCGGTCAGTTCGCCGTTGCCGTTGAGTCGATGGCAGCCGGCGAATAGCGGCTGCTCCCAGATCTCGCCTGGGGGCAGGATCACGGTGACGCCGGTCCGCACCGGGCCGCTACCCACTCGGAGCGATCCTTCGCCGTCTATGAGGGTTGTGTGTCCGACTCGTACGCCGGGCACGTCGGTGATTGCGTTGGCGGGGCCGGGCCGCCCCACGCCGACAGTGATCCCGTGGTCACGGGCGCGCATCAGCTTGACGGCTCCTCAGGCGCATCGTTGGGGTCATGCAGTATCCAGTGAGACTTGCGCATCGGCAACAGGAACACCAGGTAGTAGATGGCCGCGCCGAGCAGGATCAAGCCCACGATTCCTTCGTTGTGTCCGGTTTGCTTGTAGAAGACAGCGATGGTGCCGATCAGGGCGATGATCGGCCACAGCGGCCACAGCGGCATTCGATACGGGCGTTCGCGATCGGGATTGCGGATCCGGTCGATGATCGCGGATAGGGCGATCACACCGTAGTTGATGGTCAGCACCACGCCGGTGAAGCTGACCAGCGCCGCCACGCTCGAGAGCGCGGTCAGCACTGCCCCTGCCGCGCCAACCACCAGCGTGGCGATCCAGGGCGTGCGTAGCCGTGGGTGAATGTGCGCCAGCGCTGCGTTTAATGGCCCCGGGAAGGCGCGGTCGCGCGCGGCGCTGAACACGATCCGCGCGAGCTCGAGGATGATTGCGAGCGTTGCGTTGAGGATCGCGAGCGAGATGCCGAGGCTGACGATCGTGTTCAGCGTGTTGCCCGACAACGACTTGAGCAGATAGGTCATCGGCGCCGGCGAGTTGGCCAGGTCGTGCAGGGACGGGGCGCCGATCAGGGTCGCCACGATCGGGATTAGCTCGGCGGCGACGGTGATCAGTAGCGACCACAGGATCGCCCGGGCGATCCCGCTCTTGTGCCCGGTGATCTCTTCGGAGAAGTTGATCGCGGCGCCGTACCCGTTATAGGAGAAGATGGCGATCGCCACCCCCGACAGAATCACGCCGAACGAGGCGGCTGTCGCCGCCCCGTGAACCGGGAACAGGTGCGGCGAGGTCAGAGCGCTGACCGGATTATGGGCGTTCGCGAATCCGAGCACGGTCACGACCAAGAGCGCCAGCAGCTCAATCACGAGAAAGACGCCGGTCACCCTGGCGTTGGCCTTGATGTTGAAGATCGCGATCAGCGTGCCAATCACCATTACGCCCGCGCCGAGCAGGTTGGCGTTAGCGCTCCAGATGACCGATAGGTAGGTCCCGATACCAAGTGCGATCGAACTCGGGATGAACACCGCCAGCGTGAGCCAGAGCACGAGCGATAAGAATCCCACCGGCTTGCCGAGGACACGCGCGATAATCGCGTAGTCGCCGCCCGCGATCGGGAAGGCCGCGCCGAGCTCGCTATAGGAGAAGGCCACCCCCACGCCGATTACGGCTGCGGCCACGAACGCCCAGAATGTCCCGGTGCCGACGGTCGCGAAGGCTACCGGAGCGATGATGAACACCGAGGCAGCTGGCGTAACGGCGGACACGACAATTGCGATCGTGCCCAGCACGTGCAGCGCCCGCGCCAGGCCTGGGGGCGGATCGGTCGCCGATCCTCCGCTCACGCCAGTAGGTGTTGCTGGTCCGGGTCTCGTAGCTGCCGCTCGGGTGTGTGCCTCATTGACGGGTGGCACGGCCTTATCATCAACGTCGCTCACCGGATCTCCTCTCTTACCGCGACCCCGCAGCAGGCCGTGATCGCACGAACGTATGCCTTGGCCCCGCAGATGAGTTCGTCAACCCCCACCGACTCGTCGGGCGCGTGGGCTCTGCTCAGATCGCCCGGACCAAAGGCGGGGCTCGGAGTCTGCGCAAACCGGGTGAGCAGCGCACCGTCGTAGGTTGTGTCGATCCCGCCAGCGCGCGGTGTCAACCCCACCTCCCGGGCGGCGTCAAGAGCCACGCTGACGATCGGCGCCCGCGCGTCGATCTCTGACGGCGGGTAGTCAGTCGACCACGACCAAGTCGGCGGGTGCGCCGTCAGCCAATCGTCGGTTCCTGCGGCGGCCTGCTCGGCGTTCACGATCTCGGCACGGAGGATCGATCCATAACGATGCTCGTCGGCGTCGGCGGCTACGCCGGTGGCGTTGACCTGCACCCTCAGGCTCTCCGACACATTGGCGATAAACGAGCCACCGTCGATCACGGTCGGCTGCACTCCGGGCGTCCCGCCTAGCGGGTGGCGCTTGGCGGGGCGCTCGCGCCACGTCTCCTTCAGGCGACGGAGCGCCTCCAGCAGCGGCAGCGCGCGTTCAATCGCGTTCACGCCGCCACCCTCCCGCCAGGACGGTTGATTGATTTCGGCGTGCGCTGACCGGCCGGGAACAGTGAGAACGCCGTGCAGCAGCCCGCGCGTCGCCATCCACAGTCCGAGATCGGTGGGCTCCGGCACAAGGGCCGCCCTTCATGTCGACCGCGCCGCGGCCGTAGATCCGGCCGTCCCGCAGTTCGCCGCCGAACGGATCACTGGCCCAGCGGGATCGATCGCCCGAGTCGACGACATCGATGTGGCCGTTGATGATCAACGAGCGACCGGAGCCGGCGCCAGGAACGACCCCGACCGTGAGCGGTCGATTGGCCCCGTGATGCCATGGCGGCATCATCGGGTGGTCTCGCAGGGCCGCGGGGTCCGGCTCCCACTGGTCGACTGTCGCGCCCAGCTTGGCCAGCCGCTCGGCGATCAGCGCCTGCAGGTCGCCCTCCTCGTTGTCGCGTCGCTCTGATTCGGGCGACAGGTCGACGCACACCGTGTTCAGCCTTACCCAGGCCTGAACTAGGCCCACGAGCTCATCAGCGCGTTCTTCAATACCCGCGTCGACGGCCTCAATCAGATTTGGGTCGATGCTCGTCGTGCTCCTCATCCTGCATCCTCGCAGCGCGGTTGATTTTCCTCGATCGGGCCGCTCGAGGTAACTCCCGATTGCCTCCCTAAGGCGTCGTCTGCGGCGCACGGTCGATCTCGCGCGCGTGCTCACGCCTTGAGACGCCGCCTCCTAAAGATCGTTTCCACGGTCCTGGAAACGCCCAAGCCGTCGAGGTTCAGCCCGACGCGGAACCGTCGACTGGTCCGGACCGCCCAAGAGGAGACGTCATCGGCCGTTTCACGGACGATCGCTTCGGACCGGCGGCCATCGCTCAACCGGGCGACGCGTATGGGGAGCACCCGCTCGTCCGGACGTGCCTTGGGGCCGATCTACGGGACTTGCGGATCGGCCCGGCGACCGGGTGCATCCGGACGCCTCATCAACGGTAAGCAGGCGCTGGCGTCACGGGCGGTGGGTTTGGTTGGCCGCCTCGGTTCGGTCCCGCGGTCGGGGCCGGCCGCGGGCCGCGCCGGACGGCACGGCCCGTGGCTGGTTGGGCTCAGTGCGTGAGCCGAAGCCCGTTGGCCGCTGGGATCATCGGGGCGGGCCGCTCGCTGCTGATCACGGCCGTCCGCGAGTCGGGCCGCGCAGGACGCAGAACAGCGCGGCGATCGGCAGGCCCGCACGGAGGGTTGAGCCAGGGAACGAGCCGCGTCCCTCGCTCACCCCGCGGAAAAGCCGAGGACCCGGAGGATTTCATCAAGTAGCGGCGCGGCCATCGAACCGGTGGGTAACGCCAGTGGAGAAAAACGTCACCGGCCCCGCAGTCAAAATCAGTAACCCCCGCCTCGCGCCTCGTGGCGCGGATCGCGCCGTCGGTGGCTTTCGGACTGGAGCTGAGAATCCTGGCCGCAGGGCCAGTACGACACTCACTGTACTCCTTTTGCGGCGCTTATGGAAGCAGTCCCTTCGCAAGCGGCATCCGGGCTTCCCCTTCGAATCCGACCCGACCCCGAGCAGCAGCGACGATCTGGTGGGCGCAGCGGCGACCAAGCGGGTCGGGTTGCCGGTGTGGGCACGGGGCGAGCCCTCTCATAGCGCGAACGGATCAGCCTCCGGGCCTGGCAGCCAGTCGATCCGGCTTCCGTGCGGGTCGATGAGGGCGATCGGACCGCGATCGAGTGTGAGCACGAAATCGCCGGTCGGCCACGGCTGCTGACCAGGACCGGGCGGTGCCTGCAGACGTCTGACCCCTCGTTGGCCAGCCAGCGCGCGCCGAGTGATCGCACGGTCTCCAACGCATCGCGCTCCTCGATCTTCGACACAGAGGCGAGCACCGCGGTGTGAAAGATCACGAGCGTCGCGTCGCTGGCGCCTTGGCAGCACAGACCGCAGGTCGGTGCGCAGGTCGCCGGTGAACACGTCGGGTGGATCGCGGCGGGCGACATCAACCGCGTCGCGCAGTAATTGGAGCCGTCGTCCCTCCCCGGGCCAACCCCGCGCCTCAAGCCACGCCACATGCTCGAGATCAGTCACGTCCAGACAGGCCTGCCGACGCGCCCACCTCCAGCAGGGCCAACGGTTGCGGCAGCGGCGCCAGCGCGCAAGCAGCGTCGCGCACCGCGCCGGCTCGTTGGTCTGCGTCCGACGCCTCATCATCACGCAGGTGATTTCAGCCCGGCGCTCAAAGAACCGCATTCCTCGCCGAAGGGGCCCTCAGCTGCGTGAGCGATGTTTCCGCATCGAGACGCGGATATGTAGTTGGTAGGCTGGGCGCACCTTGAGAGGTTGCACTGTCCGGTGCGTCGCCCGCGGAACGCCGGAGGGCAACAGGCCGCGAGCGTGACCAGCGCGCCGGAGCCCCGCCGGCCCCCACCCGCCGGCGCATCAGAGTACCTCGGCGATCATCGCGGCCGCCCGCGCCGCCCCGTCCGATGTCACGGTCCGGTACTGGATCTCGCGGCCGAGCTCGGAGGCGATCGCCGTCGCGATTGCGTCCGGAGACGACTCGTCGAAGTCCATCCGCCGTCCGGCGCGATAGCGGTGCAGGCGGTGGTGGACGTGGAAGTTCTGCTCGAAGTGGTGCTTGAGTGGGAAATAGATGAACGGGCGCTGGTTGGCGGTCAGTTCCATGGCGGTGGTGAGGCCGCCCTGGACGACGGCGAGGTCGCAGGCTGCCAGGTGCCGGTAGAGGTCGCGAACGTACGGGCGGACCTCGAGGCCGTCGTCGGCCGGTAGCGTGGCGGGGTCGATCCGCGGGCCGGCGACCGCGATCATCCGCAGCTCTGGGACGAGGCGCTTGGCATCGGGGAAGCTCGCGATCACCCGCCGCAGAAGGTGAGCGCCGACGCCCGAGCCGCCGACCGTGACGATGCACACCCGCTCGTCGGGGCGGTAGCCGAGCTCGTCGCGGATCGCTTCGCGGTCGGCGACCTCGGCCGGGTCGAAGCCGGTGACGTAGCCCGCAAAGCTGTAGTGCTGCTCGGTCCAGTCGCGGATCGCGGGCAGCTCCGGCCCGAACCGTTGGGGAACGACGTCGTCCGAGTCGCCGACGAACACGGCCCGGTCGCGAACGCGCGGATAGCGCGCGATCTGCTCGATCATCTCGGCGTTGTAGTCGGCGGTCAGAAACTCCTCGTGAGCGCCGCCGTCGCCCATCGGGAGCCAGCCGACGAAGTCGGTCAGCCACACGTACGCCGCGGTCTTCAGTTCGGGGTTTTCGTGCAGGAAGTAGTCAAGCTCCCACGCCTCGTCGCCGATCCACAGGTCGTAGGGTTGCTCGCAGACCAGGTCGTGGAACACCATGAAGTTCGCGACGAGCACCTCGTCCATCCGCCGGATCGCCTGGAAGGCGTGCAGGTCGTGCTCGGCTGACTCGGACTCGATGTGGCCGGACTCGTTCGCGAGCTCCACGCTGGCGGGATGGATCTGCTCGCCCCGCGCTTCGAGCACCGCCGTGACCGGGTGCTGGGCCAGCCAGTCGATCTGAAGGTCGGGGTGGAGCGTGCGCAGCTCGTCGGCGATAGCCACGTCGCGCTGCGCGTGGCCGAGGCCGATTGGAGAGGAGATGTAGAGCGCACGCCGCCCGCGCGCGTGTGCGCGTGTCCACGCAGAGGAGGGTCGGCGCCGGTCGATGAACTCGCGCAGGAGCAGGTTGACCTTGACCGGATCTCGGGCAAGCGGAAGGTGCCCGGAACCCTGAAGGGTGACCATGTCTCCTCCGGTCGCCTGGGCAAGCGCCTCCCCCTGGAGATGCGGGCGGATCAGGTCGTGTTCACCGTGGATCACGAGCGTGGGGCAGCGCACCCGCGCGCATGTCTCCCGGAACAGCTCCTGACGGGAGATGCCGATCCCGAGGATGGTGTCGAGGATCGTCTGCGGTGTGGTTTCAAGCGCCCAGCCAATGCAGTCCTCTATCTGCTTTGTGGAGTGCGGCTCGTTGAAGCATCTGCCGAAGAAGAACTCCAGGAAGCCCATGTAATCGTGCTCGAGCCGGCCGGCGACCTCGGCCCACTCCGGGTCGGTCTCGAGCGCGTCCTCAAACGGCGAGACGTCACGCTCGGGGTGGTTGGAGACAAGCGCCAGTCCGGGCCCGATGTAGACAACGCGCGCGACCCGTTCAGGATGATCAGCCGCCAGGGTCGTCGCCCACAGGGCGCCCGACGACACCGCGACAAGGGCGGCACGCTCGGTCCCGGTGGCGTCCATGACCCCCAGCGCGTCGTCAGCGAACTCGGCCGGGCTATACGCCAGAGGGCCGCTGGGGCGGTCCGACCGGCCATTGCCGCGACCGTCGAAGGTGACCACCCGACAGTGCCGAGAAAGGTAGGGGATCTGCGCCTTCCACAGGCGCGAGTGGATGATCGACCAGGTCGGCAGCAAGAGGATGGCCGGACCTCCCGAGCCGTAGACCTCGTAGAAGACGCGCACGCCGTCGCGCTCGACAAAGCCGTCCCGGTCCGGATACCGGGCACGGGTCTGCTCCCGCCGCGCGACGCCCGCGACCGGGGACCAATTCGCGGGCGTCTGGTCCGACGTGGTGTTCACAGCCGCGCCTCGAACACGAGGTTAAACGGCGTTTCGGCCGCGCGACGGAAGCGCGTGAAGCCGGCGGTACGGACGACATCGCGGATGCGTGCCTCGCCGGCCTGGGCGCCCAGCGCCAGCCCAACCTCCTGCGAGAGCGATGCCGGCGTGCACAACAGGGTCGAAAACCCATAGTACGCGCGGCCGACGGGGTTGAGGTTGTCCTCGACGCGGTCACCCGCGTGGGGCTCGACGATCATCCACGTGCCGTCGGGCTTGAGTGTCGAGCGCACGTGGCGCGCCGCTCCAACCGGATCGCCCATGTCATGCAGGCAGTCGAACATCGTCACCAGGTCATAGCCGGTGCCACTGTACGCCGCCGCGGGCGCGGTCTGGAAGCTGACCCGGTTAGCGACGCCCGCTTCCGCGGCTCGCTGGCGTGCCGCCTCGATCGATCCGTCGTGATAGTCGGAGCCGACAAGCGTCGAGTTCGGGAACGCCTGCGCCATCAGGATCGTGGAGGCGCCGTGGCCGCAGCCGACATCGGCGACGAGCGCCCCGCGCTCCAGCTTCTCGGGCACGCCCCCGAGCGCCGGCAGCCACTCGGCCACCAGATGAGCGTTGTAGCCCGGCCGGAAGAACCGCTCGCAACCCTCATGCACGTCGTGGACGTGCTCGTGCCAGCCGAGCCCGCCGCCGGCACGCGCCTTCTCGACAATCCGCGGCGAGTCGATCACCGAGCCCAGCGCGATCTGGAAGAACCCCGGCAGGTACGCCGGGCTCGACTCGTCGGTCAGCGCCACCGTCTGCTCGGGCGGCAGCGTGTAGCGCCCGCTGTCGGGGTCGTACTCGGTAAAGCCGCCCGCCGCCTGCGCGTTGCACCACTCGCGCACATAGCGCTCAGCGGTGCCGGTCCGCTCCGCGAGCTCCGCCGGCGACAGCCCCCCGCTCCCGGCGAGCGCGCGGTAGAGCCCGAGCTTGTCCCCCATCACGACCAGCGCCGCGTTGAGCGTCGCGCCGACCTCGTCGACCGCCCGAAACACGAACTGCATCAGCTTGTCGGCGTCGACCTCGACGGCTTGTGTGGTCATACCCATCAGACTTCCTCCTGGGATCGCTTGACGGGACCGACCGTAAGGCGCGGTGGCTGCAGTTCGCCTCCGGGGGGCACCTAGTCTCTTGGCGCCAGGGGGGTGCTCGGCGGTGCCAGAATCGGCACATGCTGGTGGGGCGCGAGCGTGAGCGACGCGACGTCGAGCGGGTGCTGGAGCGTGCTCGGTCGGGTGAGAGCGCGACGCTGGCGCTGGTCGGCGAGCCGGGAATCGGCAAGACCGTGCTGCTCGATTACGCCGCCGAGCGCGCGGCCGGAATGCAGCTGCTGCGGGCGCGCGGCGTTGAGTCCGAGGCGCAGATCCCGTTCGCGTCGCTGCTGGAGCTGCTGCGCCCGGCGCTTGGCATGCTCGACCGCATCCCCAAGCCGCAGGCGGTCGCGCTCGAGGGCGCGCTGGCGCTCAGGCCGGCCCGGTCGCAGGAGCGGTTCGCGGTCGGCGCTGCCACCCTCAGCCTGCTCGCCACCTACGCCGAAGAGGATGCGGTCGCCGTGGTCATCGATGACGCCCACTGGCTCGACCCGCCGAGCGCGCAGGCACTGCTGTTCGCCGTCCGGCGTCTGGTGGCCGACCCGATCGCGACCCTGTTCGCCGTTCGCGAGGGCGAGCCCTCGCTGCTTGACGGCGCTGACCTGCCGACCGCGTGGATCGGCGGGCTCAGCCTTAAGGAGGCCGCGCCGTTACTGGACGGGCTCGCGCCTGACGTCGCCGCCCGACTGCACCACGCCGCCGCCGGCAATCCGCTCGGTCTGCTCGAGCTCAGCCGAGACACAGATGAGCTCGCGCTCGTCCCGGACGGCGCCCCGCTCGAGGTCTCGGCAAGGATCTCACGCGCATTCCTGGGCCGCACAGGCAACCTCGATCAGGCCGAGCGGCGGGCACTGGTGCTTGCGGCAACCAGCGACAGCGGTGACCTCGCGCTGCTGGAGCGCGCGGCCAAGAGGCTGGACGTCAAGCTCGCTGCCCTGTCGGCCGCGGAGCGAATCGGGCTGGTGTCAGTGAAGACCGGCTCGGTGCAGTTCCGCCACCCGCTGGCGCGTTCTGCGATCTACGCCGCCGCGCGCCCCGACGAGCGTCGAGCCGTGCACCGGGCGCTCGCCTCCGTGCTGCCCGACCGCGACATCGACCGCCGCGCCTGGCATCTCGCCGCCGCCGCCGGCGGCGTCGACGAGCAGGCATCAGCCGCGCTTGAACAGGCGGGGGCGCGGGCGCGCGATCGCAGCGCACACGCAACCGCCGCGGTCGCGTTCGAACGCGCCGGCAGGATGGCATCCGACCCCCAGCGCCGCGCTCGGCTCGTATTCGCCGCCGCCCAGGAGAGCTGGCACGCGGGCTTTGTGCGCCACGCCGTCGTGCTGCTCGACGAAGCCCGCGCGGGCACCCAAGCGCGCTCGAGCTTGCTCGAAATCGACGAGCTCGCCGGCCACATCGCCACCCGCCAGGGACCCGTGATGCGAGGTCACGCGATCCTGACGGCCGCAGCCGAGCACGCCGACCCCGACCGCGCGATCGCGATGCTGGCCGAGGCTACCGGCGCCTGCCTGTACGCCGGTAACCCCGCCGAGATGCTGCTCGTTGCGGAGCGAGCCTCGAGCCTCCTGCCGGACGGCGCTTCGGTGCGCACTCGCTTCCTGGCCTCGATTGCCACCGGGATCGCCCGCGTCGCCGGCGGCGACGCCGCCGCCGGGACGGCGACAATCCAGGAGGCAGTCAGCCTCGCCGGGGACTCACCCGAGTTGCGCGACGACCTGCGACTGCTGCCCTGGCTGGCGCTCGCGCCAATCTTCCTCCGCGAAGCCATCGCCGGACGTGCGCTGCTGCACCACGCGCTCGAGGCCGCGCGGGAGCGCTCGGCGATCGGGGCGCTACCGCTGGTGCTGGACCTGATCGCGCTCGACAACGCCACCACCGACCGCTGGGCGGTGGCCGAGGCGACTTACCTGGAATCGATCGCGCTCGCAAGAGAGACCGGCCAGCAGACCGACCTCGTGTTCGGGCTCTCAGGGCTCGCGCGGCTCCAGGCGCGCCGCGGGCGTGAGCCTGAATGCCGCGCGAACGTCGCAGAGGCGCTCGATCTCTGTCAACGCCTCGGGACGCGACTGCACGAGGTGTGGGCCGTCGAGGCGCTCGGCATGCTCGAGCTCGGCCAGGGCCAGGCCGAGCGCGCGGTCGCGCACCTCGAGCACCAGCAACGGCTGCTGGACACGCTCGGGATCACCGACGCCGACCTGGCGCCCGCGCCGGAGCTGATCGATGCTCAGATCAGGCTCGGACGCACTCAGGAGGCGCGGCGGCTCGCTGACCAGTTCAGCGCCGCAGCCGACGCCAAGGGACAGCCCTGGTCGATCGCACGCGCGCTCCGCGGCCAGGGACTCGTCGCCGAGCACGACCGATTCGCCCCGACGTTTGAGCAAGCCCTCGAACAGCACGCAAACACGCCCGACGCGTTCGAACAGGCGCGCACGCGACTCGCCTACGGGGAGCGCCTGCGCAGAGCCCACAACCGTAAGCTGGCGCGCGAGCAGCTGCGCGCCGCGCTCGCGCAATTCGAGAGCCTCGACGCTCGCCCCTGGACCAACCGGGCGCGCGCGGAACTCGCCGCAACCGGCGCGGTGCTCCGGCGACGAGACCCAACCACGATCGACGAGCTGACCGCCCAGGAGCTGCAGATCGCGCTGCTACTCGCGAGCGGTAAGACGACCCGCGAGACAGCGGCCGCGCTGTTCCTCAGCCCAAAGACGATCGAGTACCACCTGCGTCACGTATACCTGAAGCTCGACATCCACTCGCGCGAGGAACTCGCACAAGCCCTGGCCAAGCAAGCCCGAACGACCCACCCCGGAAGCGCATCAAAGGCGGCCAGCAATCCGTAACTGGCGAGATACGCGCCTCCTCGAAGCCGAAGTCATGGTCGACCGGTCGCATTGTCAAGACCGACGAGAACGAGCCGTCCCGTCGCGCGCACCGACTACTGCATCAACCCGGCGGCTCACCAGCTGATGCACCTACGCACGTCCGCGATGACGCTACCGACGAGCAAGCAGACCGACTCCTGAGTGGTGAACGTCACTTCTGCTCTCCGGCTAATCAGGCGCACGCGGCCACCGCGGCGACGAGGCGATCCCAAGAGACGAATCTCGGCGACCGCCGCCGGGATCAACTCGCTTCTCCGTCCACGCCCAGCTGGAGGCGTGTCGCCGGCACGAAGATGGCGCTACACGGCTTCTCCTTCAGCCCAGCCGGTCCGAAAAGCAGCAGCGCCACCGGCTCACGTCGGCGACAAGGCAGAGGCGTAGATAGCGCGCCACGAAGGTTCGAGGCCGATCCCGAGCCCGCTAGGGGGGGATGCGTCGGCGATGTCGAGGATGATCACGGGAATGTCTGCTCCGATCGTCCAAGAACCCTTTCCTGAGGTTCCGCGAATCCCCGCCTCGGCTGGTGCGCTGATCTTCGATGAGCAGGGGCGACTGCTGATTTTAAAGCCCAGCTACAAGAAGGGGTGGACGATTCCCGGCGGCCAGATCGAGGCAGTTGGCGAGTCGCCGTGGGCGGCCTGCCAGCGCGAAACCCGCGAGGAGTGCGGAATCCAGGTGAGCCGCGGACGGCTGGTGTGCGTCGACTATCTGCGCCCGAAGGCAACCCGGCCGGGTGGAGTGCGATTTCTGTTTGACTGCGGCGTCTTCGCCGACCTTGATGTGAACGCGATGAGCTTGCAGGAAGAGGAGATCGACGAGTGCCGTTTGGCGACGCTGGCTGAGGCGTTGGCGCTTTTGAGCGGGCCGCTCCGGCGCCGCGTGTCGGCTTCGGCGGGCACCCAGCGGTGCCTCTATCTCGAGGACGGTCGTCTGGTGGCAGGCGTGCAGGCCTGATCCTTCTCGTCGCGTCCGCTGGGCTAGGGCGGCCACTGGCGCGTGCCACTGACGCCCGGGGGCGGACTCCTGCTTCAGGTCGGCGCCGCCTGAAGCGACAGGGAAGCTTGCGGGGCGGCGTGATGGGGGCCTCGCAGGCTGCGTGAGAATTCTCGTCACGCGTGCGGCGCGCACCGCCCCGGTTATCGGCGCCCGTTGCCTCTCGGAGCAGAAGTGTCCCGACTCGCCGTTTCGTGGCCGGATCGGGGCAGGTGCAGTCCGTAGTAGCCGATGCTGCGGGGCAGGCCGTGCCTGGGGGTGTAGGTGACCCATAACCGCAGCGTGACCCGATAGCGGTGGTGTCCTAATAGCCGGCGGCCTCTGGCGTTCGGCCGCACGAGTATCCGCAAGGTCATCTTGCCGGGAGCGACAGCGTGTGCGCGGGCAAAGACGAATCGACCGGGCGCAGGCTCGAGCAGGCGAGCGGTGTGGGCCAGGTTGTCCTTCCAGGCGGTGACCAGGATGTCCACCCGACCGGGACCGGGGACCCTCACTACGACCGCGAACCGGCCGTCGGAATACGGCTTCAGCCTCGCCCGCCCGACCAGCCGGTTGCTCGGCAACCTGACCGCATACCGGACCGTCTCGGTGACCGACTGGCCGTCCAGGCTGATCGCGGTCACCGTGAAGCTGTGGGGCCCCGGAGTGGACGTATCGAGGTTGGCGCCGTTGGGCACCGGGGCCGGGCACGAGCGGATCCCGGGGCCGCTCGCACCGTCCTGGCAGCGATAGGACGCGGTCACGCGCTGGGCGAACCCAAAGCGTGCGCCGGACGCCGGCGAGGTGATCGTGATCGACGGCGCGCCGGCGACCGTATAGGAGATCGACTGCGCGCCGGTCTGCCCGTCCTTGGAGGTCGCGGTGACCGTGTAGATGTGCGCCCCGGGCGCCGAGGTATCCAGATGCCCCGAAGCGCCGCTGGAACCGTTCGAGTCCACGCACGAAGCCAACCCGGGGCCGTCCGGGCCGTCAACGCAGGAGAAGCTGGTGGCGACCGACTGGCCGACCGCGTACGTGCCGTCGGAACGAGGCGACGAGATCGACACCGACGGCGGCGCCATGATCGTGTAGGTGACGCTGGCGCTGCCGGTCAGCCCGTCCTTGCTGGTCGCGGTGACCGTGAACGTGTGCGGGCCGACCGTCGAGGTATCGATCGGCGAACCGGACGGATGGCCGTTCTCGTCAACACACGACGCGACCCCGGTGCCGCCGGCTCCATCCCTGCAACTGAAGCTCGAATCCACCACCTGCCCTCGGTTGTAGCTCGCCTCGTTCGCCGGGGTCGTGATCGACACCGACGGCGGCGCCGGGATTGTGTAGGTGATCGTCACCTGGGCGTCGCCGGTGCCGCTCCCCGCCGTGGCCTGCGTGCCGGCGCCCGAGGAGATCGTGCAGCCGGCGATCGAGGTCGCGCAGAAGTCGCTCCCGGCGCCGCCGCCGCCGCCGCCGATGCGGCCGCCGGTCGAGCCGCCGCCCCCGCCGCCGAAGTACCCGGCGCCCCCGCCCCCGCCTCCGATGCCACACGCGCCGGCGCCGCCGCCGCCGCCAGGACCCGGGCCAGACGATCCGAACTGACCCCCGCCGTGTCCGTCACAACTGGGAATATCACCTCCGCCGCCGGCCCCTGGCCCCGTGGTGTTGTTGCCCCCTGCCCCCCCACCACCGAACCCATTGGTGCCCGCCTGGCCCGCTGGCGTCCCCGCGCTGCCGCCGGCACCCCCGCCGCCGTAGCTGCCGCCACCGCCGCCACCGCCACCGCCGGCCACGATCGCCGGTGAGCTGAAATCGGATCCCAGGCTCACGCCCGAGGCGCCGCCACCGCTCCCGCCGTTTCCGGCTCCGCCGGCGCCGCCACCTTGGTCGACGCAGACGTCCAGCGCTTGCGAGCCACCGGTTAGGCCCGACAGAGTCCCCGACACCCCGTCGCCCAGCCCGCCGGCCCCGCCCGCCATCATGCCAGCAAACGGGCCCGCAATGCCCGCGCCGCCGGCGGCGCCGGTGGCCTGGACCTGGATGCTGCTGACCGCCTTCGGCACCGCCCACGTCGTGCAACCCTGCGCGGTAAACGCCACGGTAGTGCTCGCCGCCGCGGCCGGTCCCGCCAGCGCCAGCGCGGATGACGCCGACAACGCTGCCGCCACCGCGAACAGCACGGCCAACGACTGCGGTCGCCTCGAACACATGAACCTATCGAACACGAAAACCTCTCAACGGTCGTGCGGGCCGCACGCCGCTACGCGGACCGGACTTCGCCGGCCTGTTCGCGACTTGCGGACCGCCGCCTCTACGAGGAACCAGAGCATTACATGCTCCAGGTCGAGCTTCAACGAGCAGCATCTGGAACAAGCCAATTGCTAACGGGTCTTACGGGACGCCGCGACGACAGATTCCCTCGGGAGGCCGGGGAAGTGGCTCCGGTGCAGGCAAAGCGCCCGTGGGGCTCCCCTGCGGGACGCCCGAAAGTGGGTCGCTGGCCGTTCGCATCGGGAGACTCAGAGTGGTGCCTGGTAGACGTATCGGACACCGGCCTTCAGCTCGCCCGGCGGTAGCGGATGTGCGTGGCCAGCGGCGAATGCAACACCTCGATGGGCTCCAACCCGAGGGACTCGACGCCGTCGAAGATCCGCTCGCCGGACCCGAGCAGGACTGGTGCGATGTCGAGCGTGAACTCGTCGACGACCCCGGCGACGAGCGCTTGGCGCACGGTCGAGGCGCCGCCCGCGATGTCTACGCCGTCGTCGCCGGCCGTCTCACGCGCCTGTGCGTAGGCGGCGTCGAAGCCGTCGGTGACGAAGTGAAAGGTCGTCCCGCCCTCCATCTCGATCGGCTCGCGAGCGTGATGAGTGAGCACGAACACCGGCGCGTGGTAAGGCGGCTCGGGCCCCCACCACCCGCGCCAGTCCTCCTCCCACTCGCCGCGGATCGGCCCGAACATGTTGCGGCCCATGACATAGGCGCCGCGTGGGCGCATGAGCCAGCCGGTCGCGGTCTCGTCGGCCGCGTTGGCGCGCTCGTCGCCGAGGTGCCAGCCGTGGAGCTCTCTCCCGCGCTTGCCCAAAGGGTCCTCGCGACTCTGGTTCGGCCCGGCGACGAAACCATCGAGCGAGATCGACATGTGGCAGGTGGTCTCTGGCATCGACGTCCTTCCAAGGTGATTGCGGATTGCAAGCCGTCGCCAAACCTATTCAGCCCAGCGGACCCAGAAAGCAGCAGCGCCGCCGAGACTGCCCAACCGGCGACAATGCCCCAGCCTCGGTGCTCCGGCGCGATGTACTGTCGCGGAGGATGACGATTGGATCTCGTCGATGCCGTGGACGATCGAGAGTCGCAAGGGCGAGCGCATTGGAGTGCGTAAAGTGTGGCGCGTACTTGGCGCCCCGGCAAGCGACCGGCACTGGAAGGGACGGCCGGAGCGGGAAGGACATAGACGTGGTGGTCGCGTTCGGCGGCTGAGCTGGGGGCGTGGAATGGGTCGCGCGTTCACCGTCATCGCCGCATCGGTGTGCGCGACCATCGTGCTGTGTGTGGCTGCGGAGGGCTGCAGCGGCTTCGACGTGAGGGATGACCCGCCTGATAACGCGAGCCGGGCCCAACGCGATTTAGGGTGGCGATTAGGGCGGTTTCCCGATACCCCCCGCAAGCGGGGATTGCAATGCTCTGCGTGTGCCCACGTTTGTCCTCTGCCACACGCACGGTCGACAGGAGTGCGCGATCTCGATTTCGGCTTGGAAGGCCTACCAGAGCCCCTTGCGCCACGAACGAGCGCTGGGATCGTGCGCCACCGGGGGCCACCGCGTGTGGTGGGTCGTCGAGGCGGCTGATCGCGAGGCGGCGCTCGCCCAGCTTCCCCCGTACGTCGCACAGCGAACCGTGGCCGAAGAGGTGCGCGAGGTGGCGATCCCGTGAGCGCACCCTCGTGCTTGGATCAGGCGGGCGGCCCCGCGCCCGAGTTGCCGGTGCGGCGACTCGATCCGACTGCACTGACCGGTCACATCCAGACGCTCAACCGCGTCGCCCGGTGTTTGTGCCGGTCGCGCGATGACGCGGACGACCTCGTTCAAGACACCCTGGCCAGGGTGCTGGGACGCCCGCGCCTGCTTCGTGGCGTCAGCGATCGCGGCTACTTGCTGCGCGCGTTGCGGAACACTCATGCCGATCGGCATCGCGCCGCTCTGCGCAACCGCCGACCGTCCGCTGCTCGACGGCGAGCCAGAGGCGGGTTCGTCCCCTGCGTTGCACGCGAACGAGTTGATGACCGCGATCGCCGCTGCCCCACTGCCGTATCGCGACGCCGTGCTGGCGGTGGGCGTGGTTGGAGCGCACTTCGAGCCCGAGGCACCTAGGCATGCCATTGCGAGTTCGAGCGCTCCCCGACTGGTCACGTCATGGCCGGTAGGCGCGGCGCGACTCCACGTCTGGTCACCGCCGCATACCTCCTCCAGGTGGCCAAGGACTGGACTGCGGGTTGCTTCGCCGCCGCTCAGAGCAGCGACTTCACGCTGGTCCCGCATCGCTTCGAGCTGGGCGGGACCAGCGTTCGGCGACAGGCGCTCGCGATTGGCTCGCTCGAGGCTGCATCTCCGCTCGAGGCGGTCAGACACTTGCCCGACGCGACCGCGTGGTCACACAGCGCGTTGGTGACGCTGCTGGTGGATCACGCGGCGGGAACGACGGCAATCGAGCAGGAAATGGTCGAAGTCCTCGCGGTCGAGGATGAGACCGTGTTGGCCCAGGCGGCAGCGGTGATCCGCATTCCCGGGGTCGGCGCGTGCCTGGGTCCGTTCGGCGCCCCATGATGACGCCGCACCTTTTGACCTTGCTGTATGAGCTGCTGGACGCCCATGGCGACACCATCCGCCTGGCCACCGCCCGGGAGCTCGATGGGCGCTGGCGCACTCACCTGGACTATTTGAATGATCTACAGCGAGTCGCCGGTGAGCTCCTGGCGCAGTCCGTGCAGCAGCCGCCCCCCCAGGCAGGCCAGGCGGATACCGTCGACGTCATGATCGATGACTATGTCAGCTGGCGTGAGGCATGCGCCGAGGTCGCTTCGTCATACCGGCGCTGGAGGTTCGCGAAGGGCCGCGAGGAGTTGCTCGCATTCAGCGCGTACGTCGCTGCGCTCGATCGCGAGGAGCGGGCGGCGATCGACTACCAGCAGTCCATCGCGCTGGTCGCTGCGGGTTGAGTCTGCGCGGCGGTGGGTAATCGCGCGCGGCGCGGGTGAGATCAGCTCAGGCGACGCCCACCCGACTCAGGGTCGGCCGCCCGGGCGACCATTGCCGCTAACACAGCCCGTGAATGCACGTTGAGCTTGTCGTAGATGCGAGCGAGGTGGCTGCCGACGGTCTTCTCGCTGAGGAACAGCGTTTGTGCTACCTCCCGATTTGTCATCCCCGAGGCAACGAGATCGGCCACCTGTCGCTCGCGCGAGCTGAGCTCGGCCAGCCCCGCCCGTTTCACGGGGTCTCGGGCGCGTCGCGATACGCGGTGGCCTAGTCGGCGAAGCTCATGGGCTGCGGCGTCCGCCTCCCGCAGTGCGCCGCACGTCGCAAATCCGGATTCGGCGCGCTCGAGCTGCTCGCGCGCGGCGTCACGCTCGCCACCCGCCGCCAGCGCGGCCCCTGCCAGCATGCGGGCGCGCCCCGACAACAACGGGTTTCTAGTGCGCTCGGCGATCTCGATCGCCTCGCGCGCGGAGCGCTCCGCGGCGCCCGCGTCACCACGAGCCAGCGACACCGCGGCGTTAGCGCGGCAAGCGGCGGCCCTACGCCACGGCAGCTCGACAGCAACGCTGCGGACCCCCATGCGCGCGGCCAGGTCCTCGGCCGCTTCCACGTTCGACACCGCTAAGTGCAATTCGATCAGCAGCTCCCAGCCGTGGCCGCCATTTGCGTCCAGCAGGGGGCGCGTCGGCGGAGCATCGAATGGGGCGAGTTGCGCCAGCGCAGCCGCCGGATCGCCGTTCGCGTAAAGCGCGCCAGCGAGCTGCAACAGGGCAAGGCCCGAGAAGTACGTTTCGCCTATCTCCTCCGAGCGTGCGACCGCTTCTGCGGCGGTCGCGAGTGCCCGCTCCGCGTCGCCGCCCCAGAAGCCCGCCAGCGACGCCGACGTGAGCGTCCAGACAGTGAGCCAGTCGTTGCCAGCAAGCAGCGCCGCGTCGGTCGCCGTCTCAGCAACCCGCGCCGCCTCACTGACCTGACCGGCCAGCAACAGCGTGTTCGCCTCGAATGCGAGCAGCCCCGGGATCGTCGAGCCTTGGCTGGTCTCGCGCGCCACTCTGAGCCCGCGTCGCACGTGCGCGAGTGCCTCGTCGACGCGCTCGAGCCTGACCGCAGCCATCGCCAGGTAGGCAGCGACATCGATCCGCTCGGCCAACTGCTCGTCGCTGAGCATCGCGAACGCCGCCTGCGCTTCCTCAAGCGCCGTCGCTGCCTCCGGGATCCGTTCCAACGCCGCGTCAGCGACGGTGCCGAGCGCCGCCGCGAGACCGATCATCAGGGCGTCCGCAGCTGCCCGGGCGCTCGGCAGCAGCTCCGCCGCGAGCTCGCGCATCTGGGCGAACTCCCCGCGCCAGTAGTGGTCGATCGCGAGCTGGAGCCCGACCGCGACGAAGGCACGGCCGGAGGCGTCGCCCAGCGATTGGCGCGCCTGCTCGAGCAGACCGCCTGCGCGGGGTGGCCGCCCGCTCAGTCGCTCGACGTTCGCCAACCGGACGACCAGCTCGGCGCGCGCCTCCGCGCGCGACTCTGGCAACAGGGCTAGCGCCTGCTCGGTCACGGCGAGCGACTCGTCGTAGGCACCACCGTAGGCGAGCGCGCTGGCCGTCTCGGTCAACAGCTCCAGACGCTGATCTGAGTCAATCTGGCCGGGTAGCAGCCGCAACGCCGCAAGTAGCCAATGACCCGCCGTCAAGGGCGCCCGCGAGGCGGCAGCGCGCCCGGCGGCGACAAGCAGCCCGATCGCGTCCTCGTCGCCGGCCGTGGCCGACAGCTCAACATGATGCGCGTAGAGAAGCAGGGACGCGCCACTGGCCGCGAGCGCCGCGGCCGCTCGCGCATGCGCCCCCAGCCGCCAGCCCAGCGGCATCGAGTCATACACAACCGTGCGCACGATCGGGTGACGGAAGCGAAACCGCGTCGGGGCGTCGGCTGGGCGGACCAGGTCCGCGACGACCAGCTCGTCGACGACCGGCAGCACGAGAGCATGAGAGCGAGCGGCGATCGCCGCAAGCAGCTCGGTCTCGAATGACTCACCCGCGACCGCGGCCGCATCGAGGACCCGGCGCGCCTCTGGGGACAAATCGGCAAGCTCGCCTCGAATCGCGGCGACGACCACGGCCGGCGGTGCCCAGCCGACGTTCGGCCGCTCGGCGAAGACCGGCCGCGGCGGCCCGCGCGAGGGCAACGAGCGTGCGAGCTGCTCAAGATAGAACGGGTTGCCGCCGCTCTCCCGATACAGCCTCTCCCGAGTCCCAGCCTCCACGCCGGGGCCCAGCAACGCGCCGGCATCATCGGACGACAATGCGGTGAGCGCTAGCCGGCTGCCAAGCCCCGCCCGCTGCGCAGCGACGAGCGACGCCTCAAGCCGCCCGGGCAGCCGGCGGGCCGCGACCGCCACGAGCAACGGTCCGTGGAAACGTCGGGCCAAATGGCCGATCACCTCGATCGAGGCCGCGTCGGCCCAATGCACGTCATCGAGCGCCAGCGCGAGCGCTTGTCGCGCGGCAAGCCGCTCCAGCAGCGTGCGGATCGCGTAATGGACGCGGTACCGCTCCGCTCCCGTTCGCTGGGCCGTGAGCGGGCCACTCGGACTCGAGAGAGACGGAAAGATCGAGGCGAGCTCAGCGAGCGCCTCTTCGTCGGGCGACTCGAACAATTCTGGCTCAAGGCCCCCGAGATAGTCGTTCAACGCATCGACGATCAGGCCAAACGGGACATCCCGCTCAAACTCGGCGGCACGTCCGTCAAGCACCAGCCAGCCGCGCTCCTCGGCACGGCGGTCTAGCTCCGACAACAGGCGCGACTTGCCGATCCCCGGCTCGCCGACGATCTGTACGAACCGCGGCGCGCCACTCTGGACCGCGTCGAGCATTCGGGCGAGCTCAGCCACCTCGCTCGCGCGTCCCACAAGGCTATCCCGCCCGTCTCGCCCAATGCGTCCCATGGTGACCCACAGCGAGCGTACCTGGAGCGCGCGCCACCCTCAACGACACCGCGGCCGGCGATCAGCAGGCCCGGCAAATGCTTGGCCACCGCCGGTCGTCCCCTTCCCATCTCTTTAGGTCCTCGCACCGCGCTCAGTGGCCACTGGCTCAGCGGCATGGACCCCGACGAAGACAAGGTTGAGACCGCGAACCGCGTCTTCCCGGCAGCGAGAGGGGGCCATTGAGGACGACAAACCGAGCGCTACTGAAACCACTGGAATCCAGAGAACACGGTGAAATAAGGAAACAGCGCCGAGCGCCGATACCAACTCTCCTCTGGGGGCCGGGCGGTCACAGGTTCAAACCTGCCTCCCGGATTTCACCAATTTGCTGGAATTCGAGATTGTCACGCCTTGGGGTCGAAGAGGTCGATGGCGTTGGGGTATCGGTGCACAGCGTCGCGGGCGCGGCGCCGCGGACCTCGACACCGCCCGACGGCGCCGTCCGGCGCGAGCATCACCGTGCATCCGATGCGGGTGATCGGCTCGGTCCAGTGCCCGACCAGAACGCCATTGGGAAGCCTGCGCTGATCCGGTGAGCCGCTGCCATGGCTGAGGCTACGTGCTTCGCGCGATCGACAAGTTCCCCCCGGCAGGCGGCGGGAGGTCCGTGGAAGCCACCTAACGGCCGGCACCTAACGGCCGGCACCTAACGGCCGGCACCCGCGAGCCTATTTGCCTAGCGGGACATGTGGTCCCGCGATTCACCTAGGCCACTGTTGGGGGCCGCCACCCCGTCGGCTTCCTTGAGCGCCGCGATTTGACGGGCGAGGCGGTCCATCGCCTGCTCATTTCCGCGGCGCAGGATCGAGCGCACGATCGGAGACATCAGGCGCTCGCTCAGCGGCGCCTGCTGCCAGGAGTATTCGAAGTTGATCTTGGTGCCGCCGGTGGAGAGCTGCTCGAGCGTGTAGGTGCCGTTTGCGACTCGACGGCCGCCCGCGCCGGTGTTCTGCTCGACGATCCTCGTTGGGCGCTCAGCGGAGACGACCTGGATCTCGATCGTGTCGGTGCGGCCGCCCGCGATCGCCTTCACGCGGGCCTTTGACCCGACCCCGCGGCCGGGGCCCGAGTACTCCCAGTCGCGAAGCATGTGGTTGGTGAACGGCTCGTGATTGGCCATCACATCAAGGAAGTCGAAGACCTCCTCGCGGGGATATGGAACGTTGGTGCTGACGTGTACAGATTGCATGTACCAGATGGTACACTTCCTGGCGTGGAAGTCAAGAGCCCGAGGCAGCGATTGCTCGATGCGGCGATCGACTACACCGCTCAGTACGGGATGGGCGACCTGAGCCTGCGCGCGCTCGCCGCGGGGCTCGGCACCAGCCACCGGATGCTGATCCACCACTTCGGCTCGAAGGAGGGGCTCTGGGTGGCGATCGTGCACGAGGTGGAAGCGCGCCAGCGCGAGCTGCTGGCGCGGATGCTCCCCGACCCGTCGAGACCCGCGGGCGAGGCGATGCGCTCCTGGTGGAAGCACATTTCCGACCCGTCGCTGTGGCCCAACGAGCGCTTGTTCTTTGAGCTCTACGGGCAGGGGCTGCAGGGACGCCCCCACACCGGGCCGATGCTCGAGGGGATCGTCGAGGACTGGGTGCAGCCGGCGGCGGAGATCAGCATCGCGAGCGGCGTCCCGCCGCAGCTGGCCCGGGCGCACGCGCGGCTCGGGGTCGCGGTCACGCGCGGGCTGCTGCTCGATCTGCTCGCCACCGGGGACGTGGCGGCGGTCGACGCGGCGATGGAGGCGTTCATCGACCTGTACGAGGCGTGGCTCGATCGGGCCGCTCGCACGGTGCCATGATCGTCAACCCCCCCGGCCAATCACCTAGCCATCAGTGAAGCCCGGTCACTGAGGACGTGCCCTTCGGCCGTGCCAGGTCCTGAGCGGCGTTACGCCGATTGGCCGGGCACCCAGGGTCCGTTACGATCTGGCCACTGCAGGTCTCGGGCATGCGGATGGGCAGTCCGGGACGCGACTCTACTTCGCCCGGGCCGCGTTTTGCCGGCTCGTCCATTCAGACCATGGCACGATGCCAAGGTCTGGGAGGGGTTTCTCCTCGAGCATCGCCAGGTACTCCAACAGGTGGCCGTCAGGGTCGCGGAAGTACACCGCCGCCGCAGGCATCCATGGGATGACGCTCGGCTCCGTGGCTTCGGTCGCGAAGAACGAGAGAGATGTGACACCGCATGAGCGCAGGCGGTCGCACGCTTTCAACACGTCGTTGAGCGAGACCTTGAAGGCGACATGCAACGAGAGGCTCACCGGGGCGGACCCGAGCGACCAGAGACCGAGCATCGCTTGGCCACGGTCGCCGATCCAGAAGAACGCGGCACCCCGTTCAGGCAGCTCGAGAGCGAGCGAGAGGCCGACAACGTCGCGATAGAAAGCGATCGCGCGGCCCAAGTCGCTGACCGTCAGATGGGTCTCGAACAGGCCGCCGACCGGAACACACTCGGGCATCTGCGCACCTATGGTCGCGTGCACGGCGCAGGCGGTGGAAGCGGGGTGAGCCTGAGGCTGACGAGCGCGACGATCAGGATCAGGATCAGGTGACCTGGCTGAAGGATTCCGGTGAGCATGGTGGCCTTTGTCGGAGATGGGGACCGGCCGCGGGAGGAGGGGCCGCGGCCGGTCCGTGTGGGGGTAGCTGGTACGGCCCTCCGGGGCGCGGTCAGGTCGCTACCGGAGTTGGCGCTGGGCGGCGTCGGCTTCCCTCGCCAGCTCGTGGACGGTCCTGAAGAACTTCTCAGACTGGCCTTCGAACAGGCGGTCGGCGGTGAAGCTGTTGATCGTCGCGACCGCGCCCCCGAGCCGGTCCAGGGTGGGACGCACGATCGAGCAGTCGGGCAGGTTGGGGTGCAGGAACTGACACGGTTCGGGAAGAATCAGGTTGGTCTGGTTGAGCTCCCCGCCCTTGGCGTTGAGATCCGGGAAGGTCACGCCGGTTTCCGGATCGGTGACGCCAGCGAGCGGCTGCGCCACGGCGTTGCCGGCTTTGTCGTGCCAGAGCGAGAAGTGGTTGGTCTCGACCCCGCCGATCGAGACGATGATCCGCAACACCTCCAGACTGCTCGCCTTGAGCGCCATGATGCTGTACAAGCTCGAGCCTCCCTGCTCGATGTAGGCGAAGTGAAATCCGGCCGTGTTGGCGATCGCCTGCATTCGCGTCTCCTGGGCGCCGACCGGCGGAACCGGCGCGGGCAAGTTTGGCGGGGTGTCGCTGTCGTTGAGCGGGATCGCGGGCTCGCGGTGGATGTTGACCGCCTGGGGAAAGTGCGCGCCGAGATCGGGGTTCTGGGTGCTGCGGTAGCGCACATACCAACTGGTGTCGACATCGAGTGACTGCAGGTTGGTCAGTCGGCCGCGCTGCTTGGCGCCGGTCGCCTTGCTGCTGGGGAGCGTGCGGAACTCGTCCAGGTTGACGGGCTTTGCGCCCTTGGAGCGCAGGTAGGCGTTTAGGAACGCGGCGTGGCTGAGCTCATCGTCGGTGTTATCGGCGATGTACTGCGGCATGTCGCTATCCAGGTTCGAGAGCGCCGCCGCGTACGCCGAGTTGCCGCCGTTCACGCCACCCAGCTCGTTGTACTGCTGCCACAGGTCGCTCTCGATCAGCTCGACCGCAGCGAGTAGGCGCAGGATCGCTACGTCGCCCTTGGTAATCGACTTGCTCGCCGCAAACGCCTCGCCGGCGAACAGTGCGCTGCCCGGCACTGCCGTCGCACCCGCCATCCCAACGCCCTTCAGAAACGAGCGCCTCCCGACGACGCGACGCCAGTGGGCATCGAGGTCACCGCCCGGCATCGCTTCCTTGGCACTGTCCACAACACCAGCTGCAACGTCTTGGCTACCCATGTCTATGGCCCCTTTCGATGTTGACTGATCAGATAGATCGTTGATTTAGGTCCGGCCTTTAGCGCGGCCTACCTATAGCTAGTTAGGCAGCGTCATTCTCAGGTCTATGGCGCTCTGTCGGCGGGCGCCACCTCGGTCCGACGGATCCGACACGGCCCCGCCCCTGGACGTTGGTTCCTGCCCGCGGCATCGCAGGCGGCTGGCCCGGATGTTCCGTCGGAGGCATGGCGCTGAGTCTTCGGGCGAGGAGCGCCTCGCTGATTCCCCCAAGCCAGGCGTCCACCTCGGCATCACCTTCGTGGACGATCAGGAGGGTCGCCGCTATGGTCGTTGCCAGCACGTCCGTGATTTGGGCGTAACTGTCGAGTAGCCAATCGTGGGCCGCTGACCAGTCAGATTTCACCTCGAGGCCGGGAACCGTGAGCATCAGCAACCGCGCCATTGCTATGCCTCGTCGGTGGTGGGCGCCAGCGTGGGCCGGCTTGAGTCCTCTGGGATGCCCGCCGTCCTACGCAGCCGGCGGACTGGCGCCGGGGCACACGGCGGGAGGACACCCAGCGAGGTGTCAACCACCGGGAACATCGGTCCGACCGTCGGGGAGCGTCTTCATGGAAAGTCCTGGGATGTGTGCCGCTGATTTCACGACGCCGACTGGTAGTAGCCCTTGGCCTGATCTGCTCATCAGCGCCGCGTACGGTTCGGGCGTGGCGCCTGTATTACTACAGGTCATCGTACTACGCTTCCTAGGCGAAGTCAAGGAAGACAGCGCTGACGAAGTTGGTCGCCGGCCTCGGAACGTTCGCGGTGCGCTTGTGGACGGGGGATGAGCCGGGACATCACAGGCCTGGGCCGATCCAGCCGGCTTCCGTCCTGGGGTTCGGGAACTGGGTCCTGCTCGTCTATCACGATCAGGGTGGGCCCGACGACTTGACCGCGCGCCTACCAGCGGCGCCGACCGCTGTCGTCCCTGGGTCTTCATTGACGCCCGGGGCGAGGCTCCTCTCGGTCCATGTGCCGCTCAGCCCCAGCTGAAAGCCCTGCCACGGTTTCGCACCGTGGCAGGGCTTTGCTTGCGCCTACCGTCTTTGGCCCGCGGTTCCCCCTCAATACCCGTAGCTGGGAGTCGACGAGGCGGGTGCGGCGTTGGCGGTGCCCGAGCTGCTGGTGACGGCCTTGCCGCTGGAGCCCAGGACATACCAGAGCGCTCCGAACTCGTTCAGGGCCTGGCCTCGGGTGCTACCCGGCTTGGAGTCGCCTACGTAGTAGTACAGGGGGTGACCGTTGTATGTCACCTGCCGGCCCCCGCCTGGGCTGGTGATGGTTTCGATCTTCGCGGCCTGTGCTCCAGCTTCCGCTTTTACCTTTCCGGTGGCGACGAACCGCGGCCAGACCGCCAACCCGGCGTTGGACAGGGTGCTGACGTTGCGTTTGTCACCTTCAAACAGGTACAGGGTGCGGCCGTTGGCATCGACCAGGGTCTTGCCCAGCGGGGTGGTGCGCAGGGCGACGGCAGACCCAGCGGGGACGGCGGAGGAGGTGGTCTTGGCACTGCCGCCGCCGACCGCCAGGATGATCACCGCGATACCGGCGATGAGAAAGGTGAGGCCGGCAGCGGTGAGGTGTTTGATGTTCATGGACGTTTGGCTCCTTGATGACGAGGCTGGTTCCCTACCGAGCGCGTCAGAGAGCTGAAGCGCTTGGTTGCTTTGGGGATTTACAAGAGAAGACGCCGCGGGCCGGTCATCCTTCCCACAGCTACGACAAAACGTAGTGGAGCTCTGGAAGCGGGGTTCCAACGTCAGGCACGATCATGTGCGGTGACCGTCTGGGGGCTCGCCGTGGCCGCTTGGGCGGCTGACCGAAGACCGCGCAGCATGGCCGTGAAGATCGCGCGGTGGGCTGGGTACAGCAAATACCAGTAGACGAGGCCCGCCCATCCCGCGGGATCGAACATCGTCGTCTGGCGTAACTGAGTGCGGCCGTTGGCCGCATGTATGTCGTACTGCAGCCATAGCCGTCCGGGAATCCTCATCTCGGCGGCGAGCAGGAGCCGGCGATCGAGATCGACGCGTTCTACGCGCCAGCAGTCGACGGCGTCGCCGACTTGGAGGTCGTGGGGATCGCGGCGTCCTCGCCGCAAGCCCTCGCCCCCGCAGAGCTCGTCGAGCCACCCGCGCAGTCGCCAGAACCAGTCTGTGGAGTACCACCCGTTCGTGCCTCCGATCCGCTGGATCGGAGCGAAGACCTCATGCGGGCGGGCGTGTAGATGCTCCACGTGCGAGGTCACCAGTCGCGGTCCCACCGGCGTTCCGCCCCATCGTGTCGCTGACGTGGGCGGGAGCACCTCGTCCCACGAGGTCTGCGCGAATTCGTGGTTCTCGTCCAGCAACGCCTGCTCGATCGCCGCCACAAGGCCACGTGGGCTGACCGGGAACGTCTCCCGGGCGGCGGCATCGCGCACGACCGTCTCGTTGCCCAGGCTCTCGGCCAGCACCGCGGCAACCTTCCCGTGCTCAGGCGTGAGCACGCCGAGCAGGGCACCCGATGCCCGCAGGGACCGTTCGGGCAGGGGCACCATGGGACGGCGCAGCCTGCGCTGACGGGCGTACTCGCGCATCACCTCGCCGTAGGTGACTCGATCGTTACCTCCGATCTCAAAGATGGCGCTCCTCCGCGGCGCGGCGAGAGCCGCGAGGAGATACTCGAGGAGGTCGTCGATCGCGATCGGCTGAGCGGCGGTCTCCAGCCCCTTGGGAGCTGGGATCGCCGGTAGGCGCTCCACCACCGCGCGCACGGTCTCAAACGACGCACTCCCCGCACCGATTACGATCGAGGCTCGCAGCTCCGTCGTCACCACTCCTGATTCGCGCAGGATCTCGCCGACCTCCTGCCGACTGGTCAGATGGGGTGACAGGTCCCCTCCGGAGCCCAGCCCGCTGAGATAGACGATGTGGCCCACGCCCGCTTCCCGCGCCGCCGTGCCGAAGTTGACCGCCGCTAAGCGATCGAGCGCCTCAAACCTGTCACCAGCGCCCATGGAGTGCACCAGGTAATAGGCGACCTCCACGCCGCTCATCGCTGGCCGAAGCGATTCGGAATCGAGCAGGTCGCCCGCAACGATCTCCGAAGTGGGGGCCGCTTCGCGGCTGAGGACGGCCGGGCGGCGCGTGAGGCATCGCACTGGCCGGAGCTCGCGCTGCAAACGGCGCAGGAGACGGCCGCCGACGTAGCCGGTCGCGCCGGTGAGCAGAATCCGAGCCCCGCGATCGACGCCGCCGGCCTCAGAACCCCCCATCCGCTTACCTCCTCGCAGGTGGGAGGAGCCCCTGGTCGATCGCCGATGCCCGGTGGCGTCGATGCGTCGAACCCCCGCGCGATCCGCGGTCGTCGGCGCGCTCACGCACCAAAAACAGGGAGAGCATCACGACCGCCACGGCCTCGGATGCGAGCGCCAGCACGATTACGAATCGGTATCCCTGCTCGCTGAACCCGAATATGGGAGTCTGCTCGCTTATCAGCAGCCCGACGAACGCGCCCGCCGCGACGCCGATGCCGGCGACTGCCGCCAGTCTGTCGACCAGCGCGCCCAGCCGTCCCGGAGGTCTGATCGGCACAAGCAGAAACAGGCCCAGACCGGTCGCTGCCACGAAGGTGACAAAAAACAGCGGTCCGATAGTGGGTATGGCCGAGTAGAACTCATATTGATATACCTGGAAATGAACGCCGCCTACGACAAGCAGCGCCAGCGCGCCGAGCATCCGGGCGGCGATTGACAAGTTTAGCTTTCTCATGAGGCTCCGTGGTTAGAGGTGGTGACACTGACGTGACGGCCCACGCTGGTGCGTAGTAAGGTGTTACAAGTGATGACGCCTTGGCCTGCGGAATCTTCCCGATCGGTAAGAGTTGGCCGCCTGTGCGGTCACCAACTCTGGCGCGGCTACCTGCCGCGCCGGGTGGGCCAACCTGCGGACCCGGTTCCCGACCGGAGTGCAAGCCAGACCGAGAGCCCCGAGGGCAACCGGTAACAAAAGCGAGATACCGCGGTACACAAGCACCGCGACGGCCGCGGGGGCGGCGGGCGACCCGTACAGGACCAGTGCGCCGATCAGGCCACCATCGAGAGCTCCCAGGCCGGCGGGCACTGGCAGCGCTGCGGCGAGCGAACCGACGAGATAGCCCATGACGATGACCGTCACCCGGGGGCTGGGCCCGAACGCGTGAAAGGCTGCCCACAGCACGGCGTTGTCGAACGCGTAGTAGGCGACCGCCCCCTGAAGCTTCCAGTTGCCGGCCGTGACCAGCGAACGGGCGTCGCTGATGCCGTCGATGATCGCCCTGGCTGGGACTGCAAGCGCACCGGCGAGCCTCCCGGGTCGCGGGCCGGGCCGGGGTTGGGCGAGGCGCCCACCGACCCATGCGGCAGCGAGGACGCCAGACGCGAGCAGGGCCGGGACGATCGTCAGCGGTGCTCCATTGGGCCCGTCTGCGAGGCCCAGCCACAGCAGGACGCCCACGGCGCTCAGCACTACCGCTCCCGGTGCACTGGTGAGAATCACGAATGTGGTCGTGGCGCGGGTCAGCCGCGCCAGCGATGGCTTGCTCGGGGTCGCGGACCAGGCGCCAAGCGTTGGGCCGAGGAATCCTCCCCCCGGAAGCACGGTGCTCGCGCCCAGAGCGCGCATCGCGGCGGGCACGGTTCGCCCCCAGCTCAGCGGCGCGGCGAACACGAGCTTGAATACCACGATGAACCCCGCGGACGACAGCAGCTCGAGGGCGGCGGCGCCGCCGATCCAGCGTCCACAGCCTCGCGCCAGCCGCGCAGGCACCCCGGCGACCGCCGGGACCAGGAGAAACGCGGTCGCCGCGGCGACTGGGAGGAGCACCGCCCACAGACGCCGCCTGTGGGACCGGCGGTCGGCTGTTGGCCTCGGATTGGGGCTGGTTTGACGCATCGACCGCGCGACGCTAGGACCGCGATTCGGCCGCCCCGACGGCCCCTGGGTCGGTTGCCGGCTGGGAACGCGGGAATGGCCGCCTCGGCTTGGTCGTCTCCGTCTCGGTCTCCCGAGCCCGGCCCGGAGCCCGAAGCTCGAGTCCGGCTGCCTTGGCGGCGACGACGCTCAGTAGGAGCCCTGTGACCAGCTCGCTCAGCCACGCTGTGTGGTGGTCTGCGTAGCCCAGTAGCCAGGGGCTGGCGGCCAGCCACAGGCCGGCGGCGAGGAGCACGAACGCGGCTGGCCGCAGAACAACGATCAGCAGCGTCAACGGTCCGAAGGCGAAGATGAAAAAGACATGACTGGCGACGGCCGAAGCGCTGGTGGCATAGCCCCAGACCCACGGTCCGAGCGCCACCCACAGGGTCAGAGCTCCGGCGGCTAAGTTGAGCTTGTGCAGTCCGAGTGAGGAGGGCTTGAGGCGCTCGCTCAGCGCCGTCGGTTTCATGCGGTGGATCAACGAGGACGGTTTCTTGGAGTCGATCAATGAGGGCGGTGTCATCCGGTTACCTCCGGGGATGGATGGCGAAAGAGCGCATACAGCAGGTAGAACGCGGGGATCACGCTGAGCAGGACCACTCCGGCCGCGATCGCGATCGCGGTGAGGGCGGGGCTGCTGGCAGCCGCGGTGTGGATGGTGAGGCGGGTACCGATCAGCCGCGGTGACTGGGCTACCAGCCAGCCCCAGAGGACCGTGCCGGTGGACAGCATCGTCGCCCAGCGCGCGATCGCGTAGCGGCGGCGGGTCAGCGCGAGCAGTGAGGCGATGGTCGCCGCCAGCCCGATTGCCAGCAGCGGCAGTGCGGTGGTGCTCAGGCGGTGCCATAGGGCGGGCGTCCTCCAGGCGGCGGCGGACAGCGCGAGCGCGCTCAGCACCAGGACCGAGCTTCCGGTCTGAAGGCCGCGGCGGCGGAATCGCTCCGCCAGCCCGGGCGGCCCGGTGCGCCCGAGCCTGCTGGTCATGAAGCCGGCGGCGAGGTGCGCGCATAGCGCGACCGCCAAGAGTCCTACGAGAGCGGCGAACACTCCCGTCCACGGGACCGATAGGGGGGTAGATGAGACACTACCGGCGCTGGAGACCTGCGCCACCGCGGCGGCGCAGGCGCCGAACAGCAGCGGGGCGACGACACTGGCGCCCCCGAACGCCCGGCTCAGCCACCCGGCTGTGGCAGCGTCGCTGCCGGCCGCCTCCGCCCGCAGCGCAAACGCCACGCCCCGCACGACGATCGCGATCAGCGCGAGCGTGAACGGGGCCAGAAGGACCGTCCCCAGGGCGGCGAATCCGGCCGGAAAGGCCGAGAACAGGATCGTGATCGAGAAGATCAGCCAGACATGGTTTGCCTCCCACAGCGGCCCGATCGTGCGCGAAAGCGCCCTGCGCGGCTCCGGACTCTTCCCGAAGGTCAGATCGAGGATCCCCGCTCCGAAGTCGGCGCCGGCGAAGATCGCATAAACGCTCAGGGCGACCCCGAGGCCGATCGCGATGACAGCGGCCAGGCTCATCTCATCTCACGCGATGGTCGATCCCGATGCAATCTCGGGGCCCCCGGTCGACACTCGCCGCACCCCCCAGAGCGTCACCGCACTGAGTCCGACGTAGAGCACGGTGAACCCGGCGAAGGTGGCCCCCAGCCCGGACGCGGTGGTGATCGCGTTCGAGGTTCGAAACACGCCGTAGACGACCCACGGCTGGCGCCCGAATTCGCTCACCAGCCAGCCGAGTTCGTTGGCCACAAAGGCCAGTGGTCCCGCGGCCGCCAGTGCCAGCAGCGTGAACCGACCCTCCGGGCCGGGACCGTTTCGCCGCCGGCGTAGCCAGTACCAAAGGGCGAGAATGACCAGGCCGGTGCCGATCCCGACCATGCCGATGAACGCCAGCCGGGTCGGGCCGGCCAGCGGGGTGCGATCGGCCTTCGGGAAGGTGTCCAGCCCCCGCACCGGGGCGTTGGGGCGGTCATAGGCGAGCAGGCTGAGCAGGTTGGGCACCTTGACATTCAGCACCGTGGTGGCGTGCCCGGGCAGGGGGATGCCGCCGACGTTCAAGCCGGCGCCGGTCTCGGTGTGGGCCACGCCCTCGATCGCTGCCAGGGTGGCCGGCTGATGCTGGGCCACAGTGCGCCCGAGGAGATCGCCGACTCCCAACTGCAGCGGCGCGATGATGGCCGCCAGCGAGAGCGCGACCGTGATCGCCTTGCGGTGATATGCGTCGCGGCGACCGCGCAGCATCCCGACGGCATATACGGCGCCAACACCGAACGCGGTCGCCAGGTAGGCGCCGAGGATCATGTGGGAGGTTTCGGTCGCCCATGCCGGATTGAACATCGCCGCCAGCACGTTGACGTGGGTCACGTGCCCGTGCACGATGTGAAAGCCGCGCGGCACGTTCATCCAGGCGTTGGCCGTGACGATGAAGAACGCCGATGCCGCCGCGGCGATCGCGATCGGGAACCCGGATAGCCAATGGGCGCGGGGGGAAAGCCGATTCCACCCATACAGGTACACGCCGACGAAGATCGCTTCGATGAAGAACGCCGCACCTTCCAGCGAGAAGGGCAGGCCGATGATCCCTCCGGCGAAGGCCATGAAGCGCGGCCAAAGAAGTCCCAGCTCGAAGCTGATGATCGTCCCCGAAGCCGCGCCGACGGCAAACAGGATCGCGAACACCCTTGACCAGCGGCGCGCCAGTGCCCGCCATACCGGATCGCCGGTCCGCAGATGCATCCCCTCGGCGGTCAGCATCATCAGCGGCAGTCCGACCCCGAGCACGGCGAAGAACAGGTGAAAGCTCAGCGACGTACCCATCTGCCCGCGACCCGCGGCCAGGTGGCTGACGGCGCCGAACCTGAGCGACACCATCACCGCCTCGCCTTTGACGGGTGGCAATGGCCATCGCCGATAGACGCGTTCCGGAGGGCTCCGGGACCGAACCGGCGGGTGAGGTGTGCTGCTCTTGGAGTGGGGTAGGAGCGCATCCACGACGCAGCGTAGCAGATAGTGGAAGCTGATTACTACGCTGGATCGCAGATTGCCCGGGAAGACCTCCAGGACCGGGGCTTGTCGAGCCGGCCGCGGGAGGCTCGGGCCCGGCGCTCAGCGTTGAGCGTGCAGCCCTCTCCGGACCGGCACCGCGGGAGTCAGGGCCTCCCGGCCGGTGCCGAGAGGCGCAGCACGCTTCGGGCTGGGTCCGACCAGGGTCGGTCGCTTCGGGCTCCGCTCCGGGGAGAGATCAGCTCTTGCGGGCCAGACGCTGCAGAGCGCGGCGCCTGGCCGGATCCAGGCTGGCCATCTGCTGTGCGAAATTGCTCAGCGCCACATCCCCGTACTGAGCCACGAGGTCTTCGACCTGCGACCGCGCCCTGACCGCCAGATAGTCCTCACGGCTCTGGCTGGGCGTGTAGAAGTCAGTCTTGCCCTCGCGGCGGCGAACCAGCAGGCCCTTCTTGTGCAGCCGGGCCATGATGGTCATGTAGGTGGTATAGGCGCGCGGCTTGCGGGTGCGCCGGTTGAGAGCCTCCATGACCGTTCGCACAGGCGCCTCCCCGGTCTGCCACAGTTCCTCCATGACCTCGGCCTCGAGTTCGTGCAGCGCCGGCGGGACTGATTTAGAGGGCGCTTTCTGGGCTCGCGAGGACATCTACGACGAACTGTAGCAAGCTTTTGCGATAGCCGCCGCAAGGCGGCGTCAGCGGCGCAACATACTACACTGCGTCATAAGACGGTCCGCTGAAACGGCTACAGAGATCGACATGGGATCCATTGCGTCATGAAAAACGGGGCTGGGCGGTGGCGGCGGCTCGGGGGGCGCCTGCTGGGCTTGAGGCGGGAGCTGTTCCCGACTGAGAGGGGTGACTCGTGGCAGACCGTTTGCTTTGGACCAGTCGGCGAGCGCGCTCAGGGACCGCTGGAAACCCTCGGCGCAGCGGCGGGGCAACGCGACCCGGGACAGGCTCGGAGCATGCCGACGGTGACCGAGCCGGAGGCGGGCCGGGGGACCGATCGGTCTGAGCCTCGCGACGCTGCGGGGTTTCGAACCTGGGTCGTCTACGATTCCGGGTAGGAGATGTTGAGTTCGAACCCTTGCCCCCAGGACACCGGGCGGCGCACGACGAGCGCCGCGGCGCCCGCCCGGCGTTGCGAGAGATCGGCTGCCACGCCGGTTTGCGCCGCTCGCGAGCCCAGGCCCGCAGCGAGGGCGGCCGCTCGCGTCTCGCGCGCCAACCTCACGCTGGGTGGGCTGGGCCTGGCCTCGGCGATCTTCCTCCTGGCCAGATTGCTCGCTTCCTGGCGAGTCACCCCCAGGGCGGCCTCGCACCAGATCTCCCTCGTCGGGGTTAGTCTCAGCTATCCAGCCGCCAATGTCGATGCCGTCGTGATCGTGCTCCTCGCGGCATTGGGAGGGATCGTAACTGCGCGGGCGCTGATCGCGGCGCGGCGAGAGCTTCAGGCGTCCAGACACTTCCACCGGCTCCTTCTCAAAGGGCGCCCCCAGCCTCTAGGCGAGGCGCTGCTGATCGCCGATTCGCAACCGCGGGCATTCTGCGCGGGGCTGCTCAGCCCGCGGGTCTACATTACGACCGGGGCGGTGGCGAGCCTCGATGCTGCCGCACTGCACGCAGTTCTGGCTCACGAATGCCATCACGCGCGGCGACGTGATCCTCTCCGGCTCGCCTCGGGCCGCGTGCTCGCGCAGGCGCTGTTCTTCCTCCCCGGGCTCGGCGACCTGGTCGAACGCCAGCGGGCGCTGGCCGAGCTCAGCGCAGACGAAAGCGCGATCAGCGGCGGCCCCGCGGACCGATCCGCTCTCGCCCGGGCCATGCTCAGCTTCTCCGACGCTCCGGCGTCGGGCGCGTCGACCGGGGTGGATCCCGCTCGCATCGACTATCTGCTCGGCGAGCCACCAAGCTGGCGCTTTCCAGCGCTCGTGTGCCTCGCCGCCGCCGCCGTCCTGGTCCTCCTGGTGGCAGTCGCGATCCTCGCCGGACAGGTCGCCAGTGGCTCGGCTACGCTCGCGCTCCCCTTCCTATCCCATCAGCCCTGCATCGTGGTACTCGCTGCGATTCCGGCCGGGCTGGGCCTGCTCGCAGCAGCCTACCGTCGCCGTCTTCGGCTCCTTGCCAGGTCCGGTCCCGCGGTGGAGTCCCAGCTGCTCGACTGACGCTCGGCCCTGGCGCTGCTCATACTCACGCTCGCGGGCAGCGCCAGCCATAGGTGCCCCCTGCCTCAGGATCGATTCTCGGCGCGGGCCCGGCCTTGGTGGGCCTCGGCAATGGCCTTGGTGATCGCCCACAGCCAAGCCGGTTGCGCCGCGCGATCGAGCGCGGTCTTGCGGGAGAAATACTCTCTCAAGCGCTGCCGACCAAACGGGGCGAAGGAAAGCTGACGCGCCGACTTGTTCTAACTCGTCCGCCGGGCGCGCTCCTACCAGGGCCATTGGTTACTGCGCGTCAGGCTTCGACAGTGAGGCCAGCATGCATCGGCAGCCCTGCCGCGCGATACGCATCGATCCCATCGAGCGTCTCGGCCCGCAGTAGCGCAGCGGCGAGGGAATCGAGCTGTTCGCGATGACCGCCCAACAGCTCGGTGACGTGGTGGTAGGCGCCGTCGATCAGGCGGCTTACCTCGTCGTCCACGAGCTGCTGGGTGGCCTGCGACGTATCGCTCGCGCCGGGAAGCAGCGGTCCGTGTCCGTCGACTGACAACACCGCGACGAGACCAAGAGCATCGCTCATCCCCCAGCGTCCGACCATCTGACGGGCGATCGCGGTGAGCTGCTGGATGTCGGATTCCGCGCCGGTCGTGATCGTCCCGTACACGATCTCCTCGGCGACGCGACCCCCCACAGCCACCTTGAGCTTGGCGAGCAGGTCCTCGAGCGTGTAGGAAACCTGGTCATCATCCGGTGTGGCCAGCGTCACCCCGAGCGCCATGCCCCGAGGGATGATCGAGACCTTGCGCACCGGATCGGCACCGGGCGTCAGCATCCCGACCAGCGCATGCCCCGCCTCGTGGTAGGCGGTCCGCTCCCGGTCAGCGGGGGACAACACAATCCCGCGCGGGGCTCCGAGCAGGACCTTCTCCAAAGAGTCCGTGAAGTCGAGCCGCTCGACGCGCTGGTCTTGACGGCGCGCAGCGAGCAACGCCGCCTCGTTGGCCAAATTGGCAAGGTCCGCGCCGACCATCCCGGAGGTGCTGGCGGCGAGCGCGTCAAGGTCGACCGTGTCCACTACCGGGATCGAACGGGTGTGAACTTCCAGGATCGCCCGACGCCCGACCCGATCGGGCGCCTGAACCGCCACCCGGCGGTCGACGCGACCAGGACGCAGCAGGGCGGGGTCGGAGAAGCCAGTCCTCGGGCTGAGGGCTGCCCTTCGACCGGAGGGGCTAGCTGCACCGCTGCGCAGACTGACGGGCACGTGCCTGGCTTCCGCGGCGTCGGTTGCTCGTGCTCATGGCGAAGCAGAAACGCGCGGGACCGGTGCTCTGAGTGGTGCCGGTCATGGCAATGCGCGAACCTCCTTCGCGCCGTCGAGGGAGACGTGTCGTGACGCTCGGCGGTGCTGCGGTCGGCATGGCAACACGCCGGACACGTGAGTCGTGCCTCTTGGGTTGTCGGAACGTCGAGGAGCTATCTGAGGCGGACACGGCGACGGTCCCCGCGGAGGCGCCCCTAGAGTTTCCAAGGCTTGGGGGGAGCAGGGCCGGCCAGCAGCAGCGGCCGGCCCTGCTGAGCCGGCTCAGTTGCCCGTTGCGTAGTTGCTTGCGCCGTACCAGTCGACGACAACGACGGGCTCGTCACCGACGACCCACGCGTCGTGCCCACTGGGCAGCGAGGTGATGTCGCCGGGCTTGGCGACGATCTCGGTGCCGTCGTCCATGTGGATCGCGAGTTGCCCGCTGACGTGATATTGGAAGTGCGGCGCTTCGCAGCTGTGGGTCCCGGCGATCGGTTTGACGTCGTTGGACCAGCGCCAGCCAGGCTGGAAGGTCATCCGGCCCACCTGGGCGTCCCCGATCGAGAGGATCTCGGCTCGGCCGTGGGGGAATTCGCGTGTTTCGTCGGGATCTCCGAAGCTTTTGTGTTCGGTTTCGTGTCTCATCGGGTGATCTCCTTGGTGCAGGACAGTTGCTGGTGTGCGGCCTACAGCTCGTCCCAGACCTGGACGACGGTCTGGCGGCAGATCACGCCGTCGTCGAGTTCGATCACGGTCGCGCACAGGACGTTGGTCCCGTCCGGGTAGCGGCATGCTTGTGTGTACGCCGCGCCGGTCGCGTCGATGACGGTGTGCTTGACCGAGTGGGTCATGTCGCGGCCGTACATGTCCTCGAGCCAGCCCTTGATCTCACTGCGGGTTCGCAGCACCCGCGGCGCGCTCGGCTGGGACACCTTGTCGGTGATCGTGACGATCGCGTCAGCGCTGTACATCGACAGCTGCGTTGCGGCGTCGCGCTCCTGCGCGGCGCGGGTGAAGCGGTCGATGTCGAATGCGGTGGTGGTGCTCATGGCGTCCTCCTTGGTGGTTGGTGTGCGTGCCATGCGCTCGCAACTTTCGCGACGCGCCGTCTCGGTGTCGTCAAATGAGCGTCAAACTGTGAGGAGTAGGATTTGACGACCGTGCTGCGCGCACGCTTGCTTGGGGCGCTCGAGGCCGAGCTGAACGGGACCGCGATCGACTCGCCGGTGACGCAGCGGCCGTGGGCGGTGTTCTCGTATGTCGCGCTCGCGCCCGCGCCGGTGCCCCGTGCCGAGCTGGCGAGCAGGTTCTGGCCTGACGTGCTCGACCAGAGCGCGCGAGCCAGCCTGCGCAGCGCGCTGTGGGTGCTGCGCCGCCACCTCGGGGATTGGCTGCTGATCGAGAGGGGGCGGGTGGGGCTGCGCGACGAGGGCGAGCTGTGGGTCGACGTCCGCGAGTTCGAGCGGCTGGCCGGGGCCGAGCCCGAGCGGGCACTCGAGCTGTGCCGCGGCGAGCTGCTCGAGGGGATCGAGGACGACTGGGCGCTGTCGGCCCGCGAGCGCCACCGCCAGCGGGTGATCGAGCTGCTGGAGGGGCTCGCGCACGCCGCCGAGCGCGAAGGCCAGGTCGGCGTGGCGGTCGATCTGACCCGCCGCCAGGTGCAGCGCGACCCGTTTGACGAGGCAGCCCACCGTCGTCTGATCGCGCGGCTCGACGGCGCAGGCGATCGCGCGGGCGCGCTCCAGGTGTACGGCGGCCTGACGGAGCGCCTGCACAAGGAGCTCGGCGTCGCACCCTCCCCGGTGACGCGCGAGCTGGTGCAGACGCTGCGCTCGGAGTCACCGGCACCGAGCGCCGCCACACGCCTCAAGCCGATGCCCGGGCTGCTGGCGCTCGTCGGCCGCGGGCGCGAGCTGACCGAGCTCGAGCGGGCGTGGCGGGCGGCCGCCGTAGGGACCGGGACGGCGGCGGTGCTGCGCGGAGAGGCGGGGATCGGGAAGACCCGGCTGGCCACCGAGCTGCGGCTCCGGGCGAGCGCCGCTGGCGGCCGGACCGCGGCCTGCGCCGCGCTCGACCTCGGCGGTGCCGCGCCGCTCAGCCTGTGGGCGGAGCTGATCCGCGAGCTACTGCCGTCACTCGCCGCGCCGCCCGTGGAGGCGACGTGGCCCGACGATCTCGCCGTGCTGGTCTCCGGAATGCCCGCGCACTTCGCGCGTGGTGCGGGTCCGAATGCCGCGGTCGCCCCGGACCTACAGCGCACGCGGCTGTTCGAGGCGGTCGTAGCCCTCCTTGTCTGGGCGGCGCGCGAGGCGCCGCTGCTGCTCGTGCTCGAGGACGTGCACAGCGCCGACGAGCCGAGCCTGGAGCTGGCGGGCTACGCCGCTCGGCGGGTCGCGGACCTGCGAGTGATGATGCTCCTCACCCGCCGCCCGCTGCCGCACAGCGCCAGTGCCGACCGGCTCGAGCACGCGCTCCGCGCCCGCGGGCTGCTGGCCTGCGAGCTCGACCTTGGCCCGCTGCCAGCCGCACCCGTGGCGGCCCTTGCGCGCGAGGCCGCCGGTCTGAGCGCGCCGGACGTCCGCCGCGTCGTGGAGCGAGCGGAGGGCAACGCGCTGCTCGCCGTCGAGACCGCGCGCGCGCTCGCCCGCGGACAGGCCGAGGTCGCAGCGAGCGTCCGCGGCTTGGTGCGGGCGACGCTCACCCCGCTGGCCGGCGACGTACGCACGCTGGTCGAGACCGCGGCCGTTGCGGCGCGCCCGCTCGACCCGGTTGAGATCAGCCAGCTCAGGCTCGACGACTCCGAGGAGGCGGCCGCGAGAGCGCTCCAGACCGGTCTGCTGATCGGCGCCGACGGCGGCCTCGGGTACCGCCATGCGCTGCTGCGAGAAGCGGTCTACGAGGAGATCCCGGAGCCGCGTCGGCGCGGGCTCCATCACCGGTGGGCGCAAGCGCTGGAGGCCGGCGAGCCGGCGGGGGCGCTCCCGCGCCCGGCGGAGGTCGCCCGGCAGCTACGGCTCGCGGGCGCCGACGCCAAGGCGGTCCCGCAGCTCGTCCGCGCCGCGGCGCACGCGCGCACGGTTGCGGCCCTGGATCAGGCCGTCGGGTACCTCGAGGAAGCGCTCGCGATCGCGCCCGACCGCGCCGATCTCTGGCTCGAGCTCGGCGAGCTCGAGGCGTGGCTGGTGCGGCGAGAGCGTGCGGAGGCTGGGTTCGTGCGGGCGCTGGCGCTGCTGGCCCGAGCTGAGCCGCTCGAGCTGGCGCGGGCGTGGCTGCGGCGGGCCCGCGCCTACCACGGCCCGATCTGCGTCCCGCGCGCCGTGCTCGAGAGCGCCCGCAACGCGCTCGAGTTACTTGAAGGCGCCGCGCAGGCCGCGGGGGAGGAGCGCAGCGAAGCGCTCGCGGCCAGCGCATGGGCGGAGGCCGTCGCCGGCGACGTCGAGCAGGCCGAGCGGCTGCTGGCGCAGCTCAGCGCCGACGAGCGGCCGGGCGACGACCTGCGGACCTACGACGCGGGCCATGCTCGCGCGCTCGCGCTTATGCGCTGCGGCCGGTTCGCCGACTCCTACGGTCCGTCGATCGCCGCCGGGGAAGCGATCGCCCGAGCGCGACGGCCCGATCTCGCCTACGGGTGCTGGGCAAACGCCGCCGGCGCGGCGACCGCCGCCGGCGAGCCCGATCGCGCACTCGAGTTCCTGGACCGCGGCATGGCGGCGATCGCCGGGCACGGGCTCCAGAGCCTCGAGATCCATCTGCTCGCCGCGCGATCGTTCGTCCTCCGAGGCCTGGCACATCTCGAGCAGGCGCGCGCAGCCGCCGACTCCGAGCAGGCGCTTGCCGAGCGGCTCGCGCAACCCGAGCTGCTGGCGATGTCCAGCCACGACCGTGGCCTGGTGGCACTCGACCAAGGCAACAACGAGCTCGCCGCCGAGCTGCTCGCCGCCTCGCTGGTCGACGGCGCACCGATCAGCCGGCCGCTGACCCGGCTGGCGCTCGCCGAAGCGCTCGCCCGCGCCGGTCAGCCCGAGCCCGCGGCCGCGCAGCTGCGCGCGACCGTGCTCGAACCCGTCCGGCCCAGCGACTTCCCGGACGCGCTTGTGCCCAGGCTGGCGCGCGTGCAGGGACTCATCGCAATCGCCGGCGGCCGCCACGAGGAGGCTCACCGGCGGCTGCAGGAGTCGATCGCCGGCTGGGAGCGCCTGCTGCAGCGGACCGTCCGCGCCGACAGCATCACGACCGTGCTCGCCGACCTCGGGCGCCCCGTGGTCGGTCTCGTCGAACCCGAACGCGAGCTCGCGCGCGCCCGCCGCGACCTGCAAGCGATCCAGAAAGGCACAGCGAATGCCCTCGTTCCATGACGCCACCACCTCAACCGCGGCGCCGGAGGCGGTGTGGAAGCTGCTCTACGACCCCTCTCGGTTTCCCGACTGGTGGGCCGGTGTCGGCAGCGTGCAACCGGGGAGCGAGGGTGAGTACACGATGTACCCCACGGGATACCCCGACTACCCGATGACCCAGCAACTCGACACCCGACGAGACCAGCAGCGCGTGACCATCTCCTGCCAGGTCTCAGACCTGCGATTCGAGTGGCGGCTGGAGCCGGTCGGCGAAGGCACGCTGATCACCGTCGACGTCGAGATCCCCGACACCGAAGCGCACCGCCTCGAGGCCCAGCACGACATCATCAAGACCTCGATGCAACAACTCGCGCTGCTCGCCACCCACTCATAGCTCCAGTTCGTCACCAGGTCGCGTCCGGCCTTTCTTGTAACCGTTGGCCGGGTTACTGAGCTCCGGTGAGCATGCCCCTCGCGAAAGGGGCCCAAACCAGCAGGCCCATCCCGTAGCGCGGGACCACGGGCAGCACCTCGGTCTCGACACCGCGATTGAGGATGGAGCAGTTCGGTTGCTCGGTACGAAACAGGCTTAGAGGTCGATGTGGTCGGTCTACAGGCGGCGCAGCGAGTTCTCGACGGCGGTCATGATCCAGCGCCGTGAGGATCCCGTGTGGTTGGGGTCCTCGCCGACGGGCCGGCCCACCTTGGTCGCGAGGACGATGCTGTCGCGACGGTCATTGATCGCCTTGCCGACAGCGACCTCGGACTCGCCGTAGGCGTCGGCTGTGTCGATGAGGTTGATCCCGGCGTCCAGTGCCTCGTGGATGATGCGGATCGAGTCGTCGTGATCCGGGTTCGGTCGTGGCGCACTTCATCCCCCCAGCCCGATGTCTTCCTTAGCGTCCATCGAAGCCTCCTCCGCATCGACGCGCTGCCCGCAGTGCGGGGCGCTCGTGGCGGACATCGACGGACCAGGGCACAAGTACGTGCCGGCGGCGCCGGGCTGCTGGCGGATGTTCGGCGAGGTACAGGCCGAGGAGTCGCAGCGCTTCGGCTACCCGGCGGCCCACCGATTGGTCGTCGACGCCTACATGGCTCAGCATCCCGGCGACGGGCGCGACCGCCGCGATCGCCAATCGGTTTTCGTCCACCTCGCCGGGCTCTACGCTCGCCTTGAGCTCGACCTGCCAGCGGCGCACGCCACCGAGGTGCTGCGCCGCATCGTCAGCAGCCGAGACGACTTTCCGACGCTGCGTCGCGATAGCGGTCCCGGCGAGCTGACCATCTTGCACATGGTCAACGCACGCGACCAGGACGACTACGCGCGCCGTGCTGAGCAATGGGGGCGAGCCGTCTGGCAGGCGTGGGCGAGCCACCGCGCCGTAATCGACTCTGCGGTCAAGATGGTCACGTCCACCTGAACCCTCGTCGGAGTCGCCGGTCCTCTCGCGACGACTCAGCGGCCCGAGTCGTGCCGTCCCGTGGACCGTCCAGGATCGCGTCCGCTGGTGGTTGCGCTTTGGGGCAGCGGGAGTCCCGAGTCAGGGCGGCAGCGCGTTTTGCGCGATCGTCACGCCGGCCCTCCGCAGCTGTTCCTCAAGCCCTCCCAGCGGCTGATTGGCCTCGAGGTGCAGCTCGACGGCGCCTTCGTTCTACTCGCGGTTTGCCGGGTGGGCGAGGAGCCCGATCTCGCTGCCGGCGAGGCGCGAGAGGACCCAGTCGCCGTCCCGCTCCAGTGGTCATCGCGGGCGACCTGGCGCGGGCGACCTGGCCGAGGCCGCCGTCATCCGTGAGCGCCTTGGCCCAGAACCGACACGTCGATGACGATCACTCAGCGCCGCCGGCACTAGATGAGTGATTTCATGTCGAGAAGCTCCGACCGGCTCCGCTCACCAGGTGAAGGGCCACGACAGGCGCGGCCCACGACACCAGGAGACCAGCATGCCAAAGTACCTGCTCCTCAAGCACTATCGCGGCGGCCCGGAGCCACACCGTCCCGTGCCCCCAATGGACCAGTGGGCCCCCGAGGACGTGGAGGCGCACATGGCCTTCCTCAAGCACGTCAGCGAGCTGCTCGAGGAGAACGGCGAGTACTTGGACGCGCAGGCGCTCACGCCGGCGCGCACCTGGGTGCGCTACGGCGGCCCAGACGCCGCGCCCGTCACCACCGACGGCCCACTACCCGAGACCAGCGATCTCGTGGCGGGCTGGTACATGATCGACGTCGAGTCGCACGAGCGCGCCCTCGAGCTCGCGGCCTACGTCTCCTCCGAGCCCGGCCCGAGCGGGGAGCCGCTGTACGAGTGGATCGATGTCCGGGAGGTCATGTCCGGCGCGCCCGCGGACGACTGACCCCAGCGTGATCGACGAGCCGACGCGACGGCGGAAGGCGGTCCCGCCCCAACCCGCGCTGCCTGGGTTCGGGCGGGACCTCATTCCTCGGGTGCTCGCGGGCCTGGTCCGGCGAGGCGAGGACTTCGACGCCGCCGAGGACGCGCTGCAGGAGGCGCTGCTGGAGGCGCTGCGGGTGTGGCCCGAGCACCCGCCGCGCGACCCGCACGCGTGGCTGGCGACGGTCGCGACCCGGCGGCTCGTCGATGCCCGCCGCAGCGAGGCCGCCCGTCACCGTCGCGAGGAGCAGACGAACGCCGAGCCGCGGCCCGCCGCCACGCAGGCGGGCGACGACACCCTCTTCCTGCTCTTCTGCTGCTGTCACCCCGAGCTCGCGCCCGCCTCCCAGGTAGCGCTGACCCTGCGCGCCGTCGGCGGCCTCACCACCCGGGAGATCGCCGACGCCTTCTACGTGCCGGAGGCGACGATGGCGCAGCGGATCAGCCGCGCCAAGCGGGCCCTGCAAGGGCGCCGCTTGGACCAGCCCGGCGATCTCGCCGTCGTGCTCCGCGTGCTCTACCTCGTCTACACAGCCGGGCATACCGGCCCACCTACCCGGGTCGACCTGGCCGGCGAGGCGATCCGGCTCGCCCGCCAACTCACCCTCGCCACCGAGGAACCGGAGGCGCGCGGGCTGCTCGCGCTGATGCTCCTCAACCACGCCCGCCTGCCGGCGCGACTCGACTCAGAGGGTCGCATCGTCACGCTCGACCGGCAGGACCGCGGCCTGTGGGACAGGCGCGAGATCGCCGAGGGCGTGCGCGTCCTGCAGTCGGCGCTGGCCATGCAGACGGCGCAACGGCGCCCCGGCCGCTACCAGGTCGAGGCCGCCATCGCCGCCCTGCACGACGACGCGGCCAGCGCCGACGCAACCGACTGGCCGCAGATCCTTGCCTGGTACGACGACCTCGTCGCCCTCACCGACGATCCGGCGCGCCAGGACCCCGCTGCGGTGCTCGGGCGCGCGGTGGCGGTCGGCCACGTCCTCGGCGCTGCCGCCGGGCTGCGCGAGACCGACCGGCTGCGCGAGGTGCTCGGCGAGCGGCACCGGTGGCACGCCGTCCGCGGCCACCTGCACGAGCTGGGCGGCGACCTCCCTGCGGCCGCCTCGGCCTATGCCGCGTCCGCCCGCCGGGCCACGAACGTCGCCGAGCGCGATCACCTGGTCCGCCAGGCCGCCCGCGCAGGGGCCGCCGAGCCATGGAGGAGCAGTCGTCTCACTGAGCGTCCTCTATAGGCTCGCGTAGCCAGCAATCACCGATCGCACCGAGCAACTCATCGCTGGTCTCAGACCAATGGGCGGCGCGTTCGCACTGGCGGCCGGCAACCGAGAGATGCTTTAGCTGTGGCCATCGACTCGCTCGCAGGGTCGTCCGCCGGCCAGCGCGCCCGATGGCGGATCCCGTCGGTGGGACGCCGGTTCTTCTCGCTATGGATGCATCGAGGGCGCGTACGAGACGCCGATGATCGCGCCCTCGCTGGATTGCAGTCGCGCGACGGTCTGTCCCCATGGCTCGGTCCGCGACTCGTGCAGCAGCGCGAAGCCCCTCTCCTTTAACTCATCCGCGGCGACCTGGACGGAGTCAGCGTCCCGGACCTCGAACTCGACGCTGGCTTGCGGCACCGGCCGCCCCGCTGGCCAGTCAGGCGTCCCGAAGCACGCCTGGGCGGCCTGAGCCAAGGGCCAGACCCCGAAGGACTTGCAACCGTCGATGTCTTCGCTGTGCAGATAACCGTCGCCTTCCGCGGTCAGCGGCAAGCCAAGCGCGTCTATGTAGAACCCTCGGCTGACGCCAGGGTCCGGGCTGATCACGGCGACGCTGGTGATGAATTGCAGGTCCATGACGTCACCTTCCGGCATCGAATTCGACTGGTCTGACAATCCTTGCATCTTGGGCCCGACACCGGCCTTGTCCGCATGTCAGCGCCGTGCAGATACCGCCAGAATGGTCAAGTAGTTCTTGGTGACCTGACCGCCAAGGCGCTCGTCTACAAGCGCGGCCACGCCCTCGAGCAGGCGTCGTCGAGGCCTCTCGTCAAGAGCGACGTAGGAGGATTGCGTAGCCAGCATGTCGGCATAGTTGCCGGCCGAGTAGGCGGCGGTCCACTCAAAGGTGCTCAGCGAGGGCGGCTCGAACAGCGCCTGCACCGCAGGTGGCATCTCGAAGCTCCGGTCGATCCTGGCCCACACCTCGGCGATCGACCCGCCGGCCAGGGCTCTGCGCCTCACCGCGTCGGCGGCGGGGAACTGCCACGCGCCGATTTCCGGGCACAGTTGGGCCTGCAGTCCAGCGATCTCGGCGGCGATGTCGGCCTGAGTGCCTCCCCCTACGTGCGCGTTGGTGGCCAGGACCAGCGAACCGGTCGCGGCGAGCAGCCTGGCCGCCCGGTCATAGCCCACCCTCGGATCGATCCAGTGCCACGCCGTCGCCGAGAACACGACATCGAAGGCCTGCGCCGGCAGCTCCACATCTTCAAAGGCGCCAACCACCACGGTCACGTTCGGCAATCCGGCGAGATTGCTCCGGGCGCGGGCGGCCAGCGCCGGGCCCATCTCAATTGCGGTGACCTCGCCGGCATAGCGCGCAAGGGCAATGGTGGCCTGGCCCGTCCCGCATCCCACCTCCAACACCGACGCCCCCGGCCGCAGCGGCCCTGCCTGCAGCTGAGACCACAACTGATCCGGATACCCCGGGCGGCTGCTGTCATAGAGGCGCGCGACTCGATCAAAGACCACGCGCGTGCTCTCCCGCTGGGCCCGACCGCCCGCCGCCGATCGCGGCAGCGGGATGTAAGGCGCCGGCGGGTCGTCCTCAGCAGTCACCACGACACCGTTGCATACGCAGCCGGCCGCAGCAACCCGGCGATATCCCGCCCGCACGGCGAAGCCTCCTTTTAGCACTCCACTGCCTCCACCTACGCAACGTTGTCAACCTCATTACCCCGGACAGTCATCACGGACCGCGGCCACGGTCACCAGTTAAGGGAGTGACCGCGGCGTTCGCGCCTGAGCCGCCAAACCAGAGACTGGTAGGCAGTGTCCCATGACCCGTGCCGGTCGCGTGGGATTAATACCCCGATGTCCCTGTCGATCGGCGGTGATTGACCCCAGCCCGCGCCATCGGGGCGAGCGTTGGCTCGGTGACCGGCGCATCGCCCAGCGCCTCATCGATCGCCGTCAGCGTGTCGGGGGTGAGTTCGATGCCGGATGCTCTCGCGTTGGCGTGAACCTGCTCGGGCCGTGACGCGCCGACGATCGCCGAAGCGAGCTCGGGCCGGCGGAGAACCCACGCCAGCGCGAGCTCGGTCATCGAGACGCCAGCTCTCTCGGCGATCGGTCGCAGACGGTCGACGGCCTCCAGTGTCGCGTCGCTCATGATCAGCTGCATCGACACGTTCATCTCGCTGTGAGCTGCTCTGGAGTCGGCCGGCGGCTCCTGCCCGGCCCGATACTTGCCGGTGAGCAGCCCCTGGGCCAACGGCGACCAGACGATCTGCGATATCCCGTTGGCCTCACACAGGCCGAACACCTCGGCCTCCGGGGCCCGCCACAGCATCGAGTACTGCGGCTGGGAGGAGGCGAACAGCTCGGGCCCGGCGATCTCGATCGCGGCCTGAATCTGCTCCGGAGTCCACTCGCTGAACCCCAGATACCGCGCCTTGCCATCGGCGACAACCTGCTGCAGGGCCTCGATCGTCTCCTCGATGGGGACGTCGGGGTCGAAGCGGTGGGCCTGGTAGAGGTCGACGTAGTCGGTCTGCAACCGCTTGAGGGAGGCGTCAATCTGCCTGGCGATCTGTATGCCGGAGAGACCCCGGTCTTCGGGGTCGTCGGACATTTGACCCCACACTTTGGTGGCCAGAACGTAGGAGTCGCGCGGACGCCCGGAGAGGATCTCGCCCCAGGCCGCCTCGGCCGCGCCGCGGCCGTAGACGTTGGCGGTGTCAAAGAAATTGATCCCAGCATCGAAGGCCGCTTCGGTGCAGGCCCGCGTGGCGTCGGCCTCCACTCCGCCGGAGTAGGTCAGCCAGGAGCCGAGGGAGATCTCGGAGACCTCCAGATCTGTGTAGCCAAGCTTTCGGTAGCGCATGTTCACCAGATTAGGACCCATTCGCGGCCCCGGGAGGACCACATACCCACTCAGCCGCCCGGGTCGGCCACCCTGAACGCCACCGCGTCCCCCGCCACCAGCGGCAGCTCGGGGTCTCGACTGATCTCCTCGCCGTTCAGGGCGGCGACGACGTGCTCGTCCAGGGCTACCTGCACGGCTGACGCCAGCTGCCCGAGGGTCCACGCTCGTGCCGTCCGTCGCCGGGAGACCGCGCGGGTGGCGAGCCGTCCAGACAGCTCCACGTCGATCTCCGGGGCGGGGAGCGCGTGGGCCCGTTCGTAGTCGGCCGGCTCGTTGAGGTTGCTGACCGACGCGAGCTCGGGATCAAACCGCGCCACCGACCGATCCGCGAGCATCGTCTGGTCATCGAGGCGGCGAACCCGGCACCGCTCGAACAGGAAATCCGGGCGCATCCGCTCGGCGGCGATGAGCTCCTGGACCGTCTCCAGCAGGTCACTTCGGTAGGCAGCCGCCAGCGGCTGGCGGTAGCCGCCGATCTCCGGCAGGACGACATCGACCTCGCCGCGGGCGGCTGCGATGACCCGGCGAACGAACGCCGGGTGCAGCAGGGGCACGTCGGTCGACGACACGTAAGCAAGCGGCGCCCGCTCGCCGATCGCCGCCAGTCCGGCGGCGATGCCCTGCATCGGACCCTTGTCCTTTCGGTCATCGGAAACCAGCTCGGCCCGCTCGGCGAGGTCCGGCAGCTTCTGGCCCGGCGCCCGGACCACGATGATCGGTCCGTCGACCACCCGGCCCACGACGCCGGTCACCCGGCGCAGCAACGTAGAGCCGTGCCATTCCAGCGCGGCCTTTGGCGAGCCCATCCGGGAGGATCGCCCACCGGCGAGGATGATGCCCGCGGCCTGCGCCATGCGATGCGCCGCGATGCTAACCGTCGGTCGCGTCGAGCGCTTGAACCGCTGCCTCGACGGTGTGGAAGATCCGGTGGCGACCGATTTCCTCCAGCAAGCCTGAGCGGCGAGCCATGTCGATGACAGGTTGGCGCACGTCGGCGAGGGCCAACTCGATCCCAGCGCCGCGCAAGGTCGCGACGAGCTGCCGGAGCATCTCGGCGGTGGTGATGTCGATCCGAGCGGTCGCTCCGCCTTCGATGATCACTGCCCGGGGGGGCGGGGTGTGAGCGCCGACGAGCCGCTTGATGCGATCGCGCACGGGGGCGGCGTTGGCGTAGAAGAGCGGCGTGTCGAGACGCAAGATGATCAGTCCGGGGATCGGCTCGTAGTCAGGATGACGATCGATGTCTCCGAAGGCTCCGGCCACGCCGGGCACGCGTCCGAGCACCGCCACCTCGGGCCGACTGGCGTGGTAGATGATCAGGACCAGCATGGCGACGACTCCGATCACCAGTCCTGGCAGCACATCGATCGTGATCACGCCCACGAGGGTGGCCAGGCCGAGCCAGAACTCGACCGGTCGCTGCACCCGGTAGCGGCGAAACTCGGCGATCTTCCAGAGGTGCGAGACGGCGTGGATGATCAGGGCGGCGAGCACCGCCTCGGGAAGGTTCTTGAACAGCGGCGTGAGCAGGAGCACCGTGACCAGGATCAGCGCGGCAGCGACGATCGGCGACATCTCCGATCGGGCCCCGGCACCCTCGTTGACCGCCGACTGGGACAGGCTTCCTCCGCCGGCGAGGCCGCCGAGCAGCCCGGAGCCCAGGTTGGCCACGCCGAGCGCGATCAGCTCCTGGTTGGAGTCGATCTCGTAGCCGTACTTGGTCGCGAAGGTGTCGGCCGCGCCCAGCGACTCGCTGAATATCACGAGCAGCAGGCCGGCGGCCGCCGCCATCAACGCGGCGACAGCGTGGCTGTCGACATGAGGCACACCGAGCGACGGCAGCCCGCGCGGGACCTGGCCGACGATCTCCACGCCGTGACTCGAGAGGCCAAGCACGCCGCTGACGACGATCCCGAGCGCCAGCGCGAGCAGTCCGCCGGGGACGCGGGGTGCGAACCGCTCGACGCCGAACAGCAGCACCAGCGCGCTGGCGCCGACGGCCAGCGTCGCCGCACTGGTGTCGCCGAGGTGGGTGAGTACGTGCACGAACTGGCTGATCGTGTCGCCGGTGCCCTTCTTGATCCCGAACAGCTTGGGCGCCTGACTGACGGTGACGAAGATCGCCAGTCCGAAGACGAAGCCCTCCATCACCGGCCGCGACAGGAACTGCGCGACGAACCCGAGCCGGAGCAACCCGGCGACGACGAACAGGCCGCCGCAGAACAGAACCAGCGCGGCACCGTCGGCGGCGTACTGCACCGCGCCCGAGGGCGCCAGACCGCCGACCGAGGAGGCGAGCAACACGGCCGCCGCCGACGTCGCTCCCGCGACGACGTGTCGGCTCGTCCCGAACACGGCGTAGGCGGCCAGCGTGGCGAGCAGGGTGTAGAGGCCGGCTTGCGGCTTGAGCCCGGCGAGCCCGGCATAGGCGATCGACTCGGGGACCAGCAGACCCCAGATCGTCGCCCCGGCGATCACATCGAAGCGCAGGAACCTCCGGTCATACGACGGCAGCCAGCCGACGATCGGCACGAAGCGCCGAACTCCCGACGGCCGCGGCGCGGCCCACTGCCGGGGATCGACTGAATGCTCGGCGTCGGCCATTACCCCACCCGGCGGCTCAGGCCGACGCGGGCTCGGTCCTGCCCGTCACGTCCTCGAATCGGCGAACACGGTCGCCCAGTCGCTCTTCATGCTGATCACCGTCCACTGCTCGGCGTGGGCGCGTTCCAGCAGCTGTTCAGCGCCGGCGTCGTAGGCGAACTCCCGCCCGGGATCGTCGTGGCGCAGGATCAACCGCAATCCCGGCCGGGATCGGCCGCCCGTGTAGGCGAGCATCGGCAGGTCGCCGTTTGAATTGCCGGCGGCGAGGATCGGCCGCCGCCCGATGCGACTCCAGATGCGGACCGGCTTCGTCGGCCCGTCATCGAAGAACTCGATCGCTCCCTTGTACAGCAGGTCGTCGCCGTCCTTGGGCTCGCGGTAGCTGATGCCCAGCGAGCTTCCGATCACGCGCTCTGGCGACACGCCGTACATGTCGCCCGCGACCGGTCGCATGAAGTCCCGGTCTCCGCCCGACGCGATGTAGGTGGCAAAGCCGTTGTCCTCCAGGTGGCGCAGCAGCTGCACCATCGCCGGATAGCCGCACCGGCGATACGGGCGCCCGAGCGTCGGATGGCTCGCGTCACGAAAGAACTCCCTCACGCGTTGGTCGTACGCCTCTATGGTCACCGCGTCGAATGCGCGCTCGACGGCGCCCATCAGCAGCTTGAGGTCGGCGTCGTCGCCGTGATAGTGCTTGGTGACGGCGGCGCCGAGCCACTTCAGATCGTGCTCGTAGGCCGCCTTCCATGGCTGGCACTCCCGGAGTGAGGGATCGTCGTTGGCCTGCTCGGCAAACCGGCGGATCGTGAAGTCGAGCTGGATCTGGAGTGGCTTCTCGCACCACAGGGTGCCGTCGTTGTCAAATACGGCAACGCGTTCGGCGGGTTCGACGTAGTGCGCGCCACCAACGCTGGTCACGCGCTCGACGAACTCGACGATAGCCCGCTTCGCCGAGCTCTCGCTCCACGCGGAAAGTGGATCCTCCATGGCTCCGGGTCCGGGATTAGTGACCGTCGGTCAGCACCGCCTCGAGCTTGGCGATCGCCTGGTCGATCGTGAAGCTCGCCGCCTTCTGGCGCGGCGGGAACTCCCGGAACGTCGCCAGATACTGCCCCATGACGGTCTGCGCGGCGAGGACGAGGTAGTCGTTGTTGAGGAACCAGTCGTAGTAGGTGTTCGACGTCACGTCGGCGCGCTCGAAGGGATCGGTCCGCAGGTTGAACAGCTTGGGAACGCGAAGCGTGACGAACGGCTCCGCCCAGATCTGCAGGGTGCCCTGCTCGCGCTGCTCCATGAACACGATCTTCCAGTTGTCAAACCGGATCGCCAGCACGTCGCCGTCGTCGGAGAAGTACACGAACAGCTGGCGCGGGCTCCGATCCGCCGCACCAGTCAGGTAGGGGAGCAGGTTGTAGCCGTCGATGTGGACCATGAACGTCTTCTCGCCGGCGGTATGTCCCGCTTTGAGCTTCTCGACGATGTCCGGTTCACCGGCCACGGCGAGGAACGTCGGCAGCCAGTCGTGATGCTGGATGATCTCGTTGGACACCACCCCGGCCGGAATCCGGCCCGGCCAGCGGATCAGCTCGGGCACACGGAAGGCGCCCTCCCAGTTCGTGTTCTTCTCGCTGCGAAACGGCGTCATCCCAGCGTCGGGCCACGTGTTCATGTGTGGGCCGTTGTCGGTGCTGTAGATCACGATCGTGTCGTCGGCGATCCCGAGCTCGTCGAGCTTGTCCAGCAGCGCCCCGACGACTTTGTCGTGGTCGATCATCGTGTCGTGGTAGGGCGACTGCCAGCGACCGGCCTGCCCAAGGCTCTCCGGCTTCGGGTGCGTTCGAAGGTGCATATGCGTGGTGTTGAACCACATGAAGAACGGCGCGTCCGTGGCCTGCTGGCGATCGATGAAGTCGACCGCGTGCTCAAGGATCTCGTCGTCGATCGTCTCCATCCGCTTCTTGGTCAGCGGGCCGGTGTCCTGCACGCGCTGCTTGCCGACCCGGCCGAACCGGGGATCCTCGGTGTCGTCGTCCTCCTCGGTCGCCCAGCAGTGCATCACCCCACGCGGACCGAAGCGCTCCCGAAAGTGGGGGAAGTCCGCAGCCGGAGGGTAATTGGGCAGCTCGGGCTCCTCCTCGGCATTGAGGTGGTACAGGTTGCCGAAGAACTCGTCGAAGCCGTGCGCGGTCGGAAGGAACTCGTTGCGATCGCCGAGGTGGTTCTTGCCGAAATGGCCGGTCGCGTAGCCGAGCGGCTTGAGCAGCTCCGCGATCGTGGGATCCTCGGCCTGCAGGCCGACCGGAGCCGCGGGCACGCCCACCTTGCTCAGACCCGTCCGGAACACGCTCTGCCCGGTGATAAAGGCCGACCGCCCCGCGGTGCAGCTCTGCTCGCCGTAGGAGTCGGTGAAGCGCATCCCCTCGTCGGCGATCCGGTCGATGTTCGGCGTGCGGTAGCCCATCAACCCGTCGCTGTAGCAGCTCAGGTTCGTGATTCCGATGTCATCCCCCCAGATGACGAGGATGTTCGGCCGCTTTTCGTCAGGCATTGGCCCACCTCCACCCGTAGAGCTTCACCGTCAGCGAACGGCGACAGCCTATTAGTTTCCCGGCGCACGGCGCGGCTCGGGGCCGGTCGTGGCCGACGGTCTCACACGACGGCTTGCGACCGACATCGACGGGGGCGCGCGGAAGTGTCACCCCGCTCATGAGCGGGAACATACCGTTCATGGCCAACGACCCCGATGTGTTCACGCTGAGCTCGTGGGAACGCGAGCTCGGCACCGCGCGCGGCACCCGGCTCGGCCCCGGCGCCGGCAGCGCCGAGCTCGGCTGCGCGCTCTACGAAGTCGACCCCGGCGGGCAGGCGACGCCCTACCACGCCCACCACGGCAACGAGGAGCTGCTGATCGTGCTCGACGGCGAGCTTCAGCTGCGCACGCCCGACGGGCTGCGAACCGTGTCCCGCGGGGCGGTCGTCGGGTTTCCCGCCGGACCCGAGGGGGCTCACCGCCTGCGCAACGTCTCCAGCTCCCCCGCCCGCTACCTGCTGATCTCGACGATGCGCTTTCCCGACGTCGCCGAACAGCTCGACACCGGAACCGTGCTGGCAATCACCGGGCCCGGCGGCGGCTGGGCGTTTCCCGCCGGCGCCGACGGCGACTACGTCGCACTGACGGCAGCCGCGATCGGAGCCGACGAGAGCCGCTGACCCCAGAACCCGACAAGAGCCGCTGACCCCAGAACCCGACGACGCGCTAATCCCAGAAGCCTTGGACCATCTCCCCGTCGCCTTCGACGTGCGGTCCGAAGACGACGACCTCCAAGCCGTCACCGTCGGCCTCGAGGGCTCGGGTCACGCCCGGAGAGACCCGAACGACATCCAGCGGCGCGAGCTCGACCCGGTCGTCATCGAGCTTGACCCGGCCACTGCCGGAGAGCACCAGGATGATCTCCTCGGCCGTGCCGTGGCGGTGCGCGAACGCCTCGCGTTGCGAGGGCTTGATTATCAGGTAGGCGAGCCCCGTCGCCGCCGCCCCGAGCTCGCCGCGCGCGAATCGGGCCTCCTGATGCTCTGAGAATCCGTGCTTGACGGCTTGGTCCTCGATCTCGCGGAGGTTGCGCTTTGCGTAGCTCATGCGTCGATCCTATCCCCGTCCACCTCCTCGTCGTGCCGCGGCGCGGCTCCGGCGACCAGACGCGCCATCCTCGCCGGAGGCGTCAGCCGCGCCGGTGCGGGGTCGGCAGCCGCGCGCGCCGCGATCCGCTCGAGGTCCAGCTCGGCGACGCTGCCCACGACGATGGTGTTGCCGGCGCGGCCGCCCAGCGCCCACACCCTCGGATACGCCATCGCAAGCGCAGCGGCGACTGCGCCCACCTGGCGCGCAGCCCGGTTGTCGACCACGTTGACCAACGCCAGCGGCGCCACTCGAGCCGCGTCGGCGAGCGCCTGTACCGTGACCAGGCGAGGCGGTGTCGCGGCGCCGACGAAGGCGTCGATCACGATCGCGTCCCAGCTGAGTCCGGGCTGACCGGCGATGAAGCGCCGGCCGTCGGCCTCGCGCACCCGCAGTCCCGGCGCGCGCCGCAGCCCGAGATGCTCGCGAGCGAGCGCGAGCATGGCCGCGTCGACCTCGCACACCTCCTGCCGGCCGCCGGGATCGGCGGCGGCCAGAGCGCGTGGCAGCGCGCACCCCCCGCCGCCGATGTGCAGAACCCTCCGCGCCTGAGCCGCCCGGAGCACGATTCGCATCCACCGGAGGTAGTCGAACTCCAGGTGGCAGGGGTCGGCGAGGTCGATGTAGGAGGCCTCCATGCCATCCTGGCGCAGCAGCCGCCCGGACGGACGCGCCGGATCGCGCTCGACGACGAGATCGCCGCGCTGCGCGATGATCGCTCGCTCAGGCCTGCGCCGGGCCACGCACGGTGAACTACGACCGTCGCCGGTCGCTGGAGGCCAACCGTTTCATCGGTCGTTGAGGTCGAGCACCGGCACCGGGGGCTCGATGGCGACCCCCGAATCGGTCGGGACGATCGCGGTGCCCAGCGCGAAGAACTCGATTGCGTGACTGCCCCAGCCGTGGCTGTGCTCCGACAGTGAGACCCCGACGATGCCTTCGGCGCCCAGCTCCTGGGCCTCGGTCTGCATTCGCTGCATGGCCAGCTCGCGCGCGTTGTAGAGCGCCTGGGTGTAGTTCGGCAACTCGACGTTGCGGCCGGTCTGAGCCACCGTTCGCAGGGGACTGCGACGGCCGACATGGTAGACGCAGCTGCCCATCACCATGCCGACCGGGCGGTGGCCGGTGCGCAGCAGCGTCCAGAACTCCTGGCCTGACAGATCGCTCTGGAACGGCCTGCCGTTAGGCGCCCGATGCAGGACGCCACCACGATGCTTGACGGCGGTGCCGATCGCGATGAACTCCGCCATGTTCGGCCCCCATTCATAGCGGCCGATGTCGAGTCGGACCCCGACGATCCCGTCGGCGCCGAGCTGGTCGGCCTCCTCCTCCATCCGCGTCATCGCCAGGTGGCGGGCGCTGTACATGGCCTGCGACAGCACGTCCAGCTCTCGGCTCGTCGTCGGGCCAGCGACCTGGAACCCGATGTGGAAGATCGAGCTCCCGACCACCAGGCCGACCGGATCGAACCCCGCCTGGGTGACGAGCAGGAACTCGTTCACGCTCAGGTCAGACGTGTACAGGCCCCCCCGATTCTGCTCGAGCCGCTCGCGACCGGACTCGGGCACCCCCTGCAGAGAACCGGGATCGTAGTCGGTCACCTCACCCCCAATCGCAGCGTGGACTTCACTGGCGGCGGCGAGGCCGACCGTCCCGGGGCGATGGCAGTGCCCGCGGCGTGCATCGTGATCACCCAGCCTGAGCGCTCAGTGTCACCGCGACCCGACACGCGATACGGCACTCCCAACAGACCCCGGTGCCAGCCGCGCCGGTCCCTGGTCTGCACCGAAGATGCCAGCGCCAGCTTTTCGCGGTGCACCGAGTGTGAGAACTCCAGCCCGACCGCGCCGGTCCCCCTGGCGTCCGAGACCTGGCCGAGCAGCTTCGCGCGGACCGTCTCGCGGGCGGCATTGAAGCCGCGGCTGAGCTCCGTCAGCTCCTGGTTACGGGCAGTGGTCCGCACTCGCGCCATCTGCGTCGTCCGTGGCGGCGAGGCGAACACGACCGCGGTAGTGGCCACGAAACCAACCGGCTCGTGCCCCGCGGCGTGCAGCCGCCAGTAGTCGTGCACCGACACGTCGGTGATCGTCGGCCACGCGCTCCCGGTGGCGCCTGGGAGTCGGATCGCGGTCCCGGTCACCACGTACTCGATCGTTCGCTTGCCGAGGTCGTGATCGCTGCGCCGCAGGTGCACCCCGACCACCGCGTCCGCGCCGACTCCAATCGCCTCCTCGGCCAGCCGGTCGAGCGCCCGGCGCCGCGCGAGGTTCCACGCGTCGGTCAGCGTGTCCAGCTCGCAGACGACCTCGGTGTGCCAGCGGTAGTTGCGGATCTGCGGGAACGAGGCCTCCGTGTATCGGTTCCGTATCGTCCTGCCGCTGACCATCGGTCCGTACATCGCCGCCGTCCCGCTGGGAATGAACGGTCGGCCCGGCTCGAGCGGCGGCAGGTACTGCCAACCGATCCGGATCACGCTGGCCCCCATCACCTGAGCCAGCGGCTGCGGGCCCATCCGCTCCAGCAGCGCGAACTCGTTCACCGACAGCCCGCTGGTGAACAGCGAGCCATCGGCAGCCAGCGCTCGCAGCCGCTCCTCGGCGCGCCGGGGGATCCCGCCGGCTTCGATCCGCGCCATCGACTCCGCGTCCTGCGCATCCCCGTCCTCACCGCGCGCGAAGAACCCCATGATCAGCCACCAAGGTACGCCATCTCCAGGCCTGGGTGCCACCGCTCGTATGATGGGCGGCCATGGAGCTGTGGCGGCTGAACTCGGAGACCGTCGAGCCGCACGCGCCCCGCGTGCTGCGCTCCGATGACAGCGCCACGCGGGTCATCCTCCTCGCGCTCCCGGAGGGGGAACGTCTCGATGACCATCAGGTCCACGAGCACGCGCTGGTCATCGTGCTGGACGGCGAGCTGCTCATCCGCGCCGGCGAGGACGAGCAGCGGCTGGCGGTTCACGGGCTGGTCCACTTCGATCCGGCCGAGCGCCACGAGGTCACGGCGCTCGCCGACTCCCGGGTGCTCATCCTGCTGGCTCCGTGGCCCGGGCCCGGGCACCCGAGCCGGACCGACTGAACCGGGCCGACCCCCCCACTCACGGGTTGGTCGCACCCGCGGGCGAGATCATCGCGCCAAATGAGCGTCAGCGAAACGCGTTGATCCCGGTCAGCGCCTCGCCGACCACCAGCGCGTGAACGTCCGCGGTGCCCTCGTAGGTCACCACCGACTCCAGGTTGTTCATGTGGCGGATGACCGGATACTCGAGCGTGATGCCGTTGGCCCCGAGCACCTGCCGGGCGGCGCGGGCAACCTCGAGCGCGGCGTTGACGTTGGCCAGCTTGCCCATGCTCACCTGCTCGGGACGGAGGCGGCCTTCGTCCTTCATCCGCCCGAGATGGAGCGCCAGCAGGCCGCCGCGGTTGATCTCCACGGCCATCTGCGCGAGCTTGGCCTGCTGGATCTGGGTGGCGGCGATCGGGCGGCCGAAGGCAATCCGCTCCTTGCTGTAGGAGAGGGCGGACTCAAAGCAGGCCCGGGCCGCTCCGATCGCCCCCCAGACGATCCCGTAACGAGCTTCGTTCAGGCATGACAGCGGCCCCCGCAGGGAAGTGGCCTCCGGCAGCATCGCCGAGGCCGGGAGCCGTACGTCATCGAGCAGCAGTTCGGAGCTGACCGAGGCGCGCAGCGACAGCTTGCGGTGGATGTCCTGCGTGGTGAACCCCTTCGTCGCGCGCGGGACGAGAAAACCGCGGATGCCGTCATCGGTCCGGGCCCATACGACGGCGACCTCGGCCACCGAGCCGTTGGTGATCCACATCTTCTGTCCGTGCAGGATCCAGTCGTCGCCGTCGCGGCGAGCCCGTGTCCGCATCGCCCCCGGGTCAGAGCCGGCGTCCGGCTCAGTCAGCCCAAAGCAGCCGATCGCCTCCCCGGCCGCCATCCGCGGCAGCCATTCGAGCTTCTGCTCCTCCGAGCCCCAGCGATGGATGGCGTACATCGCCAGCGAGCCCTGGACCGAGACCAGGCTCCGCAGCCCGCTGTCCCCTGCCTCCAGCTCGAGGCAGGCCAGCCCGTAGGCGGTGGAGCTTGCCCCGGCGCAGCCGTAACCCTCGAGGTGCATGCCGAGCACGCCGATCTTTCCCAGCGCCGGAGCGAGCTCCAACGGGATCTGCGCCGCCTCGAACCAGTCGCCGATATTCGGCAGGACCTGGTCGGAGACGAATGCCCGGACCGTGTCCCGGATCATCAGCTCCTCGTCGTCGAGCAGGTCATCGATGCCCAGGAAGTCGAGCGGACGAATCTCGCGGGGGGTGATGGCGGTCATCGGGGGGCTCCTTTGCTGCGATCGGGCATTGCATGCAAGCAGACCACGCCGGCAAAGGAAACCCGGCGGGGCTCAGCGGCGCCGGCTGACCCGTGTTTCCAGGCGCGCGAGGACATCGAAGTACCGCGTCGGCGCCAGCCGACCCAGGACGTCGAACAAGTACGCGTCGGGCCCTACGAGAATCCGGCTGCGGCCGGCCTTGGCGCCCTCGTGGATGATCCTCGCCGCTCGGTCCGGGGGCGTCGGCGCCATCGTCTCGAACCGGTGGACCGCCTCGTCGTGCGACATGCCGGGGTAAAGCGGGTGCGGGTGAAAGCGCGCGTTGCGGACGATGTTGGTCTTGACCCCGCCGGGGTACACCGTGATGGCGCGGACGCCGGTGCCCCGCAGCTCTTGACGCAGCGAATCGGTGAAGCCGCGCACGGCGAATTTGGAGGAGCAGTAGGCGCTCTGGTAGGGCATCCCGACCAGCCCAAAGACGCTCGAGGTGTTGACGATCACCCCGGAGCCCTGGCGCAGCAGGATCGGCAGGAACGAGCGGACGCCGTTGACGACGCCGCCGAAGTTGACGCCGAGAACCCACTCGTCGTCCTCCACCGACCCGTCGGCGATCCCCTGCGAGGTGGCGACGCCGGCATTGTTGAACACCATCCCCAGCGGCGCCGGCGCCCAGTCGGCGACGTCGGCGGCGAACGCCATCTGGGCCTGGCGATCACGGACGTCGACCCGGCGGGCGAGCACGGGGCCGGAGATCAGGTCGGCTGTCGCCCGCAGCCCGTCTTCGTCCTGGTCGACGATCGCGATCGGGCAGCGATACGCGGCCAGTCGCAGCGCGACCGCCCGCCCGATGCCCGACGCCGCCCCTGACACGAACGCCGTGCGGCCGTCCACCTCCACCCGGTTGCGGCGCAGCACGCTCACTGGCCCCTTCGCGACAAAAGCACTTACAGCAGCGTGCCGTTGAGGATCGCCTTGATGGTCTTGCCCGCGGTGGCGCGCAGTTCGCGCATGTCGCGCCCGCGTTGGAGTGAGATGACCAGCAGCTCTCTCAGGCCGCCGACGATGATGATCGCGGTGTCGACACCCAGCGGCGCCAGCCCCAGATCCGGTTGTGCCCGACGTCCGGACTCGACCAACTCCACGAGCAGTCCGGCGAACCTCTCGAGCGTCGCCAAGCCGCGGTCGGCGCCCGCCTGCCCGAGCCCGGGCAGCTCGCGGACGAAGCTGCGGTACAGCGCAGGCTGAGCGGTCACGTTGTCGATATAGGCGTCGACCGCGCCGTCGACCTGCTGGTCAAGCGGTTGCTCGGGCCAGACGGCGGCGGCGATCTGGCGCATCATGGCGTCGTTGGTAGCGTCGAAGAGGGCCAGGAAGCACGCGTCGCGGTCGGCGAAGTGCTCGTAGAAGTTGCGCCGGGAGGTGCGCGCGATCCGGACCACGTCGGCCACCGTCGTGTCCCGATAGCCCTTCGCCTCGATCGCCGCGGCCATCGCGCCGATCAGTCGCTCGCGGTGGCCAGCGCCGGCGGACGGAGCGCGCCGCGCCGGCGCCGGCGGCGCGCCCGCCAGCGGCTCAGGCGTCATGGCGAGCCAACACCATCACCCGGCAGCCGTCCCGCGGGATCATCGTCACGTTGCGCATCCGCGCCGGCTCGGACGCCGGGTCGGGGACAGCCAGGTCGGTGCGCCGGGCGACCGCCTCCAGCACGACGCGCTGCTCGGCCATAGCCAGCGACGCGCCCAGGCAGCGCCGGATGCCGCCGCCGAACGGGATCCACGTGTAGGTGCCGGGTCTGCCGGTGAGAAAGCGCTCAGGGGCGAACGCGTGCGGCTCGGGGTAGACGTCGGGCCGGTGATGCAGGGCGATGATGCTTATCGCCACCGGCGTGCCCGCCGGCAGCACGTAGTCGCCGAGGCGCCAGCGGCGCTTGACCAGCCGGATGATCATCGGAATCACCGGCCGGGTGCGCATCCCCTCGTGGATCGTCGCCTCGACGTACTCGCGACCGGCGCCCGTGTCGGCGCGGCGTACCGACTGGCGCAACCGATCGTACGCCCCGGGGTGGCGCAGCAGGCGCTCGAACGTCCACGCCAGCGAGTTGGCGGTCGTCTCGTGTCCGGCGAGCACGAGCGACAGCAGCTCATCGCGCAGCTCGTGATCGGTGAGCGGCCGGCCACTCTCATCGCGGGCATCAAGCAGCAGCGAGAGCACGTCGTCGCCCGGTCGACCCGCGGCGGCCGCCCGCCGCTGCGCGATCACCTGGTAGATCTGGCGATCGGCGATCCCCAGCAGGCCGGCGAGCACGCCGCGGGGCTCGGCGGAGCCGGCGTTGTGCATCTCCACGAGCTGGTACAACGGATGCGTCGACGCCGCCAGCAGCCGCCGGATCGTCCGCCGGAGTCGCTGCTCAGCGTCCTGACCACGAGTCTGGCGACCGATCCCGAGCACACCGCGCATGATCACCTCGAGCGTCACCGCCTGCATCCGGGGGGCGAGCGCGAACGGCTCGCCGATCGGCCACGCGTCGATCTCCCGGCCGACCACGTCAGAGATCATCGCCACGTAGCGCTGCACCGCCTCGCCGTGAAACGGGGGCAGCAGGAGCTTTCGCTGGCGCAGGTGACGAGCGCCGACCGAGGTCAGTACCGAGTTGGGACCCAGGATCGGCCGCAACGGCGACTCGCCGGTGAGCGAGGGCGCGTCGGCCGGGCTGGCCTTGAGCAGCGACTCGAGATGATCGGGGTGGCAGCTGACCACGAACCCCTCGCGCCGGGTCGGCAGTCGAAGGCTCCAGACGTCGCCAAACCTGCGCTGGAGACCGAGATTGAAGCTCATCGGCCGCCGGACGAAGCGCAGTCCCTGCAGGAAAGTCGGCAGCTCCGTCCCGGGCGGCAGCCTCGTGGGGACCGTGTCGGTCACGGGACCGGCGGGTGAGGGACGAGGCGCGGCCGCCGCGGCGGCGGGCGGCGGGGTGGCGGCGGGCGGCGCGGTGGCGGCGGGCGGCGCGGTGGCGGCGGGCGGCGCGGCGGCAGGCGGTGTGGCGGCGGTCGCCGGCTCAGCCAGGACGGTCACGGTACAGGAGCGTACCAGGGGCCGACGCGCCGCGCAAGGCGCCCGATTCCACCTCTTCTGCGGGGGGTGAGGCTCATCACAGTGGCGGCCGTCGCTGGGCCCAGGGCGCCGCGGCCTCGAGCTGGCCGGCGAGCGAATACAGCGTGGCCTCGGCGCCCTGCCTACCGACCAGCTGGACGCTCAGCGGCAGTCCGTCGGATCCGACACCGGCGGGGATCGACACGGCCGGCTGGCCGGTGAGGTTGAAGATCGGGGTGAACGGGGTGAACCGCCCGGCGATGTCGACGGCGAGCGGCGCGGGGCGCCCGTAGCCGCCCTCCGCCACGATCGCCGTCTTGGCCAGCGCCGGGGTCATCAGCACGTCGCACTCGTCCCACAGTGCGGTGATCCGGGCGGTGGTCGCATGACGCCCCGCCAGGAGCCGGCGGCGGCGCCACGACGGGACCAGATACCGCCCGCCGGCGGCCATCTGACGGGTGCTGGGCTCCAGCGTGGAGCGGTCGGGGACGGTCAACGACTCCTCGTAGATGCCCCGCAGCCAGTTCTGCAGGAACTCCACCTGCGCCAATCCGTAGGCGGGGTCCCGCTCGACGATCTCGTGGCCGAGGCCGCTGAGTAGCGCTGCGGTCCGCTCCCAGGCGCCGCGCTGGTCGGTGCTGACGCGACCCAGCAGGCCTGGTGGCAGCTTGCGGGAGATCGCGATCCGCAGCCGCCGCGGTGGCCGGCCGGCGGCGTCCGCGAAGCTGCCGTCGCGCGCCGGGCCGCCGTTGACGCCGGCGGGGCCGTCGCTCATGACGTCGAGCAGCAGCCCGCTGTCAGCCACGGTGCGTGCCAGCGCGCCGTACACCGCCAGCCCCAGCCAATCGCCGCCGGGCTCCGCCGACACCCGCCCACGACTCGGCTTGAACCCGACCAGCCCGCAGCAGGCCGCCGGGATCCGCAGCGAGCCGCCGCCGTCGGATCCGGTCGCCGCCGCCGCCATCCCCGCCGCCACCGCAGCCGCCGAGCCCCCCGAGGAGCCGCCTGGGGTGCGGGCCGGATTCCACGGGTTGCGGGTCACGCCGTTGGCCCTCGTCGCCGTCCACGGGAAGATCATCAGCTCCGGGACGTTGGTCAGCCCGAGCGGGATCGCGCCCGCGGCGCGCAGGCGGCGGACGGGGGTGGCGTCGGCGGTCGCCGGCGGTCGCGGGCTCCGCGTCCCGCGCGTCGCGGTCTCCTGCGCGAGCGCGGTGTCGTCCTTGACCGCGATCGGCACCCCCGCCAGCGGACCGGCGCGGTCGGCGGTCTGCGCCTCGGCCAGCGCGCGCTCGGGCCGGAGCACCCGGAACGCGTTCACGCCGGGATCGAGCGCCTCGATGCGCGCGAGGTACAGCTCCACCAACTCGCGCGGGTGCAGCTGCCCATCCCGCACCCTCGCCGCCAGCGCTCCCGGCCCGGCGAACGCGAGATCGGTATCGGCACTCAGCGTCACGGCTCGGCGAGGGCGAGGACCAGCTCGCGGATCGCGCCGGGGTAGCGATAGGAGATGCCCCCGTGCGTGCCCTCGAACAGCTCCAGGGAGTGCGCGACTCCGAGCCGCGACAGCTCAGCCGAGAAGGCCTGCGCCCCCAGGTCCAGGAAGAACTCGTCCTGGCGGCCGGCGTCGAGGTAGATCCGGCGCAGGCTGTGCAGCGCATCGGCGTGCGGCTCGGCCATCCGCACCGGGTCCAGCGCCAGCCATTGCTGCCACACCTCCTCGTCCAGGCGGCCCGTGCCCACGTCGAACGGCAGCAGCGGCTTGCCGGGACGGTCCGGATCCGGGCTGTAGGCGCAGGCATATGCGTACAGTGAGAAGGCGGCGCCATACCGGCTCCAGTCAAAGCTCGGCTGCTCGGCGACGGCGCGCAGCAACTCGTCATAGGAGCCGTTGAAGCTGTCGCGCAGCAGCCGGACGATTCCCGGGACGTCGCGCAGGTAACAGGCCTCGAACAGCGCGTCGCCGGCGTGCGACGCCAGCGCTCCGAACACGTCGGGACGGAGCATCGGCACCACCATCGCCCCGTATCCGCCGGATGACTTGCCGGCGATCCCCCGATGCTCGCGACCGGCCAGCGTGGGATAGCGGTCGTCGACGAACGGCACGATCTCGTCGCAGAGATGGTCCAGATACCTGCCGGTGCTGGACGAGTTGAGGAACTGGGAGCCACCGAGCGAGGTCCAGGCGTCGACGAACACGATCACCGCGTCGGGGCAATCGCCACCTCGGAACATCGCATCCAGCCGTTCGACGAACGTCGGCTCGAACGCGGTGCGCCCCACCCACATGTCGACCTGACCGGAGTACCCCTGGATGACGTACACCGACGGCACCCGCGAGTCGTCCTCGGTCGCTATCCCCGGCGACCGGTAGACGTACAGCGGCCGCCGCGCCGGATCGCCCAGGGGGTTGGATTGCAACAGCTCGGAATGAACCACGAGCCGATCCAATCTCCCGGCCAGCGGCCTATCCCACGGGGGTCCGGCGAGCCCCTCCACCTCACGCAAGCTCATGTACCGCAAACCTAACCAAAAGACGCCGGCTGGGGGCCATGCCCTCGGCCGGGGTATGATCGGGTCCCCGAGAACGCCGACCCGCACACGCATGCCATGGCTGATCGAGCCCAGACGCAGACGCCGACCGCGAATGGCAATAAAGCCGCTGCGGAGCCGGCAGATCCCGACGCGGTAGAGACCTCCGAGTGGCTCGAGGCGCTGGACGCCGTCGTCTCCCACGACGGGCCCGGTCGCGCCCGAGATCTGCTCACCCGGGTGATCGAGCGCGCCCAGCACGCGGGCACCGGGCCGATCGCCAGCCTCAACACCGCCTACATCAACACGATCCCCGCCGAGCGCGAGCCGTCCCTGCCCGGCGACGCGGCGATCGAGCGCCGGCTGCGGTCGATCGTGCGCTGGAACGCGATCGCGATGGTGGTCCGCGCCAACAAGGAGTCTTCGGAGCTGGGGGGTCACATCGCCACCTATCAGTCGCTGGCGACGCTGATGGAGGTCGGCTTCAACCACTTCTGGCACGCGCCCTCTGAAGACCACGGCGGCGACCTCGTCTACTTCCAGGGTCACTCCTCCCCCGGCAACTACGCGCGTGCGTTCCTGGAGGGCCGCCTCAGCCAGGAGCAGCTGGACGGCTTCCGTCAGGAGGTCTCCACTCCAGGCGGGCTCAGCTCCTATCCCCACCCGTGGTTGATGCCCGAGTTCTGGCAGTTCCCCACCGTGTCCCTGGGGATCGGTGCGATCACCTCGATCTACCAGGCCCGGTTCATGAAGTATCTCCAGGCGCGCGGGCTGGCCGACACCGCCGGGCGTAAGGTGTGGGCGTTCCTCGGCGACGGGGAGATGGACGAGCCCGAGTCGATGGGCGCCACCGCGCTCGCCGGCCGCGAGCAACTGGACAACCTGATCTGGGTCGTCAACTGCAATCTGCAGCGGCTCGACGGGCCGGTCCGGGGCAACGGCAAGATCATTCAGGAGCTGGAATCCGATTTCCGCGGCGCCGGCTGGAACGTGATCAAGGTCATCTGGGGCAGCCGCTGGGACCCGCTGCTCGCCGCCGACGTCGATGGCGCTCTGGTCAAGGTGATGGGCGACTGCGTCGACGGCGACTACCAGACGTTCAAGTCGCGTGACGGCGCCTACGTGCGAGAGCAGTTCTTCGGGCGTGATCCGCGGGTGCTGGAGCGCGTGTCGCACATGTCAGACGACGAGATCTGGCTGCTCAACCGGGGCGGTCACGATCAGCAGAAGGTGTATGCCGCCTATCACGCCGCGGTCCGCCACACCGGCCAACCGACGGTGATCCTGGCCAAGACGATCAAGGGCTACGGAATGGGTGTCTCCGGCGAGGGTCAGATGATCACCCATCAGGCCAAGAAGATGACCGAGGCGGCGTTGCTGGCGTTCCGGGACCGCTTCGAGCTCCCGCTCACCGACGCACAGGTCCACGCCGGCGAGTACTACAAGCCGCCCGCGGACTCGGCGGAAATGCAGTATCTGCGCGAACGGCGCGAGGCGCTGGGCGGTCCGCTGCCGGTGCGCCGGCGCCGTTCGGAGTCGCTCGCGGCTCCGGACCTGGAACTGTTCAAGTCCCAGCTGCAGGGCACCGGCGACCGCGAGATCTCCACCACCATGGCGTTCGTCCGGGTGCTGGCGGCGCTGCTGCGCGAAAAGCAGCTCGGCCCCCACATCGTGCCGATCGTCCCCGACGAGTCGCGCACGTTCGGCATGGAGGGCCTTTTCCGCCAGTTCGGGATCTACTCGCCGTTCGGGCAGCGCTACCGGCCTGAGGACTCCGAGCAGCTGATGTTCTACAAGGAGGACGAGCAGGGCCAGATCCTCGAAGAAGGGATCACGGAGGCGGGCTCGATCTCGTCGTTTGTCGCCGCCGGCACCTCCTATAGCGCGCACGACGTGCCGATGGTGCCGTTCTACATCTACTACTCGATGTTCGGCTACCAGCGGGTGGGCGATCTGATCTGGGCCGCCGGCGACAGCCGTACCCGGGGCTTTTTGCTCGGCGGCACCGCCGGGCGGACGACGCTCAACGGCGAGGGCCTGCAGCACGAGGACGGGCACAGCCACCTGCTGTTCTCGGTCGTTCCCAACTGCCGCGCCTACGACCCCGCCTACGGCTATGAGGTGGCGGTGATCATCCAGGACGGACTGCGCCGGATGCTCACCGAGCAGGAGGACGTCTTCTACTACCTCACGCTGATGAACGAGAACTACCCCCACCCGGCGATGGCCGACGACGCGCCGGAGGGCATCCTACGCGGCATGCACCGGCTGCGCGAGGCGCCGAAGCGTACGCGCCGCCCGACCGTGCAGTTGCTGGGCTCCGGCACCATCCTGCGCGAGGTACTCGCCGCCGCCGACCTGCTGGCCGAGGACTTCGACGTCCGCGCCGACGTGTGGAGCGTCACCTCCTTCAGCGAGCTGCGCCGCGACGGGATCGAGATCGAGCGCTGGAACATGCTCCATCCTGCGCGCAAGCCGCGCGCCGCCTACGTCGCTCAGTGCCTGTCGGAGCGCCGCGGGCCGGTGGTCGCCTCCACGGACTACCTGCGTGCCGTGCCCGACCAGATCCGCCAGTGGGTGCCCGGGGCCTACCGCACGCTCGGCACCGACGGTTACGGGCGCAGCGACACTCGACAGGCGCTGCGGCGCTTCTTCGAGATCGACCGCCACTACATCGCGGTGGCCGCGCTCAAGGAGCTTGCTGTCCAGGACCGGGTGGACCGCAAGCTGGTCTCCGACGCGATCACCAAGTACGAGATCGACCCCGAGGCTCCGCTGCCCATCGGCGTATGAGTGCGACCTCGACCCAGGTGCAGGTCCCCGACATCGGCGACTTCGAGGACGTTCCGGTGATCGAGATCCTGGTCTCGGTGGGTGATTCCGTCGCCGCCGAGGACCCGCTGGTCACACTGGAATCCGACAAGGCGACGATGGACGTTCCGGCGCCGTTCGGAGGCGTGGTCCGCGAGATCACCGTCGCCATCGGGGATCACGTCTCGGAGGGCAGCCCCCTGCTCAGTCTGGAGGGGGACGACGACGATGCCGGCGCCGGCGAGCCGGCCGAGCAGGCGGCGGCGGCCGACCGGGCGTCGACATCGGCGGTGGCGCCGTCCGAGGCTACGGAGGAGGCGGCGCCGTCCGACACGACGGAGGAAACGCCGCACTCCGAGCCGGCGGCGTCCGAAACGACGGAGGAGCCGGCGGCGTCCGAAACGACGGAGGAGCCGGCGGCGTCCGAAACGACGGAGGAGCCGGCGGCGTCCGAAACGACGGAGGCGGCGGCGCCGTCCGAGGCGCAGGCGCAGCCCGGGCAGCCGGCCACAGACAATGGCGACGGCCCGCTCTACGCCAGCCCCTCGGCACGGCGCCTAGCCCGAGAGCTGGGCGTCGACCTGCGCGCGGCGAGCGGCAGCGGCCGCAAGGGGCGGATCACCAAGGAGGACGTGCAGAGCCTGGCGGACGGCGGAGGACCGGCCTCGCCGGCGGAGGCCGGCGCCCCCCCACCGTCTGCGGCGGCCGGGGCGCGGGCGGGATCCGATTCCCTAGCTGAGGGACTACCGCCGTGGCCGTCGGTTGAGTTTGAGAAGTTCGGGGCGGTGGAGCGCGTCGCGAGGTCCCGGATCCAGCGCATCTCGGCCCCCAACCTGGCGCGCAACTGGGTGATGATCCCCCACGTCACCCACAACGACGAGGCCGACATCACCGAGCTGGAGGCCTGGCGCAAGCGGCTCAACGACGAGCATGCCAAGGAGGGCGTCAAGTTCACGATGGTCACGTTCCTGGTGGCGGCGTGCGTGGCCGCACTGAAGAAGTTCCCGGACTTCAACTCCTCGCTGGACGGCGACGAGCTGGTGCTCAAGCGCTACTACAACATCGGCTTCGCCGCCGACACGCCGGGAGGGCTGGTCGTGCCGGTGATCAAGGATGCGGACGGCAAGGGCCTCAAGGAGATCGCGACCGAGCTGACCGCGCTGTCCGGCAAGGCCCGCGAGGGCAAGCTCTCCCCCGGCGACATGAACGGCTCGACGTTCACGATCTCCTCGCTCGGCGGAATCGGCGGAACGTCTTTCACCCCGATCGTCAACGCTCCCGAGGTGGCAATCCTCGGCGTCACCCGGTCGGCGCTGCGGCCGGTCTGGGACGGCGCGTCGTTTGTGCCACGGCTGATGGTCCCGTTGTCGCTTTCCTACGACCACCGCGTGATCGACGGCGCGGCCGCGGCTCGCTTCGTCGCCTACCTGGTCGGCGTGCTGTCCGATCTCCGCCGGGCACTGCTGTGACCGAGGTACGGGTCCCCGACATCGGGGATTTCGAAGACGTCCCGGTGATCGAGATTCTCGTCTCCGAAGGAGACGAGGTCGCCGTGGAGGACCCGCTGGTCACCCTGGAGTCCGACAAGGCGACAATGGACGTGCCGGCTCCGTTTGCCGGGGTCGTCTCGGGGCTTTCGGTGTCCGTGGGCGACCGGGTGTCGGAGGGGTCGCCGCTGATGACGCTCGAGACCTCGAGTGATGGCGCAGGCGGTGGCACAAGTGATGACACAGACGATGACACAAGTGATGACACAGACGATGACACAAGCGATGACACAGACGATGACGCGAGCGATGACACAGACAATGACACAGACAATGACACAGACGATGACGAGAGCGATGACGCGGCCAGGGTAACCGGGGAGGCACCCCCTCCCCCGCCTGCGCGGGCGGGATCCGATTCCGATGGCGAGCGGGACTTCCAGGTGGTGGTGCTCGGCTCCGGGCCGGGCGGATACACCGCGGCGTTCCGGGCCGCCGACCTCGGTCTGAAGGTGGCGCTGGTCGAGCGCTACGAGCGGCTCGGCGGCGTCTGCCTGAACGTCGGCTGCATCCCCTCCAAGGCGCTGCTGCACGCCGCCCGGGTGATCGCCGAGACCGAGGAGATGGCCACCCACGGGATCTCGTTCGGGTCGCCGTCGGTGGATCTGGCGAAGCTGCTGGAGTGGAAGACGTCGGTCGTCGATCGCTTGACCGGCGGTCTCGCCGGCCTCGCCAAGCAGCGGCGGGTCGAGGTCGTGCACGGTTCTGGAAGGTTCACCGGCCCATCGTCGCTGGTCGTCGGCGAACGGGAGCTTACGTTTGAGAACTGCATCATCGCCGCGGGATCGCAGGCCGCGGCGATTCCCGGGCTGCCCGACGACGAGCGGATCATCGACTCGACCGCGGCGCTGTCGCCGGCGTCGGTTCCCCGGCGGCTGCTGGTCATCGGGGGCGGGATCATCGGCCTGGAGATGGCGTGCGTGTACGACGCTCTGGGCGCCAAGGTGACCGTGGTCGAGATGCTCGACCACCTGCTGACCGGGTGTGATGCCGACATCGTCCGGCCGCTGGCCAAGCGGATCGGGGCGCGTTACGAGGACGTCCTGCTGGAAACGCTGGTCTCCGGCGTGCGGCCGCAGAAGAACGGTCTGAAGGTGGAGCTCTCCGAGAGTCAGGCCCGGATCTTCGACCAGGTGCTGGTGGCGGTCGGCCGAGTACCCAACGGTCGGGCGATCGACGCGGAGGCCGCCGGCGTGTCCGTCGACGAGCGCGGCTTCATCGCGGTCGACCGCCGGATGCGCACCAACGTGGCCGGGATCTACGCGATCGGCGACATCGTGGGCGGCCCGATGCTTGCCCACAAGGCGACCCACGAGGGCAAGGTGGCCGCCGAGGTGATCGCCGGCCACGACGTCGAGTTCGACGCCAAGACGATCCCGTCGGTGGCGTACACCGACCCCGAGGTCGCCTGGATGGGCCTGACCGAGACCGCCGCCCGCGAGTCCGGCGTGGAGTACGAGAAGGCGGTGTTCCCGTGGAGCGCTTCGGGGCGGGCGCTGGGGCTGGGACGAGACGAGGGCCTGACAAAGCTACTGGTGGAGCCCGGCTCGCACCGTCTGCTCGGCGCCGGCATCATCGGAGTTGGCGCCGGGGATCTGATCTCCGAGACCGTGCTGGCCCTGGAGATGGGCGCCAACATGGAGGACATCGCGCTCACCGTGCACCCCCACCCCACGCTGTCAGAAACCGTCGCGTTCTCCGCCGAGCTGGCCGACGGCACGATCACGGACCTGATCTCGCCGGCGGCGGCGAAGGCCCGGCGCGCAGCAGCCGGCTGACGTCCTCGGCGACGTCCGCGAGCGTATCGGCGATCCGCCGGTCGCTGAAGCGGACCACGCGGCGTCCCGCTTCGGTGAGCCGCACGTCTCGCCTGCGATCCGTGGCGCGCGTTGAGTGAAATGCGTAGCTGTCCACCTCGACGACGAGATTGTGGTTCGGCCAGTAGAAGTCGACCAGGAAGCCGTCGACCAACACGTTGGCCCGCGGCTGCGGGAGATCGTGGGCGCGGACGAGCTCGCGGAAGCGGTCCTCGAGGTCTGACTCGGTCCATATCGGCTCGTTCCAGTTCGACCATGGCTCGCCGCAGCGGCGACGACGCCGCGGCGGCCAGGGCTGCGCACGGTCGCGGCTTCGAGCCCGCTGAAGTGCAGCTTGTTCTGGCGCTGCGCCTGCTCCAGCGCGGCGCACAGCCGGCGGCGGTTGAGGATCGTCGCCAGGTCTGAGAGCGTGCGCTCGCTGGTGGTGACCGGGCTCGCATCGATGGTGGTGACATCGTCGGCATGCAGGCCGCGGGTGTGATGACAGCGAATCCCCGGGATCCGGTGGCGCCCCGGCGCCGTGACGTGGATCAGCCCGCTGCCGCCCCGCATGAGGTCGTGGAGGGCCCCGAGGTCGTACAACTGCTCCCGGTCCACAACGCCGTGCTGCCTGTCGGCCAGCTCTGCGAGTCGAGTGTCGCCTTGAGCCGGATGTTCGTGCTTATCTTGCACCTCGCCACGATGGCAGCGCGGGACGTTACGGATCAAGACCTACGTGTGCGCTACTTCAAACGTTTGCGCAACACAAGCGCAACAGCCAGCGCCCCGGCGACCGCGAAGGCTCCGCGCCCCGGACGCCCGCGATGCCGCGGCTCGACGCCGGCGCCGCCGGGGCCCGGGGCGGGCATCGCGAACTCCTCGGCCGCCAGCACGTCGTGCGGCTCGGCGATCCCCGTCGGGTCGCCCGGCAGCGAGACCGGACCGTGATGCAACGCCGGATCCGGGGCGGGCACCCCGAACTCCTCCGCCGCCAGCACGTCGTGGACCGGCTCGTCGGTGCGGGTCTGCTCCTCCGGCATGGCGCCGATCATCCCAGATTCGGTCACTCCACCGCCACAGCCGTCCCCGATCGACTTCGAGCCCCCACCCCGCAGCTTGATAATCTTAGTCGAGTCGACTGAGATCCATCTGCGCCGTGTCGTCCGCGGTGATATCCTGTCTTATGATTCGTAAGCACCTATTGAAAGTGAAGACTTGATGAGTCGCCTACTGCTGGTCCCGCTCGAAGACGTCGTCGTCTTCCCGGGCATGTCGCTCACGCTGGCGATTGACGCCGGCGATGAGGATCGCGTCCTGCTGGTGCCGCGGCATGAGCAGGAGTTCGCGGCCATTGGCACGGTCGCCGAAGTGAGCAATCGCGTGCGCCTGCCCGGCGGCGGCCGTGCGGTTGAGCTCCAGGGCCTGCACCGTGGCGTCGCCGGCGCCGCCCAGACCCTGCCGGACGGCCGCCTGTTCGTCGACGTCGACGAGCACGCCGATCCGGTGCCCGTCGACGGCAAGACGCGCAACCTGGAGCGCGAGTATCGCGCCGTGGTCGAGGAGATCCTCGAGGTCCGCGGCGACGACGGCCGTATCTCCGCGTTCCTGCGCTCGATCTCGGAGCCCGGCACGCTGGCCGACACCAGCGGCTACAGCCCCGACCTCAACTACGACCAGAAGGTCAGGCTGCTGCAGACGCTCGACGTCACCGAGCGCCTCGAGCTGGCCCTCAGCTATCAGCGCGAGCGGCTGGCTGAGCTGCAGGTGCGCAAGCGTATCCGCGACGACGTCGAGTCCGGCGCCGAGAAGCAGCAGCGCGAGTACTTCCTGCGCAAGCAGATGGAGTCGATCCGCAAGGAACTCGACGAGGACGACGCCTCGATCGTGGAGGAGTACCGGACCAAGATTGAAGAGGCCGGGATGCCCGAGCACGCCCGCGAGCAGGCCGAGAAGGAGCTCGGCCGCCTGGAGCGCATGGGCGAGCAGAGCGCCGAGTCCTCGATGATCCGTTCCTACCTGGACTGGCTGATCGCCGTGCCATGGTCGGAGAACTCTGAGGAGAAGCTCGATCCCACGCATGCCCGCGAGATTCTCGACGAGGACCATGCCGGCCTGGAGGACGTCAAGGACCGGATCGTCGAGTACATCGCGGTCAAGAAGCTGCGCGTCGATCGCGGGATCACCGAGGACAAGCGCTCCGGCGCCATCCTCACCCTGATCGGACCGCCCGGCACCGGCAAGACCTCGATCGGCGAGTCGATCGCTCGAGCCACCGGACGCAAGTTCGTCCGGATGTCGCTGGGCGGCGTCCGTGACGAGGCCGAGATCCGCGGCCACCGGCGCACCTACATCGGCGCCCTGCCGGGGCGGCTGGTTCGCGCCCTGCGCGACGCCGGGACGATGAACCCGGTGATCATGCTCGACGAGGTCGACAAGGTCGGCGCCGACTGGCGCGGCGACCCGTCGGCGGCCCTGCTCGAGGTGCTGGATCCGGCGCAGAACCACTCCTTCCGGGACCACTACCTGGACCTGGAGCTCGACCTGAGCGGCGTCATGTTCATCGCCACCGCCAACGTGGCCGACACGATCCCCAGCCCGTTGCTCGACCGCATGGAGGTGATCCGCTTCGACGGCTACACCACCTCGGAGAAGGTGGCGATCGCCCGCGGGTACCTGTGGCCGCGTCAGCTGGAGCGCAACGGGCTGCGGCCCGAGGAGGTGGACGTCTCCGACGTCATGCTGGAGACCATCGCCATCGAGTACACGCGCGAGGCCGGCGTTCGCCAGCTGGAGCGTGACCTGGGCACGCTGCTGCGCAAGATCGCGACCAAGATCGCCTCGGGCAAGGCCACGGCCCCCGTGACCCTCGACCTGGACGCCGTCCGTGACGCCCTCGGGCGCCAGCGGTTCTTCCAGGAGTCGGCGGTGCGGACCGCGGTCCCCGGAGTGGCCACCGGCCTGGCGGTCACCGGCGCCGGCGGCGACGTCCTGTTCGTCGAGGCGACGGCGATGCCGGGCAAGCCGGGGCTGACCCTGACCGGCCAGCTGGGTGACGTGATGAAGGAGTCGGCGCAGATCGCCCTCTCCTACGTCCGCGGTCACACCGGTGACCTCAACATCAACCCCGCCCAGTTCGAGGACGAGGCGTTCCACGTCCACGTCCCCGCCGGAGCCATCCCCAAGGACGGTCCGTCAGCCGGCGTGACGATGGTGACGGCTCTGACGTCGCTGCTCTCGCGGCGGCCGGTCAAGCACACCGTCGGGATGACCGGCGAGGTCACCCTGCAGGGCCGGGTGCTGCCGATCGGCGGCGTCAAGCAGAAGGTGCTGGCCGCCCATGCGGCGGGGCTCACCGATGTGGTGCTCCCCGAGCGCAACCGCGGCGACCTGGACGACGTGCCCGCGGAGGTCCGCGAGCAGATGACGTTCCACTTCGCGATGACCGTCGACGAGGTCCTGGGCGTGGCGCTCGAGTCGGCGCCGGTCGCCCCCGCGGCCGCCTAGCAACGTTCTCCCCTCCCCGGTCGGCCCGCTGACGGACCGGCCGACCGGGGAGTAGTAGGTTGGTGACATGAGCACGATCACCGCCTCCCAAGAGCACCAGGTAGTCGACCAGGTCCCGAAGCAGCTGTACATCGCGGGCGAGTGGCGAGACGGCGCCAAGGGCACCCTGTCGGTCGAGGATCCGTCGACCGGCGAACCGCTGTGCGACGTAGCCGATGCGTCCACCGATGACGCCCGGGCGGCGCTCGACGCCGCCGTGCACGCCGGCCCCGATTTCGCCGCGATGGCGCCGCGCGACCGCGGCGAGATCCTGCGCCGCGCGTTCGAGACGATCATCGAACGCAAGGACGATCTCGCGCTGCTGATGACCCTGGAGATGGGCAAGACGGTCAAGGAGTCGCTGGCCGAGATCATCTACGCGGCGGAGTTCTTTCGCTGGTTCTCCGAGGAGACGGTGCGCATCGACGGCCGGTATACGGTGGCCGCCAACGGGGCCGGCCGCGTGCTGACCATGAAGCAACCGGTTGGCCCATGCCTGATGATCACGCCGTGGAACTTCCCGCTGGCGATGGGTACCCGCAAGATCGGCCCGGCGATCGCCGCCGGCGCCACGATGGTGGTCAAGCCCGCCCAGCAGACGCCGCTGTCGATGCTGGCCTTGGCCAGGATCCTGGAGGAGGCGGGGCTGCCCGGCGGCGTGCTGAACGTGTTCACGGCGTCCTCATCCGGTGAGACGACCGGGCCGCTCATCTCCGATCCGCGCCTGCGCAAGCTGTCGTTCACCGGCTCCACCGAGGTGGGACGCAAGCTGATGGGCCAGGCCTCTGACAACTTGCTGCGCCTGTCGATGGAGCTGGGCGGCAACGCTCCGTTCATCGTCTTCGAGGACGCCGACATCGACGCCGCCGTCGCCGGGGCCATGGTCGCCAAGATGCGCAACATCGGCGAGGCGTGCACGTCGGCCAACCGCTTCCACATCGCCGGCCGCGTCGCCGAGGAGTTCGCCGAGAAACTGGCCGCCAAGATGGGCGCCCTGCAGCTGGGGCGCGGCGTGGACGATGCCACCGACGTGGGGCCGCTGATTGACAACACGCAGCGAACCAAGGTCTCAGAGCTCGTCCAGGACGCCCTCGGCCGGGGCGCTCACGCCGTCGTCGGCGGACAGGCGCGTGAGGGCGCCGGCTACTTCTACAACCCGACCGTCCTCACCGACGTCCCCGATGACGCCAAGCTGCTGGACGAGGAGATCTTCGGTCCGGTGGCCCCGGTCAAGGGCTTCGCCGACGAGGATGAGGCGGTCGCCGCCGCTAACGACACCGAGTACGGCCTCGTCGCCTACGTCTTCACCAACGACCTCAAGCGCGCCCTGCGGGTGTGCGAGCGGCTCGAGACCGGGATGATCGGCCTCAACCAGGGCATGATCTCCAACGCCCAGGCCCCGTTCGGCGGCGTCAAGCAGTCGGGCTTCGGCCGGGAGGGCGGCCACGAGGGGATCGAGGAGTACCTGGAGACCAAGTACGTGGCGGTCAATCTGTAGCCCGCGGGCACCGGACGAAGGCGGGGCGCGCAGCGCCCCGCCTTCCCCACCGGGCGGGGCGAATGCCCCGCCTCTCCAATCAATCGCTCAGTGGCCGCTCAGGGACTGGACGAAGCCGGTGCCGGGCGTCCCCAGACCGGTCATGTTGTCGTAGCCCTTGGCGGTGTGCAGCGCGGTGGTGCTCCGGGTTGAGCACTCGCCGGTGGTCGGATTGCAGTACTGCTCGGGGCCCTCGTAGTCGATCGTGCGGGCCGAGTTCTCGATGCCGGAGGCGCTGTCGACGCCATCGATGTAGTCCGGACGGATGATGTCCAGCGGACTGCTCGGCGGGACGATGTCGTTCAGCGCAGACGACGGCAGCGCGTACAGCTTCGGGTTCAGGAACCCGAGCGATCCGCCCATCGCCTGGTCGGCATCGGCGACGACGCCCGCAAGCAGCGGCGAGGCGAGGCTCGTCCCGCCGATCCGGTACTGGTCGTAGTAGACGCCATCCGGGAACGTCTGCGTCTCGCCGACGAGCATCCCGGTGGTCGGATCGGCGTCCATCGACACATCGGGCTCGACGCGCATCGGGCCGGGGCCGATCACCGAGGCGTTGGCCTCGGACAGCGACGCCGGGACTACGCCCTGCTGATAGAACGGCTGCGGGTAGCGGATGCTGGTGCCCCCGCCGGAGCCGTAGTCGTAGGCGAGCGGGCCCCAGGTCCCGAGCTGCTTGCGCGTGCAGCCCTTGGCCGCGAGCACGTCGGCGTCGCAGTAGACGCTCCGGGCGGTCGACCAGCCCCACTCGCCGGTGCGCTGTCCGCTGGCTCCGATCGCCAACGTAGTGCCTCCGACGGCGGTCGCCCATGGGCTGGATGCGGGGTAATCCGCGGCCACGGCGCCGATCGTGGTGAACTCATCGCCGCCGTCGCCGCTGGAGAACGACACCGTGATCCCGGTGGCCGCGGCCATGAGGAGGATGTCGTCGGTCGACTGGCGCTGGTCGGCGCTGTCCAGGACGTCGCCGCCGTTGTCGCCGTAGGAGTTGGTGATCACGTCGGCGAGATGGTTGTCGATGATCGTCCGCAACATGTTGTTCAGCGGATTGGTGAAGCAGTTCTTGGCGCCCGCGAACAGGATGTTGGCGTCCGGGGCCATCGCGTGGACGGACTCGACATCCAGCGTCTCCTCACCCCACCAGCCGTTCTGGCCACCGCATGCCTTGCCCCGGGTGAACTTGTTGGCGACCAGCTGCGAGAACTGCGAGCTGCGCAGCGGATGGGTCGGATCGTTGAGCTCCGCGTATTTCTGGGCGTCGGCGAAGATCGTCGGCGAGGCGTAGGCATCGACGATCGCCACCGTCTTACCGGTGCCGGTGTCGGTGCTGGGGATGCCGTAGGCGCTGCGCAGCTGCGGCGGGGTGTAGCCGCACGGGGCGTAGGGCGGGTCGGCAGGGTAGCCGCCGGGCAGCGGTGGGAACGTGGTCGCCAGCTTCTGGCCGTAGTAGCTGCCGCACGGCTGCGGGTTACGAAAGCCGGGAGGCGGCTGCGCAGCGCCGGACGCGGCCCGCGAGCTGCCGGTCGTGGAATCCGGGTGGGCGAGCGTGTCGCTGACGCCGCTCACGCCGCCGATGATGCCGGCGAGGCCGGTCGGCACCGACAGGTCGGTATCGGCCAGCAACAGGCTGCGGTGCGCCAGCGTGTGGTAGGCCAGCGTGGTGCCGAAGGTCCGCTCCACCTGCTGCGCCGTGCCGGTGACGCTCACCGCCATCCGGTCAGCCGAGACCGTGTCGATGGTGAAGCCGTTGGCGGTGAGAAAGTTCTTGACCTGCGTCACGTCGGCGGCTGAGGGTGAGTAGCGACTCTCCCACTGCGCCGCGGTCAGGTACTTGCCGTAGTCGGCGCTGCCGGGGGTGGACACCGACCTGGCGAATGCCTCGGCGCCGGCCTGATCGGTCAGCTTGAGGTCGACCTCGAAGTTCATCTGGGTGCTGGCGGGCACCGACCCCGTCCGCGGCGCGAGCGCCGCGGCGGGCGACTTGGAGTTGCTCAGCGGCGTCCTCGCCGGAGTGGCGGCCGACGCCGACGTCGCGAGCGCGAGCGTCGCCGCCAGGGCTCCGACGGGAGCAAGCATCACTGCACGGCAAAACCTCATAGAACATCCCCTTCCCGATGGGTTGCAGAGCCGGCCCCCCTCCGCTTTGGATGGGCACATCCTAACCTGCCGCGCGTGGGAGGATGCAGGTGATGGCGTCGATCGCCACCGTGGGCGTCTACTGCTACGACGCCGACACGTTCCTGGAGACGCTCCGCCGCGGCGACGTCACGCTGCTGCTCGACGTGCGCCAGCGCCGAGGCGTGCGCGGTCCCCGGTTCGCCTGGGCCAACTCGCGCCGGCTGCAGGCGCTCCTGGCCAATGCCGGGATCGCCTACCGCCATCATCCCGAACTGGCGCCGACCACCGAGTTGCGACACCTCCAGTACCGGGAGGACGACCGGCTCGGGGTGGGCAAGCGCTCGCGCCAGCGGCTCGCCCCGGAGTACACCCGCCGCTACACGGCCGAGATCCTGGACCGGGCGCCGCTGGAGCCGGTGGTCGCCGAGCTGCCGGGAACCGGGATCGCGGCGCTGTTCTGCGTGGAATGTGAGGCCGCGGCATGCCACCGCTCACTGGTGGCGCAGCGGCTGGCGCAACGGTTCGGTTTGACGGTGATTGATCTCCAGCCCGACTGATCGAGGCTGCTCCCCGGGGGCGGGCGGGTCCATGTACCCTGGGGCCAGCGCTATGGCGTACGCACAGGAGAGTCCGGGGATCTCGGCGCCGATCAACGAGCACGCTTCCGCGCTGGCAGCGGAGTGGCGTCGCCTGACGCGGGCGGCGACGTTCGTAGCGCTGCTGACCGCGCCGGCGTTCTTTTTGATCCTGTTCGACTCCAACCGCCTCGGGTTGGTCCTGTCCCTGATCATCACCGTGATCGCGGTCGTCGTGTTCCGCGGCCTGGTGGAGGTGGTCACCCGCAAGCTGATCCCGTCGCCGAGCCTGTACGGCGCTGACCAGTCGCTCAAGCAGGACGACATCGTCGCCCGGCGTCGCTACTGGTTCTGGCGGGGCAAGTTCCGGCGGATCCCGATCTACCTGCTGATCGTGGTGGCACTTCTCGGGTTCTGCCAGCTGCTGTTCGCGTTCGCCGGTGTCAGCGCCCCGTTTCTGAACCCGTTCGCCGGCCTGCGTCAGATCTTCCCGCCCAACACGCTGCCGCAGCTGGCCCTGGTTTTTGTCCAGCTCCCGCTGCTGTTCTTCGTCAACTTCGCGATCTTCTTCGGTCCGTTCCTGTTCTTCGCCGTGCGCCAGATCCGCGGCTACGAGCCCGGCGACGCCAGCTGGGGAGTGAAGATCGACGACGTCCGCGGCCAGGCGGAGGCCAAGGAAGAGATCACCCGCGTGATCACTCTGTGGCAGTCAGGCGAGGAATTCGAGAAGGCCGGCGGCAAGCGCGAGCGCGGGTTGCTGTTCCTGGGCGCCCCCGGCACCGGCAAGACGATGATCTCGAAGGCGATCGCCACCAACTTCAACTGCCCGTTCGTGACCATCCCCGGCTCGGGGTTCGCCGGCATGTTCATCGGCATGGACGCGATCACCGTGCAGTTCCTGGCCCGCAAGGCGCGCAAGCTGGCGGCCAAGTGGGGCGGTCAGTGCATCGTGTTCATCGACGAGATCGACGCCGTGGGGATGCGCCGGCAGGCGCTGGGCAGTGGACTGGGATCCCGGCCATCGGGCACCAGCATCGAATCGACCTCGATCCACGACTTCTGCTTCTACGGCCCCAACGGCTCGCTGACGTCGTCCGGAGATCTGGTCATCGAGTCACGCGCCTGGCGCGAGAAGCTGTTCGCGCAGCGGGCCGAGTCACCGGCGACCGGCTACGCCACGTTCGTCGGCCGCGCCACGGAGCGGATCCAGCGCTTCTATCCCGGCTTCGGGATGGGCGGCGGGATGGGCGGAATGGCGCTCAACCAGCTGCTGATCGTGATGGACGGTATCGACGAGCCGCCGCTGATGCGCAAGTTCGTCACCAACCGCGTCAACACCTTCATGGACGCGATGTTCATCGTCCCGCGCAAGCTCGGCAAGCTGCCGCTGCGGCTGCGCCCGCCGCGCCCCCGCCAGGAGCAGATCTACTTCATCGGAGCCTGCAACGTGCCCATCCAGGTGCTCGACCCGGCGCTCACCCGCCCGGGACGGATGGGCCGTCACATCTGGTTTCGCACCCCGACCAAGGATGACCGCCTGGACATCCTCGACCTGTACCTCAACAAGGTCGACCACGAGCCCGATCTGGACACCGACCGGCGCCGCGACGAGCTCGCCCGGATCACCAACGGTTACTCCCCGTCGATGATCGAGCAGTGCTGCTCGATGGCGCTGACGATCGCCCACACCCAGGGCCGGCGCGAGTTCTCGTGGGACGACATCGTCGAGGCGATGACCACCGTCGAGACCGGTACCGCCCAGAACATCGAGTACATCCAGGAGGAGACGCGCGCGGTCGCGATCCACGAGGCCGGCCACGCCGCCGCCGGCCACGTCTTCCTGGAGCAGGACGTGCTCTCCACGCGGCTGTCGATCCGCAAGCGCGGCGGGTCGCTCGGCCACTACCAGAGCATGGAGAAGGACGAGCGGTTCTCTCACTTCCGCAGCCGGGTAATGGGCGGCCTGATCATGACGCTGGGGGCGATGGCGGCCGAGCACGTGTTCTTCGGCGAGAACTCGCAGGGCGTCAGCGGCGATGTCGAGAGCGCCACCGCGACCGCCGCGGCCATGGTCGGGATGTGGGCGATGGGCCCCGATCCGGTCCACATCGCCGGCAGTCTTGAGCCCGACGAGAGCGTCGACGCGGTGCTCGAGCGGCTGGAGCGGATCGGCGGCACGATCATGAACCGGGTCAGCAGCGGCGGCGTGATGGGCGAGGATCCCGTCGGCTCGATCCTGCGCAACCCCGACAAGAAACGCGCCGCCGCCCAGATCATCGGTCAGGCCTACGTGACCGCCTACGCGCTGATGGACTCCAACCGTCCCGGCCTGGAGCAGATCGCCAACACTCTGGTGGAACGCAAGGAGCTCCACGGCGATGAGGTCGGCGAGCTGCTCGACAGCGTCGCTCTGGAGCGTCCTGACCTGGACCTGATGGATCCCGCCACGTGGCCGCGGGTATGAACGATCCCGGCCAGATCCCCGCCACCTGGCCGCGGGTATGAACGATCCCGGCCAGATCCCCGCCACCTGGCCGCGGGTATGAACGATCCCGGCCAGATCCGCCACTCCGCCGACGACGGCGCCGTCGGCGCCGGCGTGCCGGCGGCGACGAGCCAGGCGGCCGCGGCGCCGACGCGGCCGGAGCACCGGGGGCGATCCAGTCCCCACGCCTCTCGCTTTCGCACGGCAACCGCGGCGCTCGTCGGCCTCGCCGTGGGCGCGCTGATCGTCGCCGGAGCTATCGCCGTCGCCGGACGGTCGCGCGCGTCATCGGCGGGCGCCAAGTGGTCGCAGTGGTCGCCGTCGGACAGCGGGACGCTCGGCGCCCGCGACATCGCCGACTACGTCGCCCCCTTCTACCGGATCACGTCGGTCGACCAGCTGGCGGTGGTGACGGTGGTCAACCTGGAGAGCGCCTCCGCCGCCGCGGCCGCGCAGGCGGCCGCCGCCAACGGGACCACGGCCACGCCGACGAGCGGTCTGCAGGTGGCGGTCCGGGCGAGTCCGACCTCGAGCGCCGTGTCGCTGCTCAACGGCTCAACGATCGCCTACAACCTGTGCGGCATCGGCGGGCGCAACTGCGCGATCGGCGTTGGCCGCCCGTCGAGCAGCCGGCTGCTGCTGCTGCGGCGCGAGGCGCTGGAGCTCGCCCTCTACACCTTCAAGTACGTGGGGGGCACCCAGAACGTCGTCGCCATCCTGCCGCCCGGGCGCACCCTCCAGACCGGTGCCAGCACTCTCTCCAGCAAGCTTCCAACCGCGGACGCCTCCGTCGCGAGCAAGCCGATCGACATCGCGGTGCTGTTCGTGCGCTCGGAGCTGGCGCCGATGCTCGATCATCCGTTGTCGGCCTCGTTGCCGGAGCAGACCCCACCCACGGTCGCGGAGATGGCGCACGCCCCGGAGGCCGGGCTCGTCGATCAGGTGACGGCGCGGGGGCTGTTCTCGGAGAAGCTGCAACAGGCCCAGGACGGCTCCCACCTCATCGTCCTGGATCCTCTGCCGCCCCAGTAGCCGCCTGGAAGCCCGCGCAGGCGAGCACCGGCACGCGCGGATATCGGGGGAAGCGGTCGGGCTCGGTCCGTGAGCGCCGGCACAGCGAGAACACCGACCCGCGGGTGTTGCGCACGATCTGCTGGTGACGACAGCGGTCGCACAGTCCGGCCCCGGCGCGGCGATCAGTCACGCGCCTACTCCGCCCACATTCCGCTCGCCACCGGCACCTGCACCAGTCGGGGGCCATCAGCCGCCGCCATCGCCGACCGCAGCGACTCGGTCAGCTGGTCGCGGCCGGTGACCTCCTCGGCGATCATCCCGTACCCCCGGGCGACGGCGGCAACATCGAGACCCGGCAGATCGAGCCCGGGAGCGCCCGACAAATGCTCCAGCGTCGCGAACCACTTGAGGATCATGTACTCGTCGTTGCGCAGCACCAGGAAGGTGACCGGGACCCGGTAGGCGACAGCCGTCCACAGCGCGGTGATCCCGTACTGAGCCGAGCCCTCCCCGAGCACGCACACGACCGGCCGCTCGGGCTGCGCGAGAGCGACGCCAACCGCGGCGGCGATGCCGAAGCCCAGGCCGCCGCTGCCGGTGAAGTAGTAGCTGGCGGGAGCCGAGATCCGCAACCGGTTGCGCAGGGCGAGCAGGCACGACGGTGTCTCGACGACCGCGATCGCCTCGTCGCGCCAAGCGGCGGCCAACGCCGCCATCGCCTCGGACCCGCTGAGGCGACCCGGCGGGTCCGCCACGAGCGGCGGGCCCGGCTCCGACCGGCCGGCGGGGGCTCGACGGTCCGCCGTCGGCACCAGCTCCACCAGCCGTGCCAGCGCCAGCGCCACGTCGCCGACGATCGCGTCGCCCATCGGCGCGCGCGCCGCCTCGGCGGGATCGCTGGTGATCGCCACCAAGTGAGTGCCCTCGGCGAGCAGCGGGCCCGGCACGTACGGGTAGTACGGGAACACCGACGAGCCGACGACGAGGACGAGATCGTGATCCTTGAGCGTCTCGGAAAGTGGCCCGATCGCCGGTGGCAGCACGCCCACGAAATTCGGGTGGCGCTCGGGGAAGCCGAGTCGGGAGCCGCCGTTGGCCGGGCCCGCCCAGACGGGGAGGCGCTGCTTCTCGGCCAGCGCCACGGCGGCGTGCCATCCCCCGGCGGCATCGATGTCCGGACCGGCGACGAGCGCCGGCGCCCGGGCCCGGGCGAGCCGCTCGGCCACCTCGGCGAGCCCCGCGGCGTCGGGCATGGCGCGGCCGCTGACCCGTCGGGCTATCGCCGCGCCGGCGCGATCGTCGTCGGCGTCGGCGCCCCAGTCGTCCATCGGGATCGAGACGAACGCGGGCCCCTTCGGCGGCAGCGATGCGTGGTGGATCGCGCGGGCCAGGGCCCCGGGGACGTCCTGGGCGCGGGGGGGCTCGTGGCTCCATTTGACGTAGGGCAGCGGCGCGATCGTGGCGTCGCGGTTGGTCAGGGTGGCCTCCATCATGATCTGGGGCCTGACCTGCTGGCCGGCGGTGATCACCAGCGGGGACTTGTTGGCCTGGGCGTTGAGGATCCCGCCGACCGCGTTGCCCACCCCGGGCGCGGTGTGCAGGTTGACGTGGGTGGGCCGGCCGGCGGCCTGGGCGTAGCCGTCGGCCATCCCGACCACGGCCAGCTCCTGGAGGCCGAGCACGTAGGTGAAGTCCGCCGGGAAGTCGGCGAGCATCGGCAGCTCGGTGGAGCCGGGATTGCCGAACATCGTGGTCATGCCGTGAGCGCGGAACAGCTCGAACGTCGCTTCGCGGACGCTCGTCATCAGCCGGCCCTCGTGGACTCGACGGCGGGGTCCTTGGTCAGGGTTCGCGGCCGGCCCAGCGTGGCGGCCCGCCAGTACAGCTCGCTGACCCATTCCAGCAGCAGCGCGTTCTCCACCGCCGCCGGCGGGTTGGGGCCGATCGCGATCGTGCCGTGGTTGGCCATCAGTGCGGCGCTGCGATCCTGGAGCGCCGCGACCGTCAGCGCGGCCAGCTCGGAGGATCCCGCGGTGGCGTACGGAGCCACGCGGATCGGGCCACCGAGCTGATGCAGCAGGTAGTGGACGAGCGGAAGCTCGTCCAGCACGCAGCCCAGCGCGGTGCCGAACGGGCTGTGGGCGTGAACCACCGCTCCCGCCCGGTAGCGGCGGTAGACGCCGAGATGCAGCGCCAGCTCGGAGGTCGCCGTGCCGTCGCCGTCCACCGCCGCGCCGTCGAGATCGACAACGACCACCTCCTCGGCCGTGAGCTGCGCCAGCACGGCACCCGCAGGGGTGACGGCGACGAGCTCGCCGGCGCGCTCGGACACGTTCCCGGCGGTTCCCTGCACCAGGCGCTCGCCGGCCAGGCGGCGCGCGGCGACGGCAACTCGGTGTCTGGCGGACTCGAGCATTGACCGCACGGTCTAGCACTCGTCTCCCCGGCGTGGAGTAGCCAGCGTGTGTCAGCGCTGATCGCGGAAGCCTCAGCCACCCACTATACTTTGTAAAGTATGCCCGTCTTCCGGCGACTCCTCGGCTTCTTGCGCCCCTACAAGCGAGGGGCCGTGTGGTCGTTCGTGCTGGCGTTCGGCGCGCTGATCGGGACCGTTCTGATCCCGTACCTCACCGGCGTCGCTATCAACTCCGTTCGCGCCCACGACAAGTCCCGGCTGCTGTTCCTGGCCGGAGCCATCCTGGCGGCGGGGCTGGCACGACTCGTGTTCAGCGTACTGCGCCGCCTGATCGCCGGCCAGGTGTCACTCGGCGTCGAGGTCGACTTGCGCAACGCGCTGTACGGGCAACTGCAACGGTTGGAGCTGTCGTTCTTCGATCGCCAGCAAACCGGCCAGCTGATGTCCCGAGCCACCGTCGATCTGCAGTCGGTCCGCTTCTTTCTCGGCTACGGCCTGATCTTCATCGCCCAGTCGCTGGTCACGATCCTGCTCGCCGCGGTGGCCATGTTCCTGCTCCAGCCGGGGCTGGCCGCGATCTCGCTGGCTCCGGTGCCGTTCGTGGTGCTGATCGCCAACCGCTATGGCCACCGTTCGCGTCCCGCGATGCAGGAGGCCCAGCAGCGGATCGCCGAGCTCACCGCCGACACCGAGGAGAATGTCTCCGGCGTCCGCGTGGTCAAGGCGTTCGCCCAGGAGGAGCGCCAACTGGAGCGGTTCCGCCACACCGTGCAGCGAGTGTTCGACCAGCAGCTTCTGACGACCCGGATACAGGCCTTCTACAACCCCCTGATCAGCTTTCTCCCCAACCTCGGGTTGGCCGCGATCTTGCTCTTCGGGGGTCGCGAGGTGATCGACGGCTCGCTATCGGTGGGCGCGTTCACCGCTTTCTACGCCTACCTGCTGATGCTCATCTCCCCCATGCAGACGCTTGGCTACATGCTCGGCGCCGCGCAGCGAGCGACCGCGTCGGGGGCGCGGATCTTCCAGATCCTGGATCGTCAGCCGAGCATCGCCACCCCCCCGGGCGCGCCGGCGCTGCCGCCGGGCGGCGGACGGGTCACGCTGCGCCGCGCCGGGCTCACATTCGCGGGCACCACCAAGCCGGCGCTCCACAACATCGACCTCGACGTCCCCGCCGGCCAGGTGGTGGCGCTCGTCGGCGCGATGGGAGCGGGTAAGTCGGCGCTGGTCTCGCTGCTGCCCCGGCTCTACGACGTCACCGAAGGCTCGGTGTCGATCGACGGCGCCGACGTCCGCCGGGTCGACCTGGACAGCCTGCGCCACTCGATCGCCGTCGTCAACGACGATCCGTTCCTGTTCTCGGCCACCGTGCACGAGAACATCGCCTATGCCCAGGCCGACGCCACCCGCGACGAGGTGGAGCGAGCCGCCCAGGCCGCCCAGGCCGCGGGGTTTATCGAAAGCCTGCCCGACGGCTATGACACCCGGGTGGGTGAGCGGGGGCTGACGCTGTCCGGCGGGCAGCGCCAGCGGATCGCGATCGCCCGCGCGATCCTCGCCGATCCGCGGATCCTGATCCTCGACGACGCGACCTCCTCGGTTGACGCCTCCACCGAGTCAGACATCAAGCGCGCCCTCGGCGACGTGCTCGCCGACCGCACCACGTTCGTGATCGCCCACCGACTGTCGACGCTCGCCCTCGCCGACCGGATCGTCGTGCTCGAGGACGGGCGGATCGCCGCCGACGGCAGCCACGACGAGCTGCTGGAGCAGTCCGGCCTGTACCGGGAGATCGTGGCGAAGGGCATGCCGGACCAGGTGTTCCTCACTCGCAAGCGGCTGGAGGTGGCCGGGCTATGAGCGCCGCCAGCACCCGCTCGGAGCTGCGCCGCCGGCTCCAGGCCACCGCCGGCAACGGCCGCAAGCTGCGCGGCCTGGCCGAGATCCTCGCCTCGTACCGCTGGCGGGTGGCGGCCATGTTCGTCTCGCTGGTGCTCGCCACCGCCGCCGCGCTCGCCCCCGCGCCGCTGGCCAAGGTGGCGATCGACAAGGGGATCGACCATCACGACGTGCACGTCCTGTACGTCGTCGTCGTCATCTTCCTGCTGTCGGCGCTGGTCTACGGGATCGCCACCTACGCCCAGACCTACATGGTCGGCTGGGTCGGGCAGCGGGCGCTGCAGGACCTCCGCCTGAAGCTGTTCGCCCATCTGCAGTCCTTATCGATCGGCTTCTACTCGCGCAACATCGCCGGCGTGGTGATCAGCCGGATGACCAACGACATCGAGGCCCTCGATCAGCTCGTCGAAGACGGGCTGGCGACGCTGATCCAAGCCAGCCTGACGCTGATCGGCGTGGTCGTGATCCTGATGGTGCTGGATCTGCACCTGGCGCTGCTCACGTTCATCGCGCTGCCGTTCCTGTTCCTGGGGGCGCTGGCGTTCCGGATCGCGTCGGCGGGCGCCTATCGCCTCACCCGGGAGAAGATCGCGACGATCACCGGCTATCTGGGCGAGACCCTGTCCGGCATCAGGGTGGTGCGGGCGTTCGGCCAGGAGCGGCGCCACGTGGAGTACTTCGCCAAGCTCAACGAGGAGAACCGGGTGGCCAACATGACCACGGTCAAGCTCAACGCCGCCTACTTCCCGGCTGTCGAGCTGCTGTCGGCGCTGGTCACCGTCGAGATCCTCGTCGTCGGCGGCTTGGCGGCGGTCAACGGGCACACCTCCACCGGGGTGGTATTCGCGTTCATCGCCGCGCTGAACAACTTCTTCGATCCGATCCAGCAGCTCTCCCAGCTGTACACCACCTACCAGTCGGGGATGGCGGCGCTGGACAAGATCTTCAACCTGCTCGACGAGCAGCCCGAGATCACCGACGCCCCGGACGCGGTCTCGCTGCCCCCAATCCGCGGCGAGCTCACCTTCGACCACGTCTCCTTCCGCTACGGCTCAGCTGACGATGGCGCGTGGGCGCTGCGCGACATCGACCTGGAGATCGCGCCCGGCCAGACGGTGGCGCTGGTCGGCGAGACCGGCGCCGGCAAGTCGACGTTCGCCAAGCTGGTGGCGCGCTTCTATGACCCGACCGAGGGCCGCATCCTCGTCGACGGGCACGACCTGCGGACGGTCACCGCCGGGTCGCTGCGCTCCCAGATGGGCATCGTGCCCCAGGAGGGCTTCCTGTTCAGCGGCACCATCCGGGAGAACATCTCCTTCGGCCGTCCGGAGGCCACCGAGGCGCAGCTGCGCGACGCGGCCCGGGCGGTGGGCGCCGATGACTTCATCATGGCCCTCCCCGAGGGCTACGACACCGAGGTCGGCGAGCGCGGGGTCCAGCTGTCGGCGGGCCAGCGCCAGCTGGTGGCGTTCGCCCGCGCGCTGGCCGCCGACCCCCGCGTCCTCGTCCTCGACGAGGCGACGGCCAACGTCGACGTTCGTACCGAGAACGTGATCGAGCACGGGCTGCGGCGCTTGGTCGCCGGCCGGACCGCGATCGTCATCGCCCATCGGCTGTCGACGATCCAGCACGCCGCCGTGATCCTGGTGATGGAGCAAGGAGAGATCGTCGAGCGGGGGACCCACGAGGAGCTGCTCGCCGCCGAGGGCCGCTACTGGCGGCTGTACCGAGACTGGGCCGAGCAGGCGGCGGTGTAGTCCGGGGTTACTAAGGTGAGGTCGATGTCGATCTCGGTCACGGGGCTGGCGCTGGCCCCGATCAAGGCGATGCGGTTGCGGCAGGTCGTCGCGGTGACGCTCGACGCGCACGGGGCGCGCGGCGACCGCGATTTCTACGTGGTCGATCAACGCGGCCGGATGGTCAACGGCAAGCAGTACGCGCGGCTTCAATGCGTCGTCGCCGACTACGATCCCGACACCGCCGAGCTGACCCTGACGTTCCCCGGTGGCGAGTCCGCCCGGGGCATCGTCGAGCACGGCGCGACCGTGACCGTCAGCTTCTACCGCCGGCGCGACGAGGTTCCGGAGCTGCGGGGGCCGTGGTCGCAGGCGCTGTCGGAGTTCATCGGTGCGCCGCTGCGCCTGGTCGCCGCTGTCGACGGCGGGGCCGACCGCGGCCGCCGCGGTGCCGCCTCGCTCATCTCGGAGGCGTCGCTGGCGCGCCTGGCCGAGGTCGCCGAGCGCGACACGTTGGACTCCCGCCGGTTCCGGATGCTGATCGAGATCGCGGGGGTCGGCGCCCACGAGGAGGACGACTGGGTAGGCCGGCGGGTCCGGGTCGGCGAGGCGCTGCTCAGGTTTCACGGCCACGTGGGACGCTGTTTGATCACCAGCCGCGATCCGGACACGGCGGAGGCGGATGTCGCCACGCTGGACCTGCTGCGCGGCTATCGCGGCGACCGGCCGGCGACCGAGCCGCTGCCGTTCGGGATCTACGGCGAGGTGCTCGAGGCAGGAGGCGTGCGGATCGGTGATCCGGTGACGGTGGACGGGTAGGGTCCGATCGTCGTGGCCATCGAGGAGCGTGTCCAGGTCGGCGTCGCCGATCACGTCGCCACGGTTACGCTGAACCGTGGCGACCGGCACAACGCGCTGGACGAAGCCATGTTCGAGCAGATCATCGGCGCCGCCGACCGGCTGGCGCAGCTCCCCGGAGTTCGCGCCGTCGTGCTGCACGGCGCCGGTCCGAGCTTCTGCTCGGGCCTGGACGTGGCCAGCCTGACGGCCGCCGGCGACGGTCTGCGGGGGGTCGCTGACCGGGTACGGGGCGAGGTGCCCAACTGGTTTCAGCGGGCCGCCCACGCCTGGCTGGCGCTGCCGATGCCGGTGATCGCCGCCGTGCACGGGACCTGCTTTGGCGGAGGGCTGCAGATCGCGCTCGGCGCCGACATCCGGATCGCCGCGCCCGACGCCCGCCTGTCGGTGATGGAGGTCAAGTGGGGGCTGATCCCGGACATGTCGATAACCCGCACGCTCCCGCGGCTGGTGTCGATCGACGTGGCCAAGGAACTGACCTACACCGGTCGGGTGTTCAACGGCGCCGAGGCGCAGGGCCTGGGGCTCGTCACCCGCGTCACCACGGATCCGTGGACCGCCGCCCGGGGGCTGGCCGCCGAGATCGCCAGCCGGTCGCCGGACGCCACTCGGGCGGCCAAGCGGCTCTACGAGGAGTCATGGACCGCGCCCCCGGAGCGCACGCTCGCGCTGGAGGCCGAGCTGCAGCTGAGCCTGATCGGCTCACCGAACCAGATGGCGGCGGTCGCCGCCGGCGTCTCTCGGGAGCCTCCAGCCTTCGCCGATCCGTGAGTCGCGGCGGATCGGCGGAGCCGTATGGTTCGCCGCCGTCCGCCCCTCCAACCAGTGAGCGCAGGCCACCATCGCCAACGTAATCGGACAGAGAGTTCGCCGCCGCGAGGATCCCCGGTTCCTGCGATGAGCGTCTACGTGGAGGTCACCAACGGGATCAGCGAGTCCGAGGTCGGCGCGATCGAAATCACCCGGGACGGCGACGCGATCGTCAAGACCGGCTCGTTCTCCCAGGGCCAGGGCCACGAGACGACGTTCGCCCAGATAGTGGCGCAGCGAACCGGGTTGCCGGTGGAGAAGATCACGGTGATCAAGGGCGACACCGATCAGGTGGCGCGGGGAACCGGCACCTACGGGTCGAAATCGACCCAGATCGGCGGCGTGGCCGCCGGGCAGGTGTCCGAGGTGCTGGTCGACAAGGCCAAGCAGCTCGCCGCCGACCAGCTGGAGGCAAGCACTGAGGACATGGTGCTGGATCTGGGCGCGGGGCAGCTCCACGTCGCCGGCGCCCCGGAGCCCGGCCTCAGCTGGGCCGACCTGGCGTCGGAGCTTCACGGAAGCGGGCAGCTGGCGCAGCTGCCCGCCGAGGCCGACTTCGCGCCGGCCCCACCCACGTTCCCGTTCGGGGCGCACCTGGCGGTGGTGGAGGTCGACACCGACACGGGGGGCGCTGGTGCGGATCGTCGCCGTCGACGACGCCGGCACGATCATCAATCCGCTGGTGGCCGAGGGCCAGGTCCACGGCGGCTTGGCCGCCGGCATCGCCCAGGCGCTGTACGAAGAGGTCCGCTACGACGAGGACGGCAACCTCAGCACGCCAATCTGGTCACCTACTGCTTTCCGTCGGCCACCGAGCTCCCCTTCTTCGAGCTGGTCGACATGGAGACTCCGACCCCGATCAACCCGCTGGGCGCCAAGGGCATCGGCGAGTCTGGGACGATCGGCGCGACTCCGGCCGTCCACAACGCGGTGATCGATGCGTTAGCCCCTTACGCCGTGCGCCATCTTCAGATGCCGGTCAACGGCGAGAACGTGTGGCGGGCGATCCAGAACGGGAAGCGCGCTTAGCGGCTCGGTCGGTCCGGGTAGAGGGGAAGGATGGCACCGACCAATCCTTCTTACCGCGAGTCCAAGCAGGTCGCCGAAGCCAGCCGCGAGACCGAGTGGAAGCTGCCCAGCTTCGGCCGCGGCATGTATCTCGGGGACTTTCGCCTTGACCTGATTCATCCCCAACCCGAAGCGGATCCCGAGCGCGTCCGAGAGGGCGAGGAGTTCCTCGGGCGCCTGCGAACGTTCTTGACCGAGCACGTAGATCCACTCGAGATCGAAGCGAGTGGCGAGCTTGGCTCCGGCACCATCCAGGGGCTCAAGGATCTCGGCGCGCTGGGCATGAAGATCCCCAAGCAATACGGCGGTCTCGGGCTCACCCAGGTCTACTACAACAAGGTTCTGGCGCTGGCCGGCACCTGGCATGCCGCGATCTCCACGCTGCTGTCGGCGCACCAATCGATCGGGCTGCCGGAGCCCTTGAAGCGCTATGGCTCCGAAGAGCAGAAACGCGAGTGGCTCCCGAAGGTGGCCAAGGATCACATCTCGGCGTTCCTGTTGACCGAGCCCGATGTCGGCTCGGACCCGGCCCGGATGTCGGCGACCGCGGTCGCCACCGAGGATGGGTCCGGCTATCGGATCAACGGAACCAAGCTGTGGGCGACCAACGGGGTGATCGCCGACGTGGTCGTGGTCATGGCCGTCGTGTCCGAGAGCGACGCCGAAACGAGCGAGGACGACGCCGGCAAAGCCGGCATCACCGCGTTCATCTGCCCGATGGACGCCCCCGGCGTCACCGTGCGCCACCGCAACGAGTTCATGGGACTGCGCGGGATCGAGAACTCCGTCACCGAGTTCGCCGATGTCTTCGTGCCCAACGAGAATGTGATCGCCGGCGTCGGCCGGGGCCTGAAGGTCGCGCTCGGAACGCTGAACACGGGCCGGTTGTCGCTGCCGGCGATCTGCGTCGGCGCGAGCAAGTACTCGCTCAAGATCGCCCGCCAGTGGGCCAACGAGCGCCAGCAATGGGGCGAACCGATCGGGCGCCACGATCCGGTGGCGCAAAAGATCGCGCTGATCGCGGGGACCGCGTTCGGGCTGGAGGCGATGGTCGACGTCTCATCGCGCTTGGCCGACGACAACCGTCGCGACTTCCGGATCGAGGCGGCGATCGCCAAGCTGTATGCCTCGGAGCGGGCGTGGGAGGCGGTCGACACCATGGTTCAGGTCCGCGGCGGCCGAGGCTATGAGACCGCGAGGTCGCTGGCGGCGCGCGGCGAGAAGCCGGTGCCAGCCGAACAGTTGCTGCGCGACATGCGAATCAACCGGATCTTCGAGGGGTCCAGCGAGGTCATGCACCTGATGATCGCCCGCGAGGCGATCGATCGCCACCTGGAGGTCGCCGGCGACATCCTCCTCGGCGACGGCGCAATTCTGGAAAAGCTCAAGCTCGGCGCCCAAGCCGGTGCGTTCTATGCCAAGTGGCTGCCATCGCTCACCGTGGGCGAAGGACAGCGGCCCGATTCGTTCGACGAGTTCGGCGCGCTGGCCAAGCACCTCCGCTACGCCGAGCGGGCCTGCCGCAAGCTCGCCCGGACCACGTTCTACGCGATGGGGCGTCACCAGGCAAAGCTCGAGCGCAAGGGCGCGCTGCTGGGTCGGATCGTCGATATCGGCGCCGAGCTCTACGCGATCGCCTGCGCCTGCACCTACGCATCGACGCTCGGCGCCGACGAACCCGCCCGCCGGGACGCCGTTTACGAGCTGGCCGGCCTGTTCTGCACCCAGGCGCGGCGGCGTGCGGAGCGGTTGTTCGCCGAGCTGCGGGCAAACGACGACGATGCCCAGTCCAGGCTCGCCGGTCACGTGCTGGACGGCCGGTACGCGTTCTTCGAGCACGACGTCCTGGACCCGGCGGGAGACGGACCGATGATCCCCGAGCACCCGCCGGCGGCGGAGGAGGTGCTCGCCGGGCAGTCCCCGGGCCCCCCCGACGGCCAGCGTTAGGCGTCACGGAGCTGAGAGAACCCATGGAAGGCGCAACCGGTCGGGCCCGCGTCGATCCCGCGTCAACGGAGCGGTTCACCTCGCTGCGCCGGGCGCTGGGGGTCACGACGTTCGGGATCAACCAGATGGTGCTCGCGCCGGGACAGCGGATGCGGATCCACCGCCACGCCCGCCAGGAGGAGGTGTACCTCGTGCTCGAGGGCCGGCTTACCGTAACCGTAGAGACGGAGGACGCGGTGCTGGAGCCCGGGGAGCTCATGCGGGTCGCGCCCGACATCCGCCGGCAGCTCGTCAATCGCGGGCCGGAGCGGGTGGTGCTGATCGCGCTCGGCGCCGCGGGCGATCACGACGGTCGAGATGCGGAGGCATTCATCTCGTGGGATCAGGCGAGCGGGGCGCCGCCTTCAGACGTCCCGCTCCCCGATGATCTCAGTCCGGACGAACTGCGCCCCGGCAGCTGACGACTGCCGGCGAGCCTCAGCCGCCGACCCGGACCATCTTCTTGTTGACGAACTCGTCGGCGCCGAAGCGTCCCAGCTCGCGGCCAAAGCCGGAGCGCTTGACCCCGCCGAACGGGAGCTCGGCGCCCTCGGCACCGACCGCATTGACGAACACCATGCCGGCGTCGATCTTGTCGGCCACCCGCAGGGCCTGATCGGGATCGGTGGTCATCACGTAGGAGCCGAGGCCGAACGGGGTGTCGTTGGCCAGCTCCACCGCTTCGTCCTCCGATCCCACCCGGTAGACGGCGGCGACCGGTCCGAAGAACTCCTCGCGGTAAGCCGCGTTCTCGGGCTTGATGTCGGTCAGCACGGTCGTGGCGAAGAAATTGCCGTCGTGATCTCCGCCCGCGACGAGGGTCGCACCATCGTCGATGGCGCGCTTGACCTGATCCTCGAGGCGATCGGTCGCGGTGGAGGAAGAGAGCGGCCCGATCGTCGTCTCGGGAGAGCTCGGGTCTGAGGGCTTCACGGCGGTCAGCGCCGTCGTGAACTTGTCCAGGAACGGCTCGTAGAGGTCGTCGACGACGATGAATCGCTTGGCGGCGTTGCACGCCTGGCCGGTGTTCTCCAGGCGAGCCCCCACCGCCGACTCCACGGCGCTATCCAGATCGTCGGTGCTCAACAGGATGAACGGATCCGAGCCACCCAGCTCCAACACCACCTTCTTCAGGTTGCGGCCGGCGATCTCGGCCACCGCTGCGCCCGCCCGCTCGGAGCCGGTGAGCGACACGCCCCGCACCCGCGGGTCGGCGATGACGGTCTCAATCTGCTCGTTGGTGGCATAGATGTTGATGTACGCGTCCGGCGGGAAGCCGGCCTCGTGGAATAGCTCCTCCATCGCGGCGGCCGACTCCGGGCACTGCGGCGCGTGCTTGAGCAGGATCGTGTTGCCGATCACCAGATTGGGGCCGGCAAACCGCGCCACCTGGTAGTAGGGGTAGTTCCACGGCATGATCCCCAGCAGAACCCCGTAGGAGCTGCGCCGGATGAAGGCCGACCCGGCGCCCTCAGAAAGCTCGATCGGCTCGTCCGCCAGCAGCGACTCGGCGTTGTCGGCGTAGTACTCGTAGATCGCGGCCGCGAAGTCCACCTCGCCCGTGGCCTGCTCGATCGGCTTGCCCATCTCGCGCACGATGATCTCGCCCAGCCGCTCTCGCTGTTGCACGTGCAGCTCCCCGACTCGGCGCACCAGCGAAGCCCGCTCCGCCACCGTGCTCGACACGCCCCACTGACGATGGGCAGCGTCAGCCCGGCCGACCGCGGCCTCGAGGTCCTGATCGCTTATCGTCGGATAAGTCTTGACGGTCTCCCCCGTCGCCGGATTGACTACTGCGTAGTCACTCATCGAGTCCTCCACTCTTCAGCGTTTGAACACCACCGCCACCAACCTCTCAGCGGCCGGGGCGCAGCATGGATCAATAGCAGTCTCTTTCCCGCAGCGCGGTCTGCCATGCTGAGTCTAATCCCGTGCCCGCGGATGTCGAACGATCGGGCCGACCCCGCGCGCGGGCTATACTCGCTCACCGCTGGACTCAGGAAATCCCGGCATGTGCCGCGGAGCCGCCGGTTGATTTACTGCGGGATGGAGTAATCGGCAACTCGCCAGGTTCTGGCCCTGGAATTCAAGGTTCGAGTCCTTGTCCCGCAGCTTCTCGCGGCGACCGGGTCCGGATCGGGCCGCCCTCCAGTTGACCTCCATGGCGTTAGGGGGCTTCCAGTTGACCTCCACTGCGGGTAGGGGGCCTCCGGGAGGCTCTCTAGATCGAGTCCAGCTCGGTGCTGAGGTCGCCGAGTCGCTGCGCCTGATCGCCGATCTCCGTGCTGTGCGCGATGAACCGCCGGGCGTGCTGGAGATCATCGGAGCGGCCGACGGTGAGCGCTCCATCGACGCGACCCTCCCGCAGGTAGAAGACGGTGAACTCGCCGTCCTCCATCGAGCCGCGGATCACCTCCGTGTCCCACGCGTAAGCCGGACCCACGTATTCGATCGCGGCCCAATCCGAGAGGTCTGAGAAGAAATAGGGAACGGCGTCGTGGGCGACGTCGCGGCCGAGCATGTTGAGAGCGACCGTCTTGCCCTGGTTGAAGGCGACATCCCAGTGCTCGACCCGGATCGCGTGACCGCCGTGAACGACACTCTCGTATTCGGCCATGTCGCCGGCGGCGTAGATGCCGGGGACCGCCGACTGCAGGCGGGAGTTGACGCGGACGCCACCGGAGTCGCCCAAGGTGAGACCGGCGCTGCGGGCCAGCATCACGTCGGGGTTGACGCCGGCACCGATCACCACCGCGTCGGCGGGTAGCTCGCGCCCGGACCTGGTGAAGACCTTGCTGACGCGCCCGTCGGCGCCTTCGAAGCGGTCCAGCTCGTCTTCCCCGTGCAGCTCGATTCCGTGATCGCACAAGAGATCGTGGAAGTAGTGCGCGGCCTGCGGCCCGAAGCTGCGCTCCAACGCGCGTGGCTCCATCATCACCATCGTGCACTGGCTGCCGAGCTCGGTCAGCGACGCGGCGACCTCGCTGGCGATGTACGAGCCGCCGATCAGGACCACCCGCTTGCCCGCCGCGTCCCGGCGGATCGCGTCGCTGTTGGCGAACGTGCGCAGATAGTGGATGCCCTCCAACTCGGCCCCCGGAGCGTTGAGGCGCCGCACGTTGGCTCCGGTCGCCACGAGCGCCTGGCCGAAGCCGACCTCCTGCTTGTTGGACAGCTTCACGGTGCGCTGCTGTACGTCGAGGCCCATCGCCGAGGTGCGGGTGAGCACCTCGATCTGCTGCTCCTGGTAGAACTCGGCGCCGCCTTGAAACAGCGCGTCCTGCCTCTGCTCCGCCCCGCGCAGGTAACCCTTGGACAGCGGCGGCCGGTCGTACGGGAGATCGGGCTCACGGCCGACGAGCAGGATCGACCCGTCGGCTCCGGACCGGCGCAGCCAGCGGGCGCAGTTGGCCGCGGCCAGACCGCCGCCGATCAGCAGGTAGTCGACGTCGCGGTCGGCCATCTGGAGGCCACTAGCTCCCGGCCGAGGCCTCGGTGCCGTTGGTCGCGAAGCGGGGCGTGATCTCCCCCTCGAGCCCGGGATCGAGGATCAGCAGCACCTGGTCGCCGGCACGGATGACCGAGTCGGCCTTGGGCACGAAGCCGGCGCCGTCGCGCAGGACGGAGATGATCAGCGATCCCTCGGGGAGCACGACGTCGGCGACCGGCCGGCCGGCGGCGGGCGAGCCCTCCCCCACCTCGAGCTCGATGATCTCCAGGTGCTCTTCCTCTAGCGCCAGCAGCTGGATCAGGCCGTACTCGGGAACCTCGTGCTCGATCAGCCGCAGGATCAGGTCGGTCGCGGACACCGCGGGCTGAACCCCGAGCGTTTTGAAGTGATCGAGGTTTCGCGGATTGTTGACCCGAGCGACGATCCGCTCCACGCCGTACTTCTCCTTCGCCACCTGGCAGATCAAGATGTTGTCCTCGTCGTCGCCGGTGACGGCGATGGCCAGATCGGCCCGTTGGATACCGGCGCGCTCGAGCACCCAGAGCTCGGTGGCGTCGCCGTACTGGACCGCGTGCTCGAGCTCCTCCTCGACGACGCGGAAGCGCCGATGATCAGACTCGATCAGGGTGACCTCCCGGTCCTTGGCGATCAGCTCCCGCGCGAGGTTCCATCCCACCTTGCCCGCTCCCGCGATGATCACGTACATCTAAAGGACATTGCTCCCTTCAGGCGTCGAGGACGACCTGCTCGGCTTCGTCAATGGCTACCTGCGTTGGACAGATCGTAAGCAAGCCCTGCTCGCCATACCACGCGGCACGAGCGGGGTCGGCGACCCGGACGACCACTCGCGGCACGTTGAACCGCCGCTGGGCGAGCTGGGCGATCACCAGATTGGTGTTGTCGCCGCTGGTGGCGGCCATGAACACGTTCGCCTCCTCGATCCCGGCCTCGATCAGCCCATCCACCTCCAGCGCCGCGCCCACCGTGAACCGGCCGCCGGCGTCCTCCCAGCTGATCGACTGGTCCTTGTCCAGCCGCTCGTGGGAAAGTGGGTCGCTGTCGAGCACGGACACGTCGTGGCCGGCGTCAAGCGCACGCTTGGCAACCGCCGACCCGACCCGGCCGGCGCCGACGATCAGAATGAACATGGACGGGACATCAGAATGAACACGGACGGGACTCTAGGGAATCGCGTCACACCGAGCGTTCGGCCATCGGCTCGGACGCGTGGCCCGGCGGCGGCGTGAGTGCCGCGGCAACGATCACGAGGGCAAACGCCAGCAGCCTGGCCACGACCCCGATCAAGCTGGCCGGCATCGGCTCGCTGAACACGAGCGGCCCGGAGGCGATCGTCGTCAGGTTGGCGGCGGCGCTGGTCACGGCGATCATCGGCACCGCGTCCCCGAGCTGCAGCGACCGCGCCGAGATCAGGAGGCCGACAAGCGAGGCGACCAGGATCACCGCCGCGAGGGGGTGGATCACCACCGCCAGTCCAGAGGCGCCCAGGTGCGAACTGAGTGCCTTGATCGACGTGTCCGATGTCGCCCACAGCAGGCCAGCCGACACCGCCAGCAGCGCCGGGCGACGCCCGGCGAAAGCCAGCGCCAGACCAGCGGCGCCGACGACGACCAGGAAGATCGCCAACGTCTCAGGCGTGTAGTGCGAATGGGCGTTGCTCGTGTCCGCCCCGAGCGTGGCGGCGAGAAATGCCAACCCGGCAGCGGTCAAGCCCACCCCGATCCACTCCCGGCGGGTGACCGCGATGCCGAAGAGGTGGTCGGCGACGACGGTGAGCAGCACGAGCCCGCCGGCGATGACCGTCTGCACCAGGGAGATCGGGGCCAGCGCCAACGCGCCGACGTGAAACCCCCAGGACCCGAGCGCGATGACGATCCCGAGCGTGTACACGGGTGAGCGAAACAGCGCTACCGTGCTGCGCACCGGGTGCGCCAGCTCCACCGATGCCGCCTGGCGGGCGCCGCGGAACTTGTACAGAAAGCCGGTCACCGAGCCGAGCGCGGTCAGCAGCGCCAGCAGCAGGCCGAACCCCACGGTAGGTGACATGGCGCCGCGAGGTTAGCGCGCCGGCGGGTCAGGGTCCTGCGGGCCCCTTAGATCAGGTGATCAGCGGGATGATCAGCAGGGCCACGATGTTGGCCACTTTGATCATCGGGTTGATGGCCGGTCCCGCCGTGTCCTTGTACGGGTCGCCCACGGTGTCGCCGGTAACCGCCGCCGCGTGGGCCTCTGATGCCTTGCCACCGTACGCGCCGTCCTCGATCAGCTTCTTCGCGTTGTCCCAGGCGCCCCCTCCGGAGGTCATCGAGATCGCCACGAACAGACCGACCACGATCACCCCGATCAACAGGCCACCCAGCGCCTCGACGCTGATCAGCCCGACGATCAGCGGGACCAGGATCGGGATCAGCGCCGGCGCGATCATCTCGCGCTGCGCGGCCCGGGTGACCAGGCTCACCGCGGCCCCGTACTCGGGCTGATCGGTCCCGTCCATGATCCCGGGCTTCTCCCGGAACTGGCGACGGACCTCCTGGACGACGGCGCCGCCGGCCCGCCCGACGGCCTCCATCGACAGCGAGGTGAACAGGTAGACCATCAGCCCGCCGATCAGCAGCCCGATCAGCACCGGCGGGCTGCCGATCGAGAACGAGCCGCTCGTGTATCTCGGCGGCAGCTCGCGCTGGAAGGCGTCGAACAGCACCAGCGCGGCCAGCGCCGCGGAGCCGATCGCGTAGCCCTTGGTCACCGCCTTCGTCGTGTTGCCGACCGCGTCGAGCGGATCGGTCACGTCGCGCACCTCCTCGGGAAGGTCGGCCATCTCGGCGATCCCGCCGGCGTTGTCGGTGATCGGCCCGAACGCGTCAAGCGCGACGATCAGGCCCATCAGAGACAGCTGCGCCATCACCGCAACCCCGATCCCGTAGATGCCGTTGGTGCCCCCGCCGGTCAGCTTCCAGGCGCCGAGGATCCCCAGCGCGAGCACGATCGCCGGAGCCGCCGTCGCCTGCTGGCCGGACGCCAGCCCCTGGATGATGTTGGTGGCGTGGCCGGTCTGGGATGCCCGCGCCGTCCGCTTGACCGGGGAAAAGCGTGTCGAGGTGTAGTAGTCGGTGATCACGAACAGGAACCCGGTCACCCCGAGCCCGATCAGCGCACACAGATAGAACTTCCACCAGTGCGGTGCGGCCGCGCCGGAATGCAATGTCAGGCGGTGCATGAGCCAGTAGGTGACCGGGATGAACGCCAGCGCGGCCAGCCCGCCGGACAGGACCAGCCCCTGATAGAGCGCGCGCTCGACGTTGCCCGACCGCGATCGGACCGCGAACGTGCCGATGAGCGAGGCGATGATCGAGATCCCGCCGAGCACGAGCGGGAACAGCGCCACGGCTGACTGCTGACTGAACAGCAGCACCCCCAGCAGCATCACGGCCACCGCGGTGACCGCGTAGGTCTCGAACAGGTCGGCCGCCATGCCGGCGCAGTCGCCGACGTTGTCACCCACGTTGTCGGCGATCACCGCCGGGTTGCGCGGGTCGTCCTCGGGAATTCCAGCTTCGATCTTGCCGACCAGATCGGCGCCCACGTCGGCCGCCTTGGTGAAGATGCCGCCCCCCAGGCGCGCGAACACCGAGATCAGCGAGCCGCCGAAGCCGAGTCCAACCAGCGCGTTGACCGCGTCGTGCTCGCTCTCCCCCGCGATCCAGGTGAGCACCCCGTAGTAGCCGGCGAGGCCGAGCAGCGCCAGGCCGACGACCAGCAGACCGGTGACGGCGCCGCCTCTGAACGCGACGGCGAGCGCCTTCGGCACGCCGCCGCGGGCGGCCTCGGCGACCCGGGCGTTGGCCCGCACCGAGACGTTCATCCCGATGTAGCCGGCCGAAGCGGACAGCAGCCCGCCGATGGCAAAGCCGATGGCGACGCGGATGTTCTGGAGGGGGATCAGCAGGATGAACACCACGACGCCGACGCCCGCGATCGTCGTGTACTGGCGGTTGAGGTACGCGCGCGCGCCCTCTTGAACCGCCGCTGAGATGGTGCGCATCCGGTCGCTGCCCGGCGACAGCGCCAGCAGGGCGCGCGACGTCAGAACACCGTAGACGAGAGCGGCAGCGGCGCACACAAGGGCGACCAGGACGCCGTGGTGCGTCAGAAAGCTAGACAAGAAGGTCCTCCGGGAAAGCTCTTAGTTTGCAGCGCGGTGAAACGCGATCACAACTCAAAAAAGGGTCCGCCGCGCCGGTGAACGCGGAGACCCGAGGCAGGTAGCCCTGGGCGAGTCTATCGTTCCGGTGCGCAGTCGTGCGTATTCGCCACCGCCGCGGGGCGGGCCCGACGCGAGCCGATCGGCCAGGCGCAAGTTGCCCGGCGGCGCCTACTGGCCGGGGACCCAGAGGCGCCCGCTGCGCTGGGCCGGGCCCGGTTCGCCCGGCTTAGGCGCCTCCGGTGGCGGTGGCCCCGCGCCTGGGCCGGGCCCCGAGCCTCCGCCGGATCCGGATCCGGATCCCGACTCGGGAGCTCCCGCGCCGCCGTCGCCGCCGCCCGCCGTCCCGCCCGGCTCCGAGTCACCGCGGGGGGCGGCTCCCGCTTCAGACCCGCCGCCGAGCCTGACGAACGCCAACTGTAATTGCGAGAGCGCCTCGCGGATCGGTCCCGCCTGTGCCGGCACCGCCCCCTCGATCAGCGGCAGCAGCGCGCGAACCGCCTCGATGGCAATCCGCACCTGGTCGATGTCGCGCTCATCCTCGGTGCCGGGTGACAGTCCGGTCCGGCGCATGCCCAGGTTCACGAGCGAGACGACCTGCTCGAGCACGATCTGCTCGATGCGGATCTTCTTGATCTCCGCCTCGTAGGCGGCCCGGAGCTCTTCCTCCGTGGGCTGGTCGCTCGTGCTCATTGCCTCCCCTTTCTCTGGCGTTTCATCTCCGGTGAGTCTCGAGTACCGCCGAGTAGGTGTCTCGGGTCTCGGCCACGACCGCTGCGAACACCTCGTCCAGGCTCATCCCGGACTGGAGCATCCGGCGCTGGCGCTGGGCGCCGTTCAGCGCCGGCAGCCCGACCTCCAGCCCAAGCTCGGACCGAACCGGCGCGGTCCACTCCAGCAGCCGGTCGAGCGCGGCCTCCGCCGGATATGGCTCGCGGCGCTCGAGATCGAGCAGGTCGCCGTCGAGCCCATAGCGCAACGCACGCCACACGTTCTCCTCGATAAAGCGGTTGGGGAGGTTGGTGATCGGTACCTGCTCATCGACGTCACGGGTCGCCTGAGCGACGCAGGCGACGATCAGCGCGGCCAGGGCGTCGGATTCCGTCGCCGTGCACTGGGCGTCGCAGATCCGGACCTCCACGGTGCCGAACGCGAAGTGCGGGCGGATCGACCACCACACCTGGGTGTACTCGACGATCGAGCGCGTCCGCACCAGCAGGTCGATGTAGTCGGCGAAGGCGTCCCAGGTGCCGAACGAGTCGGGCACGCCGCAGCGGGGGAAGCTCTTGGTGAACGTCTGCGTACGGACGCTGTGCAGCCCGGAGTCCACGCCGTCCAGGAACGGAGAGTTGGCGGAGATCGCGAGCAGGACGGGCAGCACCGGCCGCAGCCGGTCGCACACCAGTACCGCCCGATCGGCGCCGCGGACGCCGACGTGGACGTGGAGCGAGAAGGTGTTGTTGCGCCACGCCACGTACTTCAAACCCTGCTCGACTCGGCGGTAGTGCTCGGTCTCGATGATGTGCTGGCGGCGGTAGTCCGACCACGGGTGGGTGCCGGTGGCGCCGAGTGCCAGCTCGTTGGTGGCCGCCAGCGAGAACAGTCGCCGCCGCAGGTCGTGCTGGGCGCAGCGGGCCGCCGCCAGGTCTTCCCCCCGGCCCGAGCGGATCTCGATCTCGGACGAGATCAGCTCGCCGGCGATCGCCGCCGCCAGCCGCGGATCCGCCGCAGCCGCGTCACGGAGCGCCTCGAAGCGTCCGGTCAGCTCGAGACCGGCCGGCTCCAGAAGCGCGAACTCCTCCTCCAGGCCAACGGTGAAGTCGGTCGAGGCGTCAAATGCCGCGCGTGCGGTGTCGAGGTCGAGCTCCACAGGGGCCCACTGCTAGGTCAGATAGAAGTACAGCGCGTAGAGCAGATCGACGGCCGGACTGGAAGTGTGAACGGTCACCTCGGGCGGGACCTGCAGCAACGCATCGGAGTAGTTGAAGATGATCTTCACGCCGGCGTCGACGAGCTCGTCGGCGAGGCGCTGCGCCGCTGCCGACGGCACCGCGAGCACGGCGACGACGATGTCCTGGTCATCGACCACCCCGCGCAGCTCGGATTTGTGGCGGACCGCCAGCGGCCCGATCTGCGTCCCGACCCGCTCGTGGTCGATATCGAATATGGCCACGACACGGAATCCATGGTCGGCGAAGATGTCGGAGGTCGCGATTGCGGTGCCGAGATGACCGGCGCCGAACAGGGCGATGTTGTGCTGACCCGCCGTTCGCAGGATCTTGCGGATCTGGCCGACCAGCGACTCGACGTTGTAGCCCACGCCGCGCTTGCCGAACTTCCCGAAGCCCGACAAGTCGCGGCGGATCTGGGTGGAGTTGACGTGGGTATAGTCGGCGAGCTCCTGGGAGGAGATGGTCTCCTTGCCGATCTTCCGCGCCTGGGTGAGCACCTGCAGGTAGCGCGACAAGCGCGCCGCCACGCCCAGTGACAGCTTTTCTCCCGGCTTATCGAGGGTGGGCCCCGCCGGCTCCGCACCGCGCCCGACCGTATAGCTCATCGGCAGTCAACTCTAACCAAGACGCTGCCTCAGCTCCGATTCGTCGACCCACAACTCGAACACTTCCACCCCATCGATCGTAACCACCGGGATCCGCTCCAGATACGCGCACAGGAGCGCTTCGTCGTGGTCGATGTCCAGTTCGGTGAACTGAAACGGGCGCTGCGCCCGGACCCGCGCCAGCACCGCCCGGGCCTCGTCGCACAGGCAGCACCCCTCACGACCGTAGAGGATGACTTGACGACTCACGGCATCGGTGCCCGCTCACCGGTCGCGAACACGTCCAGCTCCAGGTAGTCGGGGAACGGCAGCGGCTCGACGTAGCGAGCGGCGCTGGCGATCATCGCGGCGTTGTCGGTACACAGCTCGCGGGGCGGGATGTGAAGCGGCACGCCGAGTGCGGCCAGGCGCTCGCGCAGGGGCTGGTTGGCGGCGACGCCGCCTCCCACTGCCAACTGCTGTGACCCGGTCTGCCGCAGGGCCCGCTCCGCGCGCACAGCCAGCGACTCGACGATTGCGTGCTGATAGGAGGCGGCCAGGTCGGCGCGGTGGCGTTCGCTGCGCATCGGGCCGAGCTCGCGGACCCGGTAGAGCAGCGCCGTCTTGAGCCCCGCGAACGAGAAGTCAAGCCCCGGGACGCGAGCCGCAGTCGGGAACGAGAACGCCGCGGGGTCCCCATCGCGGGCGAGCCGCTCGAGTGCCGCTCCTCCCGGATAGCCGAGCCCGAGGAGCCGCGCCCCCTTGTCGAACGCCTCCCCGGCCGCGTCATCGAGCGTCTCCCCCAGTACGTGGAAGCCGGGACCTCGGTCGGTGACCGAAGCCACGAACGTGTGGCCGCCGCTGGCGATCAGGCCGAGAAACGGCGGCTCCAGGGATGAGGGCGCCAGGAAGCCGGCGGCGACGTGGCCGTGCAGGTGATCCACCGGCGCGAGCGGCAGCCCATGGGCGGCGGCGGTCGCCTTCGCCGTCGCCAGCCCGACGAGCAGCGCGGCGACCAGCCCCGGTCCTCGCGTCACCGCCACGAGCTCGATCTCGTGCAGGGCGGCGCCCGCCTGGTGCAACGCATCCTGCAGCGCCGGACCGATCAGCTCCAGGTGGTGGCGGGACGCGATCTCCGGCACGACGCCGCCGTAGCGATCGTGGATGCCCTGCGAGGAGATGACGTTGGAGAGGATCCGGCCGTCGCCGGTGACGACCGCCGCACAGCTGTCGTCACAGCTCGTCTCCAGGGCGAGGATCACCCTGCCGCGCCGGACGCGGAGGTCGTCTGCAGCGTGCGCCACATGATCACTGCGTCCTCGCCGTTGTCCCGGTAGTAGCGCGGCCGCGTCCCCGCGCCACGAAACCCGAAGCGCTCGTAGAGGGCGATCGCGCCGGAGTTGGACGTCCGCACCTCCAGCGTGTACTCCCGGTCGGGACCGGCCCGCTCGATCATCTGTTCCAGCAGCGATCGCCCGATCCCCCGACGGCGCAGCGCGGGATCGACCGCGATGTTCATCAGATGCCAGACCTTCTCGTAACGGGCGCAGATCAGGTACCCGACCAGCCGGTCGGCGGCGTCGACGGCGGCCAGACACAGGCCCGACGGCTTGGACAGCTCCAGCACGAACATCGCCAGCGACCACGGCGAGGGGAAGGCACGTCGCTCGATCGCGATCACCTGGGGAAGGTCGGAGTAGCCGAGGGACCTGATGCGGAAGCTGTCTGATGTCATCGCTGCTGGGCCGCTCGGAGGGAGATCTCGGCGTCGGGGAGACGCAGATACTCCGGTCGGACGCCTTCGGTGGGCTCTGGCCGCATTCCAGCCGCCAGACGGCAATGCTGCAAGGCGTTCACGCGATGGCGCTCTGAGTCTTCCTCGGGGATCCTGGCTCCCGAGCGCTCCAGAACCTGCCTGAATTCTAACGTCCCGTCTCCGACGGCCAGCCAGCCGCCACCGAGCGCGCGCATCGCCTGCGCCAGCGCCCCGGGCGCCATCGCCCGCGGTGCCATCCATGGCGCCGCGTCGACGCTGGCGACGTCCGCGCGCCACCAGCCGGCGGCGAACACCTCCCCGCGCCGGGCGTCGATCACCCCCATCACCGCGGCCGGCGCGGGCGACGCACCGGCGACGGCGCCTCGGGCCAGCGCGTGCAGGGTCGAGACCCCTACGAGCGGGATCCCGCGGGCGTCAGCGAGCGCGCGGGCGGTCGCGACCCCGATCCGCAGCCCGGTGAACGTTCCCGGCCCGATTCCCACCGCGATCCGGTCGATATCTCCCCAGTCGCCGGCGAAGTCGGTCAGCGCCCGGACCACCAGCGACATCAGGCGGGTGGTATGCCGCGGCCGCACATCCCGGGGCGGGTCGTCGCGAGCTTGCACCGACGCGCCGGTGGCGGTGTCGAGCAGCGCGACGGCGGTCGCCGGCGTGGCCGTGTCGAAGCCGAGGATCCTCATCGCACCTCGATCCGGCGGCGATCGCCGCCCGCGTGCTCCAAGCGGACGTGCGCGGCCACGCGCGCCAGCGCGGCGATCTGCTCGGCTCCCGCCTGTGGCCACTCCACAAAGGCGACGGCGTCCGGCCCGAGATAGTCGGCCAGGAGATCGGGATCCTCCTCCGAGAGTGAACCTAGCCGGTAGAGATCGACGTGGGCGACGGTCTGGACTCGGCGCGCCGGGTAGCGCTGGCCGATCGTGAACGTCGGGCTCGTCACCGGCCCGGTGACCCCGAGCGCACGGGAGGCGCCGCGCACGAACGTGGTCTTGCCCGAGCCCAGCTCACCCTCGATCAGGACGACGTCACCGCTGGTCAGCTGGGACGCGAGCGCAGCGCCCAGCGCCTCCGTCTCGGCCGCGCCGTTGGATTCGAACCGGCCCCGCACGGCCCCCACTGTAGAGCCGAGGCGACAGCTGGTTCCGCTACCGTCAGGGGCGTCATGACCGATCCCCCGTCCGACGTGGCCCCGGGGCGCATAGCTCTGCTCGTCAAGCGCGTCAGTCGGGATCGCGCCGAGATCCCGACCTCGCTTGCCGAGCTGCGCGGCTCTGAGACCGCCAAGGCGGTCGGCCTCGCCGGCGCGATGATCGCCAACAACGTCATCGCGCTCGGCTCGACCGTCGTGTTCGCGCGACTGCTGAACGACTACGGCTCGCTCGCCGCGCTGGTCAGCTACTTCCTGATCCTGTCGGTGGTCGGTCAGGCGCTGCAGGTCGCGACCGCCCGGGAAGGGGTGCTGGGGCATCTTGGCGTTGGCGCCGGATTGATGGCCACGGTCCGGCGCTGGACCCGCGGCCTGCTGGCGTTCACGCTCGCGGTCACCGTCATCTCGGTGCTCCTGCGCGCCCCGATCGCCGCCGCGGTCGGCGTCAAGCACGACCAGTGGGCGGCGGCGCTGGGGCTGCCCGCGGCCGGGTTGTGGCTGGAGCTTTCGGTGCTGCGTGGCGTGCTGCAGGGAGTTGGCGACTACAAGGGCGTCGGCCTGAGCCTGATCGGCGAGCAGGCGGCGCGGCTGATCATGGGAGCGACGTTGGCGGCCGCGGGCCTCGGCGTCACCGGCGCCTACCTCGGCACACCGCTGTCGTTCGTCGCCATGGGGCTGTTCTGCGCCCATCGGCTGCGCCAGCACGTGGCCGAGGTGGAGCGGGAGCCGCTGGGCGCCGTGATCAAAGCGCCGGCGGCGGCGCTCGGCCTGTGGCAGCACGTCAAGCGTGCCTGGGCGCCGATCGCCGGCCTGATCATCATCGCGGTGCTCCAGAACATCGACATCATCGCCGCCAAGCACCGTTTCACCACCGGCGTCGCCAGCTCCTACGGCGCCACCGCGGTGGCGGCGAAGGTCCTCGTGTGGGTGGCGATGGGCGCCGGCTTCTACCTCGTGCCCGAGGTCTCCCGGCTGCGTGCCGAAGGCAAGGACCCCCGCCCGATCCTCGGCCGCGCGCTGGGGATCATCGCCGTGTGCGCGATCCCCGTCCTGCTGATCTTCGGCTTCGGGGCGCGGCCGCTGCTCAAGGCGGCGTTCGGCCCGAAGCGCCTCGGGGCGTCTGACTCGCTGATCATCCTCGGCCTGGCGTTCACCGTGCTCGCGTGCACGTACCTGGCGATCCAGTACATGCTTGCGGTGCGGCGAACGTGGTTTCTGGCTGTGCTGGCGCTGGTCGCCGTGGCCGAGCCCATCCTGCTGCTCAACGCCTCCCACAAGCCGGCCGGCTTTGCCGCCGTGGTGCTAGGGATCCAGGTGGTCGGCGCGGCCGCCGCATTCGCGATGGCGCTGGCGCCCGAGCGGGCCAAGCCGCCGCCCCCCGGCGAGGCCGACGCGCCACGGGCCCGCGGCCCCGAGCGCATCGCCGAGCCAGTCTGACCTGACTGGCCGTCCGCGCGCGCCCGGACGGGTCAGAAAAGGCCTAGCTGCGCCGCCGCAGGTGCCCCGGCGCCAGAATCGGGCTCGGTCGCCGCCGGCTCCGGCTCTGCCGCCGGGTCAGGCTCGGGCTCGGCCACCTGGACCGGCTCGGGCGGCTGCTCCGGTGGGCCGAGCGCAAGCAGCTCGGGAATGCGCAGGAAGTCGTCGCGGAGGATCTCCAGCGTCGACGGCGTGTACAGCGCCGCCGCCGGGTGATACAGCGGGTACAGCCGGATGGCGCGCGTCCCGATCGTCCTCACCTCCTCCCGTCCGTGCAGCCGCGAGATCCCGGTGGAGTCCTCGCGCAGCAGCTTGGTGGAGAAGTTGCCTAAGGTGCAGATGACGTTCGGCTCGATCAGCTGGACCTGATGGCGCAGGTACTCGTTGCAGGAATCGATCTCGTCGGGATGGGGGTCGCGATTGTTCGGCGGCCGGCAGTTGTGGACGACACCGCCGGTCGTAACGAAGTTGTGAGTTTCTTCGACATCGATGCAGAAGAAGGTGGTGTCGCCGCGCGGCTCATCAGTGACGTCTTGCACCTCGACGTCGTCGTACATCACCCGAGTGCGACCGCGCTCCCAGCCGGTCGGGTCGTACGGTGTCCGAGCTTCTACGTCCGGTGCAAGCTTGTGACGCATCGACGGGGGGACATGCCCTGCGATCACCTCGCTGAGGCGCTCGGTCCCGGTGACGTCGAAGTACAGCCGGCTTCGCGACGCCTTCGCCGGGAGCCCCATCCGCGCCAAGGCTGCGATCAGGATCTGCAGGTCTTCGTCGCTGAACGCCACGGTGGCGATCTCGGCCAGCGGCCGGCGTCCACCGGGCCGAACCCGCATGTACCCGTCATCCATGAACCAGATCGCCAGCATCCGCGGGTTGAGCAGGTCCCCCAACCACAGGGGCACTCGCTTCCGCCGTCCGTAAAAGTCCTCTCGCAACGTTCTCAGCGCTCTGCTCGCCCGCGTCCGGACGTGGACAACGTCGTAGACCGGGGGCCCGCCGGCAACCGCGGCAACGCGGAGCTCCTGCACGCTCGGGGTGAGCTCGGACAGCAGCAGCGCTTTGAACTGCGCGTACTCGGCCTGCTTCCAGGAGTGCCCGAAGCTGAGAGCCGAGGACCTTCGCTCGAGGCAGCCATCGCCCAGCAACGTTCCGCAGACGACGTCCCGGGCCAGATCGCTGAGACCTTGTCCGGTCGCGATCCGATCATCCAGCGACAGATCCTGTGCCGCCACATATCCGCGTTCGGTGAGCACCGGATGATCGCCCGTCAGCTCGATCGACACACGCCGGGCGCCGACGGCCTTGCTCGATCGGTACGTCAGCTTGAACACGCGTCGGCCGGCCAACGGGCTGGCGTGCCAGCCCACGACCCTGCGAGGAACCACCGAGCCGTCCTCGGTCACGGACATGACCTCGCCGTCGTAACGCTGGCGAACCAATCGACCGATGCGTTCCCAGGAGCCGTCCCCGAGCTGCACCTTCGAGGTGTACCTCAGACACTTCACGGTGTTGCAGACGAACACCTGCCCGCGGTGCAGGCCGATCTCGCCCAGCAGCTTCTCCAGCAGCTTGCCCGCCTGACCGACGAACGGCAGCCCCTGCTTGTCCTCGTTGGCTCCGGGAGCCTCGCCGATGAACATGAGGTCGGCGTCCGCGTTGCCCGAGCCGAACACCACCGTCGTCCGGGTCTGGTGCAACGGGCAGCGAACGCATCCGCGGGCCTGCTCGTAGACCGCCTTCAGCAGTTCCCTGCGCTCCAAGGCGCTCTTCACCCGGCGATGGTAACCCCGTCAGCAGACGGGTATCCTCCTCTGCGAAGGCCGCCACCGATTCGAGGCGGACCTTCCGAACTTAATCTCTCCCCTCACCTCCGACCGGTATCTCTGATGCGAGAACTGGAACGGCCCTGTCAGCCTTCCTCTGCGCGCGCGCCCGCCCTTCAGGTGGCCATCGTCGGCCGCGGACGGCTGGGGAAGGCGCTGACCGCAGCGCTGCGGGCGGGTGGCGTGCGGGTGATCGGGCCGCTCGGTCGGGGTGCGCCGCCAAGCGGCGTGGACGCCGTGCTGCTGTGCGTGCCCGACGACCAGATCCGCGCCGCCGCCGCGTCGGTCGCGCCGGGAGTCCGCGTCGGCCACTGCTCGGGAGCCAGCGGGCTCGATGTGCTGGCCGACCGGGAGGGCTTTTCGCTGCACCCGCTGATGACGATCACCGCGGAGTCAGGAGGAGCGAGCTTCGCCGGTGCCGGAGCGGCGGTCGCCGGGAACACCCCGGCGGCGATGGCGCTCGCTCGGACGCTGGCGGGGCGCCTCCGGATGCGGCCAATCGAGGTCGCTCCCGGCGATCGCGCCGCCTATCACGCCGCCGCCTCGATCGCCTCCAACTTCCTGATCACGGTCGAGGCGGCCGCCGAGCGCTTGGCCGCCACGGCCGGCATCGAGCGGGCAGATCTCGTGCCGCTGGTCCGCGCCACGCTTGACAACTGGGCCCGGCTGGGTCCCGAGCGGGCGCTCACCGGGCCGGTCGCCCGCGGCGACGAGCTGACCGTCCAGCGGCAACGGCGTGCTGTCGCGGATCGCGCTCCCGAGCTGCTCGAGCTGTTCGATGCGCTGGTGCGGAGCACCCGAGAGCTGGCCGAGGCCGGAGCGACGGGCCGCACCGAGACCGCAGGGGCGGTGCCGCGGTGAGGACCGTCGGGACTGTGTTCGCGCTGCGCGCCGAGCTGGCCGCGCACCGGCGCGCCGGCCGCTCCATCGGGCTGGTCCCGACGATGGGCGCGTTTCACGAGGGCCATCTGTCGCTGATCCGCGCGGCTCGCGGGGCGCACGACGTCGTCGTCGTATCGCTGTTCGTCAACCCGACCCAGTTCGATGACGTCGGTGACCTGGCTGCGTACCCCCGCGACCCGGAGCGCGACGCGGCCCTGGCGCAGGATCTCAGCGTCGACTACCTGTTCGCGCCCGATGTGGCCGAGATGTACCCGCCTGGCTTCACCACGTCGGTGGCGGTGCGGGGGGTGACCGACGAGCTCGAGGGAGCCGCGCGTGGCTCCGCGCACTTCGACGGCGTCACCACGGTGGTGACCAAGCTGCTCAACGTGGTCTTGCCCGATGTCGTCTACTTCGGCCAGAAGGACGCGCAGCAGGTCGTCGTTATCTCGCGCCTGGTGCACGATCTAAACATCCCGGTCACGGTGCAGGTGTGCCCCACGGTGCGCGACCCCGACGGGCTCGCCCTGTCCAGCCGCAACGTCCTGCTCTCCCCCGCCGAGCGAGAGCAGGCAAACGTGCTGAACCTTGCCCTGCGAGGCGTCCAGAGCATCGTCGCCGCCGGCGAGCGAGACCCGGACGCGGCGATCGCCGCCGGACGTGCTGAGCTGTCGGCGGCGGGGGTCACGGCCGAGTACCTGGCGCTTGTCGCGGCGGACACTATGGAACCGGTGTCTTGGATCGACGGCGACGCGCTGGCGGTGATCGCCGCCCGCATCGGCCCGGTCCGCCTGATCGACAACGCCCCGATCGTCGTCGACCGTCCGGCCGACGACGTCGCCCAGCTGCGCAGGGTGACCAACCAGGTGGCGACCCCTCCCGGGGCGCCAACCATCTAAGAGGAGGCGCAAGCCCGTGTCCGCAACCCCCCATACCGCGGTCCCTGAGAGTCTCGACGAGCCGCTCCCGATGACGTTGCCGCGTCTGGCGGAGAAGAAGCTGCTGGGCGAGCGGATCGTGATGGTCACCGCGTACGATTTCCCGTCGGCGCAGGTGGCTCAGGAGGCGGGCGTCGATGTCGTCCTGGTCGGGGATTCCGGCGCGATGACCGTACTCGGCTACCCGTCGACGATCCCCGTCTCCATCGATGAGATGCTGATGCTGGCGTCCGCGGTCCGCCGCGGGCTGCGTACCCCGCTGCTGGTCGGTGACCTACCGTTCGGCTCCTACGAGGGCTCGGACGAGCTGGCCGTCGCCAGCGCCCAGCGGTTCGTCAAGGAGGCCGGCTGCGATGCGGTCAAGCTCGAGCGCGGCGGCACCAGCGTGCAACGGGCGCGGGCGATCGTCGCCTCGGGGATCCCGGTCATGGGGCACGTGGGGCTGACGCCGCAGACGGCGACCGCGCTCGGCGGCTATCGCGCCCAGGGCCGAACCGCGGAGCAGGCGATCGCGGTGGCGCGCGACGCGATCGCGCTCGAGCAGGCCGGCTGCTTCGCGATCGTGCTCGAGGCGATCCCCGCCGCGGTTGCCGAGGAGGTCATGGACCGATTGACGATTCCCGTGATCGGCATCGGCGCCGGCCCCGCGACCGACGGCCAGGTACTCGTCTTCCACGATCTGCTCGGCATCTACGACGGCCACGTGGCCAGGTTCGCGAAGCGGTTCGCCAACGTGCGCGCCTCCATGGTGGCGGGCGTCGCCGGCTACGCGGCGGAGGTCCGCAACCGTGCCTTCCCGGGGCCGGAGCACTGCTATTCGATCGACGAGGAGGAGCTTGCCCGGTTCCGCGCCGGGCTGTCCTGAAAGCTGCACCGAGGCCCATGTTCGGCAGGTAGCATCAGCTCGACATGGCGCGCTTCGGGCAGGTATTCACTCCCCGGGACCGGGTGTACTTCGAGCTGTTCGAGGAGGCGGGGCAGAACATGATGCGCGCCGCGACGCTGCTGCACGAGCTGCTCACCGATTATCCGGACAACAAGCAACTCGCCGCCGAGATCCTCGACCTCGAACACGAGGGCGACCGGATCACCCACGACATTATTGATCGGCTCAATCACACCTTCGTGACGCCGATCGACCGCGAGGACATCCTCGCGCTGGCGTCGGCGCTGGACGACATCGTCGACTTCACCGAGGAGGTGGCCGACTACCTCGGCCTCTACAAGATCGAGGCTCCGATGGATCAGGCGATCTGGCTGGCGCGCGTCCTCAAGGATGCCTCGAGCCAGATCGCGGAAGCGATTCCCAACCTGCGCGGGTTCCGGGACATCTCGCGCTACACGGTGGAGGTCAACCGGCTGGAGAACGAAGGTGACCGGATCACGCGGGAGGCGGTGGCGTCGCTGTTCGACGGCGGCATCGACCCGATGGTGGTGATTCGTTGGAAGGACATCTTCGAGCGGCTGGAGGCGGCGATCGACGCCGCCGAGCGCGCGGCGAACATCATCGAGGGGATCGTCATCAAGAACTCGTGACGGGGCCGCCGGCGACGCCCTGACCCGGATAGGTGATCGTCCTCACCACCCGCGCCGGCACGCCGGCGGCGACCGAGAACGCCGGGATGTCGGTGGTGACCACCGAGTTGGCGCCGATCACGCAACGCTCGCCCACCGTCACCCCGCTGGTGACGACGGCGTTGGCGCCGCACCACACGTTGTCGCCGACACGGGTCGGTCCTCGGCTGCGAAAGCCCTGCCAGGTGACCGGGAGGTGCGGGTCATCGATGCGATGGTCGGCGTCGGTGACGAAGCATCCGTTGGCGAACATGCAGTGGTCGCCGATCTCCACCAGCTCCAGGGCGGCGACCATGACACCCAGGTTCAGGAACGACCCGGATCCGATGCTGATCCGAGCCGCTCCCGGCGCGGTGATCCACACCCCAGGCTCGAACAGGGTCTGCGGGCCCACCTGCAGCCGGTCCTCCAGCAGCGCCTCGAGCACGTTGCCATGGATCGGCCAGCGCACGAACGCCTGGCGGCGCATCATCTCCCAGTGGATCCGGGCGCGGTTCCAGGGCAGCGAGTTGCGCTCGTACCAGCGCCACTTCTGGGCCCACAGCCTGAGCGCGGCGAGGGACGCCGGCGCCGGCGCGGTCAGGATCGCTCCAGCTTGAACACCGGATGGTCGGGGGCTACCGCCAGCAGCTCGGCATCGGTCGACTCCGCGCTGACCCCTTCGAAGAACCGGCCCACCTCCCACGCCCATTTCTTCATGTAGGCCCGCAGCACGGGCGACTTGCTCTGCTCGTCGAGCTCGGTCACGGTGATCTCCCGCACCCGGCGACCCAGCAGCAGTCGCGCCGCGCCGCCGGCGCGGATGTTGCGCACCCATTGCGTGTGGCCCCGGGGGGCGACCAGGTACTCCTCGCCGCCGTAGGAAAGCAGGTTCACCGGCGTGCGGCGCCACTCGCCGCTCTTGCGCCCTCGAACCTCGAGGATCCGCGAACCGTAGACGCCGATCCCGAGGCGCGTCAGCCCGGCGACCGCCGGGTTGAACACCCGGCGAGTGAACCAGTCCGGCGCCTGGTAATGATCGGGCACCGCGAGATTGTCCCACGACGCCGCCGGATCAGCGCGTTCCCGCGGGGGTCTTGGCGCGCACCTTGCCCCCGTTTGACGCGGGCTTGGTGCCGTCGCCCGGCGCCGCGCGGGATGACGCCTTGGCGCCGTTGCCCGGAGCCACGGCGGATGACGCCTTGGCGCCGTTGCCCGGAGCCACGACGGATGACGCCCTGGCTCCGCCCTTCCGTGCGCCCCGTCCGCGCTTCGCCTTCACCGGCAGCAGCTTCTCCAGGAACTGTCCGGTGTAGGACCGATCTACCTGGGAGACCTGCTCCGGGGTGCCCACGGCAATCACCTCACCGCCCTCGTCGCCGCCCTCGGGTCCGAGATCGATGAGACGATCTGAGACCTTGATGACGTCGAGGTTGTGCTCGATCACCACCACCGAGTTGCCGGCGTCGACGAGCCGGTCGAGCACCTCCAGCAACCGCTGGATGTCGGCGAAATGAAGTCCCGTGGTCGGCTCGTCCAGGATGTACATCGTCCGCCCGGTGGCAACCTTGCTCAGCTCGGCGGCGAGCTTGACCCGCTGAGCCTCCCCTCCGGACAGCGTGGTGGCCGGCTGGCCGAGCCGCATGTAGCCGAGGCCCACGTCGAACAACGCCTGCACCCGCCGGCGGATCTTGGGGATGTGGGCGAAGAACCCGAGCGCCTCCTCGATCGGCATCTCGAGCACGTCGGCGATCGTCCTGCCCTTGAACCGGACCTCCAGCGTCTCCCGGTTGTAGCGCTTGCCGTGGCACTGCTCGCACGGCACGTAGACATCCGGCAGAAAGTGCATCTCGATTTTGATCTGACCGTCGCCGCGGCACACCTCGCAGCGCCCGCCCTTGACGTTGAACGAGAACCGCCCGGGCTTGTAGCCCCGAGCCCGCGCCTCCTGGGTCTTGGAGAACAACTCCCGGATCTGGTCGAAGAGCCCGATATACGTCGCGGGGTTGGAGCGCGGCGTGCGCCCGATCGGCGACTGGTCGACCGAGATGATCTTGTCCAGGTGATCGAGCCCGGTTATCCGCTTGTGGAGCCCGGCACGCTGGCGACTGCGGTGCAGATGGTTGGAGACCGCCTTGAGCAGCACGTCGTTGACCAGCGTGGACTTTCCCGAGCCCGAGACCCCGGTGACGCAGCACAGGACCCCGAGCGGGACCTTGACGTTGACCGACCGCAGGTTGTGCTGAGCGGCCCCTTCGATGGCGATATACCCCGAGGGCGTGCGCCGCCGGCCCGGGATCTCGATCACCCGGGTTCCGGCCAGGAACTGGCCGGTGAGCGAATCCGGGATCTCGGCGACCTCGGCAGCGGTGCCCTCGGCGACGACGTGGCCGCCGTACTCGCCCGCGCCTGGCCCGATGTCCAGTAGGTGGTCGGCGGCGCGCATCGTCCCCTCGTCGTGCTCGACGACGAGCACCGTGTTGCCCAGATCACGGAGCCGCTCCAACGTCCCGATCAGCTTCGCGTTGTCTCGCTGATGCAGGCCGATCGAGGGCTCGTCCAGGATGTACAGCACCCCAACCAGCGAGGAGCCGATCTGGGTGGCGAGCCGGATGCGCTGGGCCTCGCCCCCCGAGAGCGTGGCCGCCGCCCGGTCCATCGACAGGTAGCCCACCCCGACGTTCTCCAGGAAACGTAGTCGCTCCTCGATCTCGCGGAGCACCAGCCGGGCGATCCGTCGATCGTGCTCGTTGAGCTCCAGCTCGCCGATCCAGGACAGCGCCCGGCGGGCCGCCAGGGCCGCGAACTCGTGAATCGCCATCCCGGCGACGAGCACGGCTCGCGACTCCGGCCGCAGCCGCGCGCCCTTGCAGTCCGGGCACGGCCGCAGCGTCATGTACTCCTCGATCTTCTCCCGCGAGTAGTCCGAGTCGGTCTCGCGGTAGCGGCGCTCCAGGTTGGGCACGATCCCCTCGAACTGCGTGGCGTAGGACCGGCGCCGGCCGAACCGGTTGCGATACGACACCTGGACGCGGTCGCCGTTGGTCCCGTAGAGAAAGAACTCCCGCGACTCGCGCGGCAGGTCCTGCCATTGGGTGTCGAGGTCGACTGCGTAACGCTCAGCGATTGCCTGGGTCAGCTGGTCGTAGTAGTTGGAGGCGCTCACCGCCCACGGCGCGATGGCTCCCTCACCGATCGACAACGTCGGGTCCGGGACGACGAGGTCGGGGTCGATCTCCATCTGCGAGCCCAGCCCGGTGCACCGCGGGCAGGCCCCGTGCGGAGCATTGAAGGAGAAGATGCGTGGCTCAAGTTCGATCAGGCTCGGTCCGTGGACCGGGCAGGCGAACTTCTCGGAGAAGGTCAGCGTCTTGGTGGCGGAGGACGGGCTCTTGGTGGCGGAGGACGGGCTCTTGGTGGCGGAGGACGGGCTCTTGGTGGCGGAGACCGGGCTGGAGGGAGATGGATCATCGACCAGCTCGATCTCGACCAGCCCGTCGGCCAATGCGACGGCCGTCTCGATCGAGTCCGCGAGTCGCTTGCGCAGGTCAGGCTTCATCACCAGTCGGTCGACGACGACCGCGATGTCGTGCTTGTACTTCTTGTCCAGGACGATCTCCTCGTCCAACCGGCGCAGCTCGCCGTTGACTTTGACCCGGCCGAAACCCTCCGCCCGGAGCTCCTCGAACTGCTTGCCGTACTCGCCCTTGCGGCCGCGCACGATCGGCGCCAGCACCATGAACCGGGTCTGGTCGGGTAGCTCCATCACCTGGTCGATGATCTGCTCGGCCGACTGCCCGCTGATCGGTCGCCCACACACATGGCAGTGGGGATGGCCGATCCGCGCCCACAGCAACCGCAGATAGTCGTAGATCTCGGTCACCGTGCCGACCGTCGACCGCGGATTGCGCGAGGTCGTCTTCTGGTCGATCGAGATCGCCGGCGACAGGCCCTCGATCGAGTCGACGTCGGGCTTGTCCATCTGCCCTAAAAACTGCCGGGCGTACGCGGACAGCGATTCGACGTACCGGCGCTGGCCCTCGGCGTAGATCGTGTCGAACGCCAGCGACGACTTTCCCGATCCCGACAACCCCGTGATCACCGTCAGCGAGTCCCGGGGAATCGCCACCGTCACATCCTTGAGATTGTGCTCTCGGGCACCGGAGACGACGAGCTTGTCCATCCCGCTCGAGTCTAGTGGATCGAACAGACGTTCCCCCTGCGTTCTGACGTACAGTTCGCGCAATGAGCGAGGAACAGATTCCGCCCCGCGGCGCCGCTACGCCCGCCGACCCAACGCTGCGCGCCTCCGATGCCGACCGGGAACGGCTGGTCGCCGAGCTCAACGAGCACGCGGTCGACGGGCGGCTCGATACCGAGGACCTGGAGCAGCGCGTGGAGGCGGCCTACGCCGCTCGCACCACCGGTGAGCTGGACGCCCTGCGCCGGGACCTTCCGGTCACCCCGCGTCAGGCAGTGCTCAATCACCGCGCCCGGCGTTCACAGCTGACGCGGCGAATGGTCCAGGAGACGGGCGGCACGGCGGCCCTGTTCGTGGTCTGCACCGGGATCTGGCTCGCGTCGGGCGCGAGCGGGCAGTTCTGGCCGGTCTGGATCCTGATCGTCGTCGCCCTCACCGTCGTGCGGGGGGCCTGGGCACTCTACGGTCCCGATGCCGATCTCGACGCGGTGCAATCGAGGCTCGACGCCCGGCGCGAGCGGCAGCTGGATGATCGCGATGGCCGCCACGGCCGCCACAACCGACGGCACCGCCATCAGCGGTGACCCGACGTCAACCCTCGATGCTGGCGTACACCTCGTCCAGTATGCCGTCGGCGTCGCTGAGGTGGAAGTTCTCGGACAGGTAGCGGGCGGTCTGAACGCGAGGGGTGCCGCTCAACGCCATGTTGAGAGCGATCAGCCGCACCCCCTCGGAATCGGCGGCGGGCTCGAGGCCGCCTTCGCCGCCGGCCGCCTCGAAGGCGCGGTCGGGTTCGACGACTCCCGCCGGCTCGGCGATCCCGGCCGGCTCGACGACCCTCGCCGGCTCCGGCGTGACCTGCGCACCGGGCGGTGGCTCGGGCTCGGACCGGCGCTCGTCCGAGGCGACCGCCGCGGAGGCACCAATGATGTCGGCCTCCAGCAGCTGGAGGCTGGCAGCCAGCCGCTGGGCCGCGTCCCGCAGCGAGTCCCTCAGCGCGTCGAGCTCCTGCTGCATCGACCGGAGGCGCTCGAGGGTGGAGTTCGTGGAGGTAGACACCGTTCCCAGGTACTCCCGCGCCTGGTCGGCCGCGTTCGCCCGCGTCGTCTGAGCCTCGGTCTGCGCCTCCTGGCGGATCTCCCGGGCGTCGGACTCCGCCTCCTGCTGGATTCCGGCGGCGCTGGTCTCGGCGGCATGCACGATGGCACGGACCTGCTCGCTGGCCGTCGACGCCAGCCTGTCGCTGCGCTGCCGGGAAGAGCGCTTGTAGGCGTCGATCTCGGCGGCGAGCGCTGACAGGTGGGCGTCCACGGCCGCGGGGTCATATCCACGCGGCCCGACGGGAAAGTCCTTGCGCTCGATGCTCGGTCGATCCAGGCCCACTCGCTACCTCCGGCTCATCCCGCCGCCACCGCCTGATCGAGCTCTCGCTTGAGATCCCGGATCTCGTCGCGAAGCTTCGCGGCGTACTCGAAGCGCAGATCCTCGGCGGCGGCCAGCATCTCCTCCTCCAGCTCGACGATCGTGCGCTCGATCTCGGCCGGCGGCATCGACTGGCCGGCGCGCTGACGACGCCGGCGGGACTTCGGCACCTTGGAGTCGGACATCAGGAACTCGGCGATGTCGGAGATCCCCTTGACGATCGTCTCCGGCGTGATTCCATGCTCCTCGTTGTAGGCGTGCTGAATCGCCCGCCGCCGATCCGTCTCCTCGATCGCCGACCGCATCGCCGCCGTTTCCTTGTCGGCGTACATCAGGACCTTGCCGTCGACGTTGCGGGCAGCGCGACCGATCGTCTGGATCAGCGAGGTTGCCCCGCGGAGGAAGCCCTCCTTATCGGCATCCAGGATGCCGACCAGAGACACCTCGGGGAGGTCGAGGCCCTCGCGCAGCAGGTTGACGCCGACGAGCACGTCGTACTCGCCCAGCCGCAGCTCGCGGATGATCTGGATCCGCTCCAGGGTGTCGATCTCGGAGTGCAGGTAGCGGACCTTGAACCCCATCTCCAACAGGTAGTCGGTGAGGTCCTCCGACATCTTCTTGGTCAGGGTGGTCACCAGCGTCCGCTCGTCGCGGTCGGCGCGAGCCCGGATCTCGTTCATCAGGTCGTCGATCTGGTTGCGAGTCTCGCGGACCTCCACCTCGGGATCGACGATCCCCGTGGGGCGCACGATCTGCTCCACGATCCGTGGCGAGTGCAAGCGCTCGTATTCGCCCGGCGTGGCCGACACGAACACCATCTGCGGAGTGATCGACAAAAACTCGGCGAACGTCTGGGGCCGGTTGTCCAGGGCGCTGGGCAGCCGGAATCCGTAGTCGACCAGCGTCTGCTTGCGCGAGCGGTCGCCCTCATACATGCCGCCGATTTGCGGGACGGTCTGGTGGGACTCGTCGATGAAGCAGACGAAGTCCTCCGGGAAGTAGTCCAGCAGGCAGTAGGGACGATCGCCAGGTCGCCGGCCGTCGAGGATCCGCGAGTAGTTCTCGATCCCTGAGCAGAACCCGAGCTCGCGCAGCATCTCCATGTCGTACTGGGTGCGCTGGCGCAGGCGGTGGGACTCCAGGAGTTTGCCCTCGGCTTCGAGCTCGGCGCAGCGTGCGTTGAGCTCGCGGCCGATCTCGGCCACCGCGTCCTCGATCATTCCCTCGCGCACGTTGTAGTGCGACGCCGGCCAGATCGCGACGTGCTCCATGTCGTCCTCGATCAGCTCACCGGTTATCGGGTCGAAGTGCTGCAGGTGCTCCACCTCGTCGCCGAACAAGACGATCCGGTACGCGGTCTCGGCGTAGGCGGGAAAGATCTCCAGCGTCTCGCCGCGGACGCGAAAGGTGCCTCGCGACAGCGCGGTGTCGTTGCGGCTGTACTGGATCGACACGAGCTTGCGCAGCAGCTTGTCGCGGTCGATCATCTCTCCCTTGTTCAGCGTCTGCAGGTTCTCGTCGTAGACCTCGGGCGAGCCGAGGCCGAAGATGCAGGAGACGCTGGCGACGATGACCACGTCGCGGCGGGCGAACAGACCGGCGGTGGCGGCGTGGCGGAGACGGTCGATCTCCTGGTTGATCGCCGAGTCCTTCTCGATGTACAGGTCCTTGCTCGGAACGTAGGCCTCGGGCTGGTAATAGTCGTAGTAGGAGACGAAGTACTCCACCGAGTTGGCCGGAAAATACGTCCGGAACTCGTTGCACAGCTGCGCCGCCAGGGTCTTGTTGTGGGCGATCACCAGCGACGGGCGCTGCACCGCCTCGATCGTCGCCGCCATCGTCATCGTCTTGCCGGTGCCGGTCGCGCCCAGCAGTGTCTGGAAGCGCTCCCCGGACTCGATCCCGCGCGCCAGGGCGTCGATCGCCGCCGGCTGGTCGGCCGTCGGGGAGAAGGCGCTGTCGAGTTCGAATCTGGGCACGGTTCTCGTTTGAGGCTAGCGGTCTGCCCGGCGAAGATCGCGGTCACGATGCGACAGTTCTCCGCTCCTCATCTGGCGGCGCTGGTCGTGCTGTCGATAGCGGCAGTCGCCGCCGTGGTGGTGCCACGGCGGTGCTCTGATGTCGTCACCACCCGGATCTGCCGGGGACTGGCGCTGGTGATCCTGGCCGCCTGGGCCGGTGAGTACGTCGCCGACGTCGTCGACGGCATCTGGACCGTCCGCTATGACCTGCCGCTCCAGCTCACCGACGTCATCTCGGTGACCGCGGTGGTCGCCCTGTGGACCCGGCGGCCGGCGTTGACCGAGCTCGTCTACCTGTGGTCGCTGAGCGCTTCGCTGCAGGCGACGATCACGCCCGACCTGCAGTCGAGCTTTCCCAGCATCTACTACTTCACCTACTTCAGCTACCACGTGGGCGCGGTGGTCGCGGGGGTGCTGCTGGTGTTCGGATGCGGCCTGTACCCCCGGCCCGGCGCCGCCGCGCGGACGTTCGCCGTCACCGTGGGCGTCGCCGCCTGCGCCGGCGCCGCCAACCTGATCACCGGCGGCAACTACATGTACCTGCGGGCCAAACCCGCGCACGGCTCGCTACTCAGCGCGCTCGGGCCGTGGCCGTGGTATCTGGCCGGCATCGCGCTCGTCGGCGTGGCGATACTCGAGGCGCTGCAGTGGATCGCCGGTCAGGTGCAGCGCCGGGACCGCCGGTGGGCCAGCGCCGGCGGAGCCACTTAGTTGTAGCCGAGCTGTGACGGGTAGGTGTGTCGGTACTGGCGCTGAGCATCCAGGACCCGCTGCACGTAGTCCCGGGTCTCTGGGAACGGGATGTCGGAGATGCGCAAGCGATGGCCGTGCGCGCGGGCGGTGGCGACCCAGCGATCGACGTTGGCCGCGCCGCCGTTGTAGGCGGCGAGCGCGAGCATGGTGCTGCCGTGGTACTTGTCGATCAGCAGACGCAGCAGATAGCTTCCGTATGAGATGTTGATCCTGGGCGTCCACAGGTCGGCGGTGTGGAAGCTGGTGGCGCCGGAGAGGCGCGCGACCTCCGCTCCGGTCTCGGGCAAGAGCTGCATTAGGCCGATCGCGCCGGCGGACGAGGCGCGTGAGTCGAACTTGGTCTCGGCGTAGATCACGGCGGCGACGAGCGCCGGGTCCAGGTGCTTCTCGGCGGCTTGCTGGCGGATCGTGCTCGAGTACTCGAGCGGGAGGGTGAGCTCGTTGACCGCCTTTTGCGCAGTCGGCAACAGCAGGACCACCCCGACGACGAGGATCACCCCCGTCAACCCGCCGACAACGAGGCGCCGGCGTCGGCGGGCCGCCGCTTGGCGACGCGCCTGGACCGCAGGGCGGGAAGGCCGGCGACGCCCTGACACGGTTGCCGCCACCCTCACCCCGCCAGCATGTCAAGGATCGCCGATAGCCTGTCCTCCAGTTCCTGCACCGAGCCGTCGTTGCTGACGGTGTACGTCGCTAGCTGCGACTTTTCCCGTTGACTCAGCTGTCGCGCCGAGCGCGCGACCAGTGCCACGTGCCCCCTGGCGCCGGCGCGCTGCTCGCGGAGCCCCTCATCTGCGGTCACCGCCACCGTCGCGTCGAACTCATCCTGGAGACCGGACTCGAACAGCAGCGGTACCTCCACCACGACAGCTCGGGGCGGCGGCGATGTCCCGCCGGCCTCGACGCGGAAGGCCGCGATACGCTCCCCGACCCGCGGCCACAGCAGCTGCTCCAGCCAGGCCCGGTCCGCCTCGGCCGCGAACGCGATCGCGGCCACCGCCGCGCGATCGACCCGGTCCGCGTGTAGCGCCGCCTGCCCGAAGCGGTGCGTCACCGCGTCGCGGATCTCGGGAGACTCGTAGAGCTCGTGCACGACCCGGTCGGTCGACAGGCAGGCGGCGCCGAGGCGCTCCAGCGCCGCGAGCGCTGTGGACTTCCCGGCGCCGATGCCGCCGGTGAGCCCGATGAAGGGAGGCACGCCGGGGACTCAGGTCAGGGATCAGGCGTTGCCGCGTCGCCGTCGGCTTCCGGCACGACGGCGCTCTCGGCGTCCGCCGCGTCAGGCACCCCGTTGGTCATCGGCGCAACCGGCGGCTCGGCATCCGGCGCCGCGGCGGTCGCCTCGGCATCCGGCGCCGCGTCGGTCGCCCCGGCATCCGCCGGCGCAGCGTCCAGCGCGGCTTCCGCCGGCGCGGCGTTCGCCGCGGGTTCCGCCGTCGGCTCGCCGGGCGCGAACACGTCTTCGGACAGCCCCAATTCGGGGACGTCGTCCAAGTCGTCGGCGCTCGTCGGCGGCTCGATCGGCCGCACCGGCAGCACCTGCCCTTCGACGCGCTTGATCGACAACGACAGGCGCCGGCGCTCGGAGTCGATCTCCAGGATCTTCACCCGCACCGGATCGCCCGGCTGGATGATCTCCCGCGGGTTGTCCACGTGGTGCTGGGCGAGCTCTGAGATGTGGACCAGCCCCTCGACCCCGTCAAGGATCTCGACGAACGCTCCGAAAGTGACGACCTTGGTGACGCTGCCCTCGAGCTCGTCGCCGATGTTGTAAGTATCGACCACGCGCTGCCACGGGTCCTCCTGGGTCTGCTTGAGCCCCAGCGAGATCCGCTGGCGCTGGCGATCGATGTCCAGCACCTTGACGCTCACGGTGTCCCCGATGGAGAGGATCTCCGACGGGTGATTGACGTGCGACCACGACAGCTCGGAGATATGGATCAGGCCATCGATGCCATCGAGGTCGACGAAGGCGCCGAAATCGACGATGTTGGAGATCGTTCCCTCCACGACCTGGGCCGGCTGCAGGCGATCGAGGATCCGTTCGCGATCCTCCTTGCGCTGCTCCTCGAGCACGGCCCGCCGCGACAACACGACGTTGTTGCGAGAGCGGTTGAGCTCGATCACCTTGCACTCGATCGCCTGACCCATGTACTCGTCCAGGTTGGGCACCCGGCGGATGTCGACGAGCGACGCAGGCAGGAAGCCGCGCACTCCGAGGTCGATGATCAAGCCGCCCTTGACGACCTCGATCACGCTCCCCTCCACGGGCTCGCCGGACTCGGCCGCGGCCTCGATTCGCCGCCAGGCCTTCTCGAACCGGGCCCGCTTCTTGGATAGGATCAACCGGCCGTCCTGGTCCTCCTTGGTGAGGACCAGCGCGTCGACCTCCTCGCCGAGCGAGACTTCATCGCCGGGGTCCACCGACTTGCGGATCGACAGCTCGCCGGCGGGGATGACCCCTTCGGACTTGTAGCCGATGTCGACCAGGACCTCGTCGTTGTCGATCCGGACGACGTGGCCGGTCACGACGTCACCCTCCTGGAAGGGGTGCAGCGTCGCGTCGTAGTTGGGGACGATCTGGCCGTCGATCTCGAGCAGCAGGCCGTCGGAGCCTTCGACGACCTTGGCGTTCGCTTGATCGCTGGGCGGGCTTAAGGTTGAACTCAAAGACATGGGTTATGGCAGGATAGCCGCCTTCGGTCTGATTTGCGGATGCAGCGGCTCACCGCAACGCCCGCGGCGACCTGGCCTTGAGGCCCCCCTATCATCGGCCGGGTATGCCACGACGTGCCACCAAGCGGGGCGACGAGCGCACGCCCCTTCACCGCGACTGCGACGTCTTGATCTGTGGCGCCAGCTTCGCCGGGCTCGCGGTGGCACGCGAGCTCGCGTCCAGCGGTGCCGACGTGCTGGTCATCGACCGCTACGAGATCGGCGAACGCCAGACGTCGGCCTGCGGGATCCCGACCGGCTGGCTCACCGCCCTGGAGCTGACGGAAGCGCGGCAGCAGACGTTCGGCGAGCTGGTCTTGCACACCCCGAACAGGAGTGTGCGATACGACCTGCCATGGACCTTCTCGACGTTCGACTACCGCACGCTGTGTGGGCTTCTGGCCGCCCAGGGAGAGTTCCAGTTCGAGACGGCCAAGGTGGACTGGCGCGAGGGTGACGCGGTGCTCACCGACCGAGGAGCGATTCGCGCCCCACTGATCGTCGATGCACTGGGCTGGCGACGCGTGCTCAGCGCGCGGGACAACGTCCAGCCGCCCGACGCGCTGCTCTCCCGGGGCCTGGAGGTTCACCCGAGCGGTGGCGGCCGCGATCTGGAGATCTGGATCAACCGTGGCTACGTACCCGCCGGGTATGGCTGGAGCTTCCCCGCAGGCGACGAGATCCGGATCGGCGTCGGCTCGTTCGATCCCCGGTTTCACGTCCGCGAGCCGACCGTCCGGTTGGCCGACGATCTCGGAGCGCAGCCGGTTCGCTATCAGGGCAACTGGCTGCCGCACGCGCTGCGCCCGGCCACTGAGGAGGGGATCTTCTTCGCCGGGGACTCAGCTGGCCACTGCCTGCCGCTGACCGCCGAGGGGATCCGCACCGCCCTGTACTTCGGCTTGGCCTGCGGCCGCGAGCTCGCCCAGGTGCTCGCCGGCCGGCAGACCCGGCGGGAGGCGCTGGCCCGCTACCACCGGTTCTCGGCCAGCCACGCGTTGCCGTTTCGCTGGCTGCTGCGGGTGCAGCGGCTGGTCCCGCGGGTCGCCCCGCGCGCGCTCGCGCCGGCGCTCGGGGCGATGGGCCGTCAGCGCTTCGTCGACTGGTCCTTCGGCCACTACCTGGACATCGCGCATCCGTCGTTCGCCGCCGCGGGGGGCTCGCCGGCCCGCGCCGCCGCGCGTGCCGCGCTGGCCACGGCGTAGCTGGACGAGCTCCGGTCGGCCGGGCGTGGACGAGCCGCTACGCCGCGGGTAGGATCGCCGCCACCCAAACCAGAGGAGGCTTTGCCATGCACGACCGTATCCGGCTGCGCGCCGCTGCCGTCACCTGTGCCCTGGGGCTGGTCGCGGTGACCGCGGCCGCGCCCGCCTATGCCCAGCCGGCGCACGCCGCGCCGGCCACCGTGCACGTGATCGAGCACGCGATCACCGACACCGAGGTCCCGCTCGCGCCGGGCGGCAAAGACGAGAAGGGCGACATCCTGACGTTCAACAATCCCGTGTTCAATACCGCCAACAAGGTTCAGGTCGGCCACGACGAGGGCTTCTGCACCCGCATCCAGGTTCAGCTGGGGATCTGGGAGTGCCTGTGGACGACGTTTTTGCGGGGCGGCCAGATCACCGTTCAGGGGCCCTACTACGACACCCGCAACAGCGTCCTGTCGATCACCGGGGGCACCGGCATCTACGACGGTGCTCGCGGTCAGATGAAGCTTCGGTCGCGCGACGGCGGCAAGGAGTACGACTTCATCTTCCAGCTCCGCTAGAGGAACTTGGGCTCGTGATGCCTCCGCGCCCCTGCCCGGGCGCGGAGGCCGCGCCTCACTTCGCCGCTAGCCAGTCGGTCCCGATCCCCGCGTCGACGGCCAGCGGCGGGTCGAGCTCGTAGGCGGTCGCCATCTCGCGCACCGCGATCGCTTCGACGCGCTCGGCCTCGTCGGCGGGACCCTCGAACAGGAGCTCGTCATGAATCTGCAGCACCAGCCTGGAGGCGAGGCCGGCCTCGGTCAGGGCCCGGTCACAGCGGACCATCGCCATTTTCATGATGTCGGCGGCGGTCCCCTGGATCACCATGTTGACCGCGAACCGCTCGCCCTGCTTGCGCAGCTCCCAACGCCGGGCGCGCAGCTCCGGCACCTGGCGGCGGCGGCCGAACAGGGTCGAGACGTAGCCGTGCTCGGTGCCCTGCTCGATCGTCTCCTCGATGAACCGGCCAACCGCCGGAAAGCCGGCGAGGTAGCGCTGGATGAACTCGTCGGCCTCCGCCTGGGGGATGTCGAGCCGATCGGCCATCCCGTACGCGGACAGGCCGTAGACGATCCCGTAGTTGATCATCTTGGATTTCGATCGCATCCCGGGGTCGATCTGCTCGGGGTCAACACCGAACACGCGGCGCGCCGTGGCGGTGTGGACGTCCTCGCCGCGCCGGAAGATGTCCTTGAGCACCTCCTCGCCGGCGATGTGCGCCAGCAGCCGCAGCTCCACCTGGGAGTAGTCGGCGGAGACCAGCAGATGCCCGGGCTCGGCGACGAAGCAGGCGCGGATCTCGCGCCCGAGCGGAGTGCGGATCGGGATGTTCTGGAGGTTCGGGTTGTTGGAGGACAGCCGACCCGTGGTGGCGGCGGTCTGGTTGAACGTGGTGTGGATCCGGCTGCCTGAGTCGACGAGCAGCGGCAGCGCGTCGAGATACGTCTGGGCCAGCTTGGTGAGCTCCCGCCAGCGCTCGATCTTGGGGATGACCTCGTGCTCGGCGCGGATTGCCTGCAGCACCCGAGCGTCGGTGGAATAGCCTGTCTTCCCGCGCCGCTTACGCGACAGCCCGAGTTTGCCGAACAGGATCTCCTCCAGCTGCCGGGGAGAGCCGAGGGTGAACTCCTCGCCGGCCAGCTCGTAGATCTCTGACTCGAGCTCGTCGGCCTCGGCCTTCACCCGCTCGGAGATCGCCCGGAGCCGCCTCGTGTCCAGCTTGACCCCGGCCAGCTCCATCTCGCGCAGGATGCGAACGATCGGCAGCTCCACGTCGGTGAGCAGATCGGTCAGCCCCCGGCCGCGGATCTCGGCACGCTGCCAGGCGGCCAGGGCGCTGGCCAGCACGGCGTCGGCTCCGGCCTCGTCATCGACCTCGGCGGCCAGCCCGCGTTCCTCACACAGCTCCCGGAACGGGTAGGCGCGGCGCGCCGGCTCCAGCAGATACGCGGCGACCTCGGTGTCGTGGGCGAGGTTCTGCGGAACGGCGCCCAACGACTTCGCGTCGTGGGCGACTGCCGGGCGTGACCCGACCGCGGCGACCAGGTCCTCGGGCGAGGGACTGGTTCCGACGATGACCTCGCGGCTGTCGTCCAGGTACGCGCCGTAGCGCCACTGGTTCTCCTCGGCGGCGAACAGGGCCCCCTCGGGAACCGCCGGCGCCCGCACGGCCAGGGTCACCTCGGCACCGGCGAGGCGGGCGACGTCCTTTAGCGTGCCGTGACGCAGCTTCGCGGCGAGCGCGTGCTCGGCGACGGGCGCGGGGGCGGCCGCGTCGGCGGAACCGAGAGCCTCCTCCAGCCGCCGCAGAGGCTCGCGCAGTTCGAACTCGCGGAAGACGTCGCGCAGCCGGGAGCGATCCGGCGGCGCCGAGACGAACTCGGTGATGTCGAGATCCAGCGGGATGTCGCGCTTGGCGGTCGCCAGGTGCTTGGAGACACGCGCGTCGTCGGCGTGCTCGGTCAGGTTCTGCTTGCGCTTGGCGCCGCTGATCTCATCGACGCTGTCCAGCACCTGCTCCAGCGAGCCGAAGCGCTGGAGCAGCTCCGCGGCGGTCTTGTCCCCGATCCCCGGGACGCCGGGGATGTTGTCGGAGGTGTCGCCCTTGAGGCCGATGAAATCGGGCACCAGCTCCGGGGCGATCCCGTAGCGGTCGATCACCCCCTGGCGGTCATAGACCCGGGTGTCGGTGATCCCGCGTGAGGTGGTCATGATCCGCACCTGCTCGTCGACGAGCTGGTAGGCGTCACGGTCACCGGTCACGACCATCACCTCGACGGGCGGGTCCTGCGCCTTGGCGAGCTCGGTGATCGACGCGATCACGTCGTCGGCCTCGTAGCCGTCGACCTGGAGGTTGCGGTAGCCGAACGCGTCGACGAGAGGCTCCAGGTGGGGCCACTGCTCCCGGAGCAGGTCGGGCCGGGTGGAGCGTTGAGCCTTGTACTCGGCGTAGACCTCCTTGCGCCCGCTGGAGCCGGCGTCCCAGACGACGACGGTCGCCCGGGGACCGTAGTCGGTGAGGATCTTCACCAGCATCGAGGCGAAGCCGAAGATCGCGTTGGTCGGCACGCCGGTGGATGTGGCGATCGATTCCGGCAGCGCGAAGAAGGCGCGGTAGGCGAGGCTGTTGCCGTCGATCAGGAAGAGCTCGTCCGCCATCTGTTTGAGCCTATCCACGGGGCGGCGGCCGAGCACGGTCGTCGGCGACGGCAGCGTCACGGAAGTGCGAATAATCGGCGGTTTTCGAGCGCCAGATGACCCACGGCGTATACACCCCGGAGGATGCGGTGCAATGACGCCACCGACACCAGGTGTTCGATCGCGCGCGGGCTGACTCCGAGCGCGACCAGCTGCCCGCGGTGCACGAGCCCGCGTTGCGCGGCCGCGACCTGAGCCGGGCCGGCCATCCCAGCGCCGACCACGGGGAGAACGTGACAAATTCGGACGGGCCGCTCGGATTTGCCACCAGATTGCCGCTGAGCGGGGTTAACGCGCCAAATCTCCGGGCGCAATCCGAATTTGGCGCAAAAGCCACCCGCGAGGGGGCGGCAGCGCAGCGAGCGTGAGTCACCGCGCAGCGAGCGTGAGTCACCGCGCAGCGAGCGTGAGTCACCGCGCAGCGACCATCGCGTCAGGGGGTCATCGCCTTCCAGAACACCATCCGGCCCTCGACCACGTGGTAGACGCCGTACCTGTCCAGCGAGGTGTCGCCGCGGGAGTCCAGGCTGTAGGTCCCGAGCACACTGTGGCGGTCACGGGTGGCGAACAGCATCGCCCGTACCCGCGAGCGCACCGCCCGGTCTGACCCCTCGTGGGTGGCGCGGGCGATCGCCGAGAGCATAAGGCTCATCGCCTCGTAGCCGTAGATCGCGTACGGCTGGGGGTGGCCATAGCGGCGGGTATAGGCAGCAAAGAACCGGCGGCCGGCGCGCGGATAATCGCGGGGCGCCAGCGTGGCCACGGTGATCGTCATCCGCGGGTCCAACCACTCCGGGATCCCACCGTAGTCGGGGTCGGTGTATGTCGACTCCGCCAGTCCGGCCCAGCCGAAGATGCGCGACTCGGGCAGCGCCCGCGCCACCTGCTTGGTGAGCAGTGTGGCGTGGTTCTGGGGCAGGGCGCTGATCAACACGCAGTCGGCGTCGGTCCGGGCGACCGACGCGGCCAACGAGCGATAGTTCGTCGCCGACGGGCTGAACTGATCGGTGGCGACCACGGGGACGCCGGCATCGTGCGCAGCGACCGCGAAGCTGATCGCGCCGTCGCGGCCGTCGACCTCGCCGTCGTCGAGCACCACCGTCGCCCGGCAGCCTGCCTGATGCTGGAGCCGAGCCTGGACGGCGGCTTGGGCGGAGTCGTTGGGAACCACGCGGACAAACGTCCGCGACTCGGTCGGGTAGTACTTCTCGGGCTCACCCGGGTTGGCCTCGGGTCCTCCCATGGTCAGGCCGACGGCGGTGCTCGACGGGCTCACCTGGGGGATCCCGGCTCGGTTGAGCAGCGGGATCGAGATGGCGCTCGCCCCCGAGTTGAGCTCGCCGATGTACCCGATCGTGCTCGGGTCGGCGGCGGCGCGCCGGGCGTTGGCCGAGGTCTGACCGGGGTCCCATCCCCGGCTCTGAATCGTGGCGTCGTTGAGCACCCGCAGCTTGATGCCATAGGCGCCGACGTGACCGTCGGCCGTGTCCAGCGCCAGTTGCGCCCCACCGAGCACCGCGCGGGCATTGACGCTGGACGGACCGTCGAATGGCACGCTGGCGTAGATCGTCAGCCGGTCGCCCGGGACGTGGTTGTGGGCGACGGCACTGGTGCCACAGCCGGCCACCGCGGCGCCGACCAGGAGCGCGGTGCAGGCGCCGACGGCGCTGGCGGTGACGCCCCGCCCCCACCGCCTGGCCCGCGGCCGGCTCGCACCGTGGACGCAGGGGGCGACCGGCACGGCGTCAGCCCTGCGCGCGGGGGACCAGCCTTCCGGCGTGAGGCGAGGCGAAGATGTACGGGGCGATGCTGGTGTCTCCGCCGGTGATCGAGTAGGTCCCGAGGACCGATTGGCGGTCGTGCAGCGAACGGAAGTCAGCGACCACGACGGCCCGGTTGTTCGCGTTAACACCCGCCTCCTTGAGCACCGCCAGCAGCGCCGACATCGCCTCGTAGCCGAAGATCGCCTGTGGCGCCGGAACGTGGCCGAACGCGGTGCGAAACGCCGCCACGAACTGGCGCCCGGCCGAAGTCAGGGTGCGCGGGCCAAAGCCCGGCGAGGACACGTACAGGTTCTTCTGGGCACCGGCGCTGAGCCCGGCCACGAATGAGTCGTCGTAGAGGGCCGAGGAGGCGAACAGCTTTGCGGTCGGGCTGGCGGCGGCGGCCTGATCCAGAGCGGCTCGGGCGGCCGGGCCAGGGCTGCCTCCGTAGAACACGGCGTCGGCTCCGGTCGCGCTGGACACCAGGGTGAGGCCGTGCGACGGGGCATCCTGACGGACCTCGAGCGCGATCGACGCACCGTAGGAGGAGCCGTCGCTGCCCACGTAGAGCTTGCTCAGATGCAGGCTCTGCATCTCCACGACCAGCGCCTTTGCCTCCTGCGCGGTGGTGGGCACCACCCGAACGAACGTCTCGTGGTAGCTCGAGCGCAACGGGTAGTAGGTGCTGGGCGCGCCGCTCACCGCGGCGGTCGGCTGGGTCAGGTAGATCGCTGTGTCGGTGGGGCTGACCTGCAGCAGGTCGAGCTCGTTGTTGATCGGCAACGACACCTGGGAGGTGCCGGGCGCCAACTCGCCCAAGTAGCCGATCGCGGTCTTGTTCTGGATTGCCGTCCGCGCGTTGTCGGACAGCTCGGCGCCGTGCAGCTTGAAGAACTGCAGGTGAAACTTGCCGATCGACGAGCCGTTGCGCTGGAATGCCAGCTGCTCGGCGTCGAGTACGTCGGCGGTGATCTGACTGCCGCCGCCGGGTGGTTGGCTGGCGTAGATGGCGAGCGTCTGGCCGGTGACGGTGACCGAGGACGCGCCCCGCGTGGTGCTGCAGCCCGCGAGGAGGATCGCGGCCAGAATGGCGCCCAGCCAGGCCGCTCGCGGCCGTCCGGCGACCAAGGAGCTAGTCCCGCCGGCCGGGCAGAAACGGGAGCACGTTGCGGACGCCGATGGCGACCAGGACCATCGCAATGGTGATCAGGAACGCGTCCAGGCCACTGACGTTGAGCGCCCAGACGACGATCCAGACGCACAGGCCGCCGGTGACGGTGAGAATCAAGCCCATGGAGGGCAGATGCTAACCGAGCGCATCGCCGGATAGCGCCGACGAGAAGCCGCGGACCAGCTCGCCGACGGCCCGCGCCGGATCGTCGGCTTCGCCGGCGGCACGAACCAGCCGGCTGCCCACGATCACGCCATCCGCCCCCGCGGCGGCGGCGACCGCCGCCTGCTCGGGCCGGGAGATGCCAAACCCGACGGCCACCGGCACCTCGGTGTGAGCCGCCGCGCTGGCCAGCAATGTCTCCAGGCCACCATCGACGGCGGTCCGCTCGCCGGTGGTCCCGGTCAGCGAGACCACGTAGAGAAAGCCGCTGGCGGCCACGCCGATGCGCTCCAGCCGCTCGGCGGGCGTCGTCGGCGCGACCAGTGGCACCAGCGCCAACCCGCGGGTGCGGCAGACCGACCGCACGTCGGTGGCCTCCTCGAGCGGCAGGTCGGGCACGATCAGGCCGCTCACCCCCGCCCCGACGAGCAGGTCCGCGAAGCGCTCGAGTCCCCGCACCAGAATCGGGTTGGCGTAGCACATCAGCACCACCGGCACCCGCTCGGCGATCGTCCGCGCCACGTCCAGCACGGCCGCGAGCGTGGCGGGCGGGGATGCATTCAGCGCGGCGGTGGCCGCGGCGTGGATCACGGGACCGTCGGCCAGCGGATCCGAGAACGGGACGCCGAGCTCGATCAGATCGGCGCCGGCATCGGCATAGGCGCATCCCACCGCCCGGGACGCTTCGACGCTGGGGTAACCGCCCATCAGATATGGCATCAGCGCCGCCGACCTCCCGTTGGCCCGGGCTCGGGCGAACGCCTCGGCGATCGCCTCGATCCCGCTCGGGGCGGCGCTCAGCATCCGCGCCCGCCCTCCGGCGGACGGTTGCCGGTCAATTCTCTCCCAGCGCGGTCAGCGCCTCGGCCAGGTCCTTGTCGCCTCGTCCCGACAGGCAGATCAGGTCCAGTTCGGAATCGGGATGCTTCAGCGCCCAGGCGAGGGCATGGGAGCTCTCCAGCGCCGGGATGATGCCCTCTAGACGAGCGGTCCGCGCAAACGCCGCCAGCGCCTCCTCGTCGGTGATCGCGTCATAGCGCGCCCGCCCGCGATCCCGCAGCCAGGCGTGCTCGGGACCAGTGCCCGGATAGTCCAATCCGGCCGAGATCGAATGGGCCTCCAGGATCTGTCCGTCCTCGTCCTGCATGATCGCCGAGAAGGCACCGTGCAGGACGCCGGGCAGGCCGGCCACGGTGAGTGGCGCGCCATGGCGACCGGACTCGATTCCCGCCCCGGCCGCCTCGACGCCGACCAGTTGCACATCGGCGTCCGCCACGAAAGGGATGAACATCCCGATCGAATTCGAGCCGCCGCCGACGCACGCGATCACCCGTTGCGGCAGGCGACCGGCCTGGGCCTGGATCTGGGCGCGCGCCTCGTCGCCGATCACCCGCTGCAGGTCCCGGACCAGCGCGGGATACGGCGCCGGCCCGACGCACGATCCGATGATGTAGTGGGTGCTCTGGACATTGGCGACCCAATCGCGGATCGCGGCCGAGACGGCCTCCTTGAGCGTGCGGGCCCCCTCCTGGACCGGCGCCACGGTGGCCCCCAGCAGGCGCATGCGCTCGACGTTTGGCTTCTGCCGGCGCATGTCCTCGGTGCCCATGTACACCACGCACTCCAGGTTCAGCAGCGCGCAGGCGGTGGCGGAGGCGACGCCGTGCTGGCCGGCGCCGGTCTCGGCGATCACGCGGCGCTTGCCCATGCGCATTGCCAGCAGCGCCTGGCCGAGCGCGTTGTTGATCTTGTGCGCGCCGGTGTGGTTGAGATCCTCGCGCTTGAGGTAGATCGGGTGTCCGGCAGTCTCGCTCAGGCGCCGGGCGAGATACAAAGGCGAGGGGCGTCCGACGTAATTGCGCAGGAGGTCGTCGAGCTCGGCGGCGAACGCCGGATCCTCGCGCGCGGCGATCCAGGCGAGCTCCAGCTCGGAAAGGGCCGGGATCAGCGTCTCGGGCACGTACTGACCTCCGTACGGGCCGAACCGGTGCTCGCTCACGCTTGGCATCCGCTCGCCCTCCGGCTTGCTGCCCGCTCGGCATCCCGCCTCGCCTGATCGGGCAGCGCCGGAGTCATCCGGCTGGCTCGCCGATCGGATGCCGCGTGAGTCATCCGGCTGCTCATGTCGCCGCCACCGCCGCGGTGGCGGAGACGGCGGCCGCGAATGCGATCAGCTTGGCCGGGTCCTTACGCGATGGGCGGCCCGCATCCTCGACGCCGGTGGCCACATCGACCGCGTACGGGTGCACCGCGGCGATCGCCGCGCCCACGTTGTCGGAATTCAAGCCACCGGAAAGGATCAGCGGGACCGCCCCGCCATGGTCCCGGGCCAGCTCCCAGGCGAACGTCTCACCGGTGCCGCCGGGGACGCCGCGGAGGTAGCTGTCGAGAAGATGAAGGTCTGTGTGATAGGCGGCAAGGGCCTGGATGTCGGCGCGGCTGCGAACGCGCGCCGCCTTGATCACCCGGCAACCGGTCCGTCGGGCGGCCTCGGCGCAGAAGGCCGGTCCCTCCTCGCCGTGGAGCTGGAGCATGGTCAGGCCGATCTGATCGGCGGCGCGAGCCACCTGCTCGAGCGTGGGATTGACGAACACGCCGACGATCTCGGCCCGGCGGCGGTGCGTGGCGGCGATCTGCGCCGCGATCTCGGGGCGACAGCGCCGCCGCGATCCCGGCCAGAGGATGACGCCGAGCGCCCACGCGCCCGCCGCGACCGCCCGCTCGGCGTCGCCGGGATCGCTGATCCCGCAGAACTTGATCCTGGGCGCGAGCGGCTCCACACTCACATCGTACGAGCGCCGGGAGGCGGACATCCGAGGTGCTCGACCTGATGTACCCGCGGCGGCGGCCGCGCGTGCCGTCCGCCCGTCAGGTCACGCCGGCGAAGCGGCCAGCTCCCGACACGCCGACTCGATGTCGGCCGACCGCATCAGCGCCTCGCCGATCAGCACGGCATCGACTCCATCGGACTGAAGGCGTTCGAGCTCGGGGCGAGTCCTCCACCCAGATTCGGAGACGACCACGGCGCCTGCCGGAATCCGGGGCAGCAGCTGAAAGGTCCGCTCGGGATCCACCCGCAAGGTGCTCAGATCCCGGTTGTTGATCCCGATCACGGTCGTGCCGACGCCGGAAGCGATCTCGAGCTCAGACTCGTCGTGAACCTCCACCAGCACCCCGAGGCCGAGCGACCGCGCCTGCGAGTGCAGCTCGGCGAGCGCGACCGGCGTGAGCGCGGCGACGATCAGCAGGATCGCATCGGCGCCGGCGGCGAGCGACTCCACCACCTGGTAGGGGTCGATCACGAAGTCCTTACGGAGGATCGGCAGCCCGGAGGCCGACCGCGCCCGCGTGAGGTCCTCCAGCGTGCCGCCGAAGCTCGCCTCCTCGGTGAGCACCGACAGCGCCGCCGCCCCGCCCCGCTCGTACGCGCCCACGACCTCCTCCAGAGCGATTCCATCACGGATCAATCCCGCCGACGGGGAGCGGCGCTTGTGCTCGGCGATCACTGACAGACCCGGGCGAGCGAGCGCCGCCGCAAACGGGCGCGGGGGATCGGCCGCTGTCCGCTCCCGCGCGACGCGCTGCACCGCCGCAAGCGGCATCTGCGCCCGGCGTCGGTCGATCGCCTCCCGCGTGCGCGCAATGATCGGGGTCAGGGCGTTCATCGCGCCGGCAGCCTCGCCGGCGAGAGTCTCTGGGTGGCGGCGACGAACCGGTCCAGCGCGGATCCCGCCGCTCCCGAGTCGACGGACCGCCGGGCGGCGTCGACCCCGTCGGCGAGGCTCGTCGCTCCGCCGCCGGCATAAATGGCGGCGCCGCCGTTGAGCAGCGCCAGATCGCGCGCCGGTCCCGGCTCCCCCGCGAAGATCCGCCGGGTGGTGTGCGCGTTTCCCTCTGGATCCGCGCCCGGGATCGATTCGGCCGGCGCTCGCTCCAGCGAGACGTCCTCGGGACTCACCTCATAGTCGGCGATCCCGGTCGCAGTGAGCTCGACGATGCGCGTCGGCGCCGAGACGCTCAGCTCGTCGAGGCCGTCGTGGCTGGACACCAGCAGGGCGTGCTCGGTGCCGAGCAGCTGCAGAGCGCCCGCCATGCGCTCCAGGTAGGCGGCATCGGAGACGCCGATCAGCTGCCGGGTGGCGCCGGCCGGGTTGGTCAGCGGCCCCAGGAAGTTGAAGATCGTCCGCACCGCGAGCTCGCGCCGGACCGGCACCACATAACGGGTCGCCTGATGGTGGGCGGGGGCGAACATGAAGCCGAACCCGACCTCTTCGATGCAGCTCGCCACCGCCGCCGGCGACAGGTCGATGCGCGCGCCGAGCGCCTCGAGGACGTCGGCCGATCCCGACAGTCCGGTCGCTGATCGATTGCCGTGCTTGGCCACCGTGCAGCCGGCGCCGGTGGCGATCAGCGCCGCCGTGGTGGAGACGTTGAACGTCCGCCGGCCGCCACCGGTGCCGGCGGTGTCGAGCAGGCCCGGGCGCCGGATGTCGACCGCGGTTGCGAACCGGCGCATCGTCTGAGCCAGGCCGGCCAGCTCCTGGACGGTCTCGCCCTTGGTGCGCAGCGCGATCAGGAAGGCGGCGATCTGGATGTCGGAGGCGTTGCCCGACATGACCTCGGCCAGCACCGCCGCCGTCTGCGCCGCGGTCAGGTCCTGCCCGTTGGCGAGCTCGTCGATCGACCGGGTCAGCAGGTCGGAGGGCAGGCTCATGAGGCCGGCCTCGCGCGTGGCTGCGATGTCGCCGTCACGACGGCGCCGGCGCAGGCAGCCCCAGGAAGTTGGCGAGCAGCTCGCGGCCCTGTTCGGTGAGGACCGATTCGGGGTGGAACTGCACGCCCTCGGCGGGCAGCTCGCGGTGGCGGACGGCCATCACCACGCCGTCGGCGGTGGCGCTGCATTCCAACGTGTCGGGAAGGTCGGCCCGGGCGATCAGCGAGTGATAGCGACCGACCTCCAGCGGCGCCCGCAGCCCTGAGAAGATCGTCTTGCCGTCGTGCTCGATCTCCGTCGTCTTGCCGTGGACGGGATGGTGGGCGATGACGGTCCCGCCCCACGCCTGGACCAGGGCCTGATGGCCGAGACAGACGCCCAGCGTGGGGATCCGCGCCTGCGGAAAGCGGCGGACCGCCTCAAGCGTTATGCCGGCGTCGTCCGGCGTGCAGGGGCCGGGCGAGACGATCACCCGGTCATAGCCGCGGATCAGGAGCTCATCGACGGTGGCGTGGTCGTTGCGCACCACCTCGATCTCCGGGGGCGGGTCCGAGGTCATCCCCACGTACTGGACCAGGTTGTAGGTGAAGCTGTCGTAGTTGTCGAGCACGAGCACCCGCACGGCGCCAACGGTAGCGTCGGGACGGGGCTACGGCCAGTCGGGCTGGGCGATCGCGAGGTTGATCGCCTCCAGCACCGCCTTGGCCTTGGCCTCTGACTCGCGGAACTCGTAGTCGGGCTTGGCATCGGCGACGGTTCCGCCGCCGGCCTGGATGTGGGCGATGCCGTCCTTGACGACGACGGTGCGGATGTGGATGCAGGTGTCCAGCTCCCCGGTGTAGCTGGCCCAGCCGATTGCTCCCCCGTAGCCTCCGCGCTTGACCGGCTCGAGCTCGTCGATGATCTGCATGGCGCGAACCTTGGGCGCTCCCGAGAGGGTGCCCGCGGGGAGCACCGAGCGCAGCGCGGCGAGGGCGTCGACGCCCGGCCGCAGCGTCCCGACGACATTGGAGACTATGTGCATCACATGGCTGTAGTTCTCCACCGCCATGAAGCTCTCGACCTCGACGCTGCCGTACTCGCTGACGCGCCCCAGGTCGTTGCGGCCGAGGTCGACGAGCATCACGTGCTCCGCCCGCTCCTTCTCGTCGGCCAGCAGCTCCGCAGCCATCAGCCGGTCCTGCTCAGCGCTGGCCTGACGGGGACGCGTTCCGGCAATCGGCCGGGTGCTCACCCGGCGGCCGGTCACCGTGATCAGCGGCTCCGGGCTGGCGCCGGCGATCTCGAAGTCGCCGAAGTCCAGGAAGTACATGTAGGGACTGGGGTTGACCGCCCGCAGGCCACGATAGATGGAGAACGCCTCCACCGGCACCGGCGCCGACCAGCGCTGGGACGGGACCACCTGGAAGGCGTCGCCGGCGTAGATGTACTCGATGATCCGAGACACGATCGCCTCGAAGCGCTCGCGCGGCATGTTGGACTCAAACACCGGGGCGACACGATCCTCCCGAGGCCGCGGCGGCGCCGCCGGCAGCGGGCGCGCCAGGTGCCAGCGCACCTCGGCGATCGTCTCCACGGCCTGCCGGTAGGACAGCTCCAGATCGTCGTCGGCGTAGACGTTGGCGACCACCGTGGTGGTGCGCTTGAGGTGATCGAAGACGACCAGCGCGTCGGTGAGCATCAGCGCCAGGTCGGGCAAGCCGACCGGGTCGGGGTTGGGCGCCCCCAGCGGCTCGACGGCGCGCACGAGGTCGTAGGCGAACATCCCGACGGCGCCCCCGGCGAACGGGGGCAGCCCGGGAAGCGACGCGGCGTCAAAGCGCCGGAGCTCCTCGGCGGCGAGCGCGTACGGGTCACCCGGGTCACCGCGCGACCACCGCACCACCTTGCGCGGACGAAAGCCGATGAACGAGTAGCGCCCGACGCGCCCCTGCTCCGCTGATTCCAACAGGAACGACGGGTGAGTGGGATCGCGCAGCTTCAGAAAGGCCGATACCGGCGTCTGGCAATCATCGATGAACGTCTCACACAGCGGGATCAGGTTGTGGTGCCTGGCGAGCCTGCGCACCACCGCCAGCGGCGGAGCGGCGCCGGCCGCGGCGGGCTCAGTGCTGGCGACGGCCATCCAGAACCCGTTCGGCGTCGGCCAGGCTCAGGCTTCGTCCTCGCAGCAGCACCGCCAGGTGGTACAGGACGTCCGCGCTCTCCTCGGCCACCCGCTGATCGGACTCCTGGCGCGCGGCCCGCACGACCTCCTCGGCCTCCTCCTGCACCTTGGCTCCGGCCAGTCCCGGCTCGTCCAGCAGCCGGACGGTGTACGAGCCCTGAGGCCGGGATCGCGCCCGGGAATCGATCGTCCGCTCCAGGGTTGCCAGCACCTCGGCCGGCGCCTGGGGCTCCAGCTGGCCGCGGTGAAAGCAGCTGCGCTGGCCGGTGTGGCAAGCGGGTCCGGCGGGCTCCACCAGCACCAGCAGCGCATCGCCGTCGCAGTCGTAGCGAATCGCCCGGATCGCCAGCGTGTTGCCCGACGTCGCGCCCTTGTGCCACAGCGCTTGGCGTGATCGGCTGTAGAAGTGCACCTCGCCGGTTTTCCGGGTGAGGGCGAGTGCTTCGGCGTTCATGTAGGCGAGCGTCAGGACCTCGCCGGTGTGCCAGTCCTGGACGACGCACGGGACCAGCCCCCGCTCGTCGAATGCCACCTCCGCGTCGTCCACGCGCGGGATTCTAGGGGCGGCGCCCGGACCTCACTCGATGCCGAGGCGATCCAGCAAGCGCTCGTCCGTGCGCCAATGCCTGCGCACCCGCACCGACAGCTCCAGATGAACCTGGGTGCCGAGCTCGCGCTCGATGGCCCGGCGCGCCGCGATCCCGATCGACTTGATCATCCGCCCGCCGGCGCCGATCAGGATGCCCTTCTGGGACTCGGTCTCTGACAGCAACACGGCCTCGATCCGGACCAGGTCCGCGCGCGGGTGGCTGATCTCCTGCACCTCGACCTCGACCGCGTGGGGCACCTCCTCGCGCGTCCGGGCCAGCACCTGCTCGCGGACCAGCTCGGCCAGGATGGCCGGGGGCGACTGGTCGGAGCGAGCGTCGGCCGAGAAATACAACGGCCCCGCCGGCAGCAGCGCGACCAGGTGGTCCACGAGCGCCGGCATCCCCGCCCCGGTGCGGGCGCTCACCGGGAAGATCTCGGAGGCGATGTCGAGCTCGGCCGCGTCGTGGAGCGTGGCCGCCAGCTTTGCCTTCTCGGCGCGGTCGACCTTGTTGGCGGCGATCGTAACCGGGACCGGCGCCCGCGTGAGGAGCCCGGCGATGAAGCGATCCCCGGGTCCGACGCCCTGCTGGGCATTGACGACGAGCAGGCAGCCGTCGGCGTCGGCCAGCTCGCGCTCGACGCGCTGCTGCATGCGCTCGGTGAGCGCGTCGCGAGGCCGCTGCACCCCGGGCAGGTCGACCAGGATCAGCTGCCAGCCACGGCCGGTGGCGACGCCGCGGATCGCGCGGCGGGTGGTCTGCGGCTTGTCGGAGACGATCGCGACTTTTGCCCCGACGATCGCGTTGGCTAGGGTCGACTTGCCGACGTTGGGGCGTCCCGCCAGGGCCACGAAGCCCGACCGCGTCGCCGCCGAGGCTCCCTTCAGCTCACCCACCGCATCAACTCCGCCTGGAGCGCGAGCATCTCGCCGTCGTCGGTCTCGTGGTCCATGCCGCTGAGATGCAGAGCGCCATGGACGACGGCCTCGCGCAGATCCTCGGTCTCGGGCGGGCAGATGAAGATGTCACCCAGCTCGCGGGGCCCGGCGGCGGCGCCGTCCTCGTCGACGCCGAAGGAGAGGACGTCGGTCGGCTCGTCGATCTGCCGGTACTCGAGGTTGAGCTCACGGCTGCGCTCCGCATCGACGAACTCGATCGCCACGTGCCCGTCCTCGATCCCCGCCGAGGAGAGCGCCAGCGCGCACAGCTCCTCCAGCTCCACCGCGGTGGGCGGGCGCGTGGGGTGGTTCGGGGGTAGGTCGGCCGCCGCCGGATCGGTGGCCTCGATTCCGATCACCTCGACGTCGAGCATGCCGCTCAGGCCCGCCGCCGCGGGCGCAGCTCCGGCGCCTGACGCTGCGAGTGCTCGTCGTAGGCGGCCACGATCCTGCGCACGAGCTTGTGGCGAACCACGTCCTCCTCGCCGAAGCGGACGAACTCGATCCCCTCCACGTGGTCAAGGATGTCCGACACCACGATCAGCCCGGAATCCTGCTCGCGCGGGAGGTCGACCTGGGTGATGTCGCCGGTGACGACCATCTTGGAATTGAAGCCGAGCCGGGTGAGGAACATCTTCATCTGCTCGGGGCTGGTGTTCTGCGCCTCGTCAAGGATGATGAAGCTGTCGTTGAGCGTCCTTCCCCTCATGAACGCCAGCGGGGCCACCTCGATCACCCCGCGCTCCAGGTGCTGGGAGACTCGCTCGGGGTCCAGCATGTCGTGCAGGGCGTCGAACAGCGGCCGCAGATACGGATCGACCTTGGCCATCAGGTCGCCGGGAAGGAACCCGAGCCGCTCGCCGGCTTCGACCGCCGGCCGGGTGAGGATGATCCGATTGACCTCGCGCCGGCTCAGCGCCGCGGCGGCCAGCGCCACCGCCAAAAACGTCTTGCCGGTGCCCGCCGGTCCGATCCCGAAGGTGATCGTGTTGGCGCGGATGGAGTCGACGTAGCGCTTCTGGTTGACGGTCTTGGGCGCCACCCGGGTGGCGCGGTGGCGCCAGACGACGTCCTCCAGGATCTGAGACGGAGACTCGTGCTCGTCGAGGGCCCGGGCGACGGCCTCGACGGTCCCGGGCGCGATCTCGTGGCCCTGAGCGATCAGATCGGCGAGCTCGCGCACGACGGCGGCGGCGGCCTGCACCGCGTCCGCCTCGCCCTCCAGCGTGAGCACGTTGCCGCGCAGGAACACGTCGCAGTCGAGATGGCTCTCGAGCGTGCGCAGCACCACATCCTGGCTGCCCGCCAGCTCGGCGGCGACCGCGTTGTCGAGCTCGATCGTGCGCCGCACTAGTGCACACTGGAGGCCAATGCCTCCCGCACGCGGGCTGAAGTCCGTTTGCCGTCGGCCCGGCCGCCGGACGCGGACATCACCGCCTTCATCACCTGGCCCAGGTCACGGGGTCCGGAGGCGCCGGTCTGCGTGATCGCGGTGGCGATCATGGCGTCGAGCTCGGCGTCCGGTAGCTCCGCCGGCAGGTAGCCGGTGATCAGCCTGGCCTCGGCCTCCTCCTGGTCGGCGAGCTCGGGCCGCCCGCCGTCCCGGAACTGGGTAGCGGCCTCGAGCCGGCGCTTGCGCTCGCGGCGGAGCACGGTGAGCTCGTCGTCGCCGCCCTCCTTCGCCGCTTTCTGTAGCTCCGACAGCACCAGCCGCAGCGCGCCGACCCGGTCCTTCTCACCGGCCTTCATCGCGCTCGTCATGTCCGTCCGCAGCTGCTCGGTGACGCTCATATGGCCTCACTTGAGGATACCCCTCGCCCCCGCCGGATCTCCCCGGCACCGTTTACGCGACCGAGCAGAGGATCCCGTCGGCGTGCAACGACCGGCAGGTGACATCGATCACGCCGCCCCGGGCGGCGGCGAGACGATCTTGATCGCCGAGCAGGTAGCAGCGCGTGTAGTCGGGGGTGTAGCCGGAGGATTGGGCGTCGGCGACCTTGTCGATGAGCACGCGTTCGCGGCGGCCGAGTCGGGCCGTGCGGTGCTGGCGCGAGCGCAGCTCCGAGCGCCCGCGCACGATCTGGGAACGATGCTTCTTCACCGGCGCCGGGACCCGGTCGCCGAGAGCCGCTGCGGCCGTGCCCGGGCGCGGCGAATAGGAGAACGTGTGCACTCGGGTGATGCCGGCAGCATCGACGGCATCCAGCGTGCGCGCAAACGCCGCCTCGTCCTCGGTGGGGAAGCCGACGATCACGTCGGTGGTCACGTTGACGTCGGGAGCGGCGCCCCGGACGCGTTCGATGTGCGCGAGATACTCATCCACGGTGTAGTGCCGGCCCATGGCCGCCAGCACGCCGTCGTCGCCGGACTGCATCGGCACGTGGAGGTGCGGGCATATCTTGGGCTCGGTGGCCAGCGCCTGAAGCAGCGAATCGCGGACGTGGATCACCTCGACGCTCGACAGCCGGACCCGTTCCACCCCCGGCAGCCGGGCGACCGCGGTCATCAGCTCGCCGAGCTCGAGGCCCCGCTCGGGGTCGCGGTAGTCGCCGACGCTGATCCCGGTCATGACCAGCTCCGGCTGGCCGGCGGCGACACGCTCAGCGGCCTCGGCGAGCACCGCCGAGGCGGGCCGCGAGCGCGCGCCGCCGCGCACCGTCGGGATGATGCAGTAGGCGCAGTGGCAGTCACAGCCATCCTGCACCTTGAGAAAGCCGCGGGTGCGGGCGAGAGGCTCGGCTGCGCCGATCCGTGCCCGGGCGAGCACGTCGTGCTCGAGGTCCACGCAGGCGAGGTCGTCGTGGCCGGCGATCTCCGCGGCGACATCCTCGGCGGTCCCCGGAAACGGCGTGACCCGCGCGTCGATCTCGCCGAACTGGCGGCTGTCCAGATTCACCGCGCAACCGGAGACGTACACCCGCTGCGCACTGCGCAGCGACCGGCGCACCGACTGGCGCGACTTGGCCTCTGCCTCGCTGGTGATGGCGCACGTGTTGATCACGTGCAGGTCCGCCTCGGCTTCGGGCGCCTCGGCGTGGCCCGCCGCCAGCAGCGCGCGCCGGGCGATCATCGCATCCGCCTGGGACACCTTGCAGCCGAGGAACTTGACCGCGAACGAAGCCACGCGCCGGAGAAGGTAGCGCGTGGCCCCGGTCGACGGTGCTGCTGACGGCCCGGGGCTTGGACCGTGGTGCAACGACGTCGAGGAGCGGGTCACCCCTCCGCGCCACGCCGATGACAAAACTGGTCTCTGGCGCCACTATCGTCATCACCGTTGGCCTGACCGGCCGTGCGCGCCCAGAGCCGGCGGCCCCGGCTACGCGCTGAGCGCCAGCGCCGCCCACTCACCGGTCAGGCGCCGGACGCGCTCACGGCGACCCCGCCGGGCAAACGCCGCGGCCACCCGGTCGGCCTCGGTGCGCAGCAGGCCGCTGAGGATCAGCCGGGGGGGGAGGTCACGTTGGGACGCCGCCCACGCGATCAGCGGCGGGGCGAGCACGTTGGCGGCCGCCAGGTCCGCCGCAGGGATCTGGTCGCAGCGCAGGTCGAACGCCTGCGCCGAGATCGCGACGTCGTTGGCAGCGGCGTTGCACCGGGTGGCGGCGACCGCCGCCGGCTCGTAGTCGAGCGCGCTCACCGGGTCCCAGCCGAGCTTGGCGGCGACGATCGCCAGCACCCCCGAGCCACAGCCAACGTCCACGAACGATCCCGCCGGCTCGATCTCGAGCATCAGCTCCAGGCACAGGCGCGTGGTGGCATGGGCTCCAGTGCCGAACGCCTGCCCCGGATCGATCACCACATCGACGGCGGTGGCGCCCGGGGGCTCCCACGGCGGGCGCACGGTGAGGCGATCGCGCAGCCGCACCGGCCGGTGAAAGCGGCGCCAGCGCTGCGCCCAATCCTCGGCGATCTCCTCGCTGTACACGTCGACATAGGCACCGCCGGCCGCGGCGCGCAGGGCGGGGATCGCGGGCAGCTCCCCCGGCGCGCCGAAGACCGCGTACTCGGTGATGTCGGTTCCGATCTCCTTCTCCTCGACGCCGCTGGGCGCGAGCTCCAGCAACTCCGCCAGCACCAGCTCCGCCCGATCCCGGCGGACACGGACGGCGAGGCGAATCATCGGTGGCTACAGCCGGCGAGGCGGACTGCGCTAACCACCGAAGGCGCGCTTGAGCTTTCCGAGCACTCCTTCTTCGGTGCGCAGGTTGTGGTCGGTCAGGCTCTCGGCGAGCTGCGCCAGCAGCTCCTTCTGCTCGCGCTTGAGGTGGCGGGGGACGACAACGTTGACCACCACCCGCAGGTCGCCGTGGCGCCGGCCCCGCAGAGCGGGCATGCCGCGGCCGCGCACGACCAGGGTCTCGTTCGGCTGCACGCCGGCGGGGATCTCGAGCTCGGTGGTGCCGTCGATCGTCGGCACGTCCACCTTGGTGCCGAGCGCCGCCAGCGGAGCGGCGACGTCGACGACCGTCACCAGATCGTCCTCGCTGCGAACGAAACGCGGGTCCTCGCGCACACCGATCTGGACGTAGAGATCGCCGGGTGGGCCGCCGTGCTCGCCCGCGTGGCCCCGGCCGCTGACGCGGATCCGCTGCCCGTCGTCGATGCCGGCGGGTACGTCGACCGAGACCTTCACCCGCTCCACCGTGCGCCCCCGTCCCGAGCACTCGTGGCAGGGGTCGCTGGCGACCCGGCCGTCGCCGCCACAGACATCGCAGGTGGTGGCGCGCACGACCTGCCCGAACGGGGTGCGGGAGACGGCGCGCAGCTGGCCGCTGCCGCCGCACCTGGCGCACGTCTCGATCGGCGTGCCGGGCTCGGCGCCGTTCCCGCGGCAGTGCTCGCAGCGGGTCACGGCGTCATACGCCACCTCCACGGCCAAGCCGCGGGCTGCCTGCGCAAGCGTTATCTGCGCACCGACAGCGACGTCACCGCCCTGCACCGGACCCCCGGGGCGCCCGCCCCCGAAGCCACCGCCGAACGCGCCCCCGAGGCCGCCGCCGCCGAAGAACGCCTCGAAGATGTCGGCCACCGAGCCGAAGCCCTCGAAGTTCGGGGCATAGCCCCCGCTGCGCAGGCCCTCGTGCCCGTAGCGGTCATAGGTGGCCCGGCGGTCGGCGTCGGAGAGCACCTCGTAGGCCTCGGCGGCCTCCTTGAACCGCGTCTCGGCGTCCGGCTCCTTGTTGACGTCGGGGTGCAGCTCCCGGGCGAGCCGGCGAAACGCCTTCTTGATCTCGGCGTCGTCGGCGCCGCGAGACACGCCGAGGACCTCGTAGTAGTCGCGGGGCATCTGAGACGCGCTCATGTCATCGCTCGTCGTAGACATCGGAGACAAAGGTAGAAAGCTGGGCCGCCGCCTCACGCACGGTGCGGATCGCGTGGCCGTAGTCCATCCGCAGCGGGCCGATCACTGACACCGCCCCCAGCGAGCGCTGGGGCAGCCCGTAGCTGGCGGCGACCAGGGCCAGCGAGCGCAGCGCCGGCACATCGTTCTCGGCGCCGATGCGCACCGCGACGTTGTGGGTGGCGGCGAGCGCCGAGTGCAGGATGCCGAGCAGCGCGACGCGGCGCTCGAGCATCTCCATCAACAGGTTGAGATCGGACACGTCGCTGTCTTGACCGAGCGTCAGCAGCTTGGCCGTGCCCTCGACGTACAGGGTCGCCTCGGCCGATGCCTCCAGCTCGGTGAACACCGGCGCCAGAGCATCCAGGAACTCGCGCTCGGTGTGCGGCAGTGAGGGGTCGTGGAGCCGCTGGTGGAGCATGCGCGCGCCCAGGCCCAAGCCGACGAGGCGCTCGTTGAGGTAGCTGGCGGCCCAGTCGGCCAGCCCGGTGTCGACCGGACGGGGAAACGTGAACAGCCGCTTGGAGACGCCGCCGGTGGAGGTGATGACGACCACCATCAGGACCTGGGGCTGGAGCGCGAGCACCTCCACGTGGCGAATCGTCGAGGTCTGCAGCGGCGGCGCGGTCACGATCGCCAGCAGGTTGGTGACCTGCGACAGGGCCTCGGTGGTGGCTCGCATCGCCTCGTCGAGCTCGCGGCGGACCAGCGTCAGCGAGAGGCTGGGTCCGGGGGCCGGCTCGGGCAGCAGCCGATCGACGAAGTACCGGTAGCCGGCCTCGGTCGGCACGCGGCCGGCCGACGTGTGCGGGTGGGCCAGCAGGCCGGCCTCCTCCAGGTTGGCCAGTTCGTGGCGGATCGTCGACGGACCCCACTCGAAGCCGGCGCTGAGCGCTCGGCTGCCCACCGGCGCGCCACCGTCCAGGTAGTCCTGGACGAGCCGGCGCAGCACGAGCTCCTGACGGTCGGTCAACATCCTGTGGATTGTAGGTAGGGGGATCGGCTACGGCCGGATCTCGGCCCGGCCGTAGCGGATGATCCGCTTGGCGCCCTGGATGGCCTCGGACTCGACGATCCCGTGGCCGTCGTCGGTGACCTCGCGCACCCGCCCGGTGACGAGGATCTCCGCTTCGGGCATGCCCATTCCGCGGAACTGGACCGAGAGGCGCTCTAGCTTGTCGGGGCCGCCAAGCGCCTCCGTGTGGGCTCGGGCCACCTGGGCCATCGTCCACAGGCCGTGCAGGATCCGCCCCGGCAGTCCCACCTGCCGGGCGAACTCCGCGTCGATGTGGATCGGGTTGAAGTCACCCGACGCGCCGGCGTAGCGGACGGTGAGATATCGGTCGGGCGTGACCTTGAGTTCGAACTCGTCGCCGGCCTGCACGCTCATCCCTCCCGCACGATCTGGGTCCAGGCGCCCACGCACACCACCTCTCCGCGCTGAGTGTGCGATCGGCTCTCGAACACGTAGAAGCCCAAACCGCCGCGCTCGGAGATGTCCTGGACGGTGACGACCGTGGTGATCTCGTCGCCGGCGACGACGAGCGGTCCCCAGCGAAAGTCCTGGGCGCCGTGCACCATGTGCGCGAAGTCGATTCCCACCTCGGGGTCGAACACCGCCCTGGCGATCGCCCGGCTGCAATAGACCACGACGAACATCGGCGGCGCCACCACGTCGGCGAAGCCCGCCGCCTGAGCGGCGACGTGGTCTGAGTGCAACGGGCTGTGCTCGCCGACCGCCGCGGCGTACTCCTTGACTTTCTCTCGGCCCACGGCGTAGTGGTCGGCCGGGTAGGTCCGGCCGATCGCGTCGGTGTTGACCTTCATCAACGTCTGAGTCTATGCGCGGGGGCGTTGCCGGTGCCGGCCACCCGCCGCGCTACCGTCCAGCTCAGGCATGAACCTGCTCGCTGCGGCCCTCGCCCCGGTGCACCAGCAGTACCTGCTGCAGGCGCGGCAGATGCAGGCGTTGTCGTTCATCGTCCACATCCCGCTGGTGTGCTTCGGGATCGCCTTCCCGGCGATGGTTATGTTCGCGGAGTGGCTGGGCATCCGCACCGGGGACCCGGTGTATCGCACGCTGGCGCGACGCTGGAGCCGGATCGTGCTCGCCCTGTTTGCGGTGGGGGTGATCACCGGCACGATCCTCAGCTTCGAGATGGGGCTGCTGTGGCCCAACTTCACCGCCACCTTCGGCAGCGTGTTCGGTCTGGGGTTCGCGATCGAGGGCTTCTCGTTCTTCCTGGAGGCGATCTTCATCGGGATCTACGCCTACGGCTGGGACCGGCTGTCGCCCCGCATGCACCTCCTAAGCGGGATCCCGATCGTGATCACCGGCTTCACCGGCTCGCTGATGGTGATCGCGGTCAACGCCTGGATGAACCATCCCGGCGGCTTCCACCTCGTTGGCGGCAAGGTGACCGACGTCAATCCGCTGACGGCGCTGTTCGGCAACTCGATGCTGTGGTCGATGCTGATCCACATGTACGTCGCCGGCTACATGGTCACCGGCTTTCTGGTGGCCGGGGCGTATGCCTTCGGCCGGCTGCGCGGACGGTGGGGCCGGTACGAACGGGTCGCCCTGACGATCCCGCTCTCGATCGCCTGCCTGGCGGCGCCCGTCCAGGTGCTGGTGGGCGACTGGATCGCCCGGGTGATCGCGGTGCAGCAGCCGATCAAGCTGGCGGCGCTCGAGGGGCTGTACAAGACGACGCGCGGGGCGAGCGAGCACATCCTCGGCTGGTACACCAACGGGCAGGTCAAATACGGGATCGAGATCCCGCATCTGCTGTCGCTGCTCGCGTTTCACAGCTGGAACGCCACCGTCCAGGGGTTGGAGACCGTGCCGGCGAGCCAACGACCGCCGATCAACGTCACCCGGTTCTCGTTTCAGACCATGGTCGGGATCGGGACGCTGCTCGCGCTGCTCGGGCTCGTCTACCTCTATGTGCGCGTCCGGCGCCGGCAGCTGCCCACCTGGACTTGGTTCTACTGGGCGGTGGTGGTCGCCGGCCCGGCGGCGACGGTGGCGCTGATCGCCGGCTGGGTCACCGACGAGGTCGGCCGCCAGCCGTGGGTGGTCTACCGGGTGATGCCGACCGCGGACGCCGTCACCGGCGCGGGTGGGATCCCCGTCGGCTACGGCGTGCTGGTCATCACTTACGTGGCGGTGGCGGTCGCCACCGCGTGGATCCTGCGCCGGCTGGCCCGCGCGCCACTCGAGATCCCTGGCGCCGACGCCCCCCCAACCTCGGCCATCCACCCGGCGTAGCCCGTGTTCCTGGACACCCTCCCGCTCGTGTTCGTGCTCGCCGGGCTGGTGCTGTACACGGTCCTGGCCGGAGCCGACTTCGGCGCCGGGATGTGGCGACTGCGGTCGGGCGGCGGCCCCGCCGGCGAGCGGATTCGGGACCACGCCCATCACTCGATGGGTCCGGTGTGGGAGGCCAACCACGTGTGGCTGATCTTCGTGCTCACCGTCACCTGGACCGCGTACCCGGTGTTCTTCGGGTCAGTGGCCTCCACCCTGGCGGTGGCGTTCTTCATCGCCGCGCTGGGAATCATCCTGCGCGGCGCCAGCTACGCCCTGCGTGCGGGAGCAGCCGGTGACCGTGAGCTGCGGGCGATCGACGGCGCGTTCGCGGTGGCGTCGCTGGTGACGCCGTTCGCGCTCGGCGCCGCGGCCGGCGGGATCGCCGCCGAACGCGTCCCGGTGGGCAACGCGGCCGGGAACCTGTTCACCAGTTGGCTGAACCCGACCTCGATTCTGATCGGAGCGCTGGCGGTGGCGTTCTCGGCCTACCTGGCGGCGGTCTTCCTGGCCGCCGACGCTGCCCGCGGCGACGAGCCCGACCTGGCGGAGGCGTTCCGGCGGCGGGCTCTGGCCGCCGGGGTGGCCGCCGGCGGGGTGGCGCTGGCCGGCCTGATCGTTCTGCATGCCAACACCCACTCGCTTTATTCCGGGCTGGTGCACGGCACCGCGCTCATCGTCCTCATCCTGTCGGTGCTGGTGGGCACGGCGACGCTGGCGCTGGACTTCACGCGGCGCTTCGAGCTGGCCCGCTACACCGCGGCCGTCGCCGTCGCGCTGGTGGTGGCCGACTGGCTGTTCGCCCGCTACCCGACCCTGCTGCCCGGCCTCACCATCCACCAGGCCGCTGCCTCTCACGACACGATGGTGACCCTGGTGGTGGCCGTGCTCGCCGGCGGCGCGATCCTGTTCCCGGCGCTCGGGCTGTTGTTCTCACTGACGCTGCGGGGCCACCTCGGCCAGGGCGCAGCGCCGACGGCGGAGCCGGGCCCCGCGCGCTCGGGGAGCCCACTGCAGAGCCTCGGCGCCCGGCCGGCGCTGGACGCCAGGCTGGCGGTCGCCCTCCTGATCGTGGGATTCGGCATGCTCAACGTCGCCAGCGCGGGCTGGGCGCACGCGATCGGCGTGGTCGCGCTGCTCGGCTTCGTCGTCGTCGGGTTCGGCGCGATCGTGCGCCCGGCACTGGCGCAGGACACCTGACACCCTACGGGCGTGGATTCCGAGCTCCCCCCGCCCGGTCAGACCTCGTTTCTGTTCGACCTTGACGGGACGCTGATCGACAGCGTCTATCAGCACGTGGTGGCCTGGCGGGAGGCTCTGGCGCAGGTGGGAATCAATCTGGCGGTGTGGAAGATCCATCGCCGGATCGGGATGAGCGGCGGCTTGTTCGTCAACGCGCTCGCCCGCGAGCTCGAGACGCCGCTGGACGCCGCCACGCTGGCGGTGCTGCCCGACCTGCACGCCGACGCCTACATGCGCCGCTACGACAGCGTGGCGCCACTGCCCGGGGCGCGTGAGCTGCTGGGCGCCCTGACCGAGCTGGGGGTGCCCTGGGCGATCGCCACCAGCGGCGCCGAGCGCTCCGCGGGACCGGCGCGCTCGCTGCTCGGGCTTGCCCCGGACGCGCCGATGGTGACGCGAGATCACGTCCGCTACGCCAAGCCCGATCCGGACCTGTTCTTGACTGCGGCACGGCGGATCGGGGTCGACATCCGGGACGCGATGGTGGTCGGCGACAGCGTCTGGGACCTGCTCGCCGCGCGGCGGGCGCGGGCGCTCGGGATCGGGCTGCTGTCGGGCGGCTATGGCCGCGAGGAGCTGCTCTACTCCGGCGCCTACCGCGTCTACGACGACCCCGCCGACCTGCTCGCCCATCTCGACGAGGCCGGGGTCCGCCGCCCCCCGCCGTGACGCTTGCCAGCAGCCGGGCGCCGCGCTAGCCTCGGGGGCGTGAACAGACGTGGTTCTCACCTGCGAGCCTCCGATGCGGACCGCGACCAGGTCGTGGATCGGCTGCGCCGGGCGGCCACCGAAGGACGCCTCGATCCCGACGAGCTCGAGCAGCGCGTCGCCGCCGCGCTCAAGGCCCGCACCTACGCCGAGCTCGACGCCACCGTCGCCGATCTGCCCCGGCCGGGAACCGGCAACCGGGCACCGGCGCGCCGATCGGGCCACTTCCTGGTCACCGCCGTGCGGGCCAACCCGATCCTGCTGGTGTTCGCGCTCCCGGTGCTCGCCGTCACCGCCTCGATGCTGCTGGCGGTGACGATGGTCTGGGCGGTGGTGATGGTCGTCGTGCTCGTCCTCGGCGGCCGGCCCCGGGGTCCCTGGGCTGGGCCCTGGATGCACACCCGGCACCGACGCGGCTACGGGCCGCCGCGCCGTTACTCGGCCTGAGCGGACTCGTCGTCAGGCGAGGCGCGGCGAACGTGCCAGACCGCCCCGATCATCTCGACGGGCCGGCCGTTGACCGTGCGACGGTGCAGATACCGGCGCCGCTGCATCAATTCGGCCCGCGTGTCGGGTCCGAGGCGGGCGATCCACCACTCCGCCGTCACCGGATCGACCGCGGGATCGTGCATGTGGGCGATCAGCGCGTCGGCGGTGAGCAGCCGGGCGGCGGCCAGCAGAGCGTCGGCGGGTAGCTGCGCCGGGCGATCGCCGACGGGCGCGACGCAGCTGAGCACGTTGGCGCACGCGCCGGCGACCGCGGCACGCTGCTGCGCCGAGAGGGCGAGCAGATCCAGCGTCAGGTAATCGTCGTAGCGCCCGGGACGGTCGCGCAGCGCCGCCTGCCGCGCGGACGGGACGATGTCGGTGGCGAGCACCGGTGCAAGTCCCACCGCTGCCAGCGCCTCGCCGGACACGCCGTTGCCGGCGGCGACGTCGAACGCCCGCACCTGACCGCGCTCCCATCCGAGCGCGTCGACGGCCGCGGCCAGCATGTCCGCGATCACCCCCGGCGAGCGACAACCCAACCGATCGTGCACGATCTGCTCGTAAACGCCCGGTAGCGCGTACAGCCGGTCGTAGTCGTGCAGGCGCAGCTCACACACGCGGCCGTCGTCGAACCGGACCCGGATCAGCTCCTGCCCGATCTCGGGGTCCTCTTGGTCGGCCAGCTGTGCGGTGAAGCCGGGGGTGCCCATCGGCGGCGAACGGTAGGCGATCGCGTCCGCGCCGGCCGAGCGGCTCGCTCGGGAGATCGGCGGGCAATTGGCGACCAAGCCGTACGGCCATCGCCGAGCGTGGTCGGGGGCGCCCGCCATGCGGGCTAACGGGAGCACGCGAGGCGCCGGGGCCAACGGCTGGTCACGAAGTGCCCGCCGGGAGCGCACCCAGATCGATACCGCTGGCTGGCTAGCCAGCCAGCCAGCCGCCAGCCTGGGGAAGTATGGCGGAGCCGGCTCCTCATCCCGGCGAAGCCTGGCTGGCCGGCCAGCCAGCCAGGGAGCTCAGCGGCGACTATCCCCGGTCGCTCAGTTCCAGCACCGCCAGGAACGCTTCCTGGGGCACCTCGATCCGGCCGACCTGCTTCATCCGTTGCTTGCCCTTCTTCTGCTGTTCGAGCAGCTTGCGCTTGCGGGTGATGTCGCCGCCGTAGCACTTGGCGATCACGTCCTTGCGGTAGGCCTTGATCGTCTCCCGGGCCACGATCCTCGATCCGATCGCCGCCTGGATCGGGACGTCGTACTGCTGGCGGGGGATCGTCTGCCGCAGCTTCTCGGTCAGCGTCCGGCCCGCGGTCTGTGCCTTGGAGCGGTGCACGAGCATCGACAAAGCGTCGATCGGATCGCCGGCGAGGAGGATGTCCAGTTTCACCAGGTCGGATTCGCGCAGTCCGATCAGGTCGTAGTCCAGTGACGCATAGCCGCGGGTGCGCGACTTGAGCTGGTCGAAGAAGTCGAGCACGATCTCGGCGAGCGGCAGGTCGTAGTTCAGCTGGACGCGCTCGGACGACAGGTAGTGCATTCCGGCGTGCTCGCCGCGGCGCTCCTGACACAGCTCCATGATCTGGCCGACGAACTCCTTCGGCGACAGGATCGAGGCCCGGATGAACGGCTCGCGGACGGCGGCCACCCGCGCCGGGTCGGGCATGTCGTTCGGACTGTGAACGGGGAGCACGGCACCGTCGGTGAGCGTCACCTCATACTCGACGCTCGGCATCGTGGTCAGCAGCTCCAGGTCGTACTCGCGCTCCAGGCGCTCGCGGACGATGTCCATGTGCAGCAGGCCGAGGAAGCCACAGCGGAAGCCGAAGCCGAGCGCTTCGGAGGTCTCGGGCTCCCAGCTGAGGGCCGCGTCGTTGAGCGTCAGCTTCTCCAGCGCGTCGCGTAGGTCAGGGTAGTCGTCGGAGTTGATCGGGAACAGGCCGCAGAACACCATCGGCTTGACCTCGCGGTAGCCGGGCAGCGGCTCGGCGGCGGGCGCGCGCTTGGTGGTCAGCGTGTCGCCGACGCGCAACCGGGTCACGTCCTTGACGCCGGTGATCAGGAATCCGACCTCGCCGGCGTGCAGGGCGGCAGCGGAGGTCATCTGCGGGGTGAAGAAGCCGATGTCGTCGATCTCGGCTTCGGTGCCGGTCTGCATCGCGCGGATCGCCTCGCCCTTGGTGAAGGTGCCGTCGACGACTCGGATGTAGGCGATCACGCCACGATACTGGTCAAACTCGGAGTCGAAGATCAGCGCCCGCGGAGGCGCCTCGGGATCGCCGCTGGGGGGCGGTACGCGGGCGATCAGCTCGTCGAGCACCTCGCTCACCCCCTCGCCGGTCTTGGCGCTGATCCGCCGCACCTGGTCGGCGGGCTCGCCGAGCAGGTCGGCGACCTCGGCGGCGACGCGCTCGGGCTCGGCGCCGGGGAGGTCGACCTTGTTCAGGCAGGGGATCAGCTCCAGGCCCGAGTCCACCGCCAGGTAGGTGTTGGCGACGGTCTGGGCCTCGACGCCCTGCGAAGCGTCGACGACCAGCAGCGCGCCCTCGCACGCGGCCAGCGACCGCGACACCTCGTAGGTGAAGTCGACGTGCCCGGGAGTGTCGATCAGCTGCAGCTGGTAGGTCTGCCCGTCGTGTGCGGACTCGTAGAACACCCGCACGGCCTGCGCCTTGATCGTGATCCCGCGTTCGCGCTCCAGATCCATCGAGTCGAGCACTTGGGCGCGCATCAACCGCGAATCCACGGTGTGGGTGAGCTCGAGGATGCGATCGGCCAGCGTCGACTTGCCGTGATCGATGTGGGCGATGATGGAGAAGTTGCGGATGTGAGCCTGATCAGCCATGCCGCAGTGAAGGGTAGGAGGCGCCGGCCGGTGGCGATCCCGGTGCGGCCTGATTACTGCGCCGGCCGGTGGCGATCCGGGGTGCGGCCTGATTACTGCGCCGGCCCGCGGACCCCGCGGCGCTCCTGGTCGCGCTCCACCAGCCGGCTGATCGACCTGGGGAACAGGCCGAGATCGTTGATGATGTCGCGCCCGGCGACCCCGATCGTCAACAGGCCGCCGAAGATGATGATGGCGTCGATCGATATGCGGCCCTGCCTGTCCCAGTAGTCGTCGTGGAGGTCGAGCCATAGGGCGAACTCGTCCAGCGTCAGCGCCGCGGCCACTCCGTACGCGGTCGACGTTGCCCGTGACTCCCACTCGGGCATCTTGGCGCCCACTCCGACCTGGTAGGTCCACAGATACCCCACCCCGATGAGCCCGAAGATGCCGAACGTGCTGTGATGGATGTGACGTCCGCCTCCGGAGACGTTGTGAAACGGCCCGATCCCCGCCCGGATCGAATGGGTGATCAGCCGGGCGATCGTGAACGTGGTGGTGAAGCTGACGGCACTGAGCAGCGCCCGCTCCTGCCTGGAGGTGCGGCAGTGGCGGTGGTAGAGCTCGCGCAGGGACATCACGCAAACCCTAACGACGAGGCAGCCGGCTGCGGACCAGTAGCTCGATCTGGCGTGCCTCTAGCTATCCGCATCCGCAGCACCAGCCAGGCGTTTGAGCGGCCAGCCGGCGTCGCGGCGGGGGCGGTGGGGGGCCATCGCAGACCCGCCGGCATCGGTGCTCTACACGGCCGTGGCGCGCTATAGTACGCGCCGTCCCGCGGGCTCCCGCGCGTCTTTGCCATGGCCAACATCCACTCCCAGAAAAAACGGATTGCGCGCGCCGAGCGCGAGCGACTGGAGAACCGTCGCTACACCTCGGCGGTGAAAACGTACTTTCGCCGGCTCGAGCGCGCCGTCGCCGAGGGCGCGGACGACGTCGCCGACGCCGAGCACCGCGTGCTCGTCAGGACGATTGACAAGGCCGTCAAGCGCGGTGCCCTGCACCGCAACAACGGCGCCCGCAAGAAGTCCCGCGCCGCGCGGCTGCGACACGGCGCGTAGACCGCGGGCGGCTCCCCGACCCCCGCCCCCCTGTCCGCCGAGCCCGACCGAATCAGCTTTGCGGTGGACAGGTTGGCCGCCGCCGGTCCCGGACGCCTGGAGGTGGCCGGGCGATGGTCGGGCGTGGGCGGGCGGCCGTTGCACCGGCCGACCCTGACCCTCCGCCTCACTGCCGGCGGCGATGAGATACGCGCCCTCGCCGAGCTGCTCGACGAGCCGTGGACCGCGCACGATGGCGAGCGGTGGGTGGCGGTGTTCCGCGTCGACGCCGACGTCGAGGCGGCCTTCGAGGTCAAGCTGTCGGTGGCGCCCGACATCACCGTCGCGCTGAAGCGACCGGGAGCCGGCGCCGCCCGGCCGGGGGACCGCGTGGAGGCGCAGGACACCGCCGGCACACCCATGCCCACGCGACGACGCCCCTCCAGCCGCCTCCGCGCGTCGGACGGCGAACGGGGCGAGGCCGGCGTGGCCGCCGCCACCCAGGAGCTCGAGCACGAGCGGGATTTGCGGGCGGCATCCGAACGGCAGCTGGAGCAGGAACGGACCACAACGCGCCGGCTGCAGACCGAGCTCGGGCAGGCCCGAGCGCAGCTGGAGTTGGCCCACGCCGCCCAGGCGGAGGCGGCCGCCGCGGCGGCGGAGCTGGATTCCGTCCGGCGGGCGCTGCGCGAGGCCCAGCGCCGCCACGAGGCGCTGATCCAGGAGCGCGACGCGGCCGGGGAGGCGCAGGCGGCGACCCAGACGGAGCTGCACGAGCGCACCGGCGCGTTGGAGTCGGCCCGGGAGGCGCTGGCCGAGGCGCGGGCGGAGTCCAGCCGGCTGCGCGGGCAGCTGGACCGTCCCGGAGACGCCTCGCCGGGCGCGACAGCAGCACCATCCGAGGCGCTCGCGGACGCTTCCGAAGGCGGTCGCCGCGGCGAGCGTCGGTCTCGAGCGGCCAGCGCGGGCGGTGGCCGAGTCGACCGCCCGGCGCCGCCTCCGGCGCCGGTGGTGGCCGCCGCGGCGGCCCGGGCGGCCCGGCCGGTGAACCCCTCGTTGCGCCATCGGACCCACTGGCTCGGCCGGCTGCTCGCCCTGATCGTCCTGCTGGCGGTGATCGCGGCGATCTATCTCGTGATCCACTCCACGATCAAGCATTGATCCGTCGCCGGCCAGGCGCCGGGAGCGGTCAGGGTTCGTAGATGAATAAGGTCGGAAGAGGAGCAAGCGGGGCGAGGACGCAGGAGCCGCCGCGCAGCAGCGCTGCGCAAGGCGACGAGGACGAAGCATCCGCGCCGCTCATCGGGCGCCTCAAACGACAACTTATTCATCTACGGGCCCTCAGGCGGCGAGCCGCCCGATGGCGATCAGCGCGGCCGTATCCTCGCCCGCCCCGCCCGGCCCACCGCCACGGGAGGCCAGCTCCAGATCGGCGATCTCGCAAGTGGCGCGAGCGAGGCGCTCGGATCCGGCCGCCCGGGCATCGGCGATCAACCGGTCGGCGGCCCGGGAAGGCATCCGGAGTCGCCGCTTGATCTGCGCCGGTGGCTCGCCGGCGTCCAGGGCGGCGGCGATCTCATGGGCGGTGCGAACCCGCTGGGAGATCCAGTACAGGAGGCCGGGCAGCCGCTCGCCGTGCGCGCGCAGCCGCAGGTAAGCGGCCACGGCGGTCTCGGCGTTACCGGCAACGAGAGCGTCGGCCAGCGTCCATGCCCGGCGCTCCGCCGAGGCGGCGGTCAGCTCCTCCACCTCGGAGGCGTTCAGCGCGGCGCCCTCCGGGTCGGCGCCGAGCGCCAGCTTCTCCAATTCGCGCAGGAGCCGCTGTTGACGCTCTCCGACGTGGCTGATCAGCGCGCGGGCACCCTCGGGATCGAGTGCGATGCCGAGCTCGGCGCCTCGCGCGATCACCCACTTGGGCAGCTCCCATGGCTTGACGCTGACCTCAGCGCTGACGTCGCCATGCGCCTTGCGGACAGCGGCATGCAGCCGCTCGGGAGCTCGGTTGCGGCTGTCCTCGCGGGCGAAGAAGGCGATCGTCGTATCGGGCGCGATCGCCGCCAGCGCGTCCTGGAGTCCATCCATCTCCCTGTCCCGGAAGCGCTCGGCGCCATCCACGACGATGAACCGCCGGCCCGGGGCGAGCGTCATCGCGTTCAGCGCGGCGGCGGCGGCTTCCGGGGTCGCCGCCTCGCCCTCGATCAGCTCCAGCGCCTCGGCTCCACTGACCGACTCCGCCAGCTCGCGCAGCCGCGCCCGACGCTCGGCGATCCGCCCGTGATCGTCGCCGTGAACCAGGTAGGCGGGCTTGAACGTCGGCGGCACGGGTGTCGAGTCTAGGTGGGCCCGGCGACGTCTGGGTCAGCGCGACCGCGCCAGCTCGAGTGCCCGTGCGACCGCGCGCTGCGGCGAGTCGGCGACCTCGACGCCGTCGATCCCCCAGGTGTCGAGGCCGACCACGCGCACCCCCGCGGCCAGGGCGAGGCCGATCTCCGACAGCGTCCCGTACGCGCCCCCGACCGCCACCACCACATCGGCAGCACGGACGATGAGGCCGTTGCGAAGCTCCCCGAGACCGGTGGGGAGCGCGACGGTGACGAACTCGTTCGCGCCCCGGCGATCGTCTCCGGGAAGGATCCCGACGACGACCGCACCCGCCTCGCGCGCCCCGCGGCTGGCCGCCGCCATCACGCCGGAGCCTCCGCCGCAGATCACGATCGCGCCGGCGGCGCCGAGGCCGCGACCCACCTCCGCGGCGGCACGTTCCTGGGCGGGCGATGGCCGGGAGGCGCCGACCACCGCGATGTACGGCGTCACGGCGCTATCTGACGACGAGGTTGACCAGCTTGTCGGGCACGACGATCACCTTGACGACGTCGTTGCCGTTGAGGTGGGTCTGAACGCCGCGCGCCGCCCGGCACAGCTGCTCCAGGTCCTCCCGCGGCGCCCCGGTCGGTGCGGAGACGCGGTCCCGGACGCGGCCGTTGACCTGGCACACCAGCTCGAACGTGTCGGCCTGCAACATCTCCGGATCGGCGTCGGGCCACGGTTGCTCCCACACCCGCTCGCCGGTCAGCGCCTCGTAGACCTCGGACCCGAGGTGGGGCGCGAACGGAAACACAAGCGAGGCGGCGGTGGCCACGGCGAACCGGCGGGCCTCGAGCTCGGCGTCCAGATGCAGATAGATCTCGTTGACCAGCTCGATCACAGCCGAGATCGCCGTGTTGAACGACCACCGGTCACGCAGGTCGCGGGTGACCTTCTCGATCGTCAAGTTGGCCTTGCGCACCAGCGTCAGCGCGTCGCCCTCGGGCTCGGCCGGCTGCTCGGCCGGCCGCGAGTTTCCATCTCCGCCGAGTTCGTCACCAAGCCGCCACAGCCGGGTGAGGAACTTGTGTACGCCCCGGACACCGTTGTCCGACCAGGCGGCATCCTGGTCCAGGGGGCCCATGAACAGCACATAGCAGCGCGCGGCGTCGGCGCCGTAGCGCTCGACGATCTGGCTCGGCGCGACCACATTGCCCTTGGAGCTCGACATCTTGTTGCCGTCGGGGCCGAGGATCATCCCCTGGGTGAACAGGGTTCGGAACGGCTCCTGGACGTCGAGCAGCTCCATGTCGGCGAGCGCCTTGACGAAGAAGCGCGAGTACATCAGGTGCAGGATCGCGTGCTCCACCCCGCCGATGTACGGGTCGACCGGCATCCACGAGTTCAGCACCCGGCGATCCCACGCGGCCTCGTCGTTGCGCGCGTCGCAGTAGCGCAGGAAGTACCAGCTGGAGTCCACGAACGTATCCATCGTGTCGGTCTCCCGCCGGGCTGGGCCGCCGCACCGCGGGCAGGTGGTGCTCACCCAGTCCTCGGCGGCGGCCAGCGGAGAGCGTCCGCGGGGCTGGTAGTCCTCGACCTCGGGCAACCGCACCGGGAGATCCTCCGCGGGCACCGGGACCAGTCCGCAGTCGGCGCAGTAGACGACGGGAATCGGGCAGCCCCAATAGCGCTGGCGGGAGATCAGCCAGTCGCGCAGGCGAAAGTTGACCGAGGCGTGACCGGCGCCCTGCTCGTCCAGCCAGTCGACGATGGCATCGCGCCCGGCGACAGCGTCCATCCCGGAGAAACGGTCGGAGTTGATCAGGCGCTCGTCGTCGGTGTGGGCGGTGAACGCCCGCTCGGCGATGTCGGGATCCTCCCCGTCGGCGGGCGCCACCACCGGGCGGATCGGCAGCGCCAACGCGGTGGCGAACTCGTAGTCGCGCTGGTCGTGGGCGGGGACCCCCATCACCGCACCGGTTCCGTACTCCATCAGCACGTAGTCGGCGACGTACATCGGGATCGGCTCGCCGTTCACCGGGTTGGTGACCGTGCGGCCCAACGGCACCCCGGTCTTGGGTTTGTCGGCGGCGCCGCGGATCTCGGCCGTCTCGGTCAGCGCGTGGTTGACGTACTCGTGCGCCGCGGCTTCGTGCTCGGTGCCGGCGACCAGCTTGAGCACATCGGGGTGCTCGGGCGCCATCGCGAAGAAGGTCGCGCCGAACAGCGTGTCCGGGCGGGTGGTGAACACCGCGTAGTCGATCGGGTGGGCGGGATCTGAGTCCTCGCAGCGAAACGTCACCTCGGCGCCCTCGCTGCGGCCGATCCAGTTGCGTTGCATCGCCTTGACGTAATCGGGCCACTCGATCGTGTCCAGGTCGTCGAGCAGCCGCGCGGCGTAGTCGGTGATCCGGAAGAACCACTGCTCCAGCTGGCGCAGCTCGACCACATGGCCGCAGCGCTCGCAGCGGCCGTCGATCACCTGCTCGTTGGCGAGCACGGTCTGATCGAACGGGCACCACTTGACTGCCGCCTCCTTGCGGTAGGCCAGGTCGCGCTCGTAGAGCTTGAGGAAGATCCATTGGGTCCAGCGGTAGTAGCTGGGCTCGTGGGTGGCGAGCTCCCGAGACCAGTCGATCGAGATGCCCCAGCGATGAAACCAGTACCGGTAGGCGGCGATCGACCGATCGGTGGCCACCCGCGGATGCACTCCGGTCTTGATCGCGTTGTTCTCGGCCGGCAGCCCGAATGCGTCATAGCCCATCGGGTGCAGCACGCGCTGACCCCGGCGGCGATGGAAATGGGCGATCGCGTCCCCGAGCGCGTAGTTCTTGAGGTGACCCACGTGCGGCTCTCCGCTCGGGTAGGGCAGCATCTCCAGCACGTATGAGTTCCGTGAGGCGTCGCCCGCGGGATCGTTGGCGACCTCCCAGGTGCGCTCGCGCTCCCACAGCTGCTGCCAGCGGGGCTCGATCTCGGACGGGTCGTAGCGGCGTTCGGGCATCGTCTCGGGAGTGAGGTTACTTGCGGGCGGGGTAGCCAACGCTTGCGGCCGGGTCCAACGCCTGTGGGGCAGGATCCCCACGCGGGCGCGGGATGCGAGCGTTGGGGATCGGCGCGATCTGCGATCTGACGTGGGTTTTGCGCCAGATGCGGGGACGCGCACCGGGTTTGTCGCGTTAACCACGCTGAGCGGCAATCTGGTGACAGATCCGCAGGCCCCCTCACAATTTGTCACCTTTCCCGGTCGTCGGGGCGGTAGTCGCGGCCGCGGCCGGGACCGCGACCGCTGGAGGCCGGGTTCCGTCAAGCGCACGGGGTTCCCGGGCGCCGGTTCGCGAGCGAGGAGGCGGGCCCAGCCACCACACCCTCCAACGGAAACGACCGGGTAGGTAGGAACTACCCCGGCATATCCATCCGGGTCGAGTAGGAACATGTGTTCGTGCTCCCCGCCAACGACAAGGCAACATCGCCGAGCTGGAGATCGCCGCCGCGGCGGTGAGGCTCGGCGTCTCCGTCTACAAGCCGCTCAACGAGCACGCTCGGTCGGACCTTGTGTTCGAGATCGGGAGAGCAGCTGCTGCGCGTGCTGCAAGTGGGGCCGGCTGAGTCCGAGGCAGGTACGCCGTCATCGTGCACGTCGGAGGATCCCGATGCTCACCTACTGGATACATATGCAGCACGTACAGTGAGCAGGACGTCGATCTGCTCGGCATCTATTGCGGAGAGCTTGATCGCGCATACCTGCTGCCAGTAACGCTTGTCAGCGGCAAGTACGAGATCCGTTTGCGACTCTCGCCGACGCGCAACGGCCAGCTGGCATGTACTACGCTTGCCGAAGACTTCAAGTTCGACGGGGCTGTAGCTCAGCTGGGAGAGCGTCGCGCTGGCAGCGCGAAGGTCAGGGGTTCGAGCCCCCTCAGCTCCACTCCTTCAGCACCACCGCTCACGGTGTTCGCTAACCCCTTCCGCGACCGGCTCGGCTACTGGATGGATCGCGTCGCCGCCGGCGAGGAGGTGTTGATCACCCGTTACGGCAGCCGCGGATCCGGCTCAGTCCCGTCGCCGTCGACCCGGAGAACGCTCCGACGACCGTTCCGCCCGCGCCCCACGCCAACGCCGTTAACCGTCTTCCCGGCGAGCCGCCTCGAGCGCCGCCGGCGGGTCGAGCGCCTGATCGCCCCGGGTGAGCTCCAGCGCGCGATCGGCGAGCTCGGCCGCCTGGGCGCCGGAGGTGCTCTCGTCGCCCAGCGCCAGGGCGAGCAGGACCTGGCGCAGCAGCTCGGGGTTCTGCAGGTCCGGGGGTGGCCCGGCGGGAGGGAGCGCCCGGGTGGCGGCGAGCAGCCGCGGCGCGGTGTGGCCGCCACCGCCGAGCGATAGCGCGCCCGGGTGCTTGTCCGGGATGGTGGCCGCGATCGCGCCGGTGGCCGGGTTGACAACGCCGATCCGGCTGCGCAGGCCGTGGCGCTCGAGCGTCAACCGGTAGCCCGAAAGCCGCAGATAGCCGAGCTGCGCGGCGAGCGCGATGAACGCCGTGACCTCCGACTCGTCGCGCAACCGGGTTCGGTGCAGCGCGATCTGGGTGCCGGCGTCCGGGAGCCGCGGGTCCGGGTCGGGAGCGATCAGCAGGAAGATCTGCGGTCCCAGCCGACCGGCGCCGACGCCGGCAACGTCGGCGAGCAGCTGGTAGCCGGAGAGGCCAAGCGCGCCGGCGACTCCCGTCGGGAGCGGCTGGTCGACCAGCGATCGAGGTCTAGCTGCCATAGCGCCGGCTGGTCGAGACCCGGTCAGTTGTCCAGCAGGCGGCCGGTCGAGACCCGGTCAGTTGTCCAGCAGTCCGCCGACGATGCCGCCGAGCAGACCGCCCTCGCGCTGCGAGTTGCCACCGCTGCCCTCCTGCACCGGGGGATGGAAGTAGGCGCTCTGCAGCCCGACGCGCCCGGGGCCGGTGAACCGGTTGAAGACCAGGTTGCCCGCGCCGCCTCCCAGCATGCCGGTCTTGAAGCCGTAGACCTCCTGGGTCATCTGCACGGTGTGGTCGCGGAAGACCCAGCCGCCCGGCTCGATGTCGATCGTCTCGCCCGCCTCCAGCTCTTTGACGAACACGTTGCCGTAGCCGTGAACCCAGACGACGCCCTCGTGGTCGGCGGCGTAGAAGTGGTCGACGAACAGGCCGCCACCGTAGAGCATGTTGGCGAAGCCCTTGATCCGGCCGTAGTCGTACTGCACGTTGCCGGTGGCAGCGAGGAACTGATGCTCGCGGACCATGATCCCTTCTCCCGGCGGCAGGTGCAGCGCCGCGATGTGGCCGGGGGCGTCCCGGCTGAACGCGATCTCCCCCGCCGACTGGGCCTCGATCAGCAGCAGCGGCATCCCTCCGAACGCCCGCCGCTTCAGCCCCTTCTTGAGCGGGTGCAGCCCGATCTGCATCGTCGGGTACTTCCACAGGAGCACGTGATGCTCGAAGTAGACCGGAACGGTGCCGTCCAGCGCCATGTGCAGAACCGGCACCAGCTCACCCTCGAGCCGGTAGTTCAGTCCCGGCGCGGAGCCCTGGGTGATCTGGGTCGGGAGGATGGTTGGTGCAGTCGGCATCGGCTCTCCTTGGGATCCGCGGCGGCGGGCAAGGCCTCGTCGCCCGGTTTTCTCCCGGGAAGCTATCGCTACCGGGATAATCGCCACTGTGCGCCCCGTCTACATCACCGGTCACCGGAATCCGGACACCGACTCGATCGCGTCGGCGCTCGGCTACGCGGAGCTCAAGCGCCGGCTGGATCCCAACAACGACTATGTTCCGGTGCGTCTCGGTGATGCCAACCCGCAGACGCGCTGGCTGCTGGACCGCAGCGGCGCCCCCGAGCCGCGCTATCTCCCCCACGTGATGCTCCGGGCCGAGGACCTGATGCGGTCACGCTTCCCGACGAGTCGCCAGGACGAGCCGGTCCGCGAAGCCGGCCGCGCGCTGGCCAAGGCCGACCTTGGGCTGGTTGCGATCGTCGGCGGCGACGGCGCGCTGAGCGGCGTGCTCACCGAGCGGGCGCTGGCTCGGCGCTACGTGCGCGACTCGCTGCGCACGTCGACGCTGGAGGAGGCGCCCACCTACCTCAGCGCGGTGGTGTCGGTCCTGGAGGGCGAGCTGATCGTCGGCGAGGAGCGTCAGCTGTCCGGGCGCGTGTGGGTCTACGCGATGGACCCGGACAGTCGCAGCGGAATCTCCGCGGGCGACATCGTGGTTGTCGGCAACCGCCCGGAGGCGCAGCTGCGGGTGATCGAGTTCGGCGCCTCGCTGGTGGTCCTGTCCAACTCGTCGCGTCCCGGCGACGAGGCGCTGGCAGCGGCGCGGCAGCGGGGGACGGCGATCGTCGTCTCGCCGCTGGACAGCTACGTGTCGGGACGGATGATCACGCTGGCGGCGCCGTGCAGCGCCCTGATGGAGCGTAATCCGCTCACCGTCCCGCCCGACTTCCTGATCGACGACATGTCCGAGCAGATCAAGGAGAGCCACTACGGCGCGGCGGTCGTGGTCGACGCCGACAACCGGCCGGTGGGACTGGTGACCCGGGCCGATCTGGTCGCCCCGCCACGGCGGCGGGTCGTGCTCGTCGACCACGCCGAGCAGGCGCAGAGCGCGGTCGGCATCGACGACGCCGAGATCCTGGAGATCCTCGACCACCACCACATCGGGTCGATCGAGACCCGCATCCCGGTCACCGCCACCTTCGACCCGGTGGGCTCGACCGCGACGCTGGTCGTGGAGCGGTTTCGCCAGGCCGGCATGGAGCCCAGCCGGCCGACGGCGACGATGCTGCTCGGCGCGGTGCTGTCCGACACGGTGATTCTCAACTCCGCCACCACCACCGAGCGCGACCATGCCGTCGTCCAGTACCTGGAGCGGGTGCTGGCGATCGACGCCGAGCGGCTCGGCCGCGACATGTTCGAGGCGACCTCCGACGTCTCGGGCCTCAGCGCCGAGGAGATCGTCGGCCGCGACGCCAAGCGCTACCAGGTCCGTGGCGGCCACGAGATCTGCATCGCTCAGGTGGAGGTGGTCGGCGACGAGCTGCTGGAGCGCAAGGACGAGTTGCTGCAGACGCTCCGTCGTCAGCGGGCCGAGCGCGAGCTGGCGCTCTACGCGCTGATGGTCACCGACGTGCTGCGCAAGGGAACCGAGATGCTGGTGGCGGGTGACGTCACCGCCGTGGCCCGGAGCCTCGGCGTGGAGCCGAGCGACGGCACGATCGCCCTTCCCGGGGTGATGAGCCGCAAGAAGGAAGTCGCGCCGAAGCTGATGACCGCTCTCTGACCCCCGGCCCGGTCAGACGACCCCGGCCTCCGCTGGCACGGCCAGCGCCGGCGCCTCGCCCCAAAGCTGCTCCAGCCGGTAGTACCCGCGCGTATCCGGCGTGAACACGTGGACGACGACGTCGAGGTAGTCCATCAGGATCCAGCGGGCCTCGCTGAGTCCTTCCACCCGCCGCGGCAGCACCCGGTGGGCCGACTTCATTCCAGCATGGATACCGTCGTGGATGGCGCGGGTCTGGCGGTCGGTGCGCCCGCTGCAGATCACGAAGTAGTCCGCGTAGCCGATCATCCCCCGGACATCCAGGGAGACGATGTCCAGCGCTTTGCGGTCGGCGGCGAGCTCGATGACGGCGGCGAGCGTCCGCTCGGGGGTGAGCTCGGAGTCGCTCACGATGTGGCCTCGCGCACGCTGGCCCGGCGGCCGCTCATGCTCGTCCCGGCGGACTGTAGAGCCCATGTGTGTCGATGTATCTCTTTACTCCTTCCGGTACTAGGTAACGAATCGGCTGCCCCGCGTGGACCCGGCGTCTGATCATGGTCGAGGAGATCCCGATCCGTGGCATCTGGAAGAACCTGGCCCGCTCACCTCCTCTGAGCTGGTCGAGTGCCTGCTGGACCGCCGAACGGGCGGTTCCCCGTCGCTTGGCGATCGCCACCGTCGCCAGCTTCAGAACCTGCTCTGGCTCATGCCATTGCGGAAGTCCGGCAGCGATGTCCCCACCGAGGATCAGGACGAGTTCGTTCTTGGGCGCTTGCGAGCTCAGTGCCTGAAGGGTATCGACCGTATAGGACAGCCCGTCGCGGCGCAGCTCGAGATCGGAGACGGCGAAGCGCTCGTCGTGCTCGATCGCCAGCCGGCACAGGCTCAACCGGTGGCGGGCGCCCGGCTCGGCTTCAACTGGCTTGTGCGGCGGGATACCGGCCGGAATGAGCAGCACCTGATCGAGGTCGAGCTCACGGTACGCCTCCTGGGCGCACACGAGGTGACCGAGATGTGGCGGGTTGAAGGTTCCGCCGAGGATCCCTATCCGCATCGTCGCCCCGGCTTTAGGTGGTTCGTCGCGTCGACCTGGGTTGAGGTGGTCCGCCCGTCGGGCTCAGCTACGGACGTGCCCGGCGCCGTCGATCAGGTACTTGAACGTGCACAGCTCACGCAGCCCGATCGGCCCGCGGGCGTGCAGCTTCTGGGTCGAATTGCCGATCTCCGCGCCCATCCCGAACTCGCCGCCGTCAGTGAACCGGGTGGACGCGTTGACGTAGACGCAGGCGGCGTCGACGCTGAGTTCGAACGCGCGGGCGGACGCGGTGCTGGGAGTGACGATCGCCTCCGAATGGCCGCTGCCGTGGGCGTTGATGTGGTCGATCGCCTCATCCACCGAGTCGACCACGGCGACGGCGAGCTCGAGCGCCAGGTACTCCGTATCCCAATCCTCGTCGGTCGCTGCATCGACCGGAACGGCGGGCGCCGCGTCGCGAGTGCGCCGGTCGCCGTGCAGGGTCACCCCGGCCTGGTGCAGCGCGCCGAGCACGTCGGGGAGGAATCGTCCCGCCACGTCGCGGTGGACGAGCAGCTTCTCGGCCGCGTTGCACGTGCCGGGGCGCTGGAGCTTGGCGTTGAGGACGATCGCGCGGGCGGCCTCGAGGTCGGCGCCGGCGTCGACGTAGACGTGGTTGTTCCCCGAGGCGGCATAGATCACCGGAACTGTGGCCACGCCCTTGAGCGCCGCCTTCAGGCCTTCGCCGCCGCGGGGAATGATCAGGTCGACCACCCCCGCCTGCGTCGCCAGCTCGGCGAGCGCCATCCGATCGCCGCCGCCGATCAGCGACAGGGCGCCAGGCGGTAGTCCCGCCGCGGTGGCGGCGTCGCCAGCCACCGCGGCGAGCACGGCGTTGGAGTGGGCCGCCGAGCTCGACCCGCGCAGGACGACGGCGTTACCGGACTTCAGGCACAACGCGGCGGCGTCGATCGTGACGTTGGGGCGCGCCTCATAGACGACCGCGATGACGCCGAGCGGCACGCGGACCCGCCGCAGTTGCAGGCCATTGGGCAGGGTGGAGCCGTCGATCACCTCACCGACGGGATCGGGCAGGGCAGCGATTTTGCGCACCCCGGTGGCGATCGCGGCGATGCGGCGCTCGTCGAGGGCGAGCCGGTCCAGCAGCGCGTCCGACAGCCCGTTCTCCTCCCCGGCCTCCAGGTCCCGCGCGTTGGCCTGGAGGATCGGCTGCGTACTGCGCACCAGCGCGTCGGCGACCGCCTGAAGCGCCTCGTCCTTGACCCCGGCGCCGAGTCCGGCCAGCACGCGCGATGCGCGCTGGGCACTCAGGCACACCTCGGAGATGGAGAGCGCGGTCGTGGCCATGGGCGCAAAGGTTACGCGAGCACGAAGTAGTCCCGGTGGATGGCTTCCTCGCTGGCCCGGGGCAGCAGCTCGCGCACGTCGCCGGACTGGAGCCCGCGGACCTGCCGCAGCTCGGTGGCCGAGTAGTTGCTGATCCCCTTGCCGACGGTCGCTTCGTCGTGGGCGATCTCCACCGCGTCGCCGGCATCGAACGCCCCCGCCACCTCCACGACCCCTACCGGGAGCAGGCTGGTTCCGCCCTCGCGGAGCGCGCGGGCGGCGCCGGCGTCGACGATCACCCGGCCGCGGACCGGCTTGGCGTACTTGAGCCACAGCTTGAAGCTGGAATAACGCGCCTCGCGAGCGGGGAACGAGGTGCCGACCACCCCGCCAGCGGCCGCGGCGGTGATCGCCCCGGGCGTCAGTCCGCCGGCGATGATCGTCGGGATGCCGGCCGCGGTGGCCATCTCGGCGGCGACCACCTTGGAGCGCATCCCCCCAGAGCCGAGGGGCGATGCCGCCTGGGAGATCTCCAGTGACTCCAGCTCGCCGAAGTCGCTCACCTCCGAGACCAGCTGCGCCGCGGGATGGCGCCGCGGATCGGCGGTGAACACCCCGGCGGCGTCGGTGAGCAGCAGCAGCTGATCGGCGCCGAGCAGGATCGCCACCTGGGCGGCGAGGAAGTCGTTGTTGCCGAACGAGATCTCGTCGGTGGTGGTGGTGTCGTTCTCGTTGATCACGGGAACCACCCGCCACTCGAGCAGCTTGCGCAACGTCTGACGGGCGTTGAGGTAGTGCGTCCGCGCGCTCATGTCGAAGAAGGTCAGCAGCACCTGGGCGGTGGGTACCTGGCGGGCCTGAAGCAGATCGTCGTAGACCTGATACAGCTTGCCCTGGCCGACCGCGCTGGCCGCTTGCAGCTCGTCGATCGCGCGCGGACGCGGGCGGGTGGGCGCCAATCTCATCACCCCCATTCCCCGGGCGATCGCGCCGCTGGTGACGATGATCACCGAGCTTCCGGCGTGGTGGCGCTCGGCGATCTCGTTGCAGATGCGGCCGAGCACGTCGACACGGACCGCGCCGTGCTCGTCGGCGACGATGCTCGAACCCAGCTTGACCACCAGGCAGCCCACCCGTCAAGCGTACGCGGCGCGGCGGGGCCGGCCGGGACCCGAGACGCGACGCGGCTAACCGAGCCCGTGCGGCGGGGCGGGCCGGGACCCGGTTGCGACGCGGCTATCCGAGCCCGTGCGGCGGGGGCCCGGGCGCCGGGCACCACGGGTTGGCGGGAACGTCGGCGCACGGGTTGGGCATCGTCTTCAGGCGCTTGGTGGGCAGCGGGTGCATGACCACCCGGATGCGGCGTGGGTAGGGGCCGGTTGGACACGTGGGCGGCTGGCCTGGGATCAACTCGAGCTGTGAGTCGCAGATCCCCTCCTCCAGCGCCCTGGGGTCGCTCGCGCCGGCCGCGACCAGCTGTCCGTCGCACGTCGGGGACTTGACCTGCAGCGCCGCCGCGCTTGCCGGCCGGACGCTCCCGCCGCCGATCTCGGTGTTGCCCCGGAAGCAGTTGGTCGGGTGCCCGTCCTCGAAGTTGACGTACCCGAAGTCGCCGTTGGTGGGGTGGCCGTAGGAGCCGTTGTCACCGAACCGGTTATCGATCATCGCGTTGCCCCACACGTCAAATAGACACGTGCCGGCGACGAGGAAGTTCAGCGTCCCGCCCGTACACGGCGCCCCGGTGTCGATGTACGGGCTCAGAATCGCCCCCCAGGCATCGTTGCGCACGATCCGGTTCTCCATGATCGTGTCGTCCCTTCCGCCCGCGATGACGATCCCGGTCCCGACGGGGCCCTGAGCCGCCTCGCCCTGGGCCGGCACGTTGGGATCGTTGTTGTCGTGCACGTAGTTGTGCACGAATACCGTGCACGATCGAGTGTGGGTGATCGGGCTGGTTGCCCCGTGCGGGCACGCGCCGTTCTGGGGCGGCGGATTGTCTCCGTTCTGGCTGTTGGTGTTGATTCCGTCCAGGTTGTTGTCCCATTGAGAGTTCTCGAGCACCAGCCGGCCGCCGGAGTTCGATCCCGAGTAGCCGAGCGCGTTGTACTCGGCCCAGCCGTGATCCAGCGTCTGGTCGCACAGCTGCGCGCAGGCTCCGATGTAGAAGCCGGAGTCGTTGAAGTTGGAGGCGTAGCTCTGATCCCATTCGCCGCCACTCCAGTTGCTGGAGTAGATCCCGTACTCGGCGGCGGTCGACTCCCGCCTGTAGAACGTGCTGGTCGCTGTCAGGTAGGACCCGTAGTAGCCGTGGCCGCCGACCTGGCCGCTGCCGCTGCCGCCGTTCCACCAGATCTCGTTGCCGGTTTTACCGTCGCCGCCGGATCCGCCCAGGAAGTTGCAGGTCGTCAGGTTCTGCACCCAGACGTCGGCGGCCTTGTAGACCAGGATCCCGTTGAGGCCGAGCCGGCCCTTCGCGGACGTGGGACCGAAGTTCTGCGCCCCCGGCCGGCGGCTGCAGGCCGGCGAGCCGGGCTTGGTTCCGTCGACGATCACCGTGTTGCGGTTCATGCCACGCAGATATACGTCGTGAGTGGTCATCAGCACTCCGGCGGGAAGGTCCGCCAGACCGGCGGGATGCCTGATGGAGTGGGTCTTGTAGTCCCCCGGCCCGATCAGGATCCAGTCGCCCGGCTCGGCGACGTCGACCGCCGCCTGGATCGACGTGTACCGGCCCCTGATCCCGTGGTAGGACCCGACTCTCAGCACCTTCGCACCGGCGCTGCCGGCGAAGGCACAGACGGCGCCCACGACCATCGCGACCGCAACCCCAGCCCGCATATCACTCCTCCTCGATCGTTGTCCTCACCGGACGGCGCGTGATCCTACACGCTCTCAAGCCCTCACTCGAGGTCGAACGCGACACCGGCGATCTCCACCTCGTCGCCGGGCTCGAATCCCTCCGCCGTCAGCGCGGTGAGCACGCCGAGGCCGCGCAGGCGCCGCTCCAGGTGGGCAAGCGCCTCCTCGTTGTCCAGGTCGTAGCGCGCCAGCAGCCGCTCGATGCCCTCGCCGGCCACGCTGAAGCTCGCCTCCCCGGTGCGCCGCACCGTGTAGGCCCGCGATGCCGCCGGGCGGAACACCCGGTGCTCGGCCAGCTCGGCGAGATCCGGCGGCGCCCCGTTGTCGGCGCCGACCGCGTCGGGCGGGGGCGTCTCCGGGACGCGCCGGACCAGCTCAGCGGCGAGCGCCACCAGGCCGGCGTGGGTGACCGAGGATGTGATCAGGACGGGGACCTCGGGGCCGAGCCGCTCCCGCCACTGCCGCCGAGCGCGCTCCGCGGTCTCCGCGTCGACCAGGTCGGCCTTGGACAGGGCCAGGATCCGCGGCAGCGACACCAGCCGCGGATCGTGGCGTTCCAGCTCCTGCTCGACCGCGGCGTGGTTGGCGACTGGATCGGAGCCGTCCAGCGGATTGAGGTCGAGGACGTGGACCAGCAAGCGGGTGCGCTCCACGTGGGCGAGGAACTCGTGGCCGAGCCCGGCGCCGCCGCTGGCGCCCTCGATCAACCCGGGGATGTCGGCGATCACCAGCTGGCGGGTGTCGGTCTGCAGGGTCCCGAGGACCGGCGAGAGCGTGGTGAACGGGTAGCCGGCCACCTTGGGATGGGCCCGGGTGAGCCGCGCCAGCAGCGACGACTTGCCGGCGTTGGGGAGCCCGATCAGCCCGACGTCGGCGAGCAGCTTGAGCTGGAGGGTCAACCAGGTTTCTTCGCCGGGTAGCCCGCGCTCGGCAAACCGCGGCGTCTGATGCGTAGGGCCGGCGAAGCGCTTGTTGCCGCGACCTCCCGGTCCACCGCGGGCCACCAGCGCTCGCTGGCCGCCGCGGACGAGGTCATAGCGGGCGCCATCGCGCTCCACCACCACCTCGGTGCCAGGCGCGACGGCCAGCTCCAGAGCGGCTCCGTCGGCGCCATGGCGCAGCGCCCCCTGTCCGTGCCCGCCGCGGCGGGCCTTGAAGTGCGAGCGGCGCCGGAACGCCTCCAGATCGCGCAACGACTCGTCGCAGACCAGCACGACGTCCCCCCCGCGGCCGCCGTCGCCCCCGTCGGGGCCGCCCTTGGGCACGTGCGCCTCCCGGCGGAAGCTGAGGCAACCGTCGCCCCCGGCCCCCGCTGAAACGTGAATGTGAGCTCGATCGTGCATGCTGTGTCAAGACTATGGCCGATCCCGTGTTCCTGATCACCGGCGCGTCGTCTGGCATCGGCGCCGCGACGGCCCGCGCGGCGTCTGACGCCGGGTACCGGGTCGCCCTCGCCGCGCGCTCGGTCGACCGGCTCAGAGACCTGGCCGAGCAGCTCGGAGGCGACGAGCGGGCGCTGGCGATCAGATGCGACGTCACCGAGTGGAGCCATCAGGAAGGGGTCGTCAACGAGATTCTGCACCGCTACGGGCAGCTCGATGTCGCGTTTGCCAACGCCGGGTTCGGCGCCAAGCGAGGCTTTCTCAACGAGTCCCCGGAGTTCTGGCGCTCGATGGTGCTGACCAACGTCTACGGCGCCGCGCTGACGATCCGGGCGACGCTTGAGCCGTTGCAGCGGTCACGAGGCCACCTACTCCTGACCGGCTCCGTCGCCGGCCGCCGAGCCCAGCCCGGCTCGCTGTACTCGGCGACGAAGTGGGCGGTGACGGCGATGGGAGAGGGTGCGCGGCAGGAGCTCTCAGGTACCGGCGTGCGGGTGACGCTGATCGAGCCGGGGATGGTCGACACCCCGTTCTTCGAGAACCGTCCAGAAGCGGCGCTGACGCCGGAGGACGTCGCGCGCGCAGTGATGTGGGCCGTCTCGCAGCCGCCCGAGGTCGATGTCAACGAGATCCTGATCCGGCCCACCGCACAGGAGGGGTGAGACCGCCGCTTCCGAAAGACAACCCGAGATGACGGTGCTTCGCGATTTCAAGACGTTCCTGATGCGCGGGAACCTCGTCGAGCTGGCGGTCGCATTCATTATCGGGGCGGTCTTCGCGGCGCTCGTGAAGGCGTTCATCGCCGACCTGATCACGCCGATCATCGCGTTGATCATCGGCAAGCCCAACTTCGAGAGCCTCGTGTTCACGATCAACTCCAGCCAGTTCAGGTACGGCGACTTCCTCAATTACCTGATCACATTCGTCACCACAGCGGCGGTCGTGTTCTTCTTCGTCGTCCGGCCCTACAACACGCTCATGTCCCGGCGCACTGCACAAGACCCCGACACCACGGAGTGCCCGGTGTGCACGAGCACGATCCCGATCAAGGCGCGCCGGTGCCCGCTGTGCACGTCAGAGCTGGCCGATGCGGCGCTTACTCCGTGACGACCGAGATGACCCGGCCGCGCCGGCCGTGCCTGAACTGCACCGTCCCGGCGGCCCGGGCATAGATCGTGTCGTCCCGGCCGATCCCGACGCCGTCACCCGGCTTGAAGCGCGTTCCGCGCTGGCGGACGATGATCTCGCCGCCGGTCACCGCCTGACCGGCGAAGACCTTGACGCCGAGTCGCTTGGCGTTGGAGTCACGGCCGTTGCGGCTGGATCCGAGACCCTTCTTATGCGCCATCGGTCGCCTCCACGCTCGCCGGCTCAGCTGATTCAGACGACGCGCTGGCCGCCGCGGCTGCGCGGGACCGGCTGCGTACGGAGGTCAGCCCCAGCGAGGTGACCTCGATACGAGTCAAATCCTGGCGGTGGCCGGTGCGGCGCTTGTAGCCGCGCTTGGGCTTGAACTTGACCACCCGCAGCTTGGGCCCGCGCTCGTGGGCGATGACCCGGGCCTCGACGGTGACCCGGGACAGGTCATCGCCGTCCACGACCTCGGAGCCGTCGACGAACAGCAGCGGCGCCAGGGTCACGGTCGCCCCCTCTGGCACGGGCAGCCGCTCGACCAGCAGGGACTCGCCCTCCTGGACGCGGTACTGCTTGCCACCCGTCTTGACGATTGCATACATGGATTCTTGGGGGGTGTCCGGGGGTTCCCCCGGATGTACATGGATTTATAGGGGGTCTCCGGGGGTTCCCCCGGATGTGGTCATTCCGAAGCCGACGGACCCGCAGCCGACCCGGCCTTGGCACCGGAACGGCGCCGCCCGCCTCTGCGACCACGGCGCCGAGGCTTCGATTCTAGATCATCAGAGTCCTCACCGGCCGGCGACGTCTCATCCGAGGCGACGTCGAGCAGCGAGGCCACCGCTGAGGTGCGGCCCACCTCCTCGATGCGCACCAGGTGCTTCTCGCCGACGTACCGGGTCCCGCCCCGGATGGAGATGACGTAGCCGTCGATCTTGGCCACCGCATCGCCGGGGCTGTACATATGGGGCTCGACGATCTCCACGTGGACCTCCTCGCCCTCGCTGAACGGCAGCGCCCGCTCCAGCACCGATTGGCGGTCGCCCTCCAGCAGCACCGCGAAGTGCTCCAGGGGCAGTCCTTCGGAGCCCTCGAACACGAACACCTTGCCGGTGTCGTGCTCGACGGCGTGCAGCACCCGGGCGTCGTTGGCGGTGAACTCGGCGCTGACGCGAGGGTTGATCTGCAGCAGGATGGCCTCGGCCGAGGTGTGCTTGGCCAGCTCTCGCATCCGGCGCTCGAACTCGATCGCGATCGTCTCCTCGGACTTGATCACGCCCTCGCCGTCGCAGGTGGGGCACGGCCGGGTCATGATCTCCCGGACCCCGTCGGTCACGTTCTGGCGGGTCATCTCCACCAGTCCCAGCGGGGAGATCTCGACCACGAACGTCTTGGTCCGGTCCTCGTCCAGCGCCTTGCGCAGGGTCTTCAAAACCGCGTCGCGGTTGCGGGCGCGCGCCATGTCGATGAAGTCGATGACAATGATCCCGCCGATGTCGCGCAGCCGCAGCTGGCGCACCACTTCGTCGGCTGCCTCCAGATTGGTCTTGGTGATTGTGTCCTCCAGCCGCGCCCCCTTGCCGCGGCCGATGAAGGAACCGGAGTTGACGTCGATGACCGTCAGCGCCTCGGCGTAGTCGATCATCAGGTAGCCGCCGCTGGGCAGGTCAACCCGCCGGCTGAGCGTGGAATCGAGCACCTCCTCGACCCCGAACGCCTCGAACAGCGGCGTCTCGTCCTCCCACAGCTCGACGTGGTCCACGAGCTCGGGCGCGGTCCGGGAGAAGAACGACAGGAGCCGGTGGTGTTGCTTGGGGTCGTCGACCACCGCGCGGGCGAAGTCGGCGGAGAAGATGTCGCGCACCACGCGCACCGACAGATCGGCCTCCTGGAAGACCAGCGCCGGCGCCTGGGTCTCGGCGACCCGCTTCTGCAGCACCTCGCCCAGCTTGAACAGGTAGACGAGCTCCCGCTCCAGGTCGGCCCGCTTGACCCCCTGGGCCGCGGTGCGGATGATCGCGCCGGCGCCGTCCAGCTCCAGCTTGGCCGCCTCCTTGCGCAGGCGGTCCCGCTCCTTCTCGTCCAGGCGTCGGGAGACGCCCACGCCCTCGCCGTAGGGGGCGTAGACCATGTAGCGGCCGGCGATCGTCAGGTCCATCGAGAGCCGGGCGCCCTTGGTCTTGAGCGGATCCTTGACCACTTGCACCACGATCTCCTGCCCGGGCTTGAGCATCTCGGTGATCTGCCGGCCGTCACGACCGCCGCCGCGGCCGCGCCGCGGCGCCTCGACTCCGGGGAGCACGATCTCGTCGACGTGCAGGAACCCGTTCTTCTCCAGGCCGATGTCCACGAACGCGGCCTCCAATCCGGCGAGCACGTTGTCGACCCGGCCCTTGTAGATGTTGCCTACGATCGAGCGGTTACCCCGCCGCTCCAGATACAGCTCGGCGACCCTGTAGTCACCGGAGCCGGCGCCCCGGCGGCGGGACGAAACGGTCCCGGTCGTCTCCAGCATCGCGACCCGGGTCTGTCCCCGGTCGACGCTGACCAGTACTTGCTTCTTCAATTGTCGTCAGTCCTTTGGAAGTCTTTCCGCGCGCTGATCTGGTCGCGCGGTTCATTACGAAATCAGGGGGCGGCTCTTGCCGGTCTGGGCCATCCGTGCCTGGACGTAGACCGACTGCAGCAGCCCAATGGCGATGAAGGTGACGATCACCGAGGAGCCGCCGTAGCTCAGCAACGGCAACGGGACGCCCGTGACGGGCATGATCCCGATCGTCATCCCGACGTTCACGAAGATCTGGCACATGAGCATCGCGAGGATGCCCGCGGCGATCAGCGTGCCGAACAGGTTCTTGCTCATCGTGAGGATTCGCAGCGCGCGCCAGATCAGGAGCGCGTACAGCGACAGCACCACCGCGGCTCCGACGAACCCGTAGGTTTCCCCCACGGCGGCAAACACGAAGTCGGTGTCGTTGGCCGGCAGGAAGTTCAGCTTGGTCTGGGTCGCGAACCGGCCGCGACCGGTCTTCTGCCCCGAGCCGATGGCGATCTCCGACTGGTGGAGCTGATAACAGGTTTGATCCTTGGGGCTGCACGTGGGGTTCAGGAACGTCGTCAGACGCTGCGTCTGGTAGTTCTTTAGCACGTGCTCGCCCAGCGCCGGCGCTCCGACGAGCACCATCGCCAGCGCGACGGCGAACAACGCCACCAACGCGCCCAGTTGCTTGAACGATGTTCCGGCGAAGAACAGGACGCTGAAGCCGATCACCACGTAGACCATCCCGGTGCCCAGGTCGGGCTGGGGGATCACCAGCAGCGCCGGGATGATCGCCAGCAACATGATCCGCGCCGTCGTGCGCCACTCGTGCAGCCGGCGCGAGCGGTCGACGGCAAAGCCGGCCAGCGCGACGATCAGCAGCACCTTGCCGAACTCCGAGGATTGGAACTGCAGGATCGGCAACGGGATCCAGCGCCGCGCGCCCCCGATCGGCGGCATCGCGTAGACGACCACGTTCAGGCCGATCATGATCGCGTACAGGCCGTACTTGAACTCGCGCAGCCGGGAGTAGTCAATCCGGCTGATCACCAGCGCCGCCAGCAGACCGACGCCCCCGAAGATCGCCTGGCGCTCGAAGTAGAACAGCGGGTGGCCGGGGTCGGCGTGCGCGGTGGCGCCCTTGAGGGTCACCAGCGAGCAGACGATCAGGCCGACCGCTGCCAGCAGCAGCATCGGGTCGAACAGCGGCAGCAGGCGCGCGCGTGGCTCGGCGGCGGCGGCCTCGTCCCCGGGCTGGATCGGGATCATGCGGGCGTCGGTGGTCATCCGGGCGCTCCAGCCACTGAGCGTGCCTGACGAAGACCGGCTCTCATAGCGTCGTCGAGGTTCCGGACTTGTAGACCCCGGGCTTGCCGAAGAACCACTGCGACAGGATCTGGCGTGCCACCGGCGCCGCGCCGATGTCCCCGAAGCCGCCCTTCTCGACCCAGACGACGACCGTGATCGGCTTGCTGGTGGCCGTCTTGGGCACGAAGCACGCATACCAGGCGTAGTCCACCTCGCCCCCGGCGGCGCTGATGTACTGCGCCGTGCCAGTCTTACCGTAGACCTGCTCGGGGAAGTTGCCCATCACGTCGTCCGATGTTCCCCCGGGCTGCGAGGCGGCGTCGCGCAGCCCCTGCTGGATCGCCTGCAGGTAGTAGGGGTTGATGTGCAGCTGGCGGCGGGGTCCGGGCTCGATCGTCTGGAGCACGGTGCCGTCCTGCGTCTGGATGTCCTGGCCGAGATGCGGGGTGACGACGGTGCCGCCGTTGGCGATCGCCGAGTACGCGACCGCCAGCTGCAACGGCGTCACCTGCACGTCGCCCTGCCCGACGGCCAGGTTGACGTTGTCGCCGACCGACCACGGCCGGTTGCTGCCGTCGGCGATCCCACAGCCGCCCGGCGAGTGCTTGGGACTGCGGCGCCAGCCCTTGAGCTTGCGCGGCCCGACGACGGTCCCGTTGGTGTATCGGAACGGTCCGATGGCGGCGTCGCACTCGGCCTCGCGCTTGTTCTGGGTGGCCCGCCACCGCGGAGTCGGCAACGTCCCATCCGACGTGTCGGCCGGGGGTAGATCGATCCCGGTCGAGCGTCCGATCCCGAACTTGCGCGCCCACGCGTCCAGCGGGCCTCCGTTGGGTTGGGTCTGCGGATCGCCATCGGTCAGATAGCCGAGGTGGTAGAAGAAGACGTCGTCGGAGACCCGGATCGCGTTGACCAGGTCGAGCGCCCCGTTGGCGCCGTGACCGGAGTTGTGCAGGCACTCGCTCGTGCCCGGGAAGCAGAACTGTCCGGTGTCGTCATAGATGTCACCCACGCTCCACACGCCGCTCTGCAACGCCGCCGTCGCGGTGATCGGCTTGAACGTCGAGCCGGTCGGCCCCGCGCTCTGCGTCGCACGGTCCAGCAGCGGGTCCCCGCCGTTGGGGTTGGTCAGCTGATCGTAGGTCGACTGCGACAGGTTGCCGGTGAACACCGAGGGATTGAAGCTCGGCAGCGAGCCCATCCCGTAGACCGCGCCGGTGTCCGGGTTCATGGCGACGAACGCCCCGCCCGGGGAGGCGTTGGCGCTCATCGACTCCTGCAGCGCGGTCTGTCCCGCTCGCTGCAGGCCGGCGTTGAGCGACAGCTTGAGGTAGTGGCCGGCGACGGGACTTCGGGTGCGCAGGTCTCCGGTGGGCTGGCCCAGCGCGTTGACCTGTACCTGCTGGTCGCCGTCCCTGCCGCGCAGGTAGCTGTCGTACTCGGCCTCGAGCCCGGACTGACCGACGATCGCATTCGGCGACACGCCCCGGTAGCCCGGCTGCCTGAGCTCTTGCGGGTCGACCCGGCCGACGGTCCCGAGCACCTGGGCGGCCAGCGTCCTGTAGGGGTAGTGGGTCACGTAGACGCGCTCCACCTGCACGCCGGCGAACTCGTCCTGGCGCTCGGCGAGGTAGAACTGGATGTACTTGTTGATCGCCGGCCCGCTCTTGATCGTGACGTCGCCGTAGGGCAGCAGCGAGACCTGCTTGGCGACGTCGCACGCGATCGGGGAGACGCGCAGGACGTTCGGCGGCGGGGCGGCGATCTGGCACCGGCGGCGCTTGGTGGAGAGGCCGACGATGTGCGCCAGGCGGTTGTAGACGACGGCGTCGCGCCGCGGTGGATGGGCGAGCTCGGACACCACGTCGGTCACCGGCACCGGCAGATCGGGCGGGGAGATCTGCACCGCCAGCGCCTTGGTGCTGGTGACCAGCGGGGTTCCCGAGCTGTCGAGGATCTCGCCCCGGGGAGCCGCGGTCTCGATGTCGCGCACCCGGTTGGTCTGGGCCTGAGCCAGGTACTGGTCGCCGGACAGCACCTGCAGGAACCACAGGCGGAAGAAGATGATCGCGAACATCGCCAGCGCGAGGCTGCCGACGATCGCGACCCGCAGCGCCAGCTGCGGGCTCAGCGGCGGGCGCTCCTCCTCCGGGACGCCGAACCGAGGCCCTTTGCGAGAGTCGCCGGACGGGCTGATCATCGCGTGCCTCGGTTCAGCTGGCCGGCACGTTGCGATGGGCTCTGCAGCGGACTCAGCCCCCCGGTGGTGTAGGCGCGACGCCGCCGCCGCCGCGGATCCTCGGGCAGAGCCGGCTGGATGACCTTGCGGACCAGCGCGTAGACCGGCAGCGAGATCAGCGTGTTCACCAGGACGGTGATGAACAGCTGCTGGAGGAGCAGCAGGCTGACCGGAGCGTCGACGCCGAGCAGGAACTGGATGATCGTCATGCCGATGCCGGCCACCGCGGTGGCCGCCGCACCGGCGGCCACCGGGACGAGGCCGTGGGCGGGATCGTGCACCTCGCGCAGCCGGCCCGACCAGTATCCGATCGCGATGTAGAGCAGCGACGTGATCCCGAGCGTCTGGACGAGCACCGTGTCGACCAGCAGCCCGGTGGCGAAGCCCATCACCGCGCCGGTCATCGATCCGGCGAGCAGGCCCACCGACATCACCATCAGCGGGGTGAGGTCGGCGCTGATGCCGAAGATCGAGACCTGGGAGACCGCCGTCTCCTGGATGACGACGGTGACCAGCGCCAGGAGGACCAGGCGCGCAACCAGCTTGGCGGGGGGCGCGCTCATCCGGGTGGCACCTGCGCTCGCGCGTCGCCGGCGTGAGGCCGGGTCAGGATCTGCACGGAGTCGAAGTGCCGCAGGTTGGCCGCGGGCGAGACCGGGACCTCGTTGTCGTCGAACAGCTGATTGGGGTTCACGTTGGAGACGGTGCCGATCGGGATTCCCGCCGGGTACAGCGACGTCAGCGAGCCGGACCGGAAGCCCGACGTGACCACCTGGTCGCCCGGGTTGATCTGGGCGTTGCCGGGAAGGTCCTGCAGCAGCAGCCGGTTCGGGTTGCCGACCGACGGGGCGACGATCCCCTGGTCGTTGCCCCGATCCAGGATCTGGGCGCCGACCTGCACCGAGTGGTCGGTGATCAGCGTCACGATCGAGACCGACGGGGTCACGGTGGTCACGTCGCCGACCAGCGCCCCGTCGCCGATCGCCGGGTCGTCTTGCACCACGCCCTCGTCGGACCCCGCATCCACCGTGACCTGCTGATACCAGAGGCTGGGATCGCGTGCGATGACGTTGGCGGCGACGGGGTGATAGTTGGCCAGGCCGATGTTGGAGTTCAGCTTGACCTCCCTGGTCAGCTGGGCGTTCTGAAACTGCTCGGTCTTGAGCAGGTCGACCTCCGCCGTCAGCTTGTTGACCTTGGCCTGGAGCTGGTCGCGCTGGGATTTGGCGCGCAGCGTGTCCGACACCCAGTTGGCGACGTCGCGGACCGGGGACAGCACGGTGCTGGCCCCCGCCTGCACCGGCGACAGCACCTGGACTATCTGCCGCTGCACCGTGTGCAGCGGACTGTTCGGCGACTCGCCGAAATACGCTGTGAGCAGGATCAGGGAAACGACGACCAGCAGTGCGAGCACCGCTCGCCGCCGTCGAACCTGTTTGTCGTGCACGGGCTCCGTGTCTCCAAAGTGTTGCTCAGCATGCGCCGGTCCGGAAAGGCCATCACCGACGACGCCGGTTCTGTGAATTCTTACTGCTGCGATGGATCGCCTCGAACTCCTCCAGCGACCTTCCCGAGCCGACCGCAACGCACGTCAGCGGGGACTCTGCCAGGTGCGCGGGCATCTGCGTCTCGTGGCGCAGGCGCTCATCGATGCCCTGCAGCAGGGATCCGCCGCCGGCCAGCATGATGCCACGATCCATGACGTCGGAGGCCAACTCGGGTGGGGTGCGATCCAACGTCTGCTTGACGGCGTCGATGATCTGCGACACCGGTTCCTCCAGCGCTCCGCGGATCTCCTCGCTGGTGAGGATCACCGTCTTGGGGAGCCCCGAGACCATGTCCCGGCCCCGGATCTCGGCCTGCACCTCCTCGGGCATAGTGTGCGCCGAGCCGATCTCCAGCTTGACCTCCTCGGCCGTCTGCTGCCCGATCAGGAGCTTGTACTCACGCTTGACGTAGTTGATGATCGCCTCGTCGAGCTCGTCGCCGCCGACCCGGATCGACTGCGAGACCACGATTCCGCCGAGTGAGATCACCGCCACCTCGCTGGTGCCGCCGCCGATGTCGACGACCATCGAGCCGGTCGGCTCCCCCACCGGGAGGCCGGCGCCGATCGCGGCGGCCATCGGCTCCTCGATCAGATAGGCCTGACGCGCCCCCGCCGACAGACACGCCTCCTCGACGGCGCGCTTCTCCACGCCGGTCACGCCGCTCGGGACGCACACCACCACGCGGGGATGGGCCCACCGGTTCTGATGGACCTTTTGGATGAAATGACGCAGCATCTCCTCGGTCACCTCGAAGTCGGCGATCACGCCATCCTTCAGCGGCCGGATCGCCGAGATCGTCCCCGGGGTGCGGCCGAGCATACGCTTGGCCTCGATTCCGACGGCGTGGACCTCGCCGGTTCGCGAGTCGACCGCGACCACGCTCGGCTCAGACAGCACGATCCCGCGGCCGCGCACGTAGACCAGCGTGTTGGCGGTGCCCAGGTCGACCGCCATGTCGCGGCCGCCGAAACCGGTCAGATACGTGAAGAAGCCCATGTTTTAGAGGTAGCTCGCAGCGTCGGACGGGCGGCGAGTGCAGGTCAATCGCACCGTCTAGCCAGCTCCGTCCGATGGTGAGTGTATCGAACGACCGGCCACCGACGACGCTCGCGAAAAGCCATAACCATGAGAAAACCCTGGAAAATGGAGCCGATGCCCCTGTCGGATTTCGAGCGCCGGGTGTGCGCCGCCGTCGCGCAGGGACGCGACGAGCTCCGGGAGCTCGCGGCTGCGCTGATCGGGTTCGACACGACCGCTCGCGAGCCTGGCGACCCGCCACGCCAGGAGGACGCGCTGCAGCGTCACCTCGCTGCCCGGCTGCGCGCGATCGGCGCCGGGATCGACCTGTTCGAGCCCGATGCCCGGGAGCTGGCGGGGGCGCCGCTGCACCCGCGTCGGACGCATCCCCTCCCGGGGTCAAGCGGCGGCGGCCGAGCCTACCACCGGCCTCAGACTGTTAGCGGACGATCAGATCCGGCAGCAGATCCAGCAGCGTGCTCACCGGCAGCCCGACGACGCTCAGGTAGTCGCCCTCGATTCGGGTCACCAGCGTCGCGCCGACTCGCTGGATGGCGTAGGCGCCGGCCCGCCCGCGCCACTCACCGGTAGCCAGGTAGGCGTCGATCGCCGCCGCGTCGAGGGCCCGGAACTCGACCACCGTCTCGACCGCGGCGGTGCGGGTGCGATCGCGATCGATCACGCAGACACCGCTGAACACCGAATGCCGGCGGCCCGCAAGCGCGGTGAGCATCTCGGCCGCCTGGGCCCGGCCGGCGGGCTTGCCGAAGATCTCTGGCCCGAGGCTGACCACCGTGTCGACGCCGAGGATCGGTGTCCACCCCACACCATCCGGGGCCGCCTGCGCGGCCACCGCTGCCGCCTTGCGATAGGCGTTCTCCAGCACGACCTCGGCGGGGGGTCCCGCCACCAGCTCCTCCACCCCCGAGGGCCGCACCGCAAACGGCACGGCTATCTGCTCCAGGATCGCGCGGCGCTGAGGCGAGGCCGAGGCCAGGATCAGGCGCGGCGGCGGCTGCGTCAGCCGAGCTCCGGGAAGAACAGCGCGACCTCGCGGACCGCCGACTCGGGCGCGTCGGACCCGTGGACCATGTTCTGGCCCACCGCGACCGCGTAGTCGCCGCGAATCGAGCCGGTGGTGGCCTGCAACGGATCGGTCGCCCCGATCACCTGCCGCGCCGCGGCGACGGCCGACTCCCCCTCCAGCACCATCGCGACCAGCGGACCCGAGGTGATGAAGCTCACCAGTTCCTCGTAGAACGGCTTGCCCTCGTGCTCGGCGTAGTGACGCGCCGCCAGCTCCCGGCTCATCGTCTGGAGCGCCAGCGCCACCAGTGCCAGCCCCTTGCGCTCGAACCGGGCGATGATCTCGCCGGTCAGGTTGCGCGCGAACGCGTCCGGCTTGACGAGGATGAGCGTGCGCTCCACGAGAGGCCTGGGTGATCTGCTCAGACGCGAACGTCAGGTGGTTGACGGCTGCTCGGTGGCGGGCTCAGGGGTTTCCGCCCGCCGGCGCTGCCGCCGCGCCACGGGACCGCGAGCCCCCGGCACGCCGACCTCCGCCTCACAGAAGGGGCAGACCTTCCAGGTGGGGTCGAGCGGACGCCCGCAGGACACGCACGGGTCCTTGAGCTTGCGCATGCAGTGGGGGCAGCGCAGAAACTCCTTCTCGACCTCGTAGTCGCAGTGAGGACAGAGGTGGTAGCCGAGCTCGGCGAGCCGAGCCTCCGCGGCCTGCATCTCCAGCTCGCGTTCGCGCACGTCATCGAGGTACTCCGGCGGCCGGACGATCATGTAGACGATCGTGCCCACGAACGGGAACACCGAGGCCAGCGTGGCGCAGCCGATCAGGAGCGGGTCGGCGATCCGCCGGCGGGCATCCGCGTAGGTCCAGTAGATCAACGCCAGCCAGATCACGACCAGGAAGAGGAGGACCAGCTCGACGGCCAGGTTCAGCGCGCTGTTGGTGATCCCGAAGATTGCGTAAGTCAGCATTTGCGGCCGAGTGTAATGGGCGCGACGTCCCAGGGGCGAGTATCAATACGCCGTCAGCTCGCCCGATCCTCCTGCCGGTGCAGCGATTCGGACGCGCCGGCTTACAGGAAGACTCTCCCGAACAGGTAGCCGATCCCGAAGAACACGAGGATCACGACCGCGACGATCAACGCGACGAGTCCGACCATGGTGAAAAAGCTCGGCTGATCGTCGCGGTCGTTCACGGGTGTCGGCGCGTCCTGGGTGACCGCGGCGTTCAGGCTCACAGGCTCGAGGCGCGCTCGCGGCGCCCCGTCATCAGCAGGTCGGCGATGAGGTAGATCGAACCGGTGACGACGACCACACCACGCGGCCCGGCGAGCTCCCGGGCGCGTGTCAGTGCCTGGCGCGGATCGCCGACGATCTCGCTCTCGGGGCCGGCGAGCTGGCGGGTCAGCGACTGAAGCGTCGGCGGTGGCAAGGCCCGCGGATTGTGACTGGTGGTGAGGATCAGCGCATCGCAGAGTGGGAATAGGGCAGCGAGCATTCCGGCGGCGTCCTTGTCATCCAGGACCGAGACGACCGCCACCACCTTGTCGCGGCCGGCGACCAGCTCGGGCAGAGACTCGGCCAGGGCCCGGATCCCGTCGGGATTGTGGGCGCCGTCGAGCAGCGTCAGCGGGTCGGATCCGATCTGCTGCAGCCGCCCGGGCACCCGCACCTGGGCAGCGGCGGCGGCGACCGCGCCGGGGTCCAGCCGGCCGAGATAGGCCTCGGCGGCCACGCGGGCGAGCGCGAAGTTGCGCCGCTGGAAGGTGCCGGCGGCCCCGACGGCGACCCCCGGATCCGCGCCGGCGCGGACGATCTGCGCACCGCGCTGCGCGCCGACCCGGCCCGCCAGCTCCACCACCTCGGGGGCGAGACCCGCGCCGAGCACCAGCGTCCCGCCGTCCCGGACGACGTCGAGCTTCTCGGAGGCGATGTCAGTCAGCGTCGGGCCCAGCCAGCGGGTGTGCTCGAGTCCGACGCTGGTCAGCACCTGCACCTTGGAGGGGATCACGTTGGTGGCGTCGTAGCGTCCCCCAAGTCCAGCCTCGATCACCGCCACCGTCACCTGCTGGCGCGCCAGCTCCGAATAGGCGGCCGCGGTGAGGGCCTCGAACTGGGTCACCCGGTCACCGGCGTCCAGCGAACGGTTGACCAGCTCGGCGGCGTGGGCGGCGCGTCGCACCGCGGCTCCGAACCGCGCCGGGTTCAGGTCCTGATCATCGATGCGGATGCGCTCGCCGAACGACACCAGATGCGGCGACAGGTAGGCGCCGGTGCGCAGCCCGTGATGGGCCAGGATCGCGGCGATCATCCGCGTGGTCGAAGACTTGCCGTTGGTGCCGACGACGTGAATCGAGGCAAACCGGCGCTCGGGGTGGCCGAGCGCGGTCATCAGCCGGCGCATCCGGTCCAGACCGAAGCGCATCCCGAACAGCTCGAGCGACTGCAGGTAGCGCTCGGCTTGCGCTCCGGTCACAGCGCGTCTCGCTCCCGGCGCAGACGTTTTAGCTTGTCGCGCTCGGCCTGGACGACCTCGGTCGGAGCCTTGGCGACGAAATCCGGGTTGGCGAGCTTGCCCTCGGCACGCCGAATCTCAGGCTCCAGCTTGGCGCGCTGCTCCCGCGCTCGCGCCCGTGCACCGCCGGCGTCGAGCTCGTCGCTGGCCTGGATGTGCACCGCCCCATCCGGGATCGGAACCGTCGCAACCACCTCGGCGCCGCCGTTGCCATCGACGAACTGCAGGCGCGCGAGGCGCGCGATGTGGTCAAGTGTCTCGGCGAACCCGGGTGCCTGGAGGCGGGCCGGCACCGTGGCCCCGGGCTCGACCTTCGCCAGGTTGCGCCAGCGACGCAGCGCCTGAACGGCAACGATCGCCCGCTCCACAGCCTCCTCGGCCTGCCCGTCGACGGGAGTCGGCGGTCCGATCGCCCGCGCCGCCAGCAGGCCTTCGGTGCCCGGGATGTGTGAGTAGATCTCCTCGGTCTCGAACGGGATCAGCGGGTGCGCGAGCGCGACCGTCTCGGTCAGCACGTGCAGCAGCGTGCCGGCCAGCTCGGGCTCGCCGGCGCGCAGTCGCGGCTTGACCAGCTCGAGGTACCAGTCGCACAGCTCCCCGTAGATGAACTCGTAAACGGCGAGCGCGGCGTGGGAGAAGTCAAAGCGCTCGATCCGGGTCGCGATCTCGCTCCGGGCCCGCTCCAGGCGCGACAGGATCCAGCGATCCTCCACGGCCGTCGGCGTCGCCGCCGCCCGCGCCGGCGCACCCACCCCGAGCAGGATCAGCCGCGCGGCGTTCCACAGCTTGTTGGTCAGCTGCTGGCCCTGGGCGACCTTGTCCTCGCTGAAGTTGACGTCCTGACCCGAGGACATCGCCAGCAGGCCCCAGCGCAGGGCGTCGGCGCCGTACGCCGGAAAGCTCCCGGCCGATCCGGAGCCCGACGCGAACACCGGCGGGCGCGGCCCCCCCTCGATCAGGTCCAGCGGATCGATCCCGGTGCCCAGCGACTTCGACATCCGCCGCCCGTCAGGCGCCTGGATGATCGAGTGCACGTAGACGTCGGCGAACGGCACCTCGCCGGTGAACTCGATCCCCATCATGATCATGCGCGCCACCCACAGGAAGATGATGTCCCGGGCGGTGACCAGCGTGTCGGTGGGATAGAACGCGCGCAACTCCGGCGTTTGGTCGGGCCAGCCGAGCGTGACGAACGGCCACAGCGCGCTACTGAACCACGTGTCCAGAACGTCGGGATCGCGCTGCCAACCGTCGCCGCCCGGCGGCTGCACGCCGACGTAGGTGTCCAGGTCTCGGTACCAAACGGGGAGACGGTGCCCCCACCACAGCTGGCGGCTGATGCACCACGGGCGGATGTTCTCCATCCACTCCAGGTACACGCGCTCGTGTTGTGGGGGATGGAACCGCACGCGACCGCTGGTGACAGCCTCGATCGCCGGCCGGGCGAGCTCCTCCATCGCCATGAACCACTGCAGCGAGATCAGCGGCTCGATCCGCTCCCCGGAGCGCTGCGAGAACGGCACGTCGTGGACGTAGGGCTCGGTGCGGGCGATCAGGCCCTGGTGACGGAGCTCCGACACCACCGCGCGCTGGGCCTCGGCGGCGGTGAGGCCGATCAAGCGCTCCGGGACCTCTCCCGTGATCCGACCGTCCTCGCCGATCACCGATGGCTGGCCGAGACCGTGGCGGCGCCCGATCTCGAAGTCATTGGGGTCGTGCCCGGGCGTGATCTTGAGCGCGCCGGTGCCGAAGTCGGGGCGGACATAGTCGTCGGCGATGATCTTCAGCTTGCGCCCGACGAGGGGCAGGACCGCCTTCTCGCCGATCAGCCGGCGGTAGCGCTCGTCGTCGGGGTGGACCGCGATCGCGGTGTCGGCGAGCATCGTCTCCGGCCGGACGGTGGCGACGGTGATCGCGCCGCTGCCGGTCGCCAATGGGTAATCGATGTAGTAGAGGGTGTCGGTGACCTCACGCTGCTCGACCTCGAGATCGGAGATCGCCGACCCGGTGCCGGGGTCCCAGTTGACCATGTAGCGGTCGCGGTAGATGTAGCCCTTCTCGTGCAGAGCCACGAACACCTTCAGGACCGCCTGGGCATAGGCCTCGTCGAGCGTGAAGCGCTCCTCCGCATAGTCGCAGGAAGCACCGAGACGCTTGAGCTGCTCGATGATCGTGCCCCCGTGCTCCTCGCGCCACTCCCACACCCGCTGCTCGAACCGCTCGCGCCCCATCTGCTCCCGGCTGGTGCCCTCCTGCGCCACGGCACGCTCGACCTGCATCTGGGTGGCGATGCCGGCGTGGTCGGTGCCGAGGATCCACTTGGTCCGCTGGCCCCGCATCCGGTGGTGGCGGATCAGCGTGTCCATGATCGAATCCTGGAATGCGTGGCCCATGTGCAGCACCCCGGTCACGTTGGGAGGCGGGATCGCGATCGAGTAGTTGTCCCGCGCGTCGCCCTCGGCGACGGGGTGAAACAGCCCTGAATCCAGCCATTTCCGGGCGATCCGCGGCTCTACCTCGGCCGGGTCGTAGCGGGTCGTGGAGCGGAGGTCGGCCATCGTGGGGCGAGTGTAGTTCCGCGGGTCTACCATCGCTTTTACACGATGGCATTTCTTGATATCGTAAATATACAATGGAGACCTTGATCAGAGAGGCCCGACAGGCGGCGGGGCTGACCCAGGCAGAGCTGGCGGCCCGCTTGGGCACCACCCAGTCGGCGATTTCGCAGCTGGAGTCGGCGCGCGCCAACCCGCGGATCGGCACGGTGGAGCGGGCGCTGCGCGCCTGCGGTCAGGAGCTGTCGGTCACCGCCCGGCCGGACAAGTCCAGCATCGACGAGACGCTCGTCGCGGCCCGGCTTCGCATGTCGCCGGGCGACAGGATCAAGGCGTTCGAACGGAGCTATGCCGACATGCGAAAGTTCGCGCTCGCCGCCAGGGAGGACAATGGCCACCTGGGGTGAGTTTCGACCGACGGAGCTGCTCCGGCGGCTGGCAGCCCATGGCGTCGATTTCGTCGTCGTGGGAGGCGTAGCGATGATCGGCCATGGCTCGGCACGCCCGACGTACGACGTCGATATCTGCTACGCAACCGACGTTGACAACCTGGAGGCGCTGGGGGCGACGCTGGTAGAGCTCGGAGCTCAGCTACGCGGCATCGCGGAAGACGTCCCATTTGTGGCCGACGCGCGAACGCTGCGCCGGACCACGATCCTGACGCTGAGCACGCCGGAGGGTGAGATCGATCTCCTGGTCGCTCCGCCGGGATCGCCGCCATACGCACAGCTTCGGGAGCGGGCGAGGAGGGTGATCTTCGATGGCATCGCGGTGCTGGTCGCCTCGCTGGACGACCTGGAGGCGATGAAGCGCGCGTCCGGGCGCCCCAAGGACCTGCTCGACCTGGAGGAGATCGCCGTCATCCGCCGGCTGCGCCGGCAGCTGGCAACCAGCTAGGCGGCGGCTTCGTCCTCGTCGGGGGCGGCGACCGTGACCAGCGTCGGCGAGACGTCCTTCTCGATCGTCTCGCGAGTCACCACGCACTTCTGCACGTCGCGGCGGCTGGGCAGCTCGAACTGGACCTCGAGCAGGACCTCTTCGATGATCGAGCGCAGGCCCCGCGCGCCGGTCTGACGCTCGAGCGCCTTGTCGGCGACCGAGGCCAGCGCCTCGTCGGCGAACACGAGCTCGATCCCGTCGAACTGGAAGAAGCGCTGGAACTGCTTGACCAGCGCGTTGCGGGGCTCGGTCAGGATCTCCATCAGCTCGTCGCGGGCGAGCTGGTGGATCGCCGACATCACCGGCAGGCGGCCGATGAACTCCGGAATCAGGCCGTACTGGATCAGGTCCTCGGGCAGGCAGTGCTCGAAGATCTCGCCCGTGTCGCGCTGCTCCTTGGACTGGATCACCGAGCCAAAGCCGACCCCTTGGTGGCCGATCCGCCGCTCGATGACGCGGTCGAGGTTGGCGAAGGCGCCGCCGCAGATGAATAGGACGTTGGTGGTGTCGATCGACAGAAACTCCTGGTGGGGATGCTTGCGCCCGCCCTGCGGGGGGACCGAGGCGGTCGTCCCCTCCAGGATCTTCAGCAGCGCCTGCTGGACGCCCTCGCCGGAGACGTCGCGGGTGATCGACGGGTTGTCGGCCTTGCGGGCGATCTTGTCGACCTCGTCGATGTAGATGATCCCGGTCTCGGCCTTCTTGACGTCATAGTCGGCGGCCTGGATCAGCTTGAGCAGGATGTTCTCCACATCCTCGCCGACGTACCCGGCCTCGGTCAGGGCGGTGGCGTCCGCGATCGCGAACGGGACGTTGAGGATCTTGGCCAGCGTCTGAGCGAGCAGCGTCTTGCCGCAACCGGTCGGCCCCAGCAGCAGGATGTTGGACTTCTGCAGCTCGATGTCGTGCTCGTCGGACTGCATCATCTGCACGCGCTTGTAGTGGTTGTAGACCGCCACCGACAGCGACCGCTTGGCCTGCTCCTGGCCGACGACATACTCGTTGAGCACGTCGTAGATCTCCCGTGGCTTGGGGAGATTCTCGATGTCGAAGCTCGGCGGGGCGGTGAGCTCCTCGTCGATGATCTCGTTGCAGAGATCGATGCACTCGTCGCAGATGTACACGCCCGGGCCGGCGATCAGCTTCTTGACCTGCCGCTGCGATTTACCGCAGAAGCTGCAGAGAAGCTGTTCGTTGGAGTCGGTCGGACGTGCCATGAATCACCTCTGAGAGCTTCACTCGGTCGGCGGTCTCCAGCGCGACAAGGCTAAAGCCTTTCAGTGCTGGGAGATCACCCGATCGATGATTCCGTACTCCTTCGCCTCCTCCGAGCTCATGAAGTAGTCGCGCTCGGTGTCACGCCGGACGGCCTCCAGATCCTTGCCGGTGTGCTTGGCGATGATCTCGTCCAGGCGCCGCCGGACGTCGATGATCTCCCTGGCATGGATCTCGATGTCGGTCGCCTGCCCCTGGAAGCTCGAAGAGACCTGGTGGATCAGGATCTTGGCGTTGGGCAGCGCCATCCGCTTGGCGTCGGCGCCGCCGGCCAGCAGCAGGGCCCCCATCGACATCGCGATCCCGACGCAGATCGTCTGCACATCCGGCTTGATGAACTGCATCGTGTCGTAGATCGCCAGGCCCGCGTACACCGATCCGCCCGGGGAATTTATGTAGATGGAGATGTCCTTGTCCGGGTCCTCGGACTCCAGGTGCAGCAACTGGGCGACGATCAGGTTCGCGATCTGATCGTCGACCGGGGTGCCCAGGAAGATGATCCGCTCGTTGAGCAGACGGCTGTAGATGTCGAATGCTCGCTCGCCCCGCGAGGTTTGCTCAACGACCATCGGTACGAGTGGGCTCATGTCCTCGCTTCTTTCGCTTCCTGCGCCGGAATCCTGCGCCGACTCTAGCAACCGCCGATCGGGCCGCCGATGGGCGGCGAGGCCCTCGGCGCGGCGGCCGTCCGCCGCCTCTCAAAGCGTCAGGCCCCGGGCGTCCAGAGCTGACTGGAGCCGGCCTGCGCTTCCTCCTTGCCGGGCGTCCACAGCTTCTCGCGAGCCTTGGCCTGGTCGACGCTGATCGGGATCGCCTCGGCGACGAGCCGCTCCACCGCTTGGCGGGTGGCCACGTCCTCGCGCACCTGATCCAAGCGTCCGGCCTTGGCCAGCCGCTCCACCAGCTCGGCCGGGTCCGATCCGTCGCGCTCGGCAGCCGGGCGCAGCGCCTCGATTACTTCCTCGTCGGACGGCGCGATCTTCTCGGCGGCGACGACCGCGGCCAGCAGCGCCTCGCGCCGCAGGGCGAGGGCCGCGTCGGGCTCGGCGTCGTGGGTGAGGGACTCCTCGTCCTTGCCGGCGATCTGCAGATACGTCTCCTTGTTGATTCCCTGCCGCGCCAACGCCGCGAAGCTCTGCTCCACCAGCTCGTGGGCGCGCGCGTGGATCAACTGCTCGGGGAGGTCGATCTCGGCCTCGGCGGTCGCCGCCTCGATCACCGCCTCCTCGAACTCCTGCTCCACCGCGTGCTCATCGTTGTGGCGCAGTCGCTGCGCGATGTCGGCTCGCAGCTCGGCGAGGGTGTCGAACTCCGAAGCCTCGGAAGCGAAGTCATCGTCGACCTCGGGGAGGCGCTTGGCTTTGACCTCCGAGACGCTGACGTCAAACGTGGCCTCCTCGCCGCCGAGGTCGCCTGGGTAGTCGTCGGGGAACGTGACCCGGACGGTCCGCTCGTCGCCGGCGCCGGCGCCGATCAGCTGCTCCTCGAAGCCGGGGATGAGCCGCCCCGAGCCCAGTTCGATCAGCTGGTCTCGGCCCTCACCGCCCGGGAACGGTTCGCCGTCAACGCTGCCGACATAGTCGACGACGACGCTGTCGCCGGTCTGGGCGGGACGGTCCTCGGTGTCCAAGGTGGCCAAGCGATCGCGCAGGCGCTCCACCTCCTCGTCGACCTCCCTCTCCTTCACGGTCGGCTCCCGGCGCCCGACCTCGAGGCCCTTGTACTGCCCGAGCTTGGCCTCCGGGCGCACCCCGATCTCGATCGAGAACGCCAGCGGCTGCCCCTGTCCGGGAACCGGCTGCTCGAAGTTGATGTCCGGCTCGCCGATGGGGGCGATGCCGGAGCCGTCGATCGCGTCCACGTACCACTCGCCGAGCGAGCTGCGCAGCGCCTCGTCGAACACGGCCTCGCGGCCGAGCCGGCGGATCACCACCGGGGGCGGGACCTTGCCCTTGCGAAAGCCCGGAATCCGCATCTGACCCCCGAGCTTGCGCGCGGCCTGCTGGAGGCGGCGCTCCACCTCCTCGGCCGGCACCTCAGCGTCGACGCGCACGCGCGACTCTGGCAGCTCGGTGACATTGGTCTTCAGCGAGGACATGGGGCGAGACGATAGCTTGGCGACGTGTTACCGCGACGGACGGACCGGCTCTGCGGCCGGCTGGTGACCGGACCGGCGGCGTTCGCGCTCGCCGGCGTGATCGAGTTGGCGGCGTTTGCGCTGGCGTCGGCGCGCACCCGCTGGGCGGGCCCGGCCTCCCGCCTCCGCGACCGGGGCGTCGCCGCGCTCAGACCAGCTGCTCGGTTTCGCCGACCAGGCTCTTGAGCTCGCGCAGCGCCACCGGCAGCGTGGTGATGTCGTCGTCACGCGCCGCCCGGACATCGGCGAGCAACGCGTCGGAGCGTTCCACGGCGTCGGCGTTGCGCTCCAACCAGGCGTGAAGAGGTGCCCCCCCGCTTTCTCCGCCCTCCCCACCCGGGCCACCGGCGGCGACCAGGATCTCGCGCGTCAGGGAGCGATGCAGGCGGTACAGCTCGTCGCGCAGCGCCGCCCGGGACAGCGCCTGCCAGCGGTCATCGCGGGGCAGGTCCAGGATGCGATCGCGCAGCCAGTCCAGCCCCAGGCGCGCCCCCACGCCGAAGTAGGTGTCGGTGACCTGCTGCTGGCCGGCACCGGTCCAGGTGGCGTCGACGACGATGTCGAACACCGACAGCAGCGCCTGCAGGCTGGCGACGCGACGGGCCAGTTCGGGCGGCACACCGCCGGCCTCCAGCTCCTCGTGTCGCGCGCTGAAGCGCTCGCGGTCGTGGCCGGACAGCGCGCCGGGCAGCGCGTCGGCCAGCGTCCGCGCGCCGAGGCTGAACCGCTCGATCGTCGCGGTCACCTCGATCTCCCCCCGCGGGACGGCCCGGACTAGCCACCGCGCTGCCCGATCCACCAGCCGGCGGCCCTCGAACAGCATCGTCTGCTGGGTCGCGGTGTCGATCCGGTTGTCGAGCGCCTCGACGGCGGTCCAGTATGACCGCATGTCGAACACGTCGCGCGCGATCGCGTAGGCGCGCGCCAGCTCGGAGGGGGTCGACCCGGTCTCCTCGGTGAGACGGAAGGCGAACGTGATCCCCGCCCGGTCCACCAGCTCGTTGGCGACGATCGTGGCGATCAGCTCGCGCCGCAGGCGATGGCCCCGGATCGACTCTGCGAAGCGCTCGCGCACCGGTCCCGGGAAGTACCGCTCCAGATCGCCGACCAGGTACGGGTCCTCGGGCAGATCTGACTCGAGCAGCTCGGCGTTGAGGTTGATCTTGGTGTAGGCCATCAGGGTCGCCAGTTCGGGGGCCACCAGACCGCGCCGTTCGCGGCGACGGATGGCGATCTCCGCCTCGGTGGGCAGAGCCTCGATCGTCCGGTCAAGCGACGCGACCTCCTCGAGCCGGCGGATGAGGCGGCTGTGCACCTCCAGCATCGACACCGCCTGGGCGGCCGACAGGCTCAACGCCTGGGTCTGGGTGTAGCTGTCGTACAGCACCTGCTCGGCGACGGTGTCGGTCATCTGAACGAGCAACTGGTTGCGCTCGGCGTTGCTGATCGCTCCTTCAGCGATCACGTCACCGAGCAGGATCTTGATGTTGACCTCGTGGTCGGAGCAGTTGACCCCGGCCGCGTTGTCGATCGCGTCGGCGGCGATGGCGCCCCCCGCCTGGTCGGGGCCGCCGGCGAGCGCGTACTCGATCCGGCCCCGCTGGGTGAAACCCAGGTTGCCCCCCTCCGCGACGACGCGGCACCGCACTTGCGCGCCATCGACGCGAACGGCGTCGTTGGCCCGGTCGCCGGCCTGCGCGCCCGACTCCTCGCTCGCCTTGACATAGGTGCCGATGCCCCCGTTGAACAGGAGATCGACGGGAGCACGCAGGATCGCCCGGATCAGCTCCGCCGGCGACAGCCGCTCCGCTTCGATGCCCAGCGCGTTGCGCACCTCGGGGGTGATCGCGATCGACTTGGCGTCGCGGCCGTGCACCCCCCCGCCGGTGGAGATCAGGGAACGGTCGTAGTCGCTCCACGTCGATCGGGACAGCGAGAACAGGCGGCGCCGCTCGGCGAACGCGGTGGCCGGATCCGGGTCGGGATCCAGGAACACGTGCGAATGGTTGAAGGCGGCCACCAGCCGGATCTGCTCTGACAGCAGCATCCCATTGCCGAACACATCCCCCGACATGTCCCCGATCCCGACCACCGTGAACGGCTCGCGCTGCACGTCGGTACCCAACTGGCGGAAGTGGCGCTTGACCGACTCCCAGGCACCACGGGCGGTGATCCCCATCTGCTTGTGGTCATAGCCATGCGAGCCACCCGATGCGAACGCGTCGCCGAGCCAGAACCCGTAATCGGCCGAGACCTCGTTGGCGATGTCAGAGAACGCGGCGGTTCCCTTGTCGGCGGCCACCACCAGATACGGATCGTCATCGTCGTAGCGGACCACGTCCTCCGGCGCCGCGACCTCGGCGCCGACGTGATTGTCGGTGAGGTCGAGCAGGCCCCGGAGAAACAGCCGATAGCAGGCGACGCCCTCCTCCAGGTGCTCGGGACCCGTCGCCGCCGGCGGGCGCTTGACGACGAATCCACCCTTTGACCCGACGGGCACGATCAGCGCGTTCTTGACCATCTGCGCCTTCATCAGCCCCAGCACCTCTGTGCGGAAGTCCTCGCGCCGGTCCGACCAGCGGATCCCGCCTCGCGCCACCCTGCCCCCGCGCAGATGGATGCCCTCCACCCGCGGTGAGTAGACGAAGATCTCGAACCTCGGTCGCGGGCGCGGCAGGAGCTCCAGACGCGATGGATCGAGCTTGAACGAGAGGTACTCCGCGGGACGGCGCGAGTCGGCCGCGCCGTCGACTCGGAAGTAGCTGGTGCGTAGCATGGCGCCGATCACCGCCAGGAAGCTGCGCAGGATGCGATCGCGATCGAGGCTCGGTACGGCGTCGATCGCGGTCTCGATCTCCTCGGTGAGACGCTGCGCCCGCGCTGCATCCTCGTCCGCCGGATCGAACCTCGCCTCGAACAGCTCCACCAGCGAGGCGGCGATGGCCGGGTTGTCGATCACCGTCTGTGTCATGTAGGCGTCGGAGAACGCCACCGTCGCCTGACGCAGGTAGCGCAGGACGGCGCGGATGACGACGATCTCCCGACCGGTCAGCCCGGCCGAGATCACCAGCCCGTTCAGCCGGTCGTCCTCGAGCTCACCGGACCACACCCGCAGGAACAGGTCGGCGAAGTCGGCGCCGGCCCGCGCCAGGCCCTCCGCATTGCAGCTCAGGCCGAAGTCGGAGATCCACACGGGGGTTGCGCCGTCGGGCCGGACCTCGTAGGGCCGTTCGTCGACTACGGTCGCGCCCATGTGCTCGAACGTCGGCACCACCTCCGACAGCGAGATCGGAGCGGCCGTCAGCAGCTGACAACGGGTCGTCGGCTCACGCTCGCCCGTCCGTCGATACAGGGTGATGATCGGCTGCCGGACGGTGCGCAGCTTCTCTATCCGACCGATGTCGGTGACCGCCGCATCCGCGGTGCAGTCGGCGCGATACCTGGGTCCGAACGCATTTCGATACCGGGCGTGGAGCTCGGTGCCGCGCGTCTGCCCGGCGGCATCGACGAGCGCCGCCCGTAGTTGATCGGCCCAGGCGCGGGTGGACTCGGCGATGCGGGACTCGATCGCGGCGACTTCGTAGGACTCGGCGACCCCGCCGGGGCAGTACACGACGTAGTCGACGCGAACGATCAGCGACTCCGACAGCTGCAGCCGCCAGTCGACCTGGTCGCCCCCGAACGCCTCGGCCAGGATCCGGCTCGCCCGCTGCCGGTTCTCGGTGTTGAACCGGTCCCGGGGCAGGCACAGGGTGCAGGCCACGAACCGGTCCAGCTGATCCGGAACGACGAACAGCCGGACCCGCTGGCGCTCGCCGAGCCCGAGGATCCCGATCGCGACCTCGAACAGGTCGTCGGCGTCGATCCGAACCAGGAGGTCGCGCGGCAACGACTCGAGGAGGTCGATCAGCCCCTTGGCGTCGTGGCTGTCGGGCGGGAACGCGGCCCGCTCCAGAACGCCGGCGTACTTGCCGCGCAGGATCGGTATCTCCGGCAGGCTCGCCTTGTAGGCGATTGTGGTGTACAGGCCGAGAAAGCGGCGCTCGCCGATCACGCGGCCATCCGGCGAATAGCGCTTGACGCCGATGTAGTCCAGGTACGACGGGCGATGGACGGTGGCTCGGGAGTTGGCCTTGGTCAGGACCAGCGGATCGGGCGAGCGGGCGAGAGCGAACGCCTTGGGCGCCAGCGGCGTGGTCGGCGACGCCGAGGCACCGCGCAGAATCCCCAGTCCCGATCCCGGCACAGCCCGCAGCTCGGCGCCGGACTGCGCCTCGTGCAGCTCGTACTCCCGGTAGCCGAGGAAGGTGAAGTGATCGTCGCCGAGCCAGCTCAAAAAGGCACGCGCCTCTTCGAGCTCGGGCAACGGCACCGGTGCCCCCTGGCGGCGCAGCTCGGTGGCCAACGCCGCGGCGCGGTCTCGCATCGCCGGCCAGTCCTCGACGGCGGCCCGGACCTTCTCCAGCACCAACTCCACCCCGGCCTGGAGCACGGCCAACCGCTCCGGGTCGACCTCGCGGGCGACCTCGACGTGGACCACCGACTCGGCAATGAATGCGTGATCCTCGTCGCCGGGCGCCAACACCTCTGCCAGGTCGTCGCCGTCCCGGACGACCCGCATCACCGGGTGCACGATCAACTCGATCGGATAGTCCTGCCGGTTCAGCTCCATGGTGACGGAGTCGACGATGAACGGCATGTCGTCGGAAATGATCTGGAGCACGGTGTAGGGCGAGCGCCAGCCGTCGCGCTCGGGCTCAGGGTTGTAGACGCGCACCTTCGCCTCGCCGGGAGCCCGGACCCGGGCCAGGCGCCAGTGGGCGACGACCGCGCCACACAGGTCGGCGGGCTCGCGGTCGGCCAGGTCCTGGGGTGGAACCCAGTGGTAGAACTGGCGCACGAACTCGCGGTAGGAGGCCGCGGGCGCGTCGGCGAGGCGCCGGTCGACCGAGTCAGACAGCGAAGCGATCAGGTCCTGCTCGAGATCCCCCGCCCTGACCGCCATGTCAAGCTCGCCCTCCTTTGCTGTCGCCGCGTACCGCACCCCAGAACGTACCGCGCCGCGGGGTCCGGGTACGCAGTTTCGCGCTCAGTGGTTCGGCTGGTGACCGCGGGCGGCGGGGCCGACCCCGGCGCGGATCGCGGTCACGGCGGTCTTGGGATCGGGCACGGTGACCAGCAGACGGCGGAACGGCGCGCCGGGGGCGAGCTCGACGCGGATCACCGGGCCCCGCCCGTGAACCGCCACGAAATCGGGTGAGGAGCCGGTCAGCCGCCGGACCCCGTAGGCGACGACCCCGGGGATGCCGGTCCCTGCGGCGCGCATCCCGCGCAGACAGCTCCAGGGATCCTCGTCGGTGCAGATCTTCTGCAACGACGCGATCGGGACTCGGACGTCGCCGCGAAACGCCGCCACCTTCTCCAACGGCGTGAGCCTGACGACCAGCTCGTCCTGCTGGAGCTCGAGGTCTGCCACCATCAAAGCGTAGCCCCGATCGCCACCCGCCGGACGCCGACTGACGACGCCGTCAGACTCCAGGAGGGAATCGATAGGCGTGGTGCGGCGGAACGTACGGCCCCGCCTCGAGCACGATCTCGGCGTGGCGGCGCAAACGCACCGCGCCGGGGGCACCGGGTGCGCGCCGGCCGTCGACGTACGCGCGGACGCCGGCCGGGGCTCTGAACGACGCGAGACGGTGAGCCGTCAGCGGCTGCCCCCACGATCGGAACAGGTCGGCGAGCGTCAGCCCGGCACCGGGGCGGGTGAGGACCACGCCGGTCGGTTCGAGCGTGACCAGCTCACCAAAGCACGCCGCGCCGGTGATCCGGCCCTCGTTGTAGTGCAGCGGCGGTCGCGCGCCGATCCCAGCGGCGATGAGCACCACCCGGTCGACGGCGAAGACCTCGACGTGGGCGCCGTCCCGACGTCCCAGCGGGCTCCGGCAGCCGCCGAGCACGGGACCCGAGGCGGGCGGGTGAAATGCGGGGCCCCGGCCGATCGGGCGTCGCTGGCGGACGAGCGCGGGCGGGATCGACGGGGTGGTGGCACGGCTGGGGGCGTGCGTCGAAGATCCGCTGCGGGCGATCGATCCGCACCCGGCCACCGCCACCAACACACCCATCGCCGCCAGCGCCCGCCTCAGTGGTTCCGGTCGTAAGTGCGGTGACACCGAGAGCGGTCTCCGGCGGATGCCTGGCGCGGACGCAGGATGCGACGTGCAGCAGCGCTGCACGAGCATCCGAGGACAAAGCCAGGCGCCGCCGGAGGCCGCTCGAATGTCGTCGTATTTACGGGCGGGGCCACTTAGACGCTCGGATGCCACGCCTGCAGATCCTCGTCCCGGTCCGCGGCCTCGTCGTCGGGCGCGGACGCCGGGACGGGTCCGTCTCGCCGGACGGGACGCGCGCGGCCCGGGCGCTCGGCGATCCTGAACACGAACGGCAGCAATCCGAGTCCGGCGCTCAGGCACAGCACCACCGCCGCCCGCGCGACAAACGGCGGCAGCGCGATCAGAACGTAGCCGTCGAGCAGGACGGCGATCATCGACGCCCCCTCCCAGATCGCCGCCGCCGCGATCAGGAAGAAGCTGAACCAGCCGTGCCGGCGCAGGACGAGCCGACGGGCGCCCCAGGCGACGAACGCCAGCCCAACCGCCAACGCGATCTCCTGTCCGACCGACACCGTGGGCCGTCCGTGCAGCTGCTGGCCCGCGATCGCCACCGTGAACGCCGCCAGCGCGATCGCCGCAAGGGTTCGCGCCGCCCGTTCGTCGAGCTCGGGCCGGCGCAGCCGCAGCACGGCCAACGCGCACGCCAGCGTCACCAGGATCGGCCAGAACCAGACGATCGACGGGCTCGCCGCGAAGTACAGCCCACCGCTGATCGCCGCCGCGGCGCCATCGACCCGCAGCGGTATTCGCCATTGCCCGACGTAGGTGGCTCCCGGCGCCAGCGCGGTCGTCGCCAGCGCGTGCAGCCGTCCGTCGTGCCAGCCATAGCTGTGGCCGCTGGACACCTGGTGCCACCGGGGCCGAGTGCGCGGCCCGAGGTCGGTCGGCGGGATCTGCGGCGGAACCTGGTTGAGGTAGTACATCGCCGAGCCCTGGTTGACCTCGACGCCCCCGCGGGAGAACCGCAGGTAGGGCGCGCCCTGGTAGTCGAGCACCACCACGGTGGCACTCGAATCGACGCGCATCCACATCCGCAGATCACCGTCGATGACCTCGGCGTGGATTCCCGCGGGGAGGTGATCGATCCGCGCCCGATAGCTGGACGCCGCCGGATCGATTGGACCATGCGCACCGGCGGTGGCGGGCAGCGCCAGAGCCGCCACAATGATGATCAGCACACCGGTGATCCGCCGGCACTGGCACCGCAGACTCATATCCGTTGGCAGACTCTACGCAACCTCCAGCTCGCCCCCGCCGGGTCCGTCCGCTCCTGGCGCTCCTGGTCGCCTGCGCCGGGTGGTTGGCGCTGCTGCTCCCGGCGGCGCCGGCTCTGGCCGACGGGGATCCGGCCAGCGACGTGCTCGTCACCCAGGCGGTTTACGTGCCCGCCGACGGGGGTTTTACCCAGGCGGCGCAGACCCAGCTCAACGGCCTGCTGGCCGCGGCCAAAGCCGACGGCTATCCGATTCGGGTGGCGCTGATCGCTCGTCCCGACGATCTCGGCTCGGTGAGCGCCCTGTGGCGCCAGCCGCAGGCATACGCCAGGTTCCTGGGCGAGGAGCTGTCGCTGGTCTACCGCGGAACTCTGCTGGTGGTGATGCCCAACGGCCTCGGGATCGCGCGGGTCGGCGGGGCGACCGCGGGCGCGACGGGGCAGCCCAGGCTACCGGCGATCGGGTCCGGCGGCTCGCTGGCGGCCATGGCGACGCGTGCGGTCCAGGAGCTGGCCGCGGCAGCCGGGCATCGCCTGGCGGCCCCCACCCTCGCCGCGTCACGTCAGAGCTCCGGTTCGGCGCTCGGCTCAGTCGACCTGGGATCGTGGCTGGCGCTGGCCGCCGGAGCCGCAGTGATCGCTGCGGCCTGGACGGTCAGCATCCGCGCGCGCCCGCCCGCGCGCCCGCCCGCGCGCCTGCGACGCGCCCGGTGAACCGCCCGCGCGCCTGCGACGCGCCCGGCGAACCGCCCGCGCGCCTGCGACGCGGCCGGTGAAAGGGTAGGCTGCAGTCATGGAGCCTGAACGCGCCCGTGAGCTGCTGGCCCGCGAGCGCCGTCGCATCGAGCAGGCCCTCGGCCTGCACACCGCCGGCGGGCCGGAGGAGTCGACCGGGAACGTGGAACCCGGCGAGGAGGACTCCGAAGACCTCTATCAGGACGAGCTGGACGAGGGCCGCCGGGCGGATCTTCGCGCCGAGCTCGCCGCGGTGGAGCGCGCCGAGACGCGGCTCCAGGACGGCACCTACGGCCTTTCCGTGCTCAGTGGCGAACCAATCCCCGACGGCCGGCTCGAGGCCCGTCCCACCGCCGAGCTGACCGTGGAGGAGCAGCAGCGCGTCTGACGGCCCGAGTGGGGGTACCACCTCTCCTGCTGCTGCACGGGGACACTACGCGTCCGCGTTCAGGCCAAGCGCCTCGCTGAGCGCGGCCCACTCGGCGCGGGGGACGCCCTGCACGCCGACCGTCTGAACGCAGACGTGGTCGGCGCCGGCGTCGAGGTGCGCCTGCACCGCCTCGGCGATTCGCTCGGGAGTTCCCTGCGGCACCACCGTGTCGATCAGCCGATCGGAGCCGCCGTCGGCGATGTCCGCCTCGGTGAAGCCGAACTGCAGCAGATTGTTGGTGTAGTTGCTAAGCCCGAGGTAGAGCTGTGCGTACCCGCGCGCCTTGGCCCGTGCGGAGGACGGGTCGTCGTCCAGGACACAGGCGAGCTCGGGAGCCAGCAGGGCGTCGCCGATGCGCTCACGGGCGGCGCGGGTGTGATCCGGCGACACGAAATAGGGGTGCGTCCCCAACGACCGGGCCACCGACAGATCGAGCATCTTCGGGCCCAGAGCGGCAAGGCAGCGCCGGTCGGGGGCAAGCGGCGACGTAGCGCTGTCCAATCCATCCAGAAAGGACCGCATCGCGGTCAGGGGCCGCCGATAGTCGCTGTGCGCCTCGGGATGGCCGATCCCGATCCCCACCAGCAGGCGGTCGCCGAACTCGGGGCGCAGCTCGGCATACTCCCGGGCCAGCTCCGCCGGCTCGTATTCCCACACGTTGACGATCCCGGTGGCGATCGTGATGCGTTGGCTTGCCGTCAGCAGCGGCCGTACGGCCGGCAGATGCGGCGACCCCCCCAACCAGAACGTGCCGAAGCCCAGCTCCTCCGCGAGCCCGGCCGCCTCGCCGGCGTTCTCCTCGCCGATCGCCCGGTACGAGGTCCAGACGCCGAAGGTGCCGATTTCCATGGCCACACCCTTGCACACCGCTGAACTGCGCCGGCGGTCAGCCGGCCGGCGACCCAGCGCGATGACGGTCCGAGAAACTGGGTAGCTGCCAGCCTGAGGTCCTGGAGCTCTCCTCCAACCTATGCCCCGACCCACACAGGAGCCAAAGCGCCATGCCAACCGTTTCCACTGTCCCGTCGATCACGCTCAACGATGGTCATACGATCCCGCAGCTCGGCTTCGGCGTGTTCCAGGTTCCGCCGGACGAGACCGCCGACGTCGTGGGCCAGGCGCTGGCGATCGGCTACCGGCACATCGACACCGCCGAGATGTACCAGAACGAGGCGGGCGTGGGCGCCGCCGTCAGCGCGTCCGGCCTGGATCGCGGCGAGTTGTTCATCACCAGCAAGCTGAGCAACGCGTCTCACCGCCCCGGTGACGCCCGGCGGGCGTTCGATCAGACCCTGTCTCAGCTGGACTCCGACTACGTGGACCTGTTCCTCATCCACTGGCCGCTGCCCACGCTGTACGACGGCGACTTCGTCTCCACTTGGAAGACCATGGAGGAGTTCAAGCGGGACGGGCGCGCCCGTTCGATCGGCGTATCCAACTTCCAGGTTGCTCACCTGGAGCGGCTGGCCGCGGAAGCCGAGGTGACGCCGGCCGTCAACCAGATCGAGCTTCACCCCTACCTGCTCAACGGAGCGGTCCGCGACTACGACGAGGAGCATGGGATCGCCACCGAGGGCTGGTCCCCGATCGCCCAGGGCGAAGTGCTGGATGATCCGGTGATCGAGAAGATCGCCGAGCGCCTGTCGCGGACCCCGGCTCAGGTCGTGCTCCGCTGGCACATCCAGCGAGGGAACGTCGTCTTCCCGAAGTCGACGACTCCGTCGCGGATCAAGGAGAACTTCGCTCTGTTCGAGTTCGAGCTCGAGCCGGACGACGTCGCCGCCATCGCCTCTCTGGACAAGGGAGAGAACGGTCGCACCGGCCCCGATCCGGACACGTTCGACAACGTCCCCGACTGAACATCAGGAGGTCTCACATGGCACGGCTCAACATCCCCCTCCGCCGTTCGCCGGCCGCGGTTCAGGCGACCGCTACCCGGATCACCGGTGCCCGTGTCATCGGCGCCCGCATGATCGGACCGACGGCGATGGGTCCATTGGCGATCGCCGTCTCGGCAGTGGGGGCGATCGCCATCGGGCGTTTGGCGATCGCCGACGCGGTGATCCGCCGGCTCCGCGCGCAGGAGGTGGAGATCGGAACGCTGAAGGTGCGCGAGCTGGAGGTCAACGGCCGGAGATGGCCCGAGCCGCCTGCGCCATAGGGCCCTCAGTACTGGCCCGAGCCGCCTGCGCCATAGGGCCCTCAGTACCGGGCCAGCGCAGCACCGGCCAACGCCACCCGTCCTCTCCCCTCCCGATGCACCGGTTTTCAGGGTGCAAAAGGCGGAAAATTTGATTGTGCTGAATCGGATTTTCCCGAAATGACCGGGCTCAGCGTGTATATCGCAACAAATCCGATCGCACGATCTGAATTTGTCGCCCGATACATGCCGCGTCCGGGGGGTGGCGGGCACCGGGTCGGCGGCGGCGGGTCCGAGGCGACGGGCGGGCGGTCCGAGGCGGCGGGCGCCCGGTCAGAGGCGGCGGGCGCCGGGTCAGAGGCGGCGGGCGCCGAGTCGGTCGGCCCTCAGGTAAGCGCTGCGACCAGCCGATGATGACGTAGCTGCTCAGGCGGCGAACCGTTGAGCACCCACATGCCGTCCGCTCGCCGACTGATTCGTCCTGCGCGGGTCAGTTCGCCCATCGCCGTGGTGACCGAGGGACGATGGGCCCCGACCAGATCGGCGAGACGCTGATGGGAAAGCGGGAGGGGCAACGCGATGCCGTTGGACCCAACCCGTCCCCAGCGCTCCGCCAGGTGCCACAGGGTCAGCAGCAGCCGCTCGTCGACCCGTTGATAGTGCGCGATCGCCAGCGCCACCGCCAGGTGGTGGGCGCGGCGCGTGCCTCGGGCAAACAGCTCCAGGCCCAGCACCGGCCATGGAGTCATGCGAATTACGAGCCCGTGGTCCAACACCGCTAGTCGGGTCGGCTCGAGCACCATCCAGCCGACCTCGGCGTGGACGTGCGATCCCTCCGTATCCCACTGCCACGGCCGCAGAACATCACCGGCGCCGAGCAGCTCCACGCAGGTGCGTCCGAGGACATCGACCTCACGGGAGAGCAGGCCCTCGATGATGAGAAAGCCACGGTGATGGCGGTCGGGCTCGATCGCCCGGGTGGAGTCCCACGAACCGGGCGAGAGCCGGCGTTCTCGGGTCAATGCCTCACGACGCGCGCGCTCGAGCTCGGATTCTTCGAGCAGGTCGGCCAGGTCGGGGTCGGCGTCGACGATGCTGATGAGGTCGGTGACGGAGCCCATCGGGCTAGTGACTCCGGTCGCCGTCGGCGGGGCGGTCCATTGCGCTCTGACTACCCCGCGAGACCGAATTGCAGCGTCTTACCTGCAGCGGGTGGATCGCCGCCCTCGATCGAGGCGAAGATCTGCTCCCAGCGCAGCCGCGGATATCTCATGCGACCGCGTCGGCGCGCATACGTCCGAGCGACGACTGGCTTCGCTTCGTTGCCGAGAGCGCCGGGTAGCTTGACCTCGAACCGGGACCGGCGCCCCTCACAGAGGCAACGGACGGACCGAGAAACTCTCGCATCAGCGAGTCAGGGAAAGGAGTGGGGACCCATGATCTGGGTGCTTGTGGCAGTCATTGTCGTGCTGTTGGTGATCATCGGCGTTCTCGTGGCGCGTCATCAACGTTCCCGGAGACTGAAGGACGACTTCGGGCCGGAGTACAAGCGTGTCGTCGCCGAGCATGGCGATGAGCGCTCCGCGGAACGCGAGCTGGCCGATCGCCGCGAGCGAGTGGATCGGTTCGAGATCCGCCCGTTGGCGCCGGCCTCACGCGAGCGGTACCTGGACAGCTGGGGCGCGACGCAACGCCACTTCGTGGATGAGCCGGTCGCGGCGGTCGGGGAGGCGCACGAGCTCGTGCGGCAGGTGATGCGCGAGCGGGGCTATCCCGTCGATCAGGACTTCGAGCAGCGTACGGCCGACATCTCGGTCGATCACCCGGACGTCGTTGAGAACTACCGGGCCGCCAACGAGATCTCGATGCGCGCCCGCCAGGGAAAGGCCACCACCGAGGAGTTACGTCGCTCGATCGTCCACTTCCGGGCGCTGTTCGACGACCTGCTGGGCGGGGGCGACGCGGCGACGCGGGATGGTGCTGTCTCGCGCGATCCGGCACGCGCGGGCGCCGCAAGCGATCAGAGCACAGTTCCGCAAGAGACGACCCGGAGGGTATGACAAATGGAGCGCACCGACGAGACACTGAGCACCCGTGATCTGGCCTCAACCAGTGACCGAGCCGTAGATTCCGCAGGCGCTTCCGGCGAGGCGGCGCCGAGCGAGGTCACCGCGGCGCCTCGAGACCAAGAGGTGGCGGTGGCACCGCGCGACCAGGAGGAGTTGGCTGCAGCTCCGGCGGCGGACGCCTCGACGTCGTCGTCGCCCGCGGACATCGAAACGAAGCCGTCCACTCCATCGGGCTCGACCGCGACGGTCGAGTCGGCCCCATCGTCAGGGTCGGCGCCCGCAGTGCAATCGGACTACACGGCCACATCCTCAGGATCAGCCTCCGAGGCGTCGCCCGCGACCTCAGGGTCCGACGAGGAGGATCGCCTCCTGCCCGGCGGTGACGCCGGGGCCTTCCGGCAACGGTGGGAGGAGATTCAGACCCAGTTCGTGGATGAGCCGCGGGGCGCGGTCGAGGACGCCGACGGTCTGGTGGCCGCCCTCATGCAGCAGCTCGCCGAGGGATTCGCGAAGGAGCGCGAGCGTCTCGAGGCTCAGTGGGGACGTGGAGAGGACATCTCCACCGAGGACCTACGGGTCGCGCTGCAGCGCTATCGCTCGTTCTTCGAGCGGCTGCTCTCGACCTGACGACTGCGAGCCCGGCGTCCTTGGCGAACGCCAGGGACGCCAGGTTGGCAGTAGGCGTCATCTGAGCTTCGACCCGGTCCCACGTCTCTAAGTGGCCACTAAGCTGCGCCCATGCGACCGGAGACACGACTGGTTCGGGGCGCGCTGCCGCAGCTCGATCGCGCGACCATCCACCCCTACGTTGATGCGACGCCTGGTCCGGTCTACTACCAGCGCATCGCGCACCCGGTCGGGCTGGAGGCCGAACGGGTTCTCGGAGACCTGGAGGGCGGATGGTCGCTGCTGTTCCCTTCCGGCTCCGCGGCGACAACCGCGCTCGTGCTCGCTCTGCTGGAGCCGGGCGCGTCGGTTGCGGTCGCCGACGGTGGCTATTGGGGGACGATCGGCCTGCTTCAGGACGAGCTGGCGCGCTGGGGAGTACGTGCCACGACCTTCGATCAGACCGGTCCCCCGCCAGCCGCCGACCTGGTGTGGCTCGAGCCGTGCTCGAACCCCATGCTGACCTTCCCGGATCTGGAGGCGTCCATCGCGACCGCTCACCGCGGCGGCTCGCGAGTGGTGGTCGACGCCACCGTCCTCAGCCCGATCCTGCTGCGCCCGCTGGCGTACGGCGCCGACTTCGTGATGCACAGCGCCAGCAAGATCCTCGCCGGCCATCACGACGCACTGCTCGGGGTGATGACCTGCGCCCGGCCCGAGGACCACGCCCGCCTCGCGGCGTTCCGGGCTGCTACGGGGATCGTGGCCGCCCCCGATCCGGTGTGGCTGATGCTGCGCGGGCTCAAGACGCTCGCGGTCCGGGTTGCGCGCCAAGCCGCCACCGCGTTGGAGCTGGCAAACCGTCTGGACGGCCACCCGGCGGTAGAGCACGTTCGCTATCCGGGACGGCACGATCGGGTCGCCGCTCGTTATGTGGAGGCGTTCGGGCCGCTCTTGTCCTTCGACGTCGCCGATGCCGAGCGAGCGGAGCGCGTGGAGCGATCGCTGGACCTGATCGAGAACGCCACCAGCCTCGGCGGGGTGGCTTCCACGCTCGAGGCCCGGGCCCGGTGGGAGGGGTCGCGGGTGCCTCCGGGCCTGTTGCGGCTCAGCGTCGGGATGGAGGACGTGGACGATCTCTGGGCCGACCTGGCCCAGGCGCTCGCTGCGTAAGACCCGGAGCGGCGCCAGGCGAGACGCGGAGCGGAGCGTGGCGAGCCGGCAGACGGGGCAACCGCGAACGGCGCCACTTAGGTGATCTTGTGAAGCTCTGAGACGACGTCTGCCGGATAGAACGGCCACAGGAACAACGCGCGCTCGTCACCCGAGGCATCGATGAGGTAGGCCGCCTCGGTGTGGGTGATGTAGTTGATCGTGGTCCCGGCGATCCGCTTGGTGACGACTGAGACGCCGATCTGATAGCGCTTCCAGACCGCAGCTAGCTGCGCCTTTCGTCCCACCGCCCAATGCCACTGCGGGACGAGCTCCCACTTGCTGAAGTCCTGGAGCAGGTCCGAGCGCTTGTCGGCGAAGACGTCGACGCTGACTGCCAGGATTGCCGGTCGCTGCGCGGCGGGCAACTGTCCTACCACATGGTTGAGCAGGTGCGCCTCGAGCGGGCAGAGATTGCGACACAGCGGGTCGACGAAGGTCAGGATCACCGGCCGGCCGCGGTAGGCGGAGAGAGAAACGCGCCGGCCGTCTTGATCGCGCAGCGAGAAATCGGGTGCCGGCCTGGCCCCGGCCGGCCAGCTGAACGGCGGTCGAGTGACGACGGAGGCGAGCGAGGGATTCGAGCTCGCCCCGGGATGCAGCAGATGCGAGAGCGCAACCAGTGCCGCGACTGCGGCGAGGCCGCCGACGATGACGAGCCCCGAGACGTGGGAGCGAAGCCGGATCAGAAATGCTCGCTGGCTGGCGGGCAGGCGGGCCCGTGCCGGCCGGCCCTGCCTTCTGCGCAGCGCCAGGACGAACACAGCGGCGGCGATCCCGAGCGCCGCCAAGACCGCCGCGACGAGCGCGGTGCGATCGGGGCTCCCGGACCGCCCCGTCGCAGTCTGGCCGGCGCGTCTGGCCGCGGGGCCGGCGAGCCGGATCCCATCAGCGCCAGCGAGGGCTTGCACCGCCGTTGCGGCGGCGGTTGCCAACCCGGCACTCCCCGGCTCGATCGGCAGCCTGGCGAGCAGCCGGTCCGCCGACGCCGTGGAATGCCCATGCCAGAAGAACCCGAACCCGTTGGGCATGACCACCAGCAGCCGCTGTTTGTAGACCAGCGACAGCTCCTGCCCGAGAAATCGAGCGTAAACGAGCGGCCGTCCCCACAGTGCGGTGATCGATCCGAGATCGTACGCGGTCGAGACGACCGCCACGCGGATGGCAAATCCGGCACGATTCGCCGCCGCCGCCCGGGCGACCAACTGCCGCTGCGAGGCGGACTGCGCCCCGGACTGGGACGTTAGGAAGACCTGCTTGGACAGGAGGTAGTCGCTCGCGGGATCGCCGTCGGCGCGCGCGATGGACGCCAAGCCGCCGGCCGCCGCCGCGACAACCAGGAGCGCCAGGCACATCGCCCGCAGCCTGGCCGCGGGTAATGACGGGACCGCCCAATGCTCCACACGTGCATTCTGACCCATCCGTTGGCCGGCCCGGGGAGCTCGAGGCTCGTGACGAGGCTCGTGACGGGCACGTCAGCTCGTCGCCGGCGGGGAATGTCTACTCCTTGTCGGCGGCGAAAATGCGCAGCTATTGCCGGGAAACCTGACTGGGGACGAACGTCGCCATGGCTGGGCTTGTAAAGAAAATCGTCAGCTGCCCTTGCTTTTTGTTCGCCTCGCGATAGGTTTCCGGCCGGACCGGGAGAGAGAGCGAGCAATGAGTGCTTACGCAAAACGACTGGTCGGAATCGTGGTCGGCACCGTGGTCGTTTGCGTGGGCGTCTTTCTGTACGTCGTCCTGTATCTGACCAACGTGCCCGGATCGGCTTCGGCGGCGGTGACGACGACCGGCGCGCGGTTGTACCTCGCCACGGTCCCGGCCGCCGCCCTCAGCGATCCGCATCCGACCTGGGTCTCCTACTACGCCGTCGACGCCAACAGCACCCATTGGCGTCACGTCACGACGTTCGACCTTCCCGCCAACAAGCTGGTCACCGTCACGATCTACCAGTACGACTCGCAGACCGGGCTTCGCAACTCGTTCATCTCGCAGGCGACCGGCACGGTGGGCGGCGGCTTCCTGCTGAACGGCAAGCCGACGCGGGCAATCGAGCCCGACACGGCCTCGCACGTGTTCGCGATCCCCAACATCGGGGTCTCGGTTCCGCTGGAGGGCATCACCGCGACCGCCAAGAACCCGTGCAGCAACGCGCCGTGTGCGCTGAGCTACAGCCACACCACGACGACGTTCACGTTCCGCTCACCGGGACCCGGGCTGTATCGCTGGCAGTGCTTCGTCCCCTGCGCGGCCGGGTTCATCGCGGGCTGGGGCGGGCCGATGCAGACCGTCGGCTACATGGACGGCTACATCAAGGTTGCATGAGGCCCCGTCGGTGAACCAGGAGGTCAACCACTGGCGGCGCGTGGTGCTGCTGTGGCTCGTTTCGAGCGTGATCATGACCGCGCTCGTCGTGTTCGTCGTCGGGCCGGGCCTCCCGCCCGGCAACGGGACCGTGGAGTCCGCCGGGCAGGTCGTCGACAACACGGTTCTGCTCGCCCTGGCGACGCCGGTGGCGATGGCGGTGCTCGTCTACTTCGTCTACGCCGGGATCGCGTTCCGCGAGCGCGAGCCCGGGACGGTGCTCGACGGGCCATCGGTGCGAGGCGACGCCAGGATTCAGATGTGGTGGCTGATCATCACCACCGGGCTCGTGCTCTTCCTGGCCGGCTACGGCACGATCAGGATGCTCGCCGGCGGCGCCGGCGGCGGCCAGGGCCCAACCCCGATCGCCGCCCCGGCGCAATCCAGCGGCGCGCTGCAGGTGCAGGTGATCGCCCAGCAGTGGAAGTTCGACTACCGCTGGCCGGCCTACGGTGGCGTCGAGACGCCGACGCTCTTCCTCCCCGCCAACCGCACGATCGAGTTCCACGTCACCTCATTGGACGTGATCCACTCGTTCTGGGCCTATCAGCTCGGGGTGAAGGCGGACGCCAACCCTGGGGTGGACAACATCGCCTACGTGACGACCAAGGGGCCGCTGACGTTCCAGGTCCACTGCGCCGAGCTGTGCGGCGTCTGGCACGGCTACATGTATGACACGGGGCGCGTCGTGCCCCAAGCCCAGTTCGCCACCTGGATCCGGCAGCAGGAGCGGCTCTACGCGCCCGCGACCGCCTCGCTGCCCCCTTATGCCCTGAAGTATTACCCGGAACCCACGAGGAGAGGTGGATGACCTCGATCGCGATCTCAGCCGGTCCACGGCCCCTGTGGCGCCGCCTGATCGGCTTCAACCTGCTGACCGGGATCGTGCTGGCGGCCGTGGGAGCGTTCATCGGATACGTCATCGGCAACTCGATCCACGCCACGAGCATCAGTTACTACTCGTCGGAGTCCGGCCAGAACGACATCTCGGTGCTGCTCGGCTACCTGTTCGGCACGATCGGCTTCCTCATCGGCCTCGGGTTCGCCAACTACCCGATTCGCAGAATGCTCGGGTATCCGCCGACGCTCGCCGAGCACGAGTCGGAGGGAGAGGGGATCGCCCGCTACTTCCGGCTGTGCACCGACCACAAGGTCGTCGCCATCCAGTACCTGGTCGGGATCGGCGTCTTCTTCCTGATCGGCGGCCTCAACGCGATGGCGATCCGCAGCGAGTTGCTGCAGCCCAACGTCCACGTGTTCGGGGCCAATCAGTACCTGACCCTGGTCGGGTTGCACGGGGCGATGATGATGGGGATGCTGACCAGTGGCGTGCTCGGTCCGCTGGGCAACTGGCTGGTGCCGATCATGATCGGCAGCCGGAGGATGGCATTCCCGCGAATTGAGGCGCTCACTTTCTGGCTGTTGATGGCGGCCGGCGTGGTCTTCCTGACGACGCTGTTCCTCGGCGGCTTTCAGACCGGCTGGACGGGCTACCAACCGCTGGGCGACCAGGGGACGGTCGGGTATGACGCCTATCTGGGGTTCTTCGCGCTGGTCGGGATCTCGATGTGCCTGCTGGGATTCAACCTGCTGGCGACGATCATCACCATGCGAGCGCCGGGCATGACGTGGACGCGGCTGCCGATCTTCGTCTGGGGCGTGTTCTCGACCTCGATCCTGATGCTGCTGGCGCCCCCGATGCTGCTCGCGGCGCTGTTCATGGGAATGCTCGATCGCACCGCGCAGACGGCGTTTTTCGTCGCCTCGAACGGCGGCAGCGCCTACCTGTGGCAGAACCTGTTCTGGGTGTTCGGCCACCCCGAGGTCTACATCGTCGCGCTGCCCGGCTTCGGGGTCGTACTCGAGCTGCTGCCGGTGTTCGCGCGCAAGCCGCTGTGGGGCTACCGACTCGCCGTCGCCGGCATGCTCGGCGTCACCCTGCTGAGCTTCTTCGTCTGGCAGCACCACCTGTTCGTCAGCGGCATCGACGCCGACCTGCGGCCGTTCTACATGCTCTCTACCGAGCTGATCTCGCTTCCCACCGGCTTCATCTTCCTGTGTGCGATGGGGACGCTGTGGCGCGGGCGAATACGGTTCACCGTGCCGATGTGGTTCTGCATGGGGTGGGTGTTCAACTTCCTGTGGGGCGGCATCTCCGGTGTCTTCCTGTCCGACGTGCCTAGCGACGTGACCACCCACGGCAGCTTCTTCTCGATGGCGCACTTCCACTACACGATCATGGGCGGCCTGGTGTTCTCGATCTTCGCCGCGATCTACTACTGGGGTCCCAAGGTCCTGGGCTTCACGTTCAACGAGCGCCTGGCCAAGATTCACTTCTGGTCGCTGTTCATCGCCTTCAACTCCACGTTCGCGCCGCTGTTCGCACTCGGGTTCCTCGGCATGCCCCGGCGCGTCGTCACCTATCCCACCAACCTGCAGGGACTCAACATCTGGGTGTCGGCCTCGGCGTACGTGATCGGGCTGTCGATGCTCGTGTTCCTCGTGAACCTGATCTACTCGATGCTGATCAAGCGCGAGCCGCTGGTCGGCAACCCGTGGAACTCCAAGTCGATCGAGTGGCAGCTGCCCACGCCGGTGCCGGTCCACGATTTCGACAAGATCCCCGTGTTCGACGCCGATCCCTACCCTTACGGAGTGGAGCCCGCCGGAGAACCGGCGCTGGCGCCGGCGGCCGGAGGGAGCTAGACGATGGAAGCATCCGACGCCGCCGCCGCATCCGCCGCATCCGCATCGGCACCCACCCATCCCGGCATCGAGCTCGAGCCGCCCGAGTGGCAGCCGCGCGCGATGTGGGTTGCCGCCCGTCAACTGTGCGGCGCCGCTTCCTTCTTCTTCATCTCGTTCGCGTTCGCCTACTTCTACCTGAAGTCGCTCGACCTGAACAAGGACTGGAAGATCGGCCCGGTGCACCCGTCGATCGGCCTCGGCGTGGCGATCGTCGTGGTCCTGATCATAAGCGCCGTGCTGCTGCGGGGCGCATCGATCCGTCCTGAGTTCACGGTGATCGCGGGGGCGACCGCCCTTGCCCTCCTGTTGCTGGCCGTGGTGCTGCAGGTGATCGAGTGGACGACGCTCGGCTTTGGCCCAGCGAGCGGCGGCTACGCGAGCGTGTTCATCGGCTGGACCGCGTTCTACTCCGTGTTCGCGCTGATGAGCGGGTACTGGATCGAGACGCAGGTCGCCACCGCCTGGCGCCGGCGGCGCGAGGGCGTGTCGGCCACCCCCGCGGCGGTACTGACCGACGAGGAGCTCGTGCGCGCCGACCTCGAGGCGTGTTCGTTCTTCTGGGCGTTCTACGTGGCCACCGGCGTCTTGGCGTTCATCATTCTCTACCTGGTCTGAGCATGAGCTGGGGAGGCTGGTCGATCCAACTGCCGCTCGTCTATGTGGCGATCGCGGCGATGCTGTACTGGGTCGGGGGGCGGAGGTACAGCGCGGCTGCCCCCCAGCCCCTGCGCACCGCGTCGTTCGTCGCCGGCCTGGCGTCGATCGTGATTGCGCTCGAATCGCCGATCGATACCTACGCCGATCAGCTGTTCTGGGTTCACATGATCCAGCACGTGGTGCTGCTGACGGTGGCGCCGCCGTTGATCCTGCTCGGCCGTCCGTGGCCGCGGATGTGGCTGGCGCTGCCAACGGAGTCACGCACCAAGTTCGGTCGGGCGCTGGCGCTGTCGCGCTGGATGGCCCCGGTGCGCGCTTTGGCGCGCCCCTGGCCGGCGTGGCTGCTGTTCAACGTGACCTTCGTGGCCTGGCACATCCCGGGCGCCTACAACCTGACGTTGACCTCAGGCATCGTCCACGACCTCGAGCACGCGATGTTCTTCTTCACCGGCCTACTGTTCTGGGCACGCGTGATCGACCCCGGTCCGCTGCGCCCCCGCTTGATCTGGCCGACGCGGATCGCCTACGTCGTCAGCGCGATGGTCGTCGGTTGGGTGCTGGCGATCACGCTCGTCCTCGTCCCCACGCCGATCTACCCCCACTATGCGGCGCTCACGCACCGGCCCGGCGGCATCTCGGCGATCACCGACCAGCAGCTCGCGGGTGGAGTGATGTGGGTGCTCGGATCACTCTCCTATGGGATCGCGATGATGATCGGTATCTATCGCTGGCTCGAGCCGGACAATCAACCACGTCCCACGCGGCCGGCGCTCACCACCTGAGGAGGACTGACGGCCACATGCCAATGATTCCGTTCGCCGACAACTTCCTGGCGGGGTCGCTGCTGACGATCCTGCTGCCGATCGGGCTGCTGACCGCGCTCGCGATCTGGTACGTGCTCGCGCTCAAGCGCGTGCCGAAGGACACTCCCAGGTCCTCGCCGTCACTGCCCGCGCCCGACGTGGTCGAGTCGGCGGGCGCGGCCGTATCTGAGGTCACGCCGGTCGACTCACCCCCACGCGAGCCCTGATTCACGCAGGCGCGAAGGAGCCGGACCCGGCCGCTTGGGCGCGTGTGAGCGAGAGCCTTCTCTCGCCCACACGTTCCTGCGGTTGAGATGTCAGGAGCTGCCCCAGCTGCGCGAGCGGCCCGCCCCCACAGCCCACGTGGCTGGGGTCCGTGTCGGAGCGCGACGCGGCCTGCGCACGCCCCCCGGCGCCGGTCGCTCCGGGCGAGACGTCCAAATGGCCGAGGCGAGCATGCCGACGATGACGGCAACGATGATCGCGTCGAGGATGATGTTGAGTGCGAGGGTCATGGCTCAATCCTTTGTTTGGTTTCGCCAGAGGATCGTCGCCGCAGCGAAGACGAACGTTGGATCGCGGTAGGAGCGATATAAGTGACGGGGAGCTCTCACCGAGGGGCGTCCTCGGATGGCGCAGCGTGGACCCCGCAAGGCTAAGCTGCGTCCAATCCTCCTATGAGCTCGTCGACGCGACGATGACCATGACCAATGATGGCGAACCGGCCGCGGCCGCATCCGGACCGAGCGACCAGCAGCGCTGGAGCCTCAGGTCGCTGATCCTCCGTCACAAGCGCGCCTCCGCCGCGCTGGTCGGGTTTCTGCTGGCGGCGATCGCGGTGACGGTGGTCACGACGATCTCCAATCCGAGTCGGCAACCGCTGAGTGACTCAGCCACCTGCACGCAATGGGCTGCGGCGACGTCGGCACAGAAGATCGCCTACTCCCATGTCTACATCAATGAATACGGAGCGTTCCCCAACACCGACCGTGCCGCCACCGCCGTTGAGACGGCGATCGACAAGGACTGTACCCGAGCCTCCTATCTGGGCGAGGCCGATGATGTGTCTATCCTGGCCAGCCTCAGGCATGCGTTTTGAGGGTGAATGATGGGGCATGTGCCCGACCACATCTCCGCGCGCCGCGCCGCGAGCCAAGCCCGACGGCGGCGTCGGCGACAGACGCTGGCGCTGGGGACGCTATTGGTTGCGCTGCTCGCGGCGATCGTGATCGTCAGTGCGAGTGGCGGCGCTGCCGCGGGTCATCGGCGGCGATCGTCCGCCTCGAGCCCGACCGGATCCACCGTGGCAGCAACAACCCCGCCGGATCGAGTGAGAGTGAGCTCCGTGGAGGCGCGCGGGAACGCCACGATTCGCCGCCTGAGCAGGCTTGGCCTGCCCATCTACTGCGCCGGGCCGCGGGGCCACGACCTGGCGTTCACGTTCGATGACGGCCCTGGTGTCTACACGCACTATGCGGTCAAGAAGCTCCGCCAAGCCCACGAACGAGCGACCTTCTTCGTGGTCGGCATCAGCATCCAAGCCTGGCCGGGCTGGCTTGACCGGGAACTGAAGGTCGCGACGCTGGGCGACCACACCTTTACTCACGCCGACCTGCTGGAGCTAGCACCAGCGGAGGTGCAATCAGAGCTGGCGAGCGACAAGCGTCTGATCAGGCGTGACACAGGACAAACGGTCGATCTGTTCCGGCCCCCATATGGCGCGCAGGACGCCATGGTCAATCACATCGCCCGCCGGCTCGGGTTGCTCGACATCATGTGGTCGATGGATTCCCGCGACTCTCTCGGCGCCAACTGGGCCGGGATCATCAAGAACGTCGAATCCGACCTACGGCCCGGGGCGATCATCCTCATGCACGAGAACCGCGGCCAGACGATCCGCGCGCTGACGACGTTGCTGTCCGTTCTGCACCGCCGCCATCTCCGCTCCGTCAGCCTGCCACAGCTGTTCGCCACCGACCCGCCGTCCGCCGCGCTGATCCGCCGGGGACTGTACGGCTGCCTGGGGCGCCAGACGAACGCGCAGAATCTGGCCGGCGCGGGATAGAGAGACACAAGATAGTGAGCAGCTTTGCCGATGACGCCGGTGGTGAGCCGGCCGACTACGCGGCGCGGGCGGCCCAGGCATACGATGTCATGCAGCGTCGCTTTTGCGCTGCCGAGGGTCTGTATCGTCGCGACGGGTTGTGGCGCCACCTGCCGGGCGCGGCGCACCTGTGGCCGTTCGCGCGCGCATTCGTTGCCACCCTCGACCTGTCAGGTGTCGACCCCGGCCTGATCAGCGGTTTCGATGCCGACGCGGCGATCGCGGAGCGGCTGGCCGCGCTCGAGCGCTACTGGGATCGGACCAGTGAACTCTCCGCCTACTCCTCAGACGTCATCGGGACGAGGGTGGGCGGCGACCGCTACTACGACGACAACGCATGGGTCGGGCTGGCGCTCGTCCAGCTGGAGCGCATGCGGCCCGGCACCGGGCTTCTGCACCGGGCCGAGGACGTGTTCTCATTCGCGGTGGCCGGCTGGGACCGGCGGGAGGATGTGTTACACCCCGGTGGCGTCTTCTGGGTGGAGCAGGGAGTCGGGGCGGGAAAAACCAACCACGACCGTAACACCGTGTCAAACGCTCCCAACGCTCAGCTGGGCCTGCACCTCACCGAGCTCGGCCGTCCGCTCGCCGCCACCCGCGGTTCCGTCGACCCTGAGGCGATGTACGAATGGGTAAACGCCGCGCTCGACGCCGGCCGCGATGGTGACCATCCGGGCACCGGCCTCTACTGGGACAAGATCCGAGGCGACGGCACGTTTGATCGGGCGCTGTGGAGCTATAACCAGGGCAGCATGATCGGGACCAACGTCTTGCTACACCGGCTGGCAAGCGCGGCGCAGACCGAATACCTGCACCGTGCGGAGGCGATTGCGCGCAAGGCGCTCGCGCACTACGCCGACCGCTATGAGGAGCAGCCGCCAGCGTTCAACGCGATTTTCTTTCGCAACCTCCTGCTGCTGCACCCCGCAACGGCCGACCGCGAGCTCCGTGACGAGATCCTCGCCGCAATGTGCGGTTACGCCGATCGCATGTGGGCCCGCCAGCGCGGCCGGCATCCGTTGCGCAACGCCGGGGGAACTCTGCTCGACCACAGCGCGCTGGTGCAACTGCTCGCGCTGCTCGCCTGGGATCCCGACGAATATCGGAGGCTCGCTTGACCACCGAGCGGCAATGCAACCGGCGGGTCAGTGTCTCAGCTGGCGCCAACAGGCTCCGGGAGGCAAGGTGATGGCGGCCGAGGACGCGGACGACGGCGAAGGGGATCAGGGACAGCTACGCGCCAGCGCTTCGGACATCTAAGAGCGGTCAAGCGCGAGGCCGGCGAGGAACTTCACCGATCGCTGGCGGCTCTGGCGTACTCGGGCGTGTTCGCCGGCGCCACCGTGGGATTTGGAGTGGTTGCGTCGGCTGGGCGGCCGCAACGGTCGCGGGTCATCACGACGCGCGCTTGATCGCCGCGCTGTTCTTCCCGATCGGATTCATCGTGGTGATCATCGGCCGCGCGCGGCTGTTCACCGAGAACACCCTGTATCCGGTGGCGCTGGTGCTGGGCGAGCGCCGTCATCTGCTCGCGACGCTCCGCCTCGGGGCGGTCGTGCTCGCCGCGAACCTCATCGGTGTGGTGCTATTTGCTCTACGGTGACCGAGACGTCGGCGCTCCCCCCCGACGTTGTCGCCAAGGTTGCCGAGGATGGACGGCAAGCGGCGCTCGGCAATTGGGGCTCGTTCTTCTGGAGTGGGGTTTTCGGCGGCTGGGCGATCGCGCTGGTGGCGTGGCTGATCCAATCCAGTGGTGTGGTCATCGGACAGATCGTGGTGCAGTCGTCCTCGAAACATCACCGGAGGCGTGTTCATCACCGCGGTGCTCAACTATGGTCAGGTACGGGCCGGCGAAGATTGACGAGCTCCGCGATCTCAGCTCGGTGCTGAGCAGACGGCGATGTAGATGAGACCGCCGTCGCCGGCACGTACGTGTCGTTCGGACTCGGGGGTGACCGCGATGAACTGTCCCGGTCTGAGCGACACCTCCTGACTATCGACAACCACGATCCCGGTGCCGTGCACGACGGCGTACACATCTTCGGCTCCATCGGCCAGATGGTTGTGCCGGACGGTTTCCGCTCCAGGTGGAAGCTCAACCTGATAGATCCCGAAGGCGCGAACGCCGAGTGCGTGACCGACGCTCTTGTCGAATGCGCTCGCCGCCGGATGCGGTCCCGGGGCCTGGTCTATGTCGGAGGCGTCGACTGTGGTATAGGCCATTGCACTCACCTGGCGACGCTAGCATTACGCGGACGGCGCAATCAGGGCTTCGGGGGCCCCCGGTGGGGCCACGGGCGGCCAGACTGCTTTGCCGGCCGCGAAAGGTTGGTCATGGCGGTGCGCATCGCGGCCATCGCGGCCTTCTGTCGATGCGCCGGCATCCCGGCGAACATCTCGTCGTGAAGGGCCTGGATCGCCGGAGCGGCCGCCTCCAGGAGTTCGCGTCCGGAGCGGGTGAGCCTGGCCCGGAGAATCCGGGCGTTCTCGGGATCCAGCTGGCGTGCCACCAAGCCTCGTCTCTCGAGCGCGGCGAGGATCTCGAGCATCGACTGCGGCGTGACGAGCGCCCGGCGAGCGAGCTGCGCGTTGGACAGCTCCGGACCCGCGTCGAGCACTGACAGCGTCGTGTATTGCGCCACGCCGAGATCGAATTCGGACAGGCGCGCGCGCATCTCGCGCCGGATACCTTGGTTGACACGGCCGACGATAAAGATCATCGAAGGCTCGTCCGAGCGTCCGTTGCGGTCCCCTGTCTTCACCGCGACAAAGCTACCGGGCGTCCTGACAAAACGGCGAAGCTCCCACTGGGCGGCGGCTGCCGACCCCCTGACACCTCAGTTGACGCGTTGCTCGTGGCCGGCCCAAAACGGGTCGCGCAGCGTGTTCTTGAGCAGTTTACCCGCGGCCGATCTCGGCAGAGCCTCCGTACGGATGTCGATCGTGCGCGGGATCTTGTACCCGGCGATCAGCGGGCGACAGTGCTCGACCAACTCATCCACGGTCACGACCGTGCTTTCGTCGACGGTGACCACGGCGTGAACCGACTCGCCCCAGTGGGGATGAGGGATGCCGAAGACCGCTGCCTCCTCGACGGCCTCGTGCTCGATGAGCGCCGCTTCGACCTCGATCGAGTAGACGTTCTCGGCGCCGGTGATGATCATGTCCTTGAGCCGGTCGACCAGATAGAGGTAGCCGTCGTCATCGGCGCGAGCCGCGTCCCCGGTGCGATACCAGCCGCCGACGAGCGCGGCCGCGGTCGCCTCGGCACGGTTCCAGTAGCCGAGCATCACGTTTGGGCCCCGTACCCAAAGCTCGCCGATCCCGCCCGGGTCCAGGCGCGAGCCGTCCGGTCCGCGCACGTGCGCCTGGACGCCTACCACCGGAGCACCGATCGACCGCAGCCGACGCGCGGAGGCCTCGTCGCCGCGGTGGCCCCGGCGGTGATCCTCCGGCGAGAGATGCGTGATCGTCGGCGCAGCCTCGGTCATACCGTAGAACTGGGCCACATCGCAGTCAAAGCGTTCGAGCACCCGGCGCTGCACGTCCGGAGTGATGGGCGAGGCGGCGTATTGAATGTGGCGAAGCGACGGCAGCTCGTCGGGGCCGCTGCGCTCCAGCTCCTCGAGCAGCATTGCCAGCATGGTCGGCACAAAAATGGCGTGGGTTACCTGCTCACGCTTGATCGTCGTGACGACGGAGCCGGCCGCGAACCGCGGCAGTACGACCTGCCGGGCGCCCACCCACGTGCACGCCAGCAGGTTCGCGGTGCCGGCCACGTGGAACATCGGGCAGACGTGGAGCCAGCAGTCGTCGCGGGTGTGGCCGGTCGCGATCAGGTTGTGGCGCGCGTTGGCGAGCAGATTGGCGTGGCTGAGCATGACCCCCTTGGGAGCCCCGGTCGTGCCGCCGGTGTAGGAAATGGCCGCCAGTGCGTCCTCGGCGACGGGCCGAGCATCGACGGGAGGCCGGTCGATGAGCGCTTCATAGCCCGTGCAGTCGTCCGGGCAGGGCCCGTCGGCGGCGAGCACGAGCTCGCGCAGGCTTGGGCACTTGGCACGCAGCGCGCGCCCGGCCTCGAGGCGATCGGGATCGACGACGAGCACCTCGATCTCGCAGTCATCGACCATGAAAGCCAGCTCGGCGGCGGCGAGGCGAAAGTTGAGATCGGCAAGCACGCGAGCAAACGCCGGGACCCCCAGCGTGCACTCGACGTGCGCGAGAGAGTTGACGCCGAGAAACCCGACCCGGCTTCCGGTCGGCAGCGCGAGCGCGTCCAGTGCCGCACCCAGCGCTCCGACGCGCCGGGCGAGGTCTCCATAGGTCACCGTGCGCCCGTCATCGATGATCGCCGGCGACGTGGAGTAGAGGTCGGCCGCGCGCTGCAGTGGCCAGCCGAGGTCGCCGGGCCTGCTGGGTTGGATCGGGGTCACTGCCGTGCTCACTTGACAGAAGGATAGTATTCGGAAACCTGATACGCAAGCGGCGGTGAGACACCTAGGCGAGATAGCAAGGGAGCGAGCATGAACAGCGTGACGACAAACCATCTGGTCACTGACATGGCCGGGCTGGCCCAGGGGGCCGGCGGCCAGCTCGGGTACATCAACGGCGAAACCGCGATCCGGGAGGCCCGCGCGTGATGGTCGACCTCGACGAGCTCGTCGCGATCGACGTGCACGTGCACGCCGAGCGCAACGACGGCCAGCCCCAGGATCCGGTCACCACCGAAGTGCTGGCCGCCGCGGCCACGTACTTCGGGGGAAGTCCGGCGCAGCCGAGCGCGGCCGAGGTCGCCGCCTACTACCGCGAGCGCAAGATACTTGCCGTCATCTTCAACGTCGACGACGAGGCCGGCATGGGACGCCGCCGGCTGGGCAACCGCGAGGTGCTCGCCGTTGCCCGCGAGAACCCCGACGTCCTGATCCCGTTCGCGAGCGTAGACCCCCACAAGGGCAAGCTGGCGGTGCGCGAGGCGCGCGAACTCATCGACGCCGGGGTCCGCGGGTTCAAGTTCCACCCCAACACGCAGGCGTTCTGGCCCAACGACCGCGATCACTATCCGCTCTACGCGGTGATCGCCGAGGCTGGCCTGATTGCGCTGTTTCACTCAGGCACGACCGGGATAGGCGCAGGTATGCCCGGCGGCGGCGGCGTGCGCCTGAAGTACTCCAACCCGATGTGCGTCGACGACGTGGCCGCCGACTTCCCCGAGCTGCAGATCATCCTGGCTCACCCGTCGTTCCCCTGGCAGGACGAGGCCCTGGCCATCGCGGTCCACAAGCCCAACGTCTACATCGACCTCTCGGGGTGGTCGCCGAAGTACTTCCCCGAGAACCTCATCCAGTACACCAACACCCGACTCAAACACAAGATGCTGTTCGGGTCAGATTACCCTTTGATCACACCTGACCGCTGGCTGTCTGACTTCGAACAGCTACCCATCAAGGACGACGTTCGTCCACTCGTCTTGAAAGGCAATGCTGCGCGCCTGCTCGGGCTCGAGCACAGTGGCGGTGAACACAGCACTGGAGGGGGGCCTGCATGACCACCGAAGGCACTGTGACGGCGGGTTGAGCGGAACGGTAGCGCCTTCAGCTGCCGGTGGCGACCAGCTCATAGGTGGATCACTTCGATCGCGCCAAACGTCGTGAAGTCCTGATCATGTGTGAGGACAGCGACCTTGTGGCGCGCCGCGGTCGCCGCGATCCATGTGTCGTGGCGTCGCGGCCTTCGACCGGCCCACAGTTGCTGGTCGGCTAAGCGCGCATAGCAGGAGGCGACGGCCGCGTCGATGGGGAGCATCGGGTAGGTGGAGCGAACCCGCGCGAGGGTGGCGGTTCGGGTCGCGCGGGTGTCGGGGTCACGGGCTCGCAGGACCCCGAGCTCCAGCTCGGCGGCGGTGATCACCGAGACGGCGATCTCGTCGGGCAGTTCGCCCAGCGGCCGGTCGGTTTCGCGCGCGATGAAGACCGACGTGTCGGCGATCGCACGGCTCACGCGTCGTCGAGGAGCTCGTTGCGGATGGCGGCGAGGTCGGCGCGTAGACCAGGATCGGCGGCCGCCTCAGTGAGAATGGTGCGTAAGACGTGCGAGGGCACCCAAGGAGTCCGGGTCGCTGCGTGGGGAACGATATCGGCGACTGGCAGACGATTGACCGTCAACGCCACGCGCTCACCGGCCCTCACGGCCGCCACAACATCGCTCGTGTGATTACGCAGATCGCGGACCGAGACCTCACGAGACATGTCCTCAAGCGTAGCAACCAGTGCTACTCAGGTGCGACGCTGACGTTACGTCTCTCCGCGAGCCGTCCTAGACTCCGTTTGGATGTCACTCCAGCATCCAGTCGCTCGCGGAGAGCACGATCGTCGCAGCCGTTTTGACGAGATCGCGCAGCGCGCCTCCTATTTCGCGAGCTCCCCCGCGTTCTTCGCGTTCTGCGTCGCGCTCGTACTCGCGTGGCTCGGCGGCTATGTCATTGGAGCCGGCGCGAGCTATGAGCAGGCGCTCGGAACCGCGCTCACCGCCACCACCCTGCTGTTGGTCGCTTTGCTGAAGAACGCCGAGCTGCGCTCTGAGCACGCGATTCAAAGCAAGCTGGATGCGCTGGCCACCGGAATGCTTGAGGCCATCAGGGACCAAGGGGAAGACGCCGACCCGATGCTCGAGCGCGCCATCCGCGTCGAAGAGCAAGTCTGAACCTTCCCGGGTCCAGGAGCGCCGGCGTGCGGTCGCGCTGGCCCCCCACTCGCGAGGAGGACCTCTCAACAATGGTTGCAGGACATTCTGTGAGGGTGAGCGAGGGGACTCGAACCACCGACCGCCTGGACCACAACCGGACCGAATCTGTTTACCTGAGTTTGGTTTATCCTGTTTTGCAGGGCTTAGTCTTCCTGAGTTTTTCCGAGTTCTCGTCGGTTTGGTAGATCTTTGGTAGATTCCTGCCGCCAGATCCGCCAGATCCGCCAGATCCGCCGGATCCGCGCGTAGACTTTCGCTGCATGAGCAGGCCCAATCGAGCAACAGACGTGGTCGCGGACAGGGCGGTCTGATCGTCAGGACCGACAGGTCGGGGCGAGAGACTTACTTCGCGAAGTGGCGCGTCGGTGAACGTCAGGTCATGCGGCGCATCGGATGGAAACGGAAGCCGAGTACGAGCGACGGCCTGACCCGCGCGCAGGCCGACGCAGAACTCCGGCGGCTGATGAGCGGGGTAGTGAGCACCTCCGCGCGGGGCGATCGCCCGGACAGTGACCGAGGCGTGCGAGCTGCTTGCGTGCCGCAAGACCCGCCGCTGGAGGAGCGCGAATCCGTCGACGCCGGGATCCGTCACATCGAGTTCTTAGATGCAGAGATTGCCGCGGTCGAGCGGCTGATCGCCGGTCAAGCGCTGTCCTGGCCGGAGATCCGGCGGTTGATGACCGTCCCCGGTGTGAACCTGATCTGCGCCGCGTCGTTCATGGCCGCCGTCGGCCAGCCCAGCCGGTTCTTGACCAGCCGCAAGCTGGTGGCCTACCTCGGCTTGGACCCCAAGGTCCGCCAGGCCGGGGAGGCGCCGGCGCGCAGCGGCCGGATCTCCAAGCGGGTCAGCCTCGGCTCGGTGGGCGCTGGTCGAGTCGGCATGGAGTGTCGTGCTGCAGCCCGGCCCTTTGCACGCGTTTTATGACCGGACCCGCGGTGCGGCCGGGATGCTCCGTCTTGAAAAGCAAGCAGGACCCGGGGTCCGCGCGAAAGGCGCCCGGCGGTGGACCGCGGGAGGGCGCCGCGCGTGCCTGCCTGCGCTCGGCGCGCAGCAGTTGTCTGCGATGACGTCGCCACAATCGTTCGGTGCGAAATCGACTTCTCCGGAAGCCATAGGGTAGGCAAGACGACGCTGACCGAGGGGGTGACTGAGGCGTTGCCACGGTACGCACTCGTGGCGGAGCCCTATTACCTGCTTGAGGAAGATGGGTATGAGTGCGCAGACCCACCGTCAGTGGAGGACTTCGAGGCGCAACTCGAGCGATCTTCAGCTGGAGCGGGCCGCTGAGTGCGTACTCTTTGACCGCTGCCCGGCGGACCTCCTCGCCTATCTGGTTGTAGGCGAGCACAACATCGAGGCGCAGATCGAGCGAGCACGAGAGCCAATGAGATTGCTGGATCTGGTCGTGATCGTGCCGATCAAAGAGCCCGACCGTATCGCGGTGTCGCCGTACGAGGACGAAGAGCAGCGTCGCGCTGTCCACGAGGAGCTATATCTGCTGCTCCTCGACGAGCAGCTCGCCGAGGAGGTTCTCGTCGTCCATGGCGACTTGCGAACTCGCGTCGCGCAGGTGCTGACTCGGATCGATGGTCCGGACGGCCAGACGGGCCATCCAAGCAAGGTCCCTTAAGGCCGCGAGATAGGGCTAGCCGCTGGCTTCGTCGAAGGGACGGGAGTCATCCGCGCCGCCGGGACGTGTCCTGACCCAGGCATTCGGCTCGCCTTCGATGCTGCGCAAGGGCGCCGGCCGCTTAGACGGGTCATCCTCCTCAGAGCGAACTGCCGACAGCACCCGCGCCGCCGTCAGTGGCAGCCTCCTCGGAGGCGGCCGGATCGCAGAGACGGCTGGATATAGATCCCCGCTGCCGCGCTGCTGTCGTCTTGGGCTATCTGAGCGATGCACTCGATGCTGGTAGCGGCCTCGCACGGGCGGGCGGGCGAAAGAATTGCGTAGCGTCTCGCGCTCCGAGCCGCTGCGCACGAAGCGTTCAAGTCTTCGCCCGGAAGGTTAGGAGCAGATGCGAGCCCGGCGGACTCGACCGGGCGGCGTGGAGGGTCACGACGTACTCCGAGCCGCCGAGGACGAACTGTCCGCCGCTGAGACTGTAAGCGGGACGCTTTCGGCTTGACAGAGCCTTGACCGACCGCAGCGACAGGTTGGTATTGGTAAGTCGGATCACGATCTTGCGATCCTGCGCGCCGCCGGCGAAGTTGATCCGCGCCTGACACGAACGCGCGCCCCCATGACACTGGATCAACCGATGACCAGCCGAGGGCCGGCCAGCGCCGAGTCCGCCGACGCCCGCAGGTATCGAGAAGGCACCGTTCTTGAGAGTGATCGTGTGCATAGCGTCGTTGGTGACGGTCATCGACGACCCGGCGGCGACGCCGGCAGTCCCAGTGACGGTGGCGCGATCCACGTAGCGCCGGTCAAGGAGCAGGGCGGTCAGCGGGGTGCCACCCGCGGGAACGAGATCCCACGCGTTTGCCAGGAAGTCGGCCGCCCTGATTGCGCCCGACTGGATGATGAGGGTCTGGTCCCCGATACCGAAGCCGCCGCTGTCGACCACACCACCGGTGTAGAAGATGTTGGGGTAGATTGCGGCGTCCGCCGTCGCGTCGCTCACCATGTAGTCAAACTCGGCGAGCACTCCCGCAGGCGGCAGAGTCTTGACCGCAGCGGTCGCTGCGCCGTAGCCGAGTGCGTGAGTCGCCGCCGTCGGCGCCGCCATCGTCCATCCACCGCAAGTGGCGAACAGTCGGTCTGGCTCGATCCGGCTAGCCGTCCCACATCTCGCAGGGCCAAGCGTGGTCGCCATGCGCACGCCGGCCGCTTCGTGGTCTCGGAAGGTTAGGATCAGATGCGAACCCGGCGGAATGGATCGGGCGGCGTCGAGGGTCACGACGTACTCCGAGCCGCCGAGGGTGACATGACCGCCGGTGAGTTTGTACACGGGGTGCTTGGCCCTGGACGCAGCCTCGACCGACCGGAGCGAGAGGTTGGTGTTGGTAAGTCGGATCGCGATTGTGCGATGCCGTGTGCCGCCGGCGAAGTTGATCCGCGCCTGGCACAAACGCGTGCCGCCGTGACACCGGATCAATCGGTTGACGGCCGAGGGCGGTCGGGCACCGAGCGTGCCAATCCCAGTGGGAATTGAGAAAGCACCATTCTTCAGGTTGGTCGTGTGGCCTGTCTGGACGTCGGTGACGGTCATGGATGACCCGCTCGGAACGGTGGCGGTTCCAGTGACGGTGCCGCTATTCACGAAGCGCCAGTCCTCCACCGTTGCGGTCAGCGGCGCGCTGCCGACCGAAACGAGATTCCAGCCGAATATCGCCGCATTCACATTCGCAAACACGATCGCGTGGACCGCCCCGGCCTGGATCTTAATGGAGCCGCCCCCGCCCGCCACGACGCCACCGGTGTAGGTGATGTCGGGGAAGCCCGGGGACTTGACGTTGCTCAGTCTGTACTCAAACTCGACGAGCTGTCCCGGAGCGGGCGGCCCCTGGGCCGCGGCGGTCGCCGCGCCGCAGCCGAGTACGCCAACTGCCGCTATGAGCGTCGCCAGCGCGCGTTTGCCGCAAATGGATAGCAGTCGCTGTCGCTCACCGTGACTCACCGTCCCACCTCCCGCGCCCTGCTGCTTCGCCTCAATAAGCACATCAACCTCTTAGTGACCCCCCAAGGCACCGTCAGCCCCTGTCGTGAGCTTGACGCTTCTTCCTGTTTCGAGGCGTATTAAAGTTGAGACGCCACACCTTAGCAAGCCGACACCCAGAGGGCTCGCGCATCCCGAGGGCGATCGCCAGGAGCACGGCTCGGCCTCACCAGTGGACCCAACGCGACGAGCAGGTCCGCCTTGGGCCCACTGGGACGAACCGGCTACCGATGGTCGCCGTGCCACGCGCTTCTCCCCTGGAGCGATCACTCGAGGGACCGGCTCTGGTGGCCGCCTGGTGATCGTCACGGATCGAGCTTGTGGGGTCGAGCATGTGCGCGAGGACGTCCGAGCTGTTCGCTGAACCACTCGATCCTGCTCAGAGGAGCGCACAACGACGAGAAGATTCATGCAGATTGGACGGAGAGCGTGATCCACCCAGAGTTGGTGGCGCACCTCAAGGAGTCCCGGGACTTTCAACGCGGCGTCGAGCCCGAACAGCGGACCGACGCGCGTCGAGCCCGAACAGCGGCCCTAGCAGCCTGTGAGGCCCGCACGCAGCGCGGGTCATGCGCACGGCTACCCCGCTCGGCCCGCCGGCTCTGGAGGCACTCCATCGAAGTTGTTTGAGCTCGAGCATCCCGGCGGCGGTCCATCGCAGGCCCATCTCCCCGAGCACCAGTTCTTGACGTTGCGCCATGTGGTGCGGACGGAGTCGATCATCTACTCCCACGCGTGTCGACTCTGGTGTGCGACGGAGCTTGCCGCGGATCCCGAGCTTGATCACCGTACGCGTCTCCTCCATCCCCTCGCGCAGGCGAGCCGGCGGCGCCGGGGTGCGTGTGCTCGAGCTCGTCCGCAGAGCCGGGTGAGTTGCTCGAGCGCATGCGGGTAGTCGGTCTCCCGCCACGCGCGACGCATCCGCGCAGTGATCGGGGGAGCTAGCCCCCTCGAGCGGGCGGGCAAGCCCCTTGCTGATAGACCTCTCCAAACGTACATGGCTGACGGCGCGGTAGATTGGATCGCACCGGCGGGATGATGCTGTTGCGCGGTTTGTGAAAGGCTTGTGTGATGGTGGGCTGCTTCTCGCTTGGGGCCCGTACGAGGAAATCGAGAGTTCGAACGGGGCTGGCTACACGCTGGCTGAGGTATCGCAGTTGAGTTTCTGCGGAAGACCGGAAGAGGGGTTCTCGTGTTAGTGACCGCGGCGAGTTGGGTGAGCGTGCGAGTGTCGGGGTGTGCGATTGCGTCGCGGCGGTTGGCGCTTGCGGTAGCCCCGCTGGTGCTGCTGGCGAGCGGGTTGGGTGCCGAGGAGGCGTATGCCTCGACCTGCAACCAGTCGGAGGGTACCGTGACCTGCGCGTTTTCCTCGACAGGGGCCGAGCAGACGTTCCCGGTGCCGGCGGGCGTCAGAAGCGTCGGAGTCGAGGCCGTCGGCGCGCCGGGTGGCGAAGTGACCGACCCGCCCTTTGGCACCGTGCAGGGAGGTTCAGGCGCGGTGGTGATGGCTCAGCTGACGGTCACCGCCCACGAGACGCTGTACGTCGAGGTCGGCGGCGCGGGCAGTGACCTGGGCGGCCAGGGCGGGGCCGGTTTCAACGGGGGCGGCAAAGGCTCTCGCCTTGCTGGTGGTGGCGGGGGCGCGACGGACGTGCGAACCGCTCCCCGGTCTGCGGGTCTGAGCCCCGGCAGGCGCCTCCTGGTCGCCGGCGGAGGTGGCGGTGCCGGCGATGCGTCCCGAGACCCACACCCAGACACTGAAGGCGGTCAGGGGGGTTCGGCTGGCGCTGCCGGGCACACCGCCAACGGCGCCGATTTCGATTTGACAGGCGGTGGCGGAGGTAAGCCGGGCACGGCCAGCATGGCGGGCAGCGGGGGCCCAGGAGGGGTGCCGGGCTCCGCCTGCAACAGCAACCTCGGCCCCCCCGGATGCAACACCGGTCCCAACGGTGCCGAGGGGGTGCTCGCGGCCGGCGGTGCCGGCGCCGCGGACGTCACCCCCCCGCTCGGCGGCGGCGGCGGTGGCGGCGGTGGCGGCCTGTACGGCGGGGGCGGCGGCGGTGGCGGCGCTTTTGGCTCGCTCTACGGGCTCGCTGCCTCGGGACCCGGCGGCGGCGGCGGCGGAGGCTCCTCGCTGGTCCCAGCCGGCGGCTCGGTGACTCCAAACACAGGCAACCTGCCGCCTGAGGTGACGATCAGCTACGCGGCGCCGGCCGGGTTATCCGCCCCTACCGGCAGGCCGAGGCTGAACGTGGCGATGGCCGGACGGCATGCAGTGGCGGCCGGGAGCACCGCGCGCTACCGGATCACTGTGCGCCAAACCCGGCCCAGCTCGGCGCTCAAGAACGTGAACGTCATCAGCCGCCACGCGGGACGCCGCGTGGGCCACTGGCATATCCGGACGCTTCGGTCGGGCCGCTCCCGCACCCTGCACCTGAGGGTAGGGATCCCCCGCGCAGCGCGCGGGCTTTTCTGTATCACCACTCGCGCCACCGCCAGGTACGCCCGCGGCGCGTCCGCCAGGTACTGCGCCCGGGTTCTCATTGGAAAAGGGTGACTCCCGAGGTTGCCCCGGTCGCCGTGGAGCTTCGGTGACGGCGGTCCGATGGTGATCGTTACACACTGACTGTGATCGTGGCCTCCTGGGTCGGGGTTGGCTGGTGAAGGTGGAGCCACCGCGACCGCAGGCGCGGAAGGTCGGTGTAGCCGATCACCGTGCGGAACTGCTTCTCGGCTTCGAGCATCCCGGCGGCGGTCCACCGCAGGCCCATCTCGCCGAGCACCAGTTCTTGACGTTGCGCTGCGTGGTGCGGACGGAGTCGATCATCGACTCGCACGCGTTGGCAATCCGCCAGAGCCCTCTGTCGGACTCGAACCGACGACCCCTTCCTTACCATCACCGAGCGGGTCGTTTCTTCGATGGGCCGTTTAGCGGTTATCCTGTAGCACGGGGGCTGCGCGGCCGGCTGATGTCGGCTGTCGTGCGTCTCGTGCGGTCTGAGGCTTCCAAAAGCTTCCATGAATGTCATCCGTCGAGCACCGTGACGAGCCTGGCAAGCTCGGCGGCCGAAGCGGCTGCGACGACGGGATCGCCGACCCGTCCCTCGGCCCGCCATAGGCATCGCGCGGTCCATCGCCAAGCCGGTGATCCCGTTCGCGGCAGAGCACTCGTAGGCGTCGGCACCGGCGACGCGCCCATCGTCAACGGAACGATCGTCAGGTACATCTAAGCGCTGACACGAAAGCACTCGTCGCTCCGGAGGCAACCTAGCGCCGGACAATCGGGCACCGCGCAATCGGCTGCCCGCGATAGCGATCACGCGGTTCACGCGACGTGGCTCGGTGATGCCGCCGTTAGCGCATAGGTATCGGCGGGACGGTGCGGACCCCCCCGGCGAGACGCATCCGCTTTACCTTCCGCGCAGAACGCGTCTGTTCGCGTTCGGGTCTGGGACGTTCGCGGCGAGGGATCCGACCTAGAGCTAGGCCTCGCCGTCAGGCCCGACCGAAGGCTTCGCGGCGGCATCAGCGGGCTGCCGGTCGGTGCGTCTCGCTGCCCGATGTCCGCGCCGCTCGAGGTCCGAGTGAAGCTCCTTGATCCGGTCGAAAATGTAATCGGCCGCCTCTTGACGTTGGTCGCGTGTCGTCTCTGACACAACATCGAATTTGAACGGCGCTCCATATTGAACCGTCACCTTCGGAAATTGCATTCGCTTCCAATTCCGGACCTTATGAGAACCGAGGATCGCGACCGGCACGACGGGAGCTCCGGACTCGAGCGCGAGCCTGCCGACTCCCGGCTTTGCCGACGCCGCCAGCTCCCCGGTCCGAGACCGGGTGCCCTCGCAATACATCACCATCGCACCACCGCGATCAAGGATTCTGAATGCAGTGGTGAACGCCTCCTCATCCTGGTCTCCGCGACGAACTGGAAACACGCCGCCATGGCTGTAGACCCAGCTCATCGGGCCGGAGCCGAACAGCTGAGACTTAGCCATGAACTGGATGCGGCGTCGAATAAAAGCTGCAGTGAAGAAGTGATCCATGTTCGAGGCGTGGTTCGGCGCGAGGATCAGCGGTCCCGCCGGGACATAGCCGCTGTCGATACCCTGGGCACGAAACGTTGTCAAAGCATGGAGTACGGTGATCGCGCGAACCACTTCGTAGATCGCTCCGGGCGGGCCGCCGCGAGTCCGTTCGTGAAATGCGTCGAAATACTCCTTGGGCCGCTCGTCCTTATAGACGGGCGATTTGAGGTCGACGTCCGGCATGCCGCGCGAGCTTATCTCCTCGCCCCCGCGGCTGAGCGCTCGCCAGGTCGCTGCGCGCCGGATGAGCGCAACCGCTGGCAAAGCGAGCGTCTGAAAAGAGGACCTCAGGTCAAGGAAACAGGGGTACGACGGCAAGAGCCGGCCCAACGTCCAGGTCCCAGGCGGGCTGCCCCTGCAGAAGCTCGGCGCATCAAGGGTTCGTCGCCATGCAATGGATGACAAGCGGCTAGCTGTGCTTCTCGGCGGTCTGAGCGAGCGCCTCCTCGAGTGCGCCCTTGCCCCCGGGCCTACCGGTGATCGCTAGCTCCGGGGACCAACTGGGGACGCGGCCAACGAGCGCTGCGGCGCGCTTGCGGCCCGCGACCTCGATGGGTGCACGCTGACGCAGCTGACCAAGCAGCCGGGTGCTGTACTGCTGTGGTGACTCCTCGGGCGCGATCGCGGGTCGATCGAACTCGAAGAACTCGACCCGCACGCGCGGGCGAAATCTAGGAAACCGCGGGATCGTGACCGTGCCGTTGCAGGCAACCCCGACGATCGTCGCTTCCGGCACCGCCCGCGCCAGGTAGCCGACGCCGCCCCGAGCCCGCAGCGCTCGACCAAGCGACCGTGTGCCCTCTGGATAAATCCCGATACATGCACCCTGGCGGAGCTCCTCGATCGCGCGGTCGAGCGCTCCGCTGTCGCCGGACCCACGCTCGATCGGGATTTGGCCCATCCCGGTCAAGACCGCGCCGAGCCACTTGCTCGTCCACATCGAGGACTTCGCCAACGCCCTGATCTGCCGACGCGACAAAGCCGCGATCCCGGTCGCCACCGTATCCCAGTAGCTGTCGTGATCGCCGACGACCAGCAGCGGCCCCTCCAGCGGCAGCAACTCGCGGCCGATCACTCGCAAGCGCCCCCACCACACAACACCAGGAGTAGAGGCGATCATCACACCGCGATACGCCGGCGTGATCCGTTCGATGCGATCCAACATCGCCTCCGCAGGCTACCCCGACCGGCGCACGAAGCTGAGTCCACCGCGATTTCCCTGTCCGCGTGGACGCCCGGATCCGCCGGGCGTGAGCGTCGCGTCGCCAAAGTACGTCTGCAGGGCTACGAGCCGACCATCGCTCCCGCGGCGGACCAGTCGTCGCGCGATGAGGATCGGCACGATCGATGCGTCCCTTAGGGCGATCGCTGGCACCGAGCCCTGCGAAGGATGGATGCGATCGTCCGGGTGGACGCGGTTTCCGACTCGATCGGCGACACCCGCTCAGGGCGGTCCGCCGCTGTCGCATAGCTGAGAATCCCACAGTTCTTGACTGACCTGCGGCGACTCCTAGAATCGCGGTATGCGCCGCATCGGTTACGCGGTCGGAACGCTCTTCGTGCTCCTCGGCATCTTCTGGTCCGGGCGTGAGAGTGCTCACGGTTTCGGGGCGCTGTGGGAGCATTGGTGGTGCCCGCTGCCGGTCGCGGCGATCGTGGTGGGTCTAGTGACCGGGTGGCTGGTCGCTCGGAGCCCCCGCCAGACCAGCTGAAAACTGAAGAACCACGAGCTCTCCGGGTCGGGCAACGCTTTGCTTAGGCGCGTCAGTTGAGACGGCTGCATCGCCGGGTGGTCTCAAGGGGTTGGTGCACCGCCTGAGCGTCCGGTGGGCCTGGTTGGCTGCTGGCCGAGCGAAAGGTGGTGGTGATGGGACGGTGGCCGGAGTGGCGGCGAGAGCGGGTGTGGGAGTTGTGGGTCGATGGGTACTCGTTGCACGCGATCGCGCGCGAGGTAGGGATGGCAAGGGACAATGTGACTGCGTGTGTTGCTGCGTCTGGGGGTGTGCGACCGGCGCCGCGCAAGCGCGCCGAGGGGTGTCTGTCGTTGGGGGAGCGCGAGGAGGTTTCGCGCGGCTTGGCGTGTGGTGAGAGCTTCAGGGCGATCGGGCGGGCGATTGGTCGTCCGCACACGACGGTCGCGAGGGAGGTCAACCGCAACGGCGGTCGTAGGCGCTACCGCGCGCAGCGTGCTGAGAGGGCGACGTGGCAGCGTGCGCGTCGTCCGAAGCTGTCGAAGCTCGCGCTCGACTCGCGTTTGCGCGGGGTCGTTGAGGAGAAACTTGAGCGTCAGGTGGTCGCCGCAGCAGATCTCGCGGTGGCTGCGTGGGACCTACGAGGATGATCCTGCCATGCGGGTCTCGCACGAGACGATCTATCTGTCGCTGTTCGTCCAGTCGCGTGGGGCGCTGCGGCGCGAGCTGTGCAAGCAGTTGCGCAGCTGGTAGACATCTACGCCGCCCGCCGCAGCAGCGCTCCAAGCATCAGGGGCAAGGCCAGATCCCGAACAAGGTGATGATCTCCGAGCGCCCGGCGGAGGTTGCCGACCGTGCGGTCCCGGGTCACTGGGAAGGCGATCTGCTGCTCGGCAAGCTCCCGACCGGGATCGCGACGCTGGTTGAGCGCCAGACCCGCTACTGCCAGCTCGTCGCGCTCCCCGACGGTCACGGCGCCGAAGCGGTCCGCGACGCGCTGATACGCAGCGTCGGGTCGCTGCCCGAGCAGCTGCGTCGCTCGCTTACCTGGGACCAGGGCAAGGAGATGCGCGAGCACGCGCAGTTCACGATCGACAGCGGCATCCAGATCTACTTCTGCGATCCCCGCAGTCCTTGGCAGCGCGGATCGAACGAGAACACCAACGGGCTGCTGCGCCAGTACTTGCCCAAGCGCACCGACCTCAACCGCTTCTCCCAAGAAGAGCTCGACGCTGTTGCGGCGGAACTCAACGGCAGACCGCGACAAACGCTCGGCTGGGTGACACCCGCCGAGCGGCTCGCCGAGGTCATCAGCACCGGCACGACCCTGACCGGAGCGCACGCCGGCAGCCGGTCACGCGATCAACCCACGTCCAGGCCGGCAAGCGCCGAAATCTCCAGGGCCCGTCACCCTCGCCGCCCTCGCCGCGGGCCGCAGAAGGGCTTACAACGTGCCGATCCACCGTCCGGCCCCCATCGAAAGCGGTTAAGGCGCCCATCGCCGCTCAGACCTCGCCCCTCGGGGCTCGGCCTTCGCGACGACGGGCGCTCGTCGGTCTCGTTCCAAGCAGGGTCAAATCTCAACCGGCGCTACCCGACACGCCGTGGCCCACTCCTCAAACCGGCGTGGGAGGTCCACTCGCTATGACAATCTTCACCGTCCGCAGTGGTGCATTGAACCGTTGAGGCCGCACGCCGCTGGGGCAGTCTCGCCGAGACACCTACTCTCGAGGAGGACCCGCACTGCGCAGCGCGCGCACTCCGAACGCACTGACGTTGTCCGGCCCTAACAGCGCGGTACCGTCACGCGTGGCGGCAGAGCCGGACACGCGAACAGGGGAGTCGTCGTCGGGCCGAAGAGCCGACGATCCAATTCGCGGCAAAAGACTCGCCAGCGTCGGCGCCGCCTGACGCGCCCTTCGTCGCCGAAGCGCTCGTGAACTCCGGGACCGCTGAAGAAGTGACGGCGATCGCCGCGGCGGGTGCGCCTTCCGCGCTTTGGGGATCGGCCGCTCTTCCGCTGTCAGGCTCGTCCTGTCATGAAGGGAGGTCTGGGACGTGCTCGACTTCGGCTTGGAGTCGGGGTCGTGTGGGTGGCTAGTCGGGAAGTGGTAGGTCGGTGGCGGCGAGGCCGGCGAGAAAGATTCTGGCTTGGCGGCGCGCGAGTTGGTCCCATCCGTGCTCGTTCGGGAGTGGTTGGGCGAGCGTCGCTCCGGTGATGATGATGTCGTTGGGGGTGGCGTCTGGTCGGATCGTCCGGTCGCGGCGTCCGCGGGCGAGGACCTGTTCGAGCAGGTTCCGGATCTCGGCTTGAAGCGCGACGATCTTCTCGTCATGGATGACCGGGCCGCCGTGGAGCGGGAGGATGAACTCGTTGCGGGCCGCGATCGTCTGGTCGAAGAATTCCGTGAGTGCCGCGGGGGCCGACTTGTCGCTTAGCGCGGCGGCGCGCGCGTGCTGCAGGACGAGGTGGAAGGAGCGCAGCGTCAGAGCCGCGAGGAGGGCGGGGCGCGTCGGGTAGTGGCGGTAGAGGGTTCCGATCCCAACGCCCGCCTCGTCGGCGATCGTCGCCATCGGCACTCTCTCGCCGTCGCGCCTGACGGCGATCGTGGCGGCGGCGAGGATGCGTTCGCGGTTGGCGGCGGCGTCACTTCGCAGTCGCTCTGCGGTGGGCTGTGTCTCGTTTGGGCGCGGCGCTTCGGACATCCCGGGAGGTGGTGATCGTGCCGCGCAGCGACAAGAGGCTGGCGTTCGGTAGGCTCCAGATCATAAGCGGACGATTTCTACCGCTTATCCTACGATAGAGGAGCACCGATGAACGACACCTTGTCCGCGGACTCAAACCGCCAGGGCCGATCCCCACCGATGATCTCGGGCGGGGCCTAACGCACGTGAGCCCCGACACCGATGAATCGTTACCTCACCTCGGGGTGGTCGGCGACACCTACACGATCCTTGTGCCCGGCGCCGCCACCGCAGGGTGCTACACGCTGATCGACATGCACGTCCCGTCGGGCGGCGGGCCGCCGCCTCACCGCCACGACTTCGAGGAGATGTTCACCATTGTCGAGGGCGAGATCGAGATCACGTTCCGCGGCGTGAGCGCGGTCGCACGAGCCGGCGAGACGATCAACGTTCCCGCCAACGCCCCGCACGTATTCCGCAACGTCTCCGAACGGTCCGCGAGGCTGCTGTGCCTCTGTTCGCCCGCAGGCCAGGAGGAGTTCTTCAAGGAGATCGGCGTGCCGCTCGCGCACCGGACCGAGGCTCCCCCCGCGCTCGACGATGCCGCCACCGCCGCGTTCATCGCCAAGGCGATCGCACTCGCCCCGAAGTACAGGACCGAGCTGCTGCTCGGCGAGCGGTAGCGCTCATCCGCGAGTCGGCGGGCGAGCATGGCTCAGAGCTTGATGTCCGCGAGGCCTGCCTTGAGCGCGGGCCACGGCCGAAGCATGAGCGTGATGTCAGTGACGCGGTCGTCGTCGGTGAGCGTGCGCAGGACCCCGTCGACGGGCTGCTCTTTGATCGTGGCCGCAAAGAAGACGATCCTCTCGCCGTCGTGCTCGTGGACTGACGTGGGCCGTGCATTGGCGAGCACGCCCGCTACCGCCCGCCAGACCGAGCTGATCTGCGTGGCTCCGGTGTAGCTACGGATAGGGCTGTGAAATTTCGCGTCCGGCGCGAGCAGGGCGGCGGCTGACGTGGCGTCACCGCTGAGGAAGGCGTCGATCAGGCGGTCGGCTGCCGTGGGCATGAGCTCTCTTCTCGATACGATGCTTCGGATGTCGAAGCGACAACTAGCGCTTCGGAATCCGAAGCGCAAGGGCCACGGCCAGGCCGACCCGCCCGTGGCACCCGGACCGGTAGGCCGCTGCTCGTCGCGTTCGACCTGCTTGGGCGCCGATGGGCGCTGCGGGTGCTGTGGGAGCTGCGCGAGGACCACCTCGGCTTTCGCGCGCTGCAGCAGCGCTGCGGGGGTATGTCATCGAGCGTCCTGCGCGACCGGCTGGCCGAGTTGCACGGTGCGGGTCCGCTGGGAACAGACGACGCAGGGCGCTACGGCCTCTCGCGCCACGGGCGCGCGCTCCTCAAGGCGCTAAAGCCGCTCTCGAGCTGGGCCGAAGATTGGGGCGCTGAAGCCTGACGCGAGAGCTCCGTCCGCGACAACACGACCCTGTCGCCAACGCGATCGCGCCGCGCATCGGCGAAAGCAATCGTCGGGAGTGCTGGAGTTGGCCGGCAGTGGAAGCCAGGCTATTGGTCAGTCGCCCTCCTTCCGATGAGTTTTCGCGATGGAATCGGTCTTGAGCCTCGGTAGAGGAAACTCAGCGAAGGAGATCCAGTCCTCCATGGCGCACCTCATCACGACCACGGTCTGTCGCTTCCGCGAGAGGAGCTCGGATTCATGCTGATCTACTCGATGAGCCTTTCGGTGGACGGCTTCATCGCCGACCGCGAGGGCAGGATCGGGTGGGGGGCTCCGGACGACGAACTATTCGCCTTTCATCTTGAGCGGGTGCGCGAGCTTGGCTGCCATCTATGCGGCCGCAAGCTGTACGAGACGATGCTGGTGTGGGAGACCGATCTTTCGCTACGAGACAGCGAGCTTCACGCCGAGTTCGCCGAGGTCTGGTGCGCTCTGACGAAGATCGTGTTCAGCCGTACACTCGACGGCGTTCAAGGCAATGCCCGGCTCGCCGAGGGGTCGGTGGCCGACGAGATCGCGGCCGCGGCCTCCGCCACTGACAAAGACGTCGAGATCGGCGGCGCCGGCCTCGCCGCCTCGGCGATCGAGCATGACCTCGTTGACGAGCTGCGGATGTTCCGCAACCCAATCGTCCTCGGCGGCGGCACGCCGTTCCTACCGCCGGTCACGGAGAGCGTCGCGCTGGAGCTGATCGAGACCAAGACGTTCGCCTCGCGCGTGATCTACGAGCGGTACCAGCGCGTCCGCGATAACCCGGTGTGACGGCTAACCGTGGTATCCACTGGCATGTGCGTCTGGCTGACGCGATGATCGAGAAGCAGCATGACGGTCGAACGCTGTGGTGACGATCACGTTGTCGCCCAAGCACTCATCCGCCAGAACGAGCCGCGGACGATCGGAATCGCGGCAAAGGACTCGTCCGGTCCCAACGCGTCAGACGATCTCCTGGTCGCCAATCCGCTCGTGAGCTTGCGGCCACCCAGAGACCAAAGCAGTCGCGCGGGTCGGCGGCTGCGTCCTCCGGCTCGACCGGTTGAATGTCGCCATAGGACTCGTCCGCTTGGGCGCCGGTCGAACGACCAATGCGATCGTCGGAGCGGCCAAGCCGGACGCTTCAGATTGAGGATTCCGCAAGTCGGAGGGCGACGCCGACGACCCGGGCGGTTGCCGTGCGGGAGGGCTTCGTACGCGTGGGGTAGTGAGGGCCGCGTTCGTTCGGGCATCTCCCGACGGTCCGGGCTCGGGGCCGTGCGACAAGGCAAACGATGATTGCTCGGATTGCGGGGCACGTGCCGTATCGTCGACTAGTGTTGCGGCCGGGAGACGGTTACCCGCAGGCCCATGGCTGGAGTGCAATGAATCCCGGCACTGAGACCGAGCGCGTTCGCCGCGTCCAGGACAAGCAGGCGCCGAACTACGATCGTCAGATCAGCGTCTTTGAGCGGGTCTTGTTCGGCGGCGGTCGTGAGTGGGTTTGCTCCCAGGCCCGCGGCGACGTGCTCGAGCTGGCCTGCGGCACCGCGCGAAACCTGCCCTTCTATCCGACGGGCGTCGAGCTCACGGGAATCGAGCTCAGTCCGGAGATGTTGAGGATCGGGCAAAATCGGGCGCAAGAGCTCGCTCGCACGGCGGCCCTGAGACTCGGCGATGCCGAGCGCCTTGAGTTCGCCGATGCGAGCTTTGACACCGTCACCTGCACGCTGGGTTTCTGCACCATTCCTGATATGCGACGCGCGGCGGGGGAGGCTCTCCGTGTTCTGCGGCCCGGCGGCTATCTGGTCATGCTTGAGCACGTCCGCAGCCCGATGTCGGCCGTCCGCGTCGTCCAGCGGCTGCTGGAGCCGCTCAGCGTGCGTTTCGGAGCCGATCACCTGCTGCGCGACCCGCTCGATTACCTCCCGGCTGTTGGGTTCGAGATCGATCTCGTCGAGCGCTCCAAGTGGGGAATCGTCGAGCGGCTCCGCGCCCACCGACCCGGCTAGCCACGGCGAGAGTCGGTCGGGAGGCTGGGTGTGGCCTGCGGCGCCGGGGTGGTGTGCGGTGCGCATGCCGCCGGCGACGGCGGCGCGGCGTTTCAGTCGAGGAAGTCGTGCTTCCGCAGCGCGTCAGCCGCGTCTGAGGAGTCGGCCGACGGCGGCCATCATCTCTTCGGTCCGCTCGTCCTGCTGGCCGGGTTCGGCACCGATGACGCAGGTGTGCGCGTGCCCATCGAGCAGCCCGAGCGCGACCTTGTCCAGGGCGGCTTGGGCGGCGCTGATCTGGGTGAGGATGTCGATGCAGTAGCGGTCGTCCTGGACCATTCCCTCGATCCCGCGGATCTGGCCTTCGATGCGTTTAAGCCGCGCGAGCAGCTGGTCTTTGCTTGCGGTGTAGCCGCGTGTGGGTTGCTGAGGTCTCGGCATGTGTCAAATCTATCAGCTACTCCTACCCCCTAGGGGTATTTGGTAGACTCTGGCGATGAGCGTGTTCGATGTGATCTGGCACGGCCTCCGGGATTCGTTTCTGATGGCATGGCAGGTGTGGTGGGCGCTGGTCCTCGGGTTCGCGCTGTCAGCGATCGTGCAGGCGTGGGTGCCGCGCGAGCGGATCGAGGGTCTGATGAGCGGCTCGGGGCCGCGGCCGATCGCGTGGGCGACCGGCTTGGGCGTCGCGTCTTCGTCCTGCTCCTATGCCGCGATCGCGATCGCGAAATCCCTGTTTCAGAAAGGCGCCAGTGCCGCCTTCGCGCTCGCGTTCCAGTTCGCCTCGACCAACCTCGTGTGGGAGCTCGGGCTGGTCTTATGGGTGCTGATCGGCTGGCAGTTCACCGCCGCCGAGTATCTCGGCGGGATCGTGATGATCGTGCTGATGACGGTGCTGCTGCGGCTGTTCGTCAGCCGCCCGCTCGAGGAGCAGGCGCGCGAGCACGCACGCGAGGCGGATACGGGTCACCAGCATCACATGGCCGGGGAGCAGCTGTCCTGGCGCGAGCGCCTCACCTCGGCCCGGGCATGGTCAGACGTGGCCCACAACTTCCGTGGCGATTGGCAGATGCTGTGGAAGGAGATCACGATCGGGTTCCTGCTTGCGGGGTTCATCGCCCAGTTCGGCAACGGTTTCTTTGAGCACCTGTTCCTCCGCAATGCGCCGGCGCCGCTGCCGACGGTCGAGAACGTGATCATCGGCCCGATCATCGCCGTGCTCAGCTTCGTCTGCTCGGTCGGCAACGTGCCGCTCGCGGCGGTGCTGTGGTCGGGTGGGATCTCGTTTGCGGGTGTGCTGGCGTTCCTGTTCGCCGACCTGATCGTCCTGCCGATCCTCGCGATCTACCGCAAGTACTACGGGGCCAGGTTCACGGTCCGGATCACCGTGCTGATGTTCATGACGATGGTGGTCGCCGCGCTGATCGTTGATGGCGTCTTCAGCGCGCTCGGGTTGATTCCCACCGGTCCGCGCCCCACCCGCGCCGACATCTTCAGCGGCGTGCATGTCGACTACAAGCTCGCGCTCAACCTTCTCGGCGTCGTGATCTTCGTCGCTCTGTTCGGGCTCACGGCCCGCCGCGGCGTCACTGACCCGGTGTGCGCGATGAAGGTCGACCGGGCAAAAGCGGTGACTAAGGAGTTCGCCGGCGACACCTACTACTTCTGCTCGACCCACTGCCTACACGCCTTCGAGGCCCACCCCGAGAATGTGAGCGGGCACGCACCCGCCGAACCAGGGCCCGCGGCCCATGCCCGCCACTGAGCCGGACGTGATCGGGTTCTCGATGACCGAACGTGGCAAGCAGCTTTACAGAACGGTGGACAGCCAGATCGCGGAGCTGATCGATCTCATCTCGACCCTGGATGAGACCGCGTTGGGTCTGCCGTGCCCGGGCCGGGAGAAGCTCGGCGACGGGACTCTCGGCGCGGCGGCGCGGCACACCGCCGATAACTACGAGCGGATCGCGGCTTTCGCCCAGGCCGCCGCCGGGAGGTCAGGTACTCAGGGACCAGCCCAGCATCACGGTCATCGCACCCCTTGGCTCCCGCGCAGGATGAGCTACGGGCCCGCCGACCACGCTGCACATGGTCCCGCTGGCGGCCAGCAGCGGAACCAATACGCGGCGGACAACACGCACGTTGACGTCGTGGCCACCCAACTCGCCGGCGCGCGCGGCGCCCTCGGTGCCATCGCCGAGCTCACCGACACCCAGTTGAACGCCATCCCACCGAAGGACAGCTTCCGCTTCTGCGACGGCCAGCGGAGCCTCGAACAGGTCCTCACCGGCCTGCTCAAGCACCAAAGCCACCAAGTCGAGGCCCTCAAGGCCGCCAGACCCTGATATCTCAGCCCAGTCGCTCAGCCCAACGCGCGTTAGGATGAGCTTCGTGGCTGACGATTGTTGCGAGTTGCTGTGTCTGGACCTGCCCCGTGCGGAGGAGATCCGCCGGGGGCTGGATGCCGCAGCTGCTAGCGAGGCGGCTGTGACGGCGAAAGCGCTGGGTGATCCGACGCGTCTGACGATCGCCATGGCGCTGCGCGAGGGGGAGGAGCTATGTGTCTGTGATCTGGGATGGATCACGATGCGGGCTGAGAATCTCGTCGGCCATCACCTGCGGGTGCTGCGCGAGGCCCGGCTGGCGCGATCGCGCCGGGACGGGAAGATCGTCTTCTACGCCCTTACGGCCACCGGCCGCAGCCTTCTTGATGCCCACCTCGCAGCCGTCCAGGCGCTGACATGAGCACGATCCCAGAGCTGCCGATGGCTCCGCCCGCCGCCGCACCACGACGGCACTCGGGGGAACGCGACCGGCTGATCCGACGCGCGAAAGCCCTGGCGTGGCTGAGCTTGGCGTGGATGACCGTCGAGGGCGCGGTAGCGATCACGGCGGCGCTGATCGCGGGGTCGGTCGCGCTGCTGGGATTCGGGATCGACTCGGCGATCGAAGGGCTGGCATCAGTGATCGTGATCTGGCGCTTCACCGGCTCCCGCCGGCTGTCTGAGGCGGCCGAGCGCCAAGCGCAAACAGCAGTGGCGGTCTCATTCTTCCTGCTCGCCCCCTACATCGCCCAGGACGCCATCCGCGCGCTGATCAACGGTGATCGTCCATCGACGAGCTGGGTCGGGATCGGCTTGTCGGTCAGCTCGATCGTGGTGATGCCGCTCCTTGGTCGCGCCAAGCAGCGCGTCGGGGAGCGGCTGGCGTCCGGCGCGACCGCGGCCGAGGGCGCGCAGAACCTCCTGTGCGCCTACATGGCCGCGGGCGTGTTTGTCGGACTGGCGGCCAACGCCGTGCTGGGGTCGTGGTGGCTTGATCCGGTCATCGCACTGGGGATCGCCGCGATCGCGGTTCGTGAGGGCCGCGAAGCTTGGGCCGGTGAGGGCTGCGCGTGCACCGCCGTTCCCGGCCTGGAGACGGGTGGATGTGAGGACGGCTGCCGCTGATGGTCCACGAGCACGCGCACGATCACGGGGCGGCCACGTGGGGCATATGCACGGCGTGTCCGCCGACGCTGATCGCGGCAAGCTGGCGGTCGCGCTCGGGCTGATCCTCGCCTTCATGGCCGTTGCGGTGACGGTCGGGGTCCACGCGAGCTCGCTGGCGCTGCTCTCAGACGCCGCGCACATGCTCACCGACGCGACCGCGATCGGCCTCTCGTTGGTAGCGATCCGGCTCGCGCAGCGACCCGCCAAGGGCGCCATGACCTTCGGGCTCAAGCGCACTGAGATCCTCTCAGCGCAGTTCAACGCGACGCTGCTGGTGCTCGGGCTGCTGATCGTCTACGAGGGCATTAGCCGCCTGATCACACCCCCGAACCTGGTCGGGACCGCGGTGCTGATCGTCGGCCTGCTCGGGATTGTCGTCAACCTCGCCGCGACATGGACGTTATCGAAGGCCAATCGCCAGTCGATGAACGTCGAGGGCGCCTACCAGCACATCCTCACCACCCTGATCGCGTTCATCGTCACCGCGATCGCCGGCGCCGTCATCCTGATCACCGAATTTGACCGCGCGGACGGAATCGCCTCCCTCGTCTTCAGCCAGGGACGGCACGCTCCGCCTCCAAGGTCCTCATCAACGAACTGGAACATGACGGCTACGAGTCGGCCGCGCGGTGTCTCTCAGATGATCTCGACGCGCTCGTCGTGCACCTGCACCGCCCGCTCAGACACCGCGAACACTGGCGTCAACCAACCTCCTCGAACGGTCGCTCGGCGAAGTCCGCCGGCGCACGAAGGCAATGGGCCGCTTCCCCGGCGAGACCAGCTGCCTCTCGCTCGTCTGGGCGCTGCTCGACCTGTTCTTCAGCCACGCCAGCGACGGCGCGACGTGACGGACGTCGATCGCGAACACCTCTACCGGATCAAGTACCAGCAAGCCCACCCCGACACTCTCGACGAGGAGGTCACCGCCGCATAGACTGACCCCCGGGAACCTGAACCGGCGAGCAGCTTTACAGCAGCAAAGAGACGCAACCGCGATGTGTCCGGCAGCCCTGCTTTTGGTGCGCCACGGGCATCCTGGCCAAGCCCCGCTTGGTGGCGTTCTCATGCCAATACGACCGATGTCATGGGCGGGTTTTTGGAACGCCTACCTTGCGCTTCAGTACTAACCGTCAGTCGGACTCCAGCTCGGTGACCAGCTGGTTGACGCGTTGGCTGATCTCGTCGCGAGTGGCGCGGACTTCGTCGACGGGCCGGCCCGCGGGGTCGGGGAGGTCCCAGTCGATATAGCGCTTGCCCGGGATGAACGGGCATTCGTCGCCGCAGCCCATCGTGACGACGATGTCGGCCTGTTGGGCGAGTTCCCGAGTGAGCAGCCGGGGCTGGCGGTCGGACAAATCCATGCCCAGTTCGCGCATCACCTCGATGACCTCCGGGTGGACGCGGTCGCCCGGGGTGGTGCCCGCGGACGCGGCGGTGTGGCGGCCGTCGACGGCGCGCTTGAATAGCGCCTGGCTCATCTGTGAGCGGCCGGCGTTATGCAGGCAGACGAACAGGACGTGCGCCATTGCGCTGACCCTCCGGTTGGCGCTCGGCAGTGAGCGGTGAGGGCTCGCCGCGGAGCAGCTGGTAGGCGAGCACTCCGACACCAGCGCCGAGGATCGGGCCGGCGACATACACCCAGAAGTCATGCCATTCGCCGGCGATGAGCGCGGGGCCGAATGACCTGGCCGGGTTCATCGACGCGCCGGTGACCCGGCCGCCGAACAGCGCGTCGAGCCCGATCACGCCGCCGATCGCGATCGCTGCGCCCGCGCCGACCGCGCGCGTGTCGGTCGACATAGCATGATCACGAACATCAGCAGCGCTGTCAGCACCGCGTTGTAGAGAAATGCCCTTCCGGCAGCGACGGTGGGCACGGTTGCGCCGAGGTGCGCGGCCTTGTCCGTCCACACTCCGAGCAGCACGAGCGCGGCGAGCGCGGCGCCCGTTAGCTGGGCGGTGATATAGGCGATCGCGTCGCGCGGCGAGAAGTGGGCAAGTGAGCGTGAACGCGATCGTGACCGACGGGTTGATGTGGGCGCCGAGAGAGCCCGGTCGCGTAGTCCATGACCATGATGACAAGCCCGAACACGAGGCTGACCCCGACCGAGCCCCAGGCGCCGTGGTAGCGATGACGCGCCGGAGCCGGCTAACACCAGCGCGAACGCGGCCAGCGCCTCGGCGCCGGCGCGGCGCGACAGAGCGAGCGTCCGGTCCATCGCTAGCGGGGCCCCAGCTCGAGCACGTCGCAGTGCTCTTGGCGTAGACAATCGCGGGTGCGCTTGTGCGCGAGGGTGAGGATGTGGCTGCGCACCGGGACGTCGTCGTAGTCATCGAGGATGCGATCGGCGCAACCCCGGATCGTCTCCGCGCGGTGGCGCCCGCCGAACTCGTCGACCAACCCGGGCAGCAGCCTCGTGAGCCGGAGCCGGCGCGCGGTCGCGTCGCGCCGGATCGCGCCGATCTTGTGAAACGCCAGGTTGCGGACGCGCTCGTCGATCAGCTGGCGGAGCTCGCGCACCTCCTCTAGCGAGCGGCCGGCGTGGTCCGGAATGTCCCAGTCATCCACGGTAGTCGGGACGTAGGGGCAGGCGTCGCCGCACCCCATCGTGATCGCCCAGCCGGCGTGCAGCTGCATCTCCACCGACAGCCGCTTCGGCTTGCGCTCAGAGATGTCGATCCCGATCTCCTGCATCGCCTCGACGACCTGAGGCCACACCCGTTGGGCCGGTTGGGATCCGGCCGACTCGGCGCGAACGTCCTCGGGGCCGTAGCGCGCGAACAGCGCCTGCGCGATCTGCGAACGCCGAGCGTTGTGAGCACACACGAACAGCACGTACTTCATGGCGTCGGAGACTATCTATTGACAATCGTCACTTCAATAGATATAAGTAGATAGATGGTTGTCGATCTGGAGCTCAGCCCGAAGGTCAAGCGGCCCGCGGGCGAGCGCTGCTGCCAGCCGGTTGTGTATCCCGACGTCGAGCGCGAGCAGGCGCAGCGGATGGCGAGGATCGCCAAGGCGCTGGGCGACCCGGTGCGCCTGCAGCTGGTTGACGTGCTGCGCAAGCACGCCGGCAAGGTTTGTGTTTGCGAACTGGTGCCGCTGTTCGACCTCTCCCAGCCCACCGTCTCCCATCATCTTAAGGTTCTGCGGGAGGCCGGGATCGTCGGATCCGAGCGCGAGGGCCTGTGGGCCTACTACTACGTGATCCCCGACGCGCTCGAGGAGCTTTCGGCGTGGCTGGGCTGAACCCAATGTCTGTGGCGCGGAGCTTCGAGCTCGACTCTCGACCGCGTGCTGATGCCCGGGTGGTGGTGGTTGGCGCCGGCCAGTCCGGGCTCGCCGCGGCGCGCGCGCTGGATCAGTTGAACCTGCCGATGCTGGTTCTTGAGGCCGGCGACAAGCCGGTCGGCGCCTGGCCGCAGTACTACGACAGCCTGCGGCTGTTCTCCCCCGCCGACTTCAGCTCGATGCCGGGGATGCCCTTCCCGGGGGATCCAGATCGCTACCCGGCTCGCGACGAGGTGGCCGACTACCTCGAGCGGTATGCCGAAACCATCCCGGTCGAGATCCAGACGGGCACCCGGGTGGTCACGGTGCGCCAGGACGACGGTGAGTTCGTCGTCGTGACCGCTGACGGGCGGGAGCTCCGAGCCGCGGGGATCGTCGCTGCGAGCGGATCCTTCTCGAATCCCCACCGCCCCATCTTCCCCGGCCAGCGCAGCTTCACCGGCCGGCTGCTGCACGTCGCCGAGTACCGCAACCCGGCGCCCTACGCCGGCATGCGGGTTGTCGTGGTCGGCGCGGGCGATTCCGCTGCCCAGGTCGCCAACGAGCTCGCGCTGGTCGCCGACGTCACCGTCGCCGCGCGCCACCCTCTTCGCTTCATCCCGCAGCGGCTGCGCGGTCACGACGTGCACTACTGGCTGGGTGAGACCGGGTTTGACTCGCTACCCGCCGCGTGGCTGAGCAAGATCGGCGACGGGAGCCTGATCACCGACAGCGTCGGCTTCCAGCAGACCCTCGCCGACGGCCTCGTCGACGTTCGCCCCACGTTCATCGCGCTCGACGGCGACGAGGTCGTGTGGAGCGAGCACGAGCGGGAGCGGGTCGACGCGATCATCCTCGCCACCGGCTACCGGCCCAGTCTCGGTTACCTTCGCGGGCTCGGCGCGCTCGATCCGTCCGGCTCGCCGCTACACGTCGGCGGGATCTCCACTACCCACCTTGGGCTGGTCTACGTCGGCCTGGAGTACCAGCGTTCCTTTGCCTCCAACACGCTGCGCGGGGTGAGCGCCGACGCCGCCGCGGTGATCGCGCCACTCGTGGCGTGGATCAACGACGCGCCGGGTGCCGTCGGGGTCAGCTCGTTTGAGCCCGTTGCACTCGCGGCCTAGATCACGACTTCATTTCGATACATGGAGCTGTCCGCATGACTGAGCTGCCCGACACGACCGACATCCGCGACACCGTCCGCGAGAAGTACGCCGCGGCGGCCAGGGCCGCCTCGCGCGGCGCCTACGATCAGGCGCGCGCGCTCGAGTCCGGGTCTGGCTGCTGCGGCTCCGAAGGGGTCAGTTGTAGCCCCGCGGACGCCACTGGCGTGTTCGGCGCCACCTTGTACGACGAGGCGAACCGCGAGGATGTCCCCGCGGCCGCGGTCAGCGCGTCGCTGGGCTGCGGCGTACCGACCGCGGTCGCTGACCTCCACGAGGGCGAGACGGTTCTCGACCTCGGCTCCGGCGGCGGAGCCGACGTGCTGATCTCCGCCCGGCGCGTTGGACCGACGGGCACGGTGATCGGGCTCGACATGACCCACGAGATGCTCGAGCTGGCGCGCGCCAACGCTGCCGAGGCCGGCGTCGAGAACGCGGAGTTCCTGAAGGGGTACATCGAGGAGATGCCGCTGCCCGACGAGTCGGTCGACGTGGTGATCTCCAACTGCGTGATCAACCTGTCAGCGGACAAGCCTCGGGTCATCCGCGAGGCCGCTCGGGTGCTGCGGCCCGGCGGCCGGTTTGCGGTCTCGGACGTGATCGCGGCCCCGGACATGGACCAGGCGACGCGGGCGGACATGGCCGCATGGACCGGCTGCGTAGGCGGAGCCTTGACCGAGGCCGACTTCCGCGCTGCGCTCAGCAGCGCCGGGTTCGAGGGGATCGAGATCCTCGAGACGCACCGCGTGCACGAGCACGCCGCCGCCGCGATCATCCGGGCTCAGAAGCCAGCCAGCGAGCGGATAGCGGCGGGCTAACAGCGGCTGTCGGGAACCTCATCCCTCGGCGTTGAGTTCCTCGTGGCGGGCTGGAGGCCCACCTGGCGAATGAGATGCGTTCGCTCGACCAGTTCATCTCTCGTTTCGGCTCGCTGGCGCTGAGCGTGCTGCCTTGGTTGGCGGCCGGGATCGCGGCGGCCGTGGTAGTGCAGACGCTGGTGCCCCAGCGGTGGGCGCGCGGGGTGCTGGGAGGGCGTGCCGGCCTTCCGCTCGCGATCGCGGCGGGCGCGCTGATGCCCGGTTGTTCGCGCACTACGATGCCGCTCGCGATCGGATTGCGGGGTATCGGCGGCGCGCGGCTGGGGTCGCTGACTGCATTGGTGTTCGTTGCCCCACTGCTGAGCCCGATCACGGTCGCCCTCACGTGGTCGCTGTTAGGCTGGCGCATGACCGTCGCACGCGTGATCGCCGCGCTCTGCGGGAGCGCCGTGCTCGGCGCGCTGATCAATCGCTACGAGCCGTGGTTTGCGGGCAAGCGGCTGCCTCGGATCGCCGGCGCGAGCCCAGAGCTCGACAGCGGCCCCGACGAGACGTCGTGCACGAGCGCCTGCCGAGCGCCTGCCCCAGCAAGCGTGCCGGCTCGACTGGCAGCCAACGCGCTTGCGACGGTTCGCCGTGTGGCTCCCTACTTCGTCGCTGGGATGGCGCTCGCCGCCGCCATCTCGACCTTCCTGCCCGAGGACGCGATCCCCAAGGCTCTCGGCGGCGCCACCGGCATTTGGATCTACCTGTTCGCCGCCGTGGCGGGCGCGCCACTCTACGTCTGCCAAGGCGAGGAGGTGCCGCTTACCTACGCGGTGCTCGCAAGCGGCGTCGCACCCGGCCCGGCGCTCACCTTCCTCCTCGGTGCGGTCGGGATGTGCCTGCCGACGGTCGTCATGTCCCGCGGAGTGCTGGCGCCGCGCGTGACCTATGTCTACGTCGCGTTCTGGATCGCGTTCGTGATCCTTGCGGGGGCTCGGATGTCGAGCGTGGCCCGTGTAATCGAACAGAAGGTGATCGGAGAGCTTGGGCGCGAGCGGTGTCGCCAGGGTGACTTTACCGCCGCCTCGCGCGTCGGTGGCGCTTAGCGTGGCGAGCGGCAGCTCGAGATCCGCTTGCCCCGCCCTGGTGCTGTTGGGTGCCGTCGGCGTCAGGCGGCTTCGCCTTCGCCCAGGGCTTGGCCGAAGCGTCGGACGCGGTCGGGGCTGTGGCTCCGTAGCCACAGGAGCACGACGATGCCGACGAGAATCCAGGCGCCGGCGATGTAGGGCGCTTCGTCGATCGGATGCGGCGGCACGGGCTCTATGGACTTGTAGATCGTGTAGCCGCAGATAACGATCGCGACTGCGGGCACGACGATGTCAAGCAGCGGGTTGTAGCGGCCGCTGGAGCTCCCGCGCTCGCGCCAGAAAAGGACGGCGCCACCGGCGGCAACGAGCATGTAGACCAGCAGGATCCCTAGCGAGGCGGTTGTAGCGATAAACGCGAAGAACGTGAATGGGCCGTAGTGGTTGCCTAGCCATGCGCCGAGCAGGAGCGTGATCGCGACCGACGTGATCACGCCCGTCCAGGGGCTCTTGAACCGCGGGTGCGTCCACGCGAACGCGCTGGGCAGGCCGCCGTCGCGCCCCATCGCCAACAGCGTTCGTGAGGTCAGGTGCACTCCGCCCAGCGCGGCGACGAACCCGCTGGCGGCGACGCTGATGTCGACGATGATCGATAGCCAGGTGCCGGCGTAGCGGGTAGCAAGGGTGTCGAGCGCGGCGGGGTTGATCGCCCACGCCTGCGAGTGCGCGACTCCGAACCCGAGCGACATCGTCCAGGTTACGAACACATAGAACAGCGCTGCGAAGATCACGGCGCCCAGGATCGCGCCCGGGATCGCCCGCCGTGGCTCGGTGGTCTCCTCGCCCAGGACGGCGGCCGCTTCAAAGCCGATGAACCCGGTGAACGCCAGCACCAAGCCCAGAAAGAAGCCGCTGCTGCTCGGTAGCCGCGATGGGTTAAACGGCTGCAGCGAGATCCCGGCGTCGCCGCCCTTGGCCAAGATGATCACCGACAACAGCGCGATCGAGGCGACCCCGACGGCGGCGAGCACAAGCTGGGTGCGCGTCGAGATTCGGATCTCCAAGAGCGCCAGCACGAGCATCGCCGCGACCAAGATCAAAAAGAACGCAAACCAGCCGATCTTCAGCGACGTGTGGGCCTTGAACACGGTCGAGAGAAAGGTGCTCGAGATCGCCAGCACGAACGAGATCCCGACCGCGAACCCCGCGCCGTAGACCCAGCCCGACAGAAACCCAGCCTCCGGGCCTAGGCCCTTGGCGACGTACGTGTACACACCGCCGACCGTCGCGAAGCGCCGCGCGAAGCGCACGATCACCGACGCCAGGCACAGCGCCGCCACGGCCGCGACCAGGTAGGTCAGCGGTGCCGCCGCCCCAGCATCACCAGCGGTCGCCGAAGCCGCGAACGCCACCCCGATCGCCAGCGACAACAGCGCGACCGATTGAGCGACCGCGTCGGGCAGGCCAAGCACCCCACGTTCCAGCGTGCCCGTCGCGGACTCGGCGCCGGCCGGCTGGTTTGCCCCTGCACTCACCGCGCACTCCCGCCAGCCGGGAAAGCAAGCACCCGTGCCGGAGCGCCGTTGGCGCCACGCACCTTCATCGGCGCAACCACGATCGAAGTGCGCGCCCCGAGCTCTGTCAGTCGAGCCAGGTTCTCGATGATCAGCCGGCCGGCCGACAGCCACACCCGGTGCAGCTCATACGTCGTCGAGTCCACCGGATCCGCCGAGGGCCCGTCAAAACCAACCCCGCTGACCCCGCGCTCGATCATCGCCCGGCTCGCCTCGACATCCGGATAACACCAGCCCGTCCAATACGCGTCGCTGCCCCAGTTACGGTCGTTACCCGAGCACACCAGCACGATGTCTCCCCGGCGCATCTGACCCAGGTGAGGCTCGAGATCGGCGAGCGACAACGCGCCCGGCGCGTGCGCGGTGAAGTCAAGCTTCAGCGCGTCGGTGACAAGCCGATCCAGCGGGATCTGATCAAGCGTGTCGCCACCGAGGATCTGGTGGGCGGGCGCATCCACATGCGTGCCGATGTGGTTGACCAGGCGATACTCAGACATGGCGTAACCGTCGCTCGCCACCCGGGCGAAATCCTCAAACGACGGCGATGTAATCCCAGGGAACACCGGCATCCCGTCCTCCAGGTGCTGGGTCAGATCAACGATCGCGGGCATACCGGCCGTCCTGCGGTTGGCACGATTGATCCAGGCGCTCTCAAGCGCGACGGTGGCAGCAAACCACGGCGCCAGGCAAAAGTCAACGCAGGCCCAGCATCCACCGCCGCGCGCGGCCACATTGGACCGCGGGCCTCGTGATCGCTATATACCTAGACGTGGCAGCGTCGCCCGCGGGGATTGGCTCGCGGCGGCTTTGACGGCAAAGGAGGT